>NZ_JNZY01000012.1 GCF_000717655.1 Streptomyces katrae
CCCTCCCACCGCCGAGTGCGGAACCCGCCACCCCCGCCCGCGCCCGAATGCGGGACACGCCCCGCGGGGTTCGGCAGACTGCCCGCATGGGCCTTCTCTGCGCCGCCTGCGCGTCCCTCGTCGTCTGGATCTGGCTCACGTTCGCCCAGGGCATGTTCTGGCGGACCGACGTGCGGCTACCGCCGCGCAGCGCTCCCGCCCGCTGGCCCTCCGTCGCCATCGTCGTCCCGGCCCGGGACGAGGCCGGGGTGCTGCCCTGCAGCCTGCCCTCGCTCCTCGCCCAGGACTATCCCGGCGAAGCCGAGGTCATCCTGGTCGACGACGGCAGTACCGACGGCACCGGCGCCCTCGCCCTGCGGCTGGCCCGGGAGCAGCCCGGGCTGCCCCTCACCGTCGTCTCCCCCGGCGAGCCGGAACCCGGCTGGACCGGGAAGCTGTGGGCGCTGCGGCACGGCATCGCGCTCGCCCGGACCTCCCGTGCCACCGAGCCCGAGTACCTGCTCCTCACCGACGCCGACATCGCGCACGAGCCCGACAGCCTGCGCGAGCTGGTCGCGGCCGCGACGACCGCCGGGCTCGACCTCGTCTCGCTGATGGCCCGCCTGCGTGTCGTCAGCCTCTGGGAGCGGCTCGTCGTACCGGCTTTCGTGTACTTCTTCGCCCAGCTCTACCCCTTCCGCCGGATCAACCGCCCGGCCGGCCGGACCGCCGCCGCGGCCGGCGGCTGCGTCCTGCTGCGCACCGAGGCCGCCGTACGGGCGGGCGTGCCGGAGTCGATCCGGCAGGCCGTCATCGACGACGTCTCCCTCGCCCGTGCCGTGCGGCGCTCGGGCGGCCGGATCTGGCTGGGGCTCGCGGAGCGGGTGGACAGCGTGCGCCCGTACCCGGCGCTCGCGGACCTGTGGCGGATGATCTCGCGCAGTGCGTACGCACAACTGCGCCACCGTCCGCTGCTGCTGGCCGGGACGGTGGCGGGGCTCGTGCTCGTCTATCTCGTCCCCCCGGTCGCCTTCCTCGCAGGTCTGGCGACCGGGCGGGTCGCCACCGCCTGGGCCGGTGCTCTCGCCTGGCTGCTGATGGCCGGTACCTATCTGCCGATGCTGCGCTACTACCGCCAGCCGGCCGTGCTGGCTCCACTGCTTCCGCTCACGGCGCTCCTGTACCTCCTGATGACCGTCGACTCGGCCGTCCAGCACTACCGGGGCCGGGGCGCGGCCTGGAAGGGCCGCACCTATGCCCGTCCGAGTGATGCCTGAAACGGCGAACCGCCCTCCGTGTCGATGTCATCCCAGGTCACCGAATTGTGACGCTGCGTCAGCAGCAAGTCGGTGCAACACCCAACCGGTGAGTACGAGTAGGAGCAACCCGGGGCGCAAGTGGCGAAAACGTGCACATGAACGAGAAGTGAGGGGTGTGGCTCTGACCTGCGAATATGCAGGTCAGGGCGGTGTTCGTCACACCTCGCTATGGACCCGGTGAAGTCGTGGGCTTAACTTAGGTCCCATGACCTCCCCCCGCTCCACTTATGGCGGCGGTTACTACTCCGCGCCCTCCTTCCCGGACACCCCCATCTACGACTCCCTCGTCGCCGAACGCGGCACCCCGCAGATCGCCCCGATCCGCGTTCCGGCCGCGTACGACTCCCCGAGCGCCGGCTATTCGAGCGGTGGGTACCTCCCGGCCCTCGCCTCGTCCTTGCCCGCGCTGCCCCCGGCCATGCCCCAGCAGCAGCAAGCCCCTGCGTACGGGTACCCGTACCAGCAGCAGGCGCCCGCGCCGATGCCGCTGCAGAACGCGCCCGCCCCGTACATCCCGCAGCAGCAGCCCGTCGTGGCCCGCGCGGGGTACATGCAGCAGGCGCAGCCGCAGCAGCCGCGACCGGTGGCCACGGGCACCGGGTACGAGGCGATGCGTCCGGCCGCACCGCGCCCGATGCAGGTTCCGGTTCCGGCTCCGGTTCCGGCCGCCTCGTACGAGGACCCGTACGGCCGCCCGTACCAGGGGCGTGGCTACTGACGGGCCCGCCGACGCTCGTCGGGGCGCGCGTGGGAGCTCCTGGCAGGATGCTCCCATGGCGAATTTGTATGTCCAGGCGCTCCACGTCCATCCCGTCAAGTCGGTAGCGGGGACAGCTCCCGACGAGGTGGTCGTGGAGCCCTGGGGTCTGTCCGGGGACCGGCGGTGGGCACTCGTCGACACCGAGGGCACGGTCATCACCCAACGCCAGCAGCCCCGGCTGGCGTTGGCCGCGGCGCGTCCGCTGGGGGGCGGCGCCGTCGCGCTCTCGGCACCGGGCATGGCCGAGCTGGTCGTGGAGGTGCCGCAGCCGGGTCCGCTGGAGCCGGTGGTCCTGTTCGGCAAGAAGGTCGAGACCGTGCTCGCCGCGAGCGCCGCGGCCGACTGGTTCAGCGCCTACCTGGGGGTGCCGGCGCGGCTGGTGCACCTGGACGATCCTGCCGTCCGGCGGCCCGTTGACCCGGAGTACGCGCTACCGGGCGAGACGGTGAGCCTCGCCGACGGCTATCCGGTGCTGCTCGTGACCCTCGCGTCGCTGGACGCGCTCAACGCGCTGATCGCGCAGGGGGACCATCCCGAGGAGGGTCCGCTGCCGATGAACCGTTTCCGCCCGAGTGTGGTGGTCGCCGGCGCCGAGGCGTGGGCGGAGGACGGCTGGCGGCGCATCGCGATCGGCGACGCCGTCTTCCGCGGGGCCCGGGAGTGCGGGCGGTGCATCGTCACGACCACCGACCAGGCGACGGCCGAGCGCGGCAAGGAGCCGCTCAAGACCTTGGGCCGGCACCGGCGGATCGGCAAGTCGCTGGCGTTCGGGCGGCAGCTGGTTCCGGTGCGGGTGGGCACGGTGCGGGTCGGCGACGAGGTCCGCGTCCTGGAGTGAGCGTGCGGCGGCCCCTCGGAATGACACCTTCGAGGGGCTCTGGGGGAACGCTGGAACCAAGCACCGTGGGCGGGCCGTTGGTGCATTCGACAGGTGTGGCAGGAAGGTACGGAAGATCGGCTTCGGCTTCCGTGACTTCGTGCACCGGATCGGGTGACACGACTGCCGCGCGTCCCGGAATGCGCGTTGCCGGGGCATGCGGGAGGCTTGGACCGCAGGCAGACGGAGGCAAAGGGGGTGCCGGACCGTGTGGACAGCCATGGGTGTGTGGCGTTGGCGGCGCAATCCGTTGCGCCGGCCGACGGATCTCTTCGAGGCGTGGCTGGCGTTCGCCGCGCTGGTGTGCGTCCTGCTGGTGGCTCCGGCCGTCGGCACGGTCGCGGGCCTGGAGGTGGACGGCACGCTGCAGCGGGCCGCGCGTGAACAGCGGCAGGAGCGGTACCTCGTCCCGGCGGTGGTGGTCCGGCCGGCCGCCGAGCCGGCATCGGGTGCAGGGGCGAGCGCCGATGCGTCGACGCAGCGGCAGTCCCCCCAGCGCACGCAGATCGTGGCGTCGTGGACGGCGCCCGACGGCAGCAGCCACCAGGGCACGGTGCCGGCCGCGGAGGAACCGCCGCGGGCCGGGGACCGGTTCCGGATATGGACCGATACGCAGGGCCGGCTCGTGGGGCGTCCCCTCGACGCGTCCTCGGCGAGTGCCCACGCTGCGGTGGTGGGCCTGGCGGCGGCCGTCGGCGCGGCCGCGCTGGTGGAGACGGTCCGGCGGCTCGTCGTACGAAGGCTCATGCATCGGCGGTACGTACGCCTGGACCGTGCCTGGGCGGCGGCGGGACCGGACTGGGGCCGGGCGGGCGCGGGCAGCTGACCTGGCATCTCACCGGCTCCGCGCGCGCTACGGTGGAGCGGCCGGGGTCGGTCGTCGCCACGACGGTGGGCGGCGGTGGTGGTTTCGGTCGCTTCGACAGCGCGAGTACGAGGGCGGGGGAACGACAGCACCATGGCACAGGGCACGGTCCAGGTGACGCACGGCGGGTCTTCGCGGTGGCGGCGCCGCTCCGGTGAGTATCCGACGCTGGCCGCCGCGCTCGCCGTCGCGGGCGACGGGGACGTGCTGTCCATCGCTCCCGGCACCTACCGGGAGAACCTGGTGCTCCACCATGCCGTCACCCTGCGCGGGCCGGAGGGCTCGGTGGGTTCGGTACGGATCGCCCCGCTCGACGGGGTCGCGCTGACGGTGCGCGCCTCGGCCGTCGTCCAGGACCTGCACCTGGAAGGGCAGGACCGGGCGGCGCCCGCGCTGCTCGTCGAGGAGGGCTCCCCCGAGCTCACCGATCTGCGGGTGAGCACCCGGTCGGCGGCCGGCATCGAGGTGCGCGGCGGGGCCCGCCCCCTGGTGCGGCGGTGCACGGTGGAGAACCCGACGGGCGTCGGGATCGCCGTGCTGGACGGTGGCGGCGGGGTGTTCGAGGAGTGCGAGGTGGTGGCCTCCGGGCAGGCCGGGGTCTCCGTCCGCGGCGGCGGGCATCCGCGTCTGGAGCGCTGCCGGATCCACCATGCGTCGGGCGCGGGCATCGCGGTCACCGGCGAGGGTTCGGGGCTGGAGGCGCTGGGCTGCGAGGTGTACGAGATCAAGGGCACCGGTGTGCAGATCGCCGCGCGTGCGGTGGCCCGGCTCACCGACTGCGCGGTGCACCGCACCGCGACGGACGGGGTCACCCTCGACACGGACGCGGTGCTCACCCTCGCCGGCTGCGACATCCACGACATCCCGGAGAACGCGGTGGACCTGCGCTCCCGTTCGGTGCTCACGCTCAGCCGCACCACCGTCCGCCGGTTCGGCCGCAACGGTCTGTCGGTATGGGATCCGGGTACCCGGGTGGACGCCGAGTCCTGCGAGATCCATGACAGCACGGGCGACTACCCGGCGGTGTGGATCAGCGACGGGGCCACCGCCTCGCTGAACTCCTGCCGCGTGCACGACGTGCCGGACGCGGTGTTCGTGCTGGACCGGGGCTCGCGCGCCGACGTCGTGGACAGCGACCTGTCCCAGGTGCGCAACACGGCCGTCTCGGTGAGCGACGGGGCGACCGCACAGGTCGACGACTGCCGGATCCGGGAGGCTGCGACCGGGGCCTGGTTCCGCGACCACGGCAGCGGCGGCACCCTCGCCAACTGCACCATCGACGCGGTCCAGACAGGGGTGATCGTCACCAAGGGCGCCGACCCCGCGCTGGAGCGGTGCACGGTGAGCTCCCCGTCCGAGGCGGGGTTCTACGTGTCGGCGGGCGGCCGCGGAAGCTTCCACTCCTGCCGGGTGACGGGCAGCTCCGGCTTCGGCTTCCACGTCATCGACGGCTGCCGCACCACGCTGACCCGCTGCCACACCGAGCGCTGCGCGCGCAGCGGCTACGAGTTCTCGGAGGACGGCCCCCTCGCCGAGGAGTGCACGAGCGACGAGTCCGGGTCGCGGCTCGCGGCCCAGTCGGCCGCGGCCGGGGCCCTCACCGGTGAGCGCGCGGGCATCCGTACGGTCGGCGCGGTCCAGGGCCCTGCGGCGCAGGCGGCGCAGGTGCCCGCTCCGCGCCCGGTGGAGGACGCGGACCGGGGGTCGTCGGCGGCGCGCGGCTCCGGCGAGGTGCTGGGCCAGCTCGATGCACTGGTGGGCCTGGAGAGCGTCAAGCGCGAGGTGCGGGCGCTCACCGACATGATCGAGGTGGGCCGGCGACGGCAGCAGGCGGGCCTCAAGGCCGCCTCGGTGCGCCGCCATCTGGTGTTCACCGGCTCCCCCGGCACCGGCAAGACGACGGTGGCCCGGCTCTACGGCGAGATCCTCGCCTCCCTCGGGGTGCTGGAGCGCGGCCACCTGGTCGAGGTGTCCCGCGTGGACCTGGTCGGCGAGCACATCGGCTCCACGGCGATCCGTACGCAGGAGGCCTTCGAGCGGGCGCGCGGCGGGGTGCTGTTCATCGACGAGGCGTACGCGCTGGCACCGGAGGACTCGGGCCGGGACTTCGGGCGCGAGGCGATCGACACCCTCGTGAAGCTGATGGAGGACCATCGGGACGCGGTCGTGGTGATCGTCGCCGGGTACACGGCGGAGATGGACCGGTTCCTGACCGTCAATCCGGGTGTGACCTCGCGGTTCTCCCGGACCATCACCTTCGGCGACTACGGTCCGCAGGAGCTGCTGCGGATCGTGGAGCAGCAGGCGGAGGAGCACGAGTACCGGCTCGGCGAGGGCACGGCCGAGGCACTGCTGACGTACTTCACGGAGCTTCCGAAGGGCCCGGCGTTCGGCAACGGCCGCACGGCCCGCCAGACCTTCGAGTCGATGGTCGAGCGGCATGCGGGCCGGGTGGCGCAGCTGTCGGATCCGGGCACGGACGAGCTCACCCTGCTGTTCCCGGCGGATCTTCCGGCTCTGCCGGCTCCTTGCTGACCCTGGGGGCCGGCACGGCGGGTGTGTCGCCGCTCGGGGCCGGCCCCGCCGATCGGGCGCGGCGGGCGGGTCCCGCCAAACGGGCGAGGAGGGCGTCGCGTTCGGCGGCGAAGGCGGGGTCGGCCTGGTAGTCGAAGTGGCCGAGGATCGGCGCGGGCAGCGGGTGGCGGGCGCTGCGCCCGTAGGCGAGCGGGTCGGCGAGCGGCCCGCGGTCCACCGAGCCGGCCGGGGCGGCCGGGCTTCCCGGGTCCGCCGGGGCAGCCGGGCCCGTGGTGTCGCGGGCGGCTGCGAGGACGGGGCCGC
Organism: Streptomyces katrae; assembly: GCF_000717655.1. GTDB lineage: Bacteria > Actinomycetota > Actinomycetes > Streptomycetales > Streptomycetaceae > Streptomyces > Streptomyces katrae_B. The sequence continues at coordinate 6,639 of NZ_JNZY01000012.1, forward strand.
CGATCGGGTCGGTGGCGCGCCAGAGGTTGCGCCAGCAGTCGACGTCGCCGTGCAGCGCGCGGAGCGGGCCGGGGCCGAAGTACGCCGGGAACCAGCGTCCGTAGAGCCGTCGCAGCGGGGAGCCGTACGTGAGGAGGGCGACCCGGCGGCGGACCTGCGGCGGCAGCTGCCAGACGGCGGCCGCCGCGAGGACGCTCCCCTGGGAGTGACCGGAGATCACCAGGCGGCCGCCGGTGCGGCCGGTCCAGCCGGTCATCCGCCAGGTCAGGTCGGGGACGGCGCGCTCGGCGTAGCAGGGCGGCGCGAACGGGTGGGCGGCGCGCGGCCAGAAGGTGCCGACGTCCCACAGCACGCCGATGGTGCGGCGGGCGGCGGGGTCCCGGTAGGCGCGGCGGCCCCAGGTGACGAACAGGACGAAGCCGAGCCCTATGAGCCAGGACCCGGCGTCCTGTGCGGCGCGGGCGGCGGTCTCCAGCAGCGGGTGGGCGCCGCGGGCGGCCTCGCCCGGGACCCGGCCGCTGATCCAGGCTCCGGCGAGGGCGCCCGCGCCGAGCAGCAGGGTGATCCCGGATACGGCGGCGACGAACCAGGGCGCGGAATCGGTGAGCGCGGCGGCGGCCCGGGCCCCGGCGATCCGGCGGCTGCGGTCCTCGTCGGGCGGCTCCCCCGGGTACTCGGCGGCCACCCCGGCGGCGAGCCCGCGCCGAAGGCGGATCCCGCTCACCGCGAACCAGGCGGCGACCAGGGCCAGTACGAGGAGCAGCGGGGGCAGTACGGCGGCCTGCCAGGACAGCAGCACGGGCGGCGCGGGCAGCGGAGCCCCGCCCGGCCCGGGGGCCCCGGCTCCGTCCAGCCAGTCGGCGACCCGCTGGGCGACACCGCCGGACATGACCCCGCCGAGGGCGCAGCCGAGCATGGCGATGGCGGGGCCGCCGAGGCCGTACAGGGCGGTCGCCGGGTCGGGGGCCGACCGGTACAGGCGAGCGGCGACGACGGCGAGGAGCAGGACGCAGCAGCCCTGGCCGAGCATGAGCGTGCCGAAGGCGAAGTCGCCGGGGAGCCGCCCGGCGGAGGTCCACCGGGGGCGGGACCAGCCGGCGTACAGCAGCACGGCGGCGAGCAGCGCGAGGGCGGAGCCGGGCAGGAGGGTGACGGCGGCCCGGTCGAGGCGGTGGTCGGCGCGGGCCTCGGTGCGGCCGCGCCGGCAGACGACCCAGGCGACGGCGACGGCCCCGCCGGCGAGCAGCACCTCCAGGGCCCAGCCGAGGGCCTCGAGGGCGGGGGTGCCGGCGCGGCGGTCGTAGCGGGCGGTGGGCACGGCGACGGCGGCGGCGACGGTGAGCAGCCCGGCGGCGGTGTGCGCGGCGCGCAGCCGGGCCACGATGCGCCGCCCGTACCAGAAGCCGGGCCGGCCGAGCGCGGGCGAACTGCCCGCGGCGGCCGGGGGTACGGCCGTGCCCGCGGGCGGCGGCTGGGTCTCGTACGCGCTCCACGTGCGGTTCGACAGGAACCACAGCAGCCCGGTCAGCGCGGCCGGGACCAGCGCGCCGAGGACGAGCCGCCGCCCGGGCTGGCCCCACCAGCCGCCGGGTTCGAGGAACGCGGGCCAGGAACGGGAGCCGGTGCAGTGGGTGGAGCCCGCGCACTGCCAGGCCAGGAGGTCGAGCGAGACCTCGCAGGCGGCTGCGATCAGCAGCAGGGTGAGGCTGAGGGCGAGGACCCGTACGAGGACCCCGTACGTCCGCACCCCGCGCGGCGCCGGACCGGTGGCGGGCGCGGCCGGCCGGGCCCAGTGGGCGAGGTTGACCACCATGAAGGGCAGGAGCAGCAGCCACAGGGCGCGGGCGCCGTTGCCGGAGGTGAGCCGGGACCAGCAGTAGGCCTCGACCACGGGCCGGCCGGCGTACCACTCGGGGTGGTCCTCGGCGTCGGCGTCCGCGGCGCGGCGGAACACTGCGGCGGTCGAGTCCCCGGTGATCCGGACGGTGCGCGGGTCGCCGAGCAGCTCGTCGGGGGGTGCGCCGTGGACTCCGTGCACACGGAGTTCGAGGGCCAGGGGATGCGGGGGTGTGAGGAGTTCGAGGGCCAGGGGATGCGGGGGCTTGGGGATGTCCGGCACGGCGGCCTCCGCTAGCGGGGCGGGATCAGCGCAGCAACAGCATCCCGCGTCACGGACCCCGTGCCTAGGCCCCCTCCGAGCGGTGCTCCTGCCGGAAGACCGGACCTTCAGCGGACATCTGACGGGGCGCCAGCTATGGTACGCGCACCAGATGCGCACGTACGTTCCGCTGCCCACCTCCAGGAGGCACCCCATGGCACGCCGACTCCGCCCGGTGGGGCTGGACTTCATCGAGGACGCCCCGGTCCGCCTGAGCTTCGCCGCGCGGACGGCGGCAGCGCCCGAGGCCGTGTACCGGGCCCTGGCCGAGGAAGTCGAGGGCTGGCCGCGCTGGTTCAAGGCAGTGACGCTGGCCCGGCCGACGCACGGGGATGCGGGCCGGGAGGTCCGCCTGGTGGGCGGAACCCGCTTCCAGGAGACGATCATGGCGGCGGATCCGGAACGGCGCTACGCGTACCGGGTCGACGAGACCAACGCCCCCGGGGTCCGGGCCCTGTTGGAGGAGTGGCGGCTCGCCCCCGCCGAGTCGGGATCGGGCACCCAGGTGCGCTGGACCTTCGCCGCCGACGGCCCGGTGCTCTTCCGGCTCGCCCTCACCGGTGCCCGGCCGGGGCTGGGCCACTCGTTCCGCTCGGCGGTCCGGGCCCTGGACGCCCGCCTGTCGTCGCAGCGCCCGACCGGCGGCGCATGACGCGGCACATGACACGCCGCATGACACGCCGCCGGCCCGGGCACCGGGCGGCTCCCGCCGGTCAGGCCGTCGGCTCCTGCCAGACGCCCGTCGCCAGCAGTGCCTCGAGAGTCTGCGCGTACGGGGCGATGTCCAGGCCCTGCGAGGCCAGCCACTCGTCCGAGTAGTACTTGTCCAGGTAGCGGTCGCCCGGGTCGCACAGCAGCGTGACCACGCTGCCCTTGCGCCCCTCGGCCACCATCTCCGAGATGATCTTCAGCGCGCTCCACACGCCCGTCCCCGTCGAGCCCCCCGCCTTGCGCCCGATGGCCTGCTCCAGCGCCCGGCACGCGGCGACGCTCGCCGCGTCCGGCACCTTCATCATCCGGTCGATCGCGCCCGGCACGAAACTCGGCTCCATCCGCGGCCGGCCGATGCCCTCGATGCGCGAGCCGCAATCGCTGCTCGCGTGCGGGTCGTTGCCGGTCCAGCCGTCGAAGAAGCAGGAGTTCTCGGGGTCCGGGACGCAGACGCGGGTGTCGTGCTGCATGTAGTGGACGTAGCGCGCGATGGTCGCGGAGGTGCCGCCGGTGCCGGCGGTCGCCACGATCCACGCGGGCTCGGGGTAACGCTCCAACCGCAGCTGCTGGTAAATCGATTCTGCAATGTTGTTGTTGCCGCGCCAGTCCGTCGCCCGCTCCGCGTACGTGAACTGGTCCATGTAGTGCCCGCCCGTTCGGGCGGCGAGCTCCGCCGACTCCTCGTACATCTTCATCGAGTCGTCCACGAAGTGGCATTCCCCGCCGTGGAATTCGATGAGGCGGCACTTCTCCGGGCTCGTCGTGCGCGGCATGACGGCGATGAACGGAACGCCGATGAGCTTGGCGAAGTACGCCTCGGAGACGGCGGTCGAGCCGGACGAGGCCTCGATGACCGGCCGGCCCGGCCGGATCCAGCCGTTGCACAGCGCGTAGAGGAACAGCGAGCGCGCGAGGCGGTGCTTGAGGGAGCCCGTCGGGTGCGTGGACTCGTCCTTGAGGTAGAGGTCTATGCCCCACTCCTCGGGGAGCGGGAAGCGCAGGAGGTGGGTGTCCGCGGAGCGGTTGGCGTCGGCCTGGACCTTGCGGACGGCTTCCTTCAGCCAGGCGCGGTAGTCCGCGTCGCTGCGGTCGACGTCGATCGTCGTAGCCGTCGTACCGGAGGTACGGGTGGTGCTCATGCGCCTTGCTCCTTCGTGCGTTTCTTCGCCCCCTGCTTTCGCAATGTACCTCCCTCACCTGCACAAACAGTCCCTTTGGGTATCTATGCGGATCGCTTTCGATCGCGTTCGGTTGCATACACGGGCACCGTGGGTGACCCTGGTGGAGCATTACTGAGGGTGCAGCACCCGTAACACTCATGTCGGGGAGTCGCAGCCGTGATCAGTCATTCACGCAGGCACTGCGTCGTGGAACTGCAGGCCTTGCCGTCCCGGATCGGGCAGATCCGAAGGATCGTTTCGGCGCAACTGCGCCACTGGCAGCTCGATCCGCTCATAGACCGGGCTGCGCTGGGCGTGACCGAGCTGCTCAGCAACGTCCACCGCCATGCGCAGCCGGACAAGACCTGCACGGTCGAGATCGAGCTGCGGCTGGGGCGGCTCACGGTCTCGGTGTACGACAGCGATCCGCGGCTTCCCGTCCTGCGGGAGGCGGCCGCGGACGCCCTGGAGACCTGCGGACGCGGGCTCGCGCTGGTCGCGGCGGTCAGCGAGGCCTGGGGCGCGCGGAACCAGGCCGACAGCCCCGGCAAGGTGGTGTGGTTCTCGCTCCGCGCCGCCCCGGCGGCATCGGCGCAGCAGCGTCCGATCGGAAACGGCTTCAAACCCGTACGAGAACCCGTGCCGGCGGTGGTCGTCGCCGTGGACCCGGGCGCCGTTCCGACGGGCATGTCGGTGGCGGCGTCGGTCGGCGCCAGGCCCGGGTGAGGGTTCCGCCGCCGCATCCCGCGCCCCGGCAGCACCAACGCCGCCCGGGCGCCGGCGGCCGCTCGCCGGCCCGGCGACGAGCCCGGCCCAGTGGCGAGGCCGGCCCGGCGGTGACCCCGGCCCAGTGGCGAGGCCGGCCCGGCGGTGACCCCGGCCCAGTGGCGAGGCCGGTGAGGACGGCCTAGGCTGCGGCCCCCAGGGTCCCGAGCGGGTCGTCCAGCACCGGCTGCCACGCCAGTTCCGCCGCGCCGACCAGGCTGTTGTGGTCCAGGGTGCACGGCAGGATCGGTACTCCCCCGCTGCGGCCCCACAGGCTGCGGTCCGCGACGACCGCGCGCAGCCGCTCCGGGTCGGCGTGCAGCAGCTCCCGGTGCAGGCCGCCCAGGATGATCCGGTCCGGGTTCAGGATGTTCACCAGCCCCGCGAGGCCCAGGCCCAGCCGGTCGATGAGCTCTTCGGCGGCCGCCCGTACCGCAGGCTCCGCGTACTCCTCGCGCAGCAGGTCGCGGGCCTGCTGGAGCAGCGACACCTCCGGGCCCGGGGTGCGGCCCGCCGCGGTCAGGAAGGCCAGCGGGTCCGCCTCCACGTCCAGGCAGCCGCGGCCGCCGCAGTGGCAGGGCCGCCCCTCCGGGTTGACGGTGAGGTGGCCGACCTCCAGGGCCAGGCCCGAACTCCCGCTGTGCAGGCGGCCGTCCAGCACCAGCGCGCCGCCCACCCCGCGGTGGCCCGTGGCCACGCACAGCAGGTGCTGGGCGCTGCGGCCCGCGCCGTGCCGGTGCTCGGCGAGCGCGGCCAGATTGACGTCGTTCCCGGTCAGCGCCGGGCCGTCGATCCCGGCCGCCTTCACGCACTGCGCGAACACGGCCCGTACGGGAGACCCGGCCGGCCAGGCCAGGTGCAGCGGGTTGAGCGCCGTACCGTCCGGCTCCGCGACCGCCGACGGGACCGCGAGGCCCGCACCGATGCAGCGGCGGCCGGTCTCGGCGAGGAGCGCCGCGCCCGCCTCGACGACCGCGCCCAGCACCTGCGCCGGGTCGGCGGAGACGGTGACCTTGCCCGGGGCGGTGGCCACGATCCGGCCGCCGAGGCCGACCAGCGCGGCCCGGAACCCGTCGGGGTGCACCTGCGCGGCCAGCGCCACGGGGCCGTTCTCGTCGATGGACAGCCGGTGCGAGGGGCGGCCCTGGGTGCCGCCCGCACCGCCCGGGCGGGAGTCCACGCGGATCAGGCCGAGCGCCTCCAGCTCGGCGGCGACGGCCCCGGCGGTGGCGCGGGTGACACCGAGCTCGGCCGTCAGGACGGCGCGGGTCGGGGCCCGGCCCGTGTGGACGAGCTCCAGCGCAGGACCGAGGGCGCCGCGGCCCCGCTCCAGCTTGGTCCTCTCCCCCACCCGCGGCGGGGCCCCGTTGCCGTTCATGACAGCGATCCTCGCATGATCGGCGGTGTGCGCGGCGCCGCCGGTCAGTCGGGGGGTGTCCCCAGCCCGCCGACCCGCAGGGTGATGTTCAGCCGCCCGGCCAGCCCGAGCCAGGGCGGGGCGGTGCCGGGCAGGACCTTCGGCACCCCGTGATAGGCCAGCCGGGCCGGGCCGCCGAAGACGAACAGATCGCCGCTGCGCAGCGGCACGTCCTGGTAGGGGCGCCCGCGGGAGGCGGTGTTGCCGAAGCGGAAGACACACGTATCGCCGAGGCTGAGGGAGACGACCGGCGCCCCGGACTTCTCCTCGGCGTCGCGGTGCATGCCCATGCGGGAGTCGCCGTCGTAGAAGTTGATCAGCGCGATGTCGTACGCCTCGCCGGTTCCGGTTCCGGCTCTGGCCCCGTCCCCGGTCCCGGCCGGCTCCGGCGGGCCGTACGCCGCGGTCACCGCCTCGCGCCCCAGTTCCGCGAGCCAGCGGGGCATCGGCTTGACCGGGGCCCCGTCGCCGTCCACCGCGGTGCGGGCGTACCCGTACGGATACCAGTGCAGTCCGAGGCACACCTGGCGGGCGGTCATCGTCCCGCCGCCGGGTGTCCGTACGGTGCGCAGCCCGGCGGGCGGGCGCGCCCAGGCGCGGCAGGCCTCGAGCAGCTCCCGCTGGCGCTCGGGCGCGAGCCAGTCGGGCACGTGCACGGCGCCGGGGGCGATCTCGGTCCGCTCGCGCGGGAAGAGTTCCCCGGGTTCCCCGTCCATGGCCCCATTGTCACCGGTCGGTGGGAGACTGCCCGCATGAAGATCACAGAGTATGTCGAGGCCCTTGTGCGGGAAGGCGAGTTGCTCGCCGACACGGCCGAACGGGCGGGTACGGACGCCCCGGTGCCGACGTGTCCGGGGTGGCGGGTTTCCGATCTGCTGAGGCACACGGGTGCGGTGCACCGGTGGGCCGCCGGGTACGTCAGGGACGCGGTCGTGGAGCCGGGCCCGTTCCCGGACGCCCCCGAGCTGGTCGGCTCCGAGCTGGTGGCCTGGTACCGGGAGGCGCACGAGGCCTTGGTCTCGACGCTGACCGAGGCTCCGGCCGATGTGCAGTGCTGGACCTTCCTGCCGACGGCCGCGCCGTCGCCGCTGGCGTTCTGGGCGCGCCGGCAGGCGCACGAGACGGCCGTGCACCGGATGGACGCGGAGGCGGCGCTCGGGGTGCCCTTCGCACCGCTGGCGCCGGAGTTCGCCGAGGACGGGGTGGACGAACTGCTGACCGGCTTCCATGCGCGGCCGCGCAGCCGGATGCGGACCGGGGAGCCGCGGGTGCTGCGGATCCGCGCCGCCGACACGGGCGCGGCGTGGACCGTACACCTGTCGGCGGAGCCGCCCCGTACGGTGTCGGGCGACACGGGCGACCCGGCGGACTGCGAGGTGACCGGCGAGGCCTCGTGGCTGTACGAGGCCCTGTGGAACCGGCTCCCGCTGCTGGGCCCCGGGGTGACCGGGGACGAGGCGCTGGCGCGGCAGTGGGCCGAGACGGCCGGCATCGGCTGAGCGGAAGCCTGCGGCGCTCTTGTGACCGTACGGTACGGGCTGTGACACTGCGTGCATGGAGAGACGGACCCGGGCGGACCGCGACGCGATCACGGTAGAGATCGGCTACGCCTTCGTCAGCGCGGGCCTCGCGGCCGCCCTCGTGTTCGGGGCGGTGTACGGCCCCGCCCTGGTCTTCGACGTCTCCCCCACCACCGATGCCGTCCTGACCCTGGCGGGCGGGGGGCCGGCTGCGGCGGTGTTCCTGCTCCGGGTCACCCGGGTGCTGTGGCGCTTCGCCCGCCGCCCGGAGAACGACGGGCGCTGACCGTCGCGTTCGGGTCGTGCCCGGACCACGGCTGGATCATGGCCGGGCGGGCTGCGCAACCCCTGACGATCGCCGGAGGTGCGGCCCGCCGTTCGGCGGGAGTGCCCGGCCGACGGGATCCCTGCCGTCGGCGCCATGGACCCACTCATGCGGTACGGAGGGGGCCGGCGGGCCGTGAGGGCGGGCGCGGCGGCTGCGGCGGGGGCCGGGGCCCTGCCCGATCCGGTCCACGGCCGCGCGCGCGGGCCCGGATGTCGCGTGGGGCGGCCCGGTGCTCGCGCGGCAGGCCCGCTCGCTCCCACCCGGCGCGTACCAGCTCGCGGTACTGGCGGCGCAGGAACCGGCCCGCGCACCACGGCACCACGGCCGCCGCCGGGCCCGTCGACGGGCTCGCCCATCCGAGCCAGGCCGGTACCGGGCCCCGGCCACGATGGCGGCCGCCACCACCACAGCCAGCGCCAGCGCCGGGTTCCGCGCCCGGCCGGGGCGCCCCCCGACGAGGAACGTGCAGCCAGCCCGCCTCGGGTGTCAGCCACCAGCCGCTGTTTGTGCCCGCGGCGACGCGGGCCGCGGCCACGGTGCCGAACAGCCAGGGCCGCCGCCGGGACGCGTGCGGGTCACGGTGATTCGTCGATCATTGCCCTCAAGCCCGCGACCCTACGGAATCGCGCCGGGCCCACGGCACCGCCGAAAGTCCGCCGTTGGCCCGACGGCGACGCGTTCAGCCCACGGTGGCGGCGTACGCGGTCTGACTGCGGAACTTCCAACTCGGCGACTCGTCCCAGGGGTTCGGCATGAGCGTGCCGGTCGCGTACGCGTAGCCGGCGGCGCGGTCGAACGCCGTACGCAGGGTGGTGCGCATGGCGGCGGCGTCCGGGACGGCGTGGACGAGGTGCCAGAACGCGGTGCCGGTCGGGTCGAGTTCCGTGCCGGGGCGGTAGCCGCCCGACGCGCCGAAGACGTTCCCGCCGAGCCAGCCGCCTTCCGTGTAGGCGGCGTAGGTGTCCTCGTAGGTGACGAAGACGTCCGCGGTGCGGTGGCCCGGTTCCAGGTAGCAGTCGGCGATGGCGGTGCCGGGGTTGTCGACCACCAGGTCCGCTGCGGTGGGGTCGGCGGCGTTCATGGTGTCCTGCACGTACGCGCGCAGCTGCGCGTAGTGGTCGCGGGTGGCATTGCCGGGGCCGCAGTCGCGGCTGACCACGTCGAAGAAGATGCCGTCCACGTGCAGGCGGCCGTCGCGGGTCTTGAGGTAGTTGTCGACGGAGGCCTTGACGGCGGCGATGTCGCGGTTGCCGTGGTCGGTGTGGACGTAGCCGAGGACCTTGGTCTGCTCGCCGGTGGCTGTGGTCCCGGCCCGCAGCGCGTCGGCGCGGGCCTGCCAGGGTGCGTCGAAGGGGGCGTCCCCGTTGCCGGGGTTGAGGACGACCACGGAGGCGGCGGGTGTGGTGGCGACGAGGTCGCCGAGCATGGGGTCGCCGGCCCATGCGTATGCGGGGACGGCGATCTCCAGGCCCCGCACGCCGGCTATCCGGGGTCTGGGGACCGGTGCGGCGTCCTCGGCCGCCGCCACGTCTCCCGTGCCGGCCGAGGCGGTCACGGCGGGCGCCGGGGCGGCCAGTAAGGAGGTGATCAGAACGGCGTAGAGGGCCTTCACGGCGCGGGCCATGGCTGTTCCTCCGGCGATGGGCGGGGGCAGGAGCACGACCCGACGAACACTAGACCGGCGCCCGATCGGTGAAGGGTGAACCACCCGCATTGACAGGAGGAACAGACAAGCGATCTGTCACCTCATCATGTGAGCCCGTCATGCGGCGGGCAGCCCCACCCCGTGGGCCAGTTGGCCCGCGGCGTGGGTGAAGAAGGTCGCTCGGTCCTCGACGACCCGGTTGAACTGGCCGAACAGCTCGAAGGAGACGAGTCCGATCAGCTGCGCCCAGGCGGCGACCAGGGCGGCGGTGACCTCGGGCGGCAGCCCTTCGGCGAAGTCCGCGGTCATCCGGACGGCTTCGGGGCGCAGGTCGGCGGGCAGCGGCGGGAGGGCGAGGCCGCGGCCGGCATGGGCGGCGCGGACGATGCCGAGGAAGGTGTTGCCGACGCGGGAGGCGGGGCCGACGGTGTCCATGGGAGCGCTGTAGCCGGGGACCGGGGAGCCGTAGATGAGGGAGTACTCGTGCGGGTGCTCCAGCGCCCAGCCGCGGACGGCCTCGCAGACGGCGGTCCAGCGCTCGCGGGGCGGGGCGCCGTCGGCGAGGGTGCGGGCGTCGGCCTGCTCTGCGGCGGCGCCGATGCTGTCGTAGGCGTCGACGATGAGGGCGGTGAGGAGCTCGTCGCGGCTGGGGAAGTAGCGGTAGAGGGCCGAGGAGACCATGCCCAGCTCGCGGGCCACGGCACGCAGCGAGAGTTTGGCGGCGCCCTCGGCCGCCAGCATGCGGCGCGCCTCGTCCTTGATGGCGGCGGTGACCTCGATACGGGCCCGCTCCCGGGCCCCGCGCACGGTACTCATGCGAGCAGTGTGCCACGGGGAAAGAGCAGTGCCCAAAATTGGGGTCACTGCTCCATTTCGAGAGCGCTGCTCTTGCTTTGGTGCAGCGATCCGTGCACACTGATCTCAAGCGAGAGCACCGCTCTCCCAGTAGCCTCGGAGACAGTCATGAACGCGCCCACCCCCCACCCGTACTACGTCCAGGCCGGCCCGCTCGCCACCCGCTTCAACTCCCTCTTCGGGAAGCTGGCCCGGCTCGGCATCTCCCTGGCCGGTTCGGCCGAGCTGTCGGTGCGCGGCCGCAAGTCCGGCAAGATGCAGCGGATCCCGGTCAACCCGCACACGTACGAGGGCGAGCAGTACCTGGTGTCGGCGCGCGGCCACTCCCAGTGGGTCCGCAACATGCGGGTGGCGGGCGGCGGCGAGCTCCGCGTGGGCCGCAAGGTGCGCACCTTCACGGTCACCGAGCTCACCGACCCGGTGCAGAAGGCCGCCGTGCTGCGCGCCTATCTGGCGAAGTGGGGCTGGGAGGTCAACCGGTTCTTCCAGGGCGTGAGCGCGGACTCCTCCGACGCGGAGCTCCAGGCGGCGGCCGGCGACCACCCGGTCTTCCGGATCACCATGTCGAACTGACGGGCAGGGCGCACCCCGCGCCGCCGCCCCGCATCCGGCATCCCGCACCCGGCACCCGGCACCCGGCACCAAAGCAGCGGCGGCCTTGCCCGCACCCCCGGCAAGACCGCCACCCTCGTCCACACACCGGCCCCGAAGAGGCCCGGCCCCCAGGCCGCCCCCGGGGCCGCCCCCGGGCCCGGAACCCTAGGCCTGTTCCCTCTCCTGCTCCGGCTGCCCCTGCCCCCGGTTCCGCGCCTGCCTGCCGTCCAGGACGTGCAGCGCCTTGCGGGCCATCGGGTACGTCCGCACCAGGTCGGGCAGCGTCGTCGCACCCCGGGTGATCCGGGCGAAGGCCGTCCATGCCGGGCGGAAGCCGGTGATCGCCGCGTGCATCAGCCCCGGCCGGGCTTCGAAGGCGGTCAGCATCCGCTTGCCGACGCTCATCTCCACGCCCAGTCCGGCCTTGATCGCGAACGCGTAGTTGAGGGCCTGGCGGCGCGCGTCCACCGCGTCCTGCGCCTCGGAGATCTTCACGGCCCACTCCCCGGCCAGCCGGCCCGAGCGCAGCGCGAAGGAGATGCCTTCCCGGGTCCACGGCTCCAGCAGCCCGGCCGCGTCCCCCGCGACCAGTACCCGGCCGCGCGAGAGCGGCGAATCGGGCTTGCGGCAGCGGGTCAGGTGCCCGGACGAGACGGCGGGCTCGAAGCCGGCGAGTCCGAGACGGGCGATGAAGTCCTCCAGGTACCGCTTGGTCGCGGCGCCGTCGCCCTTCGCCGAGATGACCCCGACGGTGAGGGTGTCGCCCTTGGGGAAGACCCAGCCGTAACTGCCGGGCAGCGGGCCCCAGTCGAGGAGCACCCGCCCCTTCCAGTCCTCGGCGACCGTCTCCGGGACCGGGATCTCCGCCTCGAGGCCGAGGTCCACCTGGTCCATCTCGACCCCGACGTGCGCGCCGATGCGGCTCGCACTGCCGTCGGCGCCGACCACCGCGCGCGCCAGGACGGTCTCCCCGTCGGCGAGCACCACGGCGACCGTGCGCCGGTCGGGCACGGCCGCCCCGTGCTGCTCGACCCGCGCGACGGCGGTACCCGTACGGACGGTGGCTCCGGCCTTCTCGGCCTCGGCGACCAGAGCGGCGTCGAACTCGGGCCGGTTGATGAGCCCGAACAGCATCTGCCGCGAACGGCGGGTCCGGGTCAGCTTCCCGTTCAGTGAGAAGGTGACCGCGTGGATGCGGTCCTTGAACGGCAGGACGAAACCGGGCGGGAGGGCGTCGCGCGAAGGACCGATGATCCCGCCGCCGCAGGTCTTGTAGCGGGGCAGTTCGGCCTTCTCCAGCAGCAGTACGCGCCGCCCGGCCGTTGCCGCCGCGAACGCGGCCGAGGCGCCGGCCGGTCCGGCCCCGACCACGACCACGTCCCACACCTCGCCGGTTCCGCCGGCGCTCCCGGCCATCGCGTCCCCCGCCCCCTGAGCGGCCTGCCCTGCTGCTGAGTCGGGTCCCCCGACGGTGCTGTCGTCGCTGCTCACGATGTGCTGATGCTCCTGATCATGCGGTTGCTCCGATGCAGGCAAATCCTACGGCGCGAGTCCGCCCCGTCCTGCTGTGCGAGGATCGGGACTGACTTTCGACGTACCCCGCATACGCCCACGACGCGGATGCGGCCGGCGTACACGTACACAACGTCGCACCCAAGAGGAGCGTGCCCATGTCCCAGAATCCGATCGCCGAGACCATCGCCTCGCTGATGCCCCGCGCCAAGCAGGAGCTGACCGAGCTGGTGGCCTTCCAGTCGGTGGCGGACTGGGCGCAGTTCCCCCGGAGCGAGAGCGAGGGCGCGGCGAACTGGGTGGCCGACGCGCTGCGCGCCGAGGGCTTCCAGAACGTGTCCCTGCTGGACACCCCGGACGGCACCCAGTCGGTGTACGGCTTCCTGCCCGGCCCCGAGGGTGCGCCGACCGTCCTCCTGTACGCGCACTACGACGTGCAGCCGCCGCTCGACGACGCCGCCTGGGTCTCCCCCGCCTTCGAGCTGACCGAGCGCGACGGCCGCTGGTACGGGCGCGGCGCCGCGGACTGCAAGGGCGGGTTCATCATGCACCTGCTGGCGCTGCGCGCGCTGAAGGCCAACGGTGGTGTGCCGGTGAGCGTGAAGGTGATCGTCGAGGGCTCGGAGGAGCAGGGCACCGGCGGTCTGCAGCAGTACGCAGAGGCACACCCGGAGCTGCTGACCGCCGACACGATCGTCATCGGCGACGCGGGCAACTTCCGGCTCGGCCTGCCGACGGTGACGGCCACCCTGCGCGGCATGACCCTGATCAAGGTGAAGATCGACACCCTCGGCGGGAACCTGCACTCCGGCATGTTCGGCGGCGTCGCCCCCGACGCGCTGGCCGCGCTGATCCGGCTGCTGGACTCGCTGCGCGCCGCGGACGGTTCGACCACGGTGGACGGTCTGGCCTCGGACGCGGTCTGGGAGGGCCTGCAGTACCCGGAGGCGGACTTCCGCGCCGATGCGAGGGTGCTGGACGGGGTCGAGCTGATCGGCGAGGGCACGATCGCGGACCGGCTGTGGGCCCGCCCGGCCGTCACGGTGCTCGGCATCGACTGCCCGCCGGTGGTCGGCGCCACCCCGTCGGTGCACGCGAGTGCAGGCGCGCTGATCAGCCTGCGCGTGCCGCCGGGCGTGGACACGGCCGAGGCCATCAAGCTGCTGGAGGCGCACCTGGTGGCGCACACCCCGTGGCAGGCGCGCCTCGAACTCGAGGTCGTGGGCCAGGGCCAGCCGTTCCAGGCGGACACGAGCAGCCCGGCGTACGCGTCGATGGCGGCGGCCATGCAGGTGGCGTACCCGGGCCAGGAGATGCAGGTCGCGGGCATGGGCGGATCGATTCCGCTGTGCAACACGCTGACCACGCTCTACCCGGAGGCGGAGATGCTGCTGATCGGGCTGAGCGAGCCGGAGGCGCAGATCCACGCGGTGAACGAGAGCGTCTCGCCGGAGGAGCTGGAACGCCTCTCGGTCGCGGAGGCCCTGTTCCTGGTCAACTACGCGCAGTCCAAGCGCGGCTGACCTGCGCTGAGGGCGAACTCCGCTCCTGGTGAAAGGCGTGCCGGGGGCGGAGTCGGTGCACGTACGTTCGGAGCATGGATCTCGTAGAGGTACTCCCGCAGCGGCTCCACATGCTCCGCTTCCCGATCGGTCAGGCGTACCTGTGGTGCGACGGCGAAGCCCTGACCCTGATCGACTCCGGCCACGCCGGATCCGCGGCGGCGATCGAGGAGGCCGTCCGCTCCCTCGGGCTGAGCCCGGAGCGGCTGGAGCGGATCGTGCTGACGCACTGCCACCGCGACCACGTCGGCGCCGCGGACGAACTCGCCGCCCGCTGGGGCGCGGAGGTGGTGGCGCACCGGCTGGAGGCTCCGGTGATCCGGGGCGAGCTCCCGGTGCCGGAGCCGGTCCTGCTGGACTGGGAGGTCCCGCTGTACGAGAAGGGGCTGACGGTCCCCGAGGCGCCGCCGACTCGGGTCGACCGCGAGGTCGAGGACGGCGAGGTGCTCCCGTTCGGCGGCGGCGCTGTGGTGGTCCACGCCCCGGGCCACACGCCGGGCAGCATCGGCATCCACCTGCCGCGCCACGGCGTGCTGTTCGCGGGCGACTGCATCGCGGGGGTGGGCCAGGTGATCCTGGGCGTCATGAACGTGGACCGTGACGGGGCCCAGGCCTCCTTCCGCCGCCTCGCGGCGCTGTCCCCGTCGGTGGCCTGCTTCGGCCACGGCGACCCGCTGACCGAGGACACGGCGGCCACCCTCCTCACGGCCACGGAGTCGGAGCCGGTCTTCCCGTAGTCCGGGCTCGCCCGGACCCCGCGCCTCCCCCGCCGGCGGGGCTGGATCCGCCCGGAGGGGTCGGGAGCCAAGCTCCCGGCCCCTCCGGCGTTCGAGGTGCCGGCGGCCCGGGTCCCGTGTGCCGCGGCAGCTCGGCAGCGGGTCCGGGCAGAGCCCGGTGAACGGGAGAAGGGCGGGGCGGGGAGGAGACCGAAAGCCCCGCGCAGCGGCAGCAGTGCCGTGCGGCCGCCGCGGCCGGGCGCCGACCGGGCCGCAGGTCTGCAGGGCGGCAGTCGCGGCGCCGGCTACGGCGTGGGGCGGCCCGCCTCCAGGTACAGGGGGCGTCCTCGCTCGCGGGCCCGCAGGGCCCAGCGGAGGCGTTCGTACCGGACCGGCGGCAGCAGCCCCTCCGCCTCCGCCTCCGTCACGAACCGCCAGGCCCGCAGCTCCGGCCCCGGCAGCCGGAGCCCGGCCGCGGCGGCAGCCGGGAGGCGGCCCCCGTCGAACAGCAGCCGCAGCCCCCCGTACGCCGGAGGCACCGGCGGCTCCCAGTCCACGACGAGCAACCCCGGTACGGCGCCCAGCGTCAGGCCCAGCTCCTCCGCGACCTCCCGCACCCCCGCGCACCCCGGCGCCTCGCCCGCCTCCACCACGCCGCCCGGGAACTCCCAGCCCGGCTTGTACGTCGGATCCACCAGCAGCACACGGTCCTCGTCGTCGAAGAGCAGCACCCCCGCGGCCACCGTCTCCCGCGTCGGCTCCGGCGTCTGCACGATGTCGCAGACCCGGGCCGCGTCCGTGCGTACGGCTTCGGCGATCCGCTCCGCCGTCTCCCGTACGGTCAGGGCCCCGTTGTCGATGACGTGCGCGTCCGCCGCGAGCCAGCCGGCCAGTGCCTGCTGGTAGGCGGGTATGTGGTCGTACGCCCATTGCCGGACCCGCAGGTCCACGTCCGCCGGGTCGCCCGGCTCCTCCCGCGTCGCGATCCGCTCCCGCAGGATCGTTTCCTCCGGGGCGAGAAGCACATGCCGCACCGGTATCCGGCGCGCCGCGAGCCCGCCGAAGATCTCGTCCCGGTACTCCTGCCGCAGCAGCGTCATCGGCACGACCAGCACCCCGCCCAGCTCAGCGAGCATCGCCGCGGCCGTGTCCACCACCAGGCGCCGCCAGCTCGGCAGGTCCTGGTAGTCGGAGACCTCCGCGAGGCGCTTGCGCGGCAGCAGTTGGCGTAGTGCGTCCCCGACGAGCTCCGGGTCGTACAGGGTGCTGTCGGGCAGGATCCCGGTCAGTTCGCGGGCCGTGCTGGTCTTCCCGGCGCTGAATGTGCCGTTGATCCAGACAATCACGTCTACCCCTCTCCGCATGGCTCGTCCGGAGCCCCCAGTGGCTTGCCCGCATCACCCTGCCACGGAAACCCGCTCCCCGGCCCAGTGCTTATCCTCAAGGTCAGAGCCGTACCCGCCGCTTCCGGAGGATTCCGTCCCGTGCCGCAGACCCGCCGCCCGTCCGACCCCCGCTACGGCAACCGGCCGACCATGAAGGACGTGGCGGCCCGGGCCGGTGTGGGCCTGAAGACGGTGTCGCGGGTGGTCAACGGCGAGTCGGGGGTCACCCCGGACACGGTGCGGCGGGTCCAGGAGGCCATCGAAGCGCTCGGGTTCCGCCGCAACGACAGCGCGCGCGTGCTGCGCAAGGGACGTACGGCCACCGTGGGGCTGGTTCTGGAGGACCTCGCGGACCCCTTCTACGGGCCGCTGAACCGGGCGGTGGAGGAGGTGGCCCGGGCCCATGGGGCGCTGCTCATCAACGGGTCGAGCGCCCAGGACCCCGACCGGGAGCGGGAGCTGGCGCTGGCGCTGTGCGCGCGCCGGGTGGACGGGCTGATCGTGATCCCGGCCGGGGACGACCACCGCTACCTGGAGCCGGAGATCCGGGCGGGTGTGGCGACGGTGTTCGTGGACCGCCCGGCGGGCCGGATCGACGCGGACGTGGTGCTGTCGGACAGCTTCGGCGGCGCCCGCGAGGGGGTGGCGCACCTGATCGGGGGCGGCCACCGCCGGATCGGCTTCATCGGGGACCAGCCGCACATCCAGACGGCGACGGAGCGCCTGCGGGGCTACCGCGCGGCGATGGCGGAGGCGGGCCTGCCGGTGGCCGAGCCCTGGGTCTCCCTCGGCTCGACGGCCCCGGAACGCGTCGGGGAGGCGGCCCGGGCGATGCTGGCGGGCCCCGACCCCGTCACCGCGGTCTTCGCGGGGAACAACCGGGTGACGGTGACGGTGGTCCGGGTCCTGGCCGAGCATCGGCCGCCGGTGGCCCTGGTCGGGTTCGACGACTTCGAGCTGGCCGACCTGCTGCGCCCCGGCGTGACGGTGGTCGCCCAGGACGCGGCGGCCCTGGGCCGGGTGGCGACCGACCGCCTGTTCCAACGCCTCGCCGGCGCCGCCCTCTCCCCGGCCCGGATCGAACTCCCGACCCGCCTGATCCCCCGCGGCTCGGGCGAACTCCCCCCGGCCTGAACCAGGCCGGGCGCTACCGGGTCAGGAGACCGAGGCCCAGTTCGATGCCGGCAAGTGCCGTCTGCCCGGCGAGCGCGGGCGCGGCCTGGAGCAGGCCCGCCCTGATCCGGTGCCAGGCACCGGCCCGGCGGGCAGGGTCTTGGTCCACGTCCTGCACCAACGCCACGTCCGCGTCGAAGGCGGCCCCGCCGAGCCCGTGTTCGGCTGCGAGGGCCCGGATCCGCTCGGCGAGCAGAGCCGTCCCGGCGGCCGGGCCGCCCAGGTTCTGCGTGACGGCCATGCCCTGCGCGGCGGCGCCTCCGTACACGTTCATGATGAAGGCGGGCGCTGTGTGGGGTCGCTGGTCGTTCATGTAGTGCCTCACGGTCGAAGTGGAGAGCGACATCGCGCAGTCCTCGCCGCGCGAAGTGAGCATCAGGGCCGGCGCGTCCGGGTCGTCCGTCCACAGCTGGGCCAGCCCGTGCCCTTGGAGATAGCGGGCGGCCCGCCGGACGATGCCCTCGCGCAGCGGGAGCCCCAGGAAGCGGGTGCGGGCGAGGAAGGGGACCAGCCGGACCACGGCGTCGGGGGCTTCGGCGGCCTGCCGGACCAGCTCGTCCAGGACGTAGCCGAACTGCGCGTCCACGCGTCCGCGGGCGCGGGTGACCTGGTCGGCCTCGGCCAGTCCCGCCTCGGTCGGTCCGACGAGCGCCCCGCCGAAGACGTACTCCAGGGTCAGATGGCCGCGGCCGCGGAGCATGCGGGCGGCTGCTTCCGCCGGGGCGGCCCGCGGGTCCTCGTCGGAGACGAACTGCCCGAGGGGTACGGGGATCCCGGCTGCGGACCGGCGTCCGTACATCCAGATCAGCAGCTCGACGGCCAGATCGGCGACCGCCCCGTCGGCGGCGCCGGCGGCGCTCACGGGCGGGCGACGGTGCCGGCCGCCGCGCAGAACTCGTCGATCCCTGCACGGAGGCCGGGGTGCGCGCGGAGGGCAGCGGGCTCGTTCTCCCTGGCCCGGCCCAGGAGTTCAAGCAACCGCAGGGTGTACTCGGTGCGCCAAGCGGCCGCGTACCGCTCCGGGTTGAGATCGGAGGCGCTCTGGACGGGTCCTGCGGTTTGCAGTGCCACCAGCCCGGCCAGGGCCTCGCCGAGGTCGGCGATCAGGCCCTCGCGCCCGGGAGCCCGCGTCTCGGAAGTCTTCGCCCCGGCGGGCCGCGCCTCGAGGCGCGGTGGCGGCAGGACGGTGAGGAACCGGGCGAGTTCGGTGCCGAGCTCGGCGGCGCGGGCGCAGTGCTGCTCGGCCCAGGCCTGTTCGTCGGGCCGGTCGCGCAAGGCGCGGGCGTAGGCCACCCGTTCCGCCTGCTTGAGCCGCTTGCCGCTGGCCTCGTCGAGGTCGGCTCGCAGCTGGAGGTGGCGCCGTTCGGCGGCCTGCCGGGACTTCAGCCCGAGGGCGCCCGCGATCCGGGCCCAGGTGATCTTCTTGCGGCGGGCGGCTCCGAGCAGCCGCGCCTCGTCGGTCTGGAGCTTCTCGCGGAGCTCCCGGATGACGACCAGGGCGGCGAGCAGTTCCGTCTCGGTCACTCCGTCGACGGCGTCGTACTCGACGCAGCGCGCGATGTGGTCGTACTTTTCGGCGATCTCGATGAACTGACGGGTCGAGTCGTGGATGTTCGGCAGTTCCGCGAGGCGCCCGAGCCATTTGTTCTCGGGCTGGACCGGTCGTGTCGTCAGGAGCAGCCAGGCGCTCGGCCGGTCGTATTCGGCCGCGGGGCGGCCTTCGAACGTCGTCTCCCGGACGACGGATTCTGTCGTCCGGGAGACGACGTCCCGACGTTCGATCATGGGTGAATCTCCTGGAGCATGCGAGACGGCGGGCACGGCAGAGGGGAAGCGCGGGATACCGGGCATGCCGGGCACTCCGGTTCCTGCGCCATGCTCCAGGACGCCTGTCGGTCACGGGGCCTGTGGCGGCTATTCGCCAGGGTTCGCCAGGGTGCGCTCCATGACGCGCACCACCACCTTCAGGACATATCGCACCAAAGAACCGCGGCCCCGCCCGGGGTCGTCCGGGCGGGGCCGCGCGAGGCCGTGCGAGGCCGTGCGAGCGCTACGAGCAGGACGTCCCTCAGGCGGTCGCGGTCAGGGTCGCCGAGCGGCGGGGGATGGCGAACGCGTCCAGTTCGGCGCGGGTCAGGCCCGTCAGGGCGGTGACCTCGTCGGCGCCCACCGCGCCGCAGTCCAGGCCGCGGACGAGGTAGCCGGCCAGGGCCTTGGCCGTGGCGGGCTCGTCCATCACGTCGCCCTCGACCTTCGCGACGTACGCCTTCAGGCGCGCGGCGGCCGTCTCGAGGCCCTCGCGGTAGAAGGTGAAGACCGCCGCGTAGCGGGTCGGGAGGTGGCCCGGGTGCATGTCCCAGCCCTGGTAGTAGGCGCGGGCCAGGGCCCGGCGGGTGAGGCCGTAGTGCAGCTTCCAGGCCTCGTGGACGTGCTCGGTGGTGCCGATCGGCAGGACGTTCGTCGAGCCGTCGGAGACGCGTACGCCGGTGCCGGCGGCCGCGACCTGCATGATCGCCTTGGCGTGGTCGGCGGCCGGGTGGTCGCTCGACTGGTAGGCGGCGGAGACCCCCACGCAGGCGCTGTAGTCGAAGGTGCCGTAGTGCAGGCCGGTGGCGCGGCCCTTGGAGGCCTCGATCATCCGGGCCACGGTCGCGGTGCCGTCGGAGGCGAGGATCGACTGGCTGGTCTCAATCTGGATCTCGAAGCCGATCCGGCCCGGGCGCAGGCCGCGGGCGGTCTCGAAGGCCTCCAGAAGCTTGACGAACGCGCTGACCTGCTCTGCGTACGTGACCTTGGGGAGGGTGAGGACCAGTCCGTCGGGAAGGCCGCCGTGCTCCAGCAGCCCGGACAGGAAGATGTCCGTGGTGCGGATGCCGCGGTCGCGGACGTTGGACTCCATGCACTTCATGCGGATGCCCATGTACGGGGCGTTCGCGCCGTTGGAGAAGGCCTCGGAGACGAGGCGGGCGGCGCGGGCGGCCGCCTGGTCCTCCTCCTCGTCGGAGCGGACGCCGAAGCCGTCCTCGAAGTCGACGCGGAGGTCCTCGATCGGCTCGGCGGCGAGCTTGGCGCGGACGCGGTCGTAGACGGGTACGGCCAGTTCGTCGCTGATGCCGAGCACCTTGGCGAAGGTCGCGGCGTCCGGGGCGTGCTGGTCGAGGGCCGCGAGGGCCTGGTCGCCCCAGGAGCGGATGGTGTCGGCGGCGAAGACGTCACCGGGGACGTAGACGGTGTGGATGGGCTGGCGGGTGCCGGGGTCGCCCGGGTAGTGGCGCGCGAGCTCCGCGTCCACCGGCGCGAGGGAGGCGCTGATGCCCTCGCTGACCGCGCCTGCGAGGCTCGTCGCCACCTTCTCCTGCTGACCCATCGTGCACTCTCCTCTTTTCCGCTTCACGGAAGCTTAGATCCGCATAGCAGAATTTAGTGTCGAGGTTCCGCCCAGTCAATGGTCCCTCCACCGACACGGCCAAACGACTCGGGGCCGTGCGGTGAGAAACACCACACGGCCCCGAGACGGTCAGCCAAAGGTCAGACGACGAAGAGAAGCGCAGGTCAGCCCTTGCGCGCCTTGATCTCCTCGGTCAGCTGCGGGACGACCGCGAAGAGGTCGCCGACCACGCCGTAGTCGACCAGGTCGAAGATCGGGGCCTCGGCGTCCTTGTTGATGGCCACGATGGTCTTCGAGGTCTGCATGCCGGCCCGGTGCTGGATCGCGCCCGAGATGCCGGAGGCGATGTACAGCTGCGGGGAGACCGACTTGCCGGTCTGGCCGACCTGGTTGGAGTGCGGGTACCAGCCGGCGTCGACGGCGGCGCGCGAGGCGCCGACGGCGGCACCGAGGGAGTCCGCGAGCTCCTCGATGATGTGGAAGTTCTCGGCACCGTTGACGCCGCGGCCGCCGGAGACCACGATCGCGGCCTCGGTCAGCTCGGGGCGGCCCGTCGACTCGCGCGGGGTGCGGGAGACGACCTTGGTGCCGGTGGCGAGGGCGCCGAAGGTGACGGCGAGGGCCTCGACGGCACCGGCGGCCGGGGCGGCCTCGACCGGAGCCGAGTTCGGCTTGACGGTGATGACCGGGGTGCCCTTGGAGACACGGGACTTGGTGGTGAAGGACGCGGCGAACGCGGACTGCGTCGCGACCGGACCCTCGTCACCCGCCTCCAGGTCCACGGCGTCGGTGATGATGCCGGAGCCGATGCGGACGGCCAGCCGCGCGGCGATCTCCTTGCCCTCGGCGGAGGAGGGAACGAGGACGGCGGCCGGGGAAACAGCCTCGTATGCAGCCTGCAGCGCGTCCACCTTCGGTACGACGAGGTAGTCGGCGAACTCGGGGGCGTCGGCGGTGAGGACCTTGACGGCACCGTGCTCGGCGAGCACGGCGGCGGTGTCGGCGGCACCGGCGCCGAGGGCGACGGCGACGGGCTCGCCGATGCGGCGGGCCAGCGTCAGCAGCTCGAGGGTGGGCTTGCGGACGGCACCGTCCACGTGGTCGACGTAGACGAGAACTTCAGCCATGGGACTGCTCTCCTGCTATTGCGAAGTGTCTGGGGGCTATGAGGGGGTGGCCGAAGTTCTCAGATGAACTTCTGGCCGGCCAGGAACTCGGCCAGCGCCTTGCCGCCCTCGCCCTCGTCCTTGACGATCGTGCCGGCGGTACGGGCCGGGCGCTGCGCCGCGGAGTCGACCGCGGTCCAGGAGCCCTCGAGGCCGACCTCGTCGGACTCGATCTCGAGCTCCTCCAGGTCCCAGGACTCGACCGGCTTCTTCTTGGCGGCCATGATGCCCTTGAAGGACGGATAGCGGGCCTCGCCCGACTGGTCCGTCACGGAGACGAGCGCCGGGAGGGAGGCCTCCAGCTGCTCGCTCGCGGAGTCGCCGTCGCGGCGGCCGGTCACGGTGCCGTCCTCGACCTTGACCTCGGAGAGCAGGGTGACCTGCGGGACGCCCAGGCGCTCGGCCAGGATCGCCGGGAGCACGCCCATGGTGCCGTCGGTCGAGGCCATGCCGGTGATGACCAGGTCGTAGCCGGCCTTCTCGATCGCCTTGGCGAGCACCAGCGAGGTGCCCATGACGTCGGTGCCGTGCAGGTCGTCGTCCTCGACGTGGATGGCCTTGTCGGCGCCCATGGACAGCGCCTTGCGCAGCGCGTCCTTGGCGTCCTCGGGGCCCACCGTCAGGACGGTGATCTCGGCGTCGTCGGCCTCTTCGGCGATCTGCAGCGCCTGCTCGACGGCGTACTCGTCGAGCTCCGACAGCAGACCGTCGACGTCGTCGCGGTCGACCGTCAGGTCATCGGCGAAGTGCCGGTCGCCGGTGGCGTCGGGCACGTACTTCACACAGACAACGATCCTCAGGCTCACGCCGGCTCTCCTACCGCATCGTCTTTTTTCTGATACCGCCTTGTGCAGGCAGCATAGGCGCCTTGTCGGGCGGATCCCGGTCGGGGCGGCCCGCGCTCCGATGGGAATGTTACTCGTCAGTACACCGTGGGTCCCCCACGGTTGCAAGGCCGGTGAACTGTGATCTGTCCAACGCCGCCCAGACCCGCCCCAGCAGGGACGATTCAGTCGCGCAACGCGTTGAAGCGACCCTGGTGGTACAGGAGCGGGCGGCCCTCCCCCGCCGGGTCCCCGGCCACGGCCTCCGCGATGATCACCCGGTGCGCCCCGGCCGGCACCCGCGCCACGACGCGGCACACCAGCCACGCCAGTACGCCGTCGAGCAGCGGGACCTCGTGCGGACCCGGGGCCCAGCCCGTGGCCGGCCCGAAGCGGTCGGCTCCGCTGCGGGCGAACAGGCCCGCGAGCTCCGTCTGGTGCTCGCCGAGTATGTGGACGCCGAGGTGCTCGGAGTCGCGTATCGCGGGCCAGCTGGAGGAACCGGTGGCGATCGTGAAGGACAGCAGCGGCGGATCGGCCGAGACGGAGTTGAGCGAGGTCGCGGTGAACCCGACCGGCCGGCCGCCCTCGTCGGCGGCGGTGATCACGGCCACTCCCGCGGCGTGCCGGCGGAAGACGGAGCGGAGCAGGTCGGGCGAGCCCGGCTGGGCGGCGTCGAATCGTGCGGAATGGGCCGTCGGAATTGCCGGCGGGGCTGTCATCGAGGAGCTTCCTTCTGCCGCACAGGCGGCGGGCACGGGCGCGGTCGGATCAGGTCGGAGGCCGGGGTCGTTCAGTGGCTCCGACAACGCGCGCTCGCGTAGCGGACGAGGTCCACGTGGACCCGCCCGTAAAGCAGGAGTTCATACCGCATGCGGCCAGCCTGGCGATCTCTCGTGTACACAGTCAAGCCGCACGGGGCAGATGCGAGGCGCGTCACGCTGCGTGCGGGCGTGTGTACCGGCGCACCGGTCATACCGCGGCACCCAGGGCGGCGATCACATCCACCTTGCGGGGCATCCCCGCGGCGCGCCTCACGATCCGGCCGGCGGAGTCCAGGACGAGCACGGTCGGCGTCTTCTCGATGCCCAGGGCGCGCACGAGTCCGAGGTGGGCCTCGGCGTCGATCTCGATGTGCGCGACCCCCTCGACCAGCTCCGCCACTTCGGCGAGGATCCGCCGCGTGGCCCGGCAGGGCTGGCAGAACGCGCTGGAGAACTGCACCAGGCTGGCCCGCTCCCCGGGCTCCGCACCCAGTTCCGCCACGCCCAGCCGCACCACACCCGCCGTCACCGCAGACCTCGTTCCCTGCATCATTGATGCGTTCGTACGGTGATCCGAGCGCCCCGGACACGCGCCGCATTCCCGGCGTGACGAGAATCTCCTCGGGCACAGACGTCTGGGCTGGCCAGCAGGCCGCGTTTGGGGCACGATCCCCAAGGGCCGCGTACCTACGCAGCCGTAACTTCCGGCCGGGAGTACCTCCCCAGGCAGAAAGCGGGGTCTCCCCCTGATGGCTGAGCTCGTCTATCCTCCGGTGATCGGCGCCGCCCACACCCTGTTCCGGGCGCTGGACATCCGCATCGACATGAAGGGCACGGAGAACATCCCGCGCAAGGGCGGGGCGGTTCTCGTGTCCAACCACATCGGCTACCTCGACTTCATCTTCGCCGGCCTGACCGCGCGGCCGCAGAAGCGCCTGGTCCGCTTCATGGCGAAGGAGTCGGTGTTCCGGCACAAGGTGTCCGGCCCGCTGATGCGCGCGATGAAGCACATCCCGGTGGACCGCAAGCAGGGTGAGACGGCCTATCAGTACGCCCTCGACTCGCTGCGCGCCGGCGAGATCATCGGCGTGTTCCCCGAGGCGACGATCTCCCAGTCGTTCACGCTCAAGAGCTTCAAGTCGGGCGCCGCGCGCATGGCCCAGGAGGCCGGCGTCCCGCTGATCCCCGTGGCACTGTGGGGCACGCAGCGGCTGTGGACCAAGGGCCGTCCGAAGAACCTCAAGCGCAGCCACATCCCGGTGACGATGCGGGTGGGCGAGCCCATCGAGGCGCCGAGCGACCAGTACGCCGGGGCGATCACCCGCCGCCTGCGCGAGCGGGTGCAGGAGCTGCTGGATGCCGCGCAGCGCGCCTACCCGGCCGCCCCCAAGGGTCCCGAGGACTCCTGGTGGCTGCCGGCGCACCTGGGCGGCACCGCGCCGACGGCCGCTCAGGTCAAGGAAGCGGGCTGATCCCGGACCACCGGGTCGGGTGATCGTGCGGCCCCGCTGTTCACGGCGGGGCCACCGGACCGTGCCGGTCGAGCAGCGTGCCGGCCGGTCAGCGCGCGCCCGTCAGTTGGGGTTCTCGGCGTGGGTCAGCGTCTCCCATGCCTCGAAGTGGTTCTCGCTGCCCGCGGGGCGCCGTCCCTCGGTGAGCTTGCGGGTGTTGTCCATCTCGATGCCCAGCCGCGTGTGCAGGGCGTTGTAGCCGACCTCGGTCGCCGGGCCGATGCCCTTGGTCAGGCTCCCGCCGCACAGCCAGGAGGGCACCGGCGCGCCGAGTTCGTACGCGGCGTGGAAGCCGAGCGCGTGCCGGAAGCGGTCCTTGAACTCCGGGTAGAGGTCGCGGCCCTGGATCCGCGAGGTCTCGGCGACGTGCATGGTCGCGGCGATCCCCATGCCGGTGTGGCCGAAGTCCCGGCAGGTCTCCTGGGCGAGGCCGTCCACGAACGTGCTCTGGCCGTGCCAGTAGTCGACCAGCTCGCTCTTGGTGTCGATGCTCGAGCGCGGCGGGTACTTCGGCTGCGGGCCGTCGGAGGCCAGGTAGAAGTACGCGGGGACCCGGCCCAGGTAGACGGCCATGGCCTTGTCGTAGCTCGCGCGGTCGTCGAGGTGGACGGAGATGCCGACGGCGGCGTCCATCATGATCAGTTCCCAGTTGCCGTTGCTGTTCGGCTTGCCGTTGATGACCTCGGGCAGGTAGACGTCGCGCAGCATGGCCGCGAACCGCCCCTGGTTCGGCCAGCCGCCGGTGTACGTGTGCTTGATGATCTCGGCGGCGCGCGGCCAGGTGGATCCCGCCCAGCCGCTCTGCAGCGGGGCGTTGCTGTTGGTGTGGTCCTTGATCTTCGCGGACCAGGCGTCCATCAGCTCGACCGACTTCTTCGCGTACTTCGCGTCGCGGGTGATGTACCAGGCGAGGGCGTCGCTGTACGCCGCGATGGCATCCTCGCGCTCGTCGGAACAGCCGAGGTTCGGGTTCGAGTACGAGCCGCACTCGACGACGGCGCGCGGCTTGGGCGTGCGCGACAGGGAGCCGTACTTGCTGGCGAGCATCGCGTCGAACGCGCCCTTCCACGGCTGCTGCCCGGCCTGCACCTTGGTGCGTACGAAGTCCAGCTGGGCGCGACTGCTGAGGACTCCGGGGTGGGCGAAGGGGGCGGGGGCTGCCGCGGCGGCGGGGGCCGGCCGCGGGCGTCCGGCGTGGGCGGAGGGGGTGAGGGTCAGGGCCGCGGTTAAGCCGAGTGCGAGGGCGGCCAGCCCGGCGGGGACTCCGTAACGCATGAAGCGCCTTCCGGTCGCAGGTGGGGGGAACGGGGAA
The DNA here is from genome assembly GCF_000717655.1 of Streptomyces katrae. Taxonomy (GTDB): domain Bacteria; phylum Actinomycetota; class Actinomycetes; order Streptomycetales; family Streptomycetaceae; genus Streptomyces; species Streptomyces katrae_B. Next base: position 33,105 of record NZ_JNZY01000012.1, read on the forward strand.
TTCCTGCCGCCGAAAGTACCCATGGGCATGCCAAGTTGACAACGTTATCGACAGGAAACTTTCCTGTTGCTTCCACCCGCCGGGCCGCCTACGCCTCCGCGGCCGCCCCCACCTGCCCGGACGTCTCGGCGCGCTTGCGTCTGCGGTGCGCGGCGACCCGCGCCCGCGTGGCGCAGGCGGTGGAGCAGTAGCGGCGGGCGCTGCCGGGCCCGGCGCCGAGGAAGAACCGCCCGCAGCCCCCGACGGCGCAGGCACCCCACGCGATCCGCCCGTACTCGGTGAGGAGCCGGGAGAGCGCCAGGGCCCCGGAGGCGAGGAACCACTCGCCCCACCCGGCCTGCTCCCCCCTGTCCACGTGCAGGTGCCAGGGGTGACCGTCGTGCCGGGTCAGGCGGGGGCGGCTGCCGTACTGTGCGAAGAGCGCGTTGAGGGCCTCGGCGGCGCGGTCCTCGTCGGCCTCGGCGAGGACCGCGCCCATCCGCCGGGCGGCGGACCGCAGTTCGGCCGCGCCGGCCTCGGTGAAGGCCTCCTCGGTGAGGTCGCGGGGGTGCTCACCGTGCCGCTCGAGGAGCGCCGCCAGCTCGGCGCGCGGGAGTTCGGGATCCAGGCGAACCGCCTCGGCGAGATCGATCAGCCGCCGGCCGGCCGAGAACCCGTGCGCGGAGTCGGTCATCCCCGGATCCTTTCGTTCTACATCCGTTTGGCGTAACGTCTCGTGCCGCTATCACGTTACACATCTCGAGGGGGGTCCGGGGATGCACGGGTTCGGGCGGTACCTGGCCGCTGCGCTGGCCGCGCGGTTCGCCTCGGAGGGCATGAGCCTCGCGGTGGTGCTGCTCGCCCTCGAGCGCACGGGGAGCGCCGCGCACGGGGCCTTCGTCCTGACCGCCTGGCTGGCTCCGCACATCCTGGCGGCTCCGCTCGCCGGGGTGGCCGCGTCCCGGACCCGCCGGCCGAGGCTGTTCCACGTGGGCGCGCTGGCCGGGTTCACCTGTGCGGTGGCGGCCCTGTCCGTGCTGCTCGGCCGGGCCCCGGCGCCGCTGGTGCTCGCGGTGGCCCTGCTGGGCGGCAGTTGCGGGCCGATGGTGACGGGCGGGATGTCCAGCCTGGTCGCCGGTCTGGTCCCGGCGGGCGCCGCACGGGACCGGGCGTACGCGTGGGACGCGTCCACCTACAACGCCGCCGCGGTGACGGCCCCGGCGGTGGTGGGCCTGGCCGCCGCGCTGGGCTCGGCCGCGCCCGCGATGGCGGCGCTCGCGCTGGCCGGTGCTCTCGCGGCGGCACTGGCCGCGACCCTCCCGTACGGAGCCCCGCAGCCGGCCCGGGCGACGAACCCGGCGAACAGCCCGGGCGCACCCGCCGGCCCTCCCCCCGCCGGTCTGGGCGCCGGGCTGGCAGCCCTGTGGCGGATCCGGGAGCTGCGGGCGATCACCTCGGCCACGACGCTGGCCTTCGTCGGTATCGGCACGCTCACCACCACCTCGGTGCTGCTGGCCTCACGGCTCGACAGCCCGGGCGCCGGGGGCGTGCTGATGACGGCCTTCGCGGTGGGCGCACTGGCGGGCTCTCTGACGCTGGGCCGGATCACGGCGGTGGAGCCGGGGCGGCTGGCGCGCTGGGCGATGGCGGGCACCGGGGCCGCCCTGGCGGCAGCCGCGTTCGCCCCGTCCGTCACCCTCGCCGCGGTGCTGTTCACCGCCGCGGGGGTGTGCGACGGGCCGCTGCTGACGGCCACCCTCCGGATCCGCTCGGAGTACGCCCCCGACGCCGTGCGGACCCAGGTGTTCACCCTCGGGGCGGGGCTCAAGCTGACCGCCGCGTCGGTCGGCGCCGCGCTCGTCGGCTTCGCCGCGGCCGCACCGCCGCAGGCGCTGCTGGCCGGGATCTCCCTACTGATCCTGGCGGCGGCCCTGCTGCACGCGCTGGTGGCACGGCAGGCACCGGCACGACCGGGCGGCGCCGCGGCAGCTACAGAGCCGTCGGGAGGTTCCGCCACAGCTCCGGCCGGTCGGCGGACTCCCGCAGGGCCCTGAGCGCGGCCGGGTGCGGGGTGGCGTACAGCTCGGGGTAGTCGACCTCGCCGAGCGCGGGGCGTACGGGGTAGGCGAGTTGCTCGCCGTCCAGGGCGAACCGGGCGTCCACGCCGGGCTTGTTGCCCCGGGGGTCCTGGCGGGCCCAGTCCGCGGCGCCGGGCAGCCGGAGGGCGATCAGCCCGTGGACGACAGGGTTGGTGCCGTCGTCGTCGGCCAGCCGCTGGTAGCAGAGGCCTGCCGGGATGCCCCGGGCGCGCAACAGGGCGACCAGCGCATGGGACTTGGCGTAGCAGATGCCGTTGCGGGTGCCCAGCACGTCCGAGGCGCGCCAGGAGACGCGCAGGTCCCCGGAATCGGCGGAGTGCGGGATGGTGTCGCGGACGAACTCGAAGGCGACCTTGGCGTATGAATATGCGTCGCCGGTGGCGGTCCAGAGGGTTTCGGCGGTTTCCCGGACGAGCGGATGCTCGTGGTCGATGACCTCGTCCGCCGCCACATAGGCGTGGACGTCTGGGCTTTGCGGGATCAGCTGCATGGCCCGGAGCATAGGCATACCCCCGACCGCGGATCAATGAATTTACGGTCGAGGGTATATCTATTCAGCTACCGAAGGAGCTGGCACCCTTAACGGGCGAGCTCCTCCTTGAGCGCCTGGAGGAAGCCGTCCACGTCCTCCTCCTGGGTGTCGAAGCCGCACATCCAGCGCACGTGCCCGGCGACCTCGTCCCAGAAGTAGAAGCGGTAGCGCTCCTGCAGCCGCCGCGAGACCTCGTGCGGCAGCTTCGCGAACACCGCGTTGGCCTGCACCGGGTAGAGGATCTCCACCCCGTCGGTCTCGCGCACGCCCGCCGCCAGCCGCTGCGCCATCGCGTTGGCGTGCTGGGCGTTGCGCAGCCACAGGTCCTTGGCGAGCAGGGCCTCGAGCTGCACCGACACGAACCGCATCTTCGACGCGAGCTGCATCGACATCTTGCGGATGTGCTTCATCTGCCGGACCGCGTCGGGGTTGACGACCACCACGGCCTCGCCGAACATCATGCCGTTCTTGGTGCCGCCGTACGACAGCACGTCCACGCCCACCGTGTTGGTGAACGTGCGCATCGGCACGTCGAGCGAGGCCGCGGCGTTGGCTATCCGGGCTCCGTCGAGGTGGACCTTCATGCCGTGGCCGTGCGCGTGCTCGCAGATCGCCCGGATCTCGTCCGGCGTGTAGACCGTGCCGAGCTCGGTGTTCTGGGTGATCGAGACGACCTGCGGCATCGCCCGGTGCTCGTCGTCCCATCCCCAGGCCTGCCGGTCGATGAGCTCGGGGGTGAGCTTGCCGTCCGGGGTCGGGACGGTGAGCAGCTTGAGCCCGGCCATCCGCTCCGGGGCGCCGCCCTCGTCGACGTTGATGTGCGCCGTCTCGGCGCAGATCACCGCACCCCAGCGGTCCGTCAGGGCCTGGAGGGCCGTGACGTTCGCGCCGGTGCCGTTGAAGACCGGGAAGGCCTCCGCGTACGGGCCGAAGTGACTGCGGATGATCTTCTGCAGGTTCTCGGTGTACTCGTCCTCGCCGTAGGCGACCTGGTGGCCGCCGTTGGCCAGGGCAAGGGCCTCCAGGATCTCTGGATGGACCCCCGCGTAGTTGTCGCTCGCGAAACCGCGTACCGCCGGATCGTGGTGGCGGCGGGCATCGGTTTTCACGGTTGCGGAGTGAGCCACAGACGCTGTCCGTTCACATCGATGGCGGGCCGCTCCCACACGCCGGCGATGGCCTCGGCCAGCTCCTTGACGTCGGTGAAGCCCGCGAACTTCGCATTGGGGCGCTCGGCGCGCATGGCGTCGTGCACCAGTGCCTTGATCACCAGGATCGCAGCCGCGGCGCCCGGGCCCTCCTCGCCCCCCGCCTTGCGGAAGGAGTCGGCGAGGGAGAGCGTCCAGGCCTCGGCAGCGGCCTTGCCGGCGTTGTACGCGGCGTTGTTGGCGACCGGCTTGTGCGCGCCGGACTGGCTGACGAGGACGTAGCGGCCGCGGTCACTGCGCAGGAGCGCGTCGTGGAAGGCGAGCGACGTGTGCTGGACGGTGCGGATCAGGAGCTTCTCCAGGAAGTCCCAGTCCGCGAGGTCCGTGTCGGTGAAGGTGGTGCTGCCGCGCCAGCCGCCCACGAGGTGGACGAGCCCGTCCACGCGGCCGAACTCCTTCTCGGTCCGCTCGGCCCAGGCCTTGGTGGCCTCCAGGTCGAGCAGGTCCACGGTGTCACCGGTGACGGTGGCGCCGCCGTGTGCGTAGCGGGCCGCGTCCACGGACTCCGCGAGACGCGTCGGGTCGGCGTCGGCCGCCACGACCACGGCACCCGCCTCGGCGAGGCGGAGCAGGGCCGCGTGGCCGGCGGGGCCGCCGGCCCCGGCCACCGCGACGACAGCCCCCTGGAGCTTGCCGTTCCCGGTCTTCCCAGCGCTGTTCATCTGTGCAGCCTCCTGTGGGCGAGCGCTCACGCGGCGACCCGCTCGGCCGAATCGGCGTTCACTGCAGTGATGCCCTTCGTGGAGGCGATCACTCCCTTGAGCTTCTTGGCGAGCGCCTCATAGAACATGCTCAGCGGAAACTCGTCGGGAAGCACGTCGTCGACGAGCTTCCGCGGCGGCTGCGTCAGGTCGAGGGCGTCGGGGCCCTTGGCCCACTTGGAGCCCGGGTGCGGGGCGAGGTAGGTGGAGACGAGCTCGTACGCCTTGAACCAGTGGACGAGCTTCGGGCGGTCGATGCCGGCCCGGTAGAGGTCCTCGATCTCGGCGCACAGCTGGTTGGTGACCTGCGGGGCACGCATCCAGTCGATCTTCAGCTTGTTGTCCGTCCAGCGCACGACGTCGTGCTTGTGGAGGTAGGCGAAGAGCAGCTGCCCGCCGAGGCCGTCGTAGTTGCGGTTGCGGTCGCCGGAGACCGGGAAGCGGAACATCCGGTCGAAGAGGACGGCGTACTGCACGTCACGGCCGTGCTCGTTGCCCTCGGACTCCAGCTTCACGGCCTCCTTGAAGGCGGTGAGGTCGCAGCGCAGCTCCTCCAGGCCGTACATCCAGAACGGCTGGCGCTGCTTGATCATGAAGGGGTCGAACGGCAGGTCGCCGTGGCTGTGGGTGCGGTCGTGGACCATGTCCCACAGGACGAAGGCCTTCTCGCAGCGCTCCTGGTCCTCGACCATGCGGGCGATGTCCTCGGGCAGCTCGATGCCCAGGATGTCGACGGCGGCCTCGGTGACCTTGCGGTAGCGGGCCGCCTCGCGGTCGCAGAAGATGCCGCCCCAGGTGAAGCGCTCGGGGGCCTCGCGGACGGCGATGGTCTCCGGGAAGAGCACGGCGGAGTGGGTGTCGTAGCCCGGGGTGAAGTCCTCGAAGGTGATGCCGAGGAACAGCGGGTTGTCGTACCGGGTGCGCTCCAGCTCGGAGAGCCACTCGGGCCACACCATCTTCAGGACGACGGCCTCGAAGTTGCGGTCGAGGTTGCCGTTCTGCGTGTACATGGGGAAGACGACCAGGTGCTGGAGCCCGTCGGCGCGCTCGGCGGCCGGGTGGAAGGCCAGCAGGGAGTCCAGGAAGTCCGGCACCTTGAAGCCGTCCGCGACCCACTTGCGCAGGTCGGAGACGAGCGCACGGTGGTACGCGGTGGCGTGCGGCAGCAGCGGCGACAGCGCCTCGACGGCGTCGATCACACGCTCGACGGCGGCCTCGACATCGGCCGGAGCGGGGGCGTCCGCGGCCTCGAAGTCGATGGAGCCGTCCTTGGACTGCCAGGGCCGGATCTCCTCCACGGCGGCCTTGAGTCCGGGCCACGCCGGGTGGTCGACCACCCGCGCACCGGCGGTTATCACCGCACCGCCAGAACCCGGCACAAGAATTTCCGTCATGTCACTTCCTCCACAGGAGAACCTCGCGTCAACACAGCGTATGGGTGCGGGCCTCTCCTGCTCAAGAGGTTGCTCGGGAAATTATCCTGCGAGACCCCTACCGACGCCGTAATTCTTCCCGCCGTCCGCCCTTCGAGCGACGGCTTCGCCCCTTTCGTGTACCGAGGTTCACGTCTGCCCCGCCCAGCGGGCAGCCCGTGTCCGCCCGGGGGGTGACGTCCGTCACCCCCCGGGCGGACACGCGCTCGGACGGTGCCGCTCACGCGCCGCGGAAGTGCGGGATGACCTTCTCGCCCCACTGCCGCAGTGTCTCCAGGCAGGCCTCCTGCGGCACGGTGCCCATCTGGATCAGGCACATGATCTCGTCCGCCCCCGCTTCCTTGAGCCGCTGCACGTACGCGATGGCGTCGTCGGCGCTCCCGTACGCGTGGTCGGCGCGGAACGTGGCCGTCGAGGTGGGTCGCACCGGGATGTCCTGCTCGTGCAGCCGGGCCACCACCTGCTCGGCCGCCCTCTGCATCTCCGCCGCCTCGTCGGCGCCCGCGACCACGGCCTCGTCCGGGATGCCCGTCCCGCCGTACCAGTGGCCGATGGACTGGGCGAAGAACCGCTGGCCCCGGATGCCGATCCGGCGCGCCTCGGCCGGGTCGTCGAGCACGATGGTCGGGCAGAGCACCGAGAAGTGGTCGTTGACCGCGGTGGAGACGAAGCGGGCGCCGTCCCGGCCGGCGACCGCCCCGTCGTACACGGCCCTCATCGCGGCGATGGACTCCGGCCCGGCGAAGCCCATCACCAAGGCCCCGACACCCAGTTCCGCGGCCTGTACGAGGGTCTCGGTGCGGCTGCACGCCAGGAACAGCGGCGGATGCGGGGTCTGCCGCGGCCGGGGCAGGACCGGGTGCGGCGCGATGTCGATCAGCTCTCCGTGGTACTCCAGCTCCTCCTCCTGCCAGGCCCTGCCGATGATCCGCAGCGCCTCCTCGACCTCCTGGGTGGTCCGCTCCCGGTCGACCCCGCACAGGGAGGTCTCCTGCACGGTGCCGCCGCGCCCGGCGCCCAGGTCGAGGCGGCCGCCGGAGAGCAGGTCGAGCATGGCGGCCCGCTCGGCCACCCGGACCGGGTGGTTGAAGTTGAACGGCATGCAGACGACCCCGTGGCCGATGCGTATGGTGTGCGTCCGGGCCGCGACCCAGCTCAGGAAGACCTCCGGGGCACTCATGTGCGCGTACCACTTCAACGAGTGGTGCTCGACGGCCCAGATCCGGTCGAAACCCATGCGCTCGGCGAGCACGGCCTGCTCCACGCAGTCGTGGATGACCTGGTGCTCCCGCTCCACGGTCGGGTCGGCGAGCTGAGCTTCGAAGATCACGGAGAATTTCACGATGCCTCCAGGGTTGCGTCCCGTGCCCGGCCACACTTCAATTCGGAATATGACTAGTAGTCATACGTCGAAGAAGCAAGACCTTCCGCCGACCGCATGGGCGGTGCTCGGCCTGCTGTCCTTCCCCGGGGAGCGCACCGGCTACGAGCTGAAGAAGTGGGCGGACTCCTCCCTGCGCTTCTTCTACTGGTCCCCGGCCATCAGCCAGATCTACGCCGAACTGCGCCGGCTCGAGGAGCTGGGGTACGCGGCCTCCGCGCGCTCGGGCCCCGAGGAGGTCCGGGCCAAGCGGCGCTACGCGATCACCGACGCCGGCCGCGAGGCCCTCGCCGGCTGGGCCGCGGACACCGCGGAGGCCGGACCCCCGGTGCTCAAGCACGGGCTGCTGCTGCGGGTCTGGCTCGGCCACCTCGCCGAGCCGGAGCGGCTGCGCGCGATGGTCGGCGACCATCTGGAGCGCACCCGGGGCGAACTGGCCGCCGTACGGGAGGCGATGGAGCAGGCGGGCGACGTGCCGGAGTGGGCCTTCCCGGCGCTCGCGCTGCGCTGGAGCGAGCGGCAGCACCTGGCCGAACTGGAGCTGGGCGAGGCCCTGCTGACGGATCTCGCCGAGCTGGCCGGTGCCGCGAAGGGGGCTGCGCAGGGTGATCGTCAAGCCGGCGGGGACGCGCCCACGCCCGGGTGACGCGGCAGGGCCGCCCCGGGGCCGGCGGCAGCGTACAGCCCTGGCGGGAACCGGCCGGCGGCCTCGTTGCGGGCGCTGCACGGGCGGTCTCATCGCATCCGCGGCGCACTAGCATGCGTCCTCACCGCGCGGCCGGTCGGGACACCGTGACCGCGCGGGGAGCCGCCGTCGACGGAAGCGAGAGAACCTTGACTTTCCTCACCATCGGTCACCGCGGGGTCATGGGTGTCGAACCGGAGAACACCCTGCGGTCGTTCGTCCGCGCGGAACGGTCCGGGATGGACGTCATCGCGCTGGATGTGCAGCTGAGCAAGGACGGCGTGCTCGTCGTCCTGCACGACCCCGAGGTGGACCGGACCACCGACGGCGCCGGGGCCGTCGCCGATCTGACCCTGGCCGCACTGCGCGAGCTGGACGCCGGCCAGGGTGAGCACGTTCCGGCCTTCGAGGAGGTCGTGGACGCGGTCCGGACCCCGCTCCAGGTGTCGGTCGGGGACCTGGCCGCCGCCGCCGCGCTGGCGGAGCTGGTCCTGCGCCGCGACCTGAGCGCGCGGGTGGAGGTGGCCTCCTTCCACGACGAGGTCCTCGCCGAGACCGCCCGGCTGCTGCCGGGGGTGCGGACCGTGCTCCACTCGGAGCTGAGCGGCGGGGCCGAGGGCGTCGTGGCCCGGGCGCTCGTCTCCGGTGCGCATACGGTCGCCCTGAACATCCGCGAACTCACCCTGGACACGGTGGAGTCGGTCCACGCGGCCGGACTGCGGGTGACCGGCTGGACCGTCAACACCCTGCAGCAGCTGCGGCTGGCCCGGGCACTCGAACTGGACGGCGCGGCCACCGGCTTCCCGGAGATCCGCAGCACGGGCCGGTTCCTGGCCTGACGGCCGCGCCCGGCCCCGGGCTCCCGGTTTCCCCGCTCCGCGCTACAGCGGCTTGACCAGCAGTTCGAAGGCCAGGTCCTCGCGGAGCGGGACGCCGAAGCGCTCGTCGCCGTACGGGAAGGGGCTCAGTTCGCCGGTGCGCCGGTAGCCGCGGCGCACGTAGTAGGCGATGAGCTCCTCCCGTACGTTCACCACCGTCATCCGCATCTCCTCGGCGCCCCAGGTCTCGCGGGCGCGGCGCTCCGCCTCGGCGAGGATCTCCTTGCCGAGGCCGCCGCCCTGCAGCCCGGGGCGGACCGCGAACATCCCGAAGTAGGCGTGGTCACCGCGGTGTTCGAGCTGGCAGCAGGCGACGAGTTCACCCGCGCGCTCGACGACGAGCAGGACGCCGTCGGCGGAGTCGATGATCGCGCGGACCCCTTCGGGGTCGGTGCGCTGCCCGTCCAGGTAGTCCGCCTCGGTGGTCCAGCCGGCGCGGCTGGCGTCGCCGCGGTAGGCCGACTCGACGAGCTCCACCAGGTCCGGTACGTCCGCCTCCACGGCACTGCGGAAGTTCAGGGCGGTGGGGTGGGCGGTCGGCATCGGGGGCTCCGTTCGGCTCAGCGGCATATGACATGCCCGGTGCGGCACGCAGAGCCTAACCCGGGGCGGCGTGCGGGCGCCGGGGCCGGGGCATCTCTTCCGGTGACGCCGACGAACCGGGGGTTCCGCCGTGCACGGTCCCGCGCTGTCCCTTTCCGCTTCCCTCCCCGCCTGGCTGCTCGTGCTGCTGTGCGCCGTGAGCGGTGCGTACTGCCTGCGGCGGGTGCGCAGATCGGGCGGCGAGGCACGCGGCGGGGCTGCGGGCGAGGCGCTGATGGGGTTCGGGATGGCGGCGATGGCCGTGCCGTCGGGCATCGGGCCGTGGGGGCCCGGGATCCTGCTGGGCGTGTTCTGCGGGGCCGCACTGCACGCCCTGTGGCTGCTGCGCGGCGGGGTGCACCACGCGCACCACCTGGTCGGCTCGCTGGCCATGGCGTACATGGCGCTGACGATGGCCGCCGGGCACGGGCACGGCGGGGGCCCGCCGCTGATCACGGGGGCGCTGCTGCTGTATTTCGCGGGGTACGTGCTGCTCGGCGGCGCCCGGCTGGTGACGGCGGGCGGGGGCGTGCAGCCGGTCCCGGGCGGGCCGCAGGTGGTGCCCACGGAGCTGACGCGGGCGTGCCGACTGGCCATGGGGATGGGGATGTTGGCGATGCTGTTGAGCGTGTGACGCTTCGGGGCGCGGCGGGCAAACGTGTCCTGCGTCACCAATCACGAAAGCCCGTACCCGCAGGTAGCCCCGCGCTCATAGGCTGGCGTGCATGATGGTCCCCGCCGCACTCCTGTTGCTCGGCGCCCTGACCGCAGTGCTCGCCCCCCGTCTGCTGGCCCGGGCCGAATGGCCCGACCGTGAGCCCGTCGTCGCCCTGTGGGTGTGGCAGTGCGTGGTGGGTGCGGTCCTCCTGTGCTTCGCCCTGTCGATGGTGCTCAGCGCGGCCGCGGCCTGGCTGGCGGTCCGGGGCCGGCTCTTCGCGGCGGCGCCGCACGGGGTGGTCGACGCGTACGCGCTGGGCCCGACCGGCGGCCCGTGGGCCGTGGGCACCGCGCTGGCCCTGGCGGGCGGCGGGCTGTGGACCGGGGCCCGGCTGACCCGGGAGGTGCTGCGGGCCCGGGCCCGGCGCCGGGCCCGGGGCGCCGAGCTGCTCGTACGGGCGCCGCTGCTGCCCGGGGAGGACCCGGCCGGGGCGCGCCTCGTCGTACTGGAAGGGACCCGGCCCGACGCGTGGTGGCTGCCGGGCGCTGCCCCGCAGCTGGTGGTGACCACGGCCGCGCTCGGGCGGCTCAAGGGGAGCCAGCTGGATGCCGTGCTGGCGCACGAGCAGGGGCATGCGGAGGCCCGGCACGACTGGCTGCTGCACTGCTCGCGGGCGCTGGCGGGGGGATTCCCGCAGGTGCCGGTGTTCGCGGCGTTCGAGGCGGAGATGCACCGGCTCGTCGAACTGGCCGCCGACGACGTGGCCTCGCGGCGGTACGGGAGACTGACGATCGCGCTGGCGCTGGTCGGTCTCAACGAGGACCGGGGGGTGTTCGGGCCCTACCCGAGCCCGCAGCCGCACGTGTCCGAGCGGGTGCGGCGGCTGCTGTCGGCTGCGCCGCGGCTGTCGGCGGGCCGCCGGCTGCGGCTGACGGCCCTGGCCACGCTGGTCCCGGCGGTACCGCTGGTGGTGGCCCTGATGCCGGCTCTGAGCGCGCTCGCCTGATCGGCCGGGTCCGGTCACGCCGGCCTGATCCGCCCGCCAGGGTGCGGAGAGGCCGAAATCCGCCGTTCCCCCGTGGGAGCCCCTGCTCTGGGTGATCCCCCGCGTCACCCAGAGCAGGTGATTCCCGTGCGCTGAGTATATTGGCTGGGAGCCAGTCAACGCAGGAGTAAGCATGTCCCCGCGCAGCGCATCGGTCAATGAAGAATTGCGCAGACGTTCCCGGGAGCGGCTGCTCCAGGCCACGGTCGATCTCGTCGCCGAGCGCGGCTACGAGGCCACCACGCTCGGCGACATCGCCGACCGGGCGGGCACGGCCCGCGGCCTGGTCTCGTACTACTTTCCGGGCAAGCGGCAGCTGCTGCAGTCGGCGGTGCACCGGCTGATGCACCTCACGCTGGACGCGGCCCTGGAGCGGGAGCCGCGCAGCGGCGACGGCCGCGAGCGGCTCGCCCGTGCCGTCGACGCGATCCTCGGGCTCGCCCGGGACGAGCCGCTGCTGATGCGGACCCACATGGCGGGCATCCTCCAGGCCGAGGGGTTCGTCCAGTGCCCGGAGCAGCAGCGGCTGGCGGAGCTGCTCCGGGACACGGTCACGCGGTACGGGTCGGCGGACCTGGACACCGACTACCCGCTGCTGCGGGCGCTGCTGATGGGCGCGGTGGTCGCGGTCCTGCTGCCGGGGGCTCCGATGCCGCTGGCGCGGCTGCGGGCGGAGCTGTTCCAGCGGTACGGGCTGGACTGGGAGCTCGGCGTCCCGCCGGACGGCGGACCGCCCGGCGGAACGTTTCCCTCAAAGGGGTGACACCGTCGGCCGTCAGTGGTATTCGGGCTGGCTCTGCACGTTGAGCCGGTCCATCCGCACCCACTTCGCGCCGTCGGTGCGCCAGTCGTCGATCCGCAGCACGTCGAGCCCCTTGGCGATGTCGTTCGAGTAGATGTGGCCGTTGTAGTAGTACGCCGACCAGGACCCGCCGAGGCCGAGCCGGTCGGTGGTGAGCGGGCCGCGCTCGAAGTAGCCGATCTCCTTGGGCCGGGCGGAGTCGGTGAAGTCCCACACCGAGACGCCGCCCTGGTACCAGGCCTGGACCATGATGTCGCGGCCGCCGCCGACCGGGATCAGCGAGCCGTTGTGGGCCACGCAGTTCTCGGTGTCGGCCTGCAGGCGCGGGATCTTGAAGTAGCTGCGGAAGACGAGCTTGCGCTGGTCGCCGCGGCCGGTGATGTCGTAGATGCCGTCGGCCCCGCGGTTCGGGCCGGTGGCCTCGTTGCAGGTGGGGCCGCCACCGCCGCCCAGCTCGTCGGTGAACACCACCTTGTCGGCCTTCTCGTTGAAGGTCGCAGAGTGCCAGAACGCGAAGTTCACGTTGTCCTGCACCCGGTCGATGACCCGCGGCTGCTCGGGCTTGCTGATGTCGAAGAGGATGCCGTCGCCCATGCAGGCGCCGGCGGCCAGCTTCTTCGAGGGCAGCACGGTGATGTCGTGGCACCCGGTGGTCTTGGTGACACCGGGGTTGGTGGGCCCGCCCGGGTTTCCGCCGTCCGGGAAGAGGACGGGGAAGGCGACGACCGCCGCCTGCGTCGGGTTCTTCTTCGGGACCTTGATCACGGAGATGCCGTCGTGCGGAGGCTGGCAGTCCGGGAACGCCTCGTTCGGGGAGTACGAGGCGACGTAGAGGTAGATGTCGCGCTCGCCCGGCACCAGCGTGTGGGTGTGGGAGCCGCAATTGGTCTCGACGGACTTGATGTACTTGGGGTTCTTCTTGTCCTTGATGTCGAAGATCTTGATGCCCTCCCACGAGGACTTCTCCGTCGCGGGCTGCGAGACGCTGTTGCAGGAGTCGTCGCTGCGCGAGGAGTCGGTGGAGAGGAAGAGCAGGTCCCCCTGGACCGAGACGTCGTTCTGGCCGCCGGGGCAGAGCACCTGGCTGACGGCCTTCGGGGCCTTGGGGTTGGCGATGTCGTAGATCGTGAAGCCGTTGTAGTTGCCGGCGTAGGCGTATCTGCCCTGGAAGGCCAGGTCGGTGTTGATGACGCCCGGGTACGTGCTCGGGATGTTGGTCAGGTGGCTGACGTTGGCGCTGTGCACGATCTCGTCCTGGCCCGGGATCTCGCCCGGGGCGAGTTCGCGGGCCGGGGCCGGGTCCGCGCCCTGCGTCGGGACGCCGGGCGATAAGTCCCCCGGATCGGGGGTGGCGGCCGCGGGACCGGCCGCGAACAGCGTGGCGAGCAGCCCGGCCGCGGCCACGGCCGCCCCCAGACTCCTGTGCCGCACTCTGGTGGTGTGCTTCGAGGTCACTGTGCCCTCCCATGGGAGTCCGATCGATTCCGCTCGTGGTGGGAACGGAACCAGGACCCCGGCAGTATGTTCCTTACCATGGACATGGCAAAGGGCTTACTCGGTCGAACCACCGGGGCGGTCGTGGCCGCGGGCGTCCTGCTCGCCCTGGCCGGCTGCCGGGGCGACGACGGACAGGGCGCGGCGGAGCGCGGTGGTGCGCAGGTCATCGCCCCCGGCAGACCGGGCGAGAAGGCCCGCACCCTCTCCCCCGGGGAGGCCGCGAACCGGCAGCCGGACGACAGTCCCAATGCGGCGGACCGGGCGTACGTGCAGCACATGGTCGAACACCACCGGCAGGCGCTCGCCATGAGCGCGCTGGTCCCGGAGCGGGCCTCCTCGGACGGGGTCAAGCGGCTCGCCGAGCGCATTTCGGCCGCCCAGCAGCCCGAGATCCGCGCGATGGAGAGCTGGTCGGCCCGCTACCGGGCTCCCTCCGGGGCCCCGGACGGCCACGACCACGGCGCGATGCCGGGCATGGCGACCGGGCAGCAGCTGAAACAGCTCGCCGAGGCGAAGGGCGCCGACTTCGACCGGCTCTTCCTCACCCTGATGACCGCCCACCACGAGGGCGCGGTGAAGATGGCGGGCGAGGTGCTGGCCACCGGAAACAACGGGGCGGTGGAGGAAATGGCCAACGAGGTGGTGGCCACCCAGACGGCCGAGATCCACCGGATGCGCGCGATGGGCTGACGGCCGCCGGACCCGGTGGCATGCTGGGAGCACCTGCGGGAGGAGCTCCGCCGTGCTTCGTGTCGCCGTCGTCGGTTCGGGCCCCAGCGGGGTCTACGCCGCTCAGACACTCGTACAGCAGCGTGAGGTGCCGGGCGTCCGCGTCGACGTACTGGACCGGCTGCCCGCGCCGTACGGGCTGGTGCGCTATGGGGTGGCCCCCGACCACGAGAAGATCAAATCGCTGCAGGGCAGCCTGCGCACCGTGCTGGAGGACGAGCGGATCCGCTTCCTCGGCAACGTCGAGGTCGGCGGGCCCCAGCTGACGACCGAACGGCTGCTCGAGCTGTACCACGCGGTGGTGTACTGCGTGGGCGCCGCCCGGGACCGGATGCTCGGGATCCCCGGCGAGGAGCTGGCCGGGGTGCATTCCGCGACGGCGTTCGTCGCCTGGTACAGCGGGCACCCGGACGCGGTGGGCGAGGCCTTCGACCTGCCCGGAGTGGACTCGGCGGTGGTCGTCGGGGCGGGCAACGTCGCCGTGGACGTGACGCGGATGCTGGCCCGGGGCGAGCCCGAGCTGGCCCCGACCGACATGCCGCAGCCGGCCCTCGGCGCACTCGCCGAGAGCGGGGTGAAGTCGGTGTCGATGGTGGCCCGGCGCGGGCCCTCGCAGGGCAAGTTCACCACCAAGGAGCTGCGGGAGCTGGGCACGCTGCCGGGCGTGGCCGCGGTGGTGGACCCCGCCGAGCTGGCGCTCGACCCCGCGTACGCCGGCCAGGGCGCGGCCGCCGCGCTGCCCGCGGTGGCCCGGCGCAACCTCGAGGTGCTGCGCGGCTGGGCCGAGCAGGAACCGGGCGACGCCCGGCGCCGGATCGCCCTGCGGTTCTACCTGCGCCCCGTGGAGGTGCTGGGCGGCCCCGACGGCCGGGTCACCGGGATGCGCTTCGAGCGGACCGCCCCGGACGGCCGCGGCGGGGTCGCCGGGACGGGCGTGTACGAGGACGTCGAGGCGCAGTTGGTGCTGCGCTCGGTGGGGTACCAGGGGGTCCCGCTGCCCGGTCTGCCGTTCGACCCCGCGAGGGCGACGGTCCCGCATGCCGCGGGCCGGGTGATGCGCGCGGGCCGGGCCTCGGTCGGCGAGTACGTGGCGGGCTGGATCAAGCGCGGCCCGACCGGTGTGATCGGCACCAACCGGCCCTGCGCCAAGGAGACGGCCTCCTCGCTGCTGCAGGACGCGGGGGCGCTGGCCCGGCGGGAGCTGCCGGGCGACCCGCTGGACGCTTTGCGGGCGGCGGGACTCCACCCCGTGGAGTGGCCGGGCTGGCTCGCGATCGAGGCGGCGGAGGCCGACCTGGGGCGCTCGCTGGGCCGCCGCTCGGTGAAGATCCCGGACTGGACGGGCCTGCTGGGCGCGGCGGCCGGCGGCTAGAGGGTGGTGTCCGCCCGGCGGCCCTCCTCCGCATCGGCGGCGCTGAGCACGCTGTCGAGCAGCCCTGGGAACAGGCTCTCCAGCTCCGCACGGCGCAGGGCGTTCATCTTCGCCGTCCCTCGGTAGGTCTGGCGGATCACGCCGGCCTCCCGCAGGACGCGGAAGTGGTGCGTGGTCGTCGACTTGGTGACCGGGAGGACGAAGTACGAGCACGCCAGCTCGTCCGGCGTGACCGCGAGGTCCCGCACGATCGACAGCCGCACCGGGTCCGACAGCGCGTGCAGCACCGCCTCGAGCCGGATCTGCGCGGGCTCGGGGTGGGCGAGCGCACGGGTGGTGGCCGTATCCGTCACGTCTGCTGCTCCGTTCGCCCCCGGTCCGGTGTGTTGTACGAGAAATACCGTAGTACACCGGGCGACCGCACCACCCCTCGGTTCCGCTACCAGCCGCGGTGGTACGGGGTGGGGACCCTGACCCCGGCGCCGAGTTCGGCGGCCGCGCGGCGGGCCCAGTACGGGTCGCGCAGCAGTTCGCGGCCCAGCAGGACCGCGTCCGCCTGCCCGTCGGCCAGGATCTTCCCGGCCTGCTCGGGCTCGGTGATCAGCCCGACGGCGGCCACCGGGAGGCCGGTACGGGCCTTGACCTCGGCCGCGAACGGCACCTGGTAGCCCGGGCCCACCGGGATGTCCGCCTTCGGGGCCATCCCGCCGCTGGACACGTCCAGCAGGTCCACTCCGTGCGCCTGGAGCAGCCCGGCCAGCCGGACCGTGTCCTCGGGGGTCCAGCCGGACTCCTCCAGCCAGTCGGTGGCGGAGACCCGGAAGAACAGCGGCAGCTCCTCGGGCCACACCGCCCGTACGGCGTCGACGACTTCGAGGGCGAAGCGGACCCGGTTCTCGAAGGAGCCGCCGTACGCGTCGGTGCGCCGGTTGATCTGCGAGGAGAGGAACTGGCCGATGAGGTAGCCGTGGGCGCCGTGGATCTCGACGACCTCGTAGCCGGCGGCCAGTGCACGCCGCGCTGCGGCCGCGAACCGGCCGGTGATCTCGTGGATCTCGGCGCGTGTCAGCTCGTGCGGTACCGGGTCGCCCTCGGCGAACGGCACCGGGCTCGGTGCGCTCGGCAGCCAGCCGTCCGCCTCGGGGCCGACGTAGCGGCCGCCTTCCCAGGGGCGGCCGGTCGAGGCCTTGCGCCCTGCGTGGGCGATCTGGATGCCCGGAACGGCACCCTGGGCCTTGATGAACGAGGTGATCGGGCGCAGCGCCTCGACCTGGGTGTCGTTCCAGATACCGAGGTCGTACGGGGAGATGCGGCCCTCCGGGGAGACGGCGGTGGCCTCCTGGAGGACGAGGCCGGTGCCGCCCACCGCGCGGGCGGCGTAGTGCGCGAAGTGCCAGGCGTGGGCCACGCCCGCGTTCGGGCCGGAGGCCTCGGCGACGTGCTGGCACATCGGCGCCATCCACACCCGGTTCGGGACGGTGACCGAGCGCAGGGTGAGGGGTGCGAAGAGGGCGGCGAAGGCGGCGGGAACGTCGGCGGCAGGGGTCGCGGGGGCGATCGGGGCAGCACTCATGAAGGACTCTCCGGATGGGGCGGGGCACGCCGGGGATCGGCGGCTTGTACGAGCACCACCGTACTACGAACCTTCTCGTACTACGAGACTTCTCGTACAAGCTCGTCGAGCTCGGCGTGCAGCGCCTCGGCCAGGGCCGCCAGGTCCGGCACCGCCGCCGCATCGGCGACCAGGCCGTAGTGGACCGTGCCCTTGTACGTGGAGACCGCGACCGCGAGTGAGTGGCCGCGGGCGAGCGGGGCGAGCGGATAGACCTCCCGGACCCGGCTGCCGCCGAGGGAGAAGGTGAAGCTGGGCAGCGGGACGCTGGTGACCAGGATGTCGAAGAGCAGCCGGGCCGCCTGCGCGACCAGCGGGCCGCCGAGCCGGTGGCCGAGCGGGTGGACGTGGTCGGCCAGCAGCGCGACGGCCCCGGCGCCGCGGGCGGGTCCGGCCTCCTTGTTGCGGTCCATGCCGGTCCGCACCCGGTGCAGGCGCAGCAGCGGGTCCGGCTCGGCGAGGGGCAGCCGGAGCAGGTAGCCCGAGAGCCGGTTGCCGTACTGCGCGCCGCCCGGCCGGCGACGGGAGACCGGTATCAGGGCGCGCGGCCCGGGCCCCTCCGGCTCGGGGTCGCCGCGGCCCACCAGCCAGCGCCGCAGGGCGCCCGCGACCATGGCGATCAGGACGTCGTTGACGGTGCCTCCGGCGACCTTCCGGATGCGGTTGACGTCGTCGAGGTCGAGCGCGAGGCCCGCGACCGCGCGGGTGCCGGTCTGCGCCGGGACGGCCGTCAGGGCGGCCGGGACGCCGAGGGGCAGGCCGGCGCGGGCGACGGACGCGCCGATCTCCAGGGCCTGGCCGACGTCCTGGACCCGGGCGGCCAGGACGCCGGGAAGGCTGCGCAGGGCGGAGCCGCCGGGCTGCGGTACGGGGGCCGGCCGCGCGGGACCCCGTATGGCCGGGCCCTCGTCGAAGAGCATGGCCGCCAGCGCGAGGGCGCCGAGCCCGTCGGCGAGGGCGTGGTGGAACTTGAAGAGCACCGCGAACGATCCCGGATCGGGTCCGGCCAGGACGTGCGCCTCCCAGGGCGGGCGGCTGCGGTCCAGCGGCCGCGCCATGAGGGGCCCGGCGGCGGCCTGCGGGTCGCCGGTGCGGACGAGGAAGACGTGCCGGGCCGGATCGAAGTCCGCGTCGGGCGACCAGGCGGCCGCGCCGATCGGCAGCAGCACGTCGTGAATGCGGCGGCGCAGGCCGGGGACGGCGGTGCAGCGGGCGGTGAGCAGTGCGGCGGCACGGACCGCGGGGTCGGGTCCCCGGCCGGGACCGGCGGCGGAATCGGAGCCCGGGTGCTGCGGGGCGGCTTCGAAGACCGCGAGGGCGCCGAGGTGCATGGGATGGGTGGCGGATTCGATCCGCCAGAAGGCGAGGTCGAGCGGCGAAAGGTGCTCGGTGGCCACGTAGTGCCTCTCGTGCGGTGGCAGAGGTGGAAGTCAACCCCTTTCGGACTCCTACGATCAAGTAGCCACCCTTTGGATACGCCTGTTGATCGATGGCGACCGGCTGGTCAGCGCAGCGGAGCGGCTGCCCCGCCGCTGCCGGCGGGCGGGTGCAGACTGGCTGGAAAGAAGTTCAGCCCGACCGTGACGGCGCAGTCCGGAGGTGTCGACCATGTCCGAGGTGCTCCTGCTCGCAGGGACCCGCAAGGGCCTCTTCATCGGCCGCAGGCGGGGCGGCGGCCCCTGGGAGCTGAACGGGCCGCATTTCA
Organism: Streptomyces katrae; assembly: GCF_000717655.1. Taxonomy (GTDB): domain Bacteria; phylum Actinomycetota; class Actinomycetes; order Streptomycetales; family Streptomycetaceae; genus Streptomyces; species Streptomyces katrae_B. The sequence goes on from NZ_JNZY01000012.1 coordinate 52,003, forward strand.
ACGCCCAGGCCGTCTACGCCGTCGCGGTCGACCGGCGGCGGCCGGTACCCCGGCTGCTCGTCGGCGGGGACAGCTCGCACTGGGGGCCGTCCGTGTTCAGCTCCGACGACCTGGGGGCGAGCTGGCAGGAGCCCGCGGAGCCCGCCGTGAAGTTCCCGAAGGACACCGGAGCCTCGCTGGAGCGGGTCTGGCAGCTGCATCCGGCCGGCCCGGAGGCGCCGGACGTGGTCTACGCGGGGACGGAGCCGGCCGCGCTGTTCCGCTCGACGGACCGCGGGAAGTCCTTCGAGCTGGTCCGCCCGCTGTGGGAGCACCCGAGCCGCAAGAGCTGGGTGCCGGGCGGCGGCGGTGAGGGCCTGCACACGGTGCTGACGGACCCCGCCGACCCCGACGCGGTGACGGTGGCGGTCTCCACCGCCGGGGTGTTCCGCACCCTGGACGGCGGCGCCGGCTGGGCCCCGTCCAACCATGGGGTCTCGGCGGTGTTCCTGCCGGATCCGCATCCGGAGTTCGGCCAGTGCGTGCACAAGGTCGCCCAGGATGCCGGCAACCGGAAGCGGCTGTACCTGCAGAACCACTGGGGCGTGTACCGCAGCGACGACGCCGGGGCCCGGTGGACCGACATCGGCGCGGGCCTGCCCTCCGACTTCGGCTTCGCGGTGGCCGCGCACCCGCACCGGCCGGACACCGCGTACGTCTTCCCGCTCAACGCCGACTCCGACCGGGTCCCGGCGGAGCACCGCTGCCGCGTCTTCCGTACGCAGGACGCGGGCGCCACCTGGGAGCCGCTCACGCGCGGGCTGCCGGCCGGGGACCACTACGGGACGGTGCTGCGGGACGCCCTGTGCACGGACGACGCGGACCCGGCGGGGGTCTACTTCGGCAACCGCAACGGCGAGCTGTACGCCAGCCACGACGACGGGGACAGCTGGCAGTTGCTGGCCGAGCACCTGCCGGACGTGCTGTGCGTACGGGCGGCGGTGCTGGCTCACTGAATGGGCCAGTAGAGTGACTCCCCGTGGCAGCACGACCGTTGAACGAGATCGTCGAGCCGGGCTGGGCCCGGGCTCTGGAGCCGGTGGCGACGCAGATCGCCGCGATGGGCGACTTCCTTCGCTCCGAGATCGCGGCGGGGAGGACGTACCTGCCGGCCGGGGCGAACGTACTGCGCGCCTTCCAGCAGCCCTTCGACGACGTGAAGGTGCTGATCGTCGGCCAGGACCCGTACCCCACCCCGGGGCACGCGATGGGCCTGTCCTTCTCGGTCGCTCCCGACGTCAGCCCGTGGCCGCCCAGCCTGGACAACATCTTCCGCGAGCTGTACGCGGACCTCGGGGTGGCCCGGCCGGCGAACGGGGACCTCACCCCGTGGACGCGGCAGGGGGTGCTGCTGCTGAACCGCGCGCTGACCACCGCCCCGCGCAAGACCGGGGGCCATCGCGGCAAGGGCTGGGAGGCCGTCACCGAGCAGGCCATCCGGGCGCTGGCCGCGCGCGGGAAGCCCCTCGTGTCGGTGCTGTGGGGCCGGGACGCCCGCAATCTGCGGCCGCTGCTGGGCGAGTTGCCGGCCGTGGAGTCCGTCCACCCCTCCCCCATGTCCGCGGCGAACGGGTTCTTCGGATCCAGGCCGTTCAGCCGGACGAACGACCTGCTGGTCCGCCAGGGAGCACAGCCGGTGGACTGGCGGCTCCCCTCCGCCAGTTGATTTATCCGTTGAACGGTATACGACATTCAACGGATAAATACGGACAGAAGCCGCCCGATGAGGCCCTGCCCGAACACTCGGTTCCGATAAGCCAGTAGCATGCGGCGCCATGAGCTCCCCCACTGGGCCCGCAAATGGCCTGCCCGTACGAATGCCGCGACCCCGCCCTGCCGGACGGCACCGCCGACCCGAGCCCGCGGTGGCGCCCGAGGGCGCGCCCGCGCTGGTGCTCGCCGTGCCCGGTGCCCCTTCGGCCGCCTCGCGGGGGCTGGCGGAAGAGATCATCAGCATCGGCCGCTCCGAGCTGCCGGGCCTGGACGCCCGCATCGGCTTCCTCGAGGGTGACGACGCCGAGGGCTCCGAGTTCCCGGCCCTCGCCGACGTGCTGACCGCGGTCGCGGCCGAGCGCGTCGCGCGCGCGGAGTTCGCCCGCGCCGCCGGCCACGAGGTACCCGCGCCGACCGGCCCGGATGCCGTGGTCGTCCCGCTGCTGGCCGGCCCCGACGCCGACCTGCTGCGCCGGATGCGCCAGGCCGTCATGGACTCCTCGGCCGCCGCCGAGCTGGCCGAGGTGCTCGGCCCGCACCCGCTGCTCGCCGAGGGCCTGCACGTGCGGCTCTCCGAGGCGGGCCTGGCCCGCGCCGACCGCGCGCGGCTGTTCACCGTCACCACCGCCGCCGACGGCATCATCGTGGCCACCACCGGCGGCGCGGAGGCCGTCCAGGTCGCGGGTGTCACCGGCATGCTGCTGGCCGCCCGCCTCGCGGTGCCCGTCAAGGCCGCCGCGCTCGACCAGGAGGGCTCGGTGGCCGCGGTCGCCGAGCAGCTGCGCAGCGAGGGCTCCACGCAGCTCGCGCTGGCCCCCTACCTGATCGGTCCGGAAGCCGCCGAGGGGCTGCTGGACACGGCGTGCAAGGAGGCCGACTGCGCCGCCTCCGAGGTACTCGGTGCCTACTCGGCGCTCGGCAAGCTCGTCGTCACCCAGTACTCCGCGGCGCTCGGCCTCTCCCAGGGCGCCGCTGCCCACTGATCCTTCCCAGGACCGCTCGTACGAGGGCCCGCGCCCCGGATTCTTGCCGGGGCGCGGGCCCTCGGCCGTGCGCACACGGGTGGCCGTGGTCAGCCGAAGACCACGCAAGTGGCGGCGGGAACCGCCACCGAGCCGGCCCGGCGCGGCTGCCCGGTCAGCGGGTCGACGTCGAACCAGGTGACGTCCCCGGAGCGTTCGTTGGCCACGTACAGCCGGCGCCCCCCGGGTTCGGCGGCGAGGTCCCGCGGCCAGCTGCCTCCGCAGTCCACGCTGCCCGTGAGCCGCGGTTTCGCGGCCGCGTCGGCGAGCGAGAGGGTGGCGATGGTGTCGGCTCCGCGGACCGCGGCCCAGACGAACCGGCCGTCGGGCGAGGCCACCACGGCCGAGGGATAGGCCCGTACGCCTCCTGGAGCGCCCGCAGAGGCGATCGGAACCTCGTCGACCGGTTCCAGTTGCCCGGAGACCGGATTCCAGCGGCAGACGGTCAGCTGTGGCTCCAGCTCGTGCAGGACGTAGACCGCCTCGCCGTCCGGGTGGAAGGCCAGGTGGCGCGGCCCCGTCCCGGCGCGCAGCGCGGTCTCGCCGTGCAGGCGCAGCGCCCCGGCGGTCTGGTCCGGTGCGCAGATACGGACCGAATCGGTGCCGAGGTCCACGCTGAGCACCCAGCGGCCGCTCGGATCGGGCAGCACCTGGTGGGCGTGCGGCCGTTCCTGGCGGCTCGTGTCGGGCCCGGAGCCCCGGTGGGCGAGGACCGCGGGGGGCCCGGACAGGGCGCCGTCCGGGGCGAGCGGGATGCTGCTGACGCTGCCGGAGGTGTAGTTGGCGGTCAGCAGCCGGCGCCCGGCCACGCTGAGATGGGTCGGTCCGGAGCCGCCGACGCGGACGGCCGGGCCGAAGGCGGTGAGGCCCTCGGGGCTGGGCCGGAAGGCGGCGGCCGCACCCTGCTCCGTCTCGCTCACGGCGTAGAGCACGCCGGTGGCCCGGTCGACGGTGAGGTACGAGGGGTCCGCGACCGCATCGGTGACGGAGAGCAGGGTCAGCGCACCGGTCGCGGGGTCCACGGCCGCGGTGGTGATGCCGCGGCCGCCTGCCGAGGTGAACGAGCCGATGTGGACCCGGTGTCCGCCGCTCCGGGCTCTTTCGTACGTGCCCTCGGTACCGTCCGCGTCGCCCACGGGATGCCCCTCTCCACCGTTCCGGATCGATCCGTGCGGAGCCGACGGTAACAGAAGGTCTAGACCAGATCCCGTCCTCGGGCGCGTTCCTGTGCGCCGGGGTGGTGTACGTACGCCGTCGAGCTCGGCCGGTCGTCGTACGTGCGGTGGAAGACCGCTGTGGCGGATCCCGAGATCGGGGGCACGATCCACGACCAGTCGGCGCCCACGTCGCGCCCCTTGCGCTCCTCGCGCTCTATGTGGCTCAGGAAGCGCCGCGATTCGGTGTGGTGGTCCGCGATGGTGACGCCCGCCCGGTCGTAGGAGTGCAGAACGGCCCGGTTGAGCTCGACGAGCGCGCGGTCCTTCCACAGCGAGCGGTCGCTGGAGGTGTCCAGGCCCAGCCGCCGGGCGACGGCGGGGAGGAGGTTGTACCGGTCGGTGTCCGCGAGGTTGCGGGCGCCGATCTCGGTTCCCATGTACCAGCCGTTGAACGGCGCGGCCGGGTAGTGGATGCCGCCGATCTCCAGGCACATGTTGGAGATGGCGGGTACCGCGTGCCAGCGCAGTCCCCAGTCTGCCCAGCTCGCGTCGTCGGGGTGCTCGATCGGGACCTCCAGCACGGCGTCGGCGGGAGTGTCGAACCAGCGGGGCTTGTCGTCGACGCCCTGGACCACGAGCGGCAGCAGGTCGAAGGGGGTTCCGGCGCCCCCGGCCCAGCCGAGGGCGAGCAGCGCGCTGGTGAGGGGTGCGTTGCGGGCATCGCCCACGGTCACGGAGTGGTGGTCGCCGTAGCCGGCGTACCGGACGAGCTGTTCGCTCCAGATCAGCGGGCCCGGGCGGTCCGGGGTGTCCGGGGCGAAGACGGTGATGGTCGGTCTGACGCGGCCCCCGTTGGTCGCGTCGCGCAGGTGCTCGAAGCACTCGGCGGCGATGTCGTCGGCCGCGGTGAGCTCGCGACGGTCGCGCACGCGCAGCGAGTTCCAGTACAGCCTGCCTATGCAGCGGTTACTGTTGCGCCAGGCGACACGGGCCCCGTGGACGAGCTCCTGCGGGGTGTGCCGGTAGCTTCCGCTCTCCGCGAGCTCGGCCCGCACGGCGGCGAGCCGGGCCCGGGGATCACCGGCCTGCGGATTCTCCCGGTGGAAGAGTCGGATGAACTCCTCGGCCGCTTCCCACACTTGGGCTGTGGTCGAGCGCTGTTGAAGTATTTCCATCCCGGGCGGTTACCCCCTGTCCGACCAGATCCACCCTGTACGTGCCGGATGAATGTGCAATCAACAATCACCCGTTGTACATGCCGCAGGTCAGCGGCATACGGCACGCGCGTCCGGAACACTCCACTGAGTGGTCTTCGGGCCGTTGCCCTGCGGAGCGGGGCTGACAGGGCGTAGGATCCGCCGTCATCAGGTCTCTGACCTCGGAAATCATGCGGGACCGAGGGCCCGGCCCTATGGCGGCCGGGCCGTCGTCCGGCCGGTATCAGGCGCTGATGACGAGGGGCGAGCGCGGGTCGGTGCGCAGCGGGGCGTGGAGGGCCACGAGGGCGTGCTCCAAGCCGTGCAGGTGCGCGAGGGCCGGTTCCGCGGCGGCGGGCCGGGGGTGACTGCTGGGAACGGCGGGTCCCGTCGTGGCCTGCGGAGTGGTCAGCGCCTCCACGGCGGCCTCCACCCGCCAGCAGGCCGCGGCCAGTCGGGCGTCGTGCGAGGCCTGCGGATCGGCGGCGACGGCCACCAGGCCGCGCACCTCCCGGGCGCAGTCGTCGAGCAGCCCGAGGACCTGCCGGGCCCGGGCCTTGCGGGCGCGCAGCGGGCTCAGCGGGTGGACGAGGGGCGCGAGCGCCATCCGTACGCGGCCCAGCAGCAGTTCGAGTTCGGCAGCGTGCGGGGCGGGATCGGCGTCCGGGTCCCCGGCCAAGCGGTCGAGGGAGGCCGCGGTGGAGGCCCGTACGCAGTGCAGGGCCCGCTGGATCCAGGCTTCGTTGGCGGCGTGCGTGGTCACCGGGAGGACGAGCACCACGGCGAGGGCGGCGCCCAGCGCGCCGATCGCGGTCTCCTGGAAGCGCAGGACCAGCAGCCCGGGGTGCAGGACGCCGAGGAGCCCGTACAGCAGCCCGGCCATGACGGTGACGAAGAACATCATCCAGGAGTACGAGGGGGCCGCGGTGTAGAAGATCCCGAAGACGCACACGGCGACCAGTGCGGCGGTGGGGGCGGGCGCGCCGTGCAGCGGTACGGCGATCAGCAGCCCGGCGGCGATGCCGACGACCGTGCCGAGGACCCGGCGGAACCCGCGGACGAGGGTCTCGCCCCGGGAGGCCGTGTTGACGAAGATCCACCAGGCGGTGCCGACGGCCCAGTACCAGCGGTCGTCGGAGAGCGCCTGGCCGATACCGAGGGCGAAGGCGCAGGCGGCGGTGGCCTGGAAGGCCTGCCGCGTGGTCGGCCGGGCGAGCCCGGTGCCGGGCAGGCCGGGCGGGGCGGCGGGCGGCGGGGTGCGCCGCTCGATGGGCCACAGCAGGAACCGCACCGCGCCGGCGGAGAGCAGCGCCAGTCCGACGGCGGCGTACAGCTCGGGCAGCTGGCCGGGGACGGCGTGCAGGAACTGGGTGACGAAGAACATCATGAAGCCGAAGATCCCGAGGGCGTGCCCGCGCGGCCCCCAGCGGCGGGCGTAGACCCCGGCGAACACGACCGCGAGGAAGGCGGCGTCCCGGGCGAGCGGCACCCCGTGCAGGGTGGTGGCCAGCGCGAGGACGGGGAAACCGGCGACGGGGAGCAGGGCGCTGGTCACGCGCTGGGCCCGCACGGTCGGGTCGAGCACGGTGAACAGGGTGAGCAGGGCCGCGAGTCCCCCGGTGATGGAGGCGGTGAGGGAGAGGCCGCACAGCTCGGCCACGGCGACGGCGAGCCCGACGCCGAGCACGGCCCGCAGGGAGTTCCTCAGTCTCAGGCGCCCCGGATCCGGAGCCACGAACATTCTCTTCACGGCGGTGTGCCGCCCCCCTCGAGGTGGTGCGCGCCGTCCCGGCGGCCGCCCGGGGGTGGTGGGCGGCAGGCGGGCACGACGAAGGCACCGCGCTCCGGACCGGCCTCGTTGCCGCCCGGCGCTGCGCGGCGCCGTAAGTACATGGATACGACACAGATAAGCATCCGAAGGCCCACTGGCTCAACTCAGCCCCGGATCACTGGGCCATTGGCGCAGTTCTGAGGTCCGGATTTCGGCCACCCGCGGCCAACGGACCAGCAGGGGCTCAGGCGGGGCGGCGGGCGTAGCAGAAGAGGTGTTCCTCGGGCTCGGCCGCCTCGGCGGCTCCCGCGGACCCCGCGGCGGCCTCGGCCCCGGGCCGGAACAGCGCGGTGTGGTGCTCCAGCACCTCGAGCCCGGCCGCACCCAGCAGCCGCAGGTGCTCGGCCGTGGACAGGCTGCTGACGGTGACCTGGTGCCCCATCCACACGATGTCGAGATCGCTGATGTCGCCCGGCACGGTGGCCATCACGAAGTACCCGCCGGGCACCACCCACGAGGCCATCCGCTCCAGCGTCGCCGCCACCTCCCGCTGGGACATCACCAGCAGCGGGAAGAAGGAGCACACCGCGTCGAAGCCGCCCGCCGCGGCCGCGTACGTCCGGACGTCGGCCTGCTCGAACCGCGCCTGCGGCACCCGGGAGCGCGCGAGGTCGACCATGTGCGCCGAGACGTCGATGCCGGTCACCGCGCAGCCCGCCCGCGCGAGCGCCTCGGCGGCCGGGCGGCCCGTACCGCTGCCCACGTCCAGCACACGGGCGCCGGGGGCGAGCCGGCCGGTGAGCCATTCCAGTGCGGCGAGCTGCCCGGGAACCCGCCCGAACACCTCCTCGTACCGTACTCCGACCTCGTCGAACACCTCCGCCGCGGACTTGCCGCCACTCATCGGCGTCCCTCGCCCTCGTCCTCGGTTCGCGCTTCCCGCCGCCCGTCCGGTCCCGGACGGACGCCGTGGAGTTCCTGCCCGGGCGCGCGGCCGGGAAACGGCGGGCTTCGGGATCACACCGGCCCGTGGGGTGCCGCCGCGGCGCGGCCCGACTCGATGATCCGGAGGTCCGCCGTCAGCGAGTCGAGCCAGGCCGTCGTGGCGAAGTAGACGGGCCCCGCGTCGGGCGGCGCCGCCTCGGCGGACCCGGGCGCGGCCGGCACACCGGATCCCCCGGCCCCCGGACCGCCCGGCGTGCCGGTCCCGCTCGAACGGGTGCTGTCACGGGTCTTGTGCGGGGCGTCGGCCGCCCCCGCCGCCCGGCGCAGTCCGGCCGCCACGCGGGCGGCGTAGTCCCCGAGCTCCGCCGCCTCGCTGCGCGCGAGCGGCGTCCCGTCCACGCTGCCCAGGACCCTCCCGGCGCCCCAGAGCACGTGGTGCCCGGTCATCACCGTGGCCTGCCAGTCCGGGCCCGGCCCGGCCGGGCGCTGCGTCTCGCTCTGGTACTGGGCGTACGCGGACTCGGCCATGACCAGCGTGATCCGGACCCGGTGCTCCGCGTCCTGCGGGGTCTGTGCGAGCCCCCGGGGCGCCGTGGCGACGGCGGTGGTCGACTCGACGTCGTCCGCGCAGGCGCGCAGCAGCCCGGCCACCGCCCGGCCGAGTTCGTCGTGGGCCCCGCGCGGCCAGGCCAGGATCCCGCACACGATCCCGATCGCGCTCCCGATGGTCACGTCGAGGAAGCGGACCTCGGCCAGCTGCCAGGTGACCGCGGACAGCTGGGCGAAGACGACGGCGACGACCAGTGTGAACAGCGCCTGCGCCCAGCCCACGCCCCGCACGGGCCCGATGGTGAACGTGAACAGCATCAGCGGCGGGAGCACGATCGCGTACACCAGGGTCTCCCCGCCGGTCAGGGCGAGCACCGTACCGGCGGCGAGCGCGCCCAGGCAGGTGCCGATCAGCGCGGTGCGTACGGTTCCGCGGGTCTGCACGGCAGTGGTCCGGGTGAGGCTGATGACCGCGAGCATCGCCCAGAACCCGTGCGGAAGGGAGTCGAGTCCGGCCACGGTACGGGCCACCGCGAGGGCCAGCGCGATCCGTACGGCGTTCTGGAAGTGCACGGACCGCGGCCCGGTGTGAGCGGCGATCCGGTGCCACCACAGCTGCACGGTGTTCTGCCGGACGTACCAGAACCGGCCCGCCGCGTCCCCCTCCGGGTGCGCTCCCCTCCCCTCCACGGCGATCTCCGCTGCCGTGCGCAGCGCCACCGCGGCGTCTGCGACCTCCAGGAGAGCGGCCTGCCGGCGGCGGGACTCGGGCAGGTCCGCGGGGGTGCGCGAGTTCCGGGCGCGCAGGCGGAGCAGTTCCGTCGAGTCCACAACGGGCCGCCGTCCGTCGCGCAGCAGTGTGGAGGTTCCGGTCGCCGATTCGCGGACCGCGCCCAGCAGGTCGAGTCCGGCCTGTCTCGGCTCCCGTCCGGCCGGCGGTGGGGGCAGGTTGCGGAGCCGGGAGAGCAGGGTGCGTGCGGCCAGCCCGGTGTGGGCCAGGGCCCGCTCGCGCAGGCCCGGCCCGGCGGGGCGTTCCGCCTCCGGGACCCGGGAGGACCGCAGTGCCTCGGCGGCCGCCCGGGCCCGGTCGGAAGCGGAATCGGTCAGGACGTAGGGCGGCCGTTCCAGGGCGGCGGCGCAGCGGGCCGCCTCGGCCACGGAGCCCGCGGCCCGCTCGGCGTACGTCGGCACCCGCGGGTCGGGCAGCACCCACGCCTCGGCCAGGATCAGCAGCAGGAGGCCGGTGAGGGTGCCGCCGAGCCGCTCGTCGAGGGTGTGCGGGGCGTACGGCGGGAAGCTCGGCAGGATGTACAGCAGTTGCAGCCCGGCCGCGGCGCCCGCGGGCCGGGGTCCTGCCGCCGCAGAGAAGGCCACGCAGAAGCCGATGACGGCCATGCCGAGGACGGCGCTCCAGGTCCGGACGGCGAGGAAGGTGCCCAGGGTCACCAGGACACAGGCCACCGGTAGCAGCCTGACCATCACGGCGGCCCGCTGCCGTCCCGTGCCGGGGATCCTGGAGAGGCCGGCCAGCGAGACGGCGCCGAAGAGTGCGTAGGTGGCGCTGACGGGCCGGTCGAGTCCGTACAGGAACAGGTAGAAGCCGCCGCAGGCGGCGATCGTGGTCCGGACGGCCCGTCGTGCGGCCGCCGGCACCGGGCCGGTGCCCGTCCGGAGGTCCCGTTCGAGTTCCCCAGGGGCTCGCACGGTTTCAGAATCCCACGCGGACGGCCGCGGGACCTGGGGACAGGTCCTCAGGGGCGGGTGTTCCAGCCTGCGATCACCGGGAGGCCGTGTTCGGTAGACAGGACACTGACCGTGCCGGTGCGCAGCAGGAAGAGCCTGCCGTCCTGCGGAGGCAGGCCCAGGTAGCGGGCGGTGAGGACGCGCAGGAAGTGGCCGTGGGCGACGAGGACGGCGTCGCCGCGGTCCTCGGCGAGGACCGCGGCCGCCCGGGCCAGGGCGCGGTCCGCGCGGGCGCCGACCTGGGCCGCGCTCTCGCCGGGGTGTTCCGGGTCGCCGGGCGGGACGCCGTCGGTCCACAGGGACCAGTGCGGCCGGGTCCGCTCGATCTCGGCCGTGGTGACGCCCTCGTAGCCGCCGTAGTCCCATTCGTGCAGGTCCGGGTCGGTGACGCCGCCGCTCAGTCCGGCGAGTCGGGCCGTGGTGACGGCCCGCCGCAGCGGGCTGGTCAGCACCAGCGCGAAGTGCCGGCCGCGGAAGTAGGGGGCCAGCGAGAAGGCCTCCTCGACGCCGGCGGCGGTCAGGGGCACGTCGGTCCGCCCGGTGTGCCGCCCCGTGGCGCTCCATTCCGTCTCGCCGTGCCTCACCAGCAGCAGGTCGCTCATTCTTCGGACCATAAGCCCTCCGGCATGTCGGCGCCGGGGTATCCGGGCGGCATGTCACTGTCGGGCGTCATGGACGTGAGCGCGCACCCGTTGCTGCCGCCGCCGTTGCTCGTGCTGTTGGTCGTGCTGACGGTCGTGACCGGAATGATCGAGGCGGTCAGCCTGCTCGCGCTCGGCCCGGTGTTCACGGCGATGCAGACCGGGAACGTCCTGTTCCTGGCGTTCGGGACCGCCCGGCAGGAGAACCTGCTCGCTCTGGCGCCCGCGGTCTCGCTGGCCGCCTTCGCCGTCGGGGCGGTGTGCGGAGCCCGGCTGGAAGCGGCTTCGGAGGCCCTCGGGCGGCGCTGGCTGGTGATCGGCCTGGCGATCGAGGCGGGGCTGCTCCTGGTCGCGGCGGGCGCCGGCTGGGGCCTGGCGCCGTGCTACGGGGAACCGACCGGGCGGCACATGGCGGTGGCGGCGGTCCTGGCCGTGTCGATGGGGATGCGCAACGTCACGAGCCTGCGGGTGAACCTGCCGGGGTTGCCGACCACGCTGGTCACCCGCTCCATGACCTCCTTCCTCGGCGGTTCGGCCCTGGGGCAGGACAGCGCGCTCGGGTACGGGGACGGCGGCCTGGGCACGCAGGGCCGTGGCCGTCCTCGCGACGTTCGCCGGCGGGCTGGCGGGGGCGCTGCTGGTGCGGGCCGGCCGGCCGGTGAACTGGCTGCTGATGCCGCCGGGCGCGCTGGTGCCGGCGGTGGCGCTGACGTATCTGCCCCGGCCCCGGCTGCACACGCGCTGAACCTCCGGCCCCGCAGAATCGATGCGAAAACGCTGCGAGTGGCCCCGGCCGGGCGTGGGTGGCGAGGCTCGGGCCATGGACGGAAGCGACGAGTGCATCGCAGCGGGCTTCGCAGCGGGCGACGAGCGCTGCATGGAGACGGTCTACCGGCGCTGGCGGCCTCTGGTCCACTCGCTCGCGCACCGCTGCCTGGGCGACGAGCGGGAGGCCGAGGACGTCACCCAGCAGGTGTTCCTCGCCGCCTGGCACGGCCGGCGCCGCTACCGGCCCGGACCGGGCGGCCTCGGCGCCTGGATCACCGGCATCACCCGGCACAAGGTGGCCGACGCGCTGGAGGCGCGGACCCGGCGGGCCCGGGCGGCCGCGGCCGCCGCACGCGCCGCCCCCGGTCGGGCCGACCGTCCCGGGAGCCTGCCGCGGCAGGAGTCGGAGCAGGTCCTGGACCGGGTACTGGTCCTCGGGGAGCTGGCCAGGCTGCCGTTCGAACAGCAGCGGGTGCTGCGCCTCGCCTTCTACGGGGACCTGACCCAGACGCAGATCGCGGACCGCACCGGCCTGCCGCTGGGCACCGTCAAGAGCCATATGCGAAGGGCCCTGCACCAGCTGCGCCGGTCGCTGCCCGCGGCGGCGCGAGCGACTCGATGACCGCGAGGCCCGAGCGCAGCCCGTACAGCCGCTCGGTGCGCGGGGCCGGCGCTTCCGTGCTCCAGCCGGGTCCGGCGAGCAGCAGCACCGGACGGCTGCGGGCACCCCGCAGGCCCCACTCGATGCCGGCCACCGACCGGGCCAGGGCCGGGTCGGCGGTCGTACGGGACTGCGCCCACAGCACGACGGCCCTCGGTCCGGTGCGCCGCACGGCGTCGTGCAGGGCCTCGGCGGGCAGGGCGGCCCCGAACATCCGGGCGGGCAGACCCCGTTGGCCGAGGACCGCGGTGAGGGCCTCGATCGGCAGGCTGTGCTGCTCGCCGGGGACGCAGGCGAGGAGTACGGGCGGGGTCCGGGGCGGCTCGGGCGCGGGCCGGATCCGGTGCAGCGCCGCGGAGATCTGCCAGGACAGCAGGTGTTCGACCTCGACGTAACGCTCCCCGGCGGTGGCCCATTTGCGGCCCACGGCGTGCAGGGTCGGCGCGATGACCTCCTCCCAGGCGGTGACCGGCCCGTGCTCGGCCAGGGCCGCCTCCAGCAGTTCCGCGACGGTCGGCGCGTCCAGGCGTACGGCGGCCCGCGAGAGCCCCCGGCACTCCGGGCGGACCGCCCCGAGCGGAAGGGCGCCCGTCCCGCCGGGGGTCGGCGCGGGTGCCGCTGCCCCGGCAGGGGGCTCGTCGCCGCCGCCGAGGGCTGCCCGGGCCGCCTCGGCCGGCGGGACCCCGTCGGCGGTGAGCCGGCACATCAGCTCCAGCCGGGCGATGTCCCGCGGGGTCCAGCGGCGGTGCCGGCCGGCCTCGCGGCGGGCCGGGCCGATCGCGTAGCGGCGCTCCCAGGAGCGCAGCGTGGTCGGCGAGACCCCGAGGCGGCGGGCGACCGCGCCGGTGCTCAGCGCGGCGGCGGGCCGGGGCTGCGGTGGTGTCCGGGGTACGCGGTCCACCCGCTCACGATAGGGCTCCGGGGCCGGCGCCGGGCGCTCACGCGGCTCCGCGTCCGCGCCGGAACCGGTCGAGCCCGTCGGCGAGTTCCACGATCCGGTCGGGGTAGGCGTAGCGGGCCCGCTCGGGCGCGGGCAGCCGCCAGGGTTCGTGCACCTGCGGGGCGTCCAGCCCGGCGAGCTCCGGCACCCAGCGGTGCACGTAGCGGCCGGCCGGGTCGTGACGCAGGCCCTGGCGGACGGGGTTGAGGACCCGGTTGGGCCGGGTGTCGGTGCCCGTACCGGCCACCCACTGCCAGTTGAGCTGGTTGTCGGCGAGGTCCCCGTCCACGAGGAGGTCCAGGAAGTACCGGGCCCCGATCCGCCAGTCCACGTACAGGGTCTTGGTGAGGAAGCTGGCGGTGAGCAGCCGGCCCCGGTTGTGCATCCAGCCCTCGTGGCGCAGCTGGCGCATGGCTGCGTCGACCACCGGGTAGCCGGTGCGGCCCTCCTTCCAGGCCTCGGTCTCCTCCTCGGCGGCCGCCCCGGTGCGCCAGTGGTCCCGGCGGTCGCGGTAGTCCCGTACGGCGGTCTCGGGGCGGGCCGCGAGCACCTGGTGGTGGAAGTCGCGCCAGCAGATCTGCCGGACGAAGGCCGCGGCGCCGGGGCCACCGGCGGCAGCGCGGGCCCGGTGGACGGCCTCGGTGGGCGAGAGGGTGCCGAAGTGGAGGTGCGGGGAGAGCCGGGAGGTGGCGTCGCCGGCCAGGTCGTCGTGGGCGTCCTCGTAGCGGGAGAGCCCCGCGCGCAGCCAGCGCCTGAGGAGGTCGCGGGCCTCGCGCTCGCCACCGCGGGCGAGGCCCGGGGAGACGCCGGTGACGGCCCCGCGCCGGGGCAGCGGGTCGGAGCCGATGCCGTCGGGCACCCGGACGGAGCGCGGGGCGGGGGCGACGGCGCGGGGCGGCAGGTCGCTCCAGCGGCGGAAGTACGGGGTGAAGACGGCGAAGTGGTCCGAGCCGGCGGGGAGCACGGCCCCGGGGGCGACGGCCGTGATGACCGCCTCGTGCACGTAGAGCCGTACGCCCTCGGCTTCGAGGGCGGCGCGCAGCCGTTCCTCGCGGGCCTGGGCGTACCCGCTGACCCCGGCGGCCATGTGGACCTCGTCGGCGTCGCACTCGTGGACGAGGGCGCACACCTCGGCGACCGCGTCGCCGGAACGCAGCACCAGGCGGCCGCCGCGCTCGCGCAGTCCGGCGTCGAGGTCGGCCAGGCAGTCGGCGAGGAAGGCGAGCCGGTTGGGCGCGGCGAAGCCGGCCGCGTCGACGGCCCGGTCGCGGACGAAGAGCGGCACCACCCGGTCGCAGGAGGAGAGGGCCGCGCGCAGCGGCGGATGGTCGTGCAGGCGCAGGTCGGAGGTGTACAGGACCACCGCGACGTTCATGGCTTCGCTCGCTCCGCATCGGGGCCGGGGGGACGCTCGTCGTCCCCTCCTTCGCCCGTTGGGGCTCCGCCGGATGCGGCGGCCTCGTCATCCAGGCGGCGTGCGGTGCGGGTGATGTTGCGGGCCATGCCGCCGAACACGAGGGCGTGGAAGGGCGACACGCTCCACCAGTAGAGGTGTCCGAGCAGCCCGTGCGGATGGAACAGCGCCCGCTGCCGGTACGTGGCCCCCTGCCCCGGCACGGCGTCGGCTCCCGGTTCCGCAGCCGGCGGCGGGTCCGCGCGGAGCTCCAGCCAGGCGAGGCCCGGCAACCGCATTTCGGCGCGCAGGCGCAGCAGGCGGCCGGGCTCGATCTCCTCCACCCGCCAGAAGTCCAGGGAGTCCCCCACGCGCAGCCGGGCCGCGTCACGGCGGCCGCGCCGGATGCCGACCCCGCCGACGAGCCGGTCCAGCCAGCCCCGTACGGCCCAGGCCGGCGGGAAGGAGTACCAGCCGTTCTCCCCTCCGATGCCCTCCATCACCCGCCACAGCGCGGCGGGCGAGGCATCGACCGCGCGCTCGCGCTCGTCGGTGTAGAGGCTGCCGCCCGCCCAGTCGGGATCGGTGGGCAGGGGGTCGCTGGGGGCGCCCGGCACCCCGGCGGAGGACCAGCGGGTGGTCACGTTCGCCTCGCGCACCCGCTGGAGGGCCAGGGACACGGCCTGGTCGAGTCCGATCGGGGCGCCGGGCGGATCGGGGACGTACCGCGCGATGTCGTGTTCGGCGCACACCACCTCGTGGCGCAGGGATTCGGCGAGCGGCCGGGCCAGCGCGGGCGGTACGGGGGTGACCAGGCCGATCCACTGGCTGGACAGCCGCGGCGTCAGCATCGGGACGCGCAGGATGAACCGCGGCGGCAGCTGCGCCACGACGGCGTAGCGGCGCATCATCTCCTCGTACGTGACCACGTCGGGGCCGCCGATGTCGAAGGCCCGGTTCACCTCGGGCGGCATGACGGCGCTGCCGACGAGGTAGCGCAGGACGTCGCGGACGGCGACGGGCTGGACGCGGGTGCCGACCCAGCTGGGGGTGACCATGACCGGCAGCCGTTCGGTCAGGTAGCGCAGCATTTCGAAGGAGGCCGAGCCGGAGCCGATGATGACGGCGGCGCGCAGGACGGTGGCCGGCACGCCGGAGGCGAGGAGGATCTCGCCGACCTCGGCGCGGGAGCGCAGGTGCGGGGACAGGTCGCGGACCGGGATTCCGGCGGGGGTGAGCCCGCCCAGGTAGACGATGCGGCGGACGCCGGCCGCGCGGGCCTGTTCGGCGAAGACGCGCGCGGCGGTGCGGTCACGGTCCTCGAATCCGGATCCGGCGCCGAGTGCGTGGACGAGGTAATAGGCGACGTCGATGCCGCGCAGGGCCGCCGCGACGGACCGGGCGTCGGTGGCGTCGCCGCGGACGACCTCCGTGCGCCCGGCCCAGGGGTGGTCGCGCAGCTTCTCGGGGGACCGGGCCAGGCACCGGACGCGGTGCCCGGCATCGAGCAGCTCGGGCACCAGGCGGCCGCCGATGTAGCCGGTGGCACCGGTGACCAGGCAGTGCAGACCGGTCGTGGTCGTCATCGCTGTCTCCGCTCCTAGACGTGTGCCCGTACGGGATTCCGGCGGATCGCTGCCTGCGGATGCACCGGTCGGCCGGAAGGGCACTGCACTGGGCCATTGGTACAGTCGCGGCATGGCGGTGGACGAGCTCGACACCCGGATCCTGCGCCTGCTGATCGAGCAGCCGCGCACCAGCGTCCGCGAGTACGCCCGGCTCCTCGGGGTCGCGCGCGGCACCCTGCAGGCCCGGCTGGACCGGCTGGAACGCACCGGGGTGATCACCGGGACCGGTCCCGTGCTCTCCCCCGCGGCGCTCGGGCATCCCGTGCTGGCCTTCGTGCACATCGAGGTCACGCAGGGGCACCTGGACGAGGTCGGCGAGGCGCTGGCCGCCGTACCCGAGATCATCGAGGCCTTTTCGATCACCGGCGGCGGGGACCTGCTGACCCGTGTGGCGGCCCGGGACAACGCGCACCTGGAGGACGTGATCCAGCGGCTGATCCGGCTCCCGGGCGTGGTCCGCACCCGTACGGAGGTGGCGCTGCGCGAGCGCGTGGCGCACCGGCTGCTGCCGCTGGTGGAGTCCGTGGGACGGGCGGCGCGCAAACCCTGACAAGATGACCGGGACGGGCACACGACCGGCAGGACGGGCAGAGCGGATGATTTCCGTCATATTCGATCTCGACGGCACCCTCGTGGACAGCGAGCCGAACTACTACGAGTCCGGGCGGCGCACCCTGGCCCGGCACGGCGTCCCCGATTTCACCTGGGAGCAGCACTCCCGCTTCATCGGCATCGGCACCCTGGAGACGCTGGAGATCCTCAAGGACCGGTACGGGATCCAGGCCCCGGTGGAACAGCTGCTGGCCGAGCAGAACGCCGCCTACCTGGAGCTGGCCCGGACCGGGACCGAGGTTTTCCCCGAGATGCGGAAGTTCGTGGAGCGGCTGTCCGCGGAGGGTGTCCCGATGGCGGTGGCCTCCGGGTCCTCGCGCGAGGCGATCGACGCCGTGCTGGCCGGGACGGGCCTGGACGCGCTGCTGAGCACCGCGGTCTCCGCCGAGGAGGTGGCGCACGGGAAGCCCGCCCCCGACGTGTTCCTCGAGGCGGCCCGCCGCCTCGGCGCGGACCCGGCTGACTGCGTGGTCCTCGAGGACGCGGCGCCCGGCGCCCGGGCAGCCCATGCGGCCGGCATGCACTGCGTGGCCATCCCCTACCTGACCGCCACGGCCGACGACCCGGCCTTCGCGACGGCCGGCCTGCTCTTCCGCTCCGGCCGGGCGGAGTTCCACGCGGACACGGCCTACACCTGGCTCTCGTCCCGTCCCGCCGGCCCGCCGGCTAGGCCGGGCCTGACCGGCAGGGAAGATGTCGCCGGGCACGCGAGTTGGTAGAACCGTGAACGAAATCATGCGGGGTGCGGCGGACGTCGACGTGGTGGTCGTGGGTGCCGGGCAGGCAGGGCTGTCCAGCGCGTACCACCTGGCGCGGGCCGGGATCGATCACCTGGTGCTCGACCATGCACCGCGGCCCGGCGGCGCCTGGCAGTTCCGCTGGCCCTCCCTGACGTACGGCAAGGTGCACGGGATGCACGCCCTGCCCGGGATGGAGCTGACGGACGCCGACCCGCTGCGGCCGTCCTCGGCCGTGATCGCGGAGTACTTCGGCGCGTACGAGAACCGGTTCGGGCTGCGCGTGCGGCGGCCCGTGGACGTCACGGCCGTACGGGACGGCGCCGACGGTCGGCTGCGCGTGGAGTCCTCGGCCGGGACCTGGTCCGCGCGGGCCCTGATCAACGCGACGGGGACCTGGGACCGGCCGTTCTGGCCGCGCTACCCGGGCCAGGAAACCTTCCGGGGCCGCCAGCTGCACACCGCGGACTACCCGGGCCCGCAGGAGTTCGCCGGGGCCCGGGTCGTCGTGGTGGGCGGCGGCACCTCGGCGGTGCAGCACCTGCTGGAGATCGCCGAGGTGGCGGCGGAGACCACCTGGGTGACCCGGCGGCCCCCGGTGTTCCGCGACGGGAGCTTCGGCGAGGCCGAGGGACGGGCCGCGGTGGCCATGGTCGACGAGCGGGTACGCCAGGGGCTGCCCCCGCAGAGCGTGGTCAGCGTGACCGGACTCCCGCTGAACGAGGCCGTCCGGGCCGGGCTGGCCTCGGGGGTGCTGGACCGGCGGCCCGTGTTCGAGCAGATCACGGCGACGGGTGTCGCCTGGGCGGACGGGCGGCACGTCGAGGCCGATGTGATCCTGTGGGCCACCGGGTTCCGGGCCGCCATCGACCACCTGGCTCCTTTGCACCTGCGCGAGCCCGGCGGCGGCATCCGGGTCGAGGGCACCCGGGCGGTCCGCGACGAGCGGATCCACCTGGTCGGCTACGGCCCGTCGGCATCGACGATCGGCGCCAACCGCGCCGGTGGCGCCGCGGTCCGCGAGATCCGCCGCCTGCTGGCGCGAGGCGCCGACGGCACAGAAGGCGCCCGCGAACCGGTCGCCGTCGGCTCCGTCTAGTCGGCCTGGTCGGCGCGGGAGCCCGCCTGGGCCCGCCCGGCGCCCTCGGTGCTGCCGGCGCCCGCGCCGGCTGCGGCCCGGATCCGGTTGAACTCCGCGACGTGCTTCTTGTGCTCCTCGTACGTCGCCGAGAACCGGGTGTCCCCCGGTTTGACGGTGACGAAGAACAGCCAGTCGCCGGGTGTCGGCGCGACGGCCGCTGTGATCGCCTCCAGGCCCGGGCTGCCGATCGGCGTCGGGGGGAGCCCTTGGCGCTCGTAGGTGTTGAAGGGGCTGTCGATCCGGGTCTCGCTCAGCGTGGTGTCCACCGTGCTGCGGTTGAGCGCGTAGTTGATGGTGGAATCCATCTGGAGCGGCATCGACCGTGCCAGCCGGTTGTGCACCACCCGGGCGACTTTGCCCTGGTCGGCGCGGGATTCGGCTTCCGCCTCGACGATGCTGGCGAGGGTGGCCGTCTGATACGGGGTCATCCCGTGCGCCCTGGCGCCGTCGGCGACGGCTGTGGTCGCGAGCTTCCGATTGGCCGTCTGCACCATGTACGCGAGCAGGGTGGCCGGCGTGGACTGCGAGGTCACCGGGTACGTCGCCGGGAACAGGAAGTCCTCCGGATTGCCCTTCGCCTCTGCGGGCAGGGCCAGTCCGGCCGTGGCGACCGCAGCCTTGGCGGAGCCTGCCGGGAGCTTCAGCTCGCGGTCGATCGCGGCGTACACCTGGGGTGCCCGCCAGCCCTCGGGAATGGCCAACTGGCGTGGCTTCTCGGGGGTTTGCCCGCTCCGCAGCAGCGGAATGAGGGCGGCCGCACCGAGGGCGAGCAGCATGCCGAGGAGGAGCGCCAGACGGCCCCGGCGGGTGAGCCGGGAACGACGCCGTGGCGGCTGGTACTCATGACGCATGCGGGCACGCTAACTCGCGAAGCGCCACATGTCGGGCATCACGCCCGCACATACGTCATACGATCACACGTTTACCGGTGCAGGCTGCGCGGCCCCCTCGGCCGACCCGGCCGACTCCCCCGCCTTGGCCGTCTCGGCCGCCTTGGTCGCCTTGGAAGCCGGCGCTTCCCGGACCACTCGGGCCGCTGCCGTCTCCGGGGTGAGCGCGGCTTCCCTGTCGCGGCGGACCAGGGCCGCGTACCGGCCGTCCGCCTCCAGCAGCTCCTCGTGCGTACCGCGCTCGGCGATACGGCCCTTGTCCAGGACGACGATCTGGTCGGCGTCGCGGACGGTGGAGAGCCGGTGGGCGATCGTGATCGTGGTGCGGCCCTGGGACAGGTTGTCGATGGCCCGCTGCACGGCATGCTCGGTGCGGGTGTCGAGAGCACTGGTGGCCTCGTCGAGGATCAGCACCGGGGGGTCGCGCAGGATGGTGCGGGCGATGGCAAGGCGCTGCTTCTCGCCTCCGGAGAAGCGGTAGCCGCGCTCGCCGACCAGGGTGTCGTACCCGTCGGGCAGGGACTCGATGTGGTCGTGGATCTGGGCCGCGCGAGCCGCCTCGGCGATCTCCTCGTCGGTGGCGTCCGGCTTGGCGAAGCGCAGGTTGTCGGCGACCGAGGCGTGGAAGAGGTACGTCTCCTGGGAGACCACGCCTATGGAGCGGGCCAGCGAATCGAAGTCGAGGTCGCGCACGTCCACCCCGTCCAGGGCGACCCGGCCGCCGGTCACGTCGTAGAGCCGGGGCACGAGGTAGCTCAGGGTGCTCTTGCCCGAGCCGGTCGGGCCGACCACGGCGAGCGAGCCGCCGGCCGGGACGGTGATGTCGATCCCCGTCAGCGTGGGCCCGTGCTTGGCGTCGTACGCGAAGTGCACGTCCTCCAGCCGGACCTCGCCCCGGGCCCGGTCCAGGCGCACCGCGTCCGCGCGCTCCGTGATGTCCACCGGCAGGTCGAGGTACTCGAAGATCCGGGCGAACAGGGCGAGCGAGGTCTGGATCTGCACACCGGTCGACAGCAGGCTCACGGCGGGCCGGAACAGGCCCTGCTGGAGCGTGACGAAGGCGACGAGGGTGCCGACCGAGAGCGAGGGGGCGCCCGACTGCAAGGCTACGCCGGCGGCCCAGTAGATGAGCGCGGGCATGGCGGCCATGACGATGCCGATGGTGGACATCCGCCAGCGCCCGGCCATGCTGGAGCGCACCTCGAGGCCGACGAGCTTCTCGGACTCGTCGGAGAAGGACCGGGTCAGCGAGTCGGCGCGGCCCATCGTGCGGCCGAGCAGGATGCCGCTCACCGACAGCGACTCGGTGACCGTGGCGGCCATGGCGGCCATCTGCTTCTGCCGCTGGAGCGTGATCCTCTTGCGCTCGCGGCCGACCCGCCGGCTGATCCACACGAACACCGGCAGCAGGAGCAGCGAGACGAGGGTGAGCCGCCAGTCGAGCGCGAGCATCGCGACGACGGAGGCGATCACGGCCGTCAGGTTGGAGACGAGCGAGGTCGCGGTGGAGGTGACGGTGGCCTGCATGCCGCCGATGTCGTTGGCTATGCGGGACTGCACCTCGCCGGTCCGGGTGCGGGTGAAGAAGGCCAGCGGCATCCGCTGGAGCTGCGCGTACACGGCGGTCCGCAGGTCGTGCATGACGCGCTGGCCGACGGTGGTGGAGATCAGGGTCTGGAGCACGCCGAACACGCTGGTGACGACGGCGGTGAGGATCATGCCGAGCGCGAGCAGGCTGAGCAGCCCGGTACGCCCCTCGGGGATGGCGACGTCCAGGATCTCCTTCAGCAGGAACGGCGAGGCCACTCCGACCAGCGAGGAGGCGCAGACGAGCAGCCCCACGACGGTGAGGCGGCCGCGATAGGGGCGGAACAGGCCCACGATCCGGCGCAGCTCACGCGGCTGCTCCGCGGGGGCGGGGCGGTTGGGGTCGAGGGCTTCTTTCGATGGGGTCCACTTCGGTTCTTCGGGGCGCATGGGCCTCCTTCTGACGAGACTCGCATGAGCATAGCTCATTGTTACCTATACTCACAATGAATCTGGTCCTGGTACTGTTTCCCAGTATGAGCACCGCTTCCGAAACCGACAGCACAGACGGCGTCCTCGCCGAACAGCTGCTGCGGCTGACCCGCCGGCTGCACCGGATCCAGAAGCGCCACCTGGAGCCGCTCGGCATCACCCCCGCCCAGAGCCGGCTGCTGCGCCTCGTCTCGCACTACGACGGCGACGAGCCGCCCCGGATGGCGGACCTCGCCGCCCGCCTGGAAGTCGTGCCCCGCGCCGTAACCACTCTGGTGGACGGCCTGGAGGCCGCCGAATGCGTGCGCCGCGCGCCCGACCCGGCGAACCGGCGCGTCATAAGGATCGAGCTCACCGACACGGGCCGCGCCACGCTGCGCCGGCTGCGCAACGCGCGAACCGACGCGGCAGAGGAGATCCTGGCTCCGTTGACCGCCGGGCAGCGCGAGGTGCTCGGCGGCCTGCTGAACGCTCTCACGGACGCCCCGATGGAGCGCAGCTGCTGAGAAGGCCGCCCCCGAGCCCGGGAACGGGTCCCCGGGGCTAGGCCGAACGAGTAGGCAAGGGGTCGCGCATGCCGCTGCTGGAACCGAGGCCCGGGGCACTGCGCCCGCGCGACATCAGCGGCCCCGCCCCCGACCGGGTCCCGGAGCACCGGGCCGCCGGCACCCCGGAGCCGCTGCGCACCGAGCTGACGCAGCTGCTGGGCGCCGGGAAGGTGCTGTGGAAGGTCTCCGACCTGGTCCGCTACGCCTCCGACGCCTCGCCGTACCGGTTCGTCCCGCAGGTGGTGGTGATCGCCGAGGACCTCGACGACGTCTCCGCGGTCCTCTCGTACGCCCACGGCCGCGGGCGCGAGATCGTCTTCCGCGCCGCCGGGACCTCGCTGAACGGGCAGGCCCAGGGCGAGGACATCCTGGTCGACGTACGCCGCCACTGGGCCGGCATCGAGGTGCTGGAGGACGGCCGCCGGGCCCGGATCCGGCCCGGCACCACCGTGGCGCGGGCCAACGCCGCGCTCGCCCGGCACGGCCGCGTCCTCGGCCCGGACCCGGCGAGCGCCGTCGCCTGCACCCTCGGCGGAGTCGTCGCCAACAACGCGTCCGGCATGACGGCGGGCACCACGCGGAACTCGTACCGCACGCTCTCCTCCCTCACCTTCGTACTGCCCGGCGGCACCGTCGTGGACACGGCCGATCCGCTGGCCGACGAGGAGCTGGCGCACGCGGAACCGGCGCTGTGCCGCGGGCTGATGGAGATCAAGCAGGAGATCGAGGCGGATCCGGAGCTCGTCGCCCGGATCCGGGCCAAGTACGAGATCAAGAACACCACCGGCTACCGCCTCGACGCGTACCTGGACGGGACCACGCCCGTCGAGATCCTGCGCGGCCTGATGGTCGGCTCGGAGGGCACGCTCGGCTTCATCGCCGAGGTCGTCTTCGACACCGTGGCGCTGGACCGCGCGCTCACCAGCGCCCTGCTGTTCTTTCCCTCGCTGCCCGCGGCGGCCGCCGCCGTACCGCTGTTCAACGAGGCGGGCGCCGTCGCGGTCGAGGTGATGGACGGCAACACGCTGCGCGCCTCGGTCAGCGTCGAAGGCGTCCCCGCCGACTGGTCCGGCCTGCCGAAGGACACCACCGCCCTGCTGGTCGAGTTCCGCGCTCCGGACGAGGCGGGGCGTGCGGAGTACGAGCGCCGCGCCGCCGGGGTGCTCGCCGGTCTGGACCTGGTCGCTCCCGTGGCCTCGGTCACCAATGCGTTCACCCGTGACGCGAAGACGATCAACGGGTACTGGAAGGCCCGCAAGGCCTTCGTCACGGCGGTCGGCGGGGCCCGCGCTCCCGGCACCACCCTGATCACCGAGGACTTCGCGGTGCCGCCGTCCCGGCTGGCCGAGGCCTGCGAGGCGCTCCTCGCGCTGCAGGCGGAGCACGGTTTCGACGCGGCCGTCGCCGGCCACGCGGCCCACGGCAACCTGCACTTTCTGCTCTCGTTCGACGCAGCGAAGCCCGCCGACGTCGAGCGGTACGGGGCCTTCATGGAGGCGTTCTGCCGGCTGACGGTGGAGCGGTTCGACGGCTCGCTGAAGGCCGAGCACTCCACCGGCCGCAACATGGCCCCCTTCCTCGAACTGGAGTGGGGGCCCCGGGCCACCGAGCTGATGTGGCGGACCAAGCGGGTCGTCGATCCGGACGGACTGCTGGCCCCGCGCATCCTCCTCGACCGCGACCCGACGGCCCATCTGCGCGGGCTGAAGACGATTCCCCAGGTGGAGGCGGTGGCCGACCCGTGCATCGAGTGCGGCTTCTGCGAACCGACCTGCCCCAGCGAGGACCTGACGACCACGCCCCGCCAACGGATCGTGCTGCGCCGGGAGATGATGCGCCAGCAGCCGGGCTCCCGCGTGCTGGACGGGCTGCTCGAGACCTACGGCTACGACGCCGTGGACACCTGCGCAGGTGACTCGACCTGCCAGCTGGCCTGCCCCGTCGGCATCGACACGGGCGCCGTGATGCGGGACTTCCGCCACCGGCGGCACAGCCGGCGCGAGGAGCGCGCCGCCGCGCTCGCCGCGACGCGGTTCAAGGCCGTGGAGGGCGCCGCCCGGCTGGCCGTGGCCGCCGCCGACGAACTGGTCGACCGGCTGCCCGACCGGGTCGGGAACCGGATCCTGGAGGCGGTCACCGGGGCCGCGCGCAAGGCCGTACGCCCCGACCTGGTTCCGCAGTGGCTGCCGCAGATCCCCGGCGCGGCCGCACGGAAGCTGCCCGGGACCCGGCGGGTGGGCGCGGCGGCCGTGTACTACCCGGCCTGCGTGAACCGGATCTTCGGCGGGCCCGAGGGCCGGCCCGGCCCTTCCCTGCCCGAGGCCGTGGTGGCGGTGTCGGAGCGGGCCGGGAAGCCGGTGTGGATCCCGGGCGACGTCGCGGGCACCTGCTGCGCGACGATCTGGCACTCCAAGGGCTACGACGCCGGGAACCGGGTGATGGCCAACCGGATCGTGGAGGCCGCCTGGGGCTGGACCGCCGGCGGGCGGCTGCCGCTGGTGGTCGACGCGTCCTCGTGCACGCTGGGCATCGCGTACGAGGTGGTCCCGTTCCTGACGGACGACAACCGGGCGCTGCACGCGGAGCTGACGGTCGTCGACTCGGTCGTGTGGGCGGCGGACGAGCTGCTCCCGCACCTGGAGATCCGGCGCACGGTGGGCTCGGCCGTGCTCCACCCGACGTGTTCGATGCGGCACTTGGGCGACGAGGCGCAGCTGCAGGCGGTGGCCGAGGCGTGCGCGACGGAGGTGGTGGTTCCGGACGATGCGGGCTGCTGTGCCTTCGCGGGCGACCGGGGCATGCTGCACCCGGAGCTGACGGCCTCGGCGACGGAGCGCGAGGCGGCGGAGGTGACCTCGCGCGCGTACGACGCGCATCTGTCGGCCAACCGGATGTGCGAGGTGGGCATGGACCGGGCCACCGGCCGCAGCTACTACTCGGCGCTGCTGGAACTGGAGCGGGCCACCCGTCCTTGACGGGGCGACACCCGGCCGGGCGGGCCGCACGAGGGCCGCACAACCCGCCACGTAAGGCCTTGGCCAACGCAAAATCGATTGCCCGGGACCGGTCCGGAAGGCGAACCTTGCACGGTTTGAACCACTCGACCCGTCATGAGGCGTCATGCAGATCAGCGATCTTCCGTATCCGGACCCCGGGGTACCCGATGCTCGCTCCGGCCCGCGCTTCCTGGTGTGGCTGGGGCGGGGCCAACTCGGCGGGCAGGCCAGGAGCCTGTGCTGGGGCCTCGTGCACTTCTGCGGCATCGCCGGGCTGCCGTACGCGGTGGGCCTGGGCGTCGACGCGGTCGTACGGCGCGACGGCGCCGGGCTGCTGCTGGTCGGCGCGCTGCTGGTGCTGACCGGCGTCGCCATCTCGGTCGGCGACGCGATGCTCCACCGGACCGCCGTCACCAACTGGATCACCGCCGCCGCGCGCGTGCAGCAGCTGCTCGCCCGCAAGACCGCCGAGCTGGGCTCCGCCCTGACCCGGCGCGTCGCGGCGGGCGAAGTGGTCGCCGTCTCCACGGGCGACGTGGAGAAGATCGGCTGGTTCGTCGAGGCGGTCTCCCGCTTCCTCGCCGCCGCCTTCTCCGTCGTCGCCATCTGCGTCGGGCTGCTGTTCTACGCACCCTCGATCGGTGTGGTCGTCGCGATCGGCGTCCCGGTGCTCGCCCTGTCCGTGCTGCCGCTGCTGCCGCGCGCCACCCAACGCGCCGACATCCAGCGCGAGAAGGCCGGGAAGGCGACCGAGCTGGCCTCCGACACCGTGGCGGGCCTGCGGGTGCTGCGCGGCATCGGCGGCGAGGAGTTGTTCCTCGGCCGCTACCGCGAGGCCTCGCAGGAGGTCCGCAAGGCGGCCGTGCGCAGCGCCCGGATGTGGGCGCTGATCTCCGCGATCCAGGTGCTGCTGCCGGGCGCGCTGCTGATCACCGTGGTCTGGTACGGCTCCGTGCTCGTACTGGACGGCCGGCTGGCGGTCGGCGAACTCGTGGCCGCCTTCAGTGCGGTGGCGACGATGCTCTACCCCCTGCGGCACTTCGAGGAGATCGCCATGGCGTACTCCTTCTCCCGGCCCTCCGCCCAGCGGGCCGCCCGGGTGCTCTCGCTGACGCGTACGGACGCCCCGGAGCCGGCGGCTCCGGCCGCCGGGACTGCGCAGGCTCCGGCTCCGGGCGGGGACCTGTACGACCCCGCGACCGGACTCCTGGCCCCGGCGGGCCGGTTCACCGCCGTGGTGTGCGGGGACCCGGACCTGGCGGGCCGCCTGGCCGAGCGCCTCGGCGGCCATCCGGCGGACGACGGGCCGGCCGCCGACCGGGGCTCGGTGCTGCTGGGCGGGGTCGCGCTGGACGAGCTCGCCCTGGACACCGCGCGCACGCTGGTCCTCGTACAGGACAAGGACCCGGTGCTGCTGTCCGGAACCCTGCGCGAGCTGTTCGCCGTACCGGGGTCCGGAGCGGTCGAGCCCGGGGCGGCGCTGGCCGCCGCCCAGTGCGGGGACGTCCTGGACGCGCTGCTGCAGTCGGCGCCGGACGGGGTGGACGACCCGATGGACGCGCGGATCACCGAGCGCGGCCGGTCCCTGTCCGGCGGGCAGCGCCAGCGGCTCGCGCTGGCGCGGTCCCTGGCCACCGACCCGGAGGTGCTGGTGCTGGACGAGCCGACCTCGGCGGTCGACTCACACACCGAGGCGCGGATCGCGGACGGTATCGCGGCCCTGCGCGCCGGGCGCACGACGGTGGTGCTGGCCTCCTCCCCGCTGCTCCTGGACCGTGCCGACCGGGTGGTCCTGATCCACGAGGGTGCGGTCGCGGCGACCGGTACGCACCGCGAACTGCTGCACGGCGAACCGCTCTACCGGGCTGTCGTCACCCGCGAGACGGATGAGGAACAGCGGGTGGCCCGGATGGAACTGACCCGGCGGGAAGCACTCACAGAAATCGAGGAATCCGCATGATCGGCCTGGCGCCGCCGCAATACGATCCGGCGGCCCCCGAATCGGCCGCCACCCTGCCGGTGGGCACGACGGCGACCGTACGGGGCTATGTGCGCGGCCTGTTCCGGCGGCACCGGCGGGCCTTCGTGGTGCTGGTGACGGTCAACGCGGTCGCGGTGATCGCCTCCATGGTCGGCCCGTACCTGCTGGGCCGGGTCGTGGACCAGCTGGCGGCGGGGGCGCGCGAGCTCCATCTGGGGCGCGTGGCCCTGCTGTTCGCGCTGGCCCTCGTGGTCCAGACGTTCTTCGTCCGGCTGGTCCGGCTGCGCGGCGCGATGCTCGGCGAGGAGATGCTGGCCGATCTGCGCGAGGACTTCCTGGTGCGGTCCGTTGGCCTGCCGCCGGGCGTGCTGGAGCGGGCCGGCACCGGTGACCTGCTGTCGCGGATCACCACCGACATCGACCGGCTGGCCAACGCGATGCGCGAGGCCGTGCCCCAGCTGGCGATCGGCGTGGTCTGGGTGGGGCTGCTCTTCGGGGCGCTCACGGTGACCGCTCCGCCGCTGGCCCTGGCCGCGCTGGTGGCGCTGCCGGTGCTGGTGACCGGCTGCCGCTGGTACTTCAAGCGGGCGCCCTCGGCGTACCGGTCGGAGGCGGCCGGGTACGCGGCGGTCGCGGCCGCGCTCACCGAGACGGTGGACGCCGGCCGCACGGTCGAGGCACACCGCCTCGGTCCGGCCCGCATCGCGCTGTCGGAGCGGCGGATCAAGGAGTGGACGGCGTGGGAGCGGTACACGCTGTTCCTGCGGACGGTCCTCTTCCCCGTCGTCAACCTCACCTTCGTGACGATCCTCGGCTCCGTGCTGATGATCGGCGGCTACTGCGTGCTGCAGGGCTGGATGTCGGTGGGGCAGCTGACCACGGGCGCGCTGCTGGCCCAGATGATGGTCGACCCGATCGGCCTGATCCTGCGCTGGTACGACGAGCTGCAGGTCGCCCAGGTCTCCCTCGCCCGCCTGGTGGGCGTACGGGAGATCGAGCCGGACGCGGGCGACGCGGCCGTCTCGCCGGCGGGGCGGGACGTCAGGGCCGACGGGGTGCGCTTCGGCTACCGGGAGGGCGTGGACGTACTCCACGAGGTGTCCATGTCCGTGCCGCCGGGCACCCGGATGGCGCTGGTCGGCCCTTCGGGGGCGGGCAAGTCCACGCTGGGCCGGCTGCTGGCGGGCATCTACGCGCCGCGGACCGGCGAGGTGACCCTCGGCGGGGCGCAGCTGTCGCGGATGCCCGCGGAGCGGGTGCGCGAGCAGGTGGCGCTGGTCAACCAGGAGCACCACGTGTTCGTGGGCTCGCTGCGGGACAACCTCCGGCTGGCGCGCACCGGGGCGGCCGATGCCGAGCTGTGGGCGGCCCTGGACGCGGTGGACGCGGACGGCTGGGCCCGGGCGCTGGAGACCGGTCTGGACACGGAGGTGGGTTCGGGCGGTACGGCGCTGACCCCGGCGCAGGCGCAGCAGATCGCGCTGGCCCGGCTGGTGCTGGCGGACCCGCACACGCTGGTCCTGGACGAGGCCACCTCGCTGCTGGACCCGCGGGCCGCCCGGCATCTGGAGCGTTCGCTGGCCCGGGTGCTGGACGGCCGTACGGTCATCGCCATCGCCCACCGGCTGCACACCGCGCACGACGCGGATGTGATCGCGGTGGTCGAGGGCGGCCGGATCAGCGAACTGGGCTCGCACGACGAGCTGGTCGCGGCGGACGGCGCCTACGCGGCCCTGTGGCGCTCCTGGCACGGCTGACCGGCCCGCACCGCTGTCGTACGAGGCCCCGCTCCCCCCGCTGCTGCGCGGGGGACCCGGGGCCTTTGCCGTGCCCGCCGGGCTAGATGAAGCCGAGGGCGGAGGCTCCGCCCATGCCGCCGAGCAGCATGAACACGGGCATGAGGACCTTGAGCTCCACCCAGCTGCCGGCCCGGAAGCGCATCCCCTTGGGCGGGCCGATGGGGTACCAGCGCTTCCCGGCGATCGGGAGGGGCCACAGGATGGGGCAGCCGGAGACGGTCAGGGCGTCGCCGATGTCGTGGACCAGGGCGCCGAGCAGGATCGGCAGACCGAGCCAGAGGTACTCCTGGCCGGGGCCGGTGAACAGCCATCCGGCGCCGTTGCCGGGCTGGTCGAGGACGCCGGCCAGGATCCAGGCACTGGTGGCGCCCAGCAGCCAGACGAGGACGTCGCTGGACATCCGCGCGGCCCGCCACAGCAGGCCCTCGACGGCCAGGACCAGGTGGACGAACAGCAGGACGAGCACGCCCCAGCGGTCGGTGGTGGCCGCCAGCGCGGAGGATCCGGCGCCGATCAGGACGGCCCACAGCCAGGTGTGCGTCAGGGTGCGGTGACCGCCGGTGCGGCGGGCGTCCTTCGGCGCGCGGGTCGCCTTGTAGACGGCGTAGGAGATCTTGTCGACCACCTCGCACAGGCCCCGGGACAGCGGGCCGAAGGCGCGCGAGATCGTCGCCGACTTGTGGTCCAGGTCGGGGGCGAGGGCCGCGCCGGCGCAGATGAGCGCCCCGACGACCAGAACGGGCCAGGGCATCGGGTGCCCGGCGGCCGCGGCCGCCGCTCCCACCCCCAGCCAGGCTGCCGCCCCGGACAGTGAGTGCGCCGGACCCATCATGGTCGTTTCCCGCCCCAGTCGTGTGGTGGTCGGGCCCTGTTGACGGTTTCGTTCGGGCCCGGTCAACGGCACAGCGTACCGGCGGTGATCTTCGCCGTATCGGCCGGTTCCCTCTTCCGGCGGGAAGCCAGGCAAGATGGGGGGTGTGACCCTCATTGATCAGCTCCCGCCGAACGCCGACCCCGACGCCCTCTTCGAGGCTTTCTCCTCGTGGGCGGAGGATCAGGGCATCACCCTGTACCCGGCGCAGGAGGAGGCGCTGATCGAGGTCGTCTCCGGGGCGAACGTGATCTTGTCCACCCCGACCGGCTCCGGCAAGAGCCTCGTCGCGGCGGGAGCGCACTTCACCGCCCTCGCCCAGGACAAGGTGACCTTCTACACCGCCCCGATCAAGGCGCTGGTGTCGGAGAAGTTCTTCGACCTGTGCAAGCTCTTCGGCACCGAGAACGTCGGCATGCTGACCGGCGACGCCTCCGTGAACGCGGACGCCCCGGTGATCTGCTGCACCGCCGAGGTGCTGGCCTCCATCGCCCTGCGCGACGGCAAGTACGCCGACATCGGCCAGGTCGTCATGGACGAGTTCCACTTCTATGCAGAGCCGGACCGCGGCTGGGCCTGGCAGATCCCGCTGCTGGAGCTCCCGCAGGCGCAGTTCATCCTGATGTCGGCGACGCTCGGTGACATGAAGCGGTTCGAGGAGGACCTCACCCGGCGCACCGGCCGGCCGACGTCGGTGGTCCGCTCCGCGAGCCGGCCCGTCCCGCTGTCGTACGAGTACGTCACCACGCCGATCACCGACACGATCACCGAGCTGCTGGAGACCCGGCAGGCCCCGGTGTACATCGTGCACTTCACGCAGGCCCAGGCCGTCGAGCGGGCGCAGTCGCTGATGAGCATCAACATGTGCACCCGCGAGGAGAAGGACAAGATCGCCGACCTGATCGGCAACTTCCGCTTCACCACCAAGTTCGGGCAGAACCTCTCCCGCTACGTCCGGCACGGCATCGGCGTCCACCACGCCGGCATGCTGCCCAAGTACCGGCGCCTGGTCGAGAAGCTGGCCCAGGCCGGCCTGCTGAAGGTGATCTGCGGTACCGACACCCTCGGTGTCGGCGTCAACGTCCCCATCCGCACGGTGCTGTTCACGGCGCTCACCAAGTACGACGGCAACCGGGTCCGCACGCTGCGCGCCCGCGAGTTCCACCAGATCGCCGGCCGTGCGGGCCGGGCCGGCTTCGACACTGCGGGCTATGTGGTCGCCCAGGCGCCCGAGCACGTCATCGAGAACGAGAAGGCCCTCGCGAAGGCGGGCGACGACCCGAAGAAGCGCCGCAAGGTGGTGCGCAAGAAGGCTCCCGAGGGCTTCGTCGCCTGGTCGGACACCACCTTCGAGAAGCTCATCGCCGCCGACCCGGAGCCGCTCACCTCGCGCTTCAAGGTCACCAACATCATGCTGCTGTCGGTCATCGCCCGCCCGGGCGATGCCTTCCAGGCGATGCGCCACCTCCTCGAGGACAACCACGAACCGCGCAAGGCCCAGCTGCGGCACATCCGCCGGGCCATCGCGATCTACCGCTCGCTGCTGGACGGCGGCGTGGTCGAGAAGCTCGACACCCCGGACGCGGAGGGCCGTACCATCCGCCTCACCGTCGACCTCCAGCAGGACTTCGCGCTCAACCAGCCGCTGTCCACCTTCGCCCTGGCCTCGTTCGACCTGCTGGACCCCGAGTCCCCGTCCTACGCGCTGGACATGGTCTCCGTCGTCGAGTCCACGCTGGACGACCCGCGCCAGATCCTCGCCGCCCAGCAGAACAAGGAACGCGGCATCGCCGTGGGCGCGATGAAGGCCGACGGGATCGAGTATGAGGAGCGGATGGAGCGTCTCCAGGACGTCACCTATCCCAAGCCGCTCGAAGAGCTCCTCTTCCACGCCTACGACGTGTACCGCAAGAGCCACCCGTGGGTCGGCGACCACCCGGTCTCCCCGAAGTCGATCATCCGCGACATGTACGAGCGCGCGATGACCTTCACCGAGTTCACCTCCTTCTACGAACTCGCCCGCACCGAGGGCATCGTGCTGCGCTACCTGGCGAGCGCGTACAAGGCGCTGGACCACACCATCCCCGACGACCTCAAGTCCGAGGACCTCCAGGACCTCATCGCCTGGCTGGGCGAGCTCGTCCGCCAGGTCGACTCCAGCCTGCTCGACGAGTGGGAGCAGCTGGCGAACCCGGAGGTGGAGACGGCGGAGCAGGCCCAGGAGAAGGCCGACCAGGTCAAGCCGGTCACCGCGAACGCGCGCGCCTTCCGCGTCCTGGTCCGCAACGCCATGTTCCGCCGCGTGGAGCTCGCCGCGCTGGACCACGTCGACCAGCTGGGCGAGCTGGACGGCGAGGCCGGCTGGGACGCGGACGCCTGGGGCGAGGCCATGGACGCGTACTGGGACGAGTACGACGACCTGGGCACCGGTCCCGACGCCCGCGGCCCGAAGCTGCTCCAGATCGAGGAGGACCCGGCGCACGGCCTGTGGCGCGTCCGCCAGACCTTCGCGGACCCGAACGGGGACCATGGCTGGGGCATCAGCGCCGAGGTCGACCTCGCGGCCTCCGACGAGGAAGGCCGTGCGATCATCCGGCTGACCTCGGTCGGTGAGCTCGGCGCGCTCTGACCTCCCCCTGGACTCCGTCCGGGAGGACCCCCACCCGCAAGCGACCGGCCCCGTCGGCGCCGGTTTCCCGCCGGCGCCGCCCGGACCCGACAGTGGAGAACCTCTGATGACGAACCCGGCCGAGAGACTGGTCGATCTGCTCGACCTGGAGCAGATCGAGGTCAACATCTTCCGCGGCGCCAGCCCCCAGGAGTCCCTCCAGCGGGTCTTCGGCGGGCAGGTCGCCGGCCAGGCGCTGGTGGCCGCCGGCCGCACCACCGAGAGCGACCGCCCGGTCCATTCACTGCACGCGTACTTCCTGCGCCCGGGCATCCCGGGCGTGCCGATCGTGTACCAGGTGGAGCGGGTGCGCGACGGGCGGTCCTTCACCACGCGCCGCGTCACCGCGGTCCAGCAGGGCAAGACGATCTTCAATCTCACCGCCTCCTTCCATCATCCGGAGCAGGGCAGCATCGAGCACCAGCTGCCTCCCCGACTCGACTTCCCCCACCCGGACACGCTCCCGAAGGTCGCGGACGAGATCCGCGAGCACTTGGGCGCGCTGCCCGAGGCACTGGAACGGATGGCCCGCCGCCAGCCGTTCGACATCCGGTACACGGACCGGCTCCGCTGGACTCCCGAGGAGCTCAAGGACGCCGATCCGCGCAGCGCGGTGTGGATGCGCGCGGTCGGCCCGCTGGGCGACGACCCGCTGGTGCACACCTGCGCCCTCACCTACGCCAGTGACATGACCCTCCTCGACGCCGTGCGCATCCCCGTGGAACCCCTGTGGGGCATGCGCGGGTTCGACATGGCCTCGCTGGACCACGCCATGTGGTTCCACCGCCCGTTCCGCGCGGACGAGTGGTTCCTGTACGACCAGGAGTCGCCGATCGCCCACGGCGGCCGGGGCCTGGCCCGGGGCCGTATCTACGACCTGGAGGGCAGGCTGCTGGTCTCCGTGGTGCAGGAAGGCCTCTTCCGCCCGTACGCCGAGAACGCGGCCAAGCCGCCCGTGTCCCCGCAGTAGTCCGCCCCCTTCCGACAGCCCGCCCCGTCCCCGAAGAGCTGAGCAGACCCATGCCCACCCCGGCCCTCCCCTGCCCCTGCGGGCTGCCCGCCGCCTACCCGGAGTGCTGCGGCCGCTTCCACTCCGGTGCGCAGCAGGCGCCCACCGCCGAGCTGCTGATGCGCTCCCGCTTCAGCGCGTTCGCCGTCGGCGACACCGCCTACCTGCTGCGCTCCTGGCACTCGAGCACCCGGCCCGCCCGGCTCGACCTGGATCCCGGCCAGCGCTGGGAGCGCCTCGAGATCCTCGCCACAGAGCGCGGCGGGATGTTCGAGACGGAGGGCTCGGTGGAGTTCAGGGCGTACTACCGCGAGGGCCGGCACGCCGGTTCCCTGCACGAGGACAGCGCCTTCAGCCGCGAGGCCGGGGCCTGGGTCTACGTCGGCCCCCTCTCCCCCGTCGACTTCGACTGACCGCGCGCCCCGGTCAGCGCGAAGTCCAGGCTGGTGCGGTACCAGTGGATCTCGTCCGGCGGCTCCGCCCGTAACAGCCGGAGCGCCACGGCCGCGGCGGCCGGGATCTGCGGGTGCCCGTACGGCGGGGGCGGTGCGAGGGCGGCGAGGACGATCCGCTCCGCCGGGTCGGGCACGGCCTCCCCCAGTTCGTCCTCCGGCAGTACGGAGGCCAGGACCGCAGCCCGCTCCCAGGGGTCGGCGGTTCGTCTCAGCAGCAGCCCCACATGCCGCGCGCGCCACTTCCGCGGTCGCAGGTCCGCCTTGGCCGCCATCAGCTCCCGGTCCGCCGGGGGTGCACTCCCGCGCAGCATCCCCGCCTCCCGGGCGGCGAACTCCCGCAGCTCCGCAGCCAGGTAGAGCCAGACCACCACCCGGTAGCGGTTGATCCGGTAGCCGACCGGGGTGATGTGCCCGCAGCGCGCGAGCCGGGTGAACCGGCCGGGGCTGGTCCCCAGCACCCCACCCGCTGCCTCGGCTCCGGCCACGGTCTCGACCCGCTGGCGCAGCGCGCCCGGAAACCCGTCCGCAGAGCGGATCCGGTCCAGCTCCGTCCGCGTGTACCGCGCGGCCCCGCCCGGCGCCGGCGGTCCGGCGCGCACGATGCCCAGATGGACGGCCCGGGCGAACTCGGTACGGGTCAGCCCCAGTTCCCCGGCGGCCCGGGCACCGCCCACCGCAGCATCCGGCGGCACAGCCGCGCGTACCACCACCGGCCCGTGCGCCCGTACCTCCGGCAGGGCCGGCGCCCCTGCATCCGGCAGCACGCGCCCCGACTGCGTCGCGACCTTCATGACGGTCCTCCCCCACGAGTACTGATTACTCTGTGTGAAGACCGTAACTCGGCGCCACGACACCCGCGAGGCCTGTGGATAACTCCCGGAAGCCCGAACGGCGTCAGCCCCCGGTGATCCGCCGCTCCGCCACGCCCAAGTGCTCTCCCACCCGGTTGACCAGCAGCGTCATCTCGTACGCGACCTGACCGATGTCGGCCTCGGCGGCGCTGAGCACGCACAGCGAACTCCCCGCGCCCGCCGCCATGACGAACAGGACGCCGTCGTCGTACTCGACCATCGTCTGCCGTACCTCGCCGGCCCGGAAATGCCGGCCCGATCCCTTCGCCAGGCTCTGCAGCCCCGCCGCCACCGCCGCCAGGTGCTCCGCGTCCTCCCGCGCCAGCCCCGCGCTCGCACCCGTCACCAGCCCGTCGTTGGACAGCACCACCGCATGCCTGACCTGCTGGACCCTGCGCGTCAGGTCGTCGAGCAGCCAGTCCAGCTGCTTGTCCAGTGCCATTTCGAGCCCCTCCCCGTCGACGCCGCCGGCCCGGCCGCGCCCCACCCCTCGTAGTAAGTGCACGCCAGCCTTCCCCACCAGCGCCTTTCGGGCAAGGAGGATGTCCCCATGGCGAAGAAGATGACTCAAGAGGAATGGCGGGCATTCGTCTCGTACGGGACCCGAACCGGAAAGCTGTCCACCGTCCGCGAGGACGGCAGTCCGCACATCGCACCCATCTGGTTCGTTCTCGACGGCGATTCCTTCGTGTTCACCACCGGCAAGGACACGGCAAAGGGCCGCAACCTGCTCCGCGACGGACGGGTCGCGCTCTGCCTGGACGACGAACGTCCGCCGTTCTCCTACGTCGTCCTCCAGGGACGCGCCGAGATCAGCGAGGACTTGGAGGAGATGCTCCCCTGGGCGACGCGGATCAGAGCCCGTTACATGGGCGAGGAGAGCGCCGAGGCCTTCGGCCGCCGCAATGCCGTCCCCGGCGAACTCCTCGTCCGCGTCACCATCGACAAGGTGATCACCGCTGCCGGCATCACCCACTGAGGCGGCCACGCCCGTCGCCCGCCGCAGGCCCGCCTCACACGGAATCGGCCTGCGGCTCCACCGAGTCGAGCAGCCGGGCGGTGTGCACCCGCCCGGCGTACTCGACCAGCCTGATCAGCACCTCCTTGCCCGAATCCTTGTCCCGCGCATCGCACAGCACCACCGGCGTCCCCGACTCCAGGTCCAGTGCCCGCGAGACCTCGTGCGCCCCGTACCGCCGGGCGTCCGTGAAGCAGTTGACGGCCACCACGAACGGGATGCGCCGGTGCTCGAAGTAGTCCACTGCCGGGAAGCAGTCCTCCAGCCGGCGGGTGTCCGCCAGCACCACGGCGCCGAGGGCTCCCTGCGAGAGCTCGTCCCACATGAACCAGAACCGGTCCTGCCCCGGTGTCCCGAACAGGTAGAGCGACAGCCCGGACCGGATGGTGATCCGCCCGAAGTCCATGGCCACGGTCGTGGTCGTCTTCTGCGCCACCCCGCCCGTGTCGTCGACCAGTTCGCCCGCCTCGCTGAGCAGTTCCTCCGTCCGCAGCGGCCGGATCTCGCTGACCGCCCCGACCAGCGTGGTCTTGCCGACCCCGAACCCGCCCGCCACGAGTATCTTCAGCGCCAGCGCGGCCAGTTCCCCGTCGGCCTCCGGATCCTGGTCCGGGCCGGGCACCGGGGCCGGTCCGCCGGGTCCGTCGTGGTGTTGTCCCATCACAGCGCTCGCAATCCCTCGATGACTTCACGCAGAATCCGCTCGTCCGGCAGCCGGGCCGGCGGCACCGGCCGGCTGACCTTGACGTGCCCGCCCTCCAACAGGTCCCCGAGCAGCACCCGCACCACGCCCACGGGCAGGTCCGCGTCCGCGGCGAGCTCCGCCACGGACTGGGTCTCGGACCGGCAGAGCCCGAGCAGTGCCCGGTGTTCGGGGCCGAGCAGCGACTCGGCCGCCGCATCCGTGCCCAGAGCGCCCTCGTTGTCCATGACGACCAGCGCGATCAGGTCGAACCGGACCCCGTGCGGCCCCGGCTTCGTACGCCCGCCGGTCAGGGCGTACGGGCGGACGAGCGGGCCCGCGTCGGCGTCGTACCACTGGCCGTTCATGTACCGGACCGCCGCTCTCAGCCGGCGGCCGGCGGCTGCGCCGCGAACCGGGGCGGGGTGTAAAGGTGTTCCCCGACCCGCTTCACGAGCCGGGCCATCTCGTAGGCGATCAGCCCGATGTCGGCGCTCGCCGCGCTGAGGACGGCGAGGCAGGAACCGTCCCCGGCGGCCGCGACGAAGAGGAACCCCTCGTGCATCTCCACCATCGTCTGGCGTACGCCCCCTGCGTGGAAATGCCGGCCCGCGCCCTTCGCCAGACTGTGGAACCCGGAGGCCACGGCGGCCAGGTGCTCCGCGTCCTCCCGGCTCAGCGCACTGGACGCGCCCACCGCCAGGCCGTCGTTGGACAGGACCACGGCATGCCGGACCTCGCGGACCCGGACCACCAGGTCGTCCAGCAGCCAGTCCAGTTCGCCGGACCTGCGGACGCCGTCGGGATCGAATCTCTGGTGCTCGATCATCACACTTCTCCTTCACTGCCTGCGTGGGCGCCGGTCTCCCGGGCGCCGGTCTCCTGGGCCCCGCGGACCCAGCCGGCCCGGTAGGCCGCCATCCGGTCGCGGGCCTGCTCCGGGCTGCGCCCCGGCGGCTCCTCGGACGGGCGCGCCCCGGCCGGGGCCTTCGGGGCGGGGGTCTCGCGCAGCTGCGGTACGAGGCTGGCCTGGCGTACGCGGCGCGGCAGTCCGGTGACCGGGGCGTCGGGCAAGGAGGCGGAGACCCCGTCACGCCGCGGGGCCGGAGCGGGCGCAGGCGCCGGCGCCGGGGCCGGGGCCGGGGCGGAATCCGAAGCCGGCGCCGGAACCGGTGCGGCCTGCGTACGGGTTACCGAGCCCCCGGGACCCCGCGGCCGCAGCGAGGCCACCGGGGCGGGGCGCGGTTCCTCCCGTACGGGGCCGCGGTCCGGGAGCGGGGTGCCGCGCCCGTCCTCCCGTATCACCGAGCGGCGGGCGTCCTCCCGTACGACGGTGATCGCGGGCGGCGGCGGTGCCGGCTCCTGCCGTTCCACCGGAGCCTCGACCAGCTGGTCGCGTTCCGGGGCCGCCGCCGGCGACGGGCCGGTCTCGATGGCGCCCTGGAGCAGGGAGCTCGGCAGGAGCACCACGGCGGTGGTGCCCCCGTACGGTGACGTGCGCAGGTGCACCCGCACACCGTGCCGGGCCGCGAGGCGGCTGACCACGAAGAGCCCGAGCCGGTCGCTGTCGAACAGGTCGAGGGCCTCGGACTGTTCGATGCGCCGGTTGGCCTCGTGGAGGGTCTCGCGGCCCATGCCGAGCCCGCGGTCCTCGACCTCCAGGACGTATCCGGCGCCGACGGGCTCGCCACTGACGCGGACCTTGGTGTGGGGCGGGGAGAACTGGGTGGCGTTCTCGATGAGTTCGGCGAGCAGGTGCGTGAGGTCGGCGACGGCGCCACCGACCACGGCGGCCTCGGCCAGCTGGCGGACCTCGACGCGCGGGTAGTCCTCGATCTCGGAGACGGCGGCCCGTACGACGTTGGTCAGCGGGACCGGCATCCGCCAGGCGCGCCCGGGAGCGGCGCCCGACAGGATGATCAGGCTCTCGGCGTGCCGGCGCATCCGCGTCGTGAGGTGGTCGAGGCGGAAGAGGTCGCCGAGTTCGCCGGGGTCGTCGGCGCGCCGTTCCATCGAGTCGAGCAGCGTGAGCTGCTTGTGCACGAGGACCTGGCTGCGGCGGGCGAGGTTGACGAAGACGCCGCTCACCCCGCTGGCGAGCTCGGCCCGCTCGACGGCAGCGCTGAGCGCTGCCCGGTGGACGGTGGCGAGCGCCTCGCCGACCTGGGTGATCTCGTCGTCGGCCGGCGGTGGGGGCGGGGTCTCGGCGTCGACGTCGATGTCCCGGCCGGCCCGCAGCCGGTCCATGGCGTGCGGGAGCTTGCGGTGGGCGATCTCCAGGGCGGTGTTGCGCAGCGAGACGAGTTCCACGACGAGGGCGCGGCCGATGCGAACGGAGATGACGAGGGAGGCGGCGACGGCCGCGAGGCCCAGCAGCACGGCGGCTCCGGCGGCGCTGAGCCCGGCTTGGGCGAGGGGGTCGGTGCGGTCGGCGGCTGCGGTGTGCGCGGCGGCCTCGATCTCGCGCAGGGAGGTGCTGATGCTCGAGTACGCCGCGTCCCAGCCGGCCGGCGCGCCGCGGGCCGCGTCCTTGGCCGACCCGCCGGCCGACCCGCCGACTGATCCACCGGCCGGCCCACCGGCCGTCCCGGTGCCCGTGGCCGTCCCCGCGGCGAGCGCCCGGTCCTCGGCAGCGGTCAGCTCGGCGTAGGCGGCGCTCTTGGCCACGGACTGCCAGGCGGCCTGCTGGGCGGCGGGCAGGTCGTCGGCGGAATTCGCGGTGAGGGCGCGGCGGGCCTCGACGACGCCGGTGAGGCGCCGAAGCGCTTCGGCGGTGCGCGGGCCGGGCGCGGCGATCAGGGCGTCCTCGCGGGAGAGGAGTTCCCCGGCGCGGGCGAATTCGAGCAGGACGCGCGCACCGGGGCCGAGTTCGGGCTTCCGACCGCCGGAGAGGGAGCCGTGGACGGAGAGGGCGCTGTCCACCACGCGGGTGTACGTCTCGTACGCCGCGTCCTGGGTCGCTCGCCGGTCCGCGATGTCCTTGCGGGTGGAGCCGAGGGCCTCCGCCGCGGCCACGAAGGCTCCGACCCGGACGACGACTTCGGTGCGGTGGTCGCCGGACTCGGCCACGGTGTGCCGGTCACCGAGCCGCAGCCGCGCGACGGCGGCGTCGGTGCGCCGCGACTGCTGTTCCAGGGCGGCGCCCTGGTCGGCGGCGGGGTCGGCCAGGTAGCGGACGGCGGCGCGGCGTTCGGCCTGGAGCTCGGTGACGGCGGCCGCGACGGGGGTGCGTATCTGCTCGTCGACCCGCTGGACGCGACTGAGCCGGGCGATGTCCTGGGCGGTGCTGACCGTCGCGAAGCCCCAGAGGGCGAGCAGGGAGACGACCGGGACCATCAGGAGCGACACGATCTTCGCGCGGACGGTGGCGGGGCGCAGCCGCAGCCGGCGGGATCCGCCGTCGGCTTCGGCGGCCGCCGGGCCGGGACGGCCGGTCCGCGGGTCCTGCTGCGCCGCCGGCTCCTCGGCGGGCGGTCCGGCGTGGGCCCGGCGGCCGCGCGCCGGGGGCGCGGGCAGCTGCGGCGCCGCTGCTTCCGGTGGTCTGCGGGGTGTGCGCATGGGCTCCTCGTTCGGGGTGCGGTCCAGCGGGGTCGAGTCGGGGAGTCGGGCCGGACCGGGCCGGACCGGGTTACGGACGGGCGGGCCGATCAGGCCCGGCCCGGCGGTTCAGCGGGCCGGCGCGGCCGGCGCCACCGGCGCTGCGGGCCCGGGCGCCTGCCCGCCCAGGTGCCGGGCGGCCGAGGCGGAGGCGGCGCGCTCGTCGGCGGTCGGGGAGAGCGCGACGAACGCGGAGGTGATGAAGAGGTACGAGCCGAGCCCGACCGCGAGCGGGAAGATGAACTGCATCGCGGTGGCGCCCGGCAGGGCGTGGTCCGAGGGGACGACGCGGACGGCGACCGCCATCATCCCGGTGTAGTGCATGCTGCTGACGGCGGCGCCCATGACGAGCGAGGCGACGGCGACGGCGGCCGGCGCCTTGATGTTGAGCGCGGCCCACAGCGCAGCGGTGGCCGCGACGACGGCGATGGCGAGGGAAAGCCCGACCGTGAGCGGGTCGTACGAGATGCTGCCGTGCAGGCGCAGGGCGGCCATGCCGAGGTAGTGCATGCTGGCGACCCCGAGGCCGGTGGTGAGCCCGCCGAGGACCAGGGCGCGGCCGCGGTCCCTGCCGTAGCCGACGGCGAAGACGCCGGCGCCCACGACGATCATGGCGACGAGCAGGCTGAGGACGGTCAGCGGCACGTTGTAGTGGATCTCGGTGCCGGTGACGTTGAAGCCGAGCATCGCGACGAAGTGCATCGTCCAGATGCCGGTGCCGATGGCGGAGGCCGCGGTGAGGAGCCAGTTGCGGCGGGAGGATCCGGTCGTCGCGGCGAGTGCGCGGACGGTGCAGCGCAGCCCGAGGGCGGCGCCGATGGATGCCATCACATATGACAGTACGGGTGTCAGCCAGCCATAGGCCGCGTGGTCGAGGTGTCCCATGGCCCCGGGACGCTAGTCCGGGTGAGGGCGCGAACAAGGGGCGCATTTCGAAAGCAGCTGGAACTGCTGGAATATGACAGAGCTACGTTCATCTCCGATCACGCCACGTGCCACCTTGCACACGCACCGCGCGGAGCCCCCATGGGGGATCATGTCCACATGAGCGAAGACCACACGCACGTGCAGGAGTTCTTCGGGGCACGCGCCGCCGACTGGGACCGGAAGTTCCCGGACGACGGGCCCGCGTTCACGGCCGCCGTGGCCGAGTTCGGCCTGCACCCCGGGGACCGCGTGCTCGACGCGGGATGCGGGACCGGGCGGGCGCTCTCGGCGCTGCGCGCCGCCGTCGGACCGGCCGGCACGGTGCTCGGCGCGGACCTCACCCCCCGGATGCTGGCCGCCGCGCGGCAGGCCGGCCGGGGCGCGGAGGGCGCGCTGCTGCTCGCGGACGTGGCCCGGCTGCCGCTGCGCGACGGGGTGCTGGACGCCGTCTTCGCCGCCGGGCTGATCGCGCACCTTCCCGACCCGGAGGCGAACCTGCGCGAGCTCGCCCGCGTCGTCCGCCCCGGCGGCCGGCTCGCCCTGTTCCACCCGATCGGGCGAGCGGCCCTCGCGGCGCGGCAGGGCCGCGAGCTGACGCCGGACGACCTGCGGGCCGAGCACAACCTCGGACCGCTCCTGGCCGGTGCGGGCTGGGACATGACCTCGTACGCCGACGAGGACGCCCGCTTCCTGGCGCTCGCGCTGCGCCGCGCCTGACCAGCGCACCCCTTACACACGTCTTGTACGTCGGCACCTCGCCCGGGGCCCGCGGAGGTGCCCCGGATCACGTCGGAGGCTGGGCCTCAGCCCCGGCCGGCCGGCGGGGATGCGGCACGGGGCATCCCCCCGAGCCGGGCACGGGAAACGTGCCGAGCTCGCCCACGTCGTAGCCGTGGGGGTAGCCCTTGATCTCCGGGTTCTGCCGGGCGTAGTGGGGGGCCTTGCGCGGCGGCAGCAGCCGGACGGCGCGGCCGCGCAGCTTCAGGGCGCCCCGGAACAGCGCCTTGACCTGCGGGCGGGGGCTCTCGTAGCGGAAGGCCGACAGCAGCGGCTCGTCGAGGAGCGAGAGGCTCAGTGCCCGCACGGCGGGGGCGAGCGGCGCCGGGTACCAGGAGGCCATCAGACCGATGGTGGAGTCGGCGACCTTGCGGCCGCCCTCGTCCCAGCCGAAGTGGGCCTCTTCGTAGGCGTTCAGGGTCTCCTCGAACTCCTCGTAGGAGCCCGGGATGTCCGTGATGCCCATGTGCCGGCCGAGTTCGGCGTAGTAGTTCGCGCTGGCCCGGCGCTCGTGGTGGGTCATCGGGCGCCAGCCGTAGGCGTCCAGCCAGCGCACCGGAATCACCACGAAAGTGCACAGGACGTACCGCATGTCCTCGTTGCCGATGTCGTAGGCGCGGTGCATCTGGTTGACGCGGCGGATCGCGGTGCGCGCGGTCTCGCTCTCGAATCCGTGCTCCACGACGGCGTCGAGGAGCAGCGCGGTGTCGTCGTAGCGTTTCTGCGGGCGGTCGGTGAACTCGGCGGTCTCGGCCAGCAGGCGGCCGATGGCGGGCACGGCGTAGGTGCGGAAGAGGGCGAGCTCCAGCGCGCGGGTGAAGTCCCAGGGGAATTCGTAGGTGGCGGTGAGCCGGTAGATGGTGAGGAAGTCCTCGTCGGGGTCGAGACGGAGGATCTCCCTCAGCCGGTCGTAACGCTGCACCGGGTGTCCCTTTCTGTGGCGGGGCCCCAACTCTACGTGCAGGTAGCGGGCTTGGAAATCGTCGCCCGCAGGCTCTCGACGCGGGGGTTACCCGCTGGTTAGGGTGCGCCGACGAGAGAGCGACGGGGAGGCCACGTGTCCGACGAGGAGGAGGGCGGTTCGCTCTACGTGCTGACCGCCGTGCTGCTGACCCCCGCGCAGTTTCCGAGCATCCTGGGCGATGACTTCCCGGAGGCCTGCGCGCTGCTGGGCGTGAAGCCCGTGGCACGGGGGTACGGGCTGGTTCTGGGCCAGGACGAGGAGGGCGCGCGCTGGACCGTCGTCGTGGACGACGTCTCGCTCGTGGCCATGGCGATCGCCTCCTGGGACTGCGGCATGGAGTACGACCTGTCGCCGGACGAGCGCACGATCGTGGTCTCGCTGGCGGGCTGGCCGCTGGACCTGTCGGTGGCGACTCCGGGGATCCCGGATCCGCACGATCCGGAGCAGGGCGCCGACGGCACCGGCCGGGTGCCGCTGGCACCGCCCTCCGCCGAGGCGTGGGGACCGGTGCAGCGGCGCATGGGCGCGGACCAGATCGCCCGGGAGTGGTCCGACTGGCGCGAGCGCGTCGCGACGGACGGCGGGGCGGCGGCCGCGGCGCACCCCGGGCTCGCGCGGGCGCTCAAGGAGGCCGTCGAGTACGCGCAGAGCCCGCCTCCGCCCGGACGGGTGCGGTCCTCCTTCGCGGGCGAGGGGGCGCGGACCCTGCGGGTGGACGGGCCCGGCTGGTCGCTGGTGGCCCGGACGGACGACGCGGCATTCGTGCTGCTGGACGAGGAGGCGAGCGAGGTGCTGGCGGTCCCCCGCGACGGGGATCCCGATCTCGGTCTGCCGAAACTGCCGGAGCTGCTGGCGGCGCTGGACCGCATCGCGGTACGCCCGGTCTGAACCCGAAGGAGACGCTGTGCTGGTGGAGTCGGAGCCGGTGGCCGTGGTGGTGGGCGGCCGCGCGGAGGTCGTCGACGACGACTGGGGACGGGAGACGGCCGTGATCCGCCTGGACGGCCGCCGGTTCGGCCCGGACGCCTTGTACGGGCTGGCGGAGTTCTCGCACCTCGAGGTGGTCTACCACTTCGACCGCGTCCCGGTGGAGAAGATCGAGACGGGCGCGCGGCACCCCCGGGGCAACCCGGACTGGCCGCTGGTCGGCATCTTCGCCCAGCGCGGCAAGAACAGGCCGAACCGGCTGGGTGTCTCCCGGTGCCGGATCCTGAAGGTGGACGGCCTGGACGTGCACGTGGCGGGCCTGGACGCGGTGGACGGCACCCCGGTGCTCGACCTGAAGCCCTACCTGGCCGAATTCGGGCCCCGCGGAGACCTCCGCCAGCCGGACTGGGCCACGACGCTGATGCGGGACTACTACTGATCCGGGCCCGCCACGACGCGGCGGGGGCCCGGACGCCCCGCCCGGGCCCGGCCCGCCGGGCCGACCCCGGGTACGGACGGAGTTCGGCGCACGCGGCCGCGCCCGCTCAGCGGCCGAGCTGCTTTTTGGACATACCCCGCAGACGGCGCCGCTGGGAGGAGTCCAGCAGCAGGTAGGCGGCCGCCGGCACCCCGATCAGAACCAGCAGCCCTGCCCAGAACCCGACCGTCCAGAACAACACGATGGCTGCCGCGACTCCGGCAACCGCGACCTTGCCGCGCTTGGACATCTGCGGACACCTCCACCTGTCGTCGTCCACTATCCCCTCAACGC
The DNA here is from genome assembly GCF_000717655.1 of Streptomyces katrae. GTDB lineage: Bacteria > Actinomycetota > Actinomycetes > Streptomycetales > Streptomycetaceae > Streptomyces > Streptomyces katrae_B. Next base: position 96,410 of record NZ_JNZY01000012.1, read on the forward strand.
ACCACCGCGACCCCGCGTTCCCGCCCCCGGGCTCCCGACGAAGACGCCGTACGTACGGCTGCCGCCCGGGGCCTCCCCCGCCGGGCCCGGTCCCGCCGGCCGGCGGCTACCGTGCGCGACCGGGTCGCCACGGACCTGGCCGCCCGGGCCGGGGGCTTCGGCCCGGGTCCGCCCGGCAGGCCTGGCGGCGTTTCGGCAGTGCGTGGCCGACACGGTGCTTGTCGGGGCTCGGGGCCTGGACGACGATGGGGCGCTCCGGGAAGCGCGGCCCCACGGGAGGGTGACATGGACGATCCGTCGGTGGCGCTGCCGGGCGGGGCCGATCCCGCCGAGCGCACGCGCGTACTGCGGCGGGCGCACACCGCGTTCACGCAGGACGGGCGGGTCGAGGCTCCGGTCCGGGCGGTGATCGCGAACTCCTGGCGGCGGTGCGCCAGGGCCCGGGTCGGCCCGGAGTGCGCGCCCCGGGTGGACCTGGCGGAGGCGGAGCTGCGGTCGTACCGGGCGCAGCACCCGCTGGCCCGGGTGATGCCGGTGTTCCGGGACCTCGTGGGGGCCTTCGCGGCGCACGGGGCCCATCTGCTGGCGGTGTGCGACGCGCGGGGCAGTCTGCTGTGGGTGGAGGGCGAGACGGCCACGCTGCGCCGGGCCGAGGGCCTCGGCTTCGTACCGGGCTCCCGCTGGGCCGAGACGGCGATGGGGACCAATGCACCGGGCACGGCGGTCGCCGTCGGGGAGCCGGTCCAGGTCTTCGGCGCCGAGCACTTCAGCCGTCGGGTCCACCCGTGGACGTGTGCGGCCGCCCCGGTGCACGACCCCCGTACCGGCCGGCTGCTCGGCGCGGTGGACATCACCGGCGGCGACGGACTGGCCCATCCACACTCCCTCGGCTTCGTGCAGGCGGTGGCCCGGGCCGCGGAGGCCCAGCTGGCACTGCTCGACCCGTTCCCAAAGGCCGCCGCGGACACCCTCGGCGCCCTCGGCCGGGACGAGGCACTGCTGGTCGGCGGTGACGGCACGAGGATCCGCCTGGGGCGGCGGCACAGCGAGATCATGGCGCTCCTCGCGCACCACCCCGAGGGGCTGTCGGGCGAGGAGCTGGCGATCGGGCTGTACGAGGACGAGTCGGTGTCACCGGTGACCCTGCGCGCCGAAATGTCACGGCTGCGCGGGCTGTTGGGGGGCCGCGCCCCGCTCTCCCGGCCCTACCGGACGGCGGCGCCGCTGGAGGCGGACTTCAGCGTCGTGAGCCGCCACCTGGCGGCCGGCGCCGTGTCGGCTGCGCTCCGGCACTACGCGGGCCCGCTGCTCCCCGGCTCGACCGCGCCGGGCATCGTCCGGCTGCGGCGCCGGATCGAGGACCAGGCACGGGCCGCCGTGATCGCCCGGGCGGACGTGGGGCTGCTGACCGACTGGGTGTGCGCCCCGTGGGGCGCGGACGATCCGGCGGTGTGGCGGGCGCTGGCCGCGACCCTGCCGCCGGAGGGCCGCCCGGCCGCACTGGCCCGCGTACGGGCCCTCGACAGCGAACTCGGCCCCGGGGGACCCGGCCCAGGCGCCGGGGCCGGACCACCTCCCGTCCGACGGGGGTCGGCGCGGCCGGGCCGTGCAACGTATCCGCAACCTGCTTGCTCCTAGCCTCCCTCCCGAGCGCTGTCCGACGGCGGCCGGCGCCCGGCAAGGGGAGGACACCATGGCCCGTTACGCTGCGCCCGGTACCGAAGGCGCGCTCATGTCGTACGCGTCGCGCTACGCCCACTTCATCGGCGGCGAGTACGTCGAGCCCGCTCTCGGCGGGTACTTCGCCAACCCCTCCCCCGTCAACGGCCGGCCGTTCACCGAGGTCGCGCGCGGCACGGCCGAGGACGTGGAGCGGGCCCTCGATGCGGCGCACGCGGCGGCGCCCGCCTGGGGGCGCACCTCGGTCACCGAGCGGTCCACGATCCTGCTGCGCATCGCGGACCGGATGGAGCAGAACCTGGAGGCCCTGGCGGTCGCCGAGACCTGGGAGAACGGCAAGCCGGTCCGGGAGACCCTGGCCGCCGACATGCCGCTGGCCATCGACCAGTTCCGCTATTTCGCGGGCGCGCTGCGCGCTCAGGAGGGCGCGCTGAGCCAGCTCGACGACGACACCGTCGCCTACCACTTCCACGAACCGCTGGGTGTGGTCGGGCAGATCATCCCGTGGAACTTCCCGATCCTGATGGCGGTGTGGAAGCTGGCTCCGGCGCTGGCGGCGGGGAACACCGTGGTGCTGAAGCCGGCCGAACAGACCCCGGCCTCGGTGCACTACTGGCTGAGCCTGGTGGCGGACCTGCTGCCGCCGGGTGTGGTGAACATCGTCAACGGGTTCGGCGAGGAGGCGGGCAAGCCGCTGGCGTCCAGCCCGCGCGTGGCGAAGATCGCGTTCACCGGGGAGACGTCCACGGGGCGGCTGATCATGCAGTACGCGGCGGAGCACCTCAAGCCGGTCACCCTCGAACTCGGCGGCAAGAGCCCGAACCTCTTCTTCGACGACATCTGGACCACCGATGACGACCTGCGCGACAAGGCCCTGGAGGGGTTCAGCATGTTCGCCCTCAACCAGGGCGAGGTGTGCACGAGCCCCTCGCGCGCCCTGATCGAGCGGGGCCGTTACGGCGACTTCCTCGACGCGGCGGTCGCGCGCACCGAACTGATCGTGCCCGGACACCCGTTGGACACGGAGACGATGATCGGCGCGCAGGCGTCCGAGGAGCAGCTGCGCAAGGTCCTCTCGTACGTGGAGATCGGTCAGCAGGAAGGCGCGAAGGTCCTCACCGGGGGCCGGCGGATCGACCACGGCGGTGACCTGGCGGGCGGCTTCTACGTGGAGCCGACCATCTTCGAGGGGGACAACCGGATGCGGATCTTCCAGGAGGAGATCTTCGGCCCGGTGGTGTCCGTGACGTCCTTCCAGGACTTCGACGACGCGGTCCGGATCGCCAACGACACGGCGTACGGCCTGGGCGCCGGCGTCTGGACCCGCGACATCAACACGGCGTACCGGGCGGGCCGCGCGATCCAGGCGGGCCGCGTGTGGACGAACTGCTACCACGCCTACCCGGCGCACGCGGCCTTCGGCGGATACAAGCAGTCGGGCATCGGCCGCGAGACCCACAAGATGATGCTGGAGCACTATCAGCAGACGAAGAACCTCCTGGTCAGCTACTCCCCCAAGAAGCTTGGGTTCTTCTAGAGAACAGAAATCCGCTGCCTGGAGCGGGCATTGCCTCTCCAGGCAACATTGACTCCAAGCGCAGAAGGTAATCAAACGGCAGCCATACGTGCCCTCCGGACCACTTCGGAACCTTCCCCCGGACCAGTCACGGACCAAGAAGTTGGAAATCGCTCAAGGCCGAGTGGGCGAACCTGGTCGGCGGCTGCTGGATGCGCCGGCGAAGCAGCTCACTGAACCACCGGTGCTCGCTGCCGACGTGCCGCGTGAGGTCCCGGAGAGTCCAGCCGGGGCAGGTCGGCAGCGGGGTGGAGGGTCGGCTCCCGTGACCGTGGCGACGAAGGCGGCGGTCTCGGCTGCGAAGGCCGCTCCGTGCTGGGCGGGGTTCATGACTGCGCCCTTCCTCTGATGACGCTGCCCCAGGGGGCGATACTCAAGGCCTCTGGCGTCGTACTCGGCGCCGATGGTGGGCAGGGCTCCGTTGACGTCCCAGGACGAGGTGCGGAGCACTGTGCTGCCCTTGGCAGCCGTGAAGCGATAGCCGTCGCAGTCACAGGCGAAGCCTACGGTTCGGGCAAGTCATCCCGGCCCTCGTTGTCGGCGGGTCGCGTGCGGTGCAGGTCGTCGAGCCTCCAGCCGGTGCCCAGGCCGCCCACAGCGCCCCGCTGCCTTGCTTGGGACACGAGTCGGCGGCATCCGCTGAACTGCAGCCGTCCCTCTGGTCACGCGCTGTCGGCCGACCCGTGGCCCGGCGGGTGCCGGTTCGGCGAGAGCGAGGCCGGTCCGGTCGAGCGGGCGCACTCGGTGGGAGTCTGACCGTAGTGCTTCTTGAAGGCTCGGGTGAAGTGACTGCCGTCCGCGAACTGCCAGTGTGCGGCGAGTTCCGAAATGCTCAGGCGCCCTGACGGCGAGACAAGGGCGAGCCGGGCCTCATGCAGTCGCCGGTGGCGGATGTAGGTGCTCACCTGCTCTCCCACCGCGGCGAATGCCCGGTGCAGCGTGCGGACGGAGACGTTGAGTTCACGCGCAAGCATCGCCGGAGAAAGTTCGGGATCAGCGAGCCGACGGTCCGCAAGGTCCTTGGCTGCCTGGGTGAGCGCGGGAGCCAACCGGGGCTCTACGTCGTCGAACCGGCCCTTCACCACCGCCTTGGTCAGCTCGATCAGGGTACCTTGGGCAGCTGCCACACCGGCCGGGCCGAGGTCGGCAACGGTCATGTGGATCATGTCTGCAAGGGCCGTCAGCAAGCGCACCTCGGCCGAGTCCGCCGGCCCGGTGACGACCCGGTTCCCGAGCAGGGGTTTGAGCTCGCCGGGGGGCAGGACGAGGAACTTCGCCGTGAGGTGCGCCGTCGTCTCGAAGGCCGTCAGCCGCCCGAGGTGCCGGACGAGGAACTGCCCGGCCGACACGGTCTGGTCGCCGTAGCCGGACGGGCCGCCCAGAGTCCATGCGCCGCTCCGCACGACATACATGGCAACCAGATCCTGATCGCCGCCCGGGACGTCCGCGGTCCGGGTTGCCGACGCGGCGTGGAGATCGGCGATCGCCGCGCCGTGCACCTTGGCAACCTTGCCCTTGACCCGGAAGTCACCGATCGTGTCCGGGCTGAAGGCCGGCAGTTGGAAGACATCGTCGCCGACCTGCGTCTGCCACCCGCGCCGGAAAACGTCGAGTCCCCGCGGTGCGGAATCCGGGGCGGTCGAGTCCACTGCGAACACCCCGCGCGCGCCGTCGACCTCCGCTCCAGTACCGTGCATCCCTCTGCGATCCTCTCGTCTTCATGCTTCAACGCCGTCCTGTGGTGGTCGTGTTCCGCAGGACGCCGCCATGACCCATGTGGACACCGTGCCAATCTTCCTATAGACGGATCGCATTGCAGCGGCCGGGAGGCAGAGCTGATGCTTCTGATTCGGCGAGATGAACGACGCGACCCCTGACTATCAGGTCGCAGCCTGATCGTCAGGGGTCGCACTCGCGCTCGGTCCTCCCTCATGGGCTCGTGCCGGGGACGTCTTCGCCGCCTCGGTCGGACCTTTCGCCGGAGGTAACGGTTGGTGGCCGGGGCGCAGTTCGCCGTGTGGGCCGAGGGCGTCGGCCACGCCCAGGCAGGTGCTGCCCCGGAGGCACCGAGTTCGTAGTGCACAGCCCCGGTGTCGACGGAACGGACCGTGAGCGCGACCTCGTAGTTGCCCGGGTAGGTCACTCACCGAGCCGCAGCCGAATCCGGGCGTCTTCCGGCCTGCGGGCCATGCCGATCGGCCTGCCAAGCCGTGTCGGCCAAGATCATCCTGTCGCGGTCGTGTCCCACCGGGAACCCATCCGTGCCGGTGCCGGCTCCGGTCACCTGCAGGTTGCGCGGCTCGACGGTCAGCGGGCGATCGAGATCGCGAAGGGGGTGAATCCGATGGACCGGATGACGTGCGGTACGAACAGTATCGCGGCCTCGGTGGCGCGGGCGGTCTGGATCCCGCCGAGGTCGGTGATCCATTCCTTGCGCCAGCCGAGGTCGATGAGCAGTTCAAGGACGGTCCGCTTGGCCTCCGGTTCCTCGCCGGAGAGGAAGGCGGTTGGCGTCTGGGTGAGCGTGGCCGGGGCGGTCATCACCGGGAAGAGCATGGTGTTGAGCGTCTTGACGACGTGCGTTTCGGGGAGCGCTGCCTGGAGTTGCTCGGCGAGGCTTGAACCGGGGTAGATCAGGGCGGCGGGCAGTCCGTCCGGTCCGTCGACGGTGGCGTTGGAGACGTCCACGAGGATCTTGCCGTGCAGCTCTTCGCGCAGGGCGGCGAGACGTTCCGGGGAGCCGGCGCCCGGGGTGGCGTTGATGACGATCCGGGCCGCCCGGGCGGCATCGGCGGCGGCGCCCGGCGCGCGGTCCGCGACGGTCACCTCGTGCCCTGCCAGGGTGAGGGCTTTCGCCAGGTTGCCGCCGACGCGGCCGTTTCCGAGAACTGCGATCATGGTCATGATGTTCTGGTCCTTGCGTTGGGTGCGGGTTGTGGTGTGCGGGGTCAGCGGGAGAGCGTGGCGACGGCTTCGGCGTGGACGCCGGGCGCGGCGGCCAGGAAGCTCTCGCTCTGCGGGGTCCAGGGGCGGCCCTCGGCGTCGGAGATCCGTCCGCCGGCCTCGGTGACGAGCAGCGCGCCGGGCAGCAGGTCGGCTCGGGCGCCGGCGAACTGCCAGAAGGCGTCGATGCGGCCGGCGGCCACGTTCGTGAGGTGCAGGGTCGCGGGCACGGCGGTGCGGACGACGAGCGCGTCGAAGAGCATCGCGGTGATCGAGGAGCCGACGCGCCGTACGACCCTCTCGTCCTCGTCCGGCCGGGCCTGGCTGGTGGCCACGATGCTCAGGCCGAGGTCCGCGGTCGGGGAGACGCGCAGCGGCCGGCCGTCGAGGTAGGCGCCGGCGCCGGTGAGCGCGGTGTAGGTCTCGCCGGTCAGCGGCAGGTGGACCGCGGTGAGCACCGGCTGGTTCTCACGCACGAGGGTCGCGGTCACCGCCCACTCCGGCAGCGCGTGCAGGTGGTTGACGTTGCCTTCGGCCGGGTCCACGACCCACCACTCGCCGGGCGGCAGCGCCCCGCCGTCCAGCTCGTCCTCCACCCAGCCGGCCTCCGGGCGCAGGCTCGTGAGGCGGGGGCGCAGGATGTCCAGGGCCGTGTCGTCGTTGACGGCGAGCGCACGCATCAGCTCGTCACGGGTCTCGTAACGGACCACATCGCCGAAACGCTCGCGCAGCGCCACACCGGCGGCGCGCACGGCGGTCGCGGTGCGGTCGAGCAGGTCGGCGTCGGAGGTGACGACGTCAGTGGTCTGAAGCGTTTCGGACATGGTGGTGCTCCTGTCTGAGGAGGGGTGATGAGGCCGGTCGGGGTCGCGTTCGACGGACGACGGGGGGATGAAGCGCGTTGTGGAAGCGCCGTGGGCGCGGAAGAAGGCTCAGTCGATCAGTTCGGCGGCCCGTTCGGCGATGGCGTAAACGGTCGCGTTGGTATTGGCCGAGGGGATGGACGGCATCACCGAGGCATCGGCGACCCGCAGTCCGGCTATTCGGTGCACGCGAAGGTTCGCAGGGTCGACGACGGCATCGGCGTCGGTTCCCATGCGGCAGGTGCCGGTGAAGTGGAAGTAGGGGCCGGTGGCCTTGCGAATGAACTCGTCCACGGATTCGCCGCTCGTCCCGGAGCCCGGCACCGCTTCCTGCTTGCGCCAGTCGGCGAACGCGTCTGCCTCGCCGATGCGGCGTGCCACTGCCAGGCCCTTGCGCATGACCTCCAGGTCACGTTCGTCGCTCAGGTAGCCAGGGTCGACGACGGGAACACTGGCGGGATGGGCGTCCGCCAGACGCACGGTGCCGCTGCTGTGCGGAGCCATCGCGGAGAAGGCTATGGAGTAGCCGTTGGCCGGCGGCCGGCCCCAAGCCGACGGGAGCGGTGCGGCGACGATGTAGACCTGAAGGTCCGGCCGGGCCGCGGCGGGATCGCTGAACAGCAGGCCCATCATTTCGGCCGGCGGGTTGGCAGGAACGAACGGTACGGGCTGGTCGGCCTCGTACACCACGCCCGCCATCGGATGGTCCTGCAGACGGGATCCCACTCCCGGCAGGTCGGCGACGACGTCGATACCGTGTTCCTCAAGGTGTTGGGCCGGGCCGATCCCTGACAGCATCAGGAGGTGCGCGGAACCGATGGCTCCCGCGGTCAATATGACCTCGGCGCTGTCGATGGACAGGTGCTCCCCACCGATGGTGTATTCGACGCCGGTGCAGCGGCCCGCGGTGGTGCGCAGCCGCTGCACGGTCGCGTCCGTGACGACGTCCAGGTTCGGCCGGTCGAGGAACGGACGGATGTAGGCGTCGGCCGCGCTCTGGCGGGCGCCGCCGGGCAGATTCATGTCACTCCACCCGAACCCGGTCTCCAGCCCGCTGCCGATGTCATCGGCGCGTGCGAACCCAGCCTCCACTGCGGCGTCGACGCCCGCCGTGGCCAGGGGATGGGGTTCCGGGACCGGGGCGACCGCGACCGGCCCGTCCGTGCCCCGCACGGAGGCATCACGACTGCGAGTGCTCTCGCTGCGGCGGAAATAGGGCAGCAGATCGTCGAAACCCCAGCCCGGAGCACCGAGGCCGGGCCATTCGTCGTAACCGGACCGGTGCCCCCGCAGGTGGTAGAGGCCGTTGATGCTCGACGATCCGCCGAGCGCCTTACCGCGCAGCACGTCAGCGGCCCTGCCTGTACCGGCCTGCACGGTCGAGGCGCCCAGCCAGAGGGATGACGGGTCAAACCCCAGGAACCCCCAAGGAGATGCCATCGCCTCGGTTGCGTCCCGGGCTCCCGCCTCCAGCAACAACACTCGCACGCCCGGGCGTTCCGAAAGCCGGGAGGCAATCACGCACCCCGCCGTCCCCGCTCCCACCACGACATAGTCATAAGGACTCTTGCCCATCATGTCTCCGCTTCCCACGGCAGCACTGTCCGACCACCGGGTTTCAGGAAAGGCTCCTCGACGATCAAAGAGCTGATTGCTTGCACGAACTAAAGGGGCCGAGAAGTCCGAGCTCGGCGCGCAAAAGGCGTGGAACCGGCTGATCAGCAGCGAGCGGGCTCCAGTGGAGCGGGGCTGTCCGCACGCAGGCCGCGCGCGCTGCTGGTGCTGACGGACACCGAGGTGGCCCGGCGGCAAACGATCACCTTGCTCCGACGGGCCTGGGAGCGCCCGGTCCGGCCATTGCCGATCACCCCGTTGGGGATGTCCATGCCGGCGCCGGTGCCTGCGATGACGGCCTTCCGGCTGGACTTCTCTTGTTTCACGCGTTTCTTGTCCTTGGTGTGTACCCGTCCTGGAACAGCCCGGGTTTCCGTTCTGCCGTCGAATCTTAGGAATACGGACACGGCGCGTACTTGAACCTCCGCGACGTTCGTTCGGAACCTCAGCGCCATACGTGTGGCGAGACAGTCGGCGTCACACAGCACTGGGTCAGGCTGCTCGTACACGCCGACCGACTTCTTGCCCTGCCACAGGTGGCCGCCCTTTCCCACCGACGGCCGCGTGAACCTGGGTCGGCAGCAAGGACGTTAGGCGGCCGCAGTTCCGGCCACGGCGGGCCCGTGGCATCGGGGATGGGCGCGGATCCTCACGTCCGTCCACCGGGAGATCGACCTCCGGCAGCAGGTCGACGAGAACCTCGGCCCGGAAGCCGCCCTGCGCCTGCTCTCCATGCACGGTTCCCACACCGAGTCGATCGGCGAATGGTGGGGATCCGGCTGGTACGAGACTATGGTCCGCCGTGCGGTTGTCCGTGCGTCGAGCAACGGAAACCTACCCACGGTCGTGCCCAGCATTTTCCCCGACGTGGAACAGTTCGCCGAAACGGCCGCCGGGCACCCCGACCTCCTCGACGACGACACCCTCTCCTGGCTCACCGAAGCCGTTTTCGAGGAAGGCTCTCTCCTGCGGAGTGCCAGGTTGCCATCCGCCACGGCAATCACTCTCCCGGACTGGGCCGTGCAGGATCTCCTCAGCCTTTTCCAGCCTGATGACGAAGCGACAGAGGCCCCAGAGAGCTGCGGTGAGTAAGCCAGCCGACATGTGCGCCGTCCCGTTGCCGGAAGGCCGTTTCCTGGTTCCGATCGCCACAACGCAGATCACTCTGTGGGATCTTCGGAGCTGAAAGCTCGTAGAACGTCTCGACAGCCCCCTGAGCAATACGGTCGTTCCCAATGCACCAGGACGGCGAGGCGGAGCTGCTTGCCAGGGGAAACGGCACCCGCCTGCGTCTGTGGGATCCCCGGCCTGGTCGGCTGATCCATTCCCTGCTCACTGCGGCCCCGGTCACCAACATCGTGTAGACGAGTGCCGATGGACTCCTACATGTGAGTGGGCCCCGTGGGCGCGCACGACTCTGCTGGTCACATAGGCAGCAACACTGCAGTCGTCGACAGCGGCCGGTGAAGGCATCGCTGCATTTCAGGAACCTGGTTCGCCCTGCACAACGATCGGTTCCCCGGACGCTACTGCTTGGACGTGGAGCGAGCAGCCGGCCCGGGGCACATCCGACGGCCGCACCATGCTCATGTCCAGCACGGTGGGCTCACCCGATAGCCCAGCTCGCTCCCGATCATTCCTAGAACGTCCCAGCCCCACCCCCGCCCCTTCCAGCCCAGGACTGCCCGGACTAAGATCCGGACCATTTTCGGACCAGCCCACGCCAAGGATCCGCACCAACTTCCTTTTCCGCTGGTCAGCGTGGGTGTAAGGGCTGTACCACCAGCAGACGAAGAACCTCCTGGTCAGCTACTCCCCCAAGAAGCTGGGCTTCTTCTAGTCCCGCCCCGGAGTCCTGGCTCGGACACCGGCCGCAAAGCAGCGGTCAGGGCCGCAGCCGTTCATCCATCACGTGGACCACGAGGGAGGAACGCGCGGATCAGGGACATAGACGCAGTAGGTTCCCGTGCGGATCGTATCGAGGAGTGCGTCATCGACGACGTCGGCCATCTGCTCCCCATCGATCGGCCCCGGCCGGTCGCCGAGGCCCTGGCCCGGTTCCTGGAGCAGCTCCCGATCGCGTCCTGACCACGGGCACCACGACCGGGCTCGCTCACGACCGGTGGCGCGGGCGCCGTCGGCGTTCCGGTGGACGACAGGGCCCCGGCACACGATCGGGTTGTCCGGTCGACCGTGTCGGGGGCTTTGTGGCGAGGGGAGGGGCAGGATGCTGCCATGGACCGCCGACAGATCAGCTCCCTCGCCCACACCGGCCACCCCGTCGCCGCTCCGCTGAGCGACGAGTCCGTGCACAGGCTCCTCGAGCGGGCCCTGCCGAGCGGCGACGTCCGGCTGCTCGACCTCGGGTGCGGATCGGGCACCTGGCTGATGCGTGCGCACGCCGCCCGCCCGGACCTCCGCGCCGACGGCGTCGACAACGACGCAGAGGCCATCGCCGCCGCCGGCCGCGCCGTCGACGAAGCGGGGCTCGGCGGCCGGATCGCCTTCCACGCCCAGGACGCCGCGGAGTTCACTTCGCCGCACCGGTACGGCCTGGTCCTCAGCATCGGTGCCACCCACGCGTTCGGCGGCCTGATCCCCACCTTGAAGGCCGTCGACGGCCACCTCGCCCCGGGCGGAAGCGTTCTCATCGGCGAGTGCTTCTGGGAACGCGAACCCGGCCGCAAGACCCTCGACGCCGGTTTCGCCGCCGACGACTACGCTGATCTCGCGACGACGGTCGACCGCATCACGGCCGACGGCTGGGTGCCGGTCCACGGACACGTCAGCAGCCTCCAGGAGTGGGACGACTACGAGTGGTCCTGGACCGGGTCGCTCTCCCGCTGGGCCCTCGACAACCCGGAGCACCCCGACCATGGCCGGGCGCTCGAGGCCGCGGCCGGACACCGCAAGGCCTGGCTCCACGGCTACCGGGGCACGCTGGGCTTCGTCACCCTGCTCCTGCGCCGCCCGACCCGGCCCTGAAGCCCGGCCGGGTCGGGGCATGACTCCGGGGTCGCGCCCCGGTTCAGCCGTCGGTGCGCTGGTACAGCGTCCCGTCGCTCCAGATCCGGGCGACCCTGCCCCACTCGGCGGCCGAAGCCACGTCGGGGAAGAAGCCGTGCCCGTTGAGGTTGGCGCTGGTGTTGCAGAGCACCGGGACGCCGCTGAGCCGTCGATAGGCCGACAGGACGGCGAAGAGCAGGTCGTCGTCCTCCGGGCCGACCGTCTGGAGCCGCGCGGTGCCGTCGAGGTGGATGACCGCGGGGATGCGGTCCACCCATTCCGCCCGCACCTCGTGGTCGAAGAGCATGTGCGGGTCCGGCGTGCCGGGAGCGAAGATCCCCGGTGCATCGGCCTCGAGGCAGATGGGGGCGACGGGCCGGTAGGGTTCGCGGTCCTTGACCCGGTTCAGCTCGTCCTTCATCGACGCGCTGACCGGGGCCGCCAGGATGCTGCGGCCGCCGAGTGCGCGGGGGCCGAGTTCGGCTCGTCCGTGCAGGACCACCACGGGCTCCCCGGACTCGTGGAGGATCGCGGCGAGTTCCTCCGGAGCACACGCCGACGCCGACCAGCCGGCGGGCAGCTCGGGCGACGGCGTCAGCGCCGGGCCCAGCCGGGGGTTCCACGTGAGCGGGGCCAGCCCGTCGCGCTGCGCCCGGCCCAGAACGGCCGCTCCGATGGCGGAGCCCGAGTCGTTGGGGAACGGCGGGACCCACACGTCGCGGAAGTCCGGCGCCTCGCGCAGCGCGCTGTTCCACTTGATGTTGAGCGCGCAGCCGCCGGCGAAGCACAGGTTCCAGGGGCCTTCGCCCTTGGCGGCGCGTACCTTGGCGGTGATCCGCTCGACGAGGAGGTCCTCGAAGAAGGCGTGCACGCTCGCCAGGACGTCCTCGTCGCTGATCCCGTTCTCCGACACGCGGGTGCGGACCGCGGAGAAGAACTCGTGCACGGGAGGCACGGACGGCTCGAAGAGACTGCCGTACCCGCCGACCGTCGCGCGGTACTCCACGGCCGCCGGCTCGTCGCTCTCGAAGACGCGGTGGAACTCCTCCCGCAGCACCGTGACGACGCGCTCGTCGACCTGGCCCAGCGCGATGTACGCCATGAGCTTGCCGGCGACCGAGAGGTCGTCGACCGTGGGTGACTGGACGGTCTTGCGGAAGGGCCCGAAGTGGTGTCCCGCAATGGCGTACGCATGGCCGAGAAGGGGGAAGAGTTCGCCCAGGTTCTCCACGCCGTCGCGCGGGTCCACCCAGTAGAGGCGGGGGAAGAGTCCACCGTCCCAGACCAGGACGAAGGAGCCTTCGCCGCGCTGGGCGAAGGGGCTGGATGCGTAAGCGCTCGCCACGTGCCCGGCAGCGTGCGGGAAACTGGTGTACGCGTAGGTCCGGCCGTCCATCGGGAACTTGCCCGAGACGCTGGGCGAATCGAGCGCCGGGCACGCCGCCGATTCCCGGTAGGGACCGACCACGATCTCCGTGGGCAGCCCCTGGTCGAGGAGGGCCACTGTTCCGGAGACGTCTCCGTCCCAGCCGTCGACGACCCACTGGTCGACGTCCTCCGGCTTGTAGCCGAAGTCGGAGAGAATTCCGGGGATCAGGCTGAAGTCGGCAACGGTGCTGTAGCGCAGACCGTTCCCCAGCTTCTCCATCTCGACACTGAACACGAGACGGTCGTCGTCGAGCAGGGCGACGGCACCATCATGCGTGAGTTTCAACCCGCAGATTATCAACTGTGTCACTCCTTGGTCTGCTTGAGTCGGCACATGGACGTGCTTCGGTCTCCGACGGCTCGGAGATGAGTCTCAACTGGTAAAGGCTGGATCTTCGGCCCGGACGGAAGAGGGCGCGCCATTCGTCACGGATCTCGCTCGCCGGGACTTCCGAGAAACCCAGCTTCCCGAACCACTCCCCGCTGTACCGGGTCAGGGCCAGCAGAGAGCCGTATCCGAGTTCTCTGCCGATGGTCCCGGCAATACCGACCAGGTGCCGGCCGATCCCCCTGCCCTGCCAGTCGACCGCGATGCACAGGTTGTAGACGAGCAGGCTGCTGCCGGAGGGTGCCACCCCTGCGCAGCCGACCATTCGGTCCCCTTCACAGGCGACGACGAAGCCCTGTGACAATTCAGCCAGTTCGGCCAGCGGGCGAGCCACCAGCAGGCCCTGCTCGACGAACGGGGCGGAGAGCAAGGCGATCTGCTCCGCATCCTCGGGGCGGGCGGGTCGTGCAACGAGCACGTCCGTCGCGGTCAGGCGCCGGGAGGCGGTCTGCACGGACTCACGCACCCTCCGCACCACCCGGCCGGGCGGTCGGGCTGCCGGCGACGCCGAGCCCGAAGGGCTGCTCGGCCGACATCAGTTCGATCATGTTGACGTTGACCCGGGCGGGCTGCGAGAGACACCAGGCAACCGCCTCGGCCACGTCGGCGGCGGTGAGCGGTTCGATGCCCTGGTAGAGCGCGTCGGCGCGCTCTTCGTCCCCGTCGTAGCGGACCTTGGCGAACTCGGTCTTCGCCATACCGGGCGCCACACAGCTCACTCTGACGCCCGTTCCCTGGAGGTCGACGCGCATGTTCAGCGACAGCTGGTGGACGAATGCCTTGGTGGCGGCATAGACGTTCCCGCCCATGTAGGGGTAACTCGCCGCGATCGAGCCGATGTTCACGACGTGCCCGGACCCGCGCGAGACGAGGCGGGGAAGCACCAGACCGCTGAGGTTGAGCAGACCGGAGATGTTCGTGTCGATCATTTCGCGCCAGGAATCACCATTGCCCGACTGAAGGGTGTCGAACCCTCGCGAGAGGCCAGCATTGTTGACGAGGACCGAGATGTCACGGAATTCCGGAGGCAGCTCGTCGAGGGCCATGGCCAGACCTTCTCGGTCACGGACATCGGCGACCACCGGCAGAATCGCTCCTGTGGAGTCCTCTTCCGCCAGCTCTTTCAGACGGTCCGCTCTGCGGGCCAGGCCCACCACGGAGTAGCCCTGCCGGCTCAGCACCTGTGCAATTCTCCAGCCGAATCCCGAGGATGCACCCGAGACCACGGCCACGCCACGCTTTTCCTGCGTCATGCACACACCCCTTCGGCCCCGTTGCGCTGTATCGCCACGACGCCTTCACGCGTTCATCCCACACCCCCGTCAGGGGCGGGGTTCTGGACACCTGCTTCAGCGGCATCGGGGTCTCCTTGCACGCCGACCGGCCAGAGTTACGCCTCGTTACGCCGAAACACCCTCGCCGACAAGGCTCCAGGTCGACTGACCTCTAACCCGTAAACTCCTCGCCAGTGAATCACGGGCCGATGCGGCGGCGGGGATTCTTCCATTTCACTTCCAGCCGATCGAAAGCGGAGCTCAAGGCGGACTCGACCGGGTTCACGGTATAAATCGTCGGGTGGGTCGGCCCGAAGACGATGACATGGAGGGTGCGCCGGCTGTCTGTTGACATTCCAAGTCCACTCCGTGATAGGAATGTTGGCGACGAGGCCGGGAGCTGTGCATTTCGAGTCGAGTCTCACTCGAGGGTCAGTGCATGACGACCGCTCCGGACTTCTCGTACCGCGCCCTCCGTTGAAGTCATTTCCGGTCGCCGAGTACGAACCGTTCGCGACCGCTGAACGCCACCTTCGACTGACAGGGGAAACAGTGTGCCTCCATTCAGCAGTGCCACATTCACGTGTCCGTCTTAGCCCGGCCACTGCCGAACCGGTTCTGCCCGAGGTGCCGGGCGCGCCCGCCGACGACATACGGGGGCGGCTGTGAAGCCGGGGCCCCTCGTGGAGTGGGACCCGCCGCGCACCGCGAAGGCTCTCCTCGTGTGCCTGCCCCACGCGGGTTCCGGCGCCTTTCAGTTCCGCACCTGGCAGGAACTGCTCGGCCCCGACATCGCACTGCTGGCCGTACAGCTGCCGGGCCGCGAGAACCGGTGGCGCGAGGAGCCCGCGACCGGCATGGCGCAGGTGCTCGACGAGCTGGCGCCGGCCGTCGCCGCCCGGCTCGACCTGCCCTACTTCGTGTACGGCCACAGCATGGGAGCCCTGGTGGGGTACGAGCTCGCCCGCGCCCTGGGCCGAGAGTACGGCCGGTGGCCCAGCGGATTCGTCGCCTCGGCCTCCCGGGCCCCGGACGACCAGGGCGAGCCCTCCGACACGCCTCGGCTGACCGACCGGCAGCTCGTCGACGAACTGGTTGCGGAAGGCGTCGTGCCCGCGGCCGTGGGCGCCAACAGCCGCCTGGCCGCGGCGGTGGCGCGGCCCCTGCGCGGCGACAACGCCATCTGCGACTCGTACACGCCACCTGGCGAGGACGCTCTCCTGCCGTGCCCGCTCGGCGCATGGCGGGGGCAGGACGATGCAGGCGTGACGGACGACCACATCCGCAAGTGGCCCGCCTGGTCCGCCGGTACCGGCACCGTACGGACCTTCCCCGGCGACCACTTCTACCCCCTCGCCGACCCCCTCCGCGTGACCGCCGAACTGCGGGCGTTCGTCCTCGGTCAGCTGTCACCGCACAGCTGACCGGCGGCCCTCCCGAGCGTCCCCCCGACGGCAGAACCGCTCAGTACCTCCTGTCCCCCCGACCGCCCCGGCCCCTCCGGGACGGGACAACCCCGAAGGATTCGCATTGCCAAGCAACAATCCGCTGCCCGAGCTGGGGGATCCGGACCTCCGGTCGCCCCGGAGCTATCTTCGATGGCTGATCGGCAGGCAGTCGAGCACACTGTTCCTCGGGGTGTTGTGGGGCTGCCTGTGGATGGCCAGCATGGGCCTGACCCCCTTCACCATCGGCCGGGCCATCGACGCCATGACGGAGAAGGACACCGACCGGCTGCTCGTCTGGACCGGCGTCATCATCGGGCTCGCCCTGGTGACCACCGCCGGCAGCGTCCTGCGCCACCGCTGTGACACGATCGGCCGGCTCAAGGCCAACTACCTGACGTTCCGCCTCGTGGCCGCGCACGCGGTACGGCTGGGCGCGACCCTGCCCAAGCGGATCTCCACCGGCGAGGTCGTGGCCATCGGCACGGCCGACATCACCCGCATCGGCGCCCTGCCCGGCGCCGTCGCCCGCGGCATCGGCAGCGCGGTCACCGTCGTGCTCGTCGCCCTGGTGCTGCTCTCCACCTCGGTCACCCTCGGCCTGCTCGTCCTCATCGGCGTCCCCGTCCTGCTCGCGGGCACGGGCCCGCTGCTCAGGCCGCTGCACAAGCGCATCGGCAGCTACCGCGACCTGCAGGGCGACTTGACGAACCGGGCCGGCGACATCGTGTCCGGTCTGCGCGTACTGCGCGGCATCGGCGGCGAAGCCGCGTTCGGCGAGCGCTACCGCAAGGACTCCCAGCGGCTGCGGCAGGCGGGCGTCCACGTGGCGAAGGTCGAATCGGTGCTGCCCGCCGCCGAGGTGCTGCTCCCCGGGATCTTCGTGGTGGCGGTCGTCTGGATCGGCGCCCGCCTCGCCGTCGGTGGCGGTCTCACCGCCGGGGAACTCGTCGCAGCCTACGGGTACGCCGCGTTCCTCATGCTGCCGATGCGCACGGCGACTTCGGCGGTGCAGTCGTTCGTCGGTGCCGATGTCGCGGCGCAGCGCGTCGTGCGCGTACTGGCCCTCGAGCCCGACGCCACCTCCGACATCGCACGCGCCGACCTCTCCGAGGCGCCCGACCTGTACGACGCGGAATCGGGGCTGCGGGTCCGGCCGGGACTGATGACCGTGATCGCCGCCTCCACCCCGGAGGAGGGCGCCGAGATCGCCGAACGGCTCGGGCGCTACGCCCCGGGTGAGGTGACCGTCGGTGGTGTGCCGCTGGACTCGCTTCCGCTGGAACAGGTGCGTGAACTCATCCTCGTGGCCCGCAACGAGGACACCCTCTTCTCCGGTGTCCTGGCCGAGGATCTGGGCGGACGCTCGGACCAGGTGCGCGCGCAGGCCCTGCACAACGCCAATGCGGAAGACATCGTCGAGGCCCTGCCGGACGGTCTGGCCACCGTCGTCACCGCAGGGGGCTCCGCCTTCTCGGGCGGCCAGCAGCAGCGGCTGCGGCTGGCGCGCGCGCTGGCGGCCCGGCCCGGGGTCCTCGTCCTGGTGGATCCGACCAGTGCCGTGGACGCGCACACCGAATCGGTGATCGCCGAACGGCTCCACAGGTCCAGGGCGGAGCTCACGACCGTGGTCGTGAGCAACAGCCCGCTGTTGCTCGACCAGGCCGACGAGGTGGCCTACGTGGAGGACGGCAAGGTCGTCGCGACCGGCACACACCGTGAACTCGCCACCGGTGCGTCCCAGTACGCCGCCGTTGTCATGCGGGAGGAGACGTGATCGTCACCGTCCCCAGTCCTTCCGACAGCCGCCCTCAGAGGAGTGCCCAGTGAGTCTTCCGGTAGCCGACGCGAAGACGGTCCGCCGTCACGTACGGGGCCTGGTGCGCAGCCATACCGGCCTGCTGACCCGCACCGTGCTCTGGTTCGTCCTCGCCACGGTCTGCGGTCTGGTCGTGCCCGCCCTGCTGGGCCGGCTGGTCGGGCAGGTGGAGAAGGGCATCACCACCGGCCAGGTGGACTTCACCGTGCTGACGATCGCCGGACTCCTGCTGCTCCAGGGCGTGTTCACCCGTACCGCCCGCCTGCAGGGGGCCCGGCTCGGTGAGCTGGTCCTGGCCGACATCCGCGAGGGGTTCGTGCGGCGGGTGCTGACCCTGCCCCTGCACACGGTGGAGAAGGCCGGGGCCGGCGATCTGCTGACCCGCAGCACCCGCGACGTGGATGCGCTGTCCAACGCCGTGCGCATGGGGGCGCCGTCGATCCTGGTGGCCAGCCTCTCGGTGGTGCTGACGCTGGTGGCGCTGATCGTGACCAGCCCCATCATGGTCCTGCCGTGCCTCATCGCCGTCCCGCTCATCGTCTGGTCGACGCGCTGGTACCTGGCGCGCGCCCGGGATGCCTACCTGGCCGAGGCGGCCGGCTACTCCGACCTCGCCCAGGGCCTCTCCGAGACGGTCACCGGCGCCCGCACCGTGGAGGCGCTGGACCGGTCCGGCCCGCGCATCCGCCGTACGGACGAGGACGTCGAGCGGGCGAATGGCGCGGAGCGGCGCACGCTGTTCCTGCGCAGCGTCTGGTTCCCGCTGATGGACTTCGGCTACGTGCTGCCGGTCGCCGCCACGCTGCTGTTCGGCGGGCTCTTCTACATCGAGGGCTGGGTGAGCCTCGGCGAGGTGACCGCCGCGACGCTGTACACCCGGGCCGTGATCGACCCGCTGGACGAACTCCTCGGCTGGCTCGAGGAGCTGCAGGTCGGCGACGCCTCGCTGGCCCGCCTGATCGGCATCGAGGCCGGGGCCGGACCGGAGGGCGACTCCGGTCGGCGGCCCGAGGGTGACCGGCTGGCCGCGGAAGGCGTCGCCTATGCCTACCGGGCCGGTCACGACGTGATCGAGGACGTCAGTCTCAGCGTCGGATCCGGTGAGCGCATCGCCATCGTCGGCCCTTCGGGGGCCGGCAAGTCGACCCTCGGCCGTATCCTCGCGGGGATCCACGAGCCGCGTACCGGATCGGTCACGCTGGGCGGAGTACCGGTCCACGAACTGCCGTTGGAAGAGCTGCGCCGCAACGTCGCGCTGGTCACGCAGGAACACCACGTATTCCTCGGGACCGTGCGCGAGAACGTCGCACTGGCCGCGCCGGACGCCACGGACGAGCAGGTGACGGCGGCCCTGGCGGCGGTGGCCGCCGAGGAGTGGGTCCAGGCCCTTCCGAACGGCCTCGACACCGAGCTGGGCACCGACGAGAACCCCGTATCGCCCGGCCAGGCACAGCAACTGGCCCTGGCCCGGCTCGTCCTGGCCGATCCGCACACCCTGGTGCTCGACGAGGCCACCTCGCTGCTCGACCCGCGAGCCGCCCGCGACCTCGAGCGTTCGCTCGCCGGCGTACTGCGCGGGCGGACCGTCATCGCCATCGCCCACCGGCTGCACACCGCCCACGACGCGGACCGTGTCGTCGTGATGGAGGCCGGCCGCATCACCGAGCAGGGGGCTCATGACGAGCTCGTCTCGGCGGGGGGCGCGTACGCCGGACTGTGGGAGTCCTGGCACGGGCGCGGCCCCTCGGCCTCGTCGAAATCCCCTGTTCCTTCACCTTCTTTGGACCAGTCCGAACACTGAGCGCCAGGAGAGACCGTTGCAAGCTGACCGCACACGCATACTCGACGCCGAAGCCATCGCCACCATCGTCACGAAGGTGGGGCTGGGGCAACTCTACGATCTGACGATCGCCCGTCTGGAAACCGTTCTCGCCACCGGCCGCGACGCACCGGTGGAAATGAAGCAGCGGGACGGATTCCTCATCGAGACACCCCATCTGGGGCTGCTGGAGTGGATGCCCGCGCTCCGGCACGGCGCCACGGTGTCCATGAAGATGGTCGGCTACAACCCGCACAATCCGGTCAAGAACCAGCTGCCCACCATTTTGTCCACCCTGTGCGCCTTCGATGCCGACAGCGGCCACCTGCGGACGGTCATCGACGGGACCTTCGCCACCGCCATCCGTACGGGCGCAGCGTCCGCCCTGGCCAGCCGGGTGCTGGCGCGCCCGGACTCCGCGGTCCTCGGTCTCGTGGGCTGCGGCGCGCAGGCCGTGACCCAACTGCACGCCCTGTCCCGGGTCTTCTCCTTCTCCGAGATCCTGGTGTGCGACGAGGACGTGCGCGCGGAGAACTCCTTCGCGGCCCGGTCCCGGCTGCCTGCCGGGGCCGTACGGGTCGCGCCGCTGGCGGAGGTGGAGGAGCGGGCCGATGTGCTGTGCACCGCCACCTCGGTCGCGCCGTACGCGGGCCCGGTCATCCAGGGAACCAACCTCAAGCCCTGGGTACACATCAACGCCATCGGCTCCGACATGCCGGGGAAGACCGAGCTGCCGCTGGAGCTGCTGCGCAGGGCGGTCGTCTGCCCCGATCACGTGGCGCAGGCGCGGGCCGAGGGCGACTGCCAGCAGCTCGCTCCCGAGGAGATCGGGCCCTCGCTCGCCGAGATCCTCCTGGACCCGGAGGCCCACCGGAAGCTGTCCCCGGTCACCACCGTGTACGACTCGACGGGCCTGGCGCTGCAGGACCTCGTCATGGTCGAGGTGTTCGAGGAGCTCGCACGGGACCTCGGTGTCGGTCACCACCTCGCCATCGAGGCGACCGCCGACGACCCGCAGGACCCCTACTCGTTCCTGCCGGGGCCGGTCACCCGGTCCTGGGAGGGGCGGCCGGGGGCACGGCGATGACCGCGGCGTCCCCTCCCCCGGGGCACGCCGGACCGGTGGTGGACATCGGCGTGTCCTCGGTCCTGGAGCTCATCGACCGCGAGGTCGGCGCGCACCCGGGGGCGCCCGCGGTGCGCGAACCGGGCCGGGAGGTGTCGTACGCGGAACTCGACCGTCTCGCGGACACCGTCGCGGACCGGCTCGGGCGGGACTTCGGCATAGCGCGCGGTGACACGGTGCTCATCGCCGGGCGGGCGGGTGCCGACTTCACCGCGGCGGTCCTGGGCACGCTGCGGGCCGGAGCCGCCTATCTGCCGGTGGACACGACGTACCCGCCGGAGCGCATCGAGCAGATCCTGCGCGCGAGCAGCGCGGCACTGCTGGTCCTGGCCGATCCAGGGGCGCTGGACACCGGTGCCTCGGGGACGCGGGCGACCGCCCTGGCGGGTCTGGTGGCACCGGACCCGGCGGGCGGCGCGGCGCCGGCGGCGGTCCGCCGGCGGCCGGCGCCGGAGGATCCCGCTTACGTCATCTTCTCCTCCGGATCCACCGGCAACCCCAAGGGCATCGTCCAGACCCACCGCTGCCTGGCGAACTTCATCTCCTGGCAGGTGGACGGCTCCGGGCTCGGGCGCGGACGGCGGGTCCTGCAGGTGGCCCCGCTGACCTTCGATGTGTCGGTCCAGGAGATGTTCTACACGCTCGCCTCGGGCGGCTGCCTCCATGTGCCGGAGCCCCATGTGCGGCGCGATCCACGGGATCTGATCGACTACGTCATCGACGAACGCATCGAGGTCGTGGACTTCCCGCAGTCGCTCATCGACGTGGTCATGGCGCTGCCGACGAACTTCGAGCACGCCGCGGACCTGCGCCACATCATCAGCGCGGGCGAGACGGTCCGGTGCACGGAGGCCCTGGAGGGGCTGCTGACGCGCCGGCCGGAGATCACCCTGCACAACCACTACGGGCCGGCCGAGAACCACATGGTGGCCAGCCACTCGATGAACGCGGCGGCCGGCAATCTCGAACCGAGGCCGCCCGTCGGGTCACTGGTGTGGAACACCTACGTCTACCTGCTGGACGAGCACGGTGTGCCGGTGCCCGACGGGCAGGTCGGGGAGGTGTACATCGGCGGTGCGGGGGTAGCCCTGGGGTACACCGATCCCGAGCTGAGCGGCACCGCGTTCGTGCCGGATCCGTTCCGCCCGGGCAAGCGGCTGTACCGCACCCGGGACCGGGGGGTGTGGCGGGCCGACCAGACGCTCCAGTTGCTGGGCCGGATGGACGACCTGATCAAGATCCGGGGCAATGCCGTGGAACCGCGGGAGGTGGAGGCGCGCCTCACGGACTTCTCCGGGGTCAAGGACGCCGCGGCGTTCCCGGTGGTGCGGGCCGGCGGGGCGGTGGAGCTGCACGCTGCTCTCACCGGTGCTCCGCCGCCGGCCTCGGAACTGCGCCGGGCGCTGCTCGCGGTCCTGCCCGACTACATGGTGCCGGTTCGCTGGTGGCTGGTGGACGGCCTGCCCGTCTCACCCAACGGCAAGCTGGACCGCAAGGCCCTGCCCGGCGACGGGGCGCAGCCCCTGTCCCTGGTGCCTCACCATTCGAACGCCTCGCGGTAGCCGCGCTTCTCGATGCAGTACGTCCGGAACGCCTCGGCCTTCTCGACCAGTGCGTCGTCCCCGGTGCGCACGGCGGCTTCGACGAACCAGTCGAACGCCGCCGTCGCATCGGCCTGGCGGGTGAAGTGGACCGCAGCGAACTTCCGGAAGGAGGCGCGCAGGCCGGTGGCGTTCATATCGGCCGCGGAGGACATCAGCTCGGCCACGTCGGCGTCCGTGACCGGCGGACGCGAAATGATTCGGACGGGCAGCTCGGACTGGATGGTGTTCTTGATTTCAATGGGGGCTTCGGCGTCCGAGAAATCAAGGCAGAGAGACAGCCTGGGGAGTCGTGAGACGCTCCGGGCCGAGTGCGGAACCGTGGTGTGGATTTTCCATACCTCACCACGGCGGAGGTGATAGACGATGTCGTTCTCGGAATGCAGGGAATCCTCGTCCGTGCGCAGGGGTATCTGAAGCCTCGTACCTGGCTCGGAGAATTCTAGAAAATCGACATGGGGCGCGAGAATTCCGTCACTGAGGCCGAATATACGGACCCACTGCAGCCTCTCGAGGGGGAAGTTGTCGGTGACGAGCGACATGATGTTGGGAAGCTTCCTGCCCAGCTCAGTCAGGGCGAGCTGCCCCTCGTAGGGCCGGAAGGCCGTGTCCTTGGCACTTCCCCCGGAGTTCGCGAGGACATGCGCGGACCAGTGACCGAAGGAAAATGCGTCGTACTCGCCACCGGCATCGTTGGAATCGATGACCGAAAGTTCCTCGGTCAAGTCGTAGGAATCGATCGGAAGCGTGGCGAGCCTTTGTGATTTGAGCATGCGAGATCCCGTCGGTTGATGAGCGCACCGTGGCGCCGGACTCCGATGATCGGCAATCATAACGATTGGCGGAAGAGAGGGCAATGGCCGACCGCGGGCATCGGATTCGTGATTGACAAGGGTTATTTACCTTGCGCAGGATCTTAAGGGGACACCATGTTCGTCGGAACCATCGAAGGTATTGGGTGAGCGTACAAAATGCTGAGTGACAATGCCCTGAGTGAATCCTGGCTCGCCCGGCTGGTGGCCGGCCGCGGAGTTCCCTTCCTGGATGTCGTGTCCCCGGACGGAGACACGCCGGAATGCGTCCTGGAACCCGCAGTCACCGAGCGGCTGGACGCCCTGACGGGCGGCGACGCGACCGGCCTCCTGCTGCTGACCGTCGCGGCCACCCGGCTCGCGCTGGCCGCGCTCGACGAGGAACCCGGGCACGTGATCCTCGTGCCCGTGCCCACCTCGCCGCCCGGGGCGGGCGCAGGGACCGGCACGGACGCGGTGCCGCGCGAGCTCGCGCTCTGCGCACCCCTCGACCGCGAGGCACCGGCCTCGGCCTTCCTGATGGCGCTGCACGCCGAACTCGAATCCGCCCTGCCCCTCGCCTGGCCCGACCGGGAGGCGGTCGCCTCCCGTCTGGAGCTCGCCGGTGTGCCCGTGGGCCGTGCGCTCGGCCGGCTGGGCGTCGTGTGCGAGGAGGCGGGCGGCAAGCTGCTGCAGCCGGTCGGCCTGTGTCTGACCCTGCGTCGGGCCGACGGCCGGCTGACCCTGACCGCCGAGGCGGACGGCGAGCTGCCGGTGGCCGCGGCAGCCCTGCTGCGTTGCACGGCGGCCGCTCTCGCGGAACTCGGCCGCTCACCTCGGCGGCCGGTCACGGAGCTGGACGTCCTCGGTCCCGCACAGCGCGCCGAACTGGAGCGGTGGTCGGGCCTGCCCGTCGTGGCGGACTTCGCCGACGCGACCCTCACCGGCATCGTCGACGACGCCGCGAACCGCTTCCCGGACCGCGAGGCGGTGTCCGACCACGACGGGGTGTGGAGCCACCGGGAGCTGGCGCTGCGGTCGTCGCGGGCCGCGCGGTCGCTCACCGTCGACCACGGGGTGAAGCCGGGTGACCGGGTCGCACTGCTGCTGCCGAAGAGCCCCGAACTCGTGCTCGCGGTGCTGGCGGTACTGCGGGCCGGCGCCTCGATGGTGCCCCTCGACCCCTCGCACCCGCCGGAGCGGGTCGCCCGTCAGCTGCGCCTGAGCGGAGCGGTCTGCGCCATCTCCGCCGAGGACGAACTGCCCGGCCAGGTGGCCATCCCGGTGGTGTCCCCGAAGGCCCTCGCCACCGCCGACGGTCCGGGGGCGGCAGCCGCACCGGGTCCCGACGACGAAGCCATCCTCTTCTTCACGTCCGGATCGACCGGCCTGCCCCGCCCGGTGGCGCTCACCCACCGTCAGCTCGCCCACAAGACCCTCACCTCGGGGCAGCTCCTCGGTTTCGACGAGGAGATCCGGTGCGCCCTGCTGTCCGCGGTGACCTCTGACGCCCTGACGTACCAGATCTTCACGACGCTCGCCGCGGGCGGCTGCGTGGTGGTCATGGGCTCACCCCAGACGCTCTCGCCCGCTGAGTTCTGGGCGGCGACGCGACGCCTGCGCGTCAACGTCATCAACTGCGTCCCCTCCCTGCTCGCCGTGATGGCCGAAGGTCTGCCGGCAGGAGCCGCAGAAGACGTCCGCATCTGTCTGCTGGGCGGCGACGAGATCCCGGCGGGGCTCCTGCCCCGGCTGGCGGACCGGCTGCGCGTGGGCACCTTCGGCAACCTCTACGGGCCCACCGAGGCCACCATCGAGGCCACCACCTTCACCTGCCCCGGCTCGGCCTTCCCCGAGTTGACCACCGTCCCGGTCGGCAGGCCCTCCGAGGGCTTCGGCGTGCTGGTGCTCACCCCCCACGGGGACCACGCACCGCCCGGCGTCCCCGGCGAGATCCACGTGCTCGGCCCCGGCGTGGCCCGTGGCTACGCCGATGACGAACCGACCGGCCCGGGGCGGTTCTGCGAGCTCCCCGCGCACCCCGGCGTCCGGGTGTTCCGGACCGGCGACTTCGGCCGCTGGAACCACCGGGGCGAGCTGGTCTTCCTGGGCCGCCGGGACAACCAGATCCAGATCCACGGCAACCGGGTCGAGCTCGGCGAGGTGGAGGCGTCCCTCAGCTCCGTCGCGGGCATCGTCACCGCCACGGTCCTTCCCTTCACCGCTCCCTCGGGACCGCCCACCGTCGTGGCCGTCTACACCTCGGACCAGGGACTCGAACCGGCCGACGTGCGCAGCCGGCTGGAGCTGCGCCTGCCCGGCTACATGGTCCCCGGCCGCATCCTGCGGCTCGACGAGCTGCCCGTCACCCTGCACGGAAAGATCGACCGCGTGGCCATCCTGGCCCATGTGGCCGGCCTGGACGGACAGGTCTGGCAGCCCGACGACGAAGCCGACCGCACCGCCGCCCGGATCTGGGCCGACGTGCTCGGCACCGCGCCGCGCGCCGCGGACGAGGACCTCTTCGCGGCGGGCGGCCACAGCCTCACCGCCGCCGTCCTGGCGGGCCGGCTCGGCGCGGCTGCCGGCGGCGGCGCGATCACCGTCCGCGACGTGTTCACCGCCCGCACGCCCGAAGGCCTCGGCGCGCTGCTGCGCCGCGCCGCGGCCGACGGGCCCGCGGCCCCCGCCGCCCGGACACCGTGGCCCGAGACCCCGGAACCCGTCCCCGCGAGCAACGCCCAGCGCCGGATGTGGTTCCTCGAGCAGTACGAGGGCGGGGAACTGCGCCCGTACAACATGGTGGAGGCCTTCCGGCTGCCCGGCTCCCCCGAGGCGGCCGACGTGGCGGACGCCCTGGAGCGGACGGTGCGCCGGCACCAGGCCCTGCGCACCGTGTTCCGCACCGACCCCGACGGCCTGCGCCAGATCGTCCTGGCTCCCGAGCGGGCCCGGCCCGCACTGCAGGTCCACCGGTCGGACGCCGGGGGCACCGCTGGCCTGCTGCGGCGCATCGCCGATGCGGAGCAGCGCCACGTGTTCGACCCGGCGGAGGGCCCCCTGCTGCGTGCCCACTGGCTCGTCGAGGACGGGCGCCCCGGCGGCACGCTCCTGCTGTCCGTCCACCACAGCGTCTGCGACGGCTGGTCGTTCGCGGTGATCCTGCGCGACCTCCAGCGGTTCCTGAACGGCACGGCCCAGGTACCGGATCCCACGCAGTACGGTGCCTACGCGCTCGATCAGCACGCCCGCGGGGACGACGCGCAGAGCAGCGCGTTCTGGCGGCGCGTCCTGGACGGCGCGCCGCGCGTCGACCTGCCGCTCGACCGCAACCGTCCGGCGGAGCGCAGTTCGGCGGCGGGCACGGTCCGGCTGACGCTCGGCGAAGGCACGACCCGGTCCGTGCAGGACTTGTGCCGGCAGCTCGGCACCACCTCGTTCACGGCGTTGGTGGCCGCCGTCCGAGTCCTTCTGATGCGCTGGAGCGGGGCGGACGACATCGTGCTCGGCACGGTCGTCTCGGGCCGGGACCGTCCCGAACTCGCCGACTCGGTGGGGCTGTTCGTCAACACCGTCGCCCTGCGCACCCCGATCGGTCCGGAGCTCGGTTTCACCGATGTGGTCGCGGCGGTCGCGGCGCACGCGCGGGAGGCCCGCGCCCATGAGGAGTACCCCTTCGAGGACCTCGTGGAGGCCCTGGGGCGCGAACGCATCGCGGGACGCAATCCGCTCTTCGACGTGCTGGTCGAGGCCGCCGTCTCCGGTACGGACCCGCTGGGCACCGAGGAGGGCCCGGCAGCCGAACACATCCGCCTGGACAACGGCGCGGAGGGGTTCGACCTCGCCTTCAGCTTCGGCGAACCCGGCCCGGACCGTCCGATCGAGGTGGCGATCACCTACCGCGAGGACGTACTCGACGCGGGGACGGCGCACCGGCTCGCCGGCCAGTTGGACCACCTCCTGACCGCTCTGGCCGAGGCCCCCGGGGCCCCCGTCGGCACGGCCCCCCTGCTGCCCGAGGCACAGCGCGCCGCGCTCATCGCGGCCGGTACCGGGGAGATCCCCTCCGCCGCGCAGTCCACCGGCACCCTCCTGGACCTCGTCCTCGCGCAGGTGCAGCGCGCACCCGAGGACCCGGCCGTCGCCTGCGGCGACCGTGTCCTGACCTACCGCGAGCTGGACCGCCGGGCCGATGTACTGGCCGCCCGGATCGCCGCGCTGGCGCCGACCGGCCCCGACCGCGTGGTCGCGGTGCTGTGCGAGCGCTCCGAGTGGATGCCGGTCGCGTTGCTCGCCGTCCTCAAGACCGGTTCGGCGTTCCTTCCCCTCGATCCGCAGCAGTCGCCGGCCCGGATCGCGCGAGTGCTGCGCGACAGCGGCGCGGTCGCCGCCGTCACCTCGGCGGACTTCACGCGGACCACGGTCGCCGAAGGCCTGCCCACGGTGACCGTCGGCGACGCGACCGAGGCCGCTGCGGTCCGGGACGAGCCACGGCCGCTCCGGCCCGCCGGCCCCGCCGACCTCGCGTACGTCGTGTACACCTCCGGCTCCACCGGAACACCCAAGGGCGTCATGGTGGAGCACCGCGGCATAGTCAACTCCGTCCGGTTCCAGATCGACCACTACGGCCTCGGCGCCGGCGGGGCGATCCTCCAGGTCGATCCGATCCACGCCGACGCCGGCATCGCCGACGTGTTCGGCGCGCTCGGTTCGGGCGCGCCCATGGTGATCGTCACCCGGGAGCAGCTGCTCACGCCGGAGGATGTGGCCGCGATCATGCAGCAGCACCCGGTCCGGCACGTGATGCTCGTGCCGAGCCTCTACCGGATGCTGCTCGACGAGGTCGGCCCGGCGTTCCGCGAGGTGCGCAAGGTCGTGCTCGGCGGGGAGCGGGTCACCCGGGCGCTCGCCGCCCGGCATGCCGAAGTCCTTCCCGGCGCCGAGCTGTTCAACGAGTACGGCCCGGCCGAGGACAGTGTGGTCACCACATTGGACCCAGTGGTCACGACAGGGGCCGCCGACACGCCCGGCACATGGTCCGGGACCGCTTCCGGCGACGCCTCGATCGGCCGCCCGCTGCCCGGCAAGTGGGTGGATCTGCTCGACGAGCGGGGCATGCTCGTGCCGCTGGGGGCTCCTGGCGAGATCTGCATCGGCGGAGCAGGCCTGGCCCGCGGCTACCTCGGCGACGCGGAGCTGACCGCGGCCCGGTTCGTGACCAGCCGGGTACGCCCGGGAGAACGCATGTACCGCACCGGCGACCTGGCCCGCCGGCTGCCCGACGGACGCCTGGAGTACCTGGGCCGGGTCGACGACCAGCTCAAGATCCGGGGCAACCGGGTCGAGCCGAACGAGGTGGCCGCGGTCCTCGCCGAAGCCCCCGGCCTGCGCAACGCCGCCGTGCTCCCGACGACCGGCGCCGAACCACGGCTGGTCGCCTACGTGGTCGGGGAGGCGGAGCCGGCGGCGCTGCGCCGGCACCTCGCGGAGCGGCTGCCCGCCTACATGATGCCCGCCGCCTTCGTGTACCTGCCCGCCCTGCCGGTGGCCGCGGGCGGCAAGCTGGACCGCCGGGCGCTGCCCGCGCCCGACGAGGCCCTGGCCACCGCGGAATCCCCTGCTGCCGCCCGGCCGTTCACCCCGGCCGAGCAGCACGTCGCCGACGTGTGGACGCAGGTTCTGGAGCGTCCCGTCACGGACCCGGACGCCAACCTGTTCGAGATGGGCGGCCACAGTCTGGCCGCCGCGCGCATCGCGCACGCCCTGCACGTCAAGGTGCGCACCGTCTTCGACTTCCCGACCGTCGCCGCGCTCACCACGGCACTGGAAGGGCAGTCGGCGAAGGCCGCAGCGGAGCTGGGCCCGGCCGCGGGGGCGTCCTCGGAGAGCGGGTTCCTCCCGCTCTCCCGGGCACAGCGCCGCGTCTGGCTGACCTCACGGTGGGCGGGCTCCGACACGTTCATCATCTCCGACCTCGTACGGCTGGGCCGCCGGCTCGATGCCGGAGCGCTCCGCAGCGCCCTCGAAGCCGTCGTCGAGCGCCAGGACATGCTGCGCGCGCAGGTCCTGCCCCGGGGAACGGACGCGGAGCTGACCGTGCTGGACCGGTTGCCGGACGGCGCACCGCTGGTCGTCGTGGACCTGCCCGGTGCGGACCCCTCGGGTCCGGAGGTTGCGGCCGCGCTGCACGACGCCCGACGGGTCGGCTTCGCCCTCGAGAAGGCGCCGCTGTTCGAAGTGCGGCTGCTCGCAGGGCCCGTCGGCGGTGATCTGCTCACCGTCACCGCACACCATCTGATCTACGACGGCGCGAGCGTCGACGTGCTGCTGCGCGACCTGTTCACCGCGTACGAGCAGGCCGTCGCGGGCCGGCCGCCCCGGCTTCCCCGGCTCCCCTACACCTACCAGGAGTGGGTCCGCGAGGAGCAGGAGTGGCTGGCCGGGCCCGAGGCGGAGCTCGAGGTGGAGTTCTGGCGGGAGCGCTTGCGCGGCGTCGCGGAAGGGCCCGATCCCGTGGACCCGGCCCGCCGCCGTAGCCGCCGGGGCCGGACCGGACTGGTCCGCCGGTCCCTTCCCGCGGCCGTGCTCCGCGATGCCCCCGGGACCCCGTTCGCGCAGGTGGTCACCGCGTTCGCCCTCACCGTGCACCAGCGCACCCGGGCCACCGACCTCGTCGTCGGCTTCGCCGCGGGACTCCGCCACCGGCCCGAGGCCGACGCGCTGATCGGCTACCTGGTCAACGCGGTTCCCCTCCGGGTCACTCTGGACGACGCGATGACCGGGGGCGAGCTGCTGCCCCGGGTCCAGAGCGGGCTCGTCGAGGCGTACGAACACTCCCGGCTGCCGTTCGACGTGCTTGCGCAGCGGCTGGCGCTGCGCGCGGCACCGGGCCGCAGCCTGCTGCTCGACCTGGGCGTGAGCTGGGAGAACGCAGGCCTGCGCCCCGAGAGCCACGTGGTCGAGGACCTGCTGGTGGACGATCTGCCCGCCACCAGTGACCTCTGGCTCTACGCACGGGTCAAGGGCGACGTCCTGCACCTCGACCTCACCTACGACGACAACCTGCTCGACGAGTCGGAGGCCGGCGGCTACGCCGATCACGTCGCCGCGGTCCTGCGCGGCCTGGCCACCGGCCAGTACGCACCGCCCGCCGGCGCCCCGTCACCGGCCGTGCCCCCGGCCCCCGGCCCGTCCGCAACACCCGGCTCTGATTGGAGCGACAGCCACTATGACTTCTGACACCGCCCTCAGGCTCAGGGACGGGGCGGCCCCGACCGAGCCCGACCCGACGCAGCGGCTGTGCGAGCTGTTCGCCACGGCACTCGAACTGGACGACGTCACTCCGGACACCGACTTCTTCCTCGCCGGCGGACACAGCCTGTCCGCGCTGACCCTCGCCGTGGCCGTGGAAGAGGCCTTCGGCGTGCGGGTCCGCGTACGGGACGTCTTCGACGCCGCCACGCCCGAGCTGCTCGCGTCCCGGCTGGCCGGCCCCGTCCCCGGTGCCGTGGAACCCGCTGAGCCGGCCCCCGCGCGCCACCGGCCCGACACCGAGCTGCCCGGGGCCGAAGTCGCCGAAGCCACCCGCTGGCTGTGGCTTGAACGGCAGCGGGGGGACGGCGACTCCGGGGCCTACACCGTGCCCTGTCTGCTGGACGGCGAGGGTGCCGTGGACGCCGACAGGCTGGCGGCCGCGCTCGCCGGCCTGGCCCGGCACCACCCGGCGCTGCGGACCGTCTTCGTCGAGGCCCAGGGCGAACCGCGGGCGGTGGTCACCGACGACGTCCCGCCGTTGGAGGTCGTCGACCTGCGCGGGCCCGACGGGGGCGACACCCGGTTCGACGCCTTGGTCGACGAGCGCCTCGCCATGCCGTTCGCCCCGTCGACCGGCCCGCTCACCCGGACCACGCTGTTCCTGCGCGACGACGCCCGGTGGTCGCTCCTGCTGCTCGCGGACCATCTCGTGTGCGACGGACGCAGCCTGGAGATCCTCGCCGCGCAACTCGTGGCGGCCTACGCGGATCCGGCTGCCGCCCTGCCGCCCCGGGACCGGCCCGTTCACCGCTCGAGCGGTCAGGAGGCCGCGCTCGACCACTGGCGCCGCGTGCTCCTGCCCCCTCCGGCGCCGCTGCCCCTCCCGGTGCGCGGCCTGCGGACGGAGCAGGCCGGCAGCGCCACCGGCATCGCCGTGCAGGAGATCGGTCCGGATGTGCTGCGACAGCTCACGCAGCTGGGCCGGCGGCACCACGCGGGCCCGTTCGTGCCGCTGGCCGCCGCCGTCGCCCGTACCCTCGCCGCGATCACGGGCAGCTCGGACATCTGTCTGGGGACCCCCGTGGACCGGCGGGCCCGGCTCGGTGCGGACGACGCGGTCGGCTTCCACATCGCCACCGTCCCCCTGCGGTTGGAGGTCCGGGACGGGACTTCGGCGGACGACTTCGTCCGGCAGGTCGCGCAGCGCACGATGGACGCGGTGGACCACAGCGAGGTCGCCTTCGACACGCTCGTCGCGGCGCTCGCTCCCCCGCGCTCCCCCGGACGGATGCCCTTCTTCGACGTGTGGGTGGCCCTGTATCCCCGCATCGACACGGGGCCGTGCGCGCCGGGCGGGATCGCCCTGCGTGGCGGGCCGATACCCCTGCGCGTCGGCATGTTCGAGCTGTCCTTCCAGTTCGTCGAGCACGTGGACGGCATGCGCCTGCTGCTCCAGTACGACACCGCGCGCTACGCCGCGGACACCGCCGAGCGGATGGTCCGGCGGCTCGGTGACGAAGTGGCGCGCCTCCTCGGGGACCCGGCGGAGTCCGGCCCCGAAGCGGCCCCGGCACACCGGGCCTTCGGCGGCTTCCGGTTCGACGACTGACCCGACCTGTTGCCCTTCCCATGAGGAGATGAACCATGACGACGTCCATCAGGCCCCGGACCGGGGCGGAGCTGCGGCTCACCGCGGCCGAGGCCCGCCAGGTGTCCGAACTGACACTGCGTCTGGCCGAGCAGTACCGCGCGGCCGACGACGAACGGCTGCTCCAGGAGCTCCCGTTGCTCACGGCCGGGCTGCCCGTGCGGATCCGCCGCTTTCTGCGTGCCTTCTCCCTCGACCAGGCACGCGGTTTCTGCTCGGTCAACGGGCATCTCGTGGACGACGAGCGCATCGGGCCCACGCCCGCGCACTGGAAGGACGAGACCCGGATCCACCGCGAACTGCCCGAGGAGATCCTCGTCCTCCTCTACGGTTCGCTGCTCGGCGAACCGTTCGGCTGGGCCACCCAGCAGGACGGGCACCTGGTCAACGACGTGTTCCCGATCCGCCAGTACGAGCGCGAGCTGCTCGGCACGGGCAGCAAGACACCGCTGACCCTGCACACCGAGGACGCCTTCCACCCCTACCGCGCCGACTACATCATCCTGTCGGCGCTGCGCAATCCGGACGCCGTGCCGGTGACCGTGGCGGAGGCGGACTTCTCGGTACTGCCCCAGGACGTCCTCGACGTCCTGTTCGAGAACCGGTTCCGCATCGTTCCCGACAAGTCGCACCTGCCGGAGAACAACACGGTGCGCACCGACGAGGACCGGCTGGTGTTCGAGAACATCGCGCGCCTCATCGACGGGCTCGGCCTGGTGCCCATGCTGACCGGCTCCCGGTCCCACCCTCTGCTGTGCTTCGACGCGACGCACATGTCGGCTCCCGAGGAGGACCCCGAGGCCGTACGGGCCTTCGAGGCGGCGGCGAAGCTGCTCGACGCCGGCCTGACCGACTGCCCCCTCGAGGCGGGCAGCTGTGTCTTCATGAACAACCACCGGGTGGTGCACAGCCGCAGCGCCTTCCAGGCGCGCTACGACGGCACCGACCGCTGGCTCAAGCGCGTCAACGTCACCCACGACCTGCGCAAGTCCCGTGCCATGCGCCGGTCCGTCGGCTCCCGCCTGATCGGCTAGCCGGCGACCCGCACAGCCGGAACACCACGCACTGTGCCCGGGGCTCCCCAGCCCCGGGCACAGTGCGTGGTGGCGGCGCGGCTACGCCTCCTGGTCCTGCATGGCCCTCCGTACCAGTGCGGAGACCTCGCGGACCGTGGGGGTGAGGAAGAAGTCACCCATGTCGACGCTCACGCCCAGCTGCTTCTCGATGGCGTCGATGACGGAGATCGCGAGCAGGCTGTGCCCGCCCTCGTCGAAGAAGTCCGCGTCGAGATCGACCGGGCCGGAGGCGAGGACCTCCTCGAAGACGGCTCCGACCTTCGCCTCGACCCCGTCGCCTCCCGCTCCCGTCCGCGTCGGGGCGGACGCCGGTGCCGGGGCGGCGCCGGCCGCGGCGAGACGCACCAGGGCACCCCGGTCGATCTTGCCGCTCACCATCCGCGGCAGCGCGTCGATCAGCGTGAGGGAGGTCGGCACCATCGCGGGCGGCAGTGCGGCATTGGCCCGCGCCCTGATCTCCTCCACCGTGGTGTCCACGGCTTCCAGCCAGGCCGCCAGCGCCGGGGCGCCGTCGGGGCCGCTCACCACGGCGACCGCCGCCTGGCGGACTCCCGGCAGCAGGCCCAGCACGCTCTCCACCTCACCGGGCTCCACCCGGTGGCCGCGTATCTTCACCTGGTCGTCGGCCCGCCCGGTGAACTCCAGCATTCCGTCCGGACGCCACCAGACGAGGTCCCCCGTACGGTAGCTGCGTCCCCCGGGCGCCTCGGTGTCGGCCACGAAGGCCCCCGCCGTCAGCTCCGGCCGGTTGCGGTATCCGTCCGCGAGGCCGTGTCCCGCCAGCCTGAGCTCTCCGACGAATCCGATCGGCAGGGCCCGGCCGTCGGCGCCGGTGACGGTCGCGACGGTGTTGGCGATGGGCCACCCGATCGGGAGGCCGGGGCCGGCGTCCGTGCCGTGGTCGAACGCGGTCGCGCCCACCGAGCTCTCCGTCGGGCCGTACTCGTTGATCAGCCGGACTCCGGGCAGCAGTTCGTGGTGGCGGCGCACCAGATCGGGCGTCGTGGCCTCGCCGGCGACCGTCACGGCGCGCAGTGAGGCCGCGGCACGCGGGAGTTCGCCCAGCAGGACCCGGTAGAGGCTCGGGACGTTCGTGAGGTGGGTGATGCGGTGCTGCTGCGCCAGCTCGGCCAGCTGACGGGGCAGCAGCTGGTGCGTGTCCGCGAGGACGAGGCGCCCGCCGGAGGCCAGCGCCGGGAACAGGTCGGCGATCGAGCTGTCGAAGGCCAGCGAGGGCAGCTGCAGCAGCCTGGTGTCGAGGTCCAGCCCGTGGTTGCGCCGCTTCCAGTGCACGTAGCTCGCGATCGCACGGTGCCGGATCTCCACGCCCTTGGGCCTGCCGGTCGACCCCGAGGTGTACACCACGTACGCGAGGTCGTCCGGGAGCGGCCCGGGCAGGGTCCCGGGCTCGGCGGCGGGGCCGGCGACCGCGGCCTGGATGTCGATCACCGGGGCGGTCAGCCCGACGGGCAGCCCGGTGAGCAGGTCGGGCGCGGCCAGGACGGCTGCGCACGCGGCGTCGTCGAGGATCTCGGCCAGCCTCGAGGCCGGGGACCTGGGGTCGAGCGGCACGTAGGCCGCGCCCGCGAGCAGGGTGCCGGTGATCGCCGGCACGGCGTGGATCGTCTTCCCGGTGAGCACACCCACCCGGTGTCCCCGTCCGATGCCCGTTGCGTGCAGACGAGCCGCCACGGCCTGCGCGGCCTGCCAGAACTCGCCGTACGTGAGGGTCTCGGCACCGGCTACGACGGCCGTACGGTCCGGGTGTGCGCGGACCGCCTCCTCGATCGGCGCCGTCAGCGTCGTGATGACGCCCTGCGGTTCGAAGCCGCGTCGGCCGAGCACGAGGGCCGCCGCCGTATCCTCGGCAGCGGCCGACGGCAGCGCCGCGGCCGGGCCGTGCGGATCGACGAATCCGGCCAGGACACGGGACACCGACCGCAGCAGGACGTCCAGGAACCACGCCTCGGCGCGATCCGGTCCGGCCTCGGCCACGAGTTCGCGTATGCCGTCCGCACCGGGCTCGGTCAGGCCCAGCTCGATGACGTCCGGCCGGGACTCACGGGCAGCGGGGCCGGCACCGACCCGCTCCGAGCCGACCAGCAGCGCGCCGGTGAGCGCCGCCTCCTCGTCGGCGACCACGGGCGCCGACCGCAGTGCCGCGTCGGCGGCCCGGACCAGATCGCCGACGGTGGCCCCGGCGGCGCGCCCGATGCCGGCCAGCACCGGCCCGGCCGGGCCGGACACGGCGACCACCGGCTCGTCGGTGTGCTCCGCAGCGCCGACCACCAATGCCGACGCCGCGGTGAGGGCGACCAGTTCCTCCAGGGCGCGGCCGCCGGAGATCTTGGCCAGGCCCTCGACGGCGGCCGCGGTCAGCGCGAGCCTGGCGTGGGCGCGCGCTGACGGCGCGGCGCCCGTGCGTCGGGGGCGGATCGTGGTGGCGGGCACCACAGGGTCGGACGTCATGGGCACATTCCCTTGCTCGGGGGACGAATGAAGACAACTGCCCGTCGGCCAAGCGGTGTTCACCACAGGCGACGGGGCCGCCATGGGGTTCGAACACCGCATCGGGCACGTGCGGGCACACCGTCACCGAGGTGGGACGCGAACGGACCGCGCACCGCAGGGCCGTGGCCGAGCCGGTACGCGGGTCACCGCTGACACCACAGGGTGCCCATGCACTTGTCGGATCGGAACACCGGGCGGCCGAGCTGCGGCCGCCCGGTGTTCCGACCAGGCCGTCGCCTCGCGTCAGCCGCGCTTCGCGATCATGTTGGCCATGCCTTCCTTGCCCTGCGTCTTCAGCGCCTTGAGGCGGTCCTGGCGCAGGCGGGCATCGCTCCGCGAGGCGATCCACTGGTTCTCGCGGAGCAGCTTGTGGTAGCTGTCGAGGCGGCGCTGCTGCAGCATGCCGTCCTCGATGGCCTCGCGTACCGCACAGCCGGGTTCCGCGACGTGGTCACAGTCCCGGAACCGGCATTCCTCGGCGAGCTGCTCGATCTCGGAGAACGTCTGCTGCAGGCCGTCGGAGGCGTCGTACAGGCCCACGCCGCGAATACCGGGCGTGTCGATCAGCACCCCGCCGCCCGGCAGGGGCATCAGCTCCCGGGTGGTCGTGGTGTGGCGGCCCTTGCCGTCGCTCCGGGTCTGCTGGGTCTCCATCACCGAGCGTCCCATCAGCACGTTGGCGATGGTGGACTTGCCCGCGCCCGACTGTCCGACCAGGACGCTCGTCCCCGTCAGAACGGCCGCGAGGACGTCCATGCCGTCGTCGGTGGTGGCGCTGACGACCAGGACGTCCACCCCGGGCGCGGCCTGCTCGACCGTCTCACGGACGCTGTCCGCGTCCTGCGCGAGGTCGGACTTGGTGAGGACCATCACCGGCTGCGCTCCGCTCTCCCAGGCAAGGGCGAGGAACCGCTCGATCCGGCCGAGGTCCGGCTCCGTGTCCAGGGCCACGACGACGCCGATGGTGTCGACGTTGGCGGCGAGCACCTGGCCCTCGGAGCGCTGGGAGGCGCTGGAGCGGACCATCGCCGTACGACGCGGCAGGACCGCCTGGACGTACGTGCCGGCCGCGCCGGCCTGGACCGCCACCCAGTCGCCCGTACAGGGCATCTTCATCGGGTCGGGGTCCGCGACCGGACCGGTGTCGGCATGGACGACGGTCACCTCGGACTCGCCGTCGGCGATCACGACGTCGCAACGGCCCCGGTCGACCCGGATGACCCGGCCGGGCACCCAGGAGGCGTCGGCAACTGAGGAGAAGTGGTCGTCGAGCTCAGGGGACCATCCGTAGGCCTCCAGGGGCCGCGGGTAGATCGAATCGGCCGATGTCGATGAGTGACGCAACGCGATGAGCCCTTCGGGAGGTTTCCGGCCGGCGCACGCAAGTCGGTTGCACCGGCTGCTGGACAAGGGGCGGAGGGGGGGTGGGCGGCTCTTCGGGCCCCGCTACGGCGGTGGTGACATGAAGGTCGCCCACCTCGGCTGACTCCGACGTACCAGGCATTCAATGCACTCGACGCTACGACAGCGGGGAACGCCCCGCAACACCCTTCAAGCGCCGCTGAGTTGAGACTCCAGCGGGCCTCTGGCAGAGCTCGACCACTCACCCGTGCGCGCGCCCGGGTGAGTGGTCTGCCGTCTACCGTTCGGCGGGCGCCGAGGTGCGGTACAGGGCCCGCATCTCCTCTTCCAGGACCTTGACCTCGTCCAGCCGCGGCCGGCTCTTGGGCGCGAACAGCCCGTCCTGCTCCCAGCGTTCCGGGTCCAGGCTCAGCGCCGACACGTTGAGCCAGCCCCGGGAGCGGATCTCTTCCAGGCGCTCGGGAAGAGCGTCCTCGAGGGCGAGGTAGAAGATGACGTGGGCCAGCTCCTCGATGCGGTCCAGACCGTCGCGCACGCTCGTGAGCACCGTGCCGAAGGCGGGTACCTCGTCACCCGGCAGGTTCTGCTCGAAGAGCCGGGCGAGCGTGGGAACGTCGTCGTAGTAGTCGATGTAGTCGAAGGCGAAGACGCCGCGGTAGCTGCGCGCCCAGGCCTGGAAGAGGTTCATGATGGTGCCCTGGGTCGCCACCGCGTGCGCGCCGAGTGCGCTGAGCGTCGTGCTCGCCGACTCGTCCAGGAAGGTCTTCCCGTAGAACTGCGGGTCGGAGAAGGACCATCCGACGTAGTAGTCCCAGATCGTCTTCAGCGACATGATCACGGCGTTGTCGTGGAAGGCGTAGGAGCCCTGGATGTTCAGGGTGAGCCCCTCGGCGAGCGAGAGGAACCAGCGGTTGGCGTACCGCACGAAGCCCTCGTCGAAGGACTCCTCCACGTCGCGGCCGACCATCTCGGTCACGAAGCTGTTGGCGTAGCCGATCAGGTTCGACCCCACGGAGTAGTAGGGGTCGGCGAACACCGCGGCGTCACCGACGCACGCCCAGCGGTCCTGCGAGAAGACCTGCTGCGAGGAGTGGCTGTAGTTCTTCAGTACGCGGAAGTCGAGGACCGGCAGTTCGCGGATGGCGGGGTCGAAGCCCGGAACACGCTCGGCGACGAAGTCGATGGCCTTCTCGATCCGGTTGAACTTGGTGACCGGGTGGAGGTCGTCGGACACGACGATGCCGACGCTGGTGTGGTTGGGTGCCAGCGGGATGGCCCACACCCAGCCGCCCTCGAACATGAAGTGGTTGGTGGACTGCCAGCGCGGTTCGGTGATGCGGTCGTGCCAGACGGAGTGCTCGGCGCCGACCGCCTCGTCGGTGTCGAGCCGGCCCTCGAGCCGGAACCAGACCGAGTTGTGGGGCTTGGGGTACCGCTTGGTGAGGTCGAGCTTGCGCTGCAGCAGCCGGTGGCGGCCCGTGGCGTCGACGACCCATCGGCAGGTGACGCTGGCCGGCTGGGCGCCCTCTTCGTCGACGGCCTGGTACGTCACCCGGTGCGGGGCGTCCTGCTCGCCGAGCTCGATGTCGAGCACCTTGACGCCCTGCGTCAGCTCGGCCCCGGCAGCCGCCGCCACCACGCGCAGGTGCTCCTCGAAGGAGCCGCGGTTGAGCTGGTAGGACTTCGCCGGGAGGAAGCGGTTGACGCCGAACTCGGCTTCCTCGTGGAGGCCCGAGCCGCCGCCGTAGAAGTACCGGAGCCCCAGCTTCTCGAGGTGCTGCTCCTCCAGATAGTCGTACAGACCGAGGACGTGGTGGAAGTAGTACGCGCCCACCTCGACCGAGGACTCGCCGACCTTGTGCGCGGACAGCGGGATCGGTGAGCGCTCGCGCTCGCAGACGAGGACGGAGAGCTCGGGCTGCGCGTCCTTGAGCTGCTTGGCCAGGCAGAGCCCGGCCAGGCCGCCGCCCGCGATGACCACGTCGTAGTCGACACCGCCGAACACGGAGTCAGTACCGATTTGCCTGCTCACTTTGTACCCACCTTGTCGTTCTGTCGGTTCTCGATGTTGAGGGCCAGGCTCCGGACCGTCCGGTCCGTGTAGGGGTCCGAGACGTCGAGCTGGACCCCGATCTGCGTCTCCACGCGGGAGAGCAGGTCCATCACGCTGAGGGAGTCGCCGCCGAGGTCCACGAAGTCGTCGTCCAGGCCGATGTGCAGGGGCGCGAACAGCTCCTGCCAGATCTCGAGGAGCGCGGCCTCGACCTCCGTCGCCGGCTCCGGACCGTCCACGCCCTGGCCGACGGCGCCCGCGTACAGGGCCACCAGGGCCTTGTCGTCGACCTTGCCGTGGCGGGTGAGCGGCACGGTGTCGACCGGGATGATCGCCGACGGGACCATGTACTCCGGCAGGTTCTCCTGCGCCATCGCGCGCAGCCGGTCGATCTCGTCGGCGCCGGGCCCCTGGACGAAGGCGATCAGGAGGGGCGTATCGGAG
Organism: Streptomyces katrae; assembly: GCF_000717655.1. Classification (GTDB taxonomy): domain Bacteria; phylum Actinomycetota; class Actinomycetes; order Streptomycetales; family Streptomycetaceae; genus Streptomyces; species Streptomyces katrae_B. Next base: position 136,131 of record NZ_JNZY01000012.1, read on the forward strand.
TCGGTGGCGTGGCGCAGCAGGTGGACGTGGCCGACCGCGGCGTCCTGCGAGAGGACCTGGGCCACGTGGCCCAACTCGACCCGGCGGCCCCGGATCTTCACCTGGCCGTCCCGGCGCTCGATGAATTCGAGGTCACCGTTGCCGTGCAGCCGGACGATGTCCCCGGTGCGGTAGACGCGCTTCCCGGCGGCGGCGGACGAGGCCGGCGTGAAGAACCGCTCCGCGGTCAGCTCGGGATCGCCCAGGTAGCCCCGGGCCAGGCCCGCCCCGGCCAGGTGGAGCTCCCCGATGCCGCCCGGTGGCACGGGCGCGCCGTCCTCGTCGAGGACGAACGCCTCGGTGTGCTCGATCGGCTTGCCCATGAGCACGCGCTGGTCGGAGGCCGCGAGGCGGTGGACCGTGGAGCAGACGGCGTTCTCGGAGGGTCCGTACTCGTTGAACAGCTGCACCTGCGGAACGCGCTCGAAATGTTCCTGGGTCAGACTCGTCGTGAACCGTTCACCGGCGATCGTGACGCACCGCAGGGATTTCACCCGCTGGGCTTCCATGCCTTCCAGGAGGCGCTTGTAGAGCATGGGGGTGATCAGGAAGTGGGTGACGCCCCGGTGCTCCATCAGACCGGTCAGGTAATGCCGGTCGGTGATGCGGTCCCGGCGCGGCAGGAGCAGACGCACACCGGAGGTGAGGGCCGAGAAGGTGTCCACCACCGCACTGTCGAAAGACGGCCGCGGAATGGCCAGCGTCACGTCTTCCGGACCGAACCCGTAATAGGCATTGCGCCACGCCAAGGTGTTGACGATCGCGCGGTGCTCGACGGCCACGCCCTTGGGGTTCCCGGTCGTGCCCGAGGTGTACACCACGTACGCGAGATCGGACGGCGTGGCCACCGGCTCGGGGTCGGAGTCCGGTGTGTCGAGGGCGCCGCCCATGACGTCCAGGACGAAGAGCTCGCCGTTGAAGAACATCGCGCCGGCGGCCGCGGACGACTCGATCACCATGGCCCTGGGTGCCACGGCCTCGACGATCCGCTGGGTCACAGCGGGCGGGTTGTCGGGGTCCAGGGGGACGTAGGCACCGCCGGCCTTGAGGGCGGCCAGCATGGCGATGATCACGTCCGGGGGATGCCGGACCAGGATCGCCACCCGGTCGTCGGGGCGGACACCGCCGGTGTCCCGCAGGTGGTGTGCCAGCCTGTTTGCCCGGCGATTCAGCTCGCCGTAGCTCAAAAATTCACCTTCGAATTCCAGAGCCGTATGATCCGGCAACCTTCTGGCACATTCCTCAAAAAGGAGAGTCAGAGTCTTCGGATCGCCATGCTTCATCAACAAACGCCCCCTGCCGAATTACTGTAAATTCTCGATTAGAAAAGCGTAGCCGCCGCCGATCGAAGCGCCCTCTATTCACACTCGAGTGGAAAGACGGTGCGCCGGTCGCCACGGCGGCCGCCCGGGCCTACGGCTTCGCCGGGCCGACGGCCGGCCAGATGCGCTCGGCCCGGTCGCGCAGGAGCTCGGCCGTGATGCCGCGTTCGGCGCTCAGCCGGGTGAGGACGCCGGCCTGCTGCACCTGTTCGGCCTCGGGGTCGTATTCGGAGCCGGTGAGGTGCTTGAGCCAGGGCTCGAGGCCCATCGCGTAGGCGTAGACGTGACGGGCGCCCAGCTGCTGGGCGAGCTCGTCGGCCTGGGCCGCGTTGCTGCCCTTGAGCCGGCGCCCGTTGTTGTGCTCACGGGAGAGCTTTCCTTCGAGCATCGGCCCGTACAGCCACTTCAGAGGGGCTCCGACGCACTCGAGGCCGATGAAGAGCGCGTCGAGGGGAGTCTCGGTGAGGCCGGGGATGTTGTCGAACAGCGCGGGCTCGAGCGGCGTGATGTCGGTAGCGAAGAGGAACCTGCGGCCGCCGGCCCGGACGAGGGGCACCATCTTGGTGCGGATGTCGAGGTCGGCGTGCTCGCCCACGAAGGGCAGGGCGGTGACGTCGACCTGGTCGGCCACGCGGTGGGTCTCGAGTTCGGCCAGCTCCTGGACGTTGGAGAAGCCGAGGGCCTGGAGCATGGACTTGAGGCTGGGATCGGGCAGCGATCCGCCGGAGGCGCGGGGAACGACGATCGTGCCGATGCGGGTGCGGAGTTGGAGCAGGGTCTCCAGCGAGAAGTGGTCGGAGTGGAAGTGGCTGATGACGACCGCGTCGATGTGCCGGGGGAGGTCTTCGAGGGTGTAGTGCTCGTAACCGTCGCCGGTGTAGCCGATGAGGGGGTCGAGGAGGACGGACGTGGTGCCGGTCTCGATCAGCACGGTTGCGTGGTTGAAGTACCGCACCCGGACGTCTCCGGGCGCGGGCGGGGTGTGCTGCGGCGGCGGCGTGTCGTGGAACAGCGCGGTGAACGCCGGGAGGTCGGCGTCGCAGACCCCGAGGCGTTGCGCGAGCTGCGGGACGTCGACGGGGTCGAGGCGCGCCGCGAACAGTTCGTCCCACACCGGGGAGTCGAAGGGCAGATCGATGTCCAGGCGGTCGGGGCGCGGCAGGACGGGACTGCTGTAGACGAAGGGCTGGGCGCTCGGTGCGGCGGCGGTGAGAGAGACGCACTGACCGTGGCGCTCCTGCGCGGGCGAGCTGTACATCAGCGCTTCGAAGAAGCGGAAGGTGGGCCGATGGGCCGTGTCGTACACCAGCTCGACCCGCCCGCGCAGGGAGGCGGGGACCAGGGGATAGAGAGGCTCCATCGGCCCGCCGAGGGCCTTCTCCCGCAGCAGGGCACGGAGCTCGGCTATGTCGTCGGCGAGCTGGAGCTTGGCCCCGCCTTCCTTGACCATGCTCTCGCGCGCCGCCCGGACTTCCTCGAGGGTGGCGCCGTCGGGGTCGAGGAAGGGCGCGCCGTAGCGGTGCGGGTCCGCGATGACCGCGTCGTGGAGGTGAGGTGCCTTCAAGTAGCTGTCCACGATGGGCAGCAGACGGTCCCGCAGATTGAGGGCTCCGGTGTGGGGCGCCAGGAGATAGGGCCACGCGTACCAGCGGTGCAGCAGGGGTTGAGGAACCACGGACGGGCGAAGGTAGAGCTTCTGGTGTGCCGGCACGGTAATTCCCTTACGGTCGATGAGGTCACGGGAGCATGAGGCCGAGTCAGTTCCTTTGCCTCGCCTATTCGTTCATACCTATCACGAACAACAGTTCATGAATCCGGCAATTTAGCAGGACAGTTGCCGGACGATCACGCTGCTGATGTATCTCTGGATTTGATTCCGAGAGCGGCTCGAGGCGAATTCAAGGCGATATGCATGAATGGGCGCCGGGGCGCGCCGCTCGTTGCCGGGGCCCCGGGAACACGTCGGCCGGGAGCCCCGTGGCCGCCGAGCAGTGGCCGACCCGGCGCAGGATCAGCGCCCACCGGCCCGGCGGCCCGTCCCCGGCGCCCGCCCTGCCCCTGAACGGCACCTGCACGGCCCGGTCGGTCACCGCGTACGAGGGGAGCAGTGCGAGGTCGTGGAGGAGTGCCGCCCCGAGAAACCGCGGGGCGTCCGGGGTGTCTGCCTCCAGCACGTCCTGCACCGAGCCTCGGACGGGACGCCGTGCCACTCCGGCCGACGGGCGACGGCCGGTGTCCGGTGCCACCCTGAGGTCGTACAGGACCCCTGAAAGGCATGGGCATGATCACCACTGACTTTGCGCCCGGTTCCCCCTGTTGGCTCGACCTCGGCGCCCCCGACGTCCGGACGGCCGCGGCCTTCTACGGCGCCGTCCTCGGGTGGGACTACGAGTCCATGGGCGAGGCGGAGGACATGGAAGGCGGGATGTTCCGGAAGGACGGCAAGGTCGTCGCCGGGCTCGGCCGGCTCACCGAGGAGGGCGCACGCCCGGCCTGGATGATCTACTACCGCGTCGCCGATGCGGATGCCGCCACCCAGGCGGTGGAGCGCGCGGGCGGCACGGTCCGGGTGGCTCCGAGGGGTCTCGACGACTGGGGCCGGATGGCGCAGTACAGCGACCCGCTGGGGGGACAGTTCGCGGTCTGGGAGCCCGGAACGGACAAGGGCGCCGAGCTCGTGGACGAGCCGGGCTCACTCTGCTGGACCGAGCTGTACACGAGCGACGCCGCGGCCGCCAAGGAGTTCTACGGCGGCGTCTTCGGCTGGCAGTTCAGCGACATGGACATGCCCGGCGGCGGCGGGGGCACGTACACCCTCATCACTCCCGCCGGACTTCCCGCGGAGCGCATGCACGGCGGCCTCATGCAGCTGCCCGCGCAGAACCTGACCCTCACGAGCGGACGGCCGTACTGGCACCCCGTCTTCGCCGTCGCCGACTGCGACGCAGCGGTCGCCAGGGTCATCGAGAACGGCGGCAGCGTGCAGATGGGGCCGGACGATGCCGAGGGCGTCGGCCGGCTCGCCGTCTGCCTCGACCCCGCGAACGCGGACTTCGTGGTACTCACCCCGGTCCGCAGCTGAGCCCGGGAGGGAGGTCGGGTGCCCGGAGGGGAATCGCGGAGATCCCCCTCCGGGCGCACCTGCGTCAGGACGGGAGCCAGGCCCGCCAGGTGGCCTCGTTCTCCTTCACCCAGCGGCCCGCCGCCTCCTGCGGCGACAGCTTCTGGTCCGCGATCATCAGGGCGACGTCGTTCTGCATCTGCGTCGTCCACCGGAACTTCTTCAGGAAGGCGGCGGCGTCGCCTCCGCCATCGGCGAAGCGGGCGTTGAGGAACTTCTGCAGCGGCGTGTGCGGGTACGCGCAGGCCACCTTCTCCGGCTCGGCGTCACAGCCCTCCTGGTAGGCGGGCAGCTCCACCTCCGTCATCGGGACCTTCTCGAAGAGCCACTGCGGCTTGTACCAGTAGCTCAGGAACGGCTTCTTCTCCTTGGCGAACTGCCTGATCTGGGTGATCTGCGCCGCCTCCGAGCCCGCGAAGACGACCTGGTAGTCGAGGCCCAGGTTGTTCACGAGGGCCTTGTCGTTCGTCACGTAGGACGGGGAGCCGTCCAGCAGCTGGCCCTTGCCGCCGCTCTCCGCCGTACGGAACTGGTCGGCGTACTTGTTGAGGTTCTTCCAGTCGGTGACGTCCGGGTGTTCCTCGGCGAAGTACGTCGGCACGAACCAGCCGATGTGGCCGGTGACCCCGAGGTCGCCGCCGGGTTCGATCGTCCCCTTGTCGTCGACGTACCGCTTCTCCTGCTCCGGGTGGCCCCAGTCCTCCAGGATGGCGTCCACCCGGCCCTGGCTGAGCGCGTCCCAGGCGGGTACCTCGTCGATCTGGACGGTGTCCACCCGGTAGCCGAGCTCGTGTTCCAGCAGGTACTGGGCGACGGCGACGTTGGCCTGCGCGCCCACCCACGACTGCACGGAGAGCGTCACCGTGCGCGAGCCCTTCGCGTCGGCGTACGGGGAGGCCTGGCGGGTCATGTCGGCGGCGCCGCAGCCGGTGAGGGCCGTCAGGGCGAGTGCGGCGGCGAGTGCGCAGCCGCCGAGTGCGAAGCGTGTGCGAGCCATGTCAGGCCCCCTTTCCGGCGGGGTCGCGGCGCTGTGTCGGCTGGGTGACGCGGTCGAGCATCAGGCCGAGGCAGACGATCGCCGCACCGGCGACCAGACCGGTCGCCAGGTCGCCCTGTGCGAGACCGAACACCGCGTCGTACCCGAGCGCCCCGCCGCCCACGAGGCCGCCGATGACGACGACCGCGAGGACCAGCACCACGCCCTGGTTGACGGCCAGCAGCAGCGCGGGCCGGGCCAGCGGCAGCTGGACCTGGAACAGCTGCTGGCGCCCGGTCGCGCCCAGCGAGCGCGAGGACTCCAGAGCCGCCGGGTCCACCGCGCGCACGCCCTGGGTCGTGATCCGCACCACCGCGGGCAGCGCGTAGACCACGGCGGCCGCGACCGCCGGGGCCCGGCCCACACCGAACAGGGCGACCACGGGGATCAGGTACACGAACTGCGGCATCGTCTGGAAGACGTCGAGCACCGGACGCAGCGCGCGCCCCAGACGGGTGCTGCGGGCCGCGGCGACCCCCAGGGCGAAGCCGAGCAGCAGCGTCAGGGCGACGGCGGCCAGGACCTGGGACAGCGTGTCGAGCGCCGGGTCCCAGACGCCCAGCACGCCGATCGCGGCCATCGCCAGGACGGCGGTCGCGGCGGTGCGCCAGGTGCCGATCAGCAGGGCGAGGGCGCCGACGGCCAGCAGGACCGCCCACCAGGGCAGCCACTGCAGTCCGTCGCGCAGGGGGTTCAGCACCCACGTGGTGAAGTGCCCCGCCCAGTCGGCGGTGCCGCCGACGACGGGCACGCCGGAGTAGAGGTGGGCGGTCATCCAGTCGACCGCCCCGTTGACGGGCTCGGCGATGTCCACCGTCCACGCGTCGGGCCAGGAGAGCCGGTCGGACAGGCGCCCCGCGACGGCGACGGCGACGGTCGCCACCAGGGCGACGGCCCAGCCGAGCCCGGCCCGGCGGGCCGGAGCCGCGCCGATCCGCTCCCCCGCCGCGGCGGTGACCCGGTCCAGGACGATGGCGAGCAGCACGATCGGCACGCCGGCGGCGAGCGCGGCGCCGACGTCGACGGAGGCCAGCGCCTGGTAGACGCGGTCGCCGAGACCGCCCGCGCCGATGACGGACGCGATCACGGCCATGCCCAGCGCCATCATGATCGACTGGTTGACGCCGAGCAGCAGCTCCTTGCGCGCCAGCGGCAGCCGGGCCGTCAGCAGCCGCTGCCTGCCGGTGGCGCCGAGGGAGGTGGCGGCCTCCACGACCCCGGCGTCCGCGCCGCGCAGTCCCAGCGCGGTGAGGCGGGCCATGGGCGGGGCCGCGTAGACGACGGTCGCGAGGACGGCGGCGGGCACGCCGATACCGAAGACCAGGACGACCGGCAGGAGGTACGCGAAGGCCGGCAGCACCTGCATGGTGTCCAGCACCGGCCGCAGGATCCGGTGCATACGGTCCGACAGGCCGCCGGCCAGTCCGAGGAGGCCACCGAGCAGCACGGACGCGGCGACGGCGACCACCATGAGCGCGAGCGTCTGCATGGCGGGCACCCACATGCCGAGCAGTCCGCACACGGCGAAGGCGGCGACGGAGGCCAGCGCGAGCCGGACGCCCGCGACGCGCCAGGCCAGCAGCCCGGCGGCGGCGGTGACGCCGGCCCAGCCGAGGGCGAGCAGCAGCAGGTACACCGCGCGGACGGAGACGACCACGACGTTGCTGACGTGCCCGAGGAAGTAGAGGAAGAGGGGGTGTCCGTCCCGGTTGTCGATGATCCAGTCGCTGGTGCGCTCGAGCGGTCCCGACAGGTCGACCGAGAGCGAGGCCGGCCAGTTCCCGGCGCCCAGGAGCAGGGAACCGAGGACGAGCGCGAGGGCCGCGCCGGCGCCGACCAGCCGGCCGCGGTGGCGCGCGAGCGCACGCAGCACACCGGGCCCGGCGTCGGTGGCGGTGGTCGTGGAGCTCGCAGCAGCGGGGGTGACGGTGGCGGTCATCGGCCCCACCGCCCGGCGTCGGCCGGCACGGCGCCGGCGCCGGTCGTGCCGCACGGCGGCGGCCAGGTCGTATGGGAATACATCAGGCCACCGCCTTCCCCGTCGCGGCCGGTACCCCGGCAACGACACCCAGGAGTCCCACGTGGTCGACCACACCGAGGCACCTGCCATCCTCGACGACCCGCGCGTTCACGCCCGTACGGACGACGGCCTCGATGGCCTCGTGGACGGTGGCACCCGGGGCGAGCGCGGGGCCGGATTCGGCCTCGGCGGCGAGGGCGGGGCGCATCGCCGAGCGGACGGTCAGCACCTGCTCGCGCGGCACGTCCCGGACGAAGTCCCTGACGTAGTCGTCGGCGGGGGCGCCCACGATCTCCTCCGGCGTGCCGAGCTGCACGATCCGGCCGTCGCGCATCAGCGCGATGCGGTCCCCGAGCTTCAGCGCCTCGCTCAGGTCGTGCGTGATGAAGACCATCGTGCGGCCCTCCTCCCGGTGCAGGCGGACGACCTCTTCCTGCATGTCGCGGCGGATGAGCGGGTCCAGCGCGCTGAACGGCTCGTCGAACAGCAGGACTTCGGGGTCCACGGCGAGCGCCCGGGCAAGGCCCACGCGCTGCTGCTGGCCGCCGGACAGCTGGCCCGGCCTGCGCTGCTCCATGCCCTCCAGGCCGACCTTGGTGACAAACTGCGCCGCCCGCTCACGCCGTTCGGCGCGTCCCACGCCCTGGATCTCCAGCCCGTAGGCGATGTTGTCGAGCACCGTCCGGTGGGGCAGCAGCCCGAAGTGCTGGAAGACCATCGCCGCCCGGTGCCGGCGCAGCTCGCGGAGCCGGCCGGTGTCCATGGAGAGCACGTCCTCGCCGTCGATGGAGATGGTGCCCGAGGTCGGCTCGATCAGCCGGGTGAGGCAGCGTACGAGCGTCGACTTGCCCGAGCCCGACAGGCCCATGACGACGAAGACCTCGCCCTTGCGGACGTCGAAGGAGACGTCGCGGACGGCGGCGGTGCAGCCGGTGCGCTCGCGCAGCCCGGCGGCGTCGAGGGCCCCGAGTTCCTTGTCGGCGGGGACACGGCCGGCCTTCGGACCGAAGACCTTCCACAGGTCGCGTACGGAGAAGACGGGCTGCGGCGGGGCGGTGTGCGGAGTGTGCTGCGTTGTCATCGGGTGGTTCCTCCCAGCAGGTCGGCGCATTTCTCGCCGACCATGAGCACGCCGATCATCGGGTTGACGGCGGTCATGGTGGGGAATACGGACGCGTCGGCGATCCGGATGCCGTCGAGGCCCCGGATCCTCAGGTCGGGCCCGACGACGGCGAGTTCGTCGTCCACGGCGCCCATCCGGCAGGTGCCCGCCGGGTGGTAGACGGTGTGCGCGACGTGGCGTGCGTACGCGCTGAGTTCCTCGTCGGAGGTCACCTCGGGCCCCGGGCACACCTCGCGCTTGAGCCATCCGGCCAGCGGTTCGCTCGCCGCGATCTGCCGGGCGATGCGGATCCCGTCGACGAGGGTCCGGCCGTCGTAGTCGTCCTCGTCGGTGAAGTACCGGAAGTCGAGCGCGGGCTTGTCCTCGGGGTCGGCGCTCGTCAGGTAGAGCCGGCCGCGGCTGCGCGGCTTGGGAATGTTCGGGGTCATCGACACGCCGTGCGCGGGCCGTTCGTAGCCCAGGCGCTCCGGATTGTCGGTGAAGGGGATCTGGTAGAAGTGGAACATCAGGTCCGGGCCTTCGGACTGCGGGTCCCGGCGGACGAACAGGCCGGCGTCGGAGTCCATCGCGGAGTTCTCCGGGATCGGGCCGTGCGTCTCCCAGACGATGACCGACTCGGGGTGGTCGAGCAGGTTCTCCCCGACGCCCGGCAGGTCGTGCACGACGGGGATGCCGAGCTTTTCCAGGTCGGCGCGCGGCCCGATGCCGGAGTGCAGCAGCAGGCGCGGGGTGTCCACGGCCCCGGCGCACACCAGGACCTCGCGCCGGGCGCGTACGACGTGTTCCGCGCCCTCCTTGGTACGGATGTGCACGCCGGTGGCGCGGCTGCCCTCGAGCTCCAGCCGGAACGCCCAGGTCTCCAGGGCGAGGTGCAGGTTCGGCCGGTCGAGGAACGGGTGCAGGTAGGCGACCGAGGCGGACGAGCGCTTGTTGTTCTCCGGGTGGTAGGCGAGGTCGAAGAAGCCGGCGCCCTCGTGGAAGGGCCGCTTGTTGAAGCCCTCGACGCGCGGCACACCGAGCGCGGTCTGCGCCGCGTCGACGAAGTCCCGGGCGATCGCGTTCCTGTCCGCCTCCCCGACGGGGACGATGTTGTTGCGCAGCCGGGCGAAGTAGGGATCCATGGCTGCCGCGTCCCAGCCCTCGGCGCCTGCCTCCGCCCACTCGTCCCAGTCGGAGGGAAGGGGTTTGAACGCGATGAGGGTGTTGTGCGAGGAACAGCCGCCCAGCACCCGCGCACGGCTGTGGCGGATGTGCGAGTTGCCCCGGGGCTGCTCGGTGGTGGGGTAGTCGTAGTCCAGCTCGCCGCCGAGCAGGCCCATCCAGCGGCGCAGGGTGAGGACGTCGTCGCGGCCGACGTCGCTGGGGCCGCCCTCGATGACGGCGACGCTGACGTCGGGGTCCTCGGTCAGCCGGGAGGCGATCACGGAACCCGCGGTGCCGCCGCCGACGACGACGTAGTCGTACACGTGGTGGTCGTTCATGCTCAGCCCTTCGCCGTCGCGCCCGCGAACCAGCGCACGGGGCGCGGGGCGAGGTTCTGGTAGATGTGCTTGGCCTCGCGGTACTCGGCAAAGCCGCCGGGGCCCAGTTCGCGGCCGATGCCGGACTTGCCGAAGCCGCCCCATTCCGCCTGGGGCAGGTAGGGGTGGAAGTCGTTGATCCAGACGGTGCCGTGGCGCAGGCGTGCGGCGACCCGCCGGGCGCGCTGTTCGTCGGAGCTCCACACCGCTCCGGCGAGGCCGTACTCGGTGTCGTTGGCGAGGGCGACGGCCTCTTCCTCGGTGCGGAAGGTCTCGACGGTGAGGACGGGGCCGAAGACCTCTTCGCGCACGACCCGCATGCCGCGGTGGCACCGGTCCAGGACCGTGGGCCGGAAGAAGTAGCCGGGACCGGCCGGCTGCACGCCGCCCGCACGCAGGACCGCGCCCTCGGCGAGAGCGGAGGCCACGTATTCCTCTGTCCTCGCCAACTGGGCCGCGGAAACGAGCGGACCGCACTCGACGCCCGCATCGGTGCCGCGTCCCAGCCGGATCAGCTCGGCCCGGCGGGCGAGCTCGGCGACGAAACGCTCGCGCAGCGACTCCTCGACGATGAGGCGGGAGCCGGCCGAGCAGACCTGGCCGCTGTGGATGAAGGCGGCGTTGAGCGCCTGGTCCACGGCGGTGTCGAACCCCTCGGACGTCGAGCACGCGTCGGCGAACACGACGTTGGGGTTCTTGCCGCCCAGTTCGAGGGCGACCTTCTTCACGCTGTCGGCGGCCGCCCTGGCGACCTTCGTACCGCTGACGAGACCGCCCGTGAACGAGACGAGGTCGACGTCGGGGTGCTCGGCGAGCCGGGCGCCGACGGTGCCGCCGGGGCCGGTGACGATGTTGGCCGCGCCGAGCGGAAGTCCGGCCTCCAGGAGCAGTTCGATCAGCACGACCGTGGTCAGCGGGGTGATCTCACTGGGCTTGATCACGAACGTGTTGCCGGCGGCGAGCGCGGGCGCGATCTTCCAGCTGGCCTGGAGCAGCGGGTAGTTCCACGGCGTGATCAGGGCGCAGACGCCGACCGGCTCGTGGACGACGACACTGCGGATCTCGTCGGAACCGGCGTCGACGACCCGTCCGCCGTCCTCGTTCGCCACGAGGTCGGCGAAGTAGAGGAAGGCGTCGCGGACGCAGTCGACGTCGACGCGCCCCTCCTCCAGCGTCTTGCCGGCGTCCTGGCTCTCCAGCGCGCCGATCCGCTCGCGGTCGCGCTCCAGCAGGGTGGCGACCCGCCGCAGCAGAGCGGCCCGCTCACCGACCGGCGTGCGCGGCCAGGCACCGTCGTCGAACGCGGCTCGTGCCGCGGCCACGGCGTCGTCGGTGTCCTGGACACCGCCCTCCGCCACGACCGCGAACGGGGTCGCGTCGGCGGGGTCGATGATCTCGCGGGTGGCGCCGGACAGGGCTGCGCGCCACTCTCCGCCCACATGAATGCTCTGTTGTGCTCCGGTCACGTTGCGTATGGCCTTTCGCTTCTTTCGAATCCCCCTGCCGGTTGCACCGGCAGTCCGGCCGCTTGCCCGGGTACCCGAGATCCATGCGCAAAACGTTGCGGAGAGTGTTCTGCTTCACTGACGAAGATGTGATAAATAAGGACATTTGCGTCAGATCGCTTGAGTGGAAAACCAGGGATGCGCACACCGTGCAGCCGACAGGCCCGTTTCCGGCGCCCGGGGCCTGATGCTGCCCGTGCACCCGGCCGCGGCGGCGCTGGTACCCACCGCCCGCCGCTTCGGGCGTACGGCCCCGGCCGCGACGGACCGACCGCCGGCGCCCACGGCGCGCCCCGCCCCGGCCGGTTCGCCCTCACCCGGCCGGGGGCACCCGTCGACGGCCGTGTCTGGCAAGCTGCGCTCCATGGCCGCGCAGCAACCACTCGACTTCGCCCAGATCACCCGCCCCCTGGAGCTGACCGCCGAACTCCGGGACCAGCTCGTCGACTGCTGGGTACGGGTGATCAACGCCGGGGGCGCCGTCATCCCCCGGGGGCTCCCCATGCCCCCGGTGAGCACCGGCCAGGCCGACCCGGCCCTGGGCCTGCTCGTCGGCGGGCTCGATCCGCGCCGCGCCCGGATGCTGATCGCCACGGCCGGCGGGAGGCTCGCCGGGTGGCTGGTTCTGCGCCGTGACCCGCATCCCCTCGTCGCGCACTGCGGCGCCGTCAACCACGTCATGACCCACCCCGACTTCCGCGGCCGTGGCATCGGCACGGCGCTGATGCACCGGGTCAGCGATCTCGCCCGGCAGGAGATGGGGCTGGAGCAGTTGCACATCGCCGTCCGCGCCGGGCTGGGGCTCGAGGAGTTCTACGGCCGTCTGGGCTGGCGCGAGATCGGGCGCTGGCCCGGCGGTCTGCGGGTCGCACCGGGCGACGACCGCGACGAGATCCTCATGTACCTCGCCCTCTGAAACCCGCAGAGGCTCGTGAGCTGCGTGAGGCGCGTGTGCCACCTGAGCCAACGCAGTGCACCGGCACGCCCGTCGCGTTTCGGTCATCTCCCTCCATCACGCGTCCGAACCCGATCAGAAGGGCAGGAACAGGGCCGCAAGGCAAATCGCCGTACGATCGGAGCGCGGGAGGAGCAGCTGCGATGGACACCGGCCCCCTGTACCTGGAACCGCGGTTGGCACCACGGCTCGGCACGCTGCTCGGCTCGGCCCCGTTCCTGCACATGCTCGTGGACGCCCTCGGTTCGCCCCTGGGCGTCCTCCTGCCCGACCAGATCGCGGAGAACGCCGAGGGCTTCCACTCCGTCTACCGCCGCCACCGCCTCGGCGGGCAGGTCTTCTTCGCCCACAAGGCCAACCGGTCCCGGTCCCTCGTCCGGCGGCTCACCACCGCGGACGCCGCCGTGGACGTGGCCTCCCTCGGCGAGCTCCGGCACGCCCTCGGCGACGGCTTCACCGCGGACCGCATCATGGCGACCGGCCCCAAGGATCCGGCGTTCCTCTGGCTGGCCGCGCGGTCCGGGGTCACCGTGAACGCCGACGGCCCCGGTGAGCTGGAGGCCTTGGCGGGCCTCGTCCGGCGCCACGGCCTGCCCCGCCCGAAGGTCCTGCTGCGCCTCTGCGAGTTCGAGACCTCGGGACCCAGGATGCTGTCGCGCAGGAGCCGGTTCGGTACGTCCGTGAAGGCACTGGGCCCGCTGCTGGACCTCCTCGAACGCCACCGGGACTCCCTCGATCCGGTCGGCGTCGCGTACCACCTCGACACCACGAGCCCGGACGAGAAGGCCATCGCCCTCGAAGGCTGCCTGCGCGCCATGGACGACCTGCGATTACGGGGGTTCCAGCCGCGAGCCGTCGACATCGGCGGCGGCTTCGGCGTCGGCTACCTCGCCCACGCCGCCCAGTGGGACCGCTACACGAGCGAGCTCGCCGCCGCCGTGATGGGCCGGCGCCCGCCGCTCACCTGGGGCGGCCACGGGTACGGTCTGCACGCCGAGGGCGGTACGCTCCGCGGCGCGCTGAGCCTGTACCCCGCCCACCGCCCGGTCGCCGGGGCCGGCTACCTCGACGCGCTCCTGTCCCAGCCCGCCCCCACGCTGGGCCGCCCGCTGGGCACCCTGCTGCTGGAGAGCCTCTACGACCTGTACACGGAGCCGGGCCGGGCCCTCACCGACCAGTGCGGGCTGTCGCTGGCCCGGGTCCTGGAGGTACGGCACCGGGACGCGGGCCCTGCGTTCGTACGCCTCGCCATGAACGCGAACGACGTCAGCCTGGAGGACCACGGCATCCTCATGGACCCCGTGCTCGTGCCCCGCGACGGCGAACCCGCCGGCCCGCAGGAGCCGGTCGGCGTCCACCTCATGGGCAACCTCTGCCTGGAAGCCGATCTGGTCACCCGCAGAACGGTGTTCCTGCCGCGCCTGCCGAGGCCGGGCGACCTGCTCGGCTTCGCCAACACGGCCGGTTACTGCATGGACTTCAGCGCCACCCGCGCACAACAGCAGCCGGTGGGCCGCAAGGTGGCCGTCCGGGAGGGACCGGAAGGAACCGCTTGGCGCTGGTGTCTGGACGAGGAGTACTGGCCGATCGAGGAGTACCGGCCGATCACCGATTCGGGGGGACGGGCATGAGGTACGACAGCATCACCGAGACGATCGGCAACACCCCGCTGGTCCGCATCGATCCGGCGGTACACGGCCTGCGCCGCATCGACCTCTACGCGAAGCTCGAGATGCTCAACCCCTTCGGCTCCGTCAAGGACCGCGCTGCCTGGAACATGGCCCGAGCCGGTCTGCCCGGAGCCCGGGAGCGCGGCGAGACGGTCGTCGAGCTGTCCAGCGGCAACACGGCCAAGGCGCTGGCCGTCATCGCCGCCATGCACGGGCTGTCGTTCAAGAGCGTCACCAACCGGATGCGCATCCCCGAGGTCAAGGACCTGCTCCTGCTGCTGGGCGCCGAGATCGAGGAGCTGCCGGGCCGCAGCGAATGCCTGGACCCGACGGACACCGAGGACCCGCTGACCCTCTTCCACCAGAGGCTGAACCAGTCCGGCAGTGCCCACCTGCACACCGATCAGTACTTCAACGCGCTGAACACCGAGGCGCACGAGACGGGTACGGGGCCGGAGATCGTGGCGGACCTGGACGGCCGGGCCCCGGACTGGTTCCTCGCCTGCGTCGGCACGGCGGGTTCCTCCACGGGCGTGGCCCGGGCCCTGCGCGCCCACGATCCGGCCGTACGGGTGATCGGGCTGGTGGGCGAGAAGTCGGATTTCATCCCCGGCATCCGCAACATCGACGAGGTCCACGAGGTCGGCCTCTTCGACCCGGCCACGTACGACACGATCGAGTCGGTCAGCGCCGACGACGCCATCGACGGCATGCTCACCCTGGTCCGGCGCTGCGGGATCCTCGCCGGGCCCACCGGCGGCGCCGCCTACCAGGGAACGGTCCGCCATCTGGGGCCGGTCGACGCGGAGTTGACGGGCCCGGACCGCCGGAGCGCGGTGTTCATCGTCTGCGACCGGGTGGAGAGCTATCTCGGCTACGTCAAGCAGCGCCGCCCCGAGCTGCTGGGCCGCCCGCCCGCGCGGAACTCCGTGACCGCTCTGACGGACACCGAGGTACGGGCGGCGCAGGTCATCGAGGTGGCCGACGCCCAGAAGTGGCTCGCGGCCGAGCGCCCGCTGGTGATCGACCTGCGCAGCTCCTTCGCCTACGCCGCGCTGCACATCGACGGATCTGTCAACATCGTCGACGAGCTCTTCGACGAACTCGTACGGGGCGGAATGCCGTTCAGCAAGCGGCAGCCCGTCCTCCTGGCGTGCCCGGTCGGCGAGCAGTCGGCGCGCTATGCAGCCCTCCTGACCCGGATGGGCCATCCCGACGTACGCAGCCTCGCGGGAGGGATCATCGCGTGGCGTGACGCGGGCGCGCCGCTGGTGCGTGACTGACATGGCCGATGCCGGCACCGACACCCTCGAGGAACTGCGTTCCTGGCAGCGTCCGTTGCGCGCCCAGTTCCCGATCATCGTGGCGAACCCGGGACTGGCCTACCTGGACAGCGCGGCGACCGCGCAGAAGCCGCAGGCCGTACTGGACGCCGCGCAGCACTACCTCACCACCTCGAACGCCAACGCGGGCCGCGGCTCGTACCCCTGGGCCAATGCGACGACGGCCACGGTGGAGCGGGCCCGCGGCCGGGTCAAGGAGTTCCTGGGAGACCCCGAGCCGGACGGGTCGTCGGTGCACTTCACGAGCGGCGCCTCCGAGGGGCTGCGGACCGTCGCCCGGGACTGGCTGGCGGCCCGGCTCACCGACGGGGACGAGATCGTCGTCCCGTTCGCCGACCACGAGGCGAACCTGGCGCCGTGGCTGGAGGTACGGGAGCTGCTGGCCCGGCAGGGCGTACGGATCCGGGTCCGGGAGCTGCCGTACCAGGACGGCTCCGGCGACTACGACCCGGCGGCGCTCGCCGCCTCGGCCGGTCCCCGCACCCGTTTCGTCGCGGCCACCCATGTGCACCACGTCTACGGCGCCGACATGAACGTGCACCGGATCCGCCGGGTGGTCGGGCCGGACGTCCCGATCTGTCTCGACGCCGCGCAGAGCATCGGCCACCTGCCGTTCTCCGTCTCCGGACTCGACGTGGACTTCGTGGTGTTCTCCGGCCACAAGGCCCTGGCGCTGCCGGGCACCGGTGCGGTCTGGGCCCGTGGCCGACGGGGTCCGGAGTTCCGGCCGGGCGGCTGGGCCGGCACGCCGAACACCGTCGGCATCGCAAGCCTGACGGCCGCGCTCGACTGGCTCGACGCGGCCGGCACGGACCGGATCGAGGCCTGGACGGTGGCGCTGGCGGCGCGGCTGACGGACGGCCTGAGCCGGCTGGACGCGTACGAGGTGCTCGGCTGCCGCTCCAGCCTGGCGGCCGGCTCCGAGGTCCAGAAGCGCCGGAGCATCGTGGCGTTCCGGCACCGCGAGATCGAATCCCGCGATCTCGGGTTCATCCTCTACAGCCACGGGTTCATGGTCCGGTCCGACGGACACTGCCAGGCGGGCGCCCGGGTGAAGGACGGATCCGTGCGGGTGAGCCTGCACCTGTACAACACGGTGGAGGAGATCGAGGCGTTGCTCGCCACCCTCGCCAATCTGCAATGATTTTCATGTGGAGTTCAGGGCCGTGAGAACGGCAGAGGCACGAGCGGACAGAAACATGAACCTGCACACGGTGGCGGCCGGCCGATGGGTGGAACGCTGGGAACGGCAGCAACAGCGCTACGCGGTCGACCGCGAGGAGCGGTTCACCGTCATCTCCGACGTGGTCGAGCGCGTGACGGCGGGCTGCGCGGCTCCCCTCCTCGTCGACCTGGGATGCGGACCGGGGTCGCTGGCGGCGCGTCTGGCGGAGCGCATGCCCGCGGCCGAGGTCGTGGGCGTCGACGCCGATCCGCTGCTGCTGGAACTCGGGCGGGCGCACCACGGAGCGGCCCTGCGCTTCGCCGAGGCCTCGATCGGGGAGCCGGGCTGGCTCGACGGGCTCGCGCTGGAGCGCCCGGTGGACGCCGCCGTCTCGACGACGGCCCTGCACTACCTCGGCGAGGGCACCCTGCGGCGGACGTACGAGGAGCTGGCCGGGTGCATCCGGCCCGGCGGAGTCCTCGTCAACGGCGACCACCTGGAACCGGACTCCCCCAAGGTCCACGAGCTCGCCGTCGACATCGGCCGGCGACGCGCCGAGCGCCAGCAGGCCCTGGCGCACGAGGACTGGGAGTCGTGGTGGTCGGCAGTGCGGACCGACCCCGAGCTGACGCCCCTCCTCGCTGCCCGCGACCGCCGCGCCCACCCGCGGTGCGAGGGCAACGACCTGACCCTCACCGACCACCTCGCACTGCTGCGCGAGGCGGGCTTCGAGCACGTCGGAACGGTCTGGCAGTTCGGCAACAGCCACGTGGTGGTCGCGGTCCGCTGACCCCGTTCCACGGCTCCCCGCCGCCGGCGTGCCACGCGACGCGGCCGTGGGCCCTTCGGGGCAACCGGTGCGGAGGTGCAGCGCGGCGCCGGAGCGTGCCCTGCGGGATCGGGATATCAGTGGGCGCAGACGGCGGTCGGCGTGATCGCCACGGTTCGGAAGGGCGGGAGCCCGGTGGCCGTCAAACCCATTCCCGAGGGGTATCCGCGGGTCACGCCGTACCTCTGTACCGATGGGGCCGCAGCCGCGATCGACTTCTACGTGTCCGTGCTCGGCGCGACCGAGCGGATGAGGATGCCGGCCCCCGACGGCAGGATCGGCCACGCCGAGCTGGAGCTGGGCAACTCGGTCATCATGCTCGCCGACGAGTACCCGGAGATCGGATTCCGCTCGCCGAAGTCGGTGGGCGGCACGCCCATCACCCTGCACGTGTACGTCGAGGACGTCGACGCCGTCTTCGCGGAGGCCCTCTCCCGCGGCGCCACGGAGGTGTCCCCGGTCAAGGACGAGTTCTACGGCGACCGCACCGGGCAGCTCGAAGACCCCTTCGGCCACCGCTGGAACATCGCCACGCACGTGGCGGACGTCCCCCGGGAGGAGATGGAGAAGCGGGCCAAAGAGGCACTGGAGACCATGCAGGACGGCGGCTGAGCCACCGGACGTGCGGACGTCGGAGAGGCTGTGGACCTCTCCGGCGTCCGTGTGGGGGGCTGTGGGGTGTCGGCCCTCAGCGGGCGAGCTTCGCCTTCAGGTTCTGCAGGACCTCCTGCTTGATGTCCTGCGTGGTGACGGTCCCGCCGTTGCCGGTGCCGTTGCCGCCCACTGCGGTGGCGTCGCCGGTGTTGACGGCGTCTGCGCTGGCGTTGCCACCGCGGGCGGCACCGGTGGTGACCGTGCACCCGCCCGCACAGTCGACGACGCCGGTGCCGGCGTTGCCGCCGCGGGCGGTACCGCCGACGGTCGTGTTCCCGGCATTGGCGTTGCCGCCGACGCCGATGCCGTCGGCGCTGTCCTGGGGGAGCGTGACGGCCTGCTGCGGGGCTGCGGTCGGCGCGGCCATCGCGGTCGCCGGCAGCGCGACACCGCCGCCGATCAGCGCCACGGAAGCTCCGGCCAGGACGATACGACGGGTCCAGAAACGCTCAGACATGGCAATTCTCCATTCGGTATGAAAAGGGTCGCATTCCGCCCCGCGGAAAAGTCCGGAGATTCGTTCCGGCTTCACGCTCTCCGGGGCGTTCCCCGGTGAGGGCGCACTTCAAATAAACCCTGTCGGAGAGCCCGCGTCACGCCACTCGAACACGTGACTTGACGCCGGAATGCGATCTTGATACCGGGATGCGGCGGGAACACGCCGCGCCCCGCCAGATCCTGCTCGCAGCATGATCCACACGCTAACGTCAACCTCGCATAAGCCCAGGGATCCCCGGCGTCTGCAGAGCACCGGGCGTATCCGACCGGCAGCCTCAGCGCCCGCCTGCTTGGCCCCAGGCGAAGACCTCGCACAAGAATCCCGGAGAATTCCGATGAATGAGCGTTCCTGGACCCGTCGTATCGTGCTGGCCGCGGCTTCCGTGGCACTGACCGGCGTCGTGGCCCTGCCGGCGACCGCGATGGCCGCACCGGCATTCCCCCAGTACGGCTACGCCAGCATCACCACTGCCGCAACGGACGGCGCACCGTCCGTGTGCAGGGGGATCTGCCACGACAGCACCAACACCGCCGCAGGCAACGGCACCTCCGGCGTGTGCGAGGGCATCTGCCACGACAGCGCCAACACGGCCGTGGGCGACGGTTCCTCCGGCGTGTGCCGGGGGCTCTGCGACGGCAGCACCAACACGACCGTGGGGGTCGGCGCGTTCAACGAGTGCGTGGGCCTCTGCGGCACCAGCACGAACACCGCCGTGGGCGACGGCGCCTTCAACGTGTGCAGCGGCCTGTGCCAGGACAGCGTCAACACCGCCGTGAGCGGTGACGTCCTGCGCGGCACGTCCGAGACCGTGAACTCGGCCGGGCAGGGCACGCGGGCCATGGGTGACAGCGACACGGGCACGGGGGGTGACGCCAGCGCCGTCAGCGGCGATGCCACTGCCGCGAACACCACGGTGGGCGGTACCGCCACCGGCGGCAACGCCAACTCCGGTGTCGGCACCTGCATCGGCAGGTGCACCATCACCACGGGTGCCGCGACGGGCGGTGACGCCAGCGCCGACGCCCTCAACACCGGCAACGCAACGGCCGTGACCGGTGACGCGACGGCCACGGGCGGCAACGGCTGACGAGCCGGACCAGCACGGAACGGACGCCGGAGAGGCTGTGGGCCTCTCCGGCGTCCGTCGTGCGGGGGCGGTGCTCCGCCCTCACTTGCCGAGCTTCTGCTTCAGGTTTTCCTTCAGCTGCAGCTTGATGTCCTGCTTGTTCACCTGGCCGCCCGTGCCGGTGCCGTCGCCGCCGACGGCGGTGGCGTCACCGGTGTTGATGGCGTCGGCGCTGGCGTCACCGCCGGTGGCGTTGCCGGTGGTGACCTCGCACCCGCCCTCGCAGTTGCCGACGCCGGTGCTGGCGTTGCCACCCTTGGCCTCGCCGCCGACCGTGGTGTTCTCGGCGTTGGCGTCGCCGCCGGTACCGATTCCGTCGGCGCTGTCCTGGGGAAGGAGGGTGACGGCCTGCTGCGGAGCGGCGACGGGTGCGGCCATGGCGGTCGCCGGCAGTGCGATGCCACCACCGACCAGCGCGACGGAAGCTCCGGCCAGGACGATACGACGGGTCCAAAAACGCTCAGACATGAGGATTCTCCATTCGGGATAAGAAAAGGCGGGTAAACCGTCTCCGGGAGTTCCCCGGTGAGGGCGTACTCCAAATAAACCCGAAGGCAGAACCCGCGTCACGCCACTCGAACACGTGACTTGACGCCCAGAACCGGTCTTGATAGAAGCCGGCCGCCGTGCCGGGGTGAACTCTTCTGCCCCGTACGAAGCGGCCTGTCAAGTAACGAATAGCCGGGGCTATGGCCCCCTCCCTCCTCCCGGCACGGTGGAAATCGACCGTCCTGCTCAAGAGCAGGAGCGAAACACCAACCGACCGGAGGCATTCATGTCCCGTCGCGCAGGGGTCTTCGTGACCCGCCGCCCACGGCTCGTCCTCTTCGCCGCGCTCGTGTTTCTCCTGCTGTCCGCCGTGTTCGGCGCAGAGGCGACCGGCCGGCTGAAGACGCAGGGGTACGACGATCCGCGATCGGAGTCCAGCCGCGCCGCCCGCGTGGCGGCCGAGCACCTGGGGGCGCCCCCCAACCTGGTCGTCGTCGCGCAGGCCCGCGCCGGTTCCGTCGACGCCCCGGCAGCCCGGAGCGCCGGCGAGGCCCTGACCGGACGCCTCCGCGCCGAACCGCACGTGAGCGCCGTGACCTCGTACTGGACCGGCAACGCGGCGGAGCTGCGCAGCCGGGACGGCCACGCGGCCATGCTCGTCGCGCACGTGGACGGCGAGGGCGAACAGCTCGGAACGCGGGTCAGGCAGCTGAGCAAGGAGCTGACCACCCCGACGGCTGCCACGACGCCCCTCACGGTGCACGTCGGTGGACCGGCGCTCATCGACGCCGAGCTCCAGGACCTCTCGGAGTCCGACCTGAAGCGGGCCGAGTCCGTCGTGCTGCCGGGAACCCTGATCCTGCTGGTCCTGGTGTTCGGCAGTGTGGTGGCCGCGGCGCTGCCCCTGCTGATCGGGGTTCTGGCCATCGCCGGGACGCTGCTGGTCCTGAGCCTGCTCGGAGCCGTCACCGACGTGTCCGTGTTCGCGCTGAACCTCACCACCGCGCTCGGCCTCGGGCTGGGCATCGACTACGGACTGCTGATCGTCTCCCGGTTCCGCGAGGAGCTCGCCGACGGACACGGCTCGCGCAGCGCCGCCATACGGACCGTGCGCACCGCGGGCCACACGATCCTCTTCAGTGCCGCCACGGTGTCCGCCGCGCTCGCGACGCTGCTGGTGTTCCCGCCGTACTTCCTGCGCTCCTTCGCGTATGCGGGCATCGCCGTGGTGGCGATCGCTGCGGTGAGCGCCGTCACGGTGCTGCCGGCCCTGCTCGCGCTGCTCGGGAGGCGGGTGAACGCCTGGGCCGTGCCGTGGCGCCGCCGGGCCCACGCCGGCTCGGAGTCGCGCTTCTGGCGCGGGCTGGCGCAGATCGTCGTACGCAGGCCGCTGATCGCGGCGCTGCCGGTGATCGGGCTGCTCGTGGTGCTCGCCGGGCCGTTCGCGCACGCCGGTTTCGCCACCCCTGACGAGCGGGCGCTGCCCGTGAGCTCGTCCAGCCGTCAGACCGGGGACCTGGTGCGCGGTGCGTTCGACATGAACGGCCCGAGCGCGCTCACGGTCGTCATGACGGGCAAGGCGTCCTCGCCGGCCCGGGAGGACTACGCCCGCCGGCTGTCCGCGCTCCCGCAGGTCGCCCGCGTCATGGGGCCCGAGGGCAGTTTCCGGCAGGGAGAGAAGGCAGCGGCCCCCGGCTCCGCCGGAACCGTGGCCAAGCCCGTCGGCGACGGTCCGGCCCGGCTCTCCGTGGTGCCGCAGGCGGACCCGCAGTCGCGCGCCGCCCAGCAGCTCGTGCACGCCGTCCGCGCGACTCCCGCCCCGGCGGGCACCGACGTCCTCGTCGGCGGACCGAGCGCGGTCCTGGTCGACGCCAAGGCCACCGTGGGAGGCCGGCTTCCGCTGGCGCTCTCCCTGATCACCGTCACCACGTTCGTCCTGCTGCTCGGCTTCACGCGAAGCCTGCTGCTGCCGCTGAAGGCCATCGCGCTGAACGCCCTGAGCCTCGCGGCCGTCCTCGGGGCGATGGTGTGGGTCTTCCAGACCGGCCATCTCCGGCACCTGCTCCATTTCACGCCCGGCCCCCTCAGTACGACCATGCCGGTGCTGCTGTTCTGCATCGTCTTCGGGCTCTCGGTGGACTACGAGGTGTTCGTCCTCGCGCGCATCAAGGAGGCGCACGAGGCCGGGCAGGACAACGCTGATTCCATCGTCTCGGGCATAGCCCACACGGGCGGCATCGTCACGACCGCCGGTTCGCTCCTCGCGTTCACGCTCCTGAGCTTCGGCACCTCCCAGGTCTCGCTGCTGCAGTTCTTCGGGATCGGCGCAGGCCTCGGCGTCCTCCTCGACGCCACCCTCGTGCGGGGCGTCCTCGTACCGGCGCTCATGCGCCTGGCGGGAGGCCTGAACTGGTGGGCGCCCTGGCCGATCGGACGCAAGGTGCCGCATCCGGCGTCCGTTCCCCGCCCGGCCGGCAGGGGTGCCCCGCCGTCCTCGCGGCCTCACCTGCCCCCACCCCCTCGCACCGCCGACTCCCCCGGTGCAGAGCCCGTCCCCACCGCCTTGGTCGCCGTCCGCCCGGGGCACCACGCAAAGGAAGAAGACCCGTCATGACCGACATCGCCATCACCGGACTCGGCTGCCGCTACCCCGGCGCCCCCGACATCCGCGCCTACTGGAAGCTCCTGCTGAGCGGGGAACGCCAGTTCTCCGCCGTCCCGGCGGAACGCTGGAACCACGGCACCTTCCACGACCCCGACAACCCGTCGGCCCCCCACGCCGCGTACACCGACCAGGTCGCCTTCCTGGATGCCGTGGACCGTTTCGCCGCCCCGCACTACGGGGTGCCCCCCGCCCGCGCCCGGGCCATGGACCCGCAGCACCGGCTGATGCTCGACGTCACCCGCGAGGCCCTCGACGACGCGGGGCTGGGCCGTGGCGACTTCGACCGCGAGAACACCGGGGTCTTCCTCGGCATATCGGTGTCCGACTACAAGGACCTCATGGCGGCTCCCCTCCGGGTCATCGCCCTGGCCGACGAGTCGCCCGCGGCGGACCACCCCGGCGGCCTCGACGGCGCCAGGGAAGAGGCAGCCCGGCTCGGCACCGTCCAGAGCTTCACGCTGCCCGGGAGCCTGCTCAACATGGCGGCGGGCACGGTCAGCCGGCAGTTCGACCTCGGAGGCCCCAGTTTCGCCGTCGACGCCGCCTGCTCGGGCTCACTGGTCGCCCTCGACCAGGCGATCGCCCACCTGGGCCGGGGCACCTGCCGCATCGCCGTCGTCGGCGGCGTGTACCTCAACCTCACCCCCGACAGCCTGGTCGGCTTCTCCAAGCTCCGCGCGCTGTCCGCGACCGGGGTGTGCCGCCCGTTCGACGAGGCGGCCGACGGCTTCGTCCTCGGCGAAGGCGCCGGCACCGTCGTCATACGGCCGCTCGCGGACGCCCTCGCCGACGGCGACCGCGTCTACGCGGTGATCAGGGGCATCGGCTCGGCCAACGACGGCGCGTCCCCCGGACCGCTGACTCCCACCCCCCAAGGCCAGCTGCGCGCCATGCACCGGGCCTACGACGACGCGGGGGTAACCCCCTCGTCCGTGGGCTTCATCGAGGCCCACGGCACCGGCACCACCGTCGGAGACCGTGCCGAGGTGGAGGCGCTGCGCCGACTGCGCACCGAGTTCCCCGACGACGACCCGGCACTGTGCTACCTCGGGGCGGGCAAGGCCCTCATCGGGCACTCGCTGTCCGCGGCAGGCATTGCGGGGCTGATCAAGACGGCCCTGGTCGTCCACCACCGCACGATCGTGCCGCAGCCGGAGACCGCGCCCCATCCGGAGCTGGGCATCGCCTCGGCGGGCCTGCGCTTCGCCGACACCGTACGGCCCTTTCGGGCCACGGGCACCCCGCGGCGTGCCGCCGTCAGCTCGTTCGGTTTCGGCGGCACGAACGTCCACGTGGTCCTGGAGGAGGCGCCCGCCCCTGCCGTCGACCGCCCCGCCGAACGGACCGGAGCCGGCGGCCCCCAGCTCGTCCTGCTCTCGGCCGGCAACCCCGAGCTGCTGGACGAGCACATCGGCGACGTTCTCGACGCACTCGACACGGCGGACGGCCCGCCGGTGGCCGCCGTGGCCCACACCCTGGGTGCGCGTGAGCCGCTGACCGCCCGGCTCGCGATCGTCGCCGCCGACACGGACGAACTCGTCCGGCGGCTGCGCGAGGCCCGCCGCCAGCTCGCCGACGGCGCCCGGGGCGACCTCGGCGACGGCGCCTTCGCCGCCGACGCCCCCCTGCCGCCCGCGCAGCGCCGTATCGCCTTCCTCTTCCCCGGGCAGGGAAGTCAGCGGCCGGGCATGATGCAGGACCTCTACGAGAGGTTCACCGGCTTCCGGGCAACCGTCGACGCCCTCGGCGCCGTGGCCCGGCGGAACCTCGACTTCGACCTCACCGATCTGCTGTACGGCGAGGCCCAGGCCGGGGGCGACGACCAGGAGCTGAGGCAGCGGCTCGCGGCCACCGACGTGTGCCAGCCGCTGCTCGGTACCGTCCAGATCGCCGCCACTCACCTCCTCGCCGACTGCGGCCTCACACCCGACCTCACCCTGGGCCACAGTGTCGGAGAATTCGCCGCGGCCGCAGCGGCCGGAGCCCTCACCGACGAGGCCACCGTCCGGCTGCTGGGCCACCGGGGCGCAGCCCTCCGCCGGGCCGAGACCGGCTCCCGGGGCGGGATGCTCGCCGTGCAGGGCGACGAGGCGACCTGCCGTCGGCTCATGGCCGGCATCGACGACCTCTGGCTCGCCTGCTTCAACCAGCCGCGGCAGCTCGTGGTCAGCGGCTCCCTGCGGGGGCTCGCCGTCCTGCGGCGCGCGTGTGCCGAGGCCGGGGTCGTCACGCTGCCCCTCGAGGTGTCGGGCGCCTTCCACTCGCCGCTGTTCGCCGCCGCCGACGAGGCCTTGGGCGCGTACCTCGCCGACCGGCCCCTCGCCAGCCCCGCCCTGCCGTTCGTGTCGTCCGTGGACGCTGCGGTCTGCACCGACGCCGACCGGCTGCGCGAGCTGTGGTCCCGGCACG
Source organism: Streptomyces katrae (assembly GCF_000717655.1). GTDB lineage: Bacteria > Actinomycetota > Actinomycetes > Streptomycetales > Streptomycetaceae > Streptomyces > Streptomyces katrae_B. The sequence continues at coordinate 161,621 of NZ_JNZY01000012.1, forward strand.
CGTCCGCGCCGGTCCGCTTCGGCGATGCCGTCCGGACCGCCTACGAGCAGGGGGCCCGCGTCTTCCTCCAGGTGACCGGCGGGAACTCGCTGCTCGCCTCGGTCCGCCGCAACCTCAGCGGCCACGACGACGTCCACGCCGTCCCCGCCGCAGAGGCCGTACCGGACGGCGGACGCGGCTTCGTCCGGGCCCTCGCCCGGCTCTCGGTCCTGGGTGCCCCGGTCGACCCGCGCGCTCTGGTTCCCGGGGAAGCCCGCCGTCTGCTGGACCTGCCGGTGGCCAGGCTCGACACCCAGTCGTACTGGGTGCGGAGCATGCGCCCTGCGCCGCAGGACACCCCCGCCGCCACCCTCCCGCCCCAGCCCGCACCGCCCCAGGAGAGCTCGATGAACGCCCCGACGCATGCCACGACGAACGACCGGGTGAGCGACTCGGTGCACGACCCGGTGAACGAACTGCTCCAGCTGGTCCGCCAGCAGGTGACGCTGCTCGGCCGCCTCACCGGGCCGCTGCCCGTGCAGCACCCCGCCGCCCAGGTCACCGGCCCGGCCACGGCAGTTCCCGTACGCGCACCCGTGCCCGCTGCCCCGGCCGTTCCCGACCCGGCCGTTCCGGCCCCCGCCGACCCGCCCGCCGTTCGCGCGCCGGCCGACAAGGAACCGTCGCCGATCCGTGGCATCGACGAGGTCACCGACGCCGTGCTCGCGCACGTGGCCCGCATCAGTGCGTTCCCCGTGAGCAATCTGCGGGGCGACCAGCTGCTGATCGACGATCTCGGCTTCGACTCGCTCATGCTGACCGATCTGTTCGCCTCCCTCCAGCGGCAGTGGCCGCGGTGGACGTTCGACGAGCGGGCTGCCGACCGGCCGACCGCCGGGAGGATCGCCGCGCTGATCGCGGGCGGCCCCGCCGACGCCGCACCGGCTGCCGTCCCCGTACAGCGCGCCGACCAGGACCACCAAGCCCGGCCCCTGCCGCCCGCCGGCCTGCCCTCGGCAGCCCCGGCCCCCGCCCCGCTGCCGCAGGAGCAGACGCGGATCGAGTGCTTCCCGGAGGTCGCGGCCCACGACGAGCGTCTCGCCGCGCTCGCCGGGACGGGGCTGCGCAATCCGTACTTCCTCGTCCACGAGGGCGGCATCACCGACACGACCGTCATCGATGGCCGGGAACTCGTATCGTTCTCCAGCTACAACTACCTGGGCATGGCCACGCACCCCCGGATGACCGCGGCGGCCCAGGAGGCGATCGCACGCTGCGGCACGTCGGTGTCCGCCAGCCGGCTGCTGTCCGGGAGCCGTCCGCTCCACCTGGAGCTCGAGACGGAACTCGCCGACCTGCTCGGATGCGAAGGAGCCCTCACCCTGGCCAATGGGCACGCCACCAACGTGACCGTGATCGGACACCTCGTCGGACCCGGGGACCTCGTCGTCCACGACTCCCTCGCCCACGACAGCATCCTGCAGGGCTGCAAGCTCTCCGGCGCGACCCGGCGGCCGTTCCCCCACAACGACGCAGCCGCGCTCGACGCGATCCTCGGCCAGGTCCGCCACGAGTACCGACGGGTCCTCGTCGTCGTCGAGGGCGTGTACAGCATGGACGGCGACATCGCCGACCTGCCCGCCCTCGTCGAGGTCAAGCGCCGGCACGGTGCGCTGCTGATGATCGACGAGGCGCACAGCATCGGGACGATCGGCGCGACCGGGCGGGGCATCGGCGAGTACTGCGGCACCGACCGCACGGCCGTCGACCTGTGGTCGGGCACGCTGTCCAAGGCGCTGGCGAGCTGCGGCGGTTACGTCGCCGGGAGCCGCTCGGTCGTCGAGTACCTGCGCTACACCGTTCCGGGCTTCGTCTACAGCGCCGGCATGACCCCGGCCGACACCGCCGCCTCGCTGACCGCGCTGCGACTGCTGCGCGCCGAGCCGCAGCGCGTGGCGCGCCTTGCGGAGAACGCAGCGCTGTTCGTCCGCCTGGCGCGCGATGCGGGCATCGACGTCGGGGACAGTCAGGACACCCCGGTCGTCCCGTGCATCGTCGGGGACTCCCTGAAGACCCTGCGACTCGCCGAGGCCCTGTTCCAGCAGGGCATCAGCGTCAATCCCATCCTCTACCCGGCCGTACCCGAGGAGATGGCCCGGCTGCGCTTCTTCATCACCTGTGACCACACCTCCGACCAGATCCGTCACGCCGTGACCGCGCTGGAGCACGAGCTGCGGCACCTCGACCGGGCCATGGCCGCCTGATCCCGCCGCCATGGACACCACCTTCCCGCCGATCACGCCGGGCCACGTCCACCGATGGTGCGGAGCCGGCCTCGTCGTGGCCCACCGCTCCGGCCTGTGGCAGACGGCGCCCGCCTCACGGGTTCTCCCGCCGCACCTCTCGCCGGCCGAGCGGCGCGTGGTCCACGCGCTGCCGGCTTGGCGGCAGGCCGAATGGGTGGCCGGCCGTGTGCTCGCCAAGCACCTGGTGGGCGAAGCCTTCGGCGCGCCCGCGGACGACGTGGAGATCCTCCCTCGTGCCGACGGCAGTCCGTACGTCGTCGTGGGCGGCAATCCGTTGCCGGCCGTGAACGTCTCCATCAGCCACACCGCCGGGCACGTCGCCGCGGCCCTCGCACCGGAACCGGTCGGAGTGGACCTGTGCGAGACGCAATCGGCGGCCACGGTCCGCCGTGTCGGGGACCACGCCTTCTCCCCGGCGGAACTCTCCCTCATCGGCACGGACCGGCCCGATGTCCTGGCCGGCGCCTGGGCGCTCAAGGAAGCCGCGGTCAAGGCCGACCGCAGCGGCATCTTCGGTGACGCTCCGCGCCGCGTCCGGATCACCGGCCTGGAACCTCCCGCACTCAGCGGACGGCGCCGCGCGATGCTGTGGCGGGCGGGAGACGCGGTCCTCGCCCTCGTCCTCGCGCACCCCGCCCCGTCACCGGGCGTCGCTGCGGCCCTCCCCTCGGGGCCGGCCTGCTGAGCGCCCCCCTTGGCAGCACTGCGTTGGTGCTCCTTGCCCTGCCGGATGATGCTTGTCAGTGGAGCGCCTGGCCGTGCAGGGGTTGCCGTGGGACAGCGGCAGAGGAACTAGCGAGGGCGAGATGAGCGGCGATGGAGCAACTTCCCAGCTTTCCTGGTGAGCGGCCGGAGGAAACGAACGCCTCCCTCGAGTCGGCCTACACGGCCACGGCCACCATCAGCGAGCAGGGCATCGTGACGGAGTGGAGTGACGATGCCCGTCGGCTGCTGGGCTACACGCCGTCCGAGATCGTGGGGGTGCCCGCCGCCGAACTCCTCGCCGACGGCCTCGGAGAGGGTTCGGCGCGGATCCCGGCCGGCCAGGAGCGGTGGAGCGGCACCGTGGCGCTGCGGCACCGCGACGGCCGGCGGATGCAAGTGGGACTGCTCGCGCACCGCCTGGCGTCCACCGACGGGACCGCCCGGTGGCTCGTGGTGTCCGCCGTCACGAGGGCGCCCGGCCCGCCCTGGGGCGAACCGCTGAAGGAATGGGCGTTCACCCAGTCCCCCTGCTTCCTGGCGATCTTCGATGCGGACCTGCGGCTGGTGCGGGCGAACGCCGGCATGGAGCGCACGCTCTCGCTCACGGAAGACGAGATGCGCGGGCTGCGGCTGCCGGAAATCGCGCCCGATCCCGTGAGCGACGAGACGGAGGGGAGGATGCGCCTGGTCCTGGAGACCGGTGAGGCGCAGTACGTGGATTCCTTCGTCCGTTCCCCGCGCGCGGGCACCCCGCACGGCTGGGCGACCTCGCTGGCCCCGTTGTGTGACCCGGACGGCCGGGTGCGCGCCGTGTCCTTGGCCGCGCACGAGAGGACGGCGGGCGAGGGTGACCGGCAGCGGATCCTCGTGCCGGACGTCGCGGACGCCCGCATCGGCACCGCGCAGGACACCGCCCACACCGCGCAGGAGGTGGCCGACGTCGCCGTCCCCCGGCTGGCCGATTTCGCGTTCATCGACCTGCTGGACCCTCCGCCGCGCGGTGACGAGCCGTCCGCCGGCCCCGCCTCGGGGCCGGTCACCGTGTGCCGTACCGCTGTGCGGTCGGTCCTCGAGGGAAACCCGGAGTCCCAGGTCGCGGTCGGCGGGACGACCAGCTATCCGGCGCTGTCGCCGCCCGCCGAGTGTCTGGCCACAGGGCGCGGCACCGTGCACGGGCCGACCGACCCGGCACTCGCCCAGTGGGTGGCCGAGGACGAGAGGGCCGCCGCGTGGATCAGCCAGTACGGGACCCACTCCGTGATGGTGGTGCCGCTGCAGGCCGGCGGTGTCATCCTCGGCGTGGCCGTCTTCGGCCGTCACCGGCGCAGTGAGCCGTTCCTGCCGGAGGACCTGCAGCTGGCCGAGGAGCTGGCGACCAGGGCGGCCGTCAGCATCCACGACGCGCGCGGATCCTCGCGGGAGCACACCTCGACGATGACGCTGCAGCGCAGCCTGCTGCCGCACACGCTGCCCACCCAGGCCGCACTGGAGATCGCCTCCCGCTATCTGCCCGCGGGTACCGCGGCCGGCCTGGGCGGCGACTGGTTCGACGTGATCCAGCTGTCGGGTGCACGGGTGGCCCTGGTCGTGGGCGATGTCGTCGGCCACGGCATCCGCGCCGCCGCCACCATGGGCCGGCTGCGCACCGCGGTCCGCACCCTGGCCGACGTCGACCTGCCGCCCGACGAGCTGCTCACCCACCTCGACGACCTCATCATCCACCTGTCCGCCGACGAGGCCGACGGGGGCGGCGTCGGGGAAACCGCGGGGGGCATCGGCACCACCTGCCTGTACGTGGTCTACGACCCGGTCACCTGCCGATGCACCGTCGCCCGGGCCGGCCACCCGCCGCCCGCCGTGGTCTCCCCGGAGGGCTCCGTGTACCTCCTCGACGTCCCGGCCGGCCCGCCACTGGGCCTGGGAGGCCTGCCCTTCGAGACCGTCGAGGTCGAGCTTCCCGAGGGCAGCGTCCTCGCCCTGTACACCGACGGCCTGCTGCAGGCCCGCGAGCACGACATCGACGAGGCCCTGGACAGCATGTTCGCGGCTCTCACCCGTCCCGCCACCACGCTGGAGACGGTGTGCGACCGCGTACTGACGGCCATGCTGACCCACCGTCCCGATGACGACGTCGCCCTGCTCGTCGCCAGGACCCGGGCCCTGCATTCGGACAAGGTCGTCGTCTGGGACCTGAACCCCGACCCGGCCGTCGTCGCCCAGGCCCGTCGGAGCACCACCGACCAGCTGACGGCCTGGGGGCTCGAGGAGGCCTCCTTCGTCACCGAGCTCCTGGTCAGCGAGCTGGTCACCAATGCCATCCGCTACGGCGAACCGCCCATCCAGCTGCGGCTGATCCACGAGGACAGCACCCTGATCTGCGAGGTCTCCGACACGAGCAGTACGGCCCCGCACATGCGGCGGGCCCGGACCTTCGACGAAGGAGGGCGCGGCCTGCTGCTGGTCGCCCAGCTCGCCCAGCGCTGGGGCACCCGGCACGCCCCGGTCGGCAAGACCATCTGGGCCGAGCAGTCCCTTCTGGGGTTCTGAGACCGCCGAGCACTGCTCCTGGCGGTGCGGCGCGTGCGCGAACGTACGGGAAGACGGCCCCTGTGACGCGCCTGTGACAGTCGACGGACGCCGTCGTGAAGGTACGGGCGCAGGATTTTAAGCAGGACAAACCGGACATTCGACTACATGTCCACCTGCTTCCGAGGGCGCGAGCAGAGATGACCGATCC
>NZ_JNZY01000013.1 GCF_000717655.1 Streptomyces katrae
TGGCACGCTGTTGAGTTCTCAAGGAACGGACGCTTCCTTTGTACTCACCCTCTCGGGCTTTCCTCCGGGCTTTCGTTCTTCGTTTCCGACTCTATCAGAGTCAGTCCCGCTTGCTTTCCGGGGTCTTCGCTTTCGCGCTTTCCCTTTCCGGCGATGCCGACCCTACCAGAAGTTTTCCACCGGATTTCCCGGCTTCGGTTTCCTGGATGAGTGGTCGACGGTGCCCCAGTGGAATTCAATTCCTTGGGGGCGAGAGAGATGTTAAGCGATCACTGCCGAACTTGTCCAGTTCGAGGCAACCGTTAAAATCTACCTCCCCACGGCGCCTGTGTCAACAGTCGCTGCGGGACGACGAGGAGACTAGCAGCTCAGCCGGGTCGTACGCACATCAGGCCGCGGTCGGCAGCGTGGCCCGTCTGGTCGGCTGCCTCCACGTCGCCCGCCTCGCCCGCGCGCGAGGCCCGGCCACCCAGGACGTAGACGTACGCCAGGAACGCGGCCTCGGCGACGACGCCGATCGCGATGCGGGCCCAGGTCGGGAGGCCGGAGGGGGTTACGAAGCCCTCGATCAGGCCCGAGACGAACAGGACCGCCGCCAGGCCGATCGCCATGCCCAGCGCCGCGCGGCCCTGCTCGGCGAGGGCGGCGCGGCGGGTGCGGGGGCCCGGGTCGATGATCGTCCAGCCGAGGCGGAGACCGGTGCCCGCGGCGACGAAGACCGCGGTCAGTTCGAGCAGGCCGTGCGGCAGGATCAGGCCGAGGAACACGTCGAGGCGGTCGGCCGAGGCCATCAGGCCGATGCCGGTGCCGAGGTTGAGCATGTTCAGGAAGAGGATCCAGAGCACCGGAATCCCCAGGAACGCGCCCAGGACCAGGCATATCGCGGCGGCCTGGGCGTTGTTCGTCCAGACCTGCGCGGCGAACGAACCCGCCGGGTTGCTGGAGTAGTACGTCTCGTACCCGCCGCCCGGCTTCGTGAGCGCCTTCAGGTCGTCCGGGGCCGCAATGGCGCTCTGGACCTCCGGGTGGATGGCTATCCACCAGCCCAGGAGCACCGCGATCGCGACGGAGATCAGAGCCGTCGGTATCCACCAGCGGCGGCTGCGGTAGACCGCCGCCGGGAAGCCGACGGTGAAGAAGCGGGCCGCGTCGCGCCAGCCGCCGCGGCGGGTGCCGGTCACCGTGGCACGGGCGCGGGCGACCAGCTGCGTCAGCCGGCCCGTGAGCCTGGGGTCGGGGGCGCTGGACTGGATCAGGGAGAGGTGCGTGGAGGCCCGCTGGTAGAGCGCGACCAGCTCGTCCGCCTCGGCGCCGGTCAGCCTGCGGCCGCGGCCCAGCAGCTGTTCGAGGCGGTCCCATTCCGCCCGGTGGGCCGTCACGAAGACGTCGAGATCCATCCGGTTGCCGCTCCCCTGCCCCAGGACCCTGCTTCTGCTTACTCCTACCGTGGTCAGCTTGGCAGACTGGACGACCAAGGGGCGGGTCCGGTCACGGGAAAGGTGTGCAGGGTGAGCGATCTGGTGACGGGGGACGCGGTCGTCCTGGGTTTGCGGCCGGCGAGGCTGCCGAGCCGGGCGCTGGCCGTCTTCCTCGACCTGCTCGTGTACCTCACCGGGTACCTGATCATCTCGATCGGGCTGACCTTCGCGACCGCCTCGCTGGACGTGGCCGCGCAGGCCGCGGTGTCGGTGGCGAGCTTCGTCCTGGTGCTGGTCGGCGTGCCGATCGCGGTGGAGACGCTGTCCCGCGGACGCTCGCTCGGCAAGCTCGCCTGCGGGCTGCGCGTGGTGCGCGACGACGGCGGGCCGATCCGGTTCCGGCATGCGCTGGTGCGCGGGGCGATGGGGGTCGTGGAACTGCTGGGGACCTTCGGGGCCGTGGCCTGCATCGCGTCGCTTGTGTCGGCGCGGGGGCGCCGGCTCGGGGACGTGTTCGCCGGCGCACTGGTCGTGCGGGAGCGGGTGGCGGGGGCGCCGGTGATGCCGGTGCCTCCGCCGCCGCCCTGGCTGGCCGGACGGTTCTCCGGACTGGATCTGTCGGCCGTACCGGACGGGCTGTGGCTGGCGATACGGCAGTACCTGACGCGGATGAACCAGCTGGACCCGCAGGTGGGAGCCGCGATGGCGGCGAAGCTCGCGGACGACCTGGTCGCGCGTACGGGGACGCCGCCGCCGGTGGGGGTGCCGGCTGCCGCGTTCCTGATGGCGGTGGTGCACGAGCGGCAGACCCGGGACGCGGCCCGCGCCTTCGGCACCGGTCCCATTGCGCCCGGGGTGCCCGGGACCGTGGCGGGCCTGTCCGGGATGGCTCCGGGGACGCCGCCCGCGTGGGGGCACCCGGCTCCCGGGGCGCCCGTACCGCAGGCCGGACCGCACGCGGGTCAGCCGGCCCCGGTCCCGGGCGGGGCGCCCGCGGCGCCCGCCGCCCCGGTGGTGGCGCCCGCTCCGGCGGCTCCCGTGCCGCCGCGGCCCGCGACCGGGTTCGCGCCCCCGGCGTGATCATCTAGCCTGCACGGCATGTCTGCGAACGTCTCCTTCACCTTCCGCGTCACGGGCATCGAGGACGAGGCCCGGGCGCTGGCGGTCGTCGAGGAGCTCCGGGAGCTGATGCGGGACGAGAGCATCGGCGGCCAGGTGAGCATCGGCATCGTGCCGGAGCGCGACGGGCAGGTCGTCACCGGCGGGACCGACTTCCCGGTCTCCGTCAGCCGCGCCCACCTGTGGTGCCCGGAGTTCGAGAAGTCCCTCGCCTGGTACGCGAAGGAGGCCGCGCCTTCGGCGACGTGCGCGGTCGAGTGGAGCCACCCGGACGAGGAGCACTGACGCGGGGCGGGGCCGCGGAGCCGGGCCGGGATTGCCGGGCCGCTTCAGTCCTCGGGGAACGTCGAGGGCGGGGTCTCCAGGTGTTCGAGCTCGATGCCCGGGGCCGCGAGGACCACGTCCCCGGCCAGGTGGACCGTGTGGACCTCGCCGGTGTCCAGGGCGGTGACCCGGTATTCATCCACCACGAGCGGCCCGCTGTCCGTCGCGTGCTCGGCGCGCCCCAGCAGCGCCCAGGCCTGGTCGACCGTACGGGGCGCCAGCACCGGGTCGGTGAGTGCGACGAGCCGGACCCGGGTGGCGGGGGCGCCGGGGGTCAGGCGCAGCAGGCGGGCCGTCGCGACGAGGAAGGCCGGCGACGTGCCGGTGAAGCCCGCGGCGGGGACGTTGCCCTCGGTGGCCTCGGTGCCGGTGGGGTCGGAGCGCACCCAGGTGACACCGTCGATGGCGGCACCGCGCACCTGCCAGCTGGAGGCGTTCACCTCGAGGCGGATGGGGCGGCCGAGTTCGTCGACCGCCAGGTCGACCGAGCCGCGGTGGTCGCCGCCCGGGCCGGTGAGCTGGGAGACGTAGCGCCAGCCGGAGGGGCCGGGGGCGCAGTGGAAGTGCTCCTCGCCGAGCGGGGCGTGGTCGTGCGGGTCGTGGAGCGAGTAGCGGCCGCGGGGCATCGTGTCGGTCCTTGCCTGAGTACGGGGCAGGCCCCCGGCATCTCCGCCGGGGGCCTGCGTGACGTGCTGTCGCTCCTGCCGCGTGGGGATCAGTAGCGGTAGTGGTCCGGCTTGTACGGGCCCTCGATCTTGACGCCGATGTACTCGGCCTGCTCCGGGCGGAGCGTGGTGAGCTTGACGCCGAGGGCGTCGAGGTGGAGGCGGGCGACCTTCTCGTCGAGGTGCTTGGGCAGCACGTAGACGTCGGTCGGGTACTCCTGGGGCTTGGTGAAGAGCTCGATCTGGGCCAGGGTCTGGTCCGCGAAGGAGTTCGACATCACGAACGACGGGTGGCCGGTCGCGTTGCCCAGGTTCAGCAGACGGCCCTCGGAGAGCACGATCAGGACCTTGCCGTCGGGGAACTTCCAGGTGTGGACCTGCGGCTTGACCTCGTCCTTGACGATGCCCTCGATCTTGGCCAGGCCGGCCATGTCGATCTCGTTGTCGAAGTGGCCGATGTTGCCCACGATCGCCTGGTGCTTCATCTTGGCCATGTCCGAGGCCATGATGATGTCCTTGTTGCCCGTGGTCGTGATGAAGATGTCGGCCGTCTCCACGACGTCGTCCAGCGTCGCGACCTGGAATCCGTCCATCGCGGCCTGCAGCGCGCAGATCGGGTCGATCTCGGTGACGATGACGCGCGCGCCCTGGCCGCGCAGCGACTCGGCGCAGCCCTTGCCGACGTCGCCGTAGCCGAACACGACCGCGACCTTGCCGCCGATGAGGACGTCGGTGGCGCGGTTGATGCCGTCGATCAGCGAGTGGCGGCAGCCGTACTTGTTGTCGAACTTCGACTTCGTCACGGCGTCGTTGACGTTGATCGCCGGGAACAGCAGCGTGCCCTCGGCCATCATCTCGTACAGGCGGTGCACGCCGGTGGTGGTCTCCTCGGTGACACCGCGGATCTCGGACGCGAGCTGCGTCCACTTCTGCGGGGTCTCGCCGAGGGTGCGGTTCAGCAGGGTGAGGATGTGGCCGTACTCCTCGGAGTCCGCCGTGGACGGGTCCGGGGCGGAGCCGACCTTCTCGAACTCGACGCCCTTGTGGACGAGGAGGGTGGCGTCACCACCGTCGTCGAGGATCATGTTGGGGCCGCCGGTGGGGGTGTTCGGCCAGGTCAGCGCCTGCTCCGTGCACCACCAGTACTCCTCCAGCGTCTCGCCCTTCCAGGCGAAGACGGGGACGCCCTGCGGGTTCTCCGGGGTGCCGTTCGGGCCGACGGCGATGGCGGCGGCCGCGTGGTCCTGGGTGGAGAAGATGTTGCAGGACGCCCAGCGGACGTCGGCGCCGAGGGCGACCAGGGTCTCGATCAGGACGGCCGTCTGCACGGTCATGTGCAGGGAGCCGGTGATGCGGGCGCCGGCCAGCGGCTGAGCCTCGGCGTACTCCCGGCGGATCGACATGAGGCCGGGCATCTCGTGCTCGGCCAGCGTGATCTCCTTGCGGCCGAAGGCGGCGAGGGAAAGGTCTGCGACCTTGAAGTCCATGGGTACTGCTCCTCATGGTTCGAGAGGGTGGGTACGGCTGAGCCGGGCATCGCCCGTGGGGACGGTGCACCGAGCACTCAGTCCGTCGGGGGCCCTCTCTCCCCTCGGCCGGTCGCGAGGACCGCCCGACCGCCATCAGCAGCGACGCCTGACACTGACGACGAATCTACACCGAAGCATGTCCCGTCCGGCGGGCGGTATTCAGGTCTTCCGGATCTTTTGAACCTCCCCTCGAGTGTGGGAGACGCAGGGCTCCATCGGTGCAGACGAAGGCCACCGCCGGGCGCGAGACGCGCGCGGCGGGGGCCTTCGCAGGGGTGCGGCGCCTGGTCAGGCCTTGGCGGAGGGGTCCGACTCCGCGTGGTAGATGTCCGGCTCCAGGTAGATCACGCGGGCGATCGGGACCGCCTCGCGGATCCGGGCCTCGGCGGCGTTGATCGCGTCGGCCACCTGCGTCGCGGTGTCGTTGCCCTCGACCGCGATCTTGGCGGCGACCAGGAGCTCCTCCGGGCCGAGGTGGAGGGTGCGCATGTGGATCACGCGGGTGACGACGTCGCCGTCGACGAGGGCGGCCCTGATCTTCTCGACGTCCTCCGTGCCCGCGGCCTCGCCGAGCAGCAGGGACTTGGTCTCGGCGGCCAGCACGACGGCGATGACGAGCAGCAGGGTGCCGATGCACAGGGTGCCGATGCCGTCCCAGACGCCGTTGCCCGTCGCGAGCGCGAGGCCGACGCCGCCGAGGGCGAGGACCAGGCCGACGAGGGCGCCGAAGTCCTCCAGGAGGACCACCGGCAGCTCGGGGGCCTTGGCGCGCTTGATGAACTGACTCCACGACAGGGAGCCGCGGATCTCGTTCGACTCCTTGATCGCCGTACGGAACGAGAAGCTCTCGGCGATGATGGCGAAGACGAGCACGCCGATCGGCCAGTACCAGGCCTCGATGGGGTGCGGGTGCTGGACCTTCTCGACGCCCTCGTAGATGGCGAACATGCCACCGACGGTGAAGAGCACGATGGAGACGAGGAAGGCGTAGATGTAGCGTTCGCGCCCGTACCCGAAGGGGTGTTGCGGCGTCGCCTCGCGCTGGGCCTTCTTTCCGCCGAGGAGCAGCAGCCCCTGGTTCCCGGAGTCGGCCAGCGAGTGGACGCTTTCCGCGAGCATCGACGACGAGCCGCTGAAGACGAAGGCCACGAACTTGGCTACAGCGATGGCGAGATTGGCGGCGAGTGCCGCCACGATCGCCCTGGTACCGCCCGACGCGCTCATGGGTTTCCGGAGTCCCTTCCTCGGTGCGGCGCCCCTGCCGGGACGCCGCGCTACGGCGGCACATTGTTGCAGCCGCAGCGCCAGGCGCCACGTCAGAGGACGACGGTGGCCCGGAAGATGCTGCCGATTCCGGACAGTTCGACCTTTTCGCCTGCCGGGACGAAGACCGACTCTCCGGGGGCCAGCGTCACTTCGCCGGCCTTCGGGCGGCCCGCCGTGCACAGCAGGATCTGCGGGGCGTCGTCCGGGAGGGTGTGCGGGGCGGCGCCGGCGGCCAGGGCGAAGCGGGAGAGGCGGAATTCGTCGATGGGGGTCTCGTAGACCTCCTCGCCGTTGCCCTCGGGGCGCTGCACGGCCGGGTCGCCCGGCTCGAACCGCACGATCTTCAGCAGCTCGGGCACGTCCACGTGTTTGGGGGTGAGTCCGGCGCGCAGGACGTTGTCGGAGTTGGCCAGCAGCTCCACGCCGAGGCCGTCGAGGTAGGCGTGCGGGACTCCGGCACCGAGGAACATGGCCTCGCCGGGCTGGAGTCGGACGTGGTTGAGGAGCATGGCCGCGATCACGCCCGGATCGCCGGGGAAGTGGTGCACGAGCGAGGCGTACGGCGCGTACCGGCCCCCGAGGCGTTCGATCGCGGCGCCGGTCTCGGCCACCGTACGGGCCATCTCGGCGCGGTCCGCGGTCAGTACGGCGGAAAGCATCTCGCGCAGGGCCGCCTCCTCCGGGTGGGCCCGGAGCAGGTCGACGTACGGAACGAGGGAGTTGACGCCCAGGCCCGCGAGCAGGTCGGCGGCCTCCAGCGGCGGGCGGAAGCCGCACAGGCCGTCGAAGGGGGTGAGCGCGCAGATCATCTCGGGCTTGTGGTTGGGGTCCTTGTAGTTGCGGTGGGCCCCGTCGGCGGGGATCCCGCGGCGCTCCTCGTCGGCGTAGCCCTCCTTCGCCTGCGCGAGGTCGGGGTGGACCTGGAGGGAGAGCGGGGCCCCGGCTGCGAGGATCTTCAGGAGGAAGGGCAGCCTGGGGCCGAATTTGGCGACGGCGGCCGCGCCGAGCTCGCGCTCGGGGTCGGCGGCGATGACGTCCGCGAGGGTGGTCTCGCCGGCACCGCGGTCGAGGCGGGACGGGGCGCCCGGGTGCGCGCCCATCCACATCTCGGCCTGGGGTTCCCCGGTGGGGGCGACGCCGAGGAGCTGGGGGATCGCGGTGGTCGATCCCCAGGCGTAGGGGCGGATCGTGTTCGTCAGGCGGTCCATCTTCGTCCGTCTTCCTGGATGAAGGGCCGGCACGGTGGCGTGCTCAGCCGTGTCCCCTGCTCGCCAGCGCCAGGTAGGCGGTGGCGAAATCCGTGACGGCGAGGAGTTCGGCGAGCTGTTCCAGTTCGCCGCCTTCCTCTGGTTCGAGCTCGCTGATGGCCGTGTCGTGGCTGAGGGCGAGCTCGCGCGCGGCCGGGGCGGCGGTGAGGCCGCCCGTGGGCCGGTCGCGCAGCAGGACGATGCGGGCGCGGAGGGCCTGGGGCTCCTCCACCCGGTCACGGAAGAAGTCCTCGGGATCGGCACCGGCGGCGAAGGAGCCGGCGAGCAGGACCCCGTGGGCGGGCAGCGCCTCGGGGAGGTCGGCGGCCAGTGCGGGGCGGCCGGCGAGTTCGGCGAGGGTGGCGGCGAAGCGGCGGCCGGCCGGGCCCGCGCCGGCGCCCTCGCTCCAGATGAGCGGGAGGGTGTCGGCGAGCTCGGCGGCGAGGGTCTTGGCCGGATTGGAGTACGTGGCGATGGCCGGTCCGCAGCGCTCGGCGGTGCGGTCGAGCCGGTCGGCGACGCGCTGGAGGGTGTCCGGGGCGGCGGTGATCAGCCCGACCTTGTCGAGGAGCAGCAGCAGCGGGGTCAGCAGGGCCCACAGGGCGCCGGGCCCGGCCGCGGCGGATTCGTCGTACTCCTGGTACGGCGCCTTGGCCATCGGGACGAGGAGCCCGTGCGCGCCGTCCACGGCCTCGCTCAGCGGGGAGCGCTCGGGGGCGACGGCGACGACGGAGCAGCCGCGCCGGTAGGCCTGCTCGGCGAGGACGGCGAGCCCGGGTTCGGTGCCGTCGGTGGTGGCGATGAGCAGCAGGTCGACGGATCCGGCCCAGCCGGGCAGCGCCCAGCGCAGGGCGCCGGCGGCGTGCGCGACCCCGGTGGGGTGCAGGCGGGTGACGGGTGCGGAGGCTCCGGCGAGGGCGCCGAGCAGGTCGGCGACGCCGGTGGCGGCGGTGCCGGGGCCCGCGATGAGGACGGCGCGGGGCCGGCCGTCGGGGCGCAGGTCGGCGAGGCCCGCCTCGGTCGCGTGCCGGGATGCGGTACGGACTCTGGCCCCGGCCTCGGCGGCGCCGCGGAGCAGGCCGCGGCGGTCGGCGCGGGCGAGTTCGTCCGGTGCGTCGAGGAGCGACTCGTCGAGCATTGCGGCCTCCGGCTGACAGCTGGTTCAGAAGGGCGGGCGACTCGGTTGCTCGGGCGCCCGGCGCTGCGACGGGCGCCCCGTGGAGCCTGTGCGGTACCTGCGCGGCCTGGGGCTGGACGCCCCGGGGCCGGGCGGCGGCTCAGGCGGGGCGGCGTGCCTCGTCGACGAGGAGGACCGGGATGCCGTCGCGGACCGGGTAGGCGAGGCCGCAGTCCCGGCCGGTGCAGATCAGCTCGGGAGCCGCTTCGTCGGCCGACTTGTCCTCGAGGGGCGAGTGGCAGGCGGGGCAGGCGAGGATCTCCAGAAGGCCGGCTTCGAGCGGCATGGGGCGGTTCCCTTCGAACATGCGGATTGGGCGAGGTCAGCGTACCGCCGGGCCGCACGTCGCGCGGCCCGGCGGTGACGCGGTGCTTACGCGCGGACCAGGGCCAGGACCTCGTCGCGGACCTTGGCGAGGGTCACGGAGTCGCGGGCTTCGACGTTGAGGCGCAGCAGCGGCTCGGTGTTGGAGGCTCGCAGGTTGAACCACCAGTCGGCGGAGCTGGCGGTCAGGCCGTCGAGCTCGTCGAGGGTGATGCCCTCGACGGCGCCGTACGCGGCCTTGACGGCGGCGAGCCGGCCGGTCTGGTCGGCGACGGTGGAGTTGATCTCGCCGGAGCCCTCGTAGCGGTCGTAGGAGGCGACCAGCTCGGAGAGCGGGCCGTCCTGGCCGCCGAGGGCCGCGAGGACGTGGAGCGCGGCGAGCATGCCGGTGTCCGCGTTCCAGAAGTCCTTGAAGTAGTAGTGCGCGGAGTGCTCACCGCCGAAGATGGCGCCGGACTTGGCCATCTCCTCCTTGATGAAGGAGTGGCCGACGCGGGTGCGGACGGGGGTGCCGCCGTGCTCGCGGACGACCTCCGGGACGGACCAGGAGGTGATCAGGTTGTGGATCACGGTGCCGGTGCCGCCGTTGCGGGCCAGCTCGCGGGCCGCGACCAGGGCGGTGACCGCGGACGGGGAGACGCCCTCGCCGCGCTCGTCGACGACGAAGCAGCGGTCGGCGTCGCCGTCGAAGGCGAGGCCCAGGTCGGCGCCCTCGGCCTTCACGCGGGCCTGGAGGTCGACGATGTTCTTCGGGTCGAGGGGGTTGGCCTCGTGGTTGGGGAAGGTGCCGTCCAGCTCGAAGTACATCGGGACGACGTCGAGGGGCAGGCCGTCGAAGACGGTCGGGACGGTGTGGCCGCCCATCCCGTTGCCGGCGTCCACGACCACCTTGAGCGGGCGGATGCCGCTCAGGTCGACGAGGGACTTGAGGTGCTCGGCGTACCCGGCGAGGGTGTCCTGCTCGGTGACCGTGCCCGGGACGGTGCCGTCCGCGACGGCCGGGGCGCCCTGGTCGGACCACGTCTCGACGAGCTCGCGGATGGCGGAGAGGCCGGTGTCCTGGCCGACGGGGGCGGCGCCGGCGCGGCAGAGCTTGATGCCGTTGTAGCGGGCCGGGTTGTGCGAGGCCGTGAACATCGCGCCGGGCAGGTCCAGCATGCCGGAGGCGTAGTACAGCTGGTCGGTGGAGCACAGCCCGATCAGGGTGACGTCGACGCCGCGGGCGGCGGCGCCGCGGGCGAACGCGCCGGACAGGGCGGGCGAGGAGGGCCGCATGTCGTGGCCGACGACGATCGCCGTGGCGCCGGTGACCTCGACGAAAGCGGCACCGAACAGCTCGGCCAGCGACTCGTCCCACTCGTCCGGTACGACACCACGTACGTCGTACGCCTTGACGATGTTCGAAAGATCTGCGGCCACTGCCTGCCCTCCTGAGGTGCTGTGCGTGGAGCAAACCTACCCTGCACGGAGAGCGACTTTTCAGACCATGTGTAGGTCAGGAGTCGGGCGAACGCAGGACGCGCAGGTGTCCTCGACGGGTCTCGCCGGTGTTGCCGCCGCCGCTGCCCGGACGGGTTCCGCCGGCCTCGGCGGCCCGCTCGTGGGGGCGGGCCGCTTCGCGGACGGCGTTGGCCAGGGCTTCGAGGTCGTCGCCGCTCGGGCGGGACGGCGCGGAGCCGTCGGTGAGGCGCACGACGTCCCAGCCGCGCGGGGCGGTCAGGCGCTCGGAGTGCTCGGCGCACAGGTCGTAGCAGTGGGGTTCCGCGTAGGTGGCGAGCGGGCCGAGAACTGCGGTCGAATCGGCGTAGACGTACGTCAGTGTCGCGACGGCAGGGCGGCCGCACGCAGTGCGCGAACAGCGACGTACAAGGCTCACGACGTTGGACGGTACCGCACTCTTGACCGGGCCGCGACGACTCTCCCGCAGGCCACTCCCCGTGTCGTGCCTGCGGAGGGGCGCGGCGGGTCCGGAAACCCCCGGGTGGGAGGGGTTGCGGGGGCTACGCTGCGGGGGTGACGGACAGCCCCCTGCCCCCCGGCCCGCCCCGCCCCGCCGAGCCTCCCGCCGAGCCGCGGCCGCGCCGTCGCGACCGGCACGGGCGGGGGATGCGCGGGCCGCTGGCCCCGCCGCAGGTCCCGCTGTCGGCGAGCCGGGCGGAGCTGTTCGGGGACCTGGTACGGGATTCGGTCGAGCGGCTGGAGCGGCGCTGGCCTCAGCTGGCGGAGGTGGAGTTCGTGGTCGCGGACGTCCCTGGACCGCCGGGTGGTCCGGACGCCGGCTGGAACGACGAGGCGGTGCCGCTCGGGGCGCTGTCGGAGGCGGCGGGCACGGGTCGGCCGGCGCGGGTCGTGGTGTTCCGGCGGCCGGTGGAGATCCGCACGAAGAGCCGCGACGAGCGCGCCCTGCTCGTGCACGAGATCGTGGTCGAGCAGGTGGCGGAGCTGCTGGGGCTGTCCCCGGAGACGGTCGACCCGCGGTACGACCAGGAGTGACCGGCCGTCCCGCGGGCGCAGTTGGCTAGTCGGTCAGGACCGTCAGGTCCTGGGTGGCCTTGGGGACCGAGACCATCGCGTGGTCGTCCGACAGCGGCTGGATCGTGAACATCGGGACGCCCTCGTGCGGCAGGGTCAGGGTGCGGGCCGCGTACACGGGGCCGCCGGAGACGGTCTCGACCGTCAGCGCGTAGGCGCCCTTGGCCCCCGCCGGGGCCAGTGACACCGTCTGCGTCGTGCCCGCCTTGACCGTGACCTCCTTCGAGGCCGGCTCCCCGGCCTCCGTGCCCGCCGAGGCCGTCACCTTCACCTTCGCGTCGGCGCCGCCCGCCGCCGTGAGCGCGAGCACCGTCGCGTTCTCGTCGGCCCGGTCGTCGGCGACCGTCGCCCGCGTCCCGACGGGCCCGGTCGCCGGGACGAAGCCCAGCTCCTGCTTGGCGCCGCTGCCGCGGACCACGCGGACGGCCGCCACCACCGGCACGGCCTTCTTGTCGTTCGCCGGGGCCAGCAGCAGCGAACCCGCCTCGCCGCGGGTCACGTCCTTCAGGTCGACGCCCACCGTCATGCCGCCCTTGAGGTGCAGCTGCTCGTTGCCCGCCGGGCTGATCGAGCCGTTCGGCCCGGCCAGCTTGACGGTGAGGTCCGCGTCCTCCTCGCCGGGCGCGAAGGCGACCAGCCGTACCGAGGTGGCGTCGGCCGGGATCCCGGGCAGCACCAGCGAGCCCGCCGGGTCGGTGGAGGCCGGCAGCCAGTCGGCGCCCACCCCCTCTTCGCCGACCTGCACGGTGGCGCCGACCCGGCCCGCCCGCGTCGTCACATGGGCGGTGACGTCCGCGAGCTGGACCCCGGGGGCGAGCGAGGACAGCGAGACGGACTTGGTGGACCTGGGGTCGATCCGGATGTTCTCGCCGGTGCCGCCCTCGGACTTGACCGCCCCGTCCGGGCCGAACATCTTGATGTCGATCACGGCCGCGGTGTCGTCCGGGTTGGTGAGGTGCACGTAGTCCTCGCGCCCCTTGGCCGTACTCGCGCCGGGGAACCAGAAGTCGGTGCCGGGCGCGGTGCAGCTCACGCCGAGGACGCCGCGCGCCCGGCCGACCGAGACCTTCGTGGTCTGCTGTGCGGTCCAGCCGGGAGCCAGGATCCCGTCGGCGACACCCACCAGTGCGGGCGCCTCCGCGCCGGAGGCGGCGGCCCCGGCCGGCTTGCCGCGCTCCTTGAGCTCGAGCACCGGCTTGGCCTCCTTGGTCGCGCCGAGGAGGCGGGCCGTGCCCTTGCCGCCTCCGGCCGCGCCGGGGGTGATCGCCGTGTACGTGGTCTCCGCGATGTCCGAGGAGCTGGGCGCCGGGCAGACCAGCGCGGACCGCTCCACCGGCATCCGGGCCGCGGCCGCCGTCCGGTCGTCGGCGGCCGGGGCGGCGGGGGCGGCGAGGTATCCGACGCCGGTGACGGCCGCCAGGGCGGCGGCCACCGCCGCCAGCGTCAGGGGTGCGCGCTGCTTCACTGCTGGGGGCTCCCGTCCGGACGCGGGTCTTGCTGTCCGTAGGTGTCGTACGGCTGCTCGTACGGCGGGTAGGGGTACGGCTGCTGCGGCTGCTGCGGGTACCCCTGCTGGGGGTCGTAGCCCTGCTGCGGGTACGGGTACTGCTCGTACTCCGGGGCCTGGGCGGGCGCCGGCACGTACGGCTGCTGGGGCTGCTGTGGCTGCTGGTCGTACGCGTGGCCCTGGTCGCCGTAGGCCTGGTACGCGTAGGTCTCCTCCCCGTACGCCGGCTGCGCCGGGATCTGCGCGTACGGATCGGCGACCGCGCCCGAGGGCTCCTCGGCGGCGGCCGTCGCGGCGGCCGAGGACTGCGCCTCCGCGCGCAGCCGGCGCGCCCGGCGGCCCTCTCCGGCCTCGCCGGCGGCGGACCGCTCGGCGGCTTCCGCTTCCTCCTCGGGCAGGTCGTCGTCGAGGCTCGCCCGGCGGCCGGGCAGGGCCATCACGAGCAGCACCAGCGCGAGGAGGCCCTGGGCCCAGTGCCAGGCGGTCCGGGTCAGCGCGTCCTCGTGCACGAGGTCCAGGCGTCCGCCGGCGGCGGGCAGTTCGAAGCCCTGCGCCCAGCCGTCGAGGGTCTTGGGCTTGAGGGGCTTGCCGTCGAGGGTGGCCTGCCAGCCGGGGGCGGCCCGGTCGGCGATGCGCAGCATGCGGCCCGCCTCGCCCGCCGGGATCTTGGTGTGGGCCTCGACGGGGCCGGAGGCGACCGGGATGGGGGCCTCGCCCGGCTTCCCGGAGACGATGGCGGCGCGGGCGACCTGGCGGTCCACGCGCCACAGGGCGCTGCCGTCGAGCTGGCTGAGGCGGCTGAGGCCCGGGGTGGCGTCGAGGACCTTGCGCATCTGCTGCGGGGCCCCGTCGCGGACCAGGATGTAGCGGATGGCGAAGCCGCTGAGCTGGTCGGTCTGGTCGGCGCCGGAGCCTGCGACGAGGCTGGAGACGACCTTGTCGAGCTGGGGGCTGCTGCCGGCCGCGGCGGCGAGTTCGGGGTCGCCGAGGCGGCCGCCGGAGCCACGGACCAGCGTGTAGGACACGGTGGCGGGCGAGGTGCCGCCGAGGACGAGGGTGCGGGCCTGGTCGCGGGTGCCGCTCTCCTCGGCGACGAACGCGGGGACCTGGACCGGGTCGCGCCGCTCCAGCGGGCCGTCGGCACCGCTGATCATCCAGCCGGCGGCGCCGAGCAGCGGGCCGGCGACGGCGCCGAGCGCGATCAGCGCGGCCAGCGGCTGGCGCCAGCCGAAGCTGCTGGCGGCGACCCGCTCCTTGGCCCCCTCGGCGCCGACGGCGGCGGCCGCGAGGAGGGCCAGTCCGTAGACGAGGGTGGCGGGCCCGGCCCATCCGGTGCGGTTGACGACGACGGCCAGGAGCAGGGCGGCCAGGGCGACGGCCCAGGCGGTGCGGACGGCGAACCGGCGCTCGGCGCGCAGCAGGGCGGCCAGGGCGGCGAGGACGATGCCGATGAGCAGCAGGCCGCCGGCGGTACGGGGGCCGCCGGGGCTGATGCCGAGCAGGTCGAGGGCGGTGGCCGAGCCGGATCCGTACGCCAGACCGGCCTCGTGCAGGAGCCGGCCGGGGTGCATGAGCAGGCTCAGCGACCAGGGGGCGAGCACGAGGAGCGGGACGGCGAGCGTGGCGAGCAGGCGCAGGCCGTACGTCTTCCACTCGGCGCGGCGCAGCACGAGGGCGGCGGTGCCGAGGGCGACGGCCAGCAGCCATACGACGGGGGTGAAGGCGGTGGCCAGGGTCAGCAGGAGGGTGTACGTCCACACCGGGCGCCGGCCGGCCCGTTCGCCCTCGGCCGCGCCGTCACCGCCCTTGGGTCCGGCGGAGCCGAAGCCGAAGGCGGCGACCGCCGAGCGGGCGATGAGCGGGAGCAGGATCGCCAGGACGGCGGTGCCGAGGCGCCCGCCGGCCAGCGCGCCGGTGACGGCGGGCAGGAAGGCGTAGGCGACGGCGGCCCAGGCGCGCAGCAGCCGGGAGTCGACGAGCGGCCGGGAGGCGAAGTAGGCGGTGAGCCCGGCGAGCGGGACCGAGCAGACCAGCAGCAGGGTCAGCGCCGCGCTGGTGGAGCCGAACAGCAGGGTGGCGAAGGCGCCGAGGACGGCGAGGTACGGCGGCGCTCCGGCGGTGGAGCCGGCGGCGACGGGCTGCCAGTCGTCGGTGTAGCTGTGCCAGAGGGCGAGCCCGCTGTCGGGGGCGGGCAGCAGGGCGCCGCCCATGAGGGAGCCGCCGCCGAGCAGGGCGCGGCAGGCGATGACGGAGACGAGCAGGAGGAGGGCGAAGAGGACGGGCGCGGGGTTGCGGGCGATCCGCTTGAGGCGCGCGAACTGTTCGATCTCGAGGTAGTCGGCGTCGTCGCCGCCGGGGCCGGACTCGACGGCTCCGCCGTGCCGGCCGATGGCGGACGCGTCGGTGTCGCGGTCGCCGCCGAAGTACCCGGCGAGCTGTTCGGCGTTGGCCCGCAGGCTCGCGCCGGGCGGCGGGAACAGGGGGCGCAGTTCCTTGGCGGGGACGGCCGGGCGGCCCCGTCTGCGGCGCGCGCCGAGGATCCGGCCGGGGCGCAGCAGGGTGGCGAGGAGGCCTGTGATCTCGTCGACGGCCTGGCCGGGGGCCTTGCCGATGAGGTAGGCGAGGGTGCGGAGCACGGTGCCGACGAGGAGGCGCAGCAGGACGTACGGCAGGGCGCGCGCGGAGCTGTTGGCGAGCACCGTGTAGACGGCGCCGGCCTTGTCGACGCGGTGGGGGCTGGCGCTCGTACGTCCGGCGCAGTCGACGGTGCGGCGCTCGCGGGCGGCTGCCTCGGCGTGCCGCAGCACGGCGTCGGGGGCGACGAGGACGGTGTGGCCGGCGCTCTGGGCGCGCCAGCAGAGGTCGACGTCGTCCCGCATGAGGGGCAGGCGGCGGTCGAAGCCGCCAAGGGCCTCGTACACGTCGCGGCGCACGAGCATGCCGGCGGTGGAGACGGACAGGACCGGGCGGACCTGGTCGTGCTGGCCCTGGTCCTGTTCGCGGCGGTCGAGGCCCGTCCAGCGGCGGCCGCTGCGGGCGATGGTGACGCCGGCCTCGAGGAGCTGCTTCTTGTCGTACCAGCCGCGCAGCTTGGGGCCGATGACGGCGGCGTCGGGGTTGTCCTCGGCGACGCGCAGCAGTTCGGTGAGGGCGTCGGGTTCGGGGGCGCTGTCGTCGTGGAGCAGCCAGAGCCACTGGACGGGTTCGCCGTGCGGGAGTTCGGGGAGGTCGTAGGCGTCGTCGCGCCAGGTGCGGCTGACGGGGTCCCAGCCGCTGGGGCGCTTGAGGTACGAGAGGTCCTCGGGGCTCAGGGTGCCCGCGGTGCGGGCGGCCTCGTCGACGGCGGCGCCGAAACCGGTGCGGCGGGCGAGGTGGAGGACACGGTCCTCGCCGAAGGCCTCGCCGAGCAGGCGCGCGGATTCGTCGGCGCTGCCGGTGTCGGCGGCGACATGGCTCTGCGCGGGGCGTTCCTGGCCGAGGAGGCCGGCGAGCGTCCTCGGTAGCCAGCGGGCGCCGTCGTGGGCGACGAGGACCGCGGTGACCACGTGCCGGGGGAACTCGGGTGTGGCGGCAGCCTGGTAGGAGGCCGTCGACTGGCTGTGCAGGGACATCGCTCTACTGGCCCTCCGGCCTGGGGATCCCCCCGGACGCGGTCCGGGGAGTGGGTCCGGGGGTGGTTGTGCTCCCGGAGGCTGCTGGACAGCGCCCCACACTAACGGCTGGGAACACAGCGGTCCGCCTCCTGCGGGGAAGGTGCAGGAGGCGGACCGTTTGCTCTGCTCATTGCTTTGTTCTGAAGCTTCGTTCCGAAGCTCGTTCTGCGTACTGACCGGTGTTGCCCAGTGTTGTCCTGTGTTGCGCTGCGTGCTCAGACCGCGGCTTTTTTCAGCCGTCGGCGTTCACGCTCGGACAGACCGCCCCAGATGCCGAATCGCTCGTCGTTGGCGAGTGCGTACTCGAGGCATTCGGAGCGGACCTCGCAGGCGAGGCAGACCTTCTTGGCCTCGCGGGTGGAGCCGCCCTTCTCGGGAAAGAAGGACTCGGGGTCGGTCTGGGCGCAAAGAGCACGCTCCTGCCATCCGAGCTCTTCGTCCGCCTCCTCGACCAGCAGTTCCTGAAACAGCTCGGTCATGTGCGCCCCTCGCTCTGTCTGTGCGTCCCCGTGGTGGTGCCGTTACTGATCGCTACGTAACGACACGAGTGAAATTACAAGTGGGCCGCTCCAGCGCAGTCAAGCCGAGATCTGCTATTGGGCCCCTTATTCACTCTGCGGAACCAAGCGTATGCAGAAAGTGTTCATATCGCCAAAAATCGTGACACATGCCACTGGCGCCCCACTGTGCCCCTGTTCACCCGCAATCGACGTGTCACTCCGGGGTGCGGTTGCGATCAAGCCAAAGAAGCGGCGCAGATCACATTCCGGTCACGGTGCGGCGTGTCGCGGCCGGGCGTTCGTGGGCTCCGGCGTCACGTGGAGCGCCACCTCCCCTGCATCGGTATGCACAAACCTTTCTCCGAGCACAGCAACCGGATCAGATGAAACTTTCGCGACAAACGAGGCATTGGGTTGACAGTCCGGCCCACGACCCGGTCTCCTTGTCCCCATGTCAGTGACCTCAGCAGCCACCCGGACCCCCATTCGTGGGTTCCTGTGCGCTGCCCAGGTTCGCTGTCGCTGTCGCTGCTGTTGATGCCTTCGGAGCCCCCGGCTCCCCTGAGCTCCGGCCACCCCACAGCGACCGCCAGCACGACTGACATCCATCGAGGACTCCCCGATGAACACCACTCCCGCAACCGTCGAGAGCGACCTCCAGATCGCCGGCGACATCCTCTCCGTCCAGCACCTCCTGCAGCCCGCCCGCGAGCACCCGGCCACCGTCGCCGACTTCGTCGGCCTCGCGCGCACCATCGCCGCGAACCGCGCCGAGTGGGAGCACCTGGTCGAGTACGACGCCACCACCCGCTGGTACCACCGGCTGCGCACCGTCCCCCAAGCTCTCGACTCCGCTCGAGCAGGGGGTGCCCCCATCGGCTACGAGGTCTGGCTGCTCAGCTGGGTCCCCGGCCAGGGCAGCGGCCTGCACGACCACGGCCTCTCCTCCGGCGTCCTGACCGTCCTCGACGGCGAGCTCACCGAGCACGGCCCGCGCGGACCGCTGACCCTCCGCGCCGGCTCCCAGCGCGTCTTCGCCCCCGGGTACGCCCACGAGGTCGTCAACGACGGCCTCGACGGGGCGGTCAGCCTCCACGTCTACTTCCCGGGCCTGACCGAGATGCCGATGCACCACTGCTCCCCGGCCCGGCCGGAGACCCTTTCGGTCTGACCGGTCCGCGCACCTGCCAGACTGCCGTGCATGCGCATTGTTGTTCTGGCCGGCGGCATCGGCGGCGCCCGTTTCCTCCGCGGACTCAAGTCGGCGGTTCCCGACGCGGACATCACGGTCATCGGCAACACCGGTGACGACATTCACCTGTTCGGGCTGAAGGTCTGCCCCGATCTGGACACGGTGATGTACACCCTCGGCGGTGGCATCAACGAAGACCAGGGCTGGGGCCGCACCGACGAGTCCTTCACCGTCAAGGAGGAGCTCGCTGCGTACGGGGTCGGACCCACCTGGTTCGGCCTCGGCGACCGCGACTTCGCCACCCACATCGTCCGTACGCAGATGCTCGGCGCGGGCTACCCGCTGAGCGCCGTCACCGAGGCCCTCTGCGACCGCTGGCGGCCCGGGGTCCGGCTGCTGCCCATGTCCGACGACCGCGTCGAGACCCACGTCGCCGTCAACGACCCCGAGACCGGCGAGCGCCGCGTCATCCACTTCCAGGAGTACTGGGTCCGGCTGCGCGCCTCGCTCGACGCCGAGGCCGTCGTACCCGTCGGCGCCGAGCAGGCCAAACCCGCTCCCGGCGTGCTCGAGGCCGTCGCGGCCGCCGACCTGATCGTCCTCCCGCCGTCCAACCCGGTCGTCTCGGTCGGCACCATCCTCGCCGTGCCCGGCATCCGCGAGGCCGTGGCCTCCGCCGCAGCGCCCGTCGTCGGCCTCTCGCCCATCGTCGGGGGCGCGCCCGTGCGCGGGATGGCCGACAAGGTGCTCGCCGCCGTGGGCGTCGAGTCCACCGCCGCGGCCGTCGCCCTGCACTACGGCAGCGACCTGCTCGACGGCTGGCTCGTGGACACCGCCGACGCGGCCGCGGTCGCCGAGGTGGAGGCCGCCGGGATCGCCTGCCGTGCGGTACCGCTGATGATGACCGACCTGGCCGCCACCGCCGCGATGGCCCGCGCCGCGCTGGAGCTCGCGGAGGCCTCCCGGTGAGCGTTCCCTCCGCCGCCTCCGCTCCCTCCGCTCCCTCGTACGAGGTGCGCGCCGTCGCCGGGATCCCGGAGGTCCGCCCCGGCGACGACCTCGCGCGGCTCATCGCGGCGGCCGGGCCGGGGCTGCGGGACGGGGACGTCCTGCTGGTCACCTCGAAGGTCGTCTCCAAGGCGGAGGGCCGGATCGTCCGCGCCGACTCCCGCGAGGACGCCATGGACGCAGAGACCGTACGGGTCGTCGCGCGCCGGGGCCCGCTGCGGATCGTGGAGAACCGGCAGGGGCTGGTCATGGCCGCGGCCGGCGTCGACGCCTCGAACACCGAGCCCGGGACGGTGCTGCTGCTGCCCGAGGACCCCGACGCCTCGGCCGCCGCCATCCGCGCCGGCCTGCGCGAGCTGCTCTCCGTCGACGTCGGCGTCATCGTGACCGACACCTTCGGGAGGCCGTGGCGCACCGGACTGACCGACGTGGCGATCGGCTCGGCCGGGGTGCGGGTCCTGGACGACCTGCGCGGCGGTACGGACGCCCACGGCAATCCGCTCAGCGCGACGATAGTGGCCACGGCGGACGAGCTGGCCGCGGCCGGAGACCTGGTCAAGGGCAAGGCGGCCGGGCTGCCGGTGGCGGTCGTACGCGGGCTGGGGCACGTACTCGGCGAGGGTTCGACGGCGGCCGACCTGGTGCGCTCGCCGGCCGACGACATGTTCCGGCTGGGCACCTCGGAGGCGGTACGGGAAGCCGTGACGCAGCGCCGTACGGTACGGACCTTCACGGCGGAACCGGTGGACCCGGGCGCCGTCCGCCGGGCGGTGGCGGCGGCCGTGACGGCCCCGGCGCCGCACCACACGACGCCGTGGCGGTTCGTCCTGCTGGAGTCGGCGGCGGCGCGGCTGGAGCTGCTGGACGCGATGCGGGACGCCTGGATCGAGGACCTGCGGCGGGACGGCAAGTCCGAGGAGTCCATCGCGAAGCGGGTGCGGCGGGGCGATGTGCTGCGCAATGCCCCGTACCTGGTGGTGCCGTGCATGGTGACGGACGGCGCGCACGACTACGGGCACGCCCGGCGCGATGCGGCGGAGCGGGAGATGTTCGTGGTCGCGATGGGCGCGGGCGTGCAGAACTTCCTGGTCGCGCTGGCCGGGGAGCGGCTGGGCTCGGCGTGGGTCTCCTCGACGATGTTCTGCCGGGACGTGGTGCGCAAGGTGCTCGGGCTGCCGCAGGACTGGGACCCGATGGGCGCGGTGGCCGTGGGCCACGCGGCCGAGGCCCCCCGGGAGCGGCCGGCACGGTCGGCGGAGGCGTTCATCGAGGTGCGGTGACGCGGACGCCCGCTAGATCTTGCCGATGTCGTTGCGGTACATGCGGGGTGCGCGGCGGGGCGGGGTGTGGCCGGCGAGCAGGATGAGGCGGGCCGCGCGGTGGCGCTGGCCGGCGTACGGGGCGAGCAGCTCCAGCATGGCCTCGTCGTCGGCGTCCCGGTTCCCGGCGAGGGCGTAGCCGATGATGCCGGGCAGGTGCAGGTCGCCGGTGGTGACTGCGTCGGGGGCGCCGTTGCTGCGCTGGAGGGTCTCGGCGGAGGTCCAGGGGCCGATGCCGGGTACGGCCTCCAGCCGTTTCGCCGCCGCGGTGAGGTCCATGGCCGCGGCCTCTTCGAGCCGGCTCGCGACCCGGACGGCGCGGACGATGGTCGCGGAGCGCTTGGCGTCGACGCCCGCCTTGTGCCAGTCCCAGGACGGGATCAGCGCCCAGGTCCGGGCGTCAGGCATGACGTACATGCCCTGCGGCCGGTGCTCGGGGCCGGGTGCGGGGTCCCCGTACTGGCACACCAGGCGCCGCCAGGCGCGGTACGCCTCGTCGGCGGTGACCTTCTGCTCCAGGACGGTCGGGATCAGGGACTCCAGGACCAGTCCGGTACGGGTGAGGCGGAGGCCGGGGCGGCGGCGGTGGCTGGCGTGCAGCAGGCGGTGGCGGGGGACGAAGACGGTGGGATCGTCGCCGTCGCCGAGGAGGGCGGGGAGTCCGTCGAGCACCCACTCGGCGCCGGGCCCCCAGGCCTCTGCCTCGGCGGCGGTACCGGTGCCCGGGCGCAGTGCCACGCGGAGGGTGGCCGGGCCCTGGGGGGTGCGGGTGGTCTTCCAGACGGAGCCGTCGGGGGTGGTGCGGAAGGTGGGATCGCCGGGGCCGCGTCTGAGCGGGCCGAGCGTGAGCCCGAGGTCGACGACGCCCCCTGGGGTCCAGGTCCGGGCCAGGGCCCCGGCCCCGGTGCGGGCGGCCCCCGTTTCTGCCACGGGCCGCCCGGCGGTGCCTGCGGGCACGGTGGTGCGGCCGCCGCGGACGGCGGTGCGGTTGAGGGGGTCGAAGCGGCCGGCCATGCCATTGAGCGTAGCCCTGCGGGGCCGGTCCCCTGCCCGCCCTGCCCCTCTTCCCCGGCTCCGCCCGGACCCCCCGCACGGCTGCGGCGCCGCTGCTGGGGGCCGGATCCCCCAGACCCCGCGCCTCGAAAGCCGGCGGGACTTTGACGACACCCCCTGGCTAGGGACGGCCCTGGAGCTTGGCCGAGGAGGTGCGGGTGGGCGGGAGTTGTCCGTACAGGAGCTTGCCCGGGCATTCCGTGGCGAAGCCGTCGCGGTGGCCCGAGATGACGTTCAGCTTCACGTTCGTGCCCTTCGCGAACTTGTTGCCGCCGCCCGACTTCAGGGTGGTCTTCGCCCGCGGGTCCCGGTTGAACAGGCCCAGCTTCCAGGCCGTCAGCTGCGCCACCGCTTTCACCGCGGCGGCGGGTGGCGCGGTGGTCGAGTACGTACCGATCACCGCGATGCCCATGCTGTCCGTGTTGAACCCCATGGTGTGCGCGCCTTGCACCGCCTTGGCGACTCCGCCCGCCCGGCCCTCGTACACCGTGCCGCACTTGTCGACGGCGAAGTTGTAGCCGATGTCGCGCCAGCCGCTGCTGACCACGTGGTAGCGGTACAGGCTGCGCAGCACCTTCGGGGCGTCCTTGCAGGTGTAGTTGTTGCCCGAGGCGCTGTGGTGGACGAAGGCGGCCTTGACCGTGCTCGTGTAGACGAAGCCCGGCTCGCGCAGGGATTCGTCCGCGCCCCAGCCGAGCCGCGTGACGATCCGCGGCCGCGGGCCGATGTACGGGCGGGCCGCCGCGCTGAGGGTGCCGTCGCTGGCGAGCACCGCGTCGGCGGTGGAGTCCGCCTTGTTGAGCGCGGTGATCTCCATCGCCCCGAGCGGGGCCAGCGGGACGTTGGCGGAGGAGGACTCCGCCGTCTCCATGCTCATGCCCGGCAGGGCCTCCACGTCGCCCTTGTCGTCGCCCTCGGGCTCGTCGGAGGTGCCCGAGGCGCCGTTCTTGGCGTCGATCACCGTCACCGGGTCCGACGCGCCGGGGTCGACGAGTTCGATCCGCATGCCCGAGGGGAGCCGGGCCGCCGCGCGGGCGGCCGGGGCGCCCGGTTCCGCCTGGACGCGGACCTCGATCCCGTCGGAGTCGCCGACCCACAGCGGGGCCGTGCTGCCGCGGACCCGGCCGGTGCCGCTCTCCGCGGTGCCGAGGTCGGGGGCGTGTTCGCTGTTGCGGGTCTCGAGGTCCTGCCAGTCGGACCAGGTCCCGGTCGCCACCGCGCGGGTGCGGACCTGGACCCGGCCGGACAGCTCGGTGCTCGCGTCGTCCCAGACGACGCCGACCAGCGAGAACCTCTTGACCTCGCGCGGCGGCAGACCCTGGGTCTCGGGCAGCCGCGGCGAGGCGCTCATGCCGGGGACGCCGGGCGACCGGTCGGCCGCGGGCCCCAGGGGGGCGAGCGGCAGCGACTCGGTCGACCCGGCCGGGGCCACGGGGGCGGCCGCGCCCATGGACGGCGCGGCCAGGGCCGGAGTGGAGAGCGCGAGCGGCAGGGCCAGAGCGGCGGCCGTCGCGACACCGATGGAGGAAGCAAGGAATCCACGCATGAAAGCGATGCTGAGCACAGTCACCACGAAGCGCCATCGGAGAACTGACGGTCCGTCCGATCCGGTGCGCGTGTCCCTCGCCCGTACGGAGGAGCCGGTGCCCGCCGTACGGACGAGGGCCCGCGCGTAGGCTGGGGCGGGTGAACGCCACTGACCGCACCCCTGCCGACCTGCTGCGATCCGCGCTCGCCGCCGATCCGGGCCGCCCTCTCGTCACCTTCTACGACGACGCCACGGGCGAGCGCGTCGAATTGTCCGTCGCCACCTTCGCCAATTGGGTGGCCAAGACCGCCAATCTGCTCCAGGGCGACCTGGGCGCCGAGCCCGGCGACCG
This sequence comes from Streptomyces katrae, assembly GCF_000717655.1. Classification (GTDB taxonomy): domain Bacteria; phylum Actinomycetota; class Actinomycetes; order Streptomycetales; family Streptomycetaceae; genus Streptomyces; species Streptomyces katrae_B. Next base: position 23,714 of record NZ_JNZY01000013.1, read on the forward strand.
GCTCGCGCTGCTGCTCCCCGCGCACTGGCAGAGCGCCGTGTGGCTGCTCGCCTGCGCCTCGGTCGGGGTCGTCGCCGAGGTGGGCGGGGACCCGGCCGGTGCCGATCTGGTGGTGAGCGGGCCGGACACCCTGGAGGAGGCCGCGGCCTGCTCCGGCGAGCGGGTCGCGCTCGCGCTGCGGCCGCTGGGCGGGCGGTTCCCTCAGCCGCCCGCCGGGTTCGCGGACTACGCGGTGGAGGTGCCGGGGCAGGGCGACCGCTTCGCCCCGTTCGTCCCCGTGGACGCGGACGGCCCGGGGCTGGTGGTCGGCGATGAGGAGTTCTCGTACGCCCGGATCGTCGACCGGGCCCGCGAGGACGCGGCGAAGCTCGGCCTCGGCACGGGTTCGCGGCTGCTGTCCGGGCTCGGCTACGACAGCTGGGACGGGCTGTCGGCAGGGCTGTACGCCGCGCTGGCGGCGGGCGGGTCCGTGGTGCTGTGCCGGAACCTGGACCGGCTGCCTGCGGACGGCCTGGCGCAGCGGATCGAGAGCGAGCGCGTCACCCACACCGCCGCCTGACCGGTTCCCGCCGCAGGGCGGCGCCGTCACTCACTCCGCCCCACCGCAAAGCGGGGCGATCTGTCACCCGGACGGCCCTAGACAGGGGCCTGCCCCCGGGCCACCGCGACGGGCCGGGGGCACGATCGGCAGAGGCCGTGCATCCACCCGTACGGCCCGCACGAGTCACCGACGCAGCCGGTGCGGCGAGGGGACGGAACGCGAGTGACGGACAGCGCAGGCATACCGGGCGGCACCCCGGCCGACGGAGGCTCCTCGAAGCCTCCGCGCGGCCGCCGGCGCCGTCTGCTGCGCTGGATCGGGCTCGGGCTGGCCCTGCTGGTCCTGGCCGGGGCGGCCACCGGCTGGTGGCTCTACCGCAAGCTCGACGCGAACATCACCGAGGACACGTCCGCGGCGGCCGAGCTCGAGCGCTACGAGCGGGAGCGCCCCACGCACCTCGTGGGCGGCGCGCAGAACATCCTGCTGATCGGCTCGGACTCGCGCTCCGGCGAGGAGAACGCCCGGTACGGGCAGGACCGGGGCACCGAGCGCTCGGACACCGCGATCCTGCTGCACCTGCCCGCGGACCGCAGGAGCGCGACGGCGGTCTCGATACCCCGGGACCTGATGACGCGGATCCCCTCCTGCCTGACGGAGGGCGGGAGCCGGACCGTCGAGCGGCTCGCGCAGTTCAACTGGGCGTTCCAGTGGGGCGGTGCCGCCTGCACGATCCGCACGGTGGAGAAAATGACCGGAATCCGGGTCGACCACCACATGGTGGTGGATTTCGGCGGATTCAAGAAGATGGTCGACACGGTCGGCGGGGCGGAGGTCTGCCTCAAGCAGCCGATGAACGACCCGGAGGCGAAGCTGAAGCTGCCGGCCGGCCGGCAGACCCTGCACGGGGAGCAGGCCCTCGGCTTCGTCCGCGCCCGGCACAGCCTGGGCGACGGCAGCGACACCGAACGGATGGAGCGCCAGCAGCAGTTCCTCGGCTCGCTGGTCAAGAAGGTGCAGAGCAACGGTGTCCTGCTGAACCCGGGCCGGCTGTACCCGCTGCTGGACGCGGCGACCTCCTCCGTGACCACGGACCCGGGACTGGCCTCGCTGCGCGACCTGTACGAACTGGTGCGGAGCATCCGGGACATACCGGCCGAGCAGGTCAAGTTCCTGACGGTGCCCCGTCGCCCGTACGCCGCCGACCCGAACCGGGACGAACTGGTGCAGCCGGCCGCGGCCCAACTCTTCGAGCAGCTGCGGACGGACCGGCCGCTGACGGTGACCCCGCCGACGGCCGAAACCGAACAGCTCCGGGAGACCGCCCGCGCCGGCGAATCCGACGCCTCCGCACCCCCGCCGGGAACCGGTTCCGCCCCGGCCCCCGTCCCCACCTTCACGGGGACCACGGCGGGCACGGCCGATTGCCGGTAAAGCAATCCCCAAAGGCGGGGCCCGTACAGAAGGGGTTGGGGGGTTTGGGCCGTTATAAGGGGAGTGGAATTTGTCACCACCATGGTTTGCAGTTGACCTGGCCGGATAAGGTGAGCGATCCGGTGCCCCGGCCAGCAAAGAGGCCGTGCACCAGCAGCCGGATCGTTGACCGGGCGTCTTGGGGGAGGCGCGTCGCGAGGCACCGACGGAGGATTCGAGCAACCGTGGATGCGCAAAGCCGTGGGCGGGCGAACGAGATCGACCCCGCAGACCAGTGGGTGCTCAATCCCCGCACAGGCAACTACGAACTGCAACTGGACCGCTCCGCTGCGCAGCAGCAGCCGTCGGTCGCAGCGCCCCGCAGATCGTCCTCCGCCCGCCCCGGAGCGCCGGCAGCCCCCAAGGCCCCCTCCCCGGCGGTGCCCGGCCCGCGGCGCGGCGACGGCCCGCCCGGGCGGCGCGGCGGACGTCCGCGCAAGGGCGGCGGGGGCGGCGGCCGGCGCAAGAAGGTCCTGGTCGTCACCGGCGGCACCCTGGCCTTCCTGCTGGTCGCCGGTTCGGTGGGCGCGTACCTCTACTACGACCACCTGAACAACAACCTCAACGTCACCGACGTCGGCGACGCGGGCACGGGCGGGTTCAAGAAGGACCAGCCCATCAACATCCTGGTCATCGGCACCGACAAGCGCAGCGGCGCGGGCAACCAGGGCTACGGGGACGCGGAGAGCGTCGGCCACGCCGACACCACGATCCTCTTCCACGTCGCCAAGGACCGCAGCAACGCCACCGCGCTGTCCATCCCGCGCGACCTGATCACGAACATCCCGGCCTGCCCGACGAAGCAGCCCGACGGTTCGACGAAGACCATCCCCGGTCAGAAGGGGACGCGGTTCAACGTCAGCCTCGGCCAGGAGGGCCGGGACCCGGGCTGCACCATGCGCACGGTGAAGGAGCTCACCGGGATCACGGTCGACAACTTCATGATGGTCGACTTCAACGCGGTGAAGGTGCTGAGCACGGCGGTCGGCGGCGTTCCGGTCTGCCTCGCGAAGCCCGTGGACGACAAGGACTCCAAGCTGAAGCTGGACGCCGGCGAGCACCGGCTGCAGGGCGAGCAGGCCCTGGCCTTCGTACGGACCCGGCACTCGTTCGGGAACCACGGCGACCTCGACCGGATCAAGACCCAGCAGCAGTTCCTGGGCTCGATGATGCGCGAGATGAAGTCGAAGGAGACGCTGACCAGTCCGAAGAAGTTCTTCTCCCTCGCGGAGGCGGCCACCAAGTCGCTGACCGTCGACTCGGGCATAGGGTCCATCGACAAACTCACCAACCTCGCCGGCGAGTTGAAGGACATCGACCTGAAGAACATCACCTTCACCACGCTCCCGGTGCTCGACAACCCTGCCGAGCCCGAGGGCAAGAAGGCGACCGTCATCGTCGACCAGCGCGTGGCCGACCCCCTGCTGAAGATGATCCAGGGCGACGTCTCGCTGACGGAGGTCGAGGAGAAGGAGCAGGCGGCGAAGGACGCGGCCGACGCGGAGGCCAAGAGCAAGGCGGACGCCCTGCTCCAGGGCAACCGCGCGCCCGCGGGCGACGTACGGGTGGACGTCTACAACGGCGGCGGACCCGGAGGCGCCGCCTCCAGCACCCTGACCTGGCTGCAGAACAGCAAGGGCGTGAACAAGGCCAGCAACCGCGGCAATGCGCCCGCCAAGGTCGACGCGACCCAGCTGGAGTACGCGCCCAACCAGGCCGACCAGGCCCGGGCGCTGGCCGACATGATGGGCCTGCCGGCCACGGCACTGAAGATGGGCCCGGCGGACGCCGCGCCCAAGACCCCGATGAAGCTGACGCTCGGCGCGGACTTCAAGGGGGCGGGGGTCCCGCTGACGGCGCCTCAGAAGGCGCCGGAGGAGGTTCAGCGGGTCGAGGCCGACAAGGCGGTCTGCGCCAAGTAGGCCGAGCGGGCCTGACAGGCCGAGCAGGGCAAGAAGGCCGGACGGCCCGGACCGGCTGTCCGGCCGGGGGCCGGCCTGTGCCGGTGGACCGGCACACCACGACACGAAGTGAATCTTGAGGGGGACGTGTGAGGCACAGCAGTGTGCGAGGGGAGGGGGCGCCCGCCCAGTCCGACGGTGGCATATCCGGCGCCGGAGCCGGCAGCGGCGGCCCGAAGCGACGGGGCCGCCGGCGCGTGCTGCGCTGGGTGTCCTCCGTACTGTCGCTCCTCATACTCGCGACGGCGGCGGGCGGCTACCTCTACTACCGCCACCTCAACGGCAGCATCAAGACGGACGCACTGAACCTCGGCGAGACCAAGCTGGGCGGCTCCAAGCCCAACGCCTTCGGGCAGACCCCGCTGAACATCCTCCTCATCGGCTCCGACGCCCGTGACGACGCGGCCAACCAGGCCCTCGGCGGGGCCAGGGACACCTTCGACGGCCCGCCCCTCGCGGACGTGCAGATGCTGCTGCACCTGTCGGCGGACCGCAGCAACATGTCGGTCGTGTCGATGCCGCGCGACACGATGCTGATGATGCCGAAGTGCACCGAGCCGGGCGGCAAGGTCCACCAGGCCAGCAGGGGCCTCGTCCAGACCAACGAGTCCCTCAGCCGGGGCGGGCCGGGCTGCACGGTCGCCGCCTGGCAGGAGCTCACGCACATCCCGATCGACCACTTCATGATGATCGACTTCAAGGGCGTGGTGACGATGGCGGACGCCATCGGCGGCGTCCCGGTCTGCGTCCAGCAGAACGTGGAGTCGCGCACCAAGGACGGCAAGGGCTCCGGCCTGAAACTCCCCGTCGGGACGAACACCATCCAGGGCGAGCAGGCCCTGCAGTGGCTGCGCACCCGCTACGGCTTCGAGGACGGCACCGACCTCGGCCGTACCCACGCCCAGCACATGTACATGAACTCGATGGCCCGCGAATTCCGCAAGAACGCCAAGCTCAGCAACCCGGTGAAGCTCAACAGCCTGGCGCAGGCGGCCATCAAGGCCATGGTCGTGGACCCCGGCCTCAACAAGATCGACAAGCTGTACGACCTCAGCACGGAGCTCAAGAAGGTCCCCACCGGGCGGATCACCATGACCACCATGCCGTGGGTGTACAGCACCCGCGAGGAGGGCCGGGTCGAGCCCAAGCCGGTCGAGGCCGAGGGCCTGTTCCGGATGGTGCGCGAGGACATCGCACTCGACGGCAAGGGGTCCGGTAACCCGGCCGCCGATCCGTCGGCGCCGGCCGCCTCCGGGTCCCCCGCGGCCCCGTCCCAGCCGGCCGCCGACCCGGCCGCACCCCCGGCGAAGATCCCGGTCACGGTGCGCAACGCGACCGGCGGCAAGGACGGCGCCCAGACCCGGGTCAAGGGCCGGGCCGACGACGTCGCCGCCCTCCTGGTAGGCAAGGGCTTCACCAAGGCCTCGTCCACCACGCAGACCGCGGCCGAGGACACCACCGTGATCCGCTTCTCGAGCCCGGACCAGGCGGGTGACGCGGCGGCCGTGGCCACCGCGCTCGGCCTGCCGGCGAGCGCCCTGGAGAAGTCCGACGACGTCACCGGGATCGTCCTGTTCGTCGGCAAGGACTGGCGGACCGGCAACGCGCCGACCCCGCCGCCGCCCGCCCCGACCAAGGCGCCGGACTCGGCCCGCCCGTTCAACGGCGACGACGACAAGGAGTGCATGGCGATCCAGCCGGGCTTCACCTGGTAGCGCCTGCACGGGAAAGGGGCCCGGGGTGCTGTCGGCCGACAGCACCCCGGGCCCCTTCACATGGAGGTGCGCGGCCTGCTCAGACCTCGCTGGCGAAGTCGCGGCGCACCGCCGGGCGGCGGCTCGCGATGACCTTGGCCGCGAGCGAGCGCGGGCTGGTCAGGAAGCCGAAGCCCCAGGACATGTGCATGGTGGCCATGGCCACCGGGATCTGCGCCCGCGCCTTCAGGGACAGGCCCTTGCCGGCCGGGATCGAGCCGACGGTGATCGCCGCGAGGTAGCCCGCCGGGACCACGAAGCCCCACGGGCTGACGACCGCACCGGCCAGCACGCCGGCCGCGATCGCGCACAGGGCGGTCGGCGAGGCGAGGTAGCGCAGGTTGATCGAGCCCGAGTGGTAGCGGGCCACCACGTGCCGCCAGCGCCCGTAGTCCTTGTACTGCTTGGCGAGCGCCCGTACGGACGGCCGCGGGCGGTACTGGACCTTCAGCTCGGGCGAGAACCAGATGAGCCCGCCGGCCTCGCGGATGCGGAAGTTCAGCTCCCAGTCCTGGGCGCGGATGAACTCCTCGTTGTACCCGCCTGCCAGCTCCAGCGCCTCGCGGCGGAAGACGCCCAGGTAGACGGTGTCGGCCGGGCCGGCCTTGCCCCCGGTGTGGAAGGCCGCGTTGCCGACGCCGATCTTCGAGGTCATCGCGGCGGCGACGGCGTCCTCCCAGGCGTTCTCGCCCTCGGCGTGCATGATGCCGCCGACGTTCTGCGCACCGGTCTCCTCCAGGAGGCGGACCGCGGTGGCGATGTAGTTCGGCGAGAGCATGCCGTGGCCGTCGACGCGCACCACGACGGGATGGCGCGAGGCCTTGATGGCGGCGTTGAGGGCGGCCGGGGTGCGGCCGGAGGGGTTCGGAACGGTGACGACGCGGGGGTCCTCGCGTACGAGCTCGGCGGCGATCTCGTCGGTGCGGTCCTTGGACGGCCCCAGCGCGATCACCACCTCCATCTCACCGGCGTACTCCTGTCCGAGGATGTGGCGGACGGAGTCACGCAGATGGCGCTCCTCGTTGAGCACCGGCATGATCACCGAGACTGCGGGCTGCTGGGCGGGCATGTGGTCCTTCAAGGTCGGGTATCGGTGTCACGTTACCGCGTACGGGGGAAACGGGTGCGCGCCGCATGATCGGTAGGGACAGAGGCTGATCGTATGGGCCTACTGTTCTGACGATCTGCCCGCTGTGTCTGGTTCGTTCCTGTCGGCCCCTGCTGCCCCCGCGGAGGTGTCCCCCGTGCCCCAGCCACACCGCCCCACCCGACCCGCCCGGCCCCCGCAGCCGCAGCGCGCGCGGCGGGGCGGTGGTCCGGCCCGGCGCCGGGGGGACCGGCCGCGGTGGGGGGTACGGCTGGCGGCCGGGCTTGCCGTGGCGGTGCTGGGCTCCGGGGCGATCGGGCACGCGGTGATGACCGGCCTGGACACCGGGATCGAGCGGGTGGACCCGTTCAAGGACATGAAGAACCGGCCGCAGGCCGGGCACGGCCTGAACTTCCTGCTGGTCGGCACCGACGGCCGGGACAAGATCACCCGGCAGGACAGGCGCGAGTACCGCCTCGGCGGCGCCCCCTGCCACTGCACCGACACCGTGATGCTCGTGCACCTCTCCGCGAACCGGCAGCGGGCCAGCGTCGTCAGCCTGCCCCGCGACAGCTACGCCGAGCTGCCCGCGCACCGGGACGAGTCCAGCGGGAAGCAGCACGGGCCGCACGCCGTGAAGCTCAACGCGGCGTACGCGGAGGGCGGGCCCCAGCTGACCGTGCGGACGGTCGAGAACCTGACCCGGGTGAAGATCGACCACTACCTGGAGGTCGACTTCAGCAGCTTCATGAAGACCGTCGACGCGATGGGCGGCGTGGAGATCTGCACCGCCAAGGCCCTGCACGACAAGAACACCGGCCTGGACCTGCTGCCCGGCACCCACCGGCTCAGCGGCGGACAGGCCCTGCAGTACGTGCGCTCGCGCCACGTGGACGGGGCCGCCGACCTCGGCCGCATGCAGCGCCAGCAGCGGTTCGTCGCCGCCCTGGTCAAGCAGGCGACCGGCGGCGGAGTACTGCTGAACCCGGTGAAGTTCAAGGAGGTCAGCTCCACGCTGCTGGGGTCGGTCCGGGCCGACCGGGGCTTCGGATCGGAGCAGATGCTGGCCCTGGGCCAGGCCCTGCGCGATTTCACCCCGGCCTCCTCGGAGTTCGCCTCGGTGCCGATCGGGAACCCCTCGTACCCCGTCAAGGGCATCGGCTCGACGGTGAAATGGGACGAGCCGAAGGCCGCGGAGCTCTTCGAGGCGCTGCGCCAGGACCGGCCGCTGGCCGCCCCCGCCGCACCGGGACCGGTGCCTGGGCAGGTCCAGGCCCAGGCCCAGGCACAGGGGCAGGCACAGGGGCGGTCCGGGCGCCGGGCACAGCGGCAGCCGGCGGTGCCGGTGGACGTGCCGCCGCAGCAGATCCGGGTCCAGGTGGAGAACGGGACCCGGATCGACGGGCTGGGCGGGCGGGTGGACTCCGCACTGCGCGCCACCGGCTTCGACACCACCCGGGCCCCGGTGGGCGGCGCGAGCCGCAACGTCAAGCGCACGGTGATCGCGTACGACCCGCGCTGGGACCGCTCGGCCCGTACGGTCTCGACCGCGCTGCCGGGCAGTGAACTGCGGGCGGTGGCGGGCCAGGGCCGGACGGTCCTGGTGATCGCCGGAGCGGACTACCGGAAGGTGGTGCCCGTCCGCCCGGAGGACCCCTACCAGGGCCGGTTCGGGGTGGTCACGGGAGACCAGGTGGTCTGCGGGAAGTAACGGCGGCTGGGCGGCGGCTCAGTCGGTGTCGAAGCCCTGGGCCGCGCGCTCCTCGCGCAGCGCCATGATCGCCCGGCGGCGGGCGAGCCGGTGTGTGCGGCGGATCTGGGCCTCCTGGTTGCGGCGCCGGTCCTGGTCGGTCTCGGGGAGCACCGGCGGGACCGTACGGGGCTTGCCCTCGGCGTCCACGGCGGTGAAGACGAGGTAGGCGCTGCCGACCTGGGTGGCGGGGGTCGACTCGTTCCACCGCTCGGCCAGGACCCGTACGCCGATCTCCATGGAGGAGCGGCCGGTCCAGTTGCACTGGGCCTTCACGTGGACCAGGTCGCCGACGCGGACCGGTGCGAGGAAGGCCATCTCGTCCATGGACGCGGTGACGGCGGGCCCGCCGGAGTGGCGCCCGGCGACGGCGCCGGCCGCGTCGTCCACCAGCTTCATGATCACACCGCCGTGCACCGTGCCGAGGAGGTTGGTGTCATTGGCCGTCATGATGTGGCTGAGGGTGGTCCGCGAGGCCGAGATCGGCTTGCCCTGCAGGTCGCCAGCCGTGGCGCCCGGTATCTCTGTCATGCGCCCACCTTAAAGCCGACGCGCAGGCATCAGCTCTGCAACAGCAACGGAACGAAGCTCCGCCCGGACTGTCGGGCACCCCGTCCGGCCAGGCATCCTAGGCGGCATGAGTGAGTGGCCCCAGGGGCGCAACGACAGCGGCGACGACCGGTACGGACGCGGCAGCGCACAGGCGCAGCCGGAGGGTGCCCGGCGGATGCCGCATGTCCAGCGCCGGCAGCAGCGGCCGGTGCCGCAGCAGCAACCGCAGCGACCGGCGCATCCGCCGGCCCGGCCGGGGCAGCCGCCCGCGTACGGGGTACCCCCGCAGCAGGCCCCGGGCCACGACACGTACGGCGGCTACGACAGCGGCTACAACACGGGCCAGGTCTACGGGCGCCCGCAGACCAGCCCGGCGGGTCCGGAGGGCCCGGGTGCGCCGAGCGGGCCCGGCGGCCCCGGGGGTCCCGGCGGGCCGGGCCGCAGGCCGGCCGGACCGGCTCCGGACTGGCGCAAGCGGATCAAGATCGGCTCCATCGTGCTGGTCACGGCGCTGCTCGCGACCACGATCGGCACGTACTTCTGGGCCGACTCCAAGGTGCGCCGTGAGGTCGACCTCTCCAAGGTCATCGAGCGCCCGAAGGAGGGCGACTGCACGACGTACCTGATCGTGGGCTCCGACAGCCGCGAGGGTCTGTCCGACGAGGACAAGAAGAAGCTCCACACGGGCTCGGCCGAGGGCAAGCGCACCGACTCGATGATGATCCTGGCGGCCTGCTCCAGCGGGAACACCATGATCTCGCTGCCCCGCGACTCCGACGTGGAGATCCCCTCCTTCGTCGGCTCCCAGTCGGGCAAGAAGTTCCCGGCGCAGGGCCGGCACACCAAGCTCAACGCGGCGTACGCGGAGGACGGCCCGGAGCTGCTGGTGCGCACCGTCGAGCACAACACGGGGCTGCGCATCGACCACTACGCGGAGATCGGCTTCGCCGGTTTCGCGAACATCGTGGACGCGCTCGGCGGTGTCGACATGAACATCGAGAAGGGCTTCAAGGACGAGAAGTCGGGCGCCGACTTCAAGGCCGGCGAGCAGACGCTCAACGGCGAGCAGGCCCTCGCCTTCGTCCGGACCCGGTACGCGTTCGCCGAGTCGGACCTGGCGCGTACGAAGAACCAGCAGAAGTTCCTGGCGACGCTGGCCAACCAGGCGGCCACGCCGGGCACGATCCTCAACCCGTTCAAGCTCTACCCGGTGCTGGGCGCGGGCCTGGACACGCTGATCGTGGACAAGGACATGTCGCTGTGGGACATGGCCGACATGTTCTTCGCGATGAAGGGCATCAGCGGCGGCGAGGGCGTGTCGATGAACATGCCGATCGCGGGCGAGCGCGGCGGCAACCTGCTCTGGGACAAGGCGAAGGTGCAGCAGCTCGTCAAGCAGATCCAGAACGACGAGAAGGTCACCGTCACCGCCAACTAGCCGGACATGACGATGCCGCCGACCGAAAGGCCGGCGGCATCGTCATGTCATGCGTTCTCAGCGGTCGGAGGAGAAGCGGACGGCGGCGGAGGGCAGTTCGGCCCCGCACCACACCCGCGCGCCCGCGCGCAGTTCGTTGTCGGATCCGACGACGGACCCGTCCCCGAGGACCGCGCCGTCCAGGACGGTGCGCGTGCCCACCGAGGCGCCCACGCCGATCAGGCTGGCGCGCACCTGGGTGTCCGGGCCGATGACCGCGCCGTCGAGCACGATGGAGCCGTCGACGACCGCGCCCGCGGCGATACGGGCTCCGGCGCCCACTACGGTGCCTCCGGACAGCTTGGCTCCGGCCGCCACCTCGGCACCCGGGAGCACCAGGGACTCGCCGCGCGGGCCCGGGACGGCCGGGGAGGGGACGACTCCGCGTACGAGGTCGGCCGAGGCCTGGACGAAGGACTCGGGCTTGCCGAGGTCCAGCCAGTACGTGTTCTCGGTGACCCCGTGCAGCTTCGCGCCGGAGGCGAGCAGCCCGGGGAACGTCTCCCGCTCGACGGAGACGGGGCGCCCCTGCGGAATCGAGTCGATGACACTGCGCCGGAACACGTAGCAGCCGGCGTTGATCTGGTCGGTGATGATCTCCTCGGGGGTCTGCGGCTTCTCGGTGAAGGCCAGCACCCGCCCCTCGGGATCGGTGGGGACCAGGCCGAAGGCCCGCGGGTCGTCCACCCGCACCAGGTGCAGGGAGACGTCGGCGGCGGCCGCCCGGTGCGAGTCGACGAGCCCGGCGATGTCCAGGCCCGTGAGGATGTCGCCGTTGAAGACGAGTACGGAGGAGTCCGGTCCGCCGGTCAGCCGCTGCGCGGCGTTGCGGATGGCTCCGCCGGTGCCGAGCGGCTCGTCCTCGACGACGTACTCGAGCGAGACGCCGAAGGCGGAGCCGTCACCGAAGTACGGCTCGAAGACCTCGGCGAGGTAGCAGGTGGCCATCACGATGTGCGTGACACCTGCGGCGGCGGCCCTGGCTATCTGGTGGGCGAGGAACGGGACCCCGGCCGCGCGCACCATGGGCTTGGGGGTGTTGACCGTGACGGGGCGCAGACGCGTCCCCTGCCCCCCGACCAGCAGGATGGCTTCCAAAATTGTTTCTCCCCACCCGGTTCGGGAGTCCGAAGGTCTCCAAAGTTAGCCCATCCGGGAGGCGGCACAGGCCGGAGGCGGCTCAATTGTGTTCGCCGCCTCCTTCCGACAGGCGCTGACGCCCTCCTGAGAGGCCGCCGGGTCGTTCTACTGGAAGCTGAGCCGGTGCGGATGCGTCGGGGTGGCGGGGCAGGTGTGGACGCGCATGAGGCCGCGGCCGAGGTAGACGCCTGCCGGGTCACTGATCCGGTCGTCCGGTACGGAGTCCCGGTCCTCCAGCGGGATCCAGCTCTCGGAGGCTCCGTCCCATTCGCCGCCGGCCACGGTGAGCAAGGGGGGCATGGTTGCTCCGCAGACCTCGCAGCCGATGTGCACCGGGTCGGTGAGGTGCCACGATGCGAAGCCTCCGACCTTCCAGCCGGGCGGGATGGACAGATCACCTCGGTAGGTGACCTCGTTCTCCCCGTCCTCACCGGCGCGCGCGGCGGCCATGGCGGCCTCGTACTCCTCGTACGTGTCGAAGCTGGAGGGCGAGGCCGAGGAGTCGAAGGCGTCGTCCTCTTCGTCGTCTCCTGTCTCCCACGCTTCGATGGCCTCCTGAAGGTCTTCGTCCAACAGGCCTTCGTACTCGTGCTCCACCACTTGTTCGGGGTGAAGCTCGCAGGTGTTCGGAACGCATTCGGCCCTGCCCACCACCACGGGCTCCGGGATCACGGCGAGGGCCTCGCTCACGTCTTGGGAGCGCCGCCACTTCAGCACGACGTCGATGGTCCGGCCGGGCCCGTGCACTTCGAAGGGGCACCAGAGGACCTGGAGGAGGTCACAGCCCTCAGGTCCGGTGAGGTCGGGGATGTCGCGTGCGAAGAGCTGCGCGGCGGCGAGCAGCGGAATCGGGTCCGCGTCGTCGATCCGGGGGGCGTGCGGTCCCGGCACAAGGGTGTCCAGGACCGCACGTTCGGCGTCGGTGGGACCAGTTCCGGGATCCCGGTGCCAGGCCTCGTCGAGGATCCGCCGCCGGAGGCGCACGTCTGACAGCCGGTGGCCCCAGCCCTTGGGGTGGACCACGGTGCACACGGGCCACGGCTCGTCCGCGGGCCACAGGAACGGGCCGGCCACCGAACTGTCGTCCGCCTTCGGGGAGCCGTGGCGCGGGTGCAGGCGGGTGCTGGTGCGGCGGTGGTCGGCGAGTGCGGGGAACAGGCCCTCGGCATCGACCGGGCGGGGCGGGGTGGTGCGGGTCATGTGGTCCTCACTTGCTGTTCGGGGCGAGTGCTACACGCCGGTCCTGACGCCGGACGCAGGATTCTCGAGGCTGTGGGTGAAGGTGAAGCCCTTGTTTCCGAAAGCTGTGAAGTCCAGACGGATGGGGATGGGGTTGGCTCCCGCGTAGACGGGCACGATGCTGTACTGGATGACTTCACCATTACCCTTCTTGACCGCGTCGAAGATCACCTGTTCTACCTGGTCCCGCTGGTCCGGTGAGTTCGTGGGGTCCTGCGTCTGGGTGACCAGGTTGTGATAGGCCTTCGTTCCGGTCCCGGCTCCGCCGAGCCGATCGGCCAGCAGATGGCCGCGCGCCTCGTTGAAGTCCGTTCCGTTGCCACGCCAGCCCGGGGGCTTGAGCTTGCCGGCGGCCGTCCCCTTCTTCGCGTCCAGGATTTCGGGGCGAAGGCAGGCGTGGACGCCGGTAGGGCGTCCGAGGTGGTCGAGACGGCCGTAGCGGATGCTCCCGTCCCAATCGTATGCGTCCATCTGGCAGCGCTTGGGTGCCAGACCCAATGGGTCGCTCCACACCCATGGGTTGAGGACGTACGTCGAGGGGTTGGGCGCTGGTGACAGGCCGAGCGGGTCGGGGCTGGTGTAGCGGGCGGTGTCCGGGTCGTAGTGGCGGAAGTAGTTGTAGTGCAGACCGGTCTCGGGATCGGCGTACTGGCCGGGAAAGCGCAGCGGGGTGTACGCGGTTGCGTCCTTGCCCCAGCCGGTCGTGCCCCAGCAGGCCGAACGGGCCCGCCAGGCCGTCTCGCCGGACTCGGCCACCAGCTCGGTCGGCGCACCGACCAGGTCGGTGATGATGGCGAAGAAGCGGCTGTCGACCTCTGCGTCGTCCAGTTCCCGGCGCTCGTACTGGCTCAGCGGGCGGTGGCCCTCGTACTCCCAGGTGAGCACGGTCCGGGTGGCGGAGTCGGACTGCTCGACCAGCAGAGATCCGTCCCATGTGAACCGGACGGTCTCGGTGACCGTCAGGCCGTCGGGGGACATGCGGTGTTTGGCGGTACGCCGTCCCAGTGGGTCGTAGGAGTATTGCCACACGGCGCCGTCCGGGGTGGTGCACGAGACCAGATGGTCTTCGGCGTCGTAGGTGTAGCGCCATATGTCGGGCTTGCGGGAGAGTCTCGTGACCCGTCGCATGACCACGCGGCCCGCCGCGTCGTGTTCGTAGGTGACGGCGCCTGCGGATGTCACACGGGTTCCGGCGTAGGTGCGGGACCCGCGGGCCTCGCCGTGGCCGGCTGCTCTCGGCCAGTCGGCCTGCGTCTGGTTGCCCGCGCCGTCGTACGCGTACGTCTCCGTCCAGCCGGGTGCTTCGATGCTGAGCGGACGCCCCACGGGGTCGAGTGAGATCTGCTTGTCCCACCTGGCCCCGGCCACCGACTCCGTGATCCGCACCGGATACCCGTCGGCGCGATACGCGTAGTTCCGGACGGGTGAGGCGGTGCCGCCCCTGGTCACGGACTGGCTCACGGGCCGACTACGGCTGTCCCACGCCGTATGCAGGGAGACGGGAGCCGACTGCGATCCCCACGTGCGAGTCAGTTCCCGGCCGAGCACATCGTGGGTGAAGGCGATCGTGTGTCCGTCGGTCGTGAGTGAGAGGCGGTCACCCGCTTCGCCGTAGGTGGTGTGGCTGACGGCACCCGAGGGTGTGGTGCGGGAGACGCGGCGGCCCAGCAGGTCGTAGCCGTAGCGGCTGGTTCGACCGTCGACGGTTTCGGAGATCAGCCGTCCCATGACGTCGCGTTCCATGACGACGGCGGAGGCCGCCGACCGGGCGGAGACGAGCTCGCCTGCCCGGTCGTAGGTGTAGCGGACGAGGTGTCCTTCGACCTGCCGGGAGGTCAGCCGGTCCATGGAGTCCCACGTGTACGCGACCGACACCCCTTGAGGGCTCGTACGGCAGGTCAGACGGCCCGCCTGATCGTAGGCGTAGCGAGTCCGGCGGCCGTCGAAGTCGTCCTCGGCCACGAGCCGTCCCGCGCTGTCGTAGGTGTAACTCCACTTTTGCCCGAGCGGGTTGGTCACCTGGGCCAGACGCAGTTCGGTGTCGTAGCGCAGCTCGTGGCGGGCGCCGTCTGCCGCGATACGGGCAAGTGGCTTGTCGAAATGGCCGTACTCGGTGGCCGAGACACCACCATGGGCATCGGTATGGGCGAGGCAGTTGCCCTCAGGATCCCAGCGCCAGGACTCACGGCTGCCGTCGGCGGTGACGCGGTGCAGCAGCCGGTCGTCCGCATCCCAGGTGAAGTGCTGCGCACTGCCCGCGGGATCGGCGATGCGGGTGGGGCGGCCCCGGTGGTCGCGCTCCACCGTGGTGACACCCCCGTCGGAACTGGTGATCTCCACGGGAAGTCCCGCGCGGTTGGCGCGGATGTGCGTAGTGGAGCCGAGAGCATCCGTGAACGACGCGACCGCACCGGTGCGGTCGTGGGTGAACCGGGTGAGAGCGTGGTCGGGCCCGCGGGTGCCGGTGCAGTTGCCGAGTTCGTCGAAGTACTGCTCCCATACGGTGCCGTCCGGGGCCGTGACCTCGACCGGCAGGTTCAGCGCGTTGTAGCGCGCCGTGGAGACCGAACCGTCCGGGAGTCGGACGGCGGTGAGATTGCCCGCTTCGTCCCAGGTCAGCTCGGTGGTCTGACCGAGCGGATCGATACGGCTCAGGGGGCGGTCGTATGCGTCCCAGGTCAGCTGGGTCGTATGGCCGAGCGGATCGGTCTCGGAAACGACCTGGAGCCGGTCGTTGAGGTGGAGGACCGTGGTGGCGCCGGTGGAGTCGGTGTAGCAGGTGACCCGGTGCCCTGTCTGAGGGTGTACGTCGTAGGTGAAGTGCGAGGAGAGGATGCCGTCGGGGCCCACGGTGCTGACGACACGGCCGTCCGCGTCGTAGACGTACCGGAACGTGGACAGGTTCCGGTCGGTCCACGAGGTGACGCGACTGTCGGCGTCGTAGGTGAACCGCATGGGGGGAGCGTCGAGACTCTCCGAACCGGTCAGTGACGTAAGGTCACCGGCCGCGTCGTAGCCGTAGCGGAGGACCGTTTCCGCGCCCTCCGGTCCTTCGAGGGCGATCGCTGTGACGCGGGAGGTGTCGGCCGTGACTCTGACCGTGTATCCACCGGAGTGGACGACCGAGAGGGGCGCTCCGTCGGAACGGCGGTTGAAACGGATGCGGTTGTCGTTGCGATCGCAGACTTCGGCCAGCCAGTGGGCGGGAGAGTCCCGGTAGGGGCTGCCGGTGAACGTTCGAGTGACCCCGCCGGCCGCGTCGAAGACCGTGTACCGGCTCTCGCCCTCGTCTTCGCCGTCGTGGACAAGAGGCAGGCGATCACCTTCCAGCGGCATCACCTGCTCCCCATCCGGACGGGGAAGCCGCGGGTAGACCAGCAGTGAGCCGTCCTCCCGGACCCAGACGGCACCGAAGCCGACCGGGTCGACTTCGATCCGTTCGTCGAGAGTGGAGGCCCAACTGCGGCCGAACCAGTGTCCGTACCGGTAGGTGGACACGTGCGTACGGCGAAGTGCCACGGGCAGTACACCGGGCAGGGTCAGGTCCGTCTGCGGGAGCAGCATCTTGCCGGTGGCCACGTCGACGGGATCGTTTTTGCAGACGGTCTTGTCGAGGGAAATGGCGTTGCTGCGAGGGGCGTCCTTGGCTTCCTGAGCCGAGTTCGGCTTGGTGCGGGCCGAGTCCTCACCCTTGCCGTAGCCGGCCGGATCCTTTCCCCCCGGCCCCTTGCCGCCGTGGCCGCCCTTGCCCTTCAGGCGGTTGAAGTCGTCATGGAGGGCCTGGTCGTTCTTCTTGTGGTCGGTGGAAATCTGTTTGACGGCTTTGGGCAGGGTGGTGCCGACGTGGTCGCCCATGGCCTTGGTGGCCTTGGTGAGGGCTGCCATGGCCTTGTCTGCGACCGGGTCGATGGCCTGGGCGATGGAGTCGCGGCCCCTGGTGCGGCCGTGGTGGTGCTTGGCCTTGGTCAGTTTCGCGGTGGTCTTGCCGTGGATGTTGGTGCTGACGTGGTTGAGGTTGGTGCCGGCACGGGCGTGCTCGGAGTGCTCGATGTGGAGGTCGACCAGGCCGGTCCCTCCACCGTTTCCGGAACCGCTGCCGCCTGCGGAGGCGAGGTGGAGGGACTCCTTGCCGGACTGGACGCCGTCGTTGAAACCGTCCTTGCCCGCTTTCTTCGTCTGGTCGAGGTCGACGCCGTCCTGGAAGCCGAGGGCCATCGAGCCGAGCTGGACGACGAGGTCGGCGGCCATGCCCTCCAGGGCCGCGACGGCCGGTTCGGTCATCGCCGAGACGATGTAGCCGACGGCTTCCTCGACACACTCCTTGATGAGGCGTTTGATGACCTCTTGGGTTGCGCGCATGGCCCCTGCGCCGATCAGCATCGACAGACCGCCGGTGACCGGAATGAGGGAGAGTGCGATACCCGCTTCGGAGGCGAGGTACCCGAGCTGTACCAAGGCGGCGGTCTTCATGCCGACGACCGCACCGGCGGCCAGGTCCATCGCCCCGGCGATGGTGCGGGCCGCACCTGCGATGTCCTTGAAGTGCTTTCCCTTGACCTTGTTCCAGTGCTCGTTCAGCGCCTCGATCGACTCGCCTTTGCTGGCCGACAGCAGGCGCTCGACATGGTTGTTGGCCAGCTGGCCGTCGTCCAGGAGGTCATCCGCGAACTCGCGGAGCGAGTCGGCCATCTCCCGGTAGGCGTCCTCGTCGACATTCGGCCAAGCCACACCGATCAAGTCCAGCAGCGTGTCGGCCCAGTCAGGCAGCGTGACAGACATCCCCCACCCCCGTGGTTGAACCAGAACATCAATCGAACAGTCCTACCACGTAACCAACCTGACGGATAATCCGATGATCACGGTCTGCTCAGGGGGCCGTCCTGTACCGGCCTGCGGCGGGAAGGCGTCCCGAGCGGGGCGGGATCCCGAACCGCCCTGCCCGCCGGGACGGTCAAGCAACGCAAGAAGCCCCTGCCGATCGGCCGGGGCTTCTTGCGGAAGTGTCATCACGGAGAGGCGGCGAAAGCGCCTGACCGCGAAAACCTTGCTACGGAAGGTTCCTCGCCATGACGATCCGCTGGACCTGGTTCGTGCCTTCATAAATCTGGGTGATCTTCGCGTCGCGCATCATGCGCTCGACCGGGTAGTCGCGGGTGTAGCCGTAGCCGCCGAGGAGCTGGACGGCGTCCGTGGTGACCTCCATCGCGATGTCGGAGGCGAAGCACTTGGCCGCGGCGCCGAGGTAGGTGAGGTCGGCGTCGCCGCGCTCCGAGGCGGCGGCCGCCTGGTAGGTCAGCGCGCGGGCGGCGGAGACCTTCATGGCCATGTCCGCGAGCATGAACTGCACGCCCTGGAAGTCGCCGATCGGCTTGCCGAACTGCTTGCGCTCCCGGACGTAGCCCTTGGCGTAGTCCAGGGCGCCCTGGGCGATGCCGAGCGCCTGGGCGGCGATGGTGATGCGGGTGTGGTCGAGGGTCTTCATCGCGGTGGCGAAGCCGGTGCCCTCGGCGCCGATCATGCGGTCGGCGGGGATCCGCACGTTGTCGAGGTAGACCTCGCGGGTCGGGGAGCCCTTGATGCCGAGCTTCTTCTCCGGGGCGCCGAAGGAGACGCCCTCGTCGGACTTTTCGACGACGAAGGCGCTGATGCCCTTCGAGCGCTTCTCCGGGTCCGTCACGGCCATGACCGTGTAGTACTCGGAGACGCCCGCGTTGGTGATCCAGCGCTTGACGCCGTTGAGGACCCAGAAGTCCCCGTCGCGCACGGCGCGGGTCTTCATGCCGGCGGCGTCGGAGCCGGCGTCGGGCTCGGAGAGGCAGTACGAGAACATGCCGTCGCCCTTGGCCAGCGGGCCGAGGTACTTCTTCTTCAGGTCCTCGGAGCCGGAGAGGATCACCGGGAGCGAACCGAGCTTGTTCACCGCCGGGATCAGGGAGGAGGAGGCGCAGACGCGGGCCACCTCCTCGATCACGATCACGGTGGCGAGGGCGTCCGCGCCGGCGCCGCCGTAGGTCTCCGGGACGTGGACGGCGTGCAGGTCGTTGGCGACGAGCGCGTCGTGGGCCTCCTGCGGGAAGCGTGCTTCCTCGTCGACCGCGGCTGCGAACGGCAGGATCTTCGCTTCGGCGAGCGAGCGGACGGACTCGCGGAGCATGTCGTGCTCCTCGGCCGGGCGGTACAGGTCGAAGTCGGCAGAACCCGCCAAGACTCTCACTCCCCAAGTGTGATGCGCGTGCGATGCGCGTGCGGCGCATGTGCGCTGCGTGATGCTAACTACCGTTAAGTAACCCAAATCTTAGTGTCCGGCGTCGTGGCAGCGATATGTACGAGGTACGTGAGCTGCGTGACAGCCGGGTCTCCTGGGGAACGTCCCCTCGGACCGGCCCGACTATGCTCAGTGGCCGCAAACGGCCCCGCACCTCTGGAGCACCCATGGCCCCCCTCAGGATCACTGTGATCGGCACCGGCTACCTCGGCGCGACCCATGCCGCGGCGATGGCGGAGCTGGGCTTCGAGGTGCTCGGGCTGGACGTGGTGCCGGAGAAGATCGAGATGCTGTCCGCGGGCCGGGTGCCGATGTACGAGCCCGGGCTCGAGGAACTCCTCGCCCGGCACGTCGCGGGCCTGCCGGGTTCCACCGGGCGGCTGCGCTTCACGCAGTCCTGGGAGGAGGTCGGCGCCTTCGGCGACGTCCACTTCATCTGCGTGAACACCCCTCAGAAGCACGGCGAGTACGCGTGCGACATGTCGTACGTCGACTCCGCGATGCAGTCGCTGGCCCCGCACCTGACCCGGCCGGTGCTGGTCGTCGGCAAGTCCACCGTGCCGGTGGGTTCGGCCGAGCGGCTCGCCGTGAAGCTGGCCGAGCTGGCCCCGGCGGGCGGCGAGGCCGAGCTGGCGTGGAACCCGGAGTTCCTGCGGGAGGGCTTCGCCGTGCAGGACACCCTGCACCCCGACCGGATCGTGATCGGCGTCCAGGGCGAGCGCGGCGAGAAGCTGTTGCGCGAGGTGTACGAGACGCCGATGTCGGAGGGCACCCCGCTGGTGGTGACCGATTTCCCGACGGCCGAGCTCGTGAAGACCGCCGCGAACTCCTTCCTCGCCACGAAGATCTCCTTCATCAACGCGATGGCGGAGGTCTGCGAGGCCGCCGGCGGCGACGTGGTCAAGCTGGCCGAGGCCATCGGCTACGACGAGCGGATCGGCGCGAAGTTCCTGCGCGCCGGCATCGGCTTCGGCGGCGGCTGCCTGCCCAAGGACATCCGGGCGTTCATGGCGCGCGCCGGCGAGCTCGGCGCGGACCAGGCGCTGACCTTCCTGCGCGAGGTCGACTCCATCAACATGCGCCGGCGCGGCCACATGGTCGAGCTGGCCCGCGAGGCCGTCGGCGGGTCCTTCCTCGGCAAGCGCGTCGCCGTGCTCGGCGCCACCTTCAAGCCGGACTCGGACGACGTCCGCGACTCCCCCGCGCTGAACGTGGCCGGGCAGATCCACCTCCAGGGCGGCCAGGTCACCGTCTACGACCCGAAGGGCATGGACAACGCCCGCCGCGTCTTCCCGACGCTCGGGTACGCGGACTCGGCGCTGGAGGCGGCCCGCGGCGCGGAGGTCGTCCTGCACCTGACCGAGTGGCGCGAGTTCCGCGACCTCGACCCGGTGGAGCTGGGCGAGGTCGTCACCGACCGGCTGATCCTCGACGGCCGCAACGCCCTCGACACCGACCGCTGGCGCGCGGCCGGCTGGACGTACCGCGCGATGGGCCGTCCGCGGGCCTAAGGGCTGTCTACGCCGGTCTGCGGTGCTGGGCGGCGCGGGCCGTGAATTCCGCGTCGCGCAGCACCCGCTGGGTGTTTTCCCAGGTCAGCAGGGCCAGGTCGGTCTCCGGCCAGCCCCGTTCGAGCAGTTCCGCGATCAGCCGCGGATAGCCCGAGGGGTCGGTCAGGCCGGTCGGCCGTGGGGTGGCCTGCTCGGAGCCGAAGGTGGCGCCGAGGCCCACGCAGTGCGGGCCCGCGACGGCCCGTACGTGTTCCACGTGGTCGGCGACCGCGTGGAGCGAGTCCCCGGTCTGCTCGGCGTCGAAGGTGACCATCGCCAGACCGTTCGCCGCCCGCAGGGCCAGCAGCACCTCGTCGGTCACGTTCCCCGGATGCGGGTTCAGCGCGGCCGCCGCGGTGTGCGAGACGATCACCGGGGCCTTGGACGCCCCCGCGAGCTGGCAGGCCACCTCCGGCGTACAGCCGGTCAGGTCCACCAGCATCGCCAGCCGGTTCATCTCCCGGACCACCTCGTGGCCGAACGGCGTCAGGCCGTGGTGGGCCCAGGGCGCTCCCGCGGGCGCGAGGGCCCGTACGCCCAGGGCGTGGAACGCGCGCAGGGCGCCCAGCGAGTCGGTCAGCGTACGGCCGGGCACGGGGCCCAGGAACGAGGCGATCCGGCCCCGGTTGCGGGCATCGGCCATGTCGTCCGCGGTCAGCGCAAGGCACAGGCCGTCCGGGTAACGGCGCGTCAGGGCGAGCGCCACGTCGATCTGTTCCAGGGTCTCGGACACCACCTGGTCGGCGTCCCCGGCCTCGCGCGGCAGCAGCATCGACCAGAACTGGGCGCCGACCCCGCCGGCGCGCAGCCGCGGGATGTCGGTGTCGACGCCCGAGTCCGGGGTGTCGATGTCGTGGTACGGGCTCTGGCGCAGCGTCCGGACCAGCGTGTTGTGCCCGTCGGCGACGGGATGCACGGACAGCAGCGCGACGGCCCGCTCCAGGGCGCTGCCCGGTACCGCGGCGGGCAGGTCCTCGGCTCCGGGGGAGCCGGAGCCCGCGGGGGGCGTATCAGCGTCGTATGCGGTGTGTGCGGTGTACGCGGCGTTCTGTTCATCCTGCAGGTCGGCCATGGCGTTCGCTCCGGTCTCGGCGGCAGCAGGGAGGGATGCTGCCACGGTGACACGCCGGACGGCCGGATCGCCCGGCGGATGTGGCGTTCGGGTGTAACCCGCAGGTCACACCCCTCGCCACAGCCGCCGGGCCGCGGCTACAGGATCGCGTTGGAGGGGCCGCGGGACGCCGAGAGCTCGCGCGCCACCGCTTCGGCGTCGCGCAGCGCCCGTACGGCGTTGGACCAGGTCAGCTTGGCCAGGTCGGCGTGCGACCAGCCGCGCGTGAGCAGCTCCGCGATCAGGTTCGGGTAGCCGGCCACGTCGTCCAGTCCGGCCGGGGTGAAGGCCGTGCCGTCGTAGTCGCCGCCGATGCCGATGTGGTCGACGCCGGCCACCTCGCGCATGTGGTCGAGGTGGTCGGCCACCGTGGCGGCCGTGGCCACCGGGCGCGGCCGCTCCGCCTCGAAGGCGCGGTGCAGGGCCATCGCCCCGGGCGAGGTGTCCAGGTGGTGGAAGCCGTGCGCCCGCAGGTTCTCGTCCGCGGCCAGGGTCCACTCGACCGCTGCCGGGAGGATGAACTTCGGTACGAACGTGGCCATCGCGACACCGCCGTTGGCCGGCAGCTGCGCCAGCACGTCGTCCGGGATGTTGCGCGGGTGGTCGCACATCGCCAGCGAGGACGAGTGCGAGAAGATCACCGGCGCGGCCGAGACGGCGAGCGCGTCGCGCATCGTCGTCGCGGCGACGTGCGAGAGGTCGACGAGCATGCCGATGCGGTTCATCTCGCGGACGACCTCGCGGCCGAAGTCGCTCAGGCCGCCGTGGCGCGGCTCGTCGGTCGCCGAGTCCGCCCAGTCGATCGTGTCGTTGTGCGTGAGCGTCATGTACCGCACGCCCAGCTGGTGCAGGGCGCGCAGCGTGGCGAGCGAGTTGTTGATGGAGTGGCCGCCCTCGGCGCCCATCAGCGAGGCGATCCGGCCGTCGGCGCGGGCCGCCTCCATGTCGTCCGCCGTCAGCGCCCGCACCAGGTCCGCCGGGTAACGGTCGATCAGCTGGGCGACGGCGTCGATCTGCTCCAGGGTGGCGCTGACCGCCTCGTCGCCGGCGAAGTCGGAGCGGACGTAGACCGACCAGAACTGCGCGCCGACGCCGCCGGCGCGCAGCCGCGGGATGTCGGTGTGCAGCAGGCCGCGCTGGTCGCCGGCGATGTCGCGCTGCGCCAGGTCGTAGCGGACCTGCTCGCGCAGGGCCCAGGGCAGGTCGTTGTGCCCGTCGACCACCGGATGTGCGGCGAGCAGCTCGCGGGCCTCGGCGAGGCGGTCCGCCGCCACGGACGTGTGCGCCGCGCTCACTTGCCGAACCCGAAGGACTCCGCGCCCGCGACCTTCGTCCGCAGCCGCTTGCCCTTCTCGGTGGCCTGGTCGTTGAGCTCCTGCTGGAATTCCTTCATCCTGCCGAGCAGCTCGGGGTCGTGGGCGGCCAGCATCCGTACGGCCAGCAGCCCGGCGTTGCGCGCCCCGGCGACGGAGACGGTGGCGACGGGAACCCCTGCGGGCATCTGGACGATCGACAGCAGGGAGTCCATGCCGTCGAGGTACTTCAGCGGCACCGGGACGCCGATGACGGGCAGCGGGGTCACCGAGGCGAGCATGCCGGGCAGGTGGGCGGCCCCGCCGGCGCCGGCGATGATCGCCTTCAGGCCGCGCCCGGCGGCCTGCTCCCCGTACGCGACCATCTCGCGCGGCATCCGGTGCGCGGAGACGACGTCGACCTCGTAGGGGATCTCGAACTCGTCCAGGGCCTGGGCGGCGGCCTCCATGACGGGCCAGTCGGAGTCCGAGCCCATGACGATGCCGATGAGGGGACCTGCGGTGGAGGTGCTCATGAGGTGATCGTTCCCCTGAGGTAGCCGGCTGCGTGGCGTGCGCGTTCCAGCACATCGTCCAGGTCGTCGCCGTAGGTGTTGACGTGGCCGACCTTGCGGCCGTGTTTCACGTCCTTGCCGTACATGTGGATCTTGAGCTGCGGGTCGTGGGCCATGCAGTGCAGGTACGCCGCGTACATGTCGGGGTAGTCACCGCCGAGCACGTTCGCCATGACCGTCCAGCGGGCCCGGGGGCGGGGGTCGCCCAGGGGGAGGTCCAGGACCGCGCGGACGTGGTTGGCGAACTGGGAGGTGATCGCACCGTCCTGGGTCCAGTGGCCGCTGTTGTGCGGGCGCATCGCCAGCTCGTTGACGAGGATCCGGCCGTCGGCGGTCTCGAACAGCTCCACGGCCAGGTGGCCGGTGACGCCGAGCTCCTCGGCGATGCGCAGGGCGAGGGCCTGGGCCTCGCCCGACAGGGCCTCGGACAGGTTCGGGGCGGGCGCGATCACCGTGTCGCAGACGCCGTCCACCTGGACGGACTCGACGACGGGGTAGGCCACGGCCTGCCCGTGCGGGGAGCGGACGATGTTCGCCGCGAGCTCGCGGACGAAGTCGACCTTCTCCTCCGCCAGGACCGGGACGCCCGCCTTGAAGGGGGCCTCCGCGTCCTCGGGGGTCCGGACGAACCAGACGCCCTTGCCGTCGTATCCGCCGCGCACGGTCTTGAGGATGACCGGGAAGCCGCCCACCTCCTGGGCGAAGGCCGCCGCGTCCGCCGGATCGCTCACGATCCGGTGGCGGGGGCTCGGGGCGCCGATCTCGTCGAGCTTGGCGCGCATCACCCCCTTGTCCGCGGCGTGCATCAACGCGTCGGGCCCCGGGCGGACGGGGATGCCGTCCGCTTCCAGGGCCCGCAGGTGTGCGATGGGCACGTGCTCGTGGTCGAAAGTGATCACATCGCAGCCGCGCGCGAAGGCGCGCAACGTCTCCAGGTCGCGATAGTCGCCGATGACGACATCGCTCACGACCTGGGCCGCCGAGTCCTGTGGGGTGTCACTGAGGAGCTTGAATCTGATGCCGAGGGGGATGCCCGCCTCGTGGGTCATGCGGGCGAGCTGTCCGCCGCCGACCATGCCGACTACCGGGAACGTCACCCCTCCAGAGTATCCGCCGGTATTCCGCCATCCGGACACGGGCCTGGCCCGTACTGATCGGCGCCCGTCGTCGCGCGCGTCGCCGTCACGTCCGCGTGTGCCGTGCGTCGCACGGCGTGCGAAGGCACAGACGGGCCGGTGGGACGACACTTAGCATGTCTGGGTTGACCGAAGGCGGCACACGCCTCCACGGACGCCTCCGCGCGGGGCGGCGAAGGACAGGACCGATCCATCACATGAGCACCCCGCAGCAGGGATCCGCCCTCGACCGCCTCCGCGGCCTGGGCCGCGAGGTCGCGAAGTTCGGGGCCGTCGGCGGCGTGGGCGTGCTCGTCAACCTGGGTGTCTTCAACCTGATCCGCCACACGACGGACCTGCAGGTGGTCCGGGCGAGCGTCATAGCCACCGTCGTGGCGATCGTCACCAACTACATCGGCTTCCGGTACTTCACCTACCGCGACCGCGCGCACACCGGGAGCTCCCGCGAGCTGCCGCTGTTCGCGGCCTTCAGTGTGATCGGCCTGGTGGTCGAGAACGGCGTGCTGTACACGGCCACCTACGGGTTCGGCTGGGACGGCCCGCTCGCCACGAACGTGTTCAAGTTCATCGGCATCGGCACGGCCACCGTGTTCCGCTTCTGGTCGTACCGGACGTGGGTCTTCAAGGCCCTGCCGGAACCCGCCCCGGCCCAGGCTGCGGTCCAGGCCCCGGGCCCGGCCCCGGTCGCCGCGCTGCGCGGCGGGGCCGAGAGCGGCGAGAGCGCCGCACGCGCCCCCGAGCCCGCCGGCAAGTAGCCGCACTCGCCGCTGCGGGCGCCCGGCCGGCTCAGCGGACGGCTGCCGCGGACCGCAGCGGCCCTCCCGCCCGCTCAGCGGACCGTCTGCTCCGGCTCCGGCCGCTCCGGCGCCGTCCGGCTCAGGAACAGCGCGAACACCGGCGGCTGCGTCTGCAGCAGCTCCAGGCGCCCCCCGTCGGCCTCCGCGAGGTCCCGTGCCACCGCCAGACCGATCCCGGTGGAATTGCGGCCGCTGATGGCGCGCTCGAAGATCCGGTTGCCGAGGTCCGCCGGGACCCCCGGGCCTTCGTCCGTGACCTCCAGCACCGCCTGGTTCCCGATCACCCGGGTACGCAGCGCCACCGTGCCGCCCCCGTGCATCAGCGCGTTCTCCACGAGCGTGGCCAGCACCTGCGAGACCGCCCCGGGGGTGCCGACGGCCCGCATGCCCGTCTTGCCGGAGCGCACGATTGCCCTGCCCGCGCTGCGGTAGGCCGGCCGCCACTCCTCCACCTGCTGCTTGACGACCTCGTCCAGGTCGAAGGGGACCGCCGAGCCCGTCCGCGGGTCCCGCGAGTTCGTCAGCAGCCGTTCGACCACGTCCGTGAGCCGCTCGACCTGGGTGAGGGCGATGCTCGCCTCCTCCCGTACGGTCTCCAGGTCCTCGGTGACCGTGATCTCCTCGAGCCGCATCGACAGGGCCGTGAGGGGGGTGCGCAGCTGGTGCGAGGCGTCCGCGGCCAGCCGCCGCTCGGCGGTCAGCATCCGGCCGATCCGCTCGGCGCTGGAGTCCAGCACGTCCGCGACCCGGTCCAGCTCGGGGACCCCGTACCGCTTGTGCCGGGGCCGCGGGTCGCCGGAGCCCAGCCGCTCGGCCGTCTCGGCCAGGTCCGTGAGCGGGGAGGCCAGCCGGTTGGCCTGCCGTACGGCGAGCAGGACGGCCGCCACGACGGCGAGCAGCGCCACCGCGCCGACCACCGCCAGGGTCCGCCCGACCTCGCGGGTCACCGTGGAGCGGGACTCCTCGACGACGACGGTCTCGCCCTGCTCGCCCCTGGCGGTGCCGCGGATGACGCTGTCGGGGATCCGGTCGCCGACCTCCACGGGCGGCTGCCCGGGCACGGTGATGCGGGCGTAGCGGCCCATGTCCAGCTGCTCGGCGAGGGCCTGGGCGTCGATGGGCCTGCGCTCCAGGACGCTCGCCTCGACGATGCCGACCAGGCGCAGCGCCTCGGACTCGATGCGGTCCTGGGCACTGCTGGTGATCGTCCGGGTCTCCACGATCACGAGGGAGACCCCGAAGACGGCGATGACGACGAGCACCACGGCGAGCGTGGAGTTGATCAGACGGCGGCGCATGCTCCGGTGCCGCTAGCTCTTCTCGAAGCGGAAGCCGACGCCGCGGACGGTGGCGATGTAGCGCGGGTTGGCGGCGTCGTCGCCGAGCTTCTTGCGGAGCCAGGAGATGTGCATGTCGAGGGTCTTGGTGGAGGACCACCAAGTGGTGTCCCAGACCTCGCGCATCAGCTGGTCACGGGTGACGACCCGGCCGGCGTCGCGGACCAGGACCCGCAGCAGGTCGAACTCCTTGGCCGTGAGCTGGAGCTCCTCCTCCCCCATCCAGGCGCGGTGCGACTCGACGTCGATCCGCACCCCGTGGGTGGCGGGGGCCTGGGCGGCTTCGTTGGCGCCGCGCCGCAGCAGGGCCCGTACCCGGGCCAGCAGCTCGGCGAGGCGGAAGGGCTTGGTCACGTAGTCGTCGGCGCCGGCGTCCAGGCCGACGACCGTGTCGACCTCGTCCGCCCGGGCGGTGAGCACCAGGATGGGGAAGCCGTGGCCCTCGGCGCGCAGCCGGCGGGCGACCTCGAGGCCGTCCATGCCGGGCAGGCCCAGATCCAGGACGACGAGGTCGACGCCGCCCTGCAGTCCCGCGTCCAGGGCGGTGGGGCCGTCCTCCCGGACCTCGACCTCGTATCCTTCCCGGCGCAGGGCGCGGGCCAGGGGCTCCGAGATGGATGCGTCGTCCTCGGCGAGCAGTACACGCGTCATGTGGGTGATGGTAGTCCGCGGGGACGATGTGGAGGGGCGCACCTGCACACCCCTGCCGATCTGGTCTTATGTCTGAGGGCGGCCTTCGAATGTGACCAAACGGTTCCCTGACCGCCTGTGATCCATCTCTCAAGTCCTTTCATATGCCGCAGTGTCGTGTCGTATGGTGGCGAGACGCCTGATGCACTACCTCTGAGACCTTTGTGCCGAAAAGCGAGCCGAAGGTCTCGATTCTGTCCGGATCGATCAGGGGGTCTTGACGACCTGCCTCTTCGACTTCGGTGACAGTGAATGACCTGTGGGCCGGGCCCCGCGCGCGAAAGGTGCGCCTGGGGCGTGGATCCCGGTTACGGATATCCCTCTGCCCCCCTCCTGTCCGGACGGGGGCAGACCCCTGGGCGTGGGGCGGGAACCCGTCGCCGGTGCCGGCCGCCCCCCACCGGGCGCTGTTCCGCTCACGAAGCGAAGCGTCCCGACCAAGCAAGGATCGACCATGGCTTCCAGCCTGACGAGGGACTCGGCGGATCCGTCCACCGAGAAGACCTTCTTCGGCCACCCCCGTGGCCTGGCCACTCTGTTCATGACCGAGATGTGGGAGCGCTTCTCCTACTACGGCATGCGTGCACTCCTGGTGTACTACCTGGTCTCGGGCGGCGCCGACGCCGCCACGGGCAGCCAGGGTGGCGGTCTGGCCATGACCGCGGCCACGACCACGGCCATCTACTCCGTGTACGTCTCCATGGTCTACCTGATGGCCATGCCGGGCGGCTGGTTCGGTGACCGCGTCTGGGGCGCCCGCAAGACCGTCGCCATCGCAGGCTTCGTGATCATGGCCGGTCACCTGTCGCTGGCCCTGCCGGGCCAGGCGATGTTCTTCGTCGGTCTGATCCTCGTCGCGGCGGGCTCCGGCCTGCTGAAGGCCAACATCTCCACGATGGTCGGCCACCTGTACGACGGTCCCGAGGACCCGCGCCGTGACGGTGGCTTCACGCTCTTCTACATCGGCATCAACCTCGGTGCCTTCGTCGCCCCGCTCGTCGTCGGAACGGTCGGCAAGGAGCACAACTGGCACCTGGGCTTCGCCCTCGCCGCCGTCGGCATGGGCCTGGGTCTGACCCAGTTCCTGCTCGGCACCAAGCACCTGAGCCCGAAGAGCAGCCTGGTCCCGAACCCGCTGACGCCGGAGGAGCGCAAAGCCGTCCTCACCAAGGTCGTCCTCGCGGTCGTGGGCATCGCCGTCTTCTACGGTGCCGTGGTCTTCCTCGGCGCCTACACGCTGAACTGGGCCCTGGTCCCGCTGACGCTGGCCGGTCTGTTCATCCCGATCGCCGTCCTGACGCGCATCAAGCGCGACAAGGACCTGTCGGGCGCCGAGCAGTCGAAGATGACCGCGTACATCTGGTTCTTCATCGCCGCCGCCGTCTTCTGGATGATCTACGACCAGGGTGGCTCGACGCTGTCCCTGTTCGCCGACGACAAGACCGCCAGCACCGTGTTCGGCCTCGGCTTCTCGGCCACCTGGTACCAGTCGCTGAACCCGCTGTTCGTGATGGCGCTGGCCCCGGTCTTCGCCTGGCTGTGGGTGTGGCTGGCGCGCAAGAACCAGGAGCCGAACACCATCGTGAAGTTCGCGATGGGACTGGTCCTGATCGGTGCCTCGTTCTTCGTCTTCATCATCCCGATGAACATGGCGGGCGGCGACGTCAAGGTCTCCCCGATGTGGCTGGTCTCGATCTACATGATCCAGACCATCGGCGAGCTGTGCGTCTCCCCGGTCGGCCTCTCCGTCACCACGAAGATGGCGCCGCAGAAGTACGCCTCCCAGATGATGGGTGTCTGGTTCCTCGCGGTCACCGCCGGTGACTGCATCACCAGCCTGCTCTCCATCGCCGGTGTGGACCTGAACGGCCTCGGGGTGATCGCCCTGCAGGCGGCCGCCGCCGCACTGGCCGGCTTCGCGGTCTACGCGTACCGCAAGAAGGTCCAGGCGCTGATGGGCGACGTGCACTGACGCACCCCCGCAACGCGCGCAGCGGCCCGGCACACCTCCTGGTGTGCCGGGCCGCTGTGTTGTACGAGGACGACGTACGGGTTACCGCGTGCCGCGCAGCCGGCGCCACGGGGTGAAGGTGAAGACCGCGCCGCCGAGCAGGATCACCGTGCCCGCGACCAGGGCGAGGGCCTTGATGCCGCCCTCGTCCTCGGCGCCCGTCTCGGCCAGACCGCCCGAGGCGGTGGTGGAGCCGGTGGTGGCCGGCGAGCCGGAGCCGCCCTCCTGGGCCGTGGTGTCGAGCTCCAGCGAGACGCCGCTGCTGGCCGCCTTGCAGGGCACGTTGATCGGCGTGGACCCGGGGGCCATCGTGACGTCGATCGTCAGCTGGTCCGGGCTCAGCGTGACCTTGCCGGTCTTGCCGGGCTTGTAGGTGCCGGTCATGTCGCTGAGGCTGACCGGGGCCTTGTCCGGGATCGGCTCCGCGTTGGCCGGCCCGGAGACCTTGACCATGCCGCTGTCGGCGCCGCCGAGCTTGACGTTCATCGAGGGCTTGAGGGCCCCCGCCGGCAGGGCCATCGGGCTGGCCATCGCGCCCTTGGCGGTCTTGACGGTCAGGTCGTAGCTGCCGCCGTTCTTCTTGGCGTTGATCGTGACCGGGGTCTTGATGCCCCCGGGGACGACCGGACCGCAGTCGAAGGCGACCTCGACGGGCTTGCCCGGGAAGTCGGTCTGGCCCCCGCCGCCCCCGCTGGTGGACCCGCCGTTGGCCGAGCCGCCACTGGTGGACCCACCGTTGGCCGACCCGCCGTTCGTGGACCCGCCGTTCGTGGAGCCGCCGTTCGTGGAGCCGCCGTTCGTGGAACCGCCGTTCGTCGTGCCGCCGCTGGTGCCGGCCGCCACGTCGATGGTGGCCCCGACGCCCACGGCACCCGTGGGTGCGCACTTGGTGACGAAGGTGCCGAAGGGGAAGGTGACCGCGACGTCGTACTTGCCGGGGGTCAGGGTGATCTTGCCGGCCTTGGTGAGCTTCAGCTTCCCCTTCATCGTCGACATCTGCATGGGGGCCTTCTTGGGGATCGGCGGGTTCTTCTTCTCCCCGACGACCTTCAGCTCGCCGCCCCCGCCGCCCACCGTGATCCAGCCGGTGGGCTGGACCGAGTCCTGCGGGATGTCCATCAGGTCCGTGTTGTTCGACGCCGGCTTCACGGTCTCCCAGGACACGTCGACCTCGTCACCGACCTTCGCCGAGGCCGGAGCGGTGACCTTGGCGGTGGTCTCGCCCTCCACCGGGTCGCCACCGCCCGCCGGCGGCACGCACTTGACGTTGAACTTGGTCTCGGCCGCCTGGGCGGGAGTGGCCCCGATGGCCATGCCGGCGCCGCCGAGCAGCAGCGCGATCACGGCCGCGCTCACCCTCCGATGGGTCTTCACAAAGGTCCTTTCGTCGTCGGGCTGTTCTCAGACGGTGCGGACGCCTGTGGTACGTGTGGGGATCTCGGCCCGGGCGCGCTGTCCGGGGTGAACCACGGCAGGACCGCCGTGGTGGTCTGGGGGGAGTCCTGCGCCGCCGCCGGCCCGGCCTCGGCAGTGCCCGGCTCCGGGGCCTGCGCGCCCCGGTGGCGGCCGCCGGCCGGCGCCGTACGCGGCCGGACCCTGTCGACGACGGCCATGCCGATCCGGAAGACCGCGGCCGGGATCACCAGCAGGAGCAGGCCCCAGAACAGCAGCACCCCGTACGGGCGGTCCACGCCCCAGGGCTGGGTGGCCACGACCGTGTCGCCGTACTTGAGGGAGACGGTGTAGTCCCCGTGGGCCCCCGCGGCGAGGCTGACGTCCAGCCGGACCTCCGCCTTGCCGCCCGGCGGGATCGTGCCCTTCCACCGGACCTCGTCCCACAGCGGTGCGAACACCCCGTGGGCGGTGCCGAGCTGGAAGACCGGGTCCTTGACCGGGGCCGAGCCGAGGTTGCCGACGGTGACCGTGAACTTCCTGCCGGGCGGGGCGCCGAACCAGGTCAGCACCCCGTCCTCGCCCTCGAGCCGGACCCCGGTGAGCATCGCCAGGCGCGCCGTGCCGGACTCGGCGGGCAGCTCGGCCACCGGGTGGTCGGTGATCTTCAGCGGGGCGGCGACGGTGGACTGGTCCCCGTTGACGGAGGTGACGTTGACGACGCAGGGGCAGGGCTTGGGCGGTGCCACCACGGGCAGCCGGGCGGTGAAGTGCCCGTCGTCGCCGACCGAGACGGCGGTTCCGTCGGCGTTGGCGCAGCTGTTGGTGCCGCCGATCATGTTCTGTCCGCAGACCAGCAGCATCACCAGGGTCTTCGCCCGCCAGCCGGTGCCGGTGACGGTGATCTCCGTGCCCTTCGCGGCCTCCTGGAGCGAGAGCGCCACGGCGGGCTTGCCCTCAGCGGCCACCGCGGCCGGGGCCGGGAACAGGACCAGGGCGCACACCGCCAGCCCCGCCGCGAGCAGGGCCCCGGCCTTGCCGCCGGCCGTTCCGCCGACCTTGGCGCTCACCTGGATGCTCCCGTCAGCTCGTGATCCGGTGCCCGGTTCCCCGCGGGTACGGGCTCCTCGTACGCCGGCGGCTCCCTGCGGCTGCGCCGGCTGCGTACGAGGAGCAGCGCGGCCGCGGTGACCCCGCCGAGGCCGAGCAGCCCGGCGCCCGACCGGGCCGCGATGCCCCAGGGCACGAACCACGCCGAGGCGGTGGCGGTGGCCGGGGCGGCGCCGGGGGCAGTGACCGTGAGGGTGAGGGCGACGTCGTCGAGGACCGGCGCGCCGGGCCAGGGCTCGGTCAGCGACACCCGCTGGCCGGGGAGCAGCTCCACCGGCAGGGCGCGGGCGGTCCGGCCCGGGACCTCGCCGAAGAGGCCCTCGGCGCGCAGGGCCAGTTCGGGGGCGAGGGCCACGTTGCCGCGGTTGACCAGGGTGTACGCGACCACCGCGGCCGCGCCCTTGCCGCGTACGGAGACGTCCTCGACCGTGAGGGCGGCCAGCGTCGGGCCGCCGACGCGCAGGTCGACCCGTACGCCCACCTCGCGGCCGTCCTCGGTGGCGACCACGGCGGCCGGGTGGTCGCCGGGCAGGGCCGCGGGCGGCAGGGTGACGGTGAAGGGGACCACCGCGCGGGTGCGGGGCGGGACCTTCACGGCGGCGGCGGTCCCGAAGCTGATCCAGGACCCGGCGCCGGCCGATTCCTGCTCGGGGCGCACGGCGAAGGCGCCGCCGGCCGTGTTGTAGGCCTCGGCCCCGCGCAGGGTGACGGTGCGCTCCCGGTCGGAGGTGTTGGTCAGGGCCAGCCGGTCCTCCAGGACGGTGCCGGCGGGTCCCGCGAGGTAGAAGGACGGCCGGGCCGCTGCGGCGCCGCCCGCGGCGGGCTCGGCGGTCCAGCCGGGCTCGTCGGCGGCGGCCCCCGCCGCGGACCCGTACAGCAGGGCCGCGGCGAGCAGCGCGAGACACGGGCGCCGGACGGAAGCGGGGGTGTGGAGCACGGGCATGGCCGGGGGTGCTCCGTTCAGGACCGGGCCCGCTGGCCGCGCCGGGTCAGCCAGAGCACGCCGGCGGCGCCGGTGAGCAGCACGGTGCCGCCGAGGGTGCCGAGGGCGAGGGCGGAGTCGGTGGGCCCGGTCTGCGGGAGGGTTTCCCCCGGGGTGCTGCCCCCGGACTGCGGACCCGCCGTCACGTCCAGCTCCAGGGACGGCTTGGGGCTGTTGCCGGGGGTGCAGGTGGTGGTGGTCCCCAGCGCCTTGATGGTGAGCACGCCCGCGGTGAAGGTGACCTTGCCGCTCTTCTTGGGCGTGTAGGTGCCCGAGAGGTCAGTGATCTTGATGGGGGTGTTGGCGGGCACGGCCTCGGGGTTGGGCGGCCCCGAGACCGGCACGGACACCTTCTCCGCGCCGTCGGCCAGGATGACGGCGCTGGGGCTCATCGCGCCCTTGCCGAGTTCGACGGGGCTGGACGAGACGCCCTTCTGGAAGGACATCGTCAGCTTGTAGCCGTCGCCCTCCTTGACGGCCTTGATGTCGATGGGCGACACCGCCGACTTGTCCCCGATGGGGGTCTTGCAGTCGTACGCCACGTCGACGACGTCGGCCTGGGCTGCGGGGGCGGCCAGCAGGACCGCCGTTCCGGCCAGCGCGGAGGCCAGCGCAAGCGCGGTGGAGCGTTTCCGGTCGGTCACCTTCGTCTTCCCCTCGGGCCACAAGTTACTGACGACACATCAGATTGGTGGCTCAAGGTACGCCCGGGACCTTGCGGAGGGAAGACACGGGACAGGCCTGGATCCACGGCCTTTCGGCCGCCTGGATTCAGGCCATGTCCGGGCGTAGCGGCGGTCGTTCAGGCGGCGCGGACGCCTCGCTGCCAGACGGCGCGGACGAGCGGGACACCGGGCCGGTAGGCCAGGTGGACGTGGCTCGGGGCCTCCAGGAGGGCCAGGTCGGCGCGGGCTCCGGGGGCGATCCGGCCGAGGTCGCTGCGGCGCAGCGCCCGCGCGCCACCGGCGGTGGCCGCCCACAGCGCCTCGTCCGGGGTCATCCGCATGTCCCGGACCGCGAGCGCGATGCAGAACGGCATGGAACTCGTGTACGAGGAGCCCGGGTTGCAGTCGGTGGACAGCGCGACGGTGGCGCCCGCGTCGATGAGGCGGCGGGCGTCGGGCCACTGGGCGCGCGTGGAGAACTCGGCGCCGGGCAGAAGCGTCGCGACGGTGGTGTCCGCGGCCTGCACGAGGGCGTCGACGTCGGCGTCGGTGAGATGGGTGCAGTGGTCGGCGGAGGCGGCCTCCAGCTCGACG
Source organism: Streptomyces katrae (assembly GCF_000717655.1). Classification (GTDB taxonomy): domain Bacteria; phylum Actinomycetota; class Actinomycetes; order Streptomycetales; family Streptomycetaceae; genus Streptomyces; species Streptomyces katrae_B. The sequence continues at coordinate 58,192 of NZ_JNZY01000013.1, forward strand.
GCGAGCTGCACGCCGGGGCCGTAGGACAGCTGGTTGGCGTGCACGCGCGGGATCAGCCCGGCGGCGGCGCCGGCGGTGAGGATCGCGCGCGCCTGGTCGCCGTCGAAGGCGCCCTTCTCGCAGAACACGTCCACCCAGCGGGCGTACGGGGCGCAGGCCGCCAGCATCTCGCCGGTGACGAGGTCGACGTAGCCGGCCGGGTCCTCGGCGTAGTCGGGGGACACGATGTGCGCGCCGAGGTAGGTGACCTCCTCGGTGTGCGCGGCGGCGATGCGCAGCGCGCGGGCCTCGTCCTCGACCGTGAGGCCGTAGCCGGACTTCGTCTCGAAGGTGGTGGTGCCCTGGCGGCGGGCCTCGTCGAGGTGGCGCAGCAGGTTGGCCTCGAGCTCGGCGTCTGTGGCGGCACGGGTGGCGGCGACGGTGGTGCGGATGCCGCCGGCGGAGTAGCTGCGCCCGGACATCCGGGCGTTGAACTCGGCGGTGCGGTCGCCGGCGAAGACGAGGTGGGAGTGGGAGTCGACGAAGCCGGGGATCAGCGCTCGGCCCTGCGCGTCGAAGGCCGAGTCGGCGGCGGGGGCGTCGGCGGCCGGGCCGACCCAGGCGATGGTCTCGCCGTCGATCACGACGGCCGCGTCCCGGACCAGGCCGAGGGGGCTGCCGTCGCCGAGGGCGGGGTCGTTGGTGACGAGGCTGCCGATGTGGGTGACGAGGGTGGTGGTCATGGTTCCTCTCCAGATTTCTCTCCCCGCCCCGCCCTTTCGGCGTTTCCCGGGGCTCCGCCCCGGACCCGCGCCTCAAACGCCGGCGGGGCCGGTTTCTCCGGCCCGCGCGGCGTTCGGGCGCACGCACGCACAGCGCACGTAGGTGGTCCGGGGGCTCGCCCCCGATGTCGGGAAGGGGCGGGGTGGGGGGAAGACGACGTCAGCCGCGTACGGCTGCGATGGACTCGGACAGGGCGGACGGTACGTCCGGGACCCGGGTGTGCGACCCGTCGCGGACGATGTGGCGGCCGCCCACCACCGTGTGCCGGACATCGGCGGCCGTCGCCGCGAACACCGCCGTCTCGGCGCCGAGCCGCGGCAAGGGACCGGCGGTACGGACGGAGTCCAACGCGATCGTGGTGAAGTCCGCGAGCGCACCCGCCTCCAGACGCCCCGCGGCGGCCAGGCCGAGGGCCGCATGACCATCCGCCGTCGCCGCCGTCAGCAGCGCGTTCGCCGTCCAGTGGCCCCGGGTCCGGCTGCGCAGGCGCTCGTTGAGCTCCATCGCCCGCGACTCCTCCAGCAGGTCGATCACCGCATGGCTGTCGCTGCCGAGCGAGAGCGGGCTGCCGGCCTGCTGGAGCCGACGGGCCGGGCCGATGCCGTCGGCGAGGTCCCGCTCGGTGGTGGGGCACATGCACGTACCGGTCGCGGTCCCGCCCAGGAGCGCGATGTCCCCGTCCGTCAGGTGCGTGTTGTGGACGCCGGTGGTCCGCGGGCCGAGCACCCCGTGGTCGGCCAGGAGCTGGGTCGGGGTGCGCCCGTGCGCGGCCCGGCAGGCCTCGTTCTCGGCGGTCTGCTCGGAGAGGTGGACGTGCAGCGGGGCCTGCCGCTCCTCGGCCCAGCGGGCGACCGTGGCCAGCTGCCCGGCCGGTACGGCGCGCACGGAGTGGATCGCCGCGCCGATCAGGGCGTGTTCGCGGGGCTTGAGCGCCGAGACGCGCTCGGCCCAGGCGTCGGCCGTCCCGTCGGAGAACCGCAGCTGGTGCGGGTTGGGCGCCTCTCCGAAGCCGGACGACAGGTATGCCGTGTCGAGCAGCGTGATCCGGATGCCCGCCTCCGCGGCCGCCTCGATCAGGGCCTCGCCCATGGCGTTGGGGTCCGCGTACGGGGCGCCGCCGGGCGCGTGGTGGACGTAGTGGAACTCGCCGACGTTGGTGATGCCGGCCAGCGCCATCTCCGCGTACACCGCGCGCGCGAGCGCGAAGTACGTGTCGGGGGTGAGGTTCTGGGCGACCTGGTACATGAACTCGCGCCAGGTCCAGAAGGTCCCGGAGCCCACCTGAACCAGCGAGCGCAGCGCGCGGTGGAAAGCATGGGAGTGCGCGTTGGCCAGCCCGGGGACGGTCAGCCCGCGCAGTACCTCGGCCCCCGGCGGCGGGGCGTCGGCCCCGGTCCGCAGGGCCGCGATCCGCCCGTCGGCGCCCGCCTCGAGGGCCACGCCCGGCTCGACGTGTGTTCCGAGCCAGGCGTGTTCCAACCAGTACGTCTTCACCGGCAGGCCAGTCCTTCCAGTACGTCGGCCAGAGCCAGGACACCGGCCACGCAGTCGTCCTCGGGGGCGAACTCCCTCGGCGAGTGGGAGACGCCGGTCGGGTTCCGTACGAACAGCATCGCGGTCGGCACGGCTGCGGAGAGGATTCCGGCGTCGTGTCCCGCCCCGGTCCCGAGGACGGGGACGCAGCCGCCGAGGATCCGGTTCATCTCGTCGCGCAGCGCGTGCTCGAACTCGACGACCGGGGTGAAGGACTCCCGGACGATGGCCAGGTCGATCCCGTCCTGGTCGGCGCGCTCGCGGGCGGCCTTCTCGATGGCGGTGACCACCGCGTCGAGGGTGGCCTGGTCGGCGGCGCGGGAGTCGAGCCAGCCGCGTACGAGGGACGGGATGGCGTTGACCCCGTTCGGCTCGACGGCGATCTTGCCGAAGGTCGCGACGGCGCCGGCGAGGGCCGCCTCCGTACGGGCGGCCAGGACGGTCGCCGCGTACGTGAGCATCGGGTCGCGCCGGTCCACGAGGCGGGTGGTGCCGGCGTGGTTGGCCTCGCCGTGGAAGTCGAACCGCCAGCGGCCGTGCGGCCAGATCGCGGACGCGATGCCGACGGCGTCACCGGACAGGTCCAGCGCCCGGCCCTGCTCGACGTGCAGCTCGACGAACGCGCCGATGCGGGCGAGGCGTTCCGGGTCGGCGCCGATGGCGTCGGGGTCGTATCCGGCGGCCTCCATGGCCCGGGGCAGGCTGATCCCGTCGGCGTCGCGGAGCTCGTACGCCTTCTCCTTGGTCAGCTGCCCGGCGGCGAGCCGGGAGCCGACGCAGGCGAGGCCGAAGCGGGCCCCTTCCTCGTCGCCGAAGTTGGTGATGGCCAGTGGCCTGGCGAACTCCGCCCCTCTCCTGCGGAGTTCGTCCAGGGCCGCGAAGGAGGACACCACGCCGAGGGGGCCGTCGAAGGCGCCGCCGTCGGGCACGGAGTCCAGGTGGGAGCCGGTGACGACGGCGTCACCGGCGAGGGGGTCGCCGAGCCAGGCCCACTGGTTGCCGTTGCGGTCGGTCTCGTACGTGAGGCCGCGGGCCTCCGCCTGGGCCTGGAACCAGGTCCGGCAGTCGGCGTCGGCTCCGGTCCACGCGTAGCGGCGGTACCCGCCGGAGTCGGCGTGGCGGCCGAGGGGGGCGAGCTCGTTCCACATGCCGTGGAACGAGGTCGCCCCTGCGGGGTTGTCGCTCACGCGTCGTCGCCCTCGCGCATGGGGACCCGGACGCCGCGCTCGTCCGCGACCGACTCGGCGATGTCGTAGCCCGCGTCGACGTGGCGGATGACGCCCATGCCGGGGTCGTTGGTGAGGACGCGGCGGATCTTCTCGCCCGCGAGCTTGGTGCCGTCGGCGACGGTGACCTGGCCCGCGTGGATCGAGCGGCCCATGCCGACGCCGCCGCCGTGGTGGATCGAGACCCAGGAGGCGCCGGAGGCGACGTTGACCATGGCGTTGAGCAGCGGCCAGTCGGCGATCGCGTCGGAGCCGTCGAGCATGGCCTCGGTCTCGCGGTACGGGGAGGCGACGGAGCCGCAGTCGAGGTGGTCGCGGCCGATGGCCAGCGGGGCGGCGAGGGTGCCGTCGGCCACCATCTCGTTGAAGCGCTCGCCCGCCTTGTCGCGCTCGCCGTAGCCGAGCCAGCAGATGCGCGCCGGCAGGCCCTGGAAGTGGACGCGCTCGCCGGCCATCTTGATCCAGCGGTGCAGCGACTCGTTCTCCGGGAAGAGCTCGAGCATGGCCTTGTCGGTCTTGTGGATGTCCGAGGCCTCGCCGGACAGGGCCGCCCAGCGGAACGGGCCCTTGCCCTCGCAGAACAGCGGGCGGATGTACGCCGGGACGAAGCCGGGGAAGGCGAACGCGCGGTCGTAGCCGGCCAGCTGGGCCTCGCCGCGGATGGAGTTGCCGTAGTCGAAGACCTCGGAGCCGGCGTCCATGAAGCCGACCATGGCCTCGACGTGCTTGGCCATGGATTCGCGGGCCCGCGTGGTGAAGCCGGCCGGGTCCTTGGCCGCGTACGCCGCCATGTCGTCGAAGTCGACGCCCACGGGGAGGTACGCGAGCGGGTCGTGGGCCGAGGTCTGGTCGGTCACGATGTCGATCGGGGCGCCCTCGGCCAGCATCTGCGGGAGCAGCTCGGCCGCGTTGCCGAGCAGGCCGATGGAGAGGGGCTTGCGGGCGTCGCGCGCCTCGACCGCGAGCTGCAGCGCGTGCCGCAGGTTGTCGGCCTTGACGTCCAGGTAGCGGTGCTCGATGCGGCGCTCGATGGCGCGCGGGTCGACGTCGATGCAGATCGCGACGCCGTCGTTCATCGTCACGGCCAGCGGCTGGGCGCCGCCCATGCCGCCGAGGCCGGCGGTCAGGGTGATGGTGCCGGCGAGGGTCCCGTTGAACTTCTTGGCCGCGACGGCCGCGAAGGTCTCGTACGTGCCCTGCAGGATGCCCTGGGTGCCGATGTAGATCCAGGAGCCGGCGGTCATCTGGCCGTACATGGTCAGGCCGAGGTGCTCCAGGCGGCGGAACTCCTCCCAGTTGGCCCAGTCGCCGACCAGGTTGGAGTTGGCGAGCAGCACGCGCGGCGCCCACTCGTGGGTCTGCATCACGCCGACCGGGCGGCCGGACTGGACGAGCATCGTCTCGTCCTGCTTGAGGGTCCGCAGGGTACGGACCATCGCGTCGAAGGAGCGCCAGTCGCGCGCCGCCTTGCCGGTGCCGCCGTAGACGACGAGCTTGTCGGGGTGCTCGGCGACCTCGGGGTCGAGGTTGTTCTGCAGCATCCGGAGGGCGGCTTCCTGCTGCCATCCCAGGGTGCTGAGCTCGGTGCCTCGCGCAGCACGTACGGGGCGGGGTCCTGACATGGCGGTGCCTCCTCCGATGTTGGTCAATCTATTCACATCCTGGCTTCCTGAATAGATTCAGTCAACAGCTGCGGGCCGACCCGCCGGATGATTGGCTGACGGACATGCCTGCCGAGATGCACGCGAGGAACGCGGTGACGCGCCGGGACATGGCCGTACGGGCCGCGGTCGAGCAGGGTCTGGTGGGCGGGGCGGACGCTGCGGAGCCGCTGGTCTGCCTGCTGGACGTGACCGGGATCCGGTCCTCCGCCGACGCCCTGACCAGCGCCTTCGCGGGCGCGCTGACACCCGGCACCCCCGTCCTGCACGCCTTCGCGGTGAAGGCCTGCCCGCTCGTGCCGGTGCTGCGGCTGCTCGCGGACTGCGGCCTCGGCTGCGAGGTGGCGAGCCCCGGCGAGCTGGCGCTGGCCCGGGCGGCCGGGGTCGAGCCGGAGCGGACGGTTCTGGACTCCCCCGCCAAGACGGTGGCCGAGCTGCGCGAGGCGCTGGCGCTCGGGATCGCCGTCAACGCCGACAACCGGCAGGAACTGGAACGCCTGGACGCCCTGGTCGCCGAGGCCCCCACGACGGCCCCTCTGGGGATCCGGATCAACCCGCAGACGGGCGCGGGCACGATCGACGCCCTCTCCACGGCCACCGCGACGTCGAAGTTCGGGATCGCGCTACGGGATCCGGGGGCGCGCGAGTGGGTCGTACGCGCCTTCCTGGACCGGCCGTGGCTGACCCGGCTGCACGCCCACTCGGGCTCCCAGGGCGTACCGCTGCCCCTGATCGCGGAAGGGGTCCGCGCCCTCCACTCCCTGGCGGAGGAGATCAACGCCGCGGCCGGCCGCCGCCAGGTCGACACCCTCGACATCGGCGGTGGCCTGCCGGTGAACTTCGCGTCGGACGCCGAGAGCCCGACGTACGCGCAGTACGTGGCGGCCCTCCGCGAGGCCGTCCCGGCGCTGTTCTGCGGCCGCTACGGCCTGGTGACGGAGTTCGGCAGGTCGCTGCTGGCCAAGCACGGGCTGACGCTCTCCCGGGTCGAGTACACGAAGACCACCGGGGGCCGCCCCATCGCCCTCACGCACGCCGGGGTCCAGCTGGCGACCCGTACGGTCTACGCACCGGCGGCGTGGCCGCTGCGGATCCTGCCGTACGACGCGAAGGGCACCCCGAAGACGGGACCCCCGGTCGCCCAGGACATCGCGGGCCCGGCATGCTTCGCGGGCGACCTGCTGGCCACGGCCCGGGAGCTCCCGGAGCTGGCCCCGGGGGACCTGATCGGCGTCCCGGACACGGGCGCGTACTTCTTCACGGCCCACTACGGCTACAACAGCCTCCCGCGCCCGGCCGTCCACGGCTACACGACGACCCGCTCGGGCGCGGTCCGCTTCACCCCGGTCCGCCCGGCCCAGTCGGCGGCGTCGATCGTGACGGAGGCGGGCGGCGACTTGGGGGAGGCCCTGGTGCGGGTGGACGACTGATGGCCGTCGGTCTGCGGGACGGGGCGGGGCGGCAGTCGTCCTTGCGACATGGACAGCTACCCAATCAACCGAAATCCGTCAAGTCACGAATTCCAGGGTCATGACGCGATCCGGCCGCCGGGGCTTACTGGATGCACGGGCTCACGCAGAACCGGTGACCCACTCCCCCCTCCCTCCCCTGGAAGGTCTCCCATGTCTCTCACCTCCCGCACCCTGCGTCTCGCGCTGCTGACCGCCTCGACCTCGCTGGCCGCCGGAGGCGTACTGCTCCCCACCGGCGCGTTCGCCGCCCCGGCGACGCCGCATGCGATCACCCTCCCGGCCGACCGCGGCAGCGACGACCACAAGGACCGCCGGGGCGAGGACGGGAAGAACGACAAGGTCGGGTCCGACGAGAACCCCGCAGGCGAGGGCGAGGTTCCTTCCAAGCCGGCGGACTCCGAGTCCGGCGTGGTTCCGGAGAGCTACTGCAACGACCCGAAGGCGGCCCCGGGGCTGTGCGTCAACGGAAAGCCCCTGCCGAAGGGCGACGGCACCGTCAAGGTCCCGATGGGATCGCAGCTCTGCCTCGGAGTCGACACTCCCGAGCAGTGCGCGGCGCGGCAGCCCAAGCCCCCCGTCCCGGGCGGCACGGGCAGCTCCACCATCGAGCTCGCGGTCTGACCCCGCCAGTCCCCGGAACCCACGAAGGGCGCGACTCCCCCAGGAGCCGCGCCCTTCCGCGCCCGCGCTCCGCTGCCCGGCCCCGGCGGGGCGGCAGGCGCGGGGAACGCGGGTCGGCGGCTTCCGGCGCAGGAGCCCCTACTCCACGAACAGCCCCCGCGCCGCCGCCCGGGCGTCGAAGGCTTCCAGGCGGGCCTGGGCGTCCGGGAGGGCGTCCGCCATCGCCTCCAGGAGGACCCGGCCCAGCAGCATCGGCGCGCACGCCGTGTCGAAGGCCAGTCCCGTCCCGACGGGCGCCGGGATCAGCAGGTCCGAGGAGCGGGCCACCGGGGCGAACGCCGAGTCCGCGACCGTCACCACCTTCAGTCCGGCCGCCCGCGCGTGGTCCAGCGCCTCCGCCACCTCCCGCGGATGCCGCGGCAGCGCGAAGCACAGCAGCGCCGAGGCCCCGGCCCCGGCGGCCGCGTCGATCCGGTCGGCGAGCATCGAGCCGCCCTCGTCGAGGAGCCGTACGTCCGGATGCACCTTGGCGGCGAAGTACGCGAACCCCCGCGCCTGCGAGGACGCCGCCCGCAGTCCGAGCACGGGCAACGGCGTGGACGCGGCGAGCACCCGGCCCGCCTCCTCGACCGGCGAGGGGTCGGCCAGCATCGCCGACAGCTGCCGCAGGTTTTCGATCTCGCCCTGGACGGCCTGCTGGTACTCGTTGTACGCGTCCTCCTGCGCAGCCTCGGCGCGCTCGGCGGGAGCCACCTCGCGCAGGTGCCGGCGCAGCGCCGGGTATCCGTCGAAGCCGAGCGCCACCGCGAAACGGGTCACCGAGGGCTGGCTCACCCCGGCCAGCTCGGCGAGCTCCACGCTCGACAGGAACGGTACGTCCGCCGCGCCCCGGACCATGCAGTGGGCGATCCGCCGCTGGGTGGGCGTCAGCCGGTGCCCCTCGAACAGCTTCTGCAGCCGCGCTGCCGGGCTGTCGCTCATCCCGACCCCCTCCGTCCCCGTGATTATTCAGTCATCGAGCACTCTGCATGCGGTTATGCAGCACGGCAAGCCACGGACCGCTCCGCGAGACGGCCCGGGTCGAGGAGGGAGCGGGGATACGGGCGACGACGGCCCGGGGATACGGGGGCTACCCCCAGTGCTGCGGCCGGCGCCCGTTCCTACCCTGGGCGCATGGAGTCCCAGGAGCTGAAGAAGGAACTCGACGCGACGTTGGACGCCCGGCGCGAGCTGGGGCCGGACTACGAGGCCGCACTCGTGGACTCCTTCGTGGAGAAGGTGGACACCCAGGTCCGCCGCCGGCTGGCCGAGGAACGCCTGGCCGCCGTCCGCGGGGGCCGGGGCCGGGGCGCACCGGCGCCGCTGGACGGCACCTTCGGCGAACGCTTCGGCTTCGCGATCATCACGCTGGTCCTGGCGATCCCGCTGTCGGCCATCGGCGCCACGCAGGCGGGGTTCAAGGGCCTGCTGGTCGCCTGGGCGGGCGTCGTCGGCGTGAACTTCGTCCACGCCGCCAAATCCTTCCGCCACCGCCCCTGACCGCTGCGAAGGGCGAGCGAGCCACCAGGCACGAGCGCCCCGGAGGCGGGCCGAGCCCCGTGAAGAGGTGTGCGCGGGGACCGCCGCACCCTCGCGAGTGCGAGGGGCGGGACGACGGCGGTCCCCGCGAAGGACACGGGCCGGGTCAGGGCCGGCCGCGTCCGTGGCGTCCGCGCGGTCCGGGAGCCGCTCCGGATTCACGCCAACGCCGTTCGGTGGTGCCGGCCGGGGCGTTTGCGCTCCTGCCGACAACCACCACTGTGCCGGAGCCGTGTTAAGCCGGTGCTGCCACCACATGACGGGCCCGTACCTTTTGCGCGACATGCCGACACGACTGCCGACACCACGTCACCCCGCCACCGGCAGCGGCTACTTCGCGCCCTTCGCGAGGAACGCCAGCAGGTCCTGACGGCTGACCACGCCGGTCGGCTTGCCCTCGACCAGCACGATCGCCGCGTCCGCCTCGCCCAGTACGGACATCAGTTCCGACACCGGCTCGCCCGAGCCGACCTGCGGCAGCGGCTTGCTCATGTGCTTCTCGAGCGGGTCGGAGAGCGAGGCCTGCTTCGCGAACAGCGCCGACAGCAGCTCCTTCTCCACCACCGAGCCGATGACCTCGGCGGCCATCACGTCCGGGTGGCCGGCGCCGGGCTTGACGATCGGCATCTGCGAGACGCCGTACTCGCGCAGCACCTCGATGGCCTCGCCCACGGTCTCCTCGGGGTGCATGTGGACCAGGGACGGCATGGCGCCCTCCTTGTCCGCGAGCACGTCGCCGATGCGCGCCGCGGGGCCCGCCTCCTCGAGGAAGCCGTGACCGGCCATCCACTCGTCGCTGAAGATCTTGCTCATGTAGCCGCGGCCGCTGTCCGGCAGCAGGACGACGACGACGTCGTCCGGGCCGAGCCCCTCGGCGGCCTTCAGCGCCGCGACGACCGCCATGCCGCAGGAGCCGCCGACGAGGAGGCCCTCCTCCTTGGCGAGGCGGCGGGTCATCTGGAAGGAGTCCTTGTCGGACACCGCGATGATCTCGTCGGTGACGTTCGGGTCGTACGCGGTCGGCCAGAAGTCCTCGCCGACGCCCTCGACCAGGTACGGGCGGCCGGAGCCGCCGGAGTAGACCGAGCCCTCGGGGTCGGCGCCGATGACCTTGACCTTGCCGCCGGACACCTCCTTGAGGTAGTTGCCGGTGCCCGAGATCGTGCCGCCCGTGCCGACGCCCGCGACGAAGTGGGTGATCTTCCCGTCCGTCTGCTCCCAGAGCTCGGGACCGGTGGTCTCGTAGTGCGAACGGGGGTTGTTCGGGTTGCTGTACTGGTCCGGCTTCCAGGCGCCCGGGGTCTCGCGGACGAGGCGGTCGGACACGTTGTAGTACGAGTCCGGGTGCTCGGGGTCGACGGCCGTCGGGCAGACCACCACGTCGGCGCCGTACGCGCGCAGCACGTTGATCTTGTCCATGGACACCTTGTCAGGGCAGACGAAGATGCACTTGTAGCCCTTCTGCTGGGCCACGATGGCGAGTCCTACGCCGGTGTTGCCGCTGGTCGGCTCCACGATGGTGCCGCCGGGCTTGAGGGCACCGCTCTGCTCGGCGGCCTCGATCATCCGGACGGCGATCCGGTCCTTCACGGATCCGCCGGGATTGAAGTACTCGACCTTGGCAAGGACGGTGGCCTGCAGGCCTTCGGTCACACGGTTGAGCTTCACCAGCGGGGTGTTGCCGACGAGGCTGATCATCGAGTCGTGGAATTGCACCATGTTCTCCAGGGAGGGGACTCCACGGGTTCTCCGGGAGGTCCGGCCAGACTATGCGGAAAGGGATTGGGCGACCGGCAGTACGGGGCAGGAAGGTCATCGAGGCCAGGCAGCGAAGCGAGGTGGCTCGAGAGGTGTCCAGGGCGAGGACGGCCCGCCGGATCGCGGCGGGCGCGGCGTACGGCGGCGGCGGGCTCGGGCTGGTCGGAGCCGCCGCCGTGGGGCTGGTGCTGGCGGAGGTCCAGTTCGCCAAGCGGACGGTGGGCACCGCACTGGGCGATCCGCCGCGGGCGGACGGGCTGTACGGGAGCGAATTCGGCAGACCCGGGGCCGGGCTGGAACCGGGCACCGTCCCACTGCGGCTCGCCATGCTGGGCGACTCCACGGCCGCCGGACTCGGCGTACGCCGGGCCCGACAGACCCCGGCCGCGCTGCTGGCCTCGGGGCTGGCGGCGGTGGCGGAGCGGCCGGTGGAGCTGCGCAACGTGGCCGTCTCCGGGGCCATGTCCGACGACCTCGAGCGCCAGTCGGGCCTGCTCCTGGACGGCGAGCTGCCGCCGCCGGACGTGTGCGTGATCATGATCGGCGCGAACGACGTGACGCGGCGCATGCCGCCGACGCAGTCGGTGCGCCACCTCACCTCGGCGGTACGCCGGCTGCGGCTCGCGGGCGCCGAGGTGGTGGTCGGGACCTGCCCCGACCTCGGCACCATCGAGCCGGTGTACCAGCCGCTGCGGTGGCTGGCCCGGCGGGTCTCGCGCCAGCTGGCTGCCGCGCAGACCATAGGGGTCGTCGCGCTGGGGGCCCGTACGGTCTCGATGGGGGACCTGCTGGGTCCGGAGTTCGCGGCGAACCCCCGGGAGATGTTCGGCCCGGACTCGTACCACCCGTCGGCGGAGGGGTACGCGACCGCCGCGATGGCGGTCCTCCCCACCCTGTGCGCGGCGCTCGCCCTGTGGCCGGAGTCGGACCGGCTGGAGGTTTCGCGCCACGAGGACATGCTTCCGGTGGCCAAGGCCGCGTCTGCCGCTGCCGGGCTGGCGGGCACCGAGGTCACGGCCGCACGCGGGCCGTGGGCCCTCCTCAAGCACCGTCGCCGCCGCCGCGTCCCGACCGAGGACGTCTCCACGCCCCCGCCCGACCCGGACCCGGTCCCGGGCTCCCAGGTGGCCGGCACCTGACCCGTTCCGGGCGGAGCCCGGTGCCCGCCCCGGGACCGGGCCCGCCCGCGCCGGCGCGGGGCGGAACAGGAGACGGGGGGCCGGGCGTTGAACCCGCGGAGCGACCGGCATCACATGCCGAAGCCGGTGACCTCGACCGTACGGGGCGGTAACTTCGCATGCGGTCCCGCAACGACGTACCCCTTGGAGTCCCGATGCCCGAAGCCGTCATCGTTTCCACCGCCCGCTCTCCCATCGGGCGCGCCGGCAAGGGCTCGCTCAAGGACGTCCGTCCGGACGACCTGACCGCCACGATCATCCAGGCTGCCCTCGCCAAGGTCCCCGAGCTGGACCCGCGCCAGATCGACGACCTGATGCTCGGCTGCGGCCTCCCCGGCGGCGAGCAGGGGCACAACCTCGCGCGTATCGTCGCCGTGCAGATGGGCATGGACTACCTGCCCGGCACCACGATCACCCGCTATTGCTCCTCCTCCCTCCAGACCTCCCGCATGGCGCTGCACGCCATCAAGGCGGGCGAGGGCGACGTCTTCATCTCCGCCGGCGTCGAGACCGTCTCCCGGTTCGTGAAGGGCTCCTCCGACGGCCTGCCGGACACGCACAACCCGCTCTTCGCCGACGCCGAGGCCCGTACCGCCGCCGTCGCGCAGAGCGAGGGCAGCGACTGGCACGACCCGCGCGAGGACGGCCTGATCCCCGACGCGTACATCTCCATGGGGCAGACGGCCGAGAACCTGGCCCGCCTCAAGGGCGTGACCCGCCAGGACATGGACGAGTTCGGCGTCCGTTCGCAGAACCTCGCCGAGGCCGCGATCAAGAACGGCTTCTGGGAGCGGGAGATCACCCCGGTCACCACCCCGGACGGCACCGTCGTCTCCACGGACGACGGCCCGCGCGCCGGCGTCACCCTGGAGGGCGTCCAGGGCCTCAAGCCCGTCTTCCGCCCCGACGGCCTGGTCACGGCCGCCAACTGCTGCCCGCTCAACGACGGCGCCGCCGCGCTGGTCATCATGAGCGACACCAAGGCCCGCGAGCTGGGCCTGACGCCGCTGGCCCGGATCGTCTCCACCGGCGTCACCGGCCTGTCCCCCGAGATCATGGGCCTGGGCCCGGTCGAGGCGTCGAAGCAGGCCCTGAAGCGCGCCGGCCTGACCGTCGGCGACATCGACCTGTTCGAGATCAACGAGGCCTTCGCGGCCCAGGTGATCCCCTCCTACCGGGACCTGGAGATCCCGCTGGAGAAGCTGAACGTCAACGGTGGGGCCATCGCCGTCGGTCACCCGTTCGGGATGACCGGTGCCCGCCTCACCGGCACGCTGATCAACAGCCTGCAGTTCCACGACAAGCAGTTCGGCCTGGAGACCATGTGCGTCGGCGGCGGCCAGGGCATGGCCATGGTCATCGAGCGGCTGAGCTGAGCCGGAGCGGAGGGTAGGGGTCGTCGCGAGGAACGAGCGGCGGCACCTGCCCGCAGCGGTGGCGAAGGTCAGCGCGACCCCATGGAGGAGAGCGGCTGAGCTGAGCCGGAGCGGAGGGTAGGGGTCGTCGCGAGGAACGAGCGACGGCACCTGCCCGCAGCGGTGGCGAAGGTCAGCGCGACCCATGGAGGAGAGCGGCTGAGCTGAGCCGGAGCGGAGGGTAGGGGTCGTCGCGAGGAACGAGCGGCGGCACCTGCCCGCAGCCGTGCGTCCAGGCGCCGCAAGGGATTCGCTTGATCCCTTGCGGCGTACTGACACCGATTCCAATCCCGTCGCGGCCGACCTGTGACCGAATCTCCCCCAGGATGTGACCTTTGTCCTGGGGGTTTGTCGTTTCCCCAGGTCAGGGCGTATCCGCACTCCCCCGGTGTGACCAAAGCCCTGTCCAATTCGTGACGTAATGCACTGCACGCCATTCCCAGGTCGGGACACTCTGATGTAGGAAGTCGGGGGATCGAATCAATCAGGAGTTAGTCAGTGAGCGCCATGTCTCTTGCCCTGCTGCTGACCACGGCCGCCGCCGCGGCCGTGGGCGCTGCTGCGCTGCACGCTGTACACGGCCTGCGCAAGCAGGTGTCGGCCCTCCGCGGTGAGCTGGCCACGCCGGCCCACGCCCGCGGCGGTGCGACCGTCCCGCACGCCCGCAGTGCCGTGCATTCCCCCGCCGCCGAGATACGAGCCGCCGTGGCCGAGGCCCTGGCCGAGGAGCGCGAGCGCGAGCTCGCCGAGGCGCGGGCCTTCTGGGCCGCGCAGGAGGCCCGTGACGCCGCCGACGCTTCCCCTCGCTTCGCCGGGGAGCCCCCTGCCTCCCTGCTGGGCGGCCTGCCGGGGCTCGGTGAGGACGGCCCGGCCGTCTTCCTGCCCCGCCAGGCGGACCTCGTGGGTCTGGAGCCGGTGCTCGGCGACGAGGCGGCCGACGACTATCCCGAGGATTCCGCCGAGCTGGCCGCCGCCCGCCGGCGCCACCCCTCGCACCCCGACTTCGTACCGGTCCAGGCCTCGGCCCCCGGCGCCGACCACGAGCGCACGGTCAGCCGCCTGGAGGAGCTCGCGGAGGCCCGCACGGCTCTCGCCGACGTCCGCCCGGGCCCGCTGGGCACGCTCGACGTGTACGTCTTCACCGACGGCACCACGCTGTGCATGACGCCGGGCCACCGGGAGACGGCGGAGCGCCTTGCCGAGGCCCTGCGCTCGGGCACCGCGCCGGTCCTGCTGGGCGGCTCGGGCATCTCGGGCGCCTATGCGCTGACCTTCTCCTGCGGTGACTCCCAGGACCCGGACAACAACGTCTACATCCTCGCGGACCGCGTCATCGCGTCGCTCTGACTTCCGCCTGTTCCACCAGCCGCACGGCCTCGTCCAGCATCTCGGACGGGGCCTTCGCGGTTTCCGGGGCCTCCTCGGCAGCGGCGGCGCCCAGCGCCTCCGCGAGGTCCAGCCCGGCCACCGCGACCTGGTCCCCGACCACGAAGACCCCCGCGTCGGGCATGTTCCGCGCCGGAGCCGCCCCCTCGGCCCGCTCCGGTGCCTCGAGCACCTGGGCCCGTACGGAGAGCTCCCGGGCCAGCTCCAGCGCCTCGGCGGCGGCCCCCTGCCGGAGACGGCTCTGCGGCATGGCCCGCAGCCGGTCGGCGAAACGTTCCACGGCGGCGGTCAGAGGCGAAGTATCAAGCACCCGGCCGACCTTACGCGCCGCCGCGGCACCATTGCCAACGGGCGAACTCTCCGGCACGGTGGCGTGAAGAGAACAGCACAGCACGGCGATACCTCCGGAGGCGCCCATGTCCGTAGAGTTCTCCGAGCAGACCCACCGGAACATGATCGACAGAATCCCCCAGACCACCGGTCGTGAAGTCTCCGACTGGCTCCGCACGGTGGACGACGGCCCCTCCCTCGTCCGGTTCGAGGAGAAGGTCAGCTGGCTGCGCGGCGCGCACGAGCTCTCGTACGGCCAGGCCAAGGCGATCATCCACGAGTACGACCTGCGCAGGGCCGCCCGCAAGTTCGGCTGAGCCCTCCCCCGTCCCTGCCCCTCGATCCCCCGCCCCCGACCCCGTACCCCCTCCGAGACGCGGGAAGGCCCCGCGAGCGGTGAGCTCGCGGGGCCTTCCCCACTCCGTGCAGAGGGTGCCGGTACGACTAGTCGTCGCCGGAGAGGATCTGGAACAGGCGCAGTAGCTCCAGGTAGATCCACACCAGGGTCAGCGTGAGGCCGAAGGCCGCCAGCCAGGCCTCGTCGCGCGGCGCGCCGTAGGCGATGCCGTCCTCGACCTGCTTGAAGTCCAGGGCGAGGAAGCAGGCGCCGAGGACGACGCCGATGATGCCGAACAGGATGCCGAGGCCGCCGCTGCGGAAGCCGAGGCCGTCGCCGCCAGCGAAGACCGAGAACAGCAGGTTCGCGACCATGAGCAGCATGAAGCCCATGGCGGCCGCCATCACGAAGCCGTAGAAGCGGCGGGTGACGCGGATCCAGCGCATCTTGTACGCGAAGAGCACCGAGGCGAACACGCACATCGTGCCGAGCACGGCCTGGATGACCACGCCGGCACCGAGGTAGGTGCTGGTGGCCGAGCTGATGACGCCGAGGAAGAAGCCCTCGAAGGCCGCGTAGCCCAGGATGATCGCCGGGGAGGCCTTGCGCTTGAAGCTCTGGACGAGTCCGAGGACCATCGCGACGAGCGCGGCGCCGATGGCGACGCCGTACGACTTGCCGACGTTCGCCGGGTCGACGGGCATGGCGATCCACGCGATCGTCGCCGTGAGGATGACCGTGCCGAGCGTCATGGCCGTACGGCTCACGACGTCGTCCATCGTCATGACGCCGGCGCGCGCGGGCGCCTGCGGCATGCCGGTGGTCACGTCGGTGGCGTAAGGATTCGTCGCGTACGGGTTGGTCCCGGCCTGCTGGTGCTGCGCGTCAAAGCCCGCGTAGCCCCCGCTGTCGCGGCTGAACCCCCGTCGCGAGAAGACCGGGTTGCTGCTCCTCATCTCACTCCTCCATGGCCACCGTGCGCGGCCTTGCAACAAGAGTAATGCGCTCGCAAAGAAAGCACCCTACCGCTCGAGGAGGATCTTAGGAGAAGGCACGGCGAAGCGCCGGAGATATCGGGAAGGTGCGGGAGTGCCCGGAGCCGGACTTGAACCGGCACGGCCTAAGCCAGCGAGGTTTAAGCTCGCCGTGTCTGCATTCCACCATCCGGGCAGGGCGTAGCGGCTCCCGTACAAAAAGCACTGAACGCTGCGCCGAGCCTATCCGGAACGCCCAGGTCGCAAGCGGGGCCTCTATCCGATGTTGTCTGATTTTATTGGCGCTTGAGGGTCCGTCAGGAGCGAGAACACGCGGTGGGCCCGTTACGGGCGGCGATCACGCCCGAAACGGGAATGACGGGATTTCGATGGCTCGCGCCACCCGGCCCGCCACCCTTCCCGCCACCCCGGGCCACCCCGGGCCACCCCGGGCCGCGCGCCCCGCCCCCGGGCACGCCGGGCACCCGGTCCGCCCCTGAGTGCCGCCCGGCCGGCCGTCATACCAGAGGAGGAGGCGGGACGCCCCGCGATCAGACTCCAGTGGGCCAGGGAACGGGCACCGCGGCTGATCCCCGGCGCCACGGGCGCGGCGACGATGGAAGGGTCCCGCCGATCAGCAGACCGCACCCCGGTCCGCAGCCCGAGGAGTCGCTTCCGTGACCACCATGAACTACGCCCCCCGCACCACCCAGGCCGTGGCCGCCCGGGCGACCGGCCTCTCCAAGGTGTACGGCCAGGGCGAGACCCAGGTGGTCGCCCTCGACAACGTCTCCGTGGACTTCGGGCAGGGCCAGTTCACCGCGATCATGGGGCCCTCTGGCTCCGGCAAGTCCACGCTGATGCACTGCGTCGCCGGCCTGGACACCTTCTCCGCCGGCTCCGTCCGCATCGGCGACACGGAGCTCGGCACCCTCAAGGACAAGCAGCTGACCCAGCTGCGCCGGGACAAGATCGGCTTCATCTTCCAGGCGTTCAACCTGCTGCCGACCCTGACGGCGCTGGAGAACATCACCCTGCCGATGGACATCGCGGGCCGCAAGCCCGACAAGCAGTGGCTGGACAACGTGATCAGCATGGTCGGCCTCTCCGACCGGCTCGGCCACCGTCCCACCCAGCTCTCCGGCGGCCAGCAGCAGCGCGTGGCCGTGGCCCGCGCCCTGGCCTCCCGCCCCGAGATCATCTTCGGTGACGAGCCCACCGGAAACCTGGACTCGCGCTCCGGCGCCGAAGTCCTCGGCTTCCTGCGCAACTCCGTCCGCGAGCTCGGCCAGACCGTCGTCATGGTGACCCACGACCCAGTGGCCGCCTCCTACGCGGACCGCGTCATCTTCCTCGCCGACGGCCGCATCGTCGACGAGATGCTCAGCCCCACCGCCGACGGCGTGCTCGACCGCATGAAGGCCTTCGACGCCAAGGGCCGCACCAGCTGAGGGACTGCCCCTCCGCCAGTCCTCCTCCGCTGACCCACGACATCCTGGACTCCTCCACCATGTTCCGTACCGCCCTGCGCAACGTCCTCGCGCACAAGGCCAGGCTGCTGATGACGGTGCTCGCCGTCACCCTCGGCGTCGCCTTCGTATCCGGCACCCTCGTCTTCACCGACACCCTCAAGAAGTCCCTCTCAGGCCAGTCCGCCAAGAGCTACGAGGGAGTGGCCGTCTCCGTCACCTCGTACGGCCAGGGCCGCAACGCAGCGGGCGAGAAGGAGGGCGAGCCCGGCCTCAGCCAGCAGACCCTCGACAAGGTCAAGGCGCTCCCGGGCGTGGCCTCCGTCTCGGGGCGCGTCTCCGGCTTCGCCGGCGTCGGCGACGAGAACGGCAAGCTGATCGGCTCCGGCTGGTCCAACCAGGGCGCCAACTACACGCCCGTCAAGGACGGCAAGGACCCGCGCTACGCGTTCACCCAGGGCGCCGGTCCGGCCAAGGCCGACGAGATCGCGCTCGACAGGGCGACCGCCGACAAGGGCAGGTACAAGGTCGGCGACAAGGTCCGCGTCGCCACCAACGGCCCGGTCAAGGAGTACTCCCTCGCCGGTGTCTTCACCACCGAGGACGGCGCCGTCCAGGCCGGCGGCAGCCTGGTGCTCTTCGACACCAAGGTCGCCCAGGACCTCTACCTCAAGCCCGGCTACTTCCAGGAGATGTCGGTCGGTGCCAAGGACGGCACGTCCGCCGACAAGCTGCTGGCCGACATCAAGCCGCTGGTCGACAGCAAGAACACCAAGGCGCAGACGGGTGCGGCGCTCGCCAAGGAGCAGGCCAAGGAGATCGAGAAGGGCCTCGGCCAAATGGGCACCATGCTGCTCGTCTTCGCCGGCATCTCGCTCTTCGTCGGCATCTTCCTGATCTACAACACCTTCACCATGCTGGTCACCCAGCGCACCAGGGAGCTGGCCCTGCTGCGCGCCGTCGGCGCCCACCGCGGCCAGGTCATGCGCTCGGTGCTCGCCGAGGCCCTGGTCGTCGGCGCCGTGTCCGCCGCCGTCGGCCTGATCAGCGGTATCGGCCTCGCGGTCGGCATGCGCTCCCTGATCGGCTCCTTCGGCGCCAAACTCCCGGGCGGTGGCCTGGTGATCGCCCCGGGCACCGTCGTCGCGGCCCTGGTCATCGGCGTCCTCGTCACGACGATCGCCGCAGTGCTGCCGGCCTGGCGCACCGGCCGGATCGCCCCGGTCGCCGCCATGGGCAGCGCCCACCTGCCGGCCACCGCGAAGTCCCTGGTCCTGCGCAACGTCCTCGGTTCCGTCATCAGCCTCCTCGGCATCGGCCTGGTCGTGCTCGGCGTGTCCATGGGCGGCGACGACGGCCGCATGACCATCGGCGCGGGCGCCTTCTTCATGCTCATCGGCATGATCGTGCTGCTGCCGCTGCTGTCCAAGCCGGTCATCGGGGCCGTCCGCCCGCTGCTGCAGAAGGTGTTCGGCATCCCCGGCAAGCTGGCCTCCCAGAATGCCGTCCGCAACCCGCGCCGCACCGCCGTCACCGCCGCGTCCCTGGCCATCGGCCTGACCCTGGTCACCACCCTGTCGGTGCTCGGCATCACCGTGGGCAAGGTCGTCGACCGCATGAGCACGGAAAAGCTCAAGGCGGACTACAAGGTCTCCATGGCCGACGACATGGGCAGCCTCGACAAGTCGGTGGCCGAGACCCTGGCCAAGGCGCCCGGCATCAAGGCCGTCTCCCCGCAGACGGGTGGCTACTTCAAGGTCGGCGAGGACTTCCGGTCGGTTTCCGGTGTCACCCCGGCCGCCATCGGCCAGCTGCTGAACATCGAGACCGTCAGCGGCTCGGTGGACTCCCTCGGCAAGGGCGAGATCCTGGTCGCCGAGAAGACCGCGAAGAAGCAGGACCTCGGCGTCGGCTCCACGCTCAAGGTGCGGTACGACGACGGCCGGGAGGCGACCCTCAAGGTCGGCGCGGTCTACAAGGACATGGAGGGCCTGCTCTCCCCGTACGTCATCGACGACAAGATCCTCGGCGAGCACAGCGAGGAGCAGTACGTCCGCGAGGTGTACGTCAACGTCGACGGCGGGGCGTCCAAGGCCGGCCAGCAGAAGGTCATCGACGCCCTCGGCAAGAACCCGGCCATCACCGTCGCCACCCAGCAGGACATGCGCAACGAGATGGGCGGCATGATCAACACGATGCTGAACGTCATGTACGGCCTGCTCGGCATGGCCCTGATCATCTCGGTGCTCGGTGTGGTCAACACCCTGGCGATGTCCGTCTTCGAGCGGACCCAGGAGATCGGCATGCTGCGGGCGATCGGTCTCGACCGGGGCCGGGTCAAGAACATGATCCGCCTGGAGGCCGTCGTGATCTCGCTCTTCGGAGCGGCCCTGGGCGTCGCCATCGGCATCTTCCTCGCCTGGGCGGTCGGCACCACGCTGGCGAAGGCCATGCCGAACTACGAACTGATCCTCCCGTGGGACCGGATCGGCATCTTCCTCCTGCTGGCCGCCGTGGTCGGCGTCCTGGCCGCCATGTGGCCGGCCCGCAGCGCGGCCCGGCTGAACATGCTGACCGCCATCAAGACGGAGTAGCGCAGAGCGGTTCGCAGGGACACGGAAGGGCCCCGGGGCGTGCCCCGGGGCCCTTCCCGTTCGTGCGGGGACCTGCAGTACGGGACCTGCGGTACGGGACCCGCCGTACCGGGCTCACGCGCCCCAGGTGCGCAGCCGCAGCGGCAGGCCCGAGCGGCCGGCCGCCGCCGGCTTCACGGCGAGGACCTGGTTGACGCCGAGCCGGCCGTGCTCGAAGCCCAGCGCCGAGGCCGCCATGTACAGCAGCCAGACCCGGGCCCGCCCGGGCGAGGTCAGCCGTACGACCTCCTCCCAGTGCTCCTCCAGCCGGGCCACCCAGGCGCGCAGGGTCAGCCCGTAGTGCTCGCGCAGCGCCTCCACGTCGCGGACCTCGAACCCGGCGCGTTCCAGCTCGCCCACCGTCGTGCCCACCGGGGAGAGCTCCCCGTCGGGGAAGACATAGGCGTCGATGAACTCGTCCACGTGGTACGCCTCTTCGTCCGGCTCCGGCGGGCGCGCGATCTGGTGGTTCAGCAGCCGGCCGCCGGGGGTCAGCAGGCCGTGCAGGGTGCGGGCGTACTCGCGGTAGCGCTCCGCTCCCACGTGCTCGGCCATGCCGATGGACGAAATGGCGTCGTACGGGCCGTCCTTGACGTCCCGGTAGTCCTGGATCCGGATGTCGACCCGGTCGGCCAGGCCCTCCTCCGCGGCCCGCTTGCGGGCGTACACGGCCTGTTCGCGCGAGAGGGTGACACCGGTGACGCGGACCCCGTACTCCCGGGCCGCGTGCAGGGCCATGGAGCCCCAGCCGCAGCCGACGTCGAGGAGCCGCAGGCCGGGCTCGAGGCCCAGCTTCCGGCAGACCAGGTCGAGTTTGTCCCGCTGGGCGTCCTCCAGGGTGGCGCCGGGGCTCCAGTAGGCGCAGGAGTACACCATCGACGGGCCCAGCACGTGCTCGTAGAACTCGTTGCCGACGTCGTAGTGATGGCTGATCGCCTGCCGGTCGCGGCTTTTGGTGTGCAGCGGGCCGCCGCGGCGGGGGGCCTCCTCCGGCGGCGGAGCGGGCGCCGGCCACGGCCGGGCCAGCGCGACGAGGTCGCGCAGGGCGGACCGGGCGGCGGGGTCGCGCAGCAGCGCGGCGGTCCCGGCGGCGCCCGTCGTCGCCCGGTGCGGCAGGTGCGGGCGCAGGGCGGCGAGTTTGCCGAGCCCCGAGCGGCGGACCGCCGGCTCGGCTTCGGGGGTGGTGGCGGTGGCGGTGGCGGGATCCCGCTCCCAGAGCAGGCCGGCCACCCGGTCCAGCAGTTCGAACAGGTCGCCCTCGACGGTGAGGTCGCCGGCGACCCAGGCACGGGCCAGGCCCAGTTCACCCGGTCGCCACAGGACACGGCGCAAGGCGCGCCGGTTGGCCAGCACCAGGGTGGGGCCGGTGGGCGGTCCTGCCTCGCTGCCGTCCCAGGCGCGAATCCGGACGGGCACGGGGGCGCCCAGCAGTGTCTCGGCAAGAGCGGCCAGCCGCGGCGCGGCGTCGGTCATCGTAGGCACCTCCAGAACGATCCGACCGAACGGCCTACCCACTTCCGGGATCCGTCAATCGAAGACCGCTCCATCGGCGGGGTCGCCGGAGGATCCCGCCGAGGGGGCCTCCGGGAACGCCGAAGGGGCCGCCCGCACCACGGATGGCGGGCGGCCCCTTCGGGGACGTGCTGGAGGTGTTGCCGGTCAGGCCCGGGTCAGGAGGCCTTGGCCTTCGCGGCGGGGGCTGCCGCGGCGGCCGGCGCCGGCGCCGGCTTGGCGGCCTCGTAGAACTCCTCGCGCGGAGTCTCGAGCGCACCGAGGGAGACGACCTCGCGCTTGAGGAACATGGCGAGGGTCCAGTCGGCGAAGACGCGGATCTTGCGGTTCCAGGTCGGCATGGCCATGCCGTGGTAGCCACGGTGCATGTACCAGGCGAGCCGGCCCTTGAGCTTGATCTTCGTCTTGCCCATGACGATCATCGCGACGCCCTTGTGGAGGCCGAGGCCCGCCACCGCACCCTTGTTGGAGTGCGAGTACTCGGCCTGCGGGAAGCCCCGCATGCCCGAGATGACGTTGTCGCCGAGGACCTTGGCCTGGCGCAGCGCGTGCTGGGCGTTCGGCGGGCACCAGGCGTTCTCGACGCCGGCCTTGCGGGCGGCGACGTCCGGGACCTGGGCGTTGTCGCCCGCGGCCCAGATGTAGTCGGTGCCCTGGACCTGGAGGGTCGGGGCGGTGTCGACGTGGCCGCGCGGGCCGAGCGGCAGGCCGTAGCGGGCCAGCGCCGGGTTGGGCTTGACGCCTGCGGTCCACACGATGGTGTCGGAGTCGACCTCGAGGCCGTTCTTCAGCACCACGTGGCCGTCCACGCAGGAGTCCATGGAGGTGCTGAGGTAGATCTCGATGCCGCGGGACTCGAGGTGCTCCTTGCCCCAGGTGCCGAGCTTGGGCCCGACCTCGGGGAGGATCTTGTCGGCCGCGTCCACCAGGATGAAGCGCATGTCCTCGCGCTTGATGGTGGTGTAGTACTTCGCGGCGTCGCGGGCCATGTCCTCGACCTCGCCGATCGTCTCGGCACCGGCGAAGCCGCCGCCGACGAAGACGAAGGTGAGGGCCTTGCGGCGGACGTTCTCGTCCGTCGTGGACTCGGCCTTGTCGAGCTGCTCGAGGACGTGGTTGCGCAGGCCGATGCCCTCTTCGACGCCCTTCATGCCGATGCCCTGTTCGGCGAGGCCGGGGATCGGGAAGGTGCGGGAGACGGCGCCGAGCGCGATCACCAGGTAGTCGAAAGGCAGCTCGTACGCCTCGCCGACGAGCGGCGTGACGACGGCGACCTTGCGGTCCTGGTCGATGCTGGTGACCCGGCCGGTGAGAACCTCTGCCTTGGGCAGCACGCGTCGCAGCGGGACGACGACGTGCCGAGGCGAGATGCTGCCTGCGGCCACTTCGGGGAGGAAGGGCTGGTAGGTCATGTACGACCGCGGGTCGACGACCGTGACGGTCGCCTCGCCATAGCGCATCTTCTTCATGATCCGCTTGGCCGCGTACAGGCCTACGTACCCACCTCCTACAACGAGGATCCTGGGACGCTCCGTGGTGCTCATGGAACGAGTATCCAGCACCCAAAGGGGTGCCGCTCGTGAGCCCCTTCACAAGGTGCCGGAAAGCCTCTGCTACACTGCGCGGCCCACGTGACGGAGGTCATGGCGCCGAAGGGGAACCAGGGTGTAACGGGAGTCGTTGTTCACCCGTCCTGAACTGGCCTCCAAGCCCATAAGCGGAGTAGACCACCGGGTTGGTGGATACCTACCGACGAGGCCGGACCGCGCCCTCGAAACGCACGAACGCCGACGAAAAAGAGGCCCGCGAGCCCCGGGAGCCCCCCAAAGAGACCTTCCCGGGGCCCATCAGGCCCCTTTTCCTTGTGAAGAACTTCACGAACTTTCTGTGGAGGGCGGGACCTAAGGGCACCGTAAGGGCCCCCGGGCGTCCCCGGCAGGCCCCCCACGACCCCCGCACGAGCCCCGCACCAGCCTCCCGCGACCCGCCCGTCAGGCGATGGACCAGGCGATTCCGTCGAGGATGTCGTGCTCCGAGACCACGACCTCGGAGGCACCGATGCGCTCCATGATCGCGAGCAGTACGAGGGTGCCCGCGCCGATGACGTCCACCCGGCCCGGGTGCAGGACCGGGATCGCCGCGCGTTCGGCGTGCACCGACGTCAGCATGCGTTCGGTGATCTCACGGACCTGCTCGTACGGGATGCGCGCGTGGTGGATCGCGGAGGAGATGTACTCCGGCAGCCCCAGCGCGATCCCGGCGACCGTGGTCACCGAGCCGGCCAGGCCCACCAGCGTGCGCGCCTCGGACAGCGGGACCGTCTGCTCGACGAGGTCCAGCGCCGCCTCGATGTCGGCCTTTATGGCGGCGATCTGCTGCGCGGTCGGCGGGTCGGTGACCGCGCCGTCCACCACCAGGTGGCGCTCGGTCATGCGGACGCAGCCCACGTCGACCGAAAGGGCCGCCCGTACGTGCTCCTCGCCGACGACGAACTCGGTCGAGCCGCCGCCGATGTCCACCACCAGGAAGGGCTTCTCCATGTGGGTGGTGCCCGTCAGCTCCTTGGTGGCGCCGATGAAGGAGAACTCCGCCTCCTGGTCACCGGAGATCACCTCGGGCTCGACGCCCAGGATTCCGAGGACCCCCTGAACGAACTCGTCCCGGTTCTCGGCGTCGCGGGAGGCCGAGGTCGCCACGAAGCGCAGCCGCTGCGCACCCAGCTCCTCGATGACCGCCGCGTACTCGCGGCAGGCCGCGAAGGTGCGCTCAAGCGCCTCCGGGGCCAGCCGGCCCGTCTTGTCCACGCCCTGGCCCAGGCGGACGATCGTCATCCGCCGGTCCAGCTCGACCAGCTCGCCGGTGGCGGGGTCGCAGTCCGCGACGAGCAGGCGGATGGAGTTCGTACCGCAGTCGATGCCGGCGACGCGGGTCACGCGTCCGACTCCTTCTTCTCCGCCTTCTCCGCGCACGGGGTGACGCAGGCGCCCTTGGCCCACCACTCCGGCAGCATCGCCAGCGCCTCGTCGCCGAACGGGTTCACCCCGGGACCGGCGGCCAGCGAGTGGCCGACCAGCACGTGCAGGCACTTCACCCGGTCCGGCATCCCGCCGGCGCTCGGGAAGCCCTGGAGCACCTCGATGGCGTCACGGCGCCGGATGTAGTCCTCGTGCGCGGCCTGGTAGGCGGCGGCCAGCTCTGGGTCCTCGGCGAGGCGGGCCTGCATCTCCTTCATCACGCCGTTCGCCTCGAGCGTGCCGATCGCGGAGGCCGCGCGCGGGCAGGTGAGGTAGTACAGCGTCGGGAAGGGCGTGCCGTCGGGGAGGCGCGGGGCGGTCTCCACCACGTCCGGCTGGCCGCAGGGGCAGCGGTGGGCGATGGCGCGCAGCCCGCGCGGCGGGCGGCCGAGCTGCTGCTGGAACGCGTCGATGTCCGCGTCGGTCGGCTCGGTCCGGTCGGTCTGGGGCGGGGGCGTCTGCATGCCTGGAGGAAGTCTCTTCGTTCTCGTGGATGGGTGCGGTGCTCGGGGCGCGGTACTCGCAGTGCCGTTGTTCGTCACTCGCCGGGGCGGTCGGCCTTGTCGACGCCGTCCCAGACGTTGGAGTACCAGGGCCGGTCGGAGCCGGCCGATCCGGTGCGGTGCCGCTCGGCGGCCCCTGCCCCGGGGTCGGTCATGATGTAGCTGATCTCGCCCGGCCGGACGAAGTGCAGGTGCTTGCGCGCCTGCTGCTCCGCGTACGCGTTGTCCTGCCAGCGGGCCTTCTCGTCGCGGAGGCGTTCGAGGCGTCGGCTCGCGGCCTCGGCGGCCCGCTGCTGCTCCGCGATCTCCGAACGCTGGGAGACGTACTGGCGCATCGGATACGCGAGGGCGACGACCAGCGTACAGAGGACGAGCACCAGGAGTGCGGCCCGGCCGGTGAGCCGGCTGCGGCGGACCTGACGGCGCGTCTGCGAGCGGTAGACGTGGGCTGCGGTCCGCTCACCGAGCTGCTTGAGCCTGGTCGCGGTGGAGAAGGTGGAGAACCGATCCCGGTTCCCGGCCATTGATCCCGCCTCCCCTGCTACGCGGTACGCACTACGCAATACGTCCCCGCACACGGTACGGGACCGAGTGCGGGGACGTACGGAAGCAAGCGCGTGATTAACGCTCGGCCCTCAGCACTCAGCCCTTGAAGCGCGGGAAGGCGGAGCGGCCCGCGTACACCGCGGCGTCGTCGAGGATCTCCTCGATGCGCAGCAGCTGGTTGTACTTGGCGACGCGGTCCGAGCGGGCCGGGGCGCCGGTCTTGATCTGACCGCAGTTCACGGCGACGGCGAGGTCGGCGATGGTGACGTCCTCGGTCTCACCGGAACGGTGCGACATCATGCACTTGAAGCCGTTGCGCTGGGCCATCTCGACGGCGTCGAGGGTCTCGGTCAGCGAACCGATCTGGTTCACCTTGACGAGCAGGGCGTTCGCGGAGCCCTCCTCGATACCGCGGGCCAGGCGCTCGGGGTTGGTGACGAAGAGGTCGTCGCCGACGATCTGGACCTTGGAGCCCAGCTTGTCGGTGATGGTCTTCCAGCCGGCCCAGTCGTCCTCGAAGAGCGGGTCCTCGATGGAGACCAGCGGGTACGCCTCGACGAGCTCGGCGTAGTAGTCGGTCATCTCGGCGGCCGAGCGGGACTGGCCCTCGAACTCGTACTTGCCGTCCTTGTAGAACTCGGACGCGGCGACGTCGAGCGCGAGCGCGATGTCCTTGCCCGGGGTGTAGCCGGCCTGCTTGATGGCCTCGACGATGAGGTCGAGCGCGGCGCGGTTGGACTCCAGGTTCGGGGCGAAGCCGCCCTCGTCGCCCAGGCCGGTGGACAGACCCTTGGTGTGCAGGACCTTCTTGAGGGTGTGGTAGACCTCGGCACCCCAGCGCAGCGCCTCGGAGAAGGACTCCGCGCCGATCGGGGCGATCATGAACTCCTGGATGTCCACGTTGGAGTCGGCGTGCGACCCACCGTTGAGGATGTTCATCATCGGAACGGGCAGCAGGTGCGCGTTCGGGCCGCCGAGGTAGCGGAAGAGCGGGAGGTCCGAGGCCTCGGACGCGGCGTGCGCGACGGCGAGGGACACGCCGAGGATGGCGTTGGCGCCGAGCGAGCCCTTGTTGTCGGTGGCGTCCAGGTCGAACATGGCCTGGTCGATCAGGCGCTGCTCGGTGGCGTCGTAGCCGACGAGCTCCGGGCCGATCTGCTCGATGACCGCGAGGACGGCCTTCTCGACACCCTTGCCCATGTAACGGTTGGGGTCACCGTCGCGGAGCTCAATGGCCTCGAAGGCACCGGTGGAGGCGCCGGACGGAACTGCAGCACGGCCGGTGCTGCCATCGTCGAGGCCCACCTCGACCTCGACCGTGGGGTTGCCTCGGGAGTCCAGGATTTCCCGGGCTACGACGACGTCGATGGACGGCACGAGCATCTCCTTCTGGGATGTGACGCTGGGTGTGCGGTGGCATGTCGGACCGTGGGATGGCCCCGCCGACTAGAGCCTAACCGGCTCCGGGCACTAGGCCGGCCGACCGCCCGCCTCCTGGGACGAAAAAGGGCCCGAATACCCGCCTTCCGGTACATAGGACTCCTGACCGCTGCCGTCCCGGCCGGGTCCTGGGCGGGTCCGGGAGGGGAATCAGGAGAGGACCGGGCCGGACAAACGCCGCCGCCCGGCGCGTGGGGGGAAGACGCGCCGGGCGGTGGGGATGCTGCGTGCTGTGCTCGCTGCCGCAGTTGTTACGGCAGGGTTCAGCTGAGCTTCAGCTTCTGACCGGGGAAGATCAGGTCGGCGTCCGAGACGATGTCCTTGTTGAGCTCGAAGAGCTTCTCCCAGCCGCCCTTGACGCCGTTGACCTCGGCGATGGTGCCGAGGGTGTCGCCGGGCTTGACCTCGTACGAGCCGTTGCCGGTCTTCGGGGCCGGGGCCTCGGAGCGCTCGGAGCGGGTCGTCGGAGCCTCGGAGCGCTTCGTCTCCTTCTTGGGCTCGGTCTTCTTCGGCTGGGTCTTCTTGGTCTCGGTCTTCTGCTCCGTCTTCTTCGGGGTGTCGGTCGTACCACCGCCGGTGTAAGAGGAGTTGGAGAGGCCGACGCCGCAGGACGGCCACGCGCCCTTGCCCTGGCCCTTGAGGACCTTCTCGGCTATGGCTATCTGCTGCGACTTGGAGGCCTGGTTGGCCTGCGCGGCGTACGCCTTGCCGCCGTACGCGGCCCAGGTGGAGGACGAGAACTGCAGGCCGCCGTAGTAGCCGTTGCCCGTGTTGATGGACCAGTTGCCGCCGGACTCGCACTGCGCGACGCGGTCCCACTCGGACGCGGTGGCGGCGGAGGCCGAGCCGGCCGCCATCAGCGGGGCGGCGACGGCGACACCGGCGACGCCGGCGAGCGTGACGATGCGGGTGGTCCGCTGGATGGCCGTGGCGCGACGGTGCTTGCCCTTGCCGGAAAGCAGCATGGAGTTCTCCTCACCGACGCCTACGAGGTGAGCTGTCGGGTTCGGGCGGATGAGTGCCCGGCCGTGCGACGTGGCGCACGACTTAACCCCTAGCCGTTTCCGTGACCGTCTCTCAACGGCCGGTCCCGGCGCCTACCTTGGTTCCCCCGCTCCTGCCTTCGGCGCTTGACGCGACGACTGTTCCCTCCGGCCGCCGGCAGGATTCGGCGATGCGGTCGAAGGAGCCCGCGGTGGCGGGCGACTCAGAAGGTAGACAGGTCTCTCCCCGATGTTCAACGAGGAACACCGGGGAGAAACGGCCCCTACTTGCGCTCCCTTTAGGGGCGTTTGCGCAGGTGAGGACCGGGTTTGCGGAAGACTCCGGGCGGGACACGCCAGTTGACCGGAAGAGACACATGTCTCACTTGCAGATAACGGGCATTCAGCCCTTTCCGGGTGTCCGAAGTGCCGCTATTCCTAGCTTAGATCCAGGTTCTGGCCGGGCTTGATCAGATCCGCGTCCTTGCCGATGACCTGCTCGTTGGCCTGGTAGAGCGCGTTCCAGCCGCCCTTGACCCCCTTGGCAGACGCGATGGTGGCCAGACTGTCGCCCGCCTGGACGGTGTACGAGGGCGCCGACGCCCCCTCAGATGCGGCGGGCAGCTCGAGGGCGGGCGTACCACGGTGCTTGCCGGTGCCGGTGAGGTCCGGGACGGCACTCGGGTCGGTGGAGGCGCCCGGGGCACCCGGGGCCGCGGGGGTGCCGGGGTCGGCCGGGACGACCGGAGCGGTCGGGTCCGTCGGGCTGCCGGGCGTGGCCGGGCTTCCCGGGGCGGTCGGGGCCGTCGGCGCCGTGGGAGTGCCCGGGTTGGCGGTCGGGTCGCCCGGGAGCACCGGGACGGTCGGCGACGTGGACGGCACGTCCGGGTCGGGCATGACGGGCAGTCCGCTGTTCGGCGCGAGCGGCGCCGGCGGGAGCGTGAAGTCCGGTGCCGGGGCCGGAGCCGGGGTCGGGGCGCCGAAATCGCGCGCCTTCGCGCCGGTGCCACCGGCCGGGACCGAGTCGTCGGGGCGCGAGGGGCTCGGGGTGACGGGGCCGAGCGTGCCGGGCAGGCCCGGGTCCACGGACGCGGCGGGGGCCTGCCGGGTCAGCCCGGCCGACTCCGAGCACTGCCCCCACGCCTGGGGGCCCTGGGTGCCCAGGACGCGCTCGGCGACGGCGATCTGCTGCGAACGGCTCGCGAGGTCGGGGCGCTCGGCGAAGTCGAGGCCGCCGGAGGAGTTCCACTGCTCCTGCGTGAACGAAAGTCCGCCGTAGGACCCGCTGCCGGAGTTGGCACTCCAGGAGCCGCCGCTCTCGCACTCGGCGACCTTGTCCCACGTGGAGGTGTCCGCCGCGCTCGCGCCGGTGGCGGCGAGCAGCGGCAGAGCCAGGGCGGAACCGGTGACTCCGGCGGTGACGACTATCGCGGGTACCTGGCGGGGGCGTCTGTGGCGGCCGTTCCCGGAACGCATGAGCTGCACCTTTCGCATAACGACTGGGTAACGGCAGAACCTAGCCGCCTTAGCACGCAAGTCACAACTCCTGACCGTGGCTGACTTACCGTCAGGGGGCCTTCAGGCGTTTCGGGCTGTAAACCTGACGGGAAGAGTGCGCAGGCCACGCATGATCAGACCTCCGCGCCAGCGAAGCTCGTTGGGCGGAACAGCGAGTTCCAGATCCGGCAGACGCGTCAGCAAAGTCGCAAGCGCCGTCTGCCCTTCAAGTCGTGCGAGCGGAGCACCCAGGCAGTAGTGGATGCCGTGCCCGTATCCGAGGTGCTGGTTGTCGGTGCGGGAGAGGTCGAGGGTGTCGGGATCGGCGAACCGCTCGGGGTCCCGGTCGGCCGCGGCGAGGACGACGAGCACCGGATCGCCGGCCGCGACGGCCTGGCCCCCGAGCTTCAGCGGCTCGGTGGCGAACCGCCAGGTGGCCAGCTCCACGGGGCCGTCGTAGCGGAGCAGTTCCTCGATGCCGGTCTCCAGCAGGCCGCTCTCCCCGGCGGCCAGGGAGTCCTGGAGGCGGGTGCGCTGACCGGGGTTCATGAACAGGGCGTGCACCCCGTTTCCGATCAGGTTCACCGTGGTTTCGAACCCCGCGAACAGGAGGATGAAGGCCATCGCCGTGGCCTCGGCCTCCGTCAGGTGGTCGCCGTGGTCGCTCGCGCGGATCAGGTCGGAGATGAGGTCATTGCCCAGATCGTCCCTTTTGCGATGGATGAGTTCGCCGAGGTAGGTCCGCATCTGCTTCACGGAGCGGGCGACGCCACCGCGCGGGCCACCGCCGTGGCGGATCATCATCCCGGCCCAGTCGCGGAAGTCGTCCTGGTCCTCGCGCGGTACGCCGAGCATCTCGCAGATGGCGTAGATGGGGAGCGGGAAGGCGAACTCGTGGATGAGGTCGGCTTCCCCCTTGCTCGCGAACTGATCGATGAGGTGGTCGGTCAGCTCCTGCACCCGCGGGGTGAACTCGGCCACCCTGCGCGGGGTGAACGCCTTCGACACCAGCCGCCGCAGCCGGGTGTGGTCCGGCGGGTCGATGTTGAGCAGGTGCGTCATCAGCTCCGCCTTGCGCTCCCCCGGGATCCCGGTCTTGCCCTTGGCGTGCGCCGGCTCCGCGTGGTGCGCCGGGTTCTTGCTGAGCCGCTGGTCCGCGAGGGCCTGGCGGGCGTCGGCGTACCGGGTGACCAGCCAGGCCTCGACCCCGCTGGGGAGCTTCGTGCGGTGCACCGGGGAGTGCTCGCGCAGCCAGGCGTACGCCGGGTACGGATCGGTCGCGAACTCCCAGTCGAACAGGGTCGGACCCTGGGGAGGAGTGCTGTCTGCGGGGGCTGCGGAGGTCGGCTCGTGCACCCGATGACCGTATCCCGCGGGTCGGCCGGC
Organism: Streptomyces katrae; assembly: GCF_000717655.1. Taxonomy (GTDB): domain Bacteria; phylum Actinomycetota; class Actinomycetes; order Streptomycetales; family Streptomycetaceae; genus Streptomyces; species Streptomyces katrae_B. The sequence goes on from NZ_JNZY01000013.1 coordinate 89,406, forward strand.
ATCCCATATGGGTCGTTCGCCGCGGCTGTCCGTAGATCCGCCATCGCTTGACCTCGCGTTCCCCGGCCCTCCTACTTTCGGTTCTGTGGATGCAAGGATCTTGAAGAGCAGTTTCGCGGTGGTGGAGAGAAGGGCCGAGCACGCGGTCAAGTACTTCTACTCCCACCTCTTCTGGCACAACCCCGGGATCCGAGAACTCTTCCCGGCCCCCGCCGAGGACATGGAACGCCAGCGCGACCGGCTCTTCGCCGCGCTGACCCACGTGGTCGCCCACCTCGACGACGAGGGCCTCCTCCCCTATCTCCACGACCTCGGCCGTGACCACCGCAAGTTCCTCGCCCGGCCCGAGCACTACGCGGCCGTCGGCTCCAGCCTGCTCGCCGCGCTCGCCCGGACCTCCGGAGAGGCCTGGACCCCGGGCGTGGAGAAGGCCTGGTCCGAGGCGTACCAGGTGATCGCCGACGCCATGATGGAAGGAGCCGCCGCGAGCGAGGACCCGCCGTGGTGGGACGCCGAGATCGTGCGCCACCTCCAGTACGGGGAGGACATAGCGGTGCTGACCCTGCGCCCGCACGCCCCCCTCCCCTATCTCCCCGGCCAGTACGTGAGCGTGAGCAGCGAGCGGGTACCGACGACCTGGCGCACGTACTCCATCGGGAACGCCCCGCGCCCGGACGGCACCCTCGACCTGCACGTCAGCCGCATCGAGCACGGGCGGCTCAGCACCGCCCTGGTCCGCGAGGCCCGGCCGGGCGAGATACTGCGGCTCGGCGCGGCCGGCGGGCGGCTGACCTTCCGCCGCGCGGACCGGCCGGTCAGCTTCATCGCGGCGGGCACCGGCTGGGCGCCGGTCCGGGCCATGCTGGAGGAGCTCGCCGGGCAACCCCCCGATCAGGACGTAAGGCTCTTCGTCGTCGCCCGGGACGCCGCCCACCTCTACGACCGCCCGCTGATCGACGAGTACGCCGCAGCCTTCGGCTGGCTCGGCGTCACCTACATCACGCCCGCCCCCGGGCAGCACCGCAACCAGGCCACCGGGCGGCTCGCGACCGCGCTCGGCCACCGGGCGCTGTGGCCCGAGCAGGACGTCTACCTCAGCGGCCCGCCGCCGTTCATCGACGAGACCGCGTACCTGCTCCGGGAGCTCGGGGCCCTCCCCGGCCGGATCTTCCACGACTCCGTACCCGCCGCCGGCACGGGCCACGGCCCGAACGGCCGGCCCCTGGGCTTCGGGGAGTGGTTCCTGAGCCGCCCCGCCCCGCACTGGCACAACCCGTCGGGGCGCGAGCTCCGGTAGACCTCCTGCGGGCTACTCGCCGACGCCCTCGGCGGCGCGGATCGCGTCCCGGTAGACGCGGGCCGCGGCACGCAGCGCGGTCTCGGGGTCGACGCCCGCCGCCTCGGCGCGCGCCGCCAGTTCCAGCAGTTCGTACCCGATGCCCTCGCCGCGGGGCAGCTCCACGGCCACGCCGTTTGTACGGACCCGGCCGGCGAGCTTGGCCGCGAGCGCGAGACCGGGCTGGCCCAGCGGGATCCCGTCGGTGACCGACTCCCGCTGCTTCTCGACCGCCTTGGTGCGCTGCCAGTGGGCGCTGACGTCCTCCGGGGTCTGCGCGTCCGCGTCCCCGAAGACGTGCGGATGCCGGTGGATCAGCTTCTCGACGAGGCTGCCGGCCACGTCGTCGATGGAGAACGCCTCGTCGGCGTGCTCCTCGGCGATCCGCGCGTGGAAGACGACCTGGAGGAGCACGTCGCCCAGCTCCTCGCGCAGCGCCTCCCGGTCCCCGTCCTCGATGGCCTCGACCAGCTCGTACGCCTCCTCCGTGGCGTACTTGACCAGTCCCTCGTGGGTCTGTCGCGAGGTCCAGGGGCACTCCCGGCGGACCCGGTCCATCACCTGGACGAGGTCGAGCAGGCGCGCGCCGGGCAGATCGTAGGAGCCGGGCAGCAGCTCGAGGTCGGGCATGTCGACGCGGCCGGAGCCGGCGAGCCGGGCCAGCCCGTCGGTGAGGCCCTGGTCACCCTCGCCGCCGGGGATCACCACGACCGTGCGGCCGCCGGCGCATGCCTCGACCAGCGCGTGCGCGTCGGGGGTCTCGTGTGCGACCTCGACGCCCGCCTCGCGCAGGTACGGAAGCTGCGGGTGGCCCGGGTCGGCGCACAGCACCCGGTCCGCGGCGTGCAGGGTCTGCCAGGCCGGCCAGGACAGCAGGCCGGGGGCGACCCGGTGGCTGGCGGTCAGCAGGACGATCCGGCCGGCGGCGGTGTCGTCGGCAGGGGTGTCGCCGGCAGCGGCGGGCACGGCGGGGGCGGGTTCGGCGGCGTGGTCGGTCACCCTCCGAACCTACCTCCGGACGGGTGACTCAGGCTCCGGCGGGGGCCTGCTCGGGCCGGGTCCGCTGGACGATCCACGGGGTGTCCTGGTCGCCGAGCACGATCTGCTGCGCGTCCCAGACGCCGTAGCGCGGGTTCACCTCGATGTGCAGCGCCTTCGCGGCGGACGCGAGCTTCTCGACGGCCTTGTCCTGGCTGCCGTAGTGGTCGAAGAGCTTGTCGCGCAGCAGCTTGAAGCGGGCGTCGGCGTCGAGCTGGCCGGGCGCCAGCTGGGCCTGCTCGAGGGCGGCCGCGGCCAGCTTCTCGCTGCCGCCCGCCTTCTCCAGCTGGGCCTTGCGGAAGTCCTGGACCTCCTTCTCGCCGACGCTCACGCCCGCCTCCTTCGCGGCGCGTTCCAGGACCACGGTCTGGATCATCTTGTTGAGCTTGACGCGCTCCAGGCCGGGCGAGGCCTGGATGAGCTGGGCGGCGGTCGGACCGGATCCGTTCTGCGCCGCACGGACGTCGCCCACCTGGGCCTGCAGCGCGGAGGTGGTGATCCGTTCGCCGCCGACGACGGCCGCGGTGCCGGGGCGGGCCTGACCCGAGCAGGCGGACATCAGGGGGGCCGCCACGAGCAGGGCGGCGGAGACGGAGAGCGCAGTGCGACGGTGCAAAGGAGCCTCCAGGGCCGGGAGATTGTGCGTCGGTGCACAAGGGCCGTGCGGTGATCGATGGTATGCAGTCAAGGTGATCCGGGCCACTGGTTCGACCAACGATTCCCGGGGTGTCGGGGTGCGCATCTGTTGATGTCGCAGTCACCCGATGGCCATCCTGTGGTCCACCGGCGGTGCCAAGGTCGGCCCACCATGTCGACACCGCACCGCTCGCCGCGCCGCCGGAGCCTGCACGGCTCGGCCCTCGCCGCCCTGATCACGGTGGTGGCCGTGTGCGCCGGGGACGCGGCCGCCCGCGTGTTCCCGTTCGGGCACCGCCACCGCAGCATCAACGACCTCGGCAACCAGTTCGTCCCCTTCCACGCCCACCTGTGGGACCTCCTGCACGGGCGCGCGGAGGGCGGGCTGCTGCTCAACTGGCAGTCCGGCTACGGCACGAGCTTCCTGCCCGACTTCGGCACCTACCTCTCGAGCCCCTTCGCGGTGCTCGTCGCCCTGTTCCCGCGCGAGGACATCGACCTCGCGGTGTACGTGGTCACCGTGCTCAAGACGGCCGCCGCCGCGGCGGCGATGGCCTGGCTGCTGCGCGCTCAGCGCCGCGGGCCGTGGTGGGCGGCGGGGCTGCTGGCGGCCTCGTACGCGCTGTGCGGCTGGTCCGTGATCGAGGCGTCGTACAACCCGATGTGGCTGGACGGGCTGATCGCGTTCCCGCTCCTGTGTCTGACGGGTGAATGGGCGCTGCGGGGACGCCGGCCGGCGCTCGCCGTCCTCGTGGTGGCGCTGTGCTGGACGGCGAACTTCTACACGGCCTACATGGCGACGCTGGGCGCGGCGCTGGTACTTCTGCTGCGGGTGGTGCTGACGCGCCAAGGGGTGCGGGAGCGGCTGCGGGTGCTCGTCCGTGGTGCGGGGACGACCCTGCTGGGCATCGCGGTGTCCGCCCCGGTGCTGGTCCCCCTCTTCCTGAGCTCGAAGCAGGCGTACCCGGGGTGGACGCGGCAGTTCGCGCCGGTCTCCTGGCCGGACCTGTTCGCGCGGGTCCTGCCCGGCACGTACTCCTTCTCCTCGCCGGCGCTCTTCGTGGGTACGGGGACGCTGCTGCTGGTGGCGGCCCTGCCGTTCCACCGGGCGGTGCCGCTGCCGACCCGCCTGGGGTGGGCGGGGCTGACGGCGGCCGTCCTGCTCTCCTTCCAGTGGACGCCGACGCACCTGGCCTGGCACCTGTTCGCCACCCCGAACGGCAGCCCGTACCGGCAGACGTTCGTGCTGGCCGGCGTGGCCGTGATCGCCGCGTGGACCGGGCTGGCGACGGCCGGGCTGCCGGGGCCGCGGGCGCTGGCGGCAGGGGCGGCGGTGCTGGCCGCCGCGGCCGTGGCGGCGAGCGGCAGCCCCCTGGCGACGACGTGGGGGTTCGTTCTGTTCTGCGGCGGGCTGGCGCTCGCGGCGGGGGCCTGGTGGTGCCTGGGCCACCGCAGGCTGGTCCTCCCGGCGGCCGGGGTGCTGGCGCTCGTACTGACCGGGCAGGCGGCCGCGACGACGGCGTTCGGGCACAAGGGCAAGCTGGGCGGCCTGGACGACTACCCCCCGTGGGGGGCGGCGCACACGGCGCGCGCCGAGGCCCTGGCCGGCGCCGAGGGCTGGCCCGCGTACCGCACGGACCCGGGCCGGCCGGCGCTGTCGGGCAACGATCCGCTGCTGCTGGGCGGGGAGGGCGGCGCGTACTACAGCAGCCACACCCCCGACGTGTTCACGCGGACGATGGTGGCCCTCGGGGCGGGCTGGACCTCGCGCGGGCGCAACGTGCAGAGCATCGACAACCCGGTGACGGACGCGGTGTTCGCGGTCGGCGCCCGCCTGCGGCCGGACGGCACGATCGGCCGCGCGCAGGTCGTCCCGCCGCTGGTCACGGTCCGCCCGCCGGGGCCCGTGCCCTCGTACGGCGAGGGCGACGGGCCCCCGTTCGCCAACCAGGAACTCCTGCTGGGCGCGAAGGTGTACGAGGACCCCGTCTCCCCCGGGGTGTGCCGCGCGGGCACGGAGGCCTACCTCTGGGCCCCGGAGTACAACGCGACGGCCCGCCTCGCGGACGGCCGCGCGTTCCGGCTGAACGGCAACGCCCCCCGCAACCGGGCGGCCGTCCAGCCGCTGGGCGCCTCCCGGGGGGCCTCCTCGGCGCTGGTCTTCGACGCTGTCGCGCCCCCGCGCTGGGCCCTGTCGTGCCTGGACCGCGCCCGCCTGGACGCGGCGGTGGCCGCGTTGCGCGCGTCGGCCCCGGCTTCACTCCGGATCGGCTCCTCGACGGTCAGCGCCACCGTCCCGGCGGGCACCACCGGCACGGCGGTCCTCGCCGCCCCCGCCCTTGCGGGCTGGACGTGCAACGGCCGCCCGGCGACGCCCTACCTGGGCCTGGTGGCGATCCCGCTGGACGGCCGGACCCTCACGGTGACCTGCACCTTCCGGCCCCCTGGCCTCGCCCCGGGCCTGGCGCTCGCGGGCGCGGCCCTGCTGGTGCTCCTGGCTGTCCCTGTCCGAGCCCGGCGCTGGCGAACCCCTCGCCCATCGGATGCGGTGAACCGTGTGCAGCTTCTTCGCGTAGGTGCCGGCGGCGTCCAGGAGTGAGGCGCCGCCCCGGTCCGACACGGTCGGTCCGTTGCCGGTCTTGCGGCTGGAGAGGAAGCGGCGCTGGCCGGCGGCGTCCAGGCCGCGGTGGATGCCGACGTGGTCGACGGTGACGGTCACCGTGTCGTCCGCCCCTTGCCGAAGGGCGAGTCAGCCGGCCGGCCGGAGAAGCGGCCGAGACCGACCACCTCTCGGGAACGCCCGGGCGCATGGGGATGCGGACAGGGAGCCGTACGGTACACCGCACGGCGGAACCCCGGCCGGCGTCAGCGGACCTGGCTCAGCCAGTGCAGGGTGCGGCGGACCTCCGTCGAGAAGGGGTGCGCCGGGCCGTGGACGCGCTCCGCGTCGAACAGGAGGCGGGCCAGGGTGTCGTGTGCCGCGGGGCGGTCGCCCATCGAGAGCAGCAGCTGGGCTATCCGGCGGCGGACCTCCAGCGGCAGGCCGGGATCCGGATTGGCGTAGTGGTTCTCGAAGAGCGGGAGCAGGGAGCGGTACTCGGCCAGGGCCGCCCCGGGGGCGCCGAGCTGCTCCAGGCACTGGGCCGCGTCGTAGCGGAAGCGCAGGGACTGGGGGTCGCCGGCCGGGAACTCGTCGGCGAGGCGGCGCAGCTCGGGCAGCGCACGGCGGTACTGGCCGTCGTCCATCAGCGTGGCGGCGTACTGCTTGCGCAGGGAGCGGACCACCGGTGAGTGCTCGCCGTGCTCAGCCTCCGCGGCCGGGAGGATCCCGCCGAGGATGTCCACGGCCTGGGTGAGGCGGCCCTGGTCCAGGAGGCTGCGGGCCTCGTCCACCGCGGCCGGGATGTCCGGCTTCCGGGGCGGCGTCGGCGGTGCGGCCGGCTGCGGCGGGACGGTGGAGGCGCGGTCCGGCCAGGGGGCGTGGGGGCGCAGGAAGGGGCGGGTCGGGTCGAGCGTGCCCGTCGGCGTGCCCTCCTTGGGCAGCAGCGACGCGAGGGCTTCGTAGACGTGCTGTGCGGAGGCGGGCCGGTCCTGCGGGTCCTTCGCGAGGAGGTGGAGCAGGACCGCCTCGAGCTGGTGCGGGATCTCGGGGCGCATCCTGCGGACCGGGACGGGCGGCTCGTACAGGTGGCGGTGCAGTACGCCGAGCGCGGTGGACCCCGCGAACGGGACGTTGCCGCTGAGGAGTTCGTACAGCAGCACGCCCAGCGCGTAGAGGTCGGTGTACGGGCCCACCGCGCCGCCCATCGCCTGCTCGGGCGCCATGTACGCCGGGCTGCCGATCGGGGTGCCGGTGCTGGTGAGGCGGGTGGTGTCGGTGTCCATCACCGAGGCGACACCGAGGTCGAGGACCAGCACGGTGCCGTCCGGGCGGATCATCACATTGCGCGGCTTCAGGTCGCGGTGCACGATCGGCACCGCGTGCACGGCCGACAGCACCCCGCACAGCTGCGCGACCACGGCGACCGCCCACGGCCAGGGGTACGGGTCGTGCTGGGCGAGGTGGTCGGCGAGGTCGGTGCCCTCGACGTAGCCCATGACGAGGAACAGCTCGTCGCCGTCGCTGCCCGCGTCGTGGACCGTGACCAGCCCCGGGTGGTCCACCTGCGCCGTGACCCGGCATTCGCGCACGAAGCGACGGCGCAGCTCGTCGGCGACGGAGCCGGGGCCCGCCACCTTGTCCGGGCGCAGCAGCTTGACGGCGACGCGGCGGTCCAGCCGCTGGTCGTACGCCGTCCAGACCTGGCCCATGCCGCCCTGTCCCAGGACGGAGGCCAGCCGGTAGCGCTCGCCGATGATCCGGTCGTCGTCGGTCACCGGGCCGGGCCCTCACCCTCGTTGCCGGGCGCGTTCGGGTCCGGGTTCGGGTTCGCCTGCGGATTCGGTCGCGGGTGCGGCGTCTGCTTGCGCAGCAGTTCGCTCAGCTCGTCGAGCTCGGCGCGCACCTGTCCGATCCGTGGCGGGCCGGCCGGCCCGGGAGCCGGTGCGGGGGCCGGGGACGGGGTCGGCGTCGGCGTGTGCTGTTGGGCCGGCGGGTATCCGTACCCCGGCCGGGCCTGCTGCTGCGGGACGTACGGCGCGGGCTGCGCCGGGTACCAGGGGGCGGTCGGGGCCGCCGACCGTGCTCCGTAGTGGCGGATGTCGGCGACGAGGAAGTACACGCAGGTCAGGAAGCCGGTGATGATGATGCCGAAGGCGCCGGTATTGCCCTGCCAGCCATCGGTGTTGGGCGTCGGGTCGGCGCCGATCAGCGCGATCCAGGCGACGCTGAGCCCACAGTTGACGGCCAGCAGCCACCAGTCCACGGGCTTGCGGGTGACGAGCGCGAGCCGCAGCATCGTGCCCCAGCCCAGGAAGCCGCAGCTCAGGACGGGCAGCAGGGCGAACAGCACGCGCAGTGCCACGATTCCCCCGGAACTGGGCTGGGGGCCTTGCTGCGGCGGGAGGCCGGGGCCGTGCATCGCTGCTCCTGACGGACCGTGTCGACGAAGTTTCGGGTCTGAGCGTATACAGCGTTTCCGGCCGCCAGTGAGGGGATGCGCGCAACCGTTGCAGGGTCGCCGCACACCTCCGCCCGCCGCGGGCCGCGCCGCCCGGGCGGAAATCGCCGGGGCTCCCTGACCGGCGGCGACTACCCTCGGCAGTCGAGTTGTTGTTCCAAGGGGGGATCCACATGCGGAGCCGGACCATCGGCATGTCGGCGCTGGCCACGACGGCGCTGTTCGGGCTGACGACGGCCTGCCTGCCGGCGGGCGGGGGCAAGGCCGCCGACGTCGGCAGGGCGGCCCGCGCCGCCGAGCAGGTCTCGGCCGGGGCCACGCCGACGCCCGCGGCCAAGGGCAAGGACAAGAGCACCGGTGTGCTCGCGGACCTGTCGGGCGCCGAGATCCTGAACCAGTCGTACGAGGCCATGCGCAAGGTCGAATCGGCCCACGTGGTCGCGAAGATGCGCGAGGACGGGCAGCAGGTGGAGTTCGAGCTGTCCCTCGACAGGAAGAGCGGCTGCAACGGCGTGATCCGGTACGAGGGGATGGGCAAGGTGGACCTCATCAAGTCCACCGACCTCATGCACTTCAAGGGGGACGCCGGCTACTGGCGGGCCGTGGCCGCGAAGAAGCACACCCCCAAGAAGCAGACGGACGCGATGGTCACCATGCTCGCCGACCGCTGGCTGAAGATGCCGCTCTCCGATCCCGAGGCAGCCTCGATGGCCCATGTCTGCGACCTGGGCAAGCTGATGGGCGGCAGCGGCAAGCCCAGCCCGCTGGCCCGCAAGGGCGAGACGGTCGCCATCGACGGCAAGCAGGCACTGGCGATCACCTCGGCGGCCAAGGAGGGCACGGAGGTCGACTACATAGCCGCCCAGGGCACCCCGTACCTGCTCAAGTCCACCATTTCGGGGGACGAGACCGGGGAGATCCTCTTCTCCGCGTTCGGCACGCCGGTCGACACGGCCCTGCCGGAGGGCGCGGACGTGCTGGACCTGTCGAAGCTGGGTGGCGGCGCCCCCGGCGAATCGGTCTGACACCGGCCTCGGCGGGCGGATCCCCGGAAACGCGCGTAGCGTCGCAAAAGGGATACGGAAGGGAGCCCTCGCATGGGGATCTTCGACAGGGCCAAGGAAATGCTGCAGGGCCACGGCAAGCAGGCGAAGCAGGCGTCCGACGCCGCCGAGCAGCAGATCGACCAGCGCACCGGCAACAAGTACGCCAAGCAGGTCGATCAGGGCCAGCAGCAGGTCGAGAAGCAGTTGGGCATCGACGACGACCCGAACCGGTAGGCCCCGCCCGAGCAGCCGGCGGCGCGGCCGGGGACCCGCAGGTCCCCGGCCGCGCACCGCGTCGCACGCAAGCGGTCGTACGGGAGCGGTCGTACGGAAGGCGGTCGTACGGAAGGCGGTCGTACGGAAGGCGGTCGTACGGAAGCCTTACGAACCGAGGATCGTGGTGAGGAACTCCCCGGTCCAGGCCAGTAGTTCCCGTCCGACCAGCGGCTTCCCGCCCACCCGGGCGGTCTTGGGCCGCGGGATCAGCACCTGCGAGGTGGCCGGCTTGAGCACCGCGCCCGGGTAGAGCCGCTTGAGGCGCAGCTCCTGCGATTCGCGCAACTCCACCGGCCCGAAGCGGATGTTGACGCCCTGGAGGGTGATGTCGCCGACGCCGCAGGCCCGCGCCAGCATCCGCAGCCCCGCCACCAGCAGCAGGTTCTCCACCGGCTCCGGCAGCTTGCCGTAGCGGTCGTGGAGCTCCTCGCGCACGGCCTTGATGTCCGCCTCGGAGTTAGCCGACGCGATGGACCGGTAGGCCTGGAGGCGCAGCCGCTCGCCGGGGGCGTAGTCGTGCGGGACGTGCGCGTCGACCGGCAGCTCGATCTTGACCTCGAGCGGCGGCTCCTCCTCCACCCCGCCCTCGACCGCGGCCCGGTAATCCGCCACGGCCTCGCCGACCATGCGGATGTACAGGTCGAAGCCGACGCCGGCGATGTGCCCGGACTGCTCGCCGCCGAGCAGGTTGCCCGCGCCGCGGATTTCCAGGTCCTTCATCGCCACGTACATGCCGGCGCCCATCTCGGTGTGCTGGGCGATCGTCGCGAGACGCTCGTGCGCGGTCTCCGTCAGCGGCTTCTCCGGCGGGTAGAGGAAGTACGCGTACCCGCGCTCGCGGCCCCGTCCGACGCGGCCGCGCAGCTGGTGCAGCTGGGAGAGGCCGAAGTTGTCGCCGCGCTCCACGATGAGGGTGTTGGCATTGGAGATGTCGATGCCGGACTCGACGATGGTCGTGGAGACGAGGACGTCGAACTTCTTCTCCCAGAAGTCCACGACGACCTGTTCCAGGGCCTGCTCCGACATCTGCCCGTGCGCGGTCGCGATCCGCGCCTCGGGCACGATCTCGCGCAGCTTGGCGGCCGCCCGGTCGATGGACTCGACCCGGTTGTGGATGTAGAAGCACTGGCCCTCGCGCAGCAGTTCGCGCCGGATGGCCGCGCCGATCTGCTTCTCCTCGTACGGGCCGACGAACGTGAGCACCGGGTGGCGCTCCTCGGGCGGGGTGGTGATGGTCGACATCTCGCGGATGCCGGTCACCGCCATCTCCAGGGTGCGCGGGATCGGGGTCGCGGACATGGTCAGCACGTCGACGTTGGCGCGCAGCTTCTTCAGCTGCTCCTTGTGCTCGACGCCGAACCGCTGCTCCTCGTCGACGATGACCAGGCCCAGGTCCTTGAACCTGGTCTCCTGCGAGAAGAGCCGGTGCGTGCCGATGACGATGTCCACGGAGCCCTCGCGCAGGCCCTCCAGCGTGGCCTTGGACTCGGTGTCGCTCTGGAAGCGGGAAAGCGCCTTCACGTTGACCGGGAATTGGCTGTAGCGCTCGGAGAAGGTCCCGAAGTGCTGCTGCACCAGCAGCGTGGTGGGGACGAGCACGGCGACCTGCTTGCCGTCCTGGACCGCCTTGAAGGCGGCCCGGACCGCGATCTCGGTCTTGCCGTAGCCGACGTCGCCGCAGATCAGGCGGTCCATGGGGACGGACTTCTCCATGTCCTCCTTGACCTCGGCGATGGTGGTGAGCTGGTCGGGCGTCTCCGCGTACGGGAAGGCGTCCTCCAGCTCGCGCTGCCAGGGGGTGTCGGGCCCGAAGGTGTGCCCGGGGGCCGCCATGCGCGCGCTGTACAGCTTGATGAGGTCGGCGGCGATCTCCTTGACCGCCTTCTTCGCGCGCGCCTTGGTCTTGGTCCAGTCGGCGCCGCCGAGCCGGTGCAGGGTCGGGGCCTCGCCGCCGACGTACTTGGTGACCTGCTCCAGCTGGTCGGTGGGGATGTAGAGGCGGTCGCCGGGCTGGCCGCGCTTGGCGGGGGCGTACTCGACGAGGAGGTACTCGCGGGTGGCGCCCTGGACGGTGCGCTGCACCATCTCGATGTAGCGGCCGACGCCGTGCTGCTCGTGGACGATGTAGTCGCCGGCCTCCAGGGTGAGGGGGTCGATGGACTTGCGGCGCCGGGTCGGCATCCGGCCCAGGTCCTTGGTGGCGGTGCGCTGGCCGGTCAGGTCCGTCTCGGTGAGGACGGCGATCTTGAGCGCGGGGTCGACGAACCCGTTGTCGAGCGAGCCGCACGCGACGTGGACGATCGACGGCTCCAGGGCGCGCAGATCGGCCTCGAGCCGGGCCGCGATGCCCTCGCCGCCGAGCACCTCGACGGTGCGGGCGGCCGGGCCGTGGCCCTCGGTGAGGTAGACGGTGTGCCAGCCGTCGGCGATCCAGCCCTTGGTGTCGGCGAGCGCGCGGGCGGTGTCGCCCCGGTAGGCCTCCGGGGCGTGCATGCCGAGCTTGAGCGTGTCCCCGCCGCCATCGGCCTCGTCGGCCGCGAAGGGGGACACCGACCACCACATCATGCCCAGCTCGCGCGCGTGCTCCCGTACGTCCGCGATCCCGCGCAGCGAGGCCGCGCCGACGTCGATCGGGGCCTTGCCACCGCCGGCGGTGGCGGCCCAGGAGGCCATCAGGAACTCCTGGGAGGTCGTCACCAGGTCCGCGGCCCGGGTGCGCACCCGCTCCGGGTCGCACACCACGGCCATGGACCCGGCCGGCAGGACGTCGACCAGCAGTTCCATGTCGTCCACGAGGACCGGGGCGAGGGACTCCATGCCCTCGACCGCGATCCCCTCGGCGATCTTGTTCAGCAGTTCGCCGAGCTCGGGGTGCTCCTCGGCGAGGGCCGCGGCCCGCTCCCGCACCTCGTCGGTCAGCAGCAGCTCCCTGCAGGGCGGGGCCCACAGCCCGTGCTCGGCGACCTCCAGGGACCGCTGGTCGGCGACCTTGAAGTAGCGGATCTCCTCGACCTCGTCGCCCCAGAACTCCACGCGCAGCGGGTGCTCCTCGGTGGGCGGGAACACGTCGAGGATGCCGCCGCGCACGGCGAACTCCCCGCGCTTCTCGACGAGCTCGACGCGGGCGTACGCGGCCGCGGCCAGCGCCTCGGTGATCTCCCCCAGATCGGCGCTCACGCCCTGGCGCAGGCTCACCGGAACCAGGTCGCCGAGCCCCTTGACCTGCGGCTGGAGCACGGACCGGATCGGCGCGACGACGACGGAGACGGGCCCTGCGGCCGGGTCGTCCTTGCTCGGGTGCACGAGGCGGCGCAGTACGGCGAGCCGACGGCCCACGGTGTCGCTGCGCGGCGAGAGCCGCTCGTGCGGAAGGGTCTCCCAGGACGGGTACTCGGCCACCTCGTCGGGGGGCAGGAACGAGCGCAGCGCGGCGGCCAGGTCCTCGGCCTCCCGCCCGGTGGCGGTGACCGCGAGCACGGTCCGCTCGGTCCTGGCGGCCAGCGCGGCGATGGCGAAGGGCCGTGCGGCCGGCGGTCCGACGAGGTCCACGTGCATGCGGTTGCCGTCGCCGGCCGCGGTGACCGCCTCGGCGAGGGCCGGGTCCCGGGTGACGGCGTCGAGCAGTCCGTGCAGGCTCATGAAAGGAGGCTTCCGTCCGGTGAAGGGGCAACGCGAAGGGCCCGACACGTCTCACGGGCCGGGGCTTCCCACCCTACGACGCCGCCCCCTCACCCGCGCGAGGGATTGCGGCCACTCCGGGGAGTGACCGGCCGTCCCGGCTGCCGGACCGGGCCGCCCGAACGGCCGTCGGCCCCGGCCGGCCCGTGAGGGCTGACCGGGGCCGGCGGTCCCCCGTACGACCGCGGCTACTCGCTCGCGATCGCGTTCAGTACGTTCATCCGTCCTGCCCGGAAGGCCGGGACCAGTGCGGCGAACAGGCCCACGAAGGCCGACCCGGCGAACACGCCGATGATCGTCGGCCAGGGGATCTCCAGCACCTTCAGGCCCTGGAGGACGAGCAACTGCTGCGCGGCGGCCCCCCAGCCCATGCCCAGGCCGAGGCCCAGGAGGGCGCCGAAGAGGGCGATGACCACCGACTCCAGGCGGATCATGCGGCGCAGCTGGCGGCGGGAGAGGCCGATGGCGCGCATCAGGCCGATCTCCCGGGTCCGCTCGACGACCGAGAGGGCGAGGGTGTTCACGACGCCCAGGACCGCCACGATGATCGCGAGGGCGAGGAGCCCGTAGACCATGTTCAGCAGCTGGCCGACCTGGTCCTGGAGGTCCTTCTTGTAGTCGGTCTGGTTGCGCACCTGGTACTGGGGGTACTCGGCGAGCGCCGCCTTGACCGCCGCGTACGCGGAGCCGGCCTTCCCGTCGGCGGCCTTGGCCAGCAGCATGAAGGGCAGGGGCATCCGGTCGGCCGGGACGTACTGCTGCGCGGTCGCGGTGCTGATGTACATCGAGCCCTTGTCGATGTTGCCCTCGTCCGAGGTGATCGCGGCGACCTTCAGCCTGGCGCTCTTGCCCTCGGCGAAGGCGACGGTCATCTCGTCGCCGACCTTGACGTGGTGCTCGTCCGCGTAGAGCGAACCGACCGACATCGCGCCGCTGCCGTACGCCGCCGCGTGCTCGCCGGCCACCGCCTTGCGCCGGACGTCCTGGACGTAGGTGGGGTCGGTGACGCTCAGCTCGGCGTCCTTGGCTGAGCCGTCGGGTGCGGTGATCTTCGCCTTCACCAGCCGGTACGCGGTGACGTGGTCGAGGTCCTTGGCCGCCCGCAGCGCCTGCTCGGCCTGCGGGACGACCGGCTGCTGCGCCTGGGACTGGACCATGTAGTCCGCGCCGACCGACTTGTCGAGCTCGTCGGTGGCGGAGGCCACCATCGAGGAGCCGACGACCGACAGACAGGCGACCAGCGCCAGTCCGATCATCAGCGCGGCGGCGGTGGCGCCGGTGCGGCGCGGGTTGCGCAGCGCGTTGCGCTCGGCGAGCCGGCCGACGGACCCGAAGGGCCGCAGGACCACGCCGGAGAGCAGCCGGACCACGCCGCCGGCGAGCAGCGGGCCGATCACGATGAAGCCGATGAGGGTGAAAAGGACGCCCATGGCCAGCCAGAGCGAACCGGGCGCGGCCTTGTCGGCGGCCGCGGCGAGGAACAGGCCCGCGCCGCCGATGCCGGTCAGGACCAGGCCCACGGCCGCCCTGATGCGGCCGGCCTTCTTGTCGCCGGGGGTGCCGGCGTCGCGCAGGGCGGCCATCGGCGAGACCTTCCCGGCCCGGCGGGCCGGGATGAACGCCGAGACGACGGTGACGATGATGCCGAGCACCAGGCCGACGACGGGGGTGGTCCAGGCGACGGTCAGGTCGTCGGTGGACAGGTGCATGCCCATCTGGCCCATGAGCTTCATCAGGCCGATGGCCAGGCCCACACCGGCGCCGACACCGAGGAGCGAGCCGACGAGGCCGAGCAGCAGGGCCTCGACGACCACGGACTTCAGCACCTGGCCGCTGTCGGCGCCGATGGCGCGCATCAGGCCGATCTCGCGGGTGCGCTGGGCGACCAGCATCGAGAACGTGTTGAAGATCAGGAAGATGCCGACGAGGAAGGCGATCCCGGCGAAGCCGAGCATCACGTACTTCATGACGTCGAGGAAGGAGCCGACGTCCTTGCGGTTGGCGTCCGCGGCCTCCTTCGCCGTCTGCAGCTTGTACGTGTCCGCGCCGACGGCCTTCGCGATGTTCTGCTTCAGCTGGTCGTCGCTGACCCCGTCCTTGGCGCTGACGTTGACGTGCGTGAAGAGGCCGGGCGCGCCGAGCAGCTTCTCCTGCGCGGTGGCCGTGTCGAAGTAGACGATCGCGGCACCCGGGTTGGTCACGGTGAAGGTGGCGATACCGCTGATCCGGGCGCGGATGTCGCCGGTGACGGCGATGGTGCGCAGCTCGTCGCCCAGCTTCAGGTGGTGCTTCTCGGCGGTGTCGGCGTCGACCATCATCTCGGTCGGGCCGCGCGGGGCCCGGCCGGAGGTGATCTTCATCGACTTGAGCTCGTTGTCGCTCCAGTTGCCCGCGATGGTCGGGGCACCGGTGGTCGAGCCCAGGTTCTCGTTCTTGGCGCCCACGACCGTGACGGACACCGAGACGACGCCGCCCTCGGCGCCCTTGACCCCGTCGGCCTTCTTGACCTGCTCGACGAGCGAGGCGGGCAGCACCTCGGGCTTGCCGCGGTCCGGGACGTCCTCGCCGCCCTCGGCCGCCTTCGGAGAGAGCGTGACGTCGGAGTTGGTGACGGCGAACAGCTTGTCGAAGGTGGTGTTCATGGTGTCGGTGAACACCAGGGTGCCGCAGACGAAGGCGACGGAGAGCAGGACGGCGACCGCGGAGAGCGCCATCCGCCCCTTGTGCGCGACGAAGTTGCGTCGCGAGGTCTTCAGGACGGTGTTGCTCACGAGGTCCGCCCGCGCGCGTCGAAGTCCTTCATCCGGTCGAGCACCTGGTCGGCGGTGGGCCCGTACATCTCGTCCACGATCCGGCCGTCGGCCAGGAAGATGACACGGTCCGCGTACGAGGCGGCGACCGGATCGTGCGTGACCATGACAATGGTCTGGCCGAGTTCGTCCACCGAGCGGCGCAGGAAGCCGAGGACCTCGGCGCCGGCCCGGGAGTCCAGGTTTCCGGTGGGCTCGTCGCCGAAGATGATCTGCGGGCGGGCCGCGAGGGCACGGGCGACGGCCACGCGCTGCTGCTGGCCGCCGGAGAGCTCGGTCGGGCGGTGCTTGAGGCGGCCGGCGAGGCCGACGGTCTCCACGACCCGGTTCAGCCACTCCGCGTCGGGCTTGCGGCCCGCTATGTCCATGGGGAGCGTGATGTTCTCCAGGGCGTTGAGCGTCGGCAGCAGGTTGAACGCCTGGAAGATGAAACCGATCCGGTCGCGGCGCAGCTGCGTGAGCTTCTTGTCCTTCAGCCCGGTGATCTCGGTGTCGTCCAGGTGGATCTGCCCGCTGGTCACCGTGTCGAGACCGGCGAGGCAGTGCATCAGCGTGGACTTGCCGGAGCCGGAGGGGCCCATGATCGCCGTGAACTGGCCGCGCTTGATGTCCACGTCCACCTCGTCGAGGGCGACCACACGGGTCTCCCCGGCGCCATAGGCCTTGACGACCTTGCGCGCCCGGGCCGCGACGGCTTCATGCCCTCCAGTACCCCCGTGCCTGGTTTCGGTCATAGCCGTTGTCACGGTGCTTCCCCTCGTTCGTTGCGTTGCTGCGCGTGTGACCGGATTCCGGCGGGTCGGCCGGATCCGGCGTGTGATGCCGTCCTGAAGTCTGCGGGGCGGAGGCGGCCGGCGCCCTGGTGCCCATCGCCGTATCCACCGGGGGGTTAACCCCACCCCCGCCCGTATGAACCAGTTAAGGACCTCGCGAGGCCGTCCTCCTCCTCCGCCGGGACGAAAGGCCCCTGGACCCTTGTGAGGAGCAACCCTTAGGGGTTCTCCGCCTTTTGGGGGACCAGCTCTGGGGGGATACCGCCGGATACCCCGTGATGAGAGGGTGTTCCCCGCAGGTACGTGCACGGTGAAAGGATCGTGGTGGGCGCGGAGGAGAGCACGGGGGAACGCACCGGGGACGCCGCCGGGTCAGGGGCCGGGGCCTCGGCGGCTGCCGGGAGCGGCAGCCGGCCGCCGCGCACGGCGCTCGTCGCCGCCCTCATGCTGAGCATGGCCCTCGTCGCCCTCGACACCTCCATCGTCTCCACCGCCGTCCCCCAGATCGTCGGCGACCTCGGCGGGTTCTCCGTCTTCTCCTGGCTCTTCGCCGGCTACCTGCTCGCGATCACCGTCACCCTCCCCGTCTACGGGAAGCTCTCCGACACCCTCGGCCGGGGGCCCGTCCTGCTCTTCGGCATAGCCCTGTTCATCGTCGGCTCGGTGCTGTGCGCGCTCGCCTGGAACATGGCCGCCCTCATCGCCTTCCGCATCGTCCAGGGGCTGGGCGGCGGCGCGCTCCAGGGCACCGTGCAGACCCTGGCCGCCGACCTGTACCCGCTCAAGGACCGCCCCAGGATCCAGGCCAGGATGTCCTCCGTCTGGGCCGCCTCCGCCGTGGCCGGCCCCGCGCTCGGCGGGCTCATCGCCTCGTACGCCGACTGGCGCTGGATCTTCCTCATCAACCTGCCGCTGGGCGGCCTGGCCCTGTGGCTGCTCGCCCGCCATCTCGTCGAGCCCGCACGGTCCCCCGGTCGCCGCGGCCCGATCGACTGGGCCGGCGCCCTCGGCGTCTTCGCCTGCGGCGGGCTGCTGCTCTTCGCGCTGGTGCAGGGCGGGGTCGCCTGGCCCTGGCTGTCCGCGCCCTCGCTCGCCCTGCTGGGCGCGAGCGCGGTGCTGGCGGCCGTGGTCGTCCGGATCGAACGCCGGGCCGAGGAACCGATTCTCCCCGGGTGGGTCTGGCGCCGGCGCACCATCGCCGCCGTGAACCTCGCCCTCGGCGCACTCGGCCTGCTCATGGTCGCGCCGCTGGTCTTCGTCCCGACGTACGCCCAGTCGGTCCTCGGCCTCGGACCCACGAGCGCGGGGCTCGTCATGTCCGCGATGACCCTCACCTGGCCCCTGTCCGCCGCCTTCAGCCAGCACGTCTACCGGCGCATCGGCTTCCGCGACTGCGCCGTCGTCGGGATCTCACTGGCCGCCGTGATCCTGTTCTCGTTCACGCTGCTCCCCCATCCCGCCCGGCCCTGGCAGCCCACGCTGATCATGCTGCTGCTGGGCGCCGCCCTCGGCCTGTTCCAGCTGCCGCTGATCGTCGGGGTCCAGTCCACCGTGGGCTGGTCCGAGCGGGGTACGACGACGGCCTCGGTGCTGTTCTGCCGCCAGGTCGGCCAGAGCCTCGGGGCCGCCCTGCTCGGGGCCGTCGCCAACGCGACCATCGCCGCCCGGCTGGCCGACGCCCCGATGACCGGACTGCCGCACCACCTCGACGACGTCTCCAAGGCCCTCGACCGGCCCGGGCTGCTCCCGCCGGCCGCCGCCGACTACCTGCGCGCGTCGGTGGCCGCCGCCGTGGACCACATCTTCCTCGGCGCGACCGCCGCGGCCGTGGCGGCCCTGCTGATCCTGCTCCTGGTGGCTCCGCGGCGGTTCCCGATCCTGGCGGAGCATCAGGAGAAGTAGGGGCGCGCCCGGCTCCTGCTTGTCATGGTCCCGGTCAACGGAGTACACCTCGGAGTCCTGAATCCGAGATCCGTTCCGGGGGGACGACATGGTTTCCGCACTCTTCGCACTGGCCTTACTGGCCGCCGTGGCCGGGCCGATCGGCCTGCGGCTGCGCCGCCATCCGGGCTTCGTCACCGGCCGCGACGGCCGGCTCTCCACCTCCACCACCCTGGCGCTGGCCTGGACCGTGATCCTGGTCTGGCTCCTGCTCACGATCCTCGCGTACGGGCTCACGGCGGGCGGCGGAGCCGGCTGGTTCGCCGGGGAGCACGGCCCGCTGTCCTCCCTGACCACCGTCTACCTGCCGCTGCTCGGCGGCCCGTACGTGGCCCTGATCGCGGCGAAGACCGTCGTCGGCATCCGTGTGGAGAACGGCAGCATGGCCAAACCCGCCCCCAAGCCGACGCCCTCGGGGAAGCGGCCGCTGCGCGAGCTGATCGCGAACGACAGCGGGCGCACCGACCTCGTGGACCTCCAGTACGTGACGCTGAGCGCGATCACGATGCTGTACGTGGTGCTGTTCTTCCTCTCCGACGTGGGCGGCGGGCTCCCCCGCCTCCCCGCCGAGATCTGGGCGCTGACCGGCGCACCGGCGGGGGCGTACCTGGTGAACAAGATGGCCACGCGCGCGAACCCGGTGATCACGGGCGTGGCGGTGCAGGGTTCCGCCCTGCGGGTGGAGGGCGGCGGCTTCGGCCCGCAGGCCCGGGTGGAGCTCGACTCCACCGCCCTGGCGACCGAGTACGACCCGGCGACGGGCACCCTGACCGCGCAGCTGCCGGCCGCCGCGCCCGCCGCCTTCACGGTGGTCGTCACCTCCCGCGGCCTGCGCAGCGACCCGTACCGTCACGCACCGGCGGCTGCGGGCTCGGGACGGGCTCCGGCTCCGGCTCCGGCTCCGGCCCAGCGGGCGGCGGGCTAGTACGCCCGCGTCGGGGGCGGGTCAGGTCACGGGAGCTTCGCGAGGAACTCCCTGATCAGCGGGGCGATCTCCGCGAGGTGGGTCTCCAGTGCGAAGTGCCCCGCCCCCTCGAAGACGTGCACCTCGGCATCCGGCGCATCGCGCAGGTACGCCTTCGCCCCCGCCGGGGTGAAGAACGGGTCCCCCTCGCCCCAGACGACCAGGACCGGCACCCGGGCGGCGCGCAGCCAGGCCTGCCAGGCGGGGTAGTGGGCGAAGTTGGACGCGTAGTCGAAGGCCAGATCGGCCTGCGCGTCGGCGCGCCCGGGCAGCCCGAGGTAGTGCACGTCGAGCGTCCAGCCGTCCGGGGAGATCAGGCTCGTGTCGGCGACGCCGGTCTCGTACTGGAAGCGGGTGCCCTCCGGGGTGAAAAGCCCCCGCACGCGCTCCTCGTCGCCCGGCATCTCCCGCCGCAGTCCGGCGAACTCGCGGGCCGCGTCGGAGAGTCCCTCCTCGTACGCGTTGCCGTTCTGCACGATCAGGCCCGTCACCCGTTCGGGCCGCCGCGCGGCGAGCCGCAGCCCGACGGGGGCGCCGAAGTCGAAGACGTACAGCGCGAAACGGTCCAGCCCGAGGGCGTCGGTGAAGCCCTCCACGATGTCGGCGAGCCGGTCGAAGGTGTACGTGAACCCGTCCGGGGCCTCGGTCCGGCCGAAGCCGGGGTAGTCGGGGGCGATCAGCCGGTACGGGGTGTCGCCGAGCGCGTCCATCAGCCGGGCGAACTGGTGCGAGGACGTGGGGAAACCATGCAGGAGCAGCAGGACCGGGCCGTCGGCGGGGCCGCTCTCGCGGTAGGCGACGCGGACCCCGTGCACCTCGGCGGTGCGGTGGTGGACGAGCTGCATCACATGCCTCCAATGGCTTGGTTTCCATTAGTCTCACCGGAGATCAGTAATGGGTCAAGTGCTTCACGTACCATTAGACCCATGACGTTTCCGCTCACCGGGGAGCCCCTCGCCCTGGACCTCCTCAACACCCGGCCCGCGGGCGCCGGCGACCTGCTCGCCGGCCCAGAAGGGCTCGCCGCCTGGCTGGCCGCACAGGAGGGCCGGCTCGGGCCGGTCGCGAAGGTGGGTCCGGCGGAGGTGGCGGCCGTGCACGGCGTACGGGAGGCGGCCGGCGCGGCGCTCTCGGCCGCGCGGCGCGGCGAGCGGCCCCCGGCCGGCGCCCTGCGCACGCTGAACGAGGCCTCGGCCGGCGCCCCGGTCCACCGGGAGCTCGCCTGGACCCCGGAAACCGGCCTTGCGGCGACCCCGCACCGTACGGGCACCACGGCCCGGCGGCTCGCGGCGCAGCTGGCGGACGCCGCGGCAGAGCTCCTGACGGACCCGCGGGTACGCGACGTACGGGAGTGCGAGGGCGCCGACTGCGTCCTGCTGTTCCTCCCGGCCCACCCGAGGCGCCGCTGGTGCGTGGCCTCGACCTGCGGCAACCGCGCCCGCGTGGCCCGCTACTACGCCCGCCACAAACCCTGACCCCCGGCCGGGCGGGCCGCCGGTTCAGCCCTCGGCCGGGGCGCGGCCCGTCAGGGCAGCGAGGCTCGAGCGCACGTGGTTCATGTGCGCCCGCATCTCGTCCTGCGCCTCCGCGTGCTCCCGCAGGATCCGGTCCGTCTCACGGCCGGTCCGCTCCTCCCACACCCGGGCCTCCGCCAGCAGCTCCGCCGCCCGCGCCTCCGCATCCTCCTGCCCGTGCCGCGCCGACTCCTCCGCCTCCGCGTAACCGCGCCGCGCCTCCGCCAGCCTGCCCTCCGCGTACCGTTCCAGCTCCGCGTGGCGCGCCTCCAGATCGGCCTCCCGGGCCGCCAGCTCCCGTTCCGCCGCGTCCCACCGTTCCACGTGCTCCTGCTCGCGGTCCGCCAGCAGCGCATCCGACCGGCGCCGCATCTCCGCCAGCGCCGCCTGCGCCTGCGAGCGCCACTGGGCCGCATCGTCCCTGGCCTCCGCCCGGACCGCGTCGGCCTCCCGCTCCGCCCGCAGCAGCCCCTGCCGCGCCCGGACCTCCGTCTGCTCGCGCACCGCCTCCGCGTCCTGCCGCGCCAGCTCCGCCACCCGGTCCGCGTACGCCTCGGCCGCACCCGTCGCGTCCACCGCGTCCGCCCGCGCGTCCCTGCGCACGGCGTCCGCCTCCTCCTCGACCAGCAGCAGGATCCGCCGCGCCCGCTCGCTCAGCTCGTCGTACGTCTGCGGAGCCAGCTCCGCCACCGCCTCGCGCAGCCGCCCCGCCTCCGCCTCCATCCGCTTCGCCAGGACCGTCAGCCGCGCCACCCGCTCCCACGCCTCGTCCCGGCTCCCGGACAGCCTGGCGAGATACCGGTCGACCTCTTCGATGCGGTAGCCGCGACCTCGTACGGTCGCGAAACCCGGTCCGTGAGGTGACATGGGTGCAGTCATCCTGGAAGCGCCTCTCTCGGGGGGATTCCTGTCAAGGATGCGCCATTTGCTCCCAGAAGCCGGAATGGCCGGGCCGAGACCCTGTACGAGGGTCCCGGCCCGGCCATTCAACTGATCATCCGATCAGAGCAATCCGTCCCACATCTGCTCCAGAAGCACCGACCACCAGCTCTCCGGCGACGCCAGCGCCGCACTGTCGAGCCCGGCCAGATTCGTCTGGAAATCGACGGTCCAGCGCCCCGCCTGCTCCGGCGTCAGATGCTGGCGCAGACGCCACATGTGACCCAGCATCGCCAGCGAACGGGCGAACTGCGGCAGGCTCGAATTCACGAACTGCGGCGGCACCGGCGCACCGCCCGGACCGGCCTCCACCGGAACCGCCACTATGTGCGCCGTCCCGTACTGCACGCACAACGCCTTGCCGAAGTCACTGCCCACGACCAGGTACGAACCCGCGTCCGACGCCGGCTGCACCTGCCGCTGCGCAGCCAGCTCCGCCAGCGTCGGCACCGGCTGGCCCGGCACCGCCTGCGCCCAGAAGAACGGCCCGAAGTCCGTCGGCAGACCCGCCCACACCAGCGTCTGCGCCACGATCTCCGGCACACCCTGGCGGGACACCGCCCGCTGGTCGAAACGGAACACACCCTGCGGACCGAACGCCCCGGCCAGCTCCGCGCCGATGGCATCCAACGGAATCGCCGGCTGCAGCGGCACCTGCTGCAACGGCGCCCGTACCGGCGCAGGACGCGCCGGGCCGTCCGCCACCTGGTGCAGCTCACCCTGATGGGTCAGCAGATGCCGCATGCCCTGCTGACGACCCGCATGGTCCTGGCCGTACGGGGCCACGCTCGTGATCCGGACCTGCGGCCAGGTCTCCCGGATCATCCGCGCGCAATAACCGCCGGGCAGCTCGCACGACTCCAGCTCGGTGTGCAGTTCCAGCACCTGCTGCGGCGGCACGTTCATCGCCCGCAGCTCGTGCAGGATCTGCCACTCCGGGTGCGGCGTACCCGGCGCGGAACGCCGGATGAGCTGCTGCTCGGAGCCGTCCGGCGCGCGGTAGCGCAGCACGGCCTGGTAGCCGGGGCCGACCGTGGGCACACCGGCGGGCGCCGGGGGCTGCGGCGCGGGGCCGGGACCGGCCTGCGGCTGCCCGGGCGGGCCGGGAGGCGCGGGCGGCTGACCCGTCACGGCCGGACCGGCCAGCATCGTCGCGGCATGGTCGAGCCCGCCCCCGGGCGCACCGGGCGCCCCCGGCGGACCGGGCGGCTGGGGTACGCCGGGACCCGCGAGCATGGTGGCTGCCTGATGGGCCGAGCCACCGGGGGCCCCGGGCGGGCCGGGAGGCGCGGGCGGCTGACCCGCGCCCGGGGCCCCGGGCGGACCGGGAGGCGCGGGCGGCTGACCCGTCACGGCGGGACCGGCCAGCATCGTGGCGGCATGATCCAGCCCACGCCCCAGCGAACCCGGAGCACCGGGCGGACCGGGCGGCGCAGGCGGCTGACCCGCACCGGGAGCACCCGGCGGACCGGGCGGACCCGGAGGCGCAGGCTGACCCGTCACGGCCGGACCCGCCAGCATCGTGGCGGCATGATCCAGCCCACGCCCCAGCGAACCCGGAGCACCGGGCGGACCGGGCGGCGCAGGCGGCTGACCCGCACCAGGAGCACCGGGAGCACCCGGCGGACCGGGCGGACCCGGAGGCGCAGGCTGACCCGTCACGGCCGGACCCGCCAGCATCGTCGCGGCATGGTCGAGCCCGCCGCCAGGCGCACCGGGAACCCCCGGAGCACCAGGCGCACCGGGAGCCCCCGGCGGACCGGGCGGCGTCACCGGCTGCGCGCCCGGCCGGGAGACCTGGGCCTTGCTCGTCGGCGCATCGGCGATGGACCCGGAATCCGGGCCCGCGTCGGCCCCGAGGTGCAGGGCCGGCGCGATCGCCGTCCTGGGGAGCCGGCTGCCCCCGGGAATCAGCGCGGTCTTCGCCTCCGAGGCCCCGCCGGGCGGCGGCGCCACGTCCTCCAGGTCCGACCCCGACAGCGGCGGCGCGAACACCGTCGCGGGCAGCGGTACGGACACGTCGTCCGCACCGGGATTCACATCGGTCCCGGCCCACGGCGTGGCCCCGACGGGCACCCCGTCGTTGGCCGTCGGCTCGTACGGCACCTCGCGGCGCAGCGGCACCGCCTCCACCGGCTCGGGCGCGGACGCCCGAACGGGCTCCGGCGCAGCCGGAACCGCAGGCTCCGAAGCAGGCACGGCGGCAGGGGCAGGGGCCGCCGGGATCCCCGCCCGGTCCGCCGCCTCCTGCAGCCACTCCGGCGGACTCAGCATGAACGAGGTCTGCTCCGAGTCGATCCGCGGCGACGGCACCGACGCCTCCGCCACCGGGGCGGCCGCAGCCCCGTACTCCTCCTCGTACCGGCGGATCACCTCACCCACCGGCAGCCCCGGCCACAACGTCACCTCACCGCTGTCCCGCGCGATGACCAGCCTCTGCCGGCCCCCACCGGACACCGGACCGGCCGCACGGTCCTCCGCCCACACCACGAACCCGAGCCCGAACTCCCGTACGCGCACCTCGCGGTGCTGGTACGCGGGCAGGTCCCCGTTGATCCACTCCTCGGCGCGCTCCTGCGCCTGCGCAAACGTCACCATCGCGCCGTCACCCCTCCACCGGTGCCGCACCCGGCCCCGCAACCGACCCCGACACGGGAACCGAGCGTGCGAATCCGCCGTCCACCATCAGACCGGCCACCGTCTCCAACTCCGGCGGGTTCCCCGCCAACCGCTCGAGGAAGGCATCGAAATCGGCACCGCACGGCAGCAACAACCGCTCCACGCGCTCCTGCACCGACCAGCCGTCCCGGTCGCGGGCGTCGTCGTACGGGGAGAACCACACCGAGCCGATCGCCTCGCCCTTCACCTTCACCGCGAGCAGACCCCCCTGGACGAAGGCCACGCACAGGTAGTCCTTCGTCAGGTGGTCCCGCAGACACTTGTTGACGTACACGAGGTCGTTGACCGCCGCCTCCTCACGCACCGTGAAGAAAGGCTGGTCCACCAGCAGACCGAGCTCCACGTCGAGACCCGCGCCCACCGGCGCACAGCCGCCCGCAGCCTTCAGGAACGCGCGGTACGCCTCCGGCAGCCGGTAACCGAGGTCCTCCTCGACACCCTGCACCGCCTCCTCGGCCACCGACACCACCGACTTCGGCAGCCCCAGGTGCACCGGACGCACCTCCTGCAACGGCCGCGTCCCACGCTTCTCGTGGTCGACCGGCGCCGTCGCCAGCCCCGCGTGATGCCGCAGCAGCGCCTTCACCTCGACCGGGACCAGCTCCATCCGCCGCGTCCCCGCCACGTGGTGCCAGGTCCAGCCGTGCGGGGTCGCCACCGGCCCGACGGTGTCCCACAGCGCATGGCCGGCCGCATGCATCGCCGCGTTCGCGGACACACAGTCCGTCAGCCGCAGCTCGTCCACACCGAAGCCCTCCGGCGGCTCGGCGATCTCCACCGCCGCACGCGCGTACGGGGAGAAGTCGGGATGTCCGTCCCCGTCCATCCGCACACCGTGGGGATGCCGAGCGGCCCGGACCGGGTCCGGGAAATGCACGACCTGCCCCGAATACGCGGCGTTGGGTGGCGCGGCCTGCTGCCCGAGCCGACCTGTCGTCATGGCGGTAGCCCCCTGCTGGATCTGGCTGGTTCACCACAGCCTATGTGCTCCGGCAAGAGCGTCACCCGCCCACGACCCCCGCACCCGCGCGAGGGCCAGGAACATCCGAATTGATACGAATATTCGACCCCGCTTCCACACGACAGGGGACATTTGACAGGCTGTCCCCTCAGCACGGGGGCGTGCGCGACAGCGGCCACCACCGCCGCCACGGGAGGGAAGACGCGACCATGCAGAACACCGCCACACGCACAGACACGGCCGACGGCGCCTCGGGAACGGGCGGCCACGGCACACAGGCGACCGGCCGGCCCGCCGGAGACCCACGCCTGCGCTGGAGCAGCACCGACAGCCGGCCCACAGCCCCCGTCCTGCGCTTCCGCCGCGACGGCATCCTCCCCACCGTCGCCGCAGCCCTCTCCGTACGCGGCGAAACCCTCACCGGCACCGCCGGCAAAGCCGACCACCCACCCGCACTCCACCCCCTCGTCCAGGACTTCCTCGACACCCTCACCAGCGGCCAGCGGGAACGCTTCACCGGCCGCTGCCCCGAAGCCATCCTGCTCTCCCGCCACCTCACCGCCGCCGAAGGCGCCCGCAGCCGCCGCGCCTCCCGCAAACCCCTCACCGCGAACGAAGCCCGCCGCTCCCTCAAACACGCCAAGATCACCGCCCGCCGCATCCGCGAGGACGGCGACCCGCTCCACGGCAGCTACGCACCCCCCTGCCGCTCCTGCGAAGCCCTCCTCGCCCACTTCGGCGTACGCGCCGTCGACCTCACCCCCGCCTCAGAGAAGGCCTGACCCCCACGACCATGACCACCTCCTCCGCCTCCTACGACCGCTCCTCGGCCACCCGTTTCCCCGCCGCCGTGGACACCGCCCTGCGCACCGCCGGCTGGGAGCCCGGCCGCTGGGACATCAAGCAGGCCGAGTTCTGGGCCGACGCCCTCCGGGACCACACCACCCCCGCCGGACACCGGCACACCGTCTTCCCCGCCGCCGTCGAGGCATGGGCCGAATTCGGCGGGCTCACCGTCACCGCCCCCGGCCCGGGCCGCCAGATAGCGCCGGTCCCCGTGCGCCTGGACCCCCTCACCGGACTCCACCTCGCACGCACCTTCGCCGACCTCGGCCGCGCCCTGTCCACCGAGCTCTGCCCCCTCGGCGTCGACGCCGACGCCGGCTCGCACCTCGCCATCGACCGCGAAGGCCGCGTCTACGGCATCGACCACACCGGCGACTGGTACCTCGGCGGCGCCCTGGACGAAGCCCTGACCCTCCTCCTGACCGGCCTCCAACCCACCCGCCTCACGACGGCCCCCTGACCCCCACCCCGGCCGCAGCCCCGGGCGACGACCGCCCAGGGCGCACCCCGGCCGGGCCCCCGGCCACGCAACGGCCGGGACACAGCCGAGCCCAGCGGCCGGAAGCAGCGGCCGTCCCGCCCCGCCCGCGGCGGCGGCCGCCATCGGCGCGGCACGGAACGGCCGGGCATCGGCCATCGGGCACCGGCACCGGCACCGGCACCAAGGCCAGCACGGGTCAGCCCATCGGCCAGAGCATCGAGCCGCGACCAGCGGCTCGGGCTCCAGGCCCCGGTTCCCCCTACGCCCGCCTCGGGCCGCCCGGCAGCACCGCCGAGACCTTGAAGCCACCCTCATCCGTCGGACCGGACACGAACACCCCGCCCAGCCCGAGCACCCGCTCCCGCATCCCGACCAGCCCGTTCCCGCCACTCGGCAGCCCCGGCTGCACCACATCCGCCCCGCACGGCCCGTTCTCCACCTGCATGGCCACCTCACCCTCCCGATGAGCCAGCCGCACCACGACCGTCGCCCCCGGCGCATGCTTGTGGCAGTTGGTCAGCGCCTCCTGCACCACCCGGTACGCCGTCTGCTCCACCTCCGCCGGATACCCCTCCCCCACACCCCGCACATCCAGCTCCACGACCATCCCGGCCGCCCGAGACTGCCCCACCAGCGCCTCCAGCTCACCCAGCGAAGGCCCCGGCCCGTCCTCGAAACTCCCCACCAACGCAGCCACCGGCACCACCGCAGCAGAAGCAGTCGCAGGAGCCCGCTTCGGCGACTCGGCCGCCCGCAGCACCCCCAACATCTCCCGCAGCTCCGTCAACGCCTGCCGCCCCATGTCACCCACCAGCGCCGCATTCTTCGCCGCCCGCGCCGGATCCCTCGCCGCCACCGCCTCCAGCGCCGCCGCATGCACCACCATCAGCGACACCCGGTGCGCCACCACGTCGTGCATCTCCCGCGCGATCCGCGTCCGCTCCTCCGTACGAGCCCACTCGGCCCGCTCCTCCGCCCGGTCCGCGAGCAGCGACAGCTCCCGCTCCAGCGAATCCGCCCGCTCCTGCAGGCTCTCCATCAGCCGGCGCCGCGCCCCTATGTACAGACCCAGCAGCACCGGCGGCACGGTCAGCGCCACCGCCACGAACACCGACAGCACGATGACGAGCGAACGCGAGGCCCCCTGGTCCCCGCTGGTCCGCACGTACATCACCACGAACGTCGCGACCAGCGACATCGACGTCAGCGTCGCCGTGATCCGCCGAGGCACCTCGCAGGCGGCCAGCGTGTACAGCCCCACCACCCCGAGCAGGAACCCCATCGCGGCCGGCGACACGGCGATCCCCACCAGCACCACCGCGATCGGCCAGCGCCGCCGCAGTACGAGCGTGGACCCCACCAGCAGCCCGAACAGCACCCCGACCGCCACCGGCACCCCGGCCTCGCGCGCGAACGGCACCCCCTCGACGGCGCACTCGACGGCGGACACCACCGCCAGCCCCACATCGAGCACGGCCCCCCGCCGCCGCTCCCACCACAAGGGCCCGTCGCGCCCGGCCCCACCCTGCTCTTCCCCCGAAACGGTCATGCCGTCCAGCGTACGCAGGGCCCCCAGCACAGAAGCGAACGGAATTCCGGGAAACCGGAGGCAATCGCACGTACGGCTGAATCGTCCGCTGAGCGAGACCTGAAGCCCGCATTCCGGACGACATTGGCGACATGACCGAAATCCGACGTCGCCCCGGCGACGGCACAGGCGGCCTCCGCACCGGCGCCGCAACCTTCGAGCAGCTCCGCGAGCAGGCTGTGGCCCTGCGCCGCGAGGGCCTCAGCCGCCGCCAGATCCGCGACCGCCTGAGCGTCCACAACAACGACATCCTGGGCCGCCTGCTGGACGGCGAACCCGCCCCGGAATGGACGAAGCGCCCGAACGCGAAGGACGACCTCCGCGACCGCGCCCGCGAACTCCGCCTCCAGGGCATGACCTACGACCAGATCCAGGTCGAGCTGGGCTGCTCGAAGAGCTCGATCTCCCTCTGGGTCCGCGACCCTCCGAGGCAGGAGAGGCATCGCGCCCCGGAAGAAGCCTCGGCCATTGCGCGGCGGGGGTGGGATCGCACCCTCGAAGTCCGCGAGCAGGCCCGTCGCGAGACCAAACGGGCTGCGACCGCAGAGATCGGCGCCATGTCGGAGCATGAACTCTTCCTCGTGGGCGTCGGCCTCTACTGGTCCGAGGGCGAAAACCACCCGGGAGAACACCGGTGAGAGCTACTACGGCTGCCTGGCCGTTCGCGTACTCCAAAGCGCCGGTCTGTACCGTCGCATTGAAGGCTGGTGGTGCGGCATAGTAGGGGCTGCATCGCAGTTCGATCAGCCAAATCGGACATAAATAGCGAACTATCCCGAGTCGTCTAATGGCAGGACAAATGGTTTTGGTCCATTGAATGAGGGTTCGATTCCTTCCTCGGGAGCGTCGCAAGCTCGGGTCCTGACCGGTCGGTCGGGACCCGGCTTCGTTTCCGGGGTGCGGCCCCCCGGTATCCTTCACGGGTCCACCACCCGAAGCCGAAGGGCATCCCCGTGAGCGCCAACCGCCCGGCAGCCGTCGTCGTACTCGCAGCGGGTGAAGGCACCCGCATGAAGTCGGCCACTCCCAAGGTTCTGCACGAGATCTGCGGGCGCTCGCTCGTGGGCCACGTCGTCGCCGCCTCGCGCGAGCTGGACCCCGCACACCTCGTGGTCGTCGTCGGCCACGCCCGCGAGCAGGTCACCGCACACCTCGCCGAGATCGACGCCGGCGTCCGAACCGCCGTCCAGTACGAGCAGAACGGCACCGGGCACGCGGTCCGCATGGCCCTCGAAGAGCTCGGCGGCACCGTCGACGGGACCGTCATCGTCGTCTGCGGCGACACGCCCCTGCTCACCGGGGAGACGCTGCAGCAGCTCGCGGCCACGCACGAGGCCGACGGCAACGCCGTCACCGTGCTCACCGCCGAGGTCCCGGACTCCACCGGATACGGCCGCATCGTCCGTGACGGCGCCGGCGCCGTCACGGCCATCGTCGAGCACAAGGACGCCACCGACTCCCAGCGGGCGATCCGGGAGATCAACTCCGGGGTCTTCGCCTTCGACGGCGCCCTGCTCGCCGACGCGCTCGGCAAGGTGCGTACGGACAACAGCCAGGGCGAGGAGTACCTCACCGACGTGCTCGGCATCCTGCGCGAGGCGGGGCACCGTGTCGGTGCGGCGGTCGGCGCCGACCACCGCCAGATCCTGGGGATCAACAACCGCGTGCAGCTGGCCGAGGCCCGCGCGCTGCTCAACGCCCGTCTCCTCGAGCAGGCGATGCTGGCGGGCGTGACGGTGGTCGACCCGGCGAGCACGTTCGTGGACGTGACGGTGACGTTCGGGCAGGACGCGCTGATCCACCCGGGTACGCAGCTGCTCGGTGCGACGCACGTCGCCGAGGGGGCCGAGGTCGGTCCGAACACGCGGCTCAAGGACACGCAGGTCGGTCCGCGGGCGCGGGTGGACAACACGGTGGCGGACACGGCGGTCATCGGCGAGTCGGCGTCGGTCGGCCCGTACGCGTACCTGCGTCCGGGTACGAACCTGGGCCTGAAGGCGAAGGCCGGCACGTACGTGGAGATGAAGAACGCGACGATCGGTGAGGGCACGAAGGTGCCGCACCTGTCCTACGTGGGTGACGCGACGATCGGCGAGTACACGAACATCGGCGCGGCGAGCGTGTTCGTGAACTACGACGGTGAGCACAAGCACCACACCACGATCGGCTCGCATTGCAAGACGGGCTCGGACAACATGTTTGTGGCGCCCATCACGATCGGGGACGGCGCGTACACGGCTGCCGGATCGGTGATCACGAAGGATGTGCCGCCGGGTGCGCTGGCGGTGGCCCGTGGTCAGCAGCGGAATATCGAGGGCTGGGTGGCTCGTAAGCGTCCGGGAAGTGCTGCGGCGACGGCGGCTCAGTCGGCGGTCCAGGAGGACTCCGACCCCCGTTGAGGCCTCGTTGAGGTGAACTGACCGGAAACAGGTACGCCCTGGACGGCGTACCGTGATAGGTGCACGCAATTCGGCTGGCTCACCGTGTGCGGGACGGACGCACACGGGGGCGAGCAGCTTTCAACACGTCTGAGGAGACTGTGCTGTGACCGGGATCAAGACGACCGGCGAGAAGAAGCTGATGCTCTTCTCCGGCCGCGCCCACCCCGAGCTGGCCGAGGAGGTTGCGCATCAGCTGGGCGTTGCCCTCGTGCCGACCAAGGCTTTCGACTTCGCGAACGGTGAGATCTACGTTCGTTTCCAGGAGTCGGCTCGTGGCGCGGACTGCTTCCTGATCCAGAGCCACACGGCTCCGATCAACAAGTGGATCATGGAGCAGCTGATCATGATCGACGCGCTGAAGCGCGCGTCGGCCCGCTCCATCACGGTGATCATCCCGTCCTACGGGTACGCCCGTCAGGACAAGAAGCACAAGGGCCGTGAGCCGATCTCGGCGCGTCTGGTCGCCGATCTGCTGAAGACCGCGGGTGCGGACCGCATCCTGACGGTCGACCTGCACACGGACCAGATCCAGGGCTTCTTCGACGGTCCGGTGGACCACCTTTCGGCGCTGCCGGTCCTCGCGGACTACGTGGGCGCGAAGGTGGACCGGACCAAGCTGACGATCGTGTCCCCGGACGCCGGCCGTGTGCGCGTTGCGGACCGGTGGTGCGACCGTCTGGACGCTCCGCTGGCGATCGTGCACAAGCGCCGAGACAAGGACGTCGCGAACCAGGTGACGGTCCACGAGGTCGTGGGTGAGGTCCGGGGCCGTGTCTGTGTCCTGGTCGACGACATGATCGACACGGGTGGCACCATCTGCGCCGCTGCCGATGCACTGTTCGCGCACGGTGCGGAGGACGTGATCGTGACGGCGACGCACGGCATCCTGTCGGGGCCGGCGGCGGACCGTCTGAAGAACTCGAAGGTCAGCGAGTTCATCTTCACGAACACGCTGCCGGACCCGTCGGACCTGGAGCTCGACAAGATCACGGTGCTGTCGATCGCTCCGATGGTCGCGCGTGCGGTGCGTGAGGTCTTCGAGGACGGTTCGGTCACGAGCCTGTTCGAAGAGCAGCAGTAACCGGTAGTAGAGAGATCCTTTTGGGTGCGGCCTCCGCGCCGGGTAGACTCGACGAGTTGCTCGGCGAGGGAGGCCGCACCTTTGGTGTCGGCGCTCCGTTATCGACGCGCTCTTCGTAGCAGGCCGTTCAGGCCGGGTGACCGTTGTCCTTTTCCGTCACCCCACGAGGAGTGAGCATGTCCGAGGTCAAGCTTTCCGCCGAGCTCCGCACCACCTTCGGCAAGGGCTCTGCCCGCCAGGCCCGTCGCGACGCCATGGTTCCCGGTGTCATCTACGGTCACGGCAACGAGCCGAAGCACGTCAACGTCGAGGGCCACGGCCTGGCGCTGGCGCTGCGTACCCCGAACGTCCTGATCTCCCTGGACATCGCGGGTGACAGCACCGAGCTGGTCATCCCGAAGGCCGTGCAGAAGCACCCGCTGAAGCGTTCGGTCTCCCACGTCGACTTCCTGATCGTCAAGAAGGGCGAGAAGGTCACGGTCGAGGTTCCGGTCGTCACCGAGGGCGAGCTGGCCGCCGGCGCCAACATGCTGGAGACCCTTCTGAACACCATCTCGGTCGAGGCCGAGGCGACCCACATCCCGACCGAGGTCACCGTCTCCATCGAGGGCCTCGAGGCCGGCGCCACCATCCACGCGTCCGACCTGGTCCTGCCGGCCGGCACCACGCTGGCCGTCGACGGCGAGACCGCCGTTCTGCAGGTCGTCGCCCCGCAGGCCGAGGAGCCGGCTGCCGAGGCCGCCACCGAGGGCGCAGAGGCCTGAGCCTCGCTTTCCCACCTCAGCACTTGCTGAACGACCGCCGTCCGGCTCCACTGGGAGCGGGACGGCGGTCGTCCTCGTTAAGGAGCATGGATGTCGGACGATGCGGCGCCGTGGCTGATCGTCGGCCTCGGTAACCCGGGGGCGGAGTACGCGGGCAACCGCCACAACATCGGGTTCATGGTGGTGGACCTGCTGGCCGAGCGGATGCGCGGGAAGTTCAAGGCGCACAAGGCGCGGGCGCAGGTGGTGGAGGGCCGGATGGGTCCGCCGGGGCCGGCGAACCGGCGGGTGGTGCTGGCGAAGCCCATGTCGTTCATGAACCTGTCGGGCGGGCCGGTGACGGCGCTGCGCGATTTCTACAAGGTTCCTGTGGACCGGATCGTGGCGGTTCATGACGAGCTGGACATCGACTATCCGACGCTGCGGTTGAAGCTGGGCGGCGGGGACAACGGGCACAACGGCCTGAAGTCGATGACGAAGTCGATGGGGCCGGAGTACCACCGGGTGCGGTGCGGTATCGGCCGTCCGCCGGGTCGTATGCAGGTGGCGGACTTCGTGCTGAAGGACTTCTCGTCGACGGAGCGCAAGGAGCTGGACTGGTTCGTGGACCGGGCGGCGGACTCGGTGGAGTGCCTGATCGCGGAGGGCCTTGAGCGGGCCCAGTCCGCGTACAACTCCTGACCGCCGCTACATCTCGTCGAGCCCGTCGAAGTCGATTTCGGCGGCGAAGGGCCGGGAGACGCTGAACGGCTTGGTGTGGATCCCCTGGCAGACGTAGGCACGTGTGTGGGGGTCCAGCTCGTAGAGGTACACGACGGGTTCGATCGATTCGTCGCCCTCGATTTTGACGATCCAGTAGTTCGGGATACCGGCAGCCGCGTACTTGTGCAGCTTCGTTTTGGTGTCCCGGGCTTCGGACTCGGGCGAGACGACCTCAACTGCGAGCAGCACGTCGGCGGCGTAGAAGTGAGTCTGCATGGGGCTCGTGCAGGCTTCTCGCCGCACGACCGAGATATCCGGTTCGGGCCCGTTGCGCTTGTCGATCACCACAGTCATCTCTCGCGCGACCCTCGTGTGCCGGGGGGCGGTCAGCCGCAGCCGGGTGACAAGGAAGTCGATCAGGTCGGAGTGGATGAAGCGTTGCGGACTCACGAAGACCAGGCTCCCGTCGATCAGCTCGGTGTGTCGCGGGAGGTCCGGCAGCGTCAGCAGGTCGTCCACCGTGTACCCGTCCAACGGAGGCCTCGACCAGTCGTGTACGGGCTCGGCAGTCATGGTTGCTCCCATGGACGGGATTGTGGTCCTGGACGCCCACGGTAGCGCTCGGTATCCGTGTCCGTCATCACAAAGGGTGACGGACACGGATACCGGGGTGCGGCGTCAGCCGGTGTTGCGCAGGCCTGCCGCAACGCCGTTCACCGTGAGCAGCAGGGCTCGGCCCAGCAGCGGGTCGGGGTTTTCGCCGCGGGCTGCGGCGGCGCGCTGGCGGGCCAGCAGGGAGACCTGGAGGTAGGAGATCGGGTCCAGGTAGGCGTCGCGGACGGCGAACGTCTGCTGGAGGACCGGGTTGGAGTCCAGGAGCTTCTGGCCGCCGGTGATGCGCAGGACTTCGCGGACGGTGAGCTCGTGTTCGGCTTCGATGCGGGCGAAGACGTGCTTGAGCTCGTCGGGGACGAGGGTGTCGACGTAGTGGCGGGCGATCCGCAGGTCCGTCTTGGCCAGCGTCATCTCGACGTTGGAGAGGAAGTTGCGGAAGAAGTGCCAGCGCTCGCCCATCTCGGCGAGGGCGGCTTCGCCGCCGGCTTCGCGCAGGGCCTTGAGGCCGGAGCCGACGCCGTACCAGCCGGGGACGATCTGGCGGGACTGGGTCCAGCCGAAGACCCAGGGGATGGCGCGCAGGCCGTCGAGGCCAGCGCCGGAGTCGGGGCGGCGGGAGGGCCGGGAGCCGAGGTGGAGGTCGGCGAGCTGGTCGACGGGGGTGGCGGCGAAGAAGTACGACGGCAGGTCGGGGTCTTCGACGAGCTCGCGGTACGCGGTGTGTGCGGCGTCGGAGACGGTGTCCATGGCCGCGTCCCAGCGGGCGAGGTCGTCCTCGGACTGGCGGGGTGCGGTGTGCAGGGCGGAGGCCTGCAGGGTCGCCGCGACGGTCAGTTCGAGGTTCTCGCGGGCGAGGGACGGTACGAGGTACTTGTCGGAGATGACCTCGCCCTGCTCGGTGACCTTGATCTCGCCTTCGAGGGTGCCCCAGGGCTGCGCGAGGATCGCGTCGTGGGAGGGGCCGCCGCCGCGGCCGACGGTGCCGCCGCGGCCGTGGAAGAGGCGCAGGCGCACTCCGTAGCGGTGGGCGACGTCGCGCAGGCGGCGCTGGGCGCGGTGGATCTCCCACTGGCTGGTGGTGATGCCGCCGAACTTGCTGGAGTCGGAGTAGCCGAGCATGACCTCCTGGACGTCGCCGCGCAGGGAGACGAGGCGCCGGTAGGAGGGGTCGGCGAGCATGGCGTCGAGGATGACGTCGGCGGCCTTGAGCTCGTCGGTGGTTTCGAGGAGCGGGACGATGCCGATCTTGGCCCAGCCGGCGTGGAGGTCGATGAGGCCGGCTTCGCGGGCGAGGACGGCGGCGGCGAAGACGTCGTCGGCGCCCTGGCACATCGAGATGATGTAGGACTCGATGACTTCGGGGCCGAACTTCTCGAAGGCGTCCTTGATGGCGGAGAAGACGCCGAGGGTCTTGTGGCCGGCGGCGTCGAGCGGTGCGGGGGTGGGTGCGAGGGGGCGGCGGGAGCGCAGTTCCTTGGCGAGGAGCTTCTGCCGGTAGTCGCGGGGCATGTCGGCGTAGCGCCAGGATTCCTCGCCGAGGCGGTCGAAGAGCTGGCCGAGGGCGTGGTGGTGGGCGTCGGCGTGTTCGCGGACGTCCATGGTGGCGAGCTGGAGGCCGAAGGCGGCCAGCGTGCGGATGGTGCGGTCCATGCGGCCGTCGGCGAAGAGGGCTCCGCGGTGTTCGCGCAGGGAGGTCTGGATGAGGGTGAGGTCGGTGAGGAGCTCGGCGGTGCCGAGGTAGTCGCGGCCTTCCTCGTGGGGGGTGCCCTTGGCGAGGCGCTCGCGGGTATTGACGAGCTTCTGGCGGATGCAGGTGGCCTTGAGGCGGTACGGCTCCTCGGCGTTCAGCCGCTTGTAGCGCGGGCTGATCTCGGGGAGGCGTTCGAGGTCGGCCTGGAGGGAGGAGAGGAGTTCCTCGGTGGCGCCGGTGTAGCGGATGGAGTTCGACAGCAGTCCGCGCAGGTAGTCGACGAGTTCGAGGGCGTCGGTGATGCCGTGTTCGTGCTGGAGGATCAGTACGTCGCGGGTGACGTCGGGGGTGACGTTGGGGTTGCCGTCGCGGTCGCCGCCGATCCAGGTGCCGAAGGTGAGGGGGCGGGTGCCTGCGGGCAGCTCGACGCCGACGCGCTGGAGTTCCGCGGCGAGGTCCTCGAGTACGTCGCCGACGGCGCCGGCGTGGAGCTCGTCGAGGTAGTAGATGGCGTTGCGGGCCTCGTCGGCGGGCTCGGGGCGCACGACGCGGAGCTCGTCGGTCTGCCAGACGAGGTCGATGTTCTCGGCGAGGCGCAGGTCGTGGCGGCGGCGTTCGCCGGCGCCGGCGACGGGCTCTTCGAGGAGGGCGGCGATGCGGCGCAGCTTGTTGAGGACGCTGCGGCGGGCCGCCTCGGTGGGGTGTGCGGTGAAGACGGGCCGGACGTTGAGGTTCCGGACCGTTTCGCGCAGGTGTTCGGGGTCGGCGTCCTTGAGCATGTCGGCGGTGCGCGCGAGCAGCCCGCCTTCGGCGGCCCGGTGGGCGCGCAGTTCCTTGCCCCGGTGTACCTGTTCGGTGACGTTCGCCAGGTGGAAGTAGGTGGAGAAGGCCCGTACGAGCTTGGCGGCGGTCTCCAGGTCGGTCTCGCCGAGCAGTGCGGCGGCGGCTTCGCCGTCGGTGCGCGTCAGGGCGCGCACGCGTTCGACGAGGTCGAGGAGGTCTTGGCCTTCCTGGCGGACGAGGGTCTCGCCGAGGAGGTCGCCGAGGCGGCGGATGTCCGCACGCAGCTCTGCGTTGGCGGCTACGGCGGTGGCCCGGGCCGTGGCCGGGGTGGAGGAGGCCTGGTCAGCACTGCTCACAGGTGCGGCTCCTTGCAGTGTTCGAGCGCTACTGGGAGGTGGGCTCCGGGGTGCGCGGGGGTGTGCGTCCCGGATTTCCTTGCCCAGCCACGGCTGGGAGGAGTCCCGGGGGGTGTCCCCACCTGATGCGCAGCTCGGCTGCCCGTGCGGACCGCGCTGTCCGACGACACCAGGATAGGTGTCGTTCGCTCGCGCCCCGCTAAACGTCTCACCAGGCGGCCTCTCAGCAGGCGGCGCGCGGCCGGCGGCGGGCGCCGTTTCGAGCGCCCCGGGCCCGGCCGTGCTCCTCTTGCCCCGGGCTGTGGCTTTGCCATACTTACGATGCCGTAGGTTACGCGTCCGTAGCCGGGGCAGACGCCAGGGCGCCTGCCGATTCCTCACCCCCCAGGGGATCCCCATGACCACCAGTCCCGAGCTGATCGAGGACGCCTCGGCGACCTCCGATTCCGATACCACCGCGCCCTCCGCGACCCTCGGAGGCGAGAGCAAGCGGTCCGTCGAGCAGATCGCGCTGCTGCTGTTCATCGTCGTTCCTTTCCTGGCGCTGCTGGCGGCGATCCCGCTGGCCTGGGGCTGGGGGGTGAGCTGGCTGGATGTCGGCCTGATGGTGTTCATGTACTTCCTGGCCTGCCATGGGATCACCATCGGCTTCCACCGCTACTTCACGCACGGTTCCTTCAAGGCGAAGCGGCCGCTGCGGATCGTGCTGGCCGTGATGGGTTCGATGGCGGTGGAGGGGCCGCTGGTGCGCTGGGTGGCCGACCACCGCAAGCACCACAAGTTCTCCGACCACGAGGGCGACCCGCATTCGCCGTGGCGGTTCGGGGAGAGCGTCCCGGCGCTGATGAAGGGCCTGGCGTGGGCGCACATCGGGTGGCTGTTCGACGAGGAGCAGACCAATCAGCAGAAGTACGCCCCGGACCTGATCAAGGATCCGGCGATCCGGCGGATCTCCCGTGACTTCGTCCTGTGGACGATCGTGTCGCTGGCGATCCCGCCGCTGGTCGGCGGTCTGGTGACGATGTCGTGGTGGGGCGCGTTCACGGCGTTCTTCTGGGGCTCCCTCGTGCGCGTGGCGCTGCTGCACCACGTGACGTGGTCGATCAATTCGATCTGCCACGCGGTGGGCAAGCGCCCGTTCAGGTCGCGGGACCGCTCGGGCAACGTGTGGTGGCTGGCGGTGCTCTCGTGCGGGGAGTCCTGGCACAACCTGCACCACGCGGACCCGACGTCGGCCCGGCACGGCGTGCTGCGCGGCCAGGTCGACTCCAGTGCCCGGCTGATCCGCTGGTTCGAGCTGGCGGGCTGGGCGACGGACGTGCGCTGGCCGTCCAAGGACCGCATCGATGCCCGGCGCAGGGAAAACGCGTCGAACGCGGCATGATGGGGGACGTGGCGATCGACGGCAGCAGTTCCAGCAGCGACAAGCCCCGGCGCGGCCGCCGGGTCCGGATGACGGGCGCCGAACGGCGTCAGCAACTGCTGGACATCGGCCGCGCCTTGTTCGCCGAGAAGGGCTTCGAGGGCACGTCGGTGGAGGAGATCGCGGCGAAGGCCGGGGTGTCCAAGCCGGTGGTGTACGAGCACTTCGGGGGCAAGGAGGGCCTGTACGCGGTCGTCGTGGACCGGGAGATGCGCCAGCTGCTGGACGGGGTGACGGGCGCGCTGACGGCCGGGCATCCGCGGGAGCTGCTGGAGCAGGCCGCGTTCGCACTGCTGGACTACATCGAGTCGTACACGGACGGCTTCCGGATCCTCGTCCGGGACTCCCCGGTCGCCCAGTCGACGGGTACGTTCGCCTCGCTGATCAGCGACATCGCCACGCAGGTCGAGGACATCCTGGGGCTGGAGTTCAAGGCGCGCGGGTTCGACCCGAAGCTGGCCCCGCTGTACGCGCAGGCGCTGGTCGGGATGGTCGCCCTGACCGGGCAGTGGTGGCTGGACGTGCGCCGGCCGAAGAAGGCGGAGGTCGCGGCGCACCTGGTCAACCTGGCCTGGCACGGGCTGGACGGGCTGGAGTCGAAGCCGCGGCTGGTGGGCCACCGCAAGAGCTGAGCGCCGCGGCGGCGGTGGGTACGACGCGCGACGGCGCCCCGTCACCGCAGATCGGTGGCGGGGCGCCGTCGCGTCGCACCGGGCCCGGGGGAGGTCAGGCCGGGGGCTCCAGGCCGTGCTCTTCCAGGAACTCGATCCGGTTGCCGACGGGGTCCTCGGAGTAGAAGCGGCGGTACCCCGGCAGGTTGTCGTCCCAGACGACCTCGGCGCCGCGTTCCTCCAGTCGGGCGGCGTACGCCTCGATCCCGGTGACCCGCAGCCCCGGGTGTGCCTTGCGGGCGGGCCGGAAGTCCTCCTCGACGCCCAAGTGCAGCTGCACCGGCCCGGCGGCGAACCAGCAGCCGCCGCGGGCGGCGAGGACGGGCGGTTTGGGGACCTCGGTCATGCCGAGGACGTGGGTGTAGTACGCGCGGAGCCGGTCCTCCGAGCCGGGCGGCGCGGCGAGTTGGACGTGGTCGACTGCGGTCAGCACGGTCAGAGTTCCTTGCGGGCGACGGCGAAGATGCGGCGGAACGGGAAGACCGTGCCGCGCGGGCCGGGCGGGTAGGCCTCGCGCAGCAGGTCGCGGTACTCGGCGAGGAAGGCGTCCACGGCGTCCCGGTCGCCCCCGAGGGCGGTCAGGACGGGCCTCAGGGCGGTTCCCTTGACCCAGTCGAGCACCGGGTCGGGGCCGGACAGCAGCTGGTGGTACGTCGTCTCCCAGGTGTCGACGGCGCAGCCCAGCTCGGTGAACCGGGCCAGGTACTCGGCGGGTTCGAGGAGGTGGGTGTAGCGGGCGCCGTGGCCGGCGAGCCGGCCCCGCCAGCGCGGGGTGTCGCACAGCTCGGCGAGGAGCGCGTGGCTGGGGGCGGTGAAGTTGCCGGGGATCTGGAAGGCGAAGGTGCCGCCGGGGCGCAGTCCGTTGATCCAGGCGGCGAAGGAGCCGGGGTGGCTCGGCACCCACTGGAGGGCCGCGTTGGAGACGATCAGGTCGTACGGCTCCTCGGGGAGCCAGCTCGCGAGGTCGCCGTGGTGGAAGTCCAGGCTGCCGCCGCCGGTGGTCCTGCCCGCGTACTCGTCGGTGGCGCGCCGGAGCATTTCGGGGGAGAGGTCGAAGCCGGTGATGCGGGCCTCGGGCCAGCGTTCGGCGAGCAGCGCGGTGACGTTGCCGGGGCCGCAGCCGAGGTCGGCGATCCGGGCGGGGCGGGTGGGGAGTTCGGGTATGCGGTTCAGGAGGTCGAGAAAGGGACGGGTTCGGTGTCCGGCGTGCCGGAGGTATTGCTGGGGATCCCAGGTGGGCGCGGCGTGGGTGGTGGCCGTGGGGATCCTTGCCGACGCGGTATCGGAATGCATGTTCGAGCCTCCCTACTGGCGGGGCGGGCGGAAGCGGAAGCTGTTCCGGCCCCCTCCATGCCCATCGTCGCCCAAAATATATCTTGATGTCAAGATTCCCGATCTCAAGATATCTATGCCCGAGATCCTCGATTTGAAGAGACTTCACGTCGACAGACCCCTTACACTGATCGGCATGGAGGACGAGGTCGACCGATTGGTCGCGGCATGGCGGCGGGAGCGCCCTGACCTCGACGTGGAACCGCTCGAAGTGCTGAGCCGCGTCAGCAGGCTCGCCCGTCACCTCGACCGTGCCCGCAGGCTGGCCTTCTCCGAGCACGGCCTGGAACCTTGGGAGTTCGACGTCCTGACGTCGCTGCGCCGCGCCGGCGCGCCCTACCAGCTCTCCCCCGGCCAACTGCTGACGCAGACGCTGGTCACCTCCGGCACCATGACCAACCGCATCGACCGGCTCGCCAAGAAGGGCCTCGTCGAGCGGCTGCCCGACCCCAACGACCGGCGGGGGGTGCTGGTCCGCCTCACGCCGGAGGGCCGCGACCGCGCCGACCAGGCCCTGGCCGGCCTGCTGGCCCAGGAGCGGGCGATCCTCGCCCAGCTCTCCCAGGCCCAGCGCGGCGACCTCGCGGCGCTGCTACGCCAGTTGACCGCTCCGTTCGACAACATCCCCGGCTAGGTCGGCCGGCCGCACCCCGGCCCGCCGGGCCAGTGCCACCGCCGCGAGCGTGGAGTGCACCCCGAGCTTGCCCAGCACGTTCTGCATGTGCGTGCGGACGGTGTGCGGGGACAGGAACAGCCGCGCCGCGACGTCCTTGCGGCCCAGCCCCGCCACCATGCAGCGCAGCACCTCGTGCTCCCGCGGCGTGAGGGACTCGACGAGCCGCTCGCTGTCCGTACGGTGCTTGCGCGCAGCGGTCAGTTCGCGGAGCACTCCGGTGAGCAGCGCGGGCGGGAGGTGGGTCTCCTCGCGCAGGACCCCGCGGATGACGGCCAGCAGCCGCGAGAGCGAG
The DNA here is from genome assembly GCF_000717655.1 of Streptomyces katrae. Lineage (GTDB taxonomy): Bacteria > Actinomycetota > Actinomycetes > Streptomycetales > Streptomycetaceae > Streptomyces > Streptomyces katrae_B. The sequence goes on from NZ_JNZY01000013.1 coordinate 130,798, forward strand.
CAGTCCTTCGCCACCCAGCCGGAAGCCCCTGCCTGCAGGGCGTGTGCGGCCCGGCGGGGGTCGTCGCGCTCGGCGAGCACGACGGTGCGGACCCCGGGGTGGGACACCCGGACCCCGGCGACCAGAGCGATCCCGTCAGCGCCGGGCGGCGGCCCGGAGCCCTGCTCGCGCTGGGCGGGCACGGCCCCGGCGGCACCGCCGAGATCGGCGTCGACCAGCAGGACGTCGAAGCGGCGGCCCTCGGCCACCGCCCGTTCGAGGCAGCGCAGCGCGGCGGGGCCGCTGCCGGCCGCGGACACGTCCACGTCGGGCTCGGCCGCGAGCGCGGCTGCGAGCGATTCGGCGAAGATGCGGTGATCGTCGACCACGAGAACCCGGATGCGAACCACAAAACCCCCAAGGGTCGGGGAACGGACGACTGCGGGTACGGCGCCCGGACCGGGTGATCCGCAGCCGCCGCGGCCGCCGCCGAGACATCTCTGCACTACCCCGGACCGGACGCCGTACCCGGCGTGTCTCGACCCCTGAATCAACGCCGGCCCCCACCGGTGTCACGCCTCAGCGTAGAACGGGTCGCGGCCCGCGGTTGGCCGAATAGCAGAAGTTTTCCGAGCGATTTTCCGGCTGGGCAGTGACGACCGCGGTGCGAGGTGGCTTGAATTCACCGGCAGGGAAGGTCTGGAAGGCGGTTTCCGGCGCGCGCGTGCCACGGGCAGTTGCACGGAGGGCATTTCACCCGGCGCGTGCACGCCGTGCGCCCGCGCACCGCGCCCGCCCACGGCGCCGGACCGCTCGCACGCGCTCCCTGCGCACGCACCGCGCACGCACCGCGCCCCCCGCACCGTCGGGTGCGGGGGGCGCGGTGAACGGGCGGGGCAGGGAGTCAGGAACGGTGCTTGCGCGTGAAGTTCCAGGCGTCCGTGATGATGCCGGTGAGGTCCGAGCGGGCCGGGGTCCAGCCGAGCTTCTCGTGGGCGGCGCGCGCGGAGGCGACGAGCACCGCCGGGTCGCCGGCCCGGCGCGGGGCGACGACCTCGGGGATCTCCGCGCCCGTGACCTTGCGGACCGTCTCGACGACCTCGCGGACCGAGAAGCCGTTGCCGTTGCCGAGGTTGCAGATCAGGTGCTCGCCCTCGGTGGCGGCCTCCAGGGCGGCCAGGTGGGCCTCCGCCAGGTCGGCGACGTGGATGTAGTCGCGGACGCAGGTGCCGTCCGGGGTCGGATAGTCCTCGCCGAACACCGAGATCGACTCCCGCTCGCCCAGCGCGACCTGGAGCACCAGCGGGATCAGGTGGGTCTCGGGGTCGTGCCGCTCGCCGAACTCGCCGTACGCGCCGGCCACGTTGAAGTAGCGCAGCGAGACCGCCGCGACGCCGTGCGCCGCGCACTCCCCCGCGATCATGTGGTCGACGGCCAGCTTCGAGGCGCCGTACGGGTTGGTGGGCTTGGTGACCGACTCCTCGGTGAGCAGGCCCTCGGTGGGCTCGCCGTAGGTGGCGGCGGTGGAGGAGAACACCAGCTTGCGCACCCCGGCCCCGCGCATCGCGGCGAGCAGGGCGAGCGTGCCGCCGACGTTGTTCTCCCAGTACTTGCCCGGGTTGACGACGGACTCGCCGACCTGCGAAGACGCCGCGAAGTGCAGCACCGCGTCGTAGGAGGGGTCCAGGTACCTTGCGGCGTCCTGGATCCGGCCCTCGATGAAGGCCGCGCCCGCCGGGACGCCCTCGCGGAAGCCGGTGGAGAGGTCGTCGAGGACCGTGACCTCGTGCCCGGCCTCCAGGAGGTGCGCCGCGACGACGCTGCCGACGTATCCGGCGCCGCCGGTGACCATGAACTTAGATGACGCCGTCTTGCTCACTCGCCTACTGCCTCTCGCAGGGGACTGCACGCGGGGTGCGTGCACATGCCGGTCACTGGCTTACCGGATTACGCGCCTCCGGGGAAATCGGCGGCCACCGGCACCGGCCCCGCCCGGTCCAGCAGACCGGTCCGGGCGGCCAGCGCGGCCGCCTCCAGCCGGGAGCCCACGCCCAGTTTCATCAGCACCCGCTGGACGTGCGTACGGGCGGTGCTCGGTGCGATCTCCATGCCCGCGGCGATGAGCCGGGTGTCCTCGCCCTCGGCGACCCGGACCAGTACCTCCACCTCGCGCGGGGTCAGCAGCCGCAGCAGCCGGCTGCCCTCGTCGTCGGGCTGGGCGGCGGGGTTGAGGAGCTCCGCGAAGGCCCCCTGGAGCAGCTGCGGGGCGATCGCGACCTCTCCGGCGCGCGCCTTGGCCAGCGCCCGCTCCACGCCTTCGATCCGCTCGTCGTGGCGTACGTACCCCGAGGCGCCGGCGGCGAAGGCGGCCGCGATCCCGCGCGGGCTCGGCACCGGGCCGAGGACGACCACGGCGATCTGCGGCCGCTCCCGCTTGATGCGCACGACCGGCTCGAAGACGCCGGGCTCGGCGGGCGTGGCGGTGCCCAGCAGGCAGACCTCCGGCGCCCGGCTGATGACCAGTTCGGCGGCGCCCGCGGCCGGCGCGGCCGCGGCCAGCACCCGGTGCCCGCGCAGCTTGAGGGCCGAGGCCAGCGCCTCGGCCAACAGCCGGTGCTCGTCGAGCACCATGACCCGTACGCCCATCGCGCACCCACCCCCGACCCTTCTGCCCCGGCAAGCTACACGCTTGTTCGACGGTGCGCGGCGGTTACCGCGCAGAAGCCCCCGGAAGGCGGACCTTCCGGGGGCTCGAGCCGTCTGCGGGGACCGGCCGGGATCGGCCGGGGATCAGCTGGCGCTGAAGGAGACGAACAGGTACTCGGGGTCGCCCTTGTCCGAGTACGGCTTCCTGGCCGTGGTCCGGGAGATGAAGAGCTTGCCGTTGTGGTAGCGGTATTCGGAGAAGTCGGGCGAGAAGCCGGTCTCGGCGGTCCGGCTGGCCTTCTCGGCCGGGTTCTCCATGAGGACGGTCTCCTTCATCGTCGCGCCGTCGATGCTGACGATCTGGCCGCCCTTGTCGTACGGGGGCTCCTTGTACGCGATGATGTGCGACCCGTCCATGCGGAGCGGGAACATGGTGTACCGCTCGCCCGCGTCGGCGCGGTCGGTGGTCTGCTTGCCGGTCTCCAGGTCGAAGGAGAGCAGCTCGTTGGTGCGGCCGGCCTCCGCCTGGCCCTGGTGCTCGGTCGAGGGCAGGTAGAGCTTGCCGTTGCCGACCACGAAGCCGTTGCACTTCTCGACCTCGGTGCCGCCGCACTTGCCGCCGAAGTTGCCGGAGGCGAGCGAGATGCGCGCCTTCAGCTCGCCCTTGGGGTCGACGACGAAGAGGTCGCTGACGCCCGAGGCGTTCTTGGCGGTCTTGCCGACGTCGGCGGCGACGATGAGGGGCTTCGTGGAGACGATGGACGCCCACTCGATGCCCGGGGAGAGCTTGTACGAGGCCGTCTGCGCGCCGGTGGCCGGATCCAGGGTCTGGGCGTACAGGGTCTGGTTGTCGCCGCGGCCGCACTTGCGGATCACGCCGAGGGCCTCGCCGCCGGCGTAGCCGCTGTCGTAGCAGCCCTCGCCGTCGACCTTGGGCGTCCACAGGGACTTGCCGTCGGCGAGGTTCCAGGCGGCGCCGCCGCTGGTGCCGCCGGCGGCGACGGTCTGGCCGCTGAGCGTGACCTCGTAGTAGGAGGCGGGCCTGTCACCGGTGGTGGCGCCCTTGGCGTTGCCGGACCACAGGAGCTTGCCGGCGTTCAGGTCGATGACGCCGACCTCGGTGCACGCCGGGTACTTGGCCTCGGGCGTGGGCTGCGTCGGGCGGAAGAGGATCGCCGTCTTGTTGTCGCTGACGTGCTTGGTCGCGCCGCACAGCTCGCCCGGGAGGGGGATCTCCCACTTCTTGGCGCCGTCGACGGTGTTGTAGCCGACGACCTTCGACACGTCGGACTTGACGTAGGTGGTGTCGGTGAGCCAGGAGCCCGCGACGGTGACGACCTCTTCGGGAGTCGGGTTCGGCTGGTTGAACAGCGGCTTCGACTTGACGTTGGCGGGCACCTTCTCCGAACCGGGAGTGCCGGCCGCGGGCTTGCCGCTGGGGCTGCCGTCCGCAGTGGGCTGCTTGTCGTCGCCGCCGCCGTCGCCGGAGACGTACCAGAAGCCGCCCGCGATGATCAGGACGATGGCCAGCAGGGCCGCGCCGACGATCATCAGCTGGGTGCGCTTGTCGTTGCCGCCGCGCGGGCCTCCCGCGGCCGGCGGCTGGGCCGCCTGCATCGGGGTCGTGGGCGCCCCGAACTGCGGCGGGGCGCCGGCTCCGGGGGCGGGCTGCTGCTGCGGGTAGCCGTAGCCCTGCTGCGGATAGCCGTACGCCGGCTGCCCCTGCGGGGGGCCGGGCGGCACGGCCGGCGCGGCCGGCGGTACAGCCGGCTGCTGCGGGGCCGTCGGCGGTACGGGTGGCACCGGCGGTGCGCCGAACCCTCCGGGCTGCGGGGCCTGCGGCGCTCCGAAGCCCTGCGGCGGGGGATCCTGCGGCGCTCCGAAGCCGCCGGCGGGCGGCTGGTTGGGGGGCGGCGGGGTACTCATCGCTTGCTACTGCCTCTCGGTGGGCGGCTCGGTGGACTCGTTCACTTGCCGAAGACCATCAGGAGCTTCTCGTCCTTGCCCTTGGCGAGAAGGCGGGTTTGGGAGATGAAGAGCCGGCCGTCCACGTAGTCGACCTTCGGGGTGTAGAAGGTGCTCTCGATGGGAGCGGAGGGTCCGGACGGGTTGCGCAGCAGCGCGGTGGGCGTGCCGCCGGCGGCGGGGATCGAGACGACCTCGCCGCCCTGGTCGGAGGTGGCCTTGCGGTAGGCGAGCAGCTGGCCGTTCGCGGCCCCGATCGGGGTGAAGGTGCGGCCGTCGCCGGCGGGCGTGCGCCACTTGACCTTGCCGGTGCCCAGGTCGAAGGCGACGATCTCGTTGGCCTTGCCGGACTCGGCGACGGTCGGCATGTAGAGGGTGTCCGCGTCGACGGCGGTGGAGGAGCAGACCTCGACGGAGCGGAAGAGGCCGCCGTCGCACTCGGTGGCGAAGCTGCCCTCGCCGCTGACGGTGGCGCGCTGCTTGCCGTCGGGTCCGATGACCACGATGGCGCGTTCCTTCTTGTCCTGGTTGCCGATGCCGAGGACGACGGGTTCCAGCGAGTAGACGGCGCCAACCTTGTACTTCGCGGGCAGCTTGAACGTCCAGCTCTTCTTGCCGGTGACCGGGTCGGCGGCCGAGACCTCGCCGGAGAGGTCCTCGTCGTAGCAGGTGGAGAGGGCGATCATCTTGCCGTTGTTCACGACGTACGAGTCGGGCTTGCAGCCCTCGGCGGTGGCGCTGCCGAAGAGCTTGTCGCCGGTGCTGACCTTGAAGGCGCTGGCGGTGCCGCTGCGGCTGACGGCGACGGTGTCGCCGGTGATGCCCAGGCTGGGGCTGGTCATGATGTCGAAGAGGCCCTCCTTGGGGACCTCCTTCGTCCAGCCTTCCTTGCCCGCCTTGAGGTCGACCTGCTTCATCTGGTTGCAGGTGGCGCTGTCGCCGTCGCCGTCCTTGAACATGACGACGGTCTTGCCCTCGGCGGTGGTCTGCCGGGTGACGGAGCAGATGGGAGTGGGGAACGCGAGCGTCCACTTCTCCTTGCCGTCGGTGACCCCGTAGGCGGTGAGGTTCTTCCAGACGCTCTTGACGACGGTGTCGCCGACGATCCACTGGCCGGTGGACTCCACGCCCATGCCGGGGCCGTCGATCTTGGAGGTCCTGAGCCAGAGGGTCTTGTCCTCGCCCTGCTTGCGGCCGGCGTTGAGGTCCTCGCCCGCCGTGGAGCCGTTGCCGCTGCCGTCGCCCTTGTCCACGCCGGCGGACGGCTTCGCGTCGGCCGGGGCGGAGCTCTGCGCGACCGGCTTCTTCGGGTCGTCGTCGCTGCCGCCCGCGAAGGCGAAGTAGCCGCCGGTGCCGAGGACGAGGACGCCGGCGACGCCGGCGGCGATGAACACGGCCGTCTTCTTCTGCGGCGGCATGCCCCCGGCCTGCTGCATCGCGGCGGTCGGCGCGCCGGGCGGCGGGAAGTAGCCCTGCTGCGGCATCGGCGGCGCGGGCTGCATCGGGTGCATCGGCTGGGTCGGAGGCTGCTGGGGCTGCTGGGCGTACGGGTTCTCGCCCTGCTGCGGGTATCCGTAACCGGGCTGCGGCGGGCCGGGCAGGTGGCCGTAACCGGAAGGCGTGGGCGGCTGGTTCGGCGGCTGGGGCGGCTCGGTCATCAGCGCATACCTTCGGCTTCGGGTGGCGTAGGGGATCACCTTTCTATCACTGACAGCGCTCTTACATCGGGCCGGTCGGACCCCTGTTCCCAAGGGAGGACCGGCCCGTGACAACGCCGTTATCAGGTCAGCTGACGCCTTCAGGTGACGGAATCTAGGCGTCCTCGGCCAGCTCGAGCCAGCGCATCTCCAACTCGTCCCGGTCCGAGATGAGTTCGCGCAGCTCCGCGTCGAGCTTCGCGACCTTGTCGAAGTCGGTGGCGTTCTCGGCGATCTGGGCGTGCAGGTTCGCCTCGCGGTCCGCCATCTTGTTGAGCTGGCGCTCGATCTTCTGGAGCTCCTTCTTCGCCGCGCGCGAGTCTCCGGAGGCCGTCGACTTGGCGGCGGCCGGGGCGGGCGCCGGGGCGGCCGCCTCGATCATCTTCTGCCGGCGCTCCAGGTACTCGTCGAGACCGCGCGGCAGCATCCGCAGGCTGGCGTCGCCCAGCAGCGCCATCACCGTGTCGGTGGTGCGCTCGATGAAGAACCGGTCGTGGGAGATCACGATCATCGAGCCCGGCCATCCGTCGAGGAGGTCCTCGAGCTGGGTGAGGGTCTCGATGTCGAGGTCGTTGGTGGGCTCGTCGAGGAACAGCACGTTGGGCTCGTCCATCAGCAGCCGCAGGATCTGCAGCCGGCGCCGCTCACCGCCGGAGAGGTCGCCGACGGGCGTCCACTGCTTCTCCTTGGTGAAACCGAACTGCTCGCACAGCTGACCGGCCGTCATCTCGCGGCCCTTGCCGAGGTCGACGCGGTCGCGTACGCGCTGCACCGCCTCCAGGACCCGCAGGGACGGGTCGAGTTCGCCGACCTCCTGGGAGAGGTAGGCCAGCTTGACCGTCTTGCCCACGGTGACGCTGCCGGCGGCCGGCTGGACGTCGCCCTGGGTGCGGGCCGCCTCCGCGAGCGCGCGCAGCAGCGAGGTCTTGCCCGCCCCGTTGACGCCGACGAGGCCGACGCGGTCGCCGGGGCCGAGGTGCCAGGTGAGGTGCTTGAGCAGGGTCTTCGGGCCGGCCTGGACGGTGACGTTCTCCAGGTCGAAGACGGTCTTGCCGAGGCGGGCGTTGGCGAACTTCATCAGCTCGGACTTGTCGCGCGGCGGCGGCACGTCGGCGATGAGCTCGTTGGCGGCCTCGATGCGGTAGCGCGGCTTGGAGGTCCGGGCGGGGGCGCCGCGGCGCAGCCAGGCCAGCTCCTTGCGCATCAGGTTCTGCCGCTTGGACTCCTCCGTGGCGGCGATGCGGTCACGCTCGGCGCGGGCGAAGACGTAGTCGCTGTAGCCGCCTTCGTACTCGAAGACGGAGCCGCGCTGCACGTCCCACATGCGGGTGCACACCTGGTCGAGGAACCAGCGGTCGTGGGTGACGCAGACGAGCGCGGAGCGGCGCTCCTGGAGGTGCTTGGCCAGCCAGGAGATGCCCTCGACGTCGAGGTGGTTGGTGGGCTCGTCGAGGACGAGCAGGTCTTGGTCGGCGATGAGCAGCTTGGCGAGCGCGATGCGGCGGCGCTCACCGCCGGAGAGCGGGCCGATGACGGTGTCGAGGCCCTGGCCGAAGCCGGGGAGGTCGAGGCCGCCGAAGAGTCCGGTCAGCACGTCGCGGATCTTGGCGTTGCCGGCCCACTCGTGGTCGGCCATGTCCCGGATGATCTCGTGGCGGATGGTCGCCGTGGGGTCGAGGGAGTCGTGCTGGGTGAGCACGCCCATGCGCAGGCCGCCGCTCTGGGTGACCCGGCCGGTGTCGGGCTCCTCGAGCTTGGCGAGCATGCGGATGAGGGTGGTCTTGCCGTCGCCGTTGCGGCCCACGACACCGATCCGGTCCCCCTCGGACACGCCGAGGGAGATGCCGTCGAGCAGGGTACGGGTGCCGTACACCTTGCTGACTGCCTCGACATTGACCAGATTGACGGCCATCAGGAGCGCTCCAGGTGGGGGTCCCCCCGGGCGGGGCCCGGGGGAGGGTGTGGATCAGCCCCCCAGCCTAACGCTCCGGGCCGCTCCGGAACGTTCCACCAGGAGCCAGCCGCCCAGCGCCATGGCGATCGCGGCGGGCGCGGTGACCGGAAGGGCGATCAGGGTGGCGCTGTGGCCTTCGAGGAGGCCGCCGAGCCCCGTGCTGGACAGGCCGAGGATGCCGAGCAGGCAGAGGGTGATGCCGAGGGCGGCCAGCGGCCCGCTGCCGGGCTCGGCGGCCCCTCGCACAGGGGCTTCGAACCTGCGGAACAGGGCGACCAGTACGGCCGTCAGGCCGGCGGCGGCGAGCAGCCGCAGCGGCACCTGCGCCCACCAGGCGGGGGAGGCGGGTTCGGGGAGCGCGATGCCGAGCGCGAGCTGGGCCGCGTACACGGCGAGCATGGCGGTGAGGTGCCAGAGGAAGGCGGTCATGGCGACCCCGTTGGCGGCGACGACCCCGCGCCAGACCCGGGGCCGGGCCAGCCAGGCGGTGGCGGGGCGGGCGAGGAGCTGCACGGCGCCGACGAGCCACATCCCGTGCGCCAGCAGGGCGAGGGTGGGCGGGGCCATGTTGGAGACCTTCTCGCCCGGCATCCCGACCATGGAGAGCGGGTACGGCCCGTACGCGACGAGCAGCACCGCGCCGGTGAGCCCGGCGGCGGCGAGCAGGCCGGGGCGGGTGATCCGCCCGTCGGCGCGCAGGAAGCCCAGCTGGTGCACGGCGAGCCAGACGAAGGCGAAGTTCAGGAACTCGACGTACGGGACGGCGAGCGCGAAGCGGAGTACGTCGACGGCTGCGGCGGCCCCCGCGAGGAGGGCGAACGCCCCCCAGCCCCACCGCTGGTGGAGCTTCAGCAGGGCCGGGGTGAAGGCGACCATGGCGAGGTAGATCCCGATGAACCACAGCGGCTGGGTGACCAGCCGCAGGGCGGCCCCGGTCAGCCGCCCGTCCCCGCCGCCGGCGAGCTGCACGGCCAGCGCCCCGGCGGTCCAGACGAGGACGAAGACGAGGGTGGGGCGCAGCAGCCGCTGGAGCCGGGCCCGCAGGAAAGCGGCGTAGAGGGGCCGCCCTCCGGCCTTCCTGGCGAGGGACCGGTACGACAGGGCGTGCGAGAACCCGCCGACGAAGAAGAACACCGGCATGATCTGCAGGCCCCAGGTGAGCACCTGCAGCGCGGGGACGAGGGCGAGCAGGTTCCCTATGCCGTCGCTGCTGACGGCGGCCATGAGCCAGTGCCCGAGGAGCACGGTCCCGAGCGAGGCGACCCGCAGCAGGTCGACGTACCGGTCGCGGTCGGCGGGGGTGGCGTCGGCCATGGCCCGTGCGGTGGCTGTCATGGAGCTACGGTCGCCCTCGCGGGCCGTCTCGGGACAGGGCGCGGGTACTCAACTCCGGTATGAGTACCCGGGCACGGGCCGCCCGGCCGGCCGTGGGGTCAGGACGGCAGGACCGTGGCTCCCGGGGCCGGGCCGGACGCCACGCGCGTGGCACGGCACGTGCCGGACGCGGACAGGGCGGCCGCCACCTTCTCGGCGGACTCCGCGTTCCGGCACAGGAAGGCCGTGGTGGGCCCCGAGCCGGAGACCAGCGCGGCGAGCGCACCGCCGTCGGTGCCCGCCGCCAGGGTCGCGGCGAGCTGCGGGCGCAGCGAGAGCGCCGCGGGCTGGAGGTCGTTGGCCAGGGTCGCGGCGAGGGCGTCCGCGTCGCCGGAGGCGAGGGCCGCCAGGAGCGCCGGGGAGGCGTCGGGCTCCGGGATCTCCGTACCCTCCGCGAGGCGGTCGAACTCGCGGAACACCGCGGGCGTCGACAGCCCGCCGTCGGCCACCGCGAACACCCAGTGGAAGCTGCCCGCCTCGACCGGGGTGAGCAGCTCACCGCGGCCGGTGCCGAGCGCTGCGCCGCCGACCAGGCTGAAGGGGACGTCGCTGCCGAGCTCCGCGCAGATGTCGAGGAGCTGCGCCCGCGGAGTGTTCAGACCCCACAGGGTGTCGCAGGCCAGCAGGGCCGCCGCGCCGTCCGCGCTGCCGCCCGCCATGCCGCCCGCGACCGGGATGTTCTTCGCGATGTGGAGGTGGACGGCGGGTTCGATCCCGGCCCGGGCCGCGAGGATCTCGGCGGCCCGCGCCGCCAGGTTCGTCCGGTCCAGCGGGACCTGGTCCGCGTCCGGTCCGGCGCAGGTGACCGTCAGCTCGTCGGCCGGGGTGGCCGTCACCTCGTCGTACAGCGACACGGCGAGGAAGACGTTGGCCAGGTCGTGGAAGCCGTCCGGCCGCGCCGCGCCCACCGCCAGCTGGACGTTGACCTTCGCGGGGACCCGTACGGTCACGCTCGTCGTCCCGGTCACAGCGCGGGCCTCTCCTGCGCGGGCTTGTGCTCGGCGATCGCCGCGAACTCCTCCACCGTCAGCGACTCGCCGCGCGCCTGCGGGGAGACCCCGGCGGCGACCAGCGCCGCCTCGGCGCCCGCCGCCGAGCCGGCCCAGCCGGCCAGCGCGGCGCGCAGCGTCTTGCGGCGCTGCGCGAAGGCCGCGTCCACGACGGCGAAGACCTCCGCCTTCGTGGCGGTCGTCTTGATCGGCTCGGTCCGCCGCACCAGCGACACCAGGCCCGAGTCCACGTTCGGCGCGGGCCAGAAGACCTTGCGGCCGATGGATCCGGCGCGCTTGACGTGCGCGTACCAGTTCGCCTTGACGGAAGGCACCCCGTAGACCTTGTTGCCCGGCTCGGCGGCGAGCCGGTCGGCGACCTCCGCCTGCACCATCACCAGCGTGCGCTCGATGGTCGGGAAGCGGTCCAGCATGGTCAGCAGCACCGGCACGGCCACGTTGTACGGCAGGTTCGCGACGAGCGCGGTCGGCGGCGGACCCGGCAGCTCCTCCACGAGCATCGCGTCGGAGTGCACCAGCGCGAAGCGGTCCTTGCGCGCGGGCATCCGCGCCTCGATGGTGGCGGGCAGCGCGGCGGCCAGGACGTCGTCGATCTCGACGGCGGTGACCCGGTCGGCGGCCTCCAGCAGCGCGAGCGTCAGCGACCCCAGCCCCGGCCCGACCTCGACGACCACGTCGTCGGGCCGCACCTCGGCGGTACGCACGATCCGGCGCACCGTGTTGGCGTCGATGACGAAGTTCTGCCCCTTCTGCTTCGTCGGCCGTACGCCGAGTACGGCGGCCAGCTCCCGGATCTCTGCCGGCCCGAGAAGGGCGTCGGGGGGCGTGCTGGTCGAAGGCTCGGGCTGCTGCTCTGCGGTGCTCACCGGTAAAGCGTCTCAGATCGGCTTGGGTTTCCTGCATGCGATCCTCGCGTTGCGAGATCGCCCGGGAAGCGGCTCGTCCTCCTCCTGGCTCTCCGAGCCGTGGAGGCGCCCCGGGTAGGGGTGCGGTGGCGGTTGGTCCCGGCGTACGGTCGCCCGCTCCACCGGCACCTGCTCCGCCAGACCTCTCCGGTGACCGGGTCGACACCCCGAAACGCGCGAGCGCAGGTGACGGCGACCTGCTGCGCCTCCCCCCGCGCCCAGGCCGCTCTTGCGCCGCATCAGCCGCGGTAGAGGCGGCGGCCGCAGTGGGGCCAGGGGGCCGCGCCCCTTTGTACGTAGAGCTTCTTCGCCCGGTACGTCTGTTCCGCGCCCGGGGCGTCCTGGGGGCGGCCGGAGCCGCCGAGGCTCTGCCAGGTGCGGACGTCGAACTGGTACAGGCCGCCGTAGGTGCCCGAGGCGTCGGTGGCTGCGGGGCGGCCGCCGGATTCGCACCGGGCCAGGGCCTCCCAGTCGAGGCCGTCCGCCCCGGCGACCGAGGTCGGCAGTGGCTTCGTGCCGACCTTGACCAGCTGGGTGACGGGCTCGCGGACGATCTCCTCGGCGATCTTGCGGGGCTTCTGCCGGACCCCGTTGACGATGCGCAGCGCGTAGGTGACCCGGCGCGCTCCGGGGCGGCCCGCCCGCTCGACGACCTCGGTGCCGGCGAACAGGCCGTCGTCCTCCGTCTTCTCGGTCTCGTACGGGATGCGCTCCTCGCGGACCTCGCGGGTGCCGGTGATGCGGAGCACGGTGACGGTCTGGCCGTCGCGCGGGAAGGAGGCGGGCGGGACGGAGGTGGTGTCCTGGCCCTGGAGGGTGATCCCGGCCTGGCCGAGGGCCTCCTGGACGGTGGCGGCGTTGGTGCGGATGGTGCTTTCGCGGCCGTCCGCCATGAAGGTGACGCTGCGTTCGGTGCGGACGGCGAGGGTGAGGCCGGCGCGGGGCACGGGGGCGGTGCGCAGGGCGGAGAGGTACGCGCCCTCGACGCGGATGCCGAACTGGCGCAGCGCGCCCTCGACGGTGCCGGCGGTGGTCCACACCTGGCGGCTCTGTCCGTCGAGGGTCAGGCGCAGGGGGCGGCCGTAGCGGACGACGATCTCGTCGCCGTCGTCGAGTGCCTGGCCGCGGGCGGGGGCGACGAGGTCGTGGGGGCCGACGCCGACCCCTTCGGCGGCGAGGAGTTCGTCGACGTCGTCGGCGAAGGTGTGCAGCGTCCTGGGCTTCCCGTCCACGGTGAGGCGTACCGACTTGTCGGCGGCGACGAAGCCCGTGGTGCCGCCAGCCAGGAAGGCGACGACGAGTGCCTGGGGGACGATCCGCCGCCAGCCGTCCCGGCCCGCGGCCGTCCCGGCGGGGGCGGTGCGGCGCCGCCGGCCGGTCCCGGGGGGGACGGCCAGGATGCCGGTGCCGGCGCCGGCGCCTCGTCCGGTGGCTGCGCCCGTGCCCGCGGCGGCGGGGTCCGGGCTGCGGCGGCGCCCGGTGCCGGGGCCGGCGGGCGCCGCGAGGTCCGCGCCGGCGGCGGGCGCCGCCCGGCGCCGCCCGGTGGGGGCGGCGAGTGCGGCGGGTACGGGGCCGGCCTCGGCGTTCCTGCGGCGCCGGGCGGCCCGCCCGTCGCCGGTGCGCGGGACGGGTACCACGGCCGGTTCCGGGTCCGGGGCGGCCTCGTCGCCGTACACCCCGGTGAAAGGACTCTCGCTCACGACGCTCGCTCCACTGGTCCGGCCCCATCGGTTCGGGCACGGCACCCTAGCGGACGTCCGTCACTCACCAAAGTCGGGCGACTACCCAGCGTGTCGCGGAGTCGGGGCTAGTAGCCGAAGGCCCGCGCCGTGTTCGCCGCCAGGGCGGTGGCCATCGCGTCCTCGTGGATCCCCCGTACCGCCGCCATCGCCCGTACGGTCAGCGGAATGAGGTACGGCGCGTTGGGCCGTCCGCGGTACGGCGCCGGGGTGAGGTACGGGGCGTCCGTCTCGACGAGCACCAGCTCCGGCGGGGCCGCGGCGAGGGCCTCGCGAAGCGGCCGGGCGTTCTTGAACGTCACGGTCCCGGCGAAGGACATGTAGTACCCGGCGGCGGCGCACTCGCGGGCCATGTCGGCGTCCCCGGAGTAGCAGTGGAAGACGGTGCGCTCGGGTGCGCCCTCCTCGCGCAGGATGCGCAGGACGTCCGCGTGGGCCTCGCGGTCGTGGATGACCAGCGCCTTGCCCTGCCGCTTCGCGATCTCGATGTGCGCGCGGAAGGAACGCTCCTGCGCGGCCATCCCCTCGGGCCCGGTGCGGAAGTGGTCGAGCCCGGTCTCGCCGACGGCCTTCACGTGGGCGAGCTTCGCGAGCTCCTCGATCTCGGCCAGCGCATCGTCGAGCGCGGCCTCGCCGCCCCCGGCGCGCGCGCCCTGCCGGGACCAGCCGTCGGGGTCCCCGTGCACGATGCGGGGGGCTTCGTTCGGGTGTAGGGCCACGGCCGCGTGGACGTTCTCGTACGCGGCGGCGGTCTCGGCCGCCCAGCGGGAGCCCTTCACGTCGCAGCCCACCTGGACGACGGTGGTCACGCCGACCGAGGCGGCCTTGGCGAGGCCCTCCTCGACGGTTCCGCCCTGCATGTCGAGGTGGGTGTGGGAGTCCGCGACCGCCACCCGCAGGGGTTCGGGCAGCGGCGGCGGGGTGTCCTTCGAGGCGTCCTTGGCGGCAGTGCTCATACGGCCGATCTTATGACCGGTGTGCTGACCACGGCCCGGCCCTCATGGCCGCGGCCGGTTGCTCACGACCGGCGGAAGATCCTCATCAGGCGGGAGAGCAGGCCCCCGCGCTCCGCGGCGTCGTCCACCGGGACGGGCCCCGGGGCGTCGTGCAGCGGGGTCCTGCGCTGCTTCGGGGCCCGCGGGACGTTCGCGCCGGCCGGCACCGGGCCGGCGATCCCGGGCGAGATGCGGTGGTGGTAGAGCCTGTCGATCGTGCCGAGCACCGACGACACCTGGCCTTCCCGCATGATCCGGACCACGTGCCCGCCGCAGTTGTGGCAGGTCGGGTTCGACAGCGGGGAGGGGACCCGTTCGCCCTTGACGGTGTAGATGATGAAGGGCTGGCCCTGCCCGTCGACGTGGTGCTCGATCTCGTAGCCCTGCTCCCAGGCGTACCCGCACTTCATGCACGCGAACGAGTACGCCTCGTGCACGACGTGCACACCGGGCCTCGACACGGAGACGGGTGCTGCGGGCGCGGGTACGGGTACCGAGGTGTCTGCGATCTCACTCATGCCAGCTCCTCTTGTTCCACTGGTGCCATTGCCAGTGGACGCCTCTTCGGGCGGGAGCGCATCAGGCCCTGTCGACTGTTGGACGGTCTTTGGGCGACTCATGCCCCAAAGCGCCCGGTGCGCGGTCTGAGCTTTGCTTTTCAGGTTAGCTCTTTACCGTCCTACAGCACCTTTTGAGCCGCATTCTTTGCCGCGACCACAGCGTCGAAGACCTCCCGCTTGGGTACTCCGGCCTCGGCCGCGACCGCCGCGATGGCCTCCTTCCGCCGCTCCCCGGCCTCCTCGCGCACCCGCACCCTGCGCACCAGCTCCTCGGCGTCCACGTCTCCGGGCCCGGCCGCCGGGGCGCCCTCCACGACGACGGTGATCTCCCCGCGCACCCCCTCGGCGGCCCAGGCCGCCAGCTCGCCGAGCCCGCCGCGCTTGACCTCCTCGTACGTCTTGGTCAGCTCGCGGCACACGGCGGCCCGCCGGTCGGCGCCGAAGACCTCGGCCATGGCGGCCAGGGTGTCGTCGAGCCGGTGCGGGGCCTCGAAGTAGACGAGCGTACGGCGCTCGCCCTCGACCTCGCGGAGCCGGCCGAGGCGCTCGCCCGCCTTGCGCGGCAGGAACCCCTCGAAGCAGAAGCGGTCCACCGGCAGCCCCGACAGGGCGAGCGCGGTGAGCACGGCGGACGGCCCGGGCACGGCGGTGACCTTGATGTCCTTCTCCACCGCGGCGGCGACCAGCCGGTAGCCGGGGTCGGAGACGGACGGCATGCCGGCGTCGGTCACCAGCAGCACCCGCTTGCCGTCCTCCAGCGCCTCGACCAGCTCCGGGGTGCGCGCCGACTCGTTGCCCTCGAAGTACGAGACGACGCGCCCGGTGGTGTGCACGCCGAGCCCCTGGGTCAGCCGGCGCAGCCGCCGGGTGTCCTCGGCGGCGACCACGTCGGCCCGTTCGAGCTCGGACGCGAGCCGGGGCGGGGCGTCGGCGAGATCGCCGATCGGGGTGCCGGCGAGCACGAGCACGCCTGCGGAGGAGGAGGTCGAGGAGGCGGTTCCGGAGCCGGAGGGCTGGTCAGTCGTCACCGGTCCATCCTCTCAGCCGTCCCACCCGGCACACGCCGGCCGTCCCACCGTCCCACGTCGGCCGTTTCACCCCTCGACGTCGGCCGTTCCACCCGGCGCGGGCCGGCCGTTCCACCCGGCACACGCCGCCCCTACGGTCCCCGGCGCTGGGGTTCGCACAGGTGCGTTCCCTACGATGACCCGGTGACCAGTACCGCGACGCCGCCGCCCAGCCCCGCGGGGGCTCCGCCCGCCCCTCCGGCGGGGCGCGAAGAACAGCCGTCCACCTGGCTGCGCCGGCTGCGCAGCTTCGGCTACGCGCCGCCCGCCGACGCCCGGCGGCGCCCGGACGTCCGCACCCGCCTGGTGCCCCCGTACGCCCGGCCCTCGGAACAGCTGTGGACGGCGCTCGGGGTCCCCCCCTCCGCGGTGGGCGCGTGGCAGCGCGTGCTGGCGTGGGCGGGGCCGGTGCTGGTGGCGCTGGTGGCCGGCGTGCTGCGCTTCGCGCACCTGGGCAGCCCGAAGGCGGTGATATTCGACGAGACGTACTACGCCAAGGACGCCTGGGCCACGATCCGGCAGGGCTACGAGGCGAGCTGGCCCAAGGACATCGACAAGTCGATCCTCGCCAACCCCGACGGGATCTCCCTCCCGCTGGACCCCGGCTACGTCGTTCACCCGCCGGTCGGCAAGTGGGTCATCGGGCTCGGCGAGTGGATGTTCGGCTTCACGCCGTTCGGCTGGCGGTTCATGACGGCCGTGCTCGGCACCCTGTCGGTGCTGATGCTGTGCCGGATCGGCCGCCGCCTGTTCCGCTCCACCTTCCTGGGCTGCCTGGCGGGCGCTCTGCTGGCGGTGGACGGCCTGCACCTGGTGATGAGCCGGACCGCGCTGCTCGACCTGGTGCTGATGTTCTTCGTGCTCGCCGCGTTCGGGGCGCTGCTCGTCGACCGGGACCGGACCCGGGCCAGACTCGCCGACGCGCTCCCGGTGGACGAGGAGGGGCGCACCCTCCCGGACGTCGCCGTCGCCGAGACGCTGCGCCTGGGCTGGCGCCCGTACCGGATCCTGGCGGGCGTGTGCCTGGGCCTGGCCTTCGGCACGAAGTGGAACGGCCTGATCGTGCTGGCCTTCTTCGGCGTGCTGACCGTCCTATGGGACGCGGCCGCGCGCCGCACCGCGGGCGCGGGCGCCCCGTACGCGTCGATGCTGCGCCGCGACGCGCTGCCGGGCTTCCTGTCGACGGTGCCGGTGGCGATCGCGGTGTACGCGGCCTCCTGGACCGGCTGGATCCTGTCCCCCGACAACGGCAAGGGCGGTTACTTCCGGGACTGGGCGGCGAAGAACGACCAGGGCAGTTCGCTGTCGTTCCTGCCGGAGTGGCTGCGCAGCCTGTGGCATTACGAGACCGAGGTCTACAAGTTCCACGTGGGTCTGACCTCGGGTCACACGTACGAGTCGAACCCGTGGAGCTGGCTGGTCCTGGGCCGTCCCGTCTCCTACTTCTACGAGTCCCCCGACCCCGGGGCGGACGGCTGCCCGGCGACGGAGGCGGGCAAGTGCGCGCGCGAGGTACTGGCCCTGGGCACTCCGATGCTGTGGTGGGCCGGCTGCTTCGCGCTGCTGTACGTGCTGTGGCGGTGGTTCTTCCGGCGCGACTGGCGGGCGGGCGCGATCGCGTGCGCGCTGGCTGCGGGCCTGCTGCCCTGGTTCAACTACCAGGAGCGGACCATCTTCTTCTTCTACGCGGTGGTCTTCGTCCCGTACCTGTGCCTGGCGGTGGCGATGATGATCGGCGCCCTGCTGGGCCCGTCGGGCTCGACGGAACGCAGACGCGCACTGGGCGCGATCGCGGCGGGCGTGCTGGTCCTCCTCATCATCTGGAACTTCATCTATTTCTGGCCGATCTACACGGGCCAGACGCTCCCGATGGACTCGTGGCGCGGTCGGATGTGGCTGGACAGCTGGGTCTGAGAGGGGGGCCGGGGCAGGATCCGAGGTGTTCCGGTCCGGTAACAAGCTGTACTACAACCGCTCGCACAGCGTAAGGTCCACACCAGAGGTTCTTTGAACATGTTCAGAGAACGGGGGAAACCGGGGAGGGGACGTACGTGAACGGGGCGGCGAAAGGTGCCATCGTCGGCGGGGTGTTTCTCGCGATGGTCGGCGGGGCCGGGTACGGGGTGTACTCGCTGGTCGGGGAAGGCGACGACGGCGGCGACGGCAAGGACCGCGGCTCCGCCGTCCGGGCCGAGAAGGGCAGCGGGCCGGTCACCGACAAGGAGGCCGCGCAGACCGCGAAGGCCTTCTTCGCCGCCTGGGCGGCCGGGGACGCGCACGCGGCCGCGGAGCTGACGAACAACGTGCAGGCCGCGCAGACCGCCGTGGCCGACTACCGGGCGAAGGCCTACGTGTCCAAGGCCGTGATCACTCCGGGGGTGCAGACGGGTACGACCATCCCGTTCAGCGTCGCCGCGGAGGTCACGTACGAGGGCGCCACCAAGCCGCTCGCGTACGAGTCGAAGCTGACCGTCGTGCGGGGCGTGACCAGCGGGAAGCCGCTCGTCGACTGGCAGGCGTCGGTGATCCACCCGCAGCTGCAGAAGGACGAGAAGCTGCGCGCGGGCGCCCCGGCGGCTCCGCCGGTCAAGGCCGTGGACCGCAACGGCGAGGAGCTGAGCGCCGAGAAGTACCCCTCGCTGCGGCCGGTCCTCGACCAGCTGCGCCAGACGTACGGCGGCAAGGCGGGCGGCAAGGCCGGGGCCGAGCTGTGGATCGAGCCGGCCGCGCAGGACGCGCCGAAGCGGACCCTGCTGACGCTGGTGGAGGGCGAGCCGAGCACGCTGAAGACCTACCTGGACGCCAAGGTCCAGGCGGCGGCCGAGAAGGCCGTCGCCAAGTACCCGGAGTCCTCGGTGGTCGCCGTCCAGCCGAGCAACGGGCACATCCTGGCCGTGGCCAACCACCGCAAGGACGGCTTCAACGCGGCGATGGAGGGGCGGCGGGCGCCCGGCTCGACGTGGAAGGTCGTGACGGCGGCGATGCTGATCGACCGGGGCAAGGCGGCGGCCGACCGGCCGGCGGAGTGCACGAAGGACGCCGTCTGGGGCGGCCGCACCTTCCACAACCTGAACAACTTCGAACTGCCGGGCGCGAACTTCGCGACCAGCTTCGCCAAGTCCTGCAACACCGCCTTCATCAAGCAGATCAACGACGTCGACGACGACTCGGCTCTGGCGAAGGAGGCCCGTGAGGTCTTCGGCCTCGGGCTGGACAACTGGAAGACGGGCATCCGCTCGGCCGACGGCCAGGTGCCGGAGGCGAAGGGCGCGGAGGCGGCCGCCGAGTACATCGGGCAGGGCCGGATCACCATGAACCCGCTGAACGTGGCCTCGTTCACGGCCACCGCGCGCAGCGGGGTCTTCCGCCAGCCGCTGCTCGTCTCGCCGGAGCTCGACGGGCGGCCGATCGCGCAGGCGGCGCGGCAGATGAAGCCTTCGGTCCAGCAGCAGCTGGTCCGGATGATGAAGCTGACGGCAACCAGCGGCACGGCGGCCCAGGCGATGAGCTCGGTGGGCGGCTCCGACAAGGGGGCGAAGACCGGCTCGGCGGAGGTCGACGGCGCGGGCAGCCCGGACAGCTGGTTCACGGGCTTCAGCCGGGACGTGGCCGCGGCGGCGATGGTCGAGGCCGGCGGCCACGGCGGCGACGCCGCGGGCCCGATCGTGGCGACGGTCCTGAACGCCGGTTCCTGACCTGCTCGCCGTCGCGGGGGCCGGGAGCCCCCAGCCCTCGCGACGGGTCAGAGTGAGGACCGGACCGCTCGGAGCAGGGACTGGGCCCGGGGGTCGGCGGTGACCGACTTGGCGTGGGCGTTCGTCACGTAGCCGAAGCCGATCCCCGCCTCCGGATCCGCGAAGCCCAGCGAGCCGCCCCGCCCCGGGTGCCCGAACGACGCCGGGGACAGCAGCGGCGAGGCCGGGCTGTGCAGCATGTAGCCGGGGCCGAAGCGCGTGTTGACCACCAGCACCCGGTCCGGCCCGGACGAG
Source organism: Streptomyces katrae (assembly GCF_000717655.1). Classification (GTDB taxonomy): domain Bacteria; phylum Actinomycetota; class Actinomycetes; order Streptomycetales; family Streptomycetaceae; genus Streptomyces; species Streptomyces katrae_B. The sequence continues at coordinate 150,678 of NZ_JNZY01000013.1, forward strand.
AGCTCCGTCCCCGCCAGCCGGGCCGTCTCCGGGGTGAACAGCCGCGTGCCGTCCTCCGTGTCGCCCAGCAGGGCCGCGTACAGGCCGGCCAGGCCACGTGCCGTGCCGATGCCCGCCGACGCCGGGAGTTCGGCCGCCCGGAAAGCCGGGTCGTTCTCGTCCGGCAGCGGGGTGATCGCTGCGAACGCCCTCCGGGTCAGCGAGGACGGGTCCGCCCAGGCCTCCGAAACGTTTCTCCGGGGGCGCGTACGAAGACCCCCAGCCGTCTGCGGCGGGTCCACCGGGCCGACCCGGCCGACGCGCGCGGTCTCCGCCTCCGGCAGGCCGGTCCAGAACTCCAGCCCCCGGGGCCCCGTGACCTCCTGCGCCAGCCACTGCCCGAGCGACGCCCCGGTCACCCGCAGCACCAGCTCCGACAGCAGCCAGCTGTACGTCTGCGCGTGGTAGCCGTGCGCGGAGCCCGGCTCCCAGAAGGCCTGCTGCTCGGCGACCGCACGCGCCCCGGAGAGCCCGTCCACCGCCTCGGCGGGGGTCAGCGCAGCGTCCAGCGCAGGCACCCCGGCCCGGTGCGCGAGCAGGTCCCGGACCAGCGTCCGCTCCTTGCCGCCCGCCTTGAACTCCGGCCAGTACGCCGCCACGGGTGCATCCAGGTCCAGCAGCCCGCGCTGGTGCAGCAGCAGCGGTACGACGGCGGCCACGCCCTTGGTGGCCGAGCGCACCACCTGAGCGGTCCCGGCAACCCACGGCTCGCCGCCGCCGTCGCCGTCACCGGCCTCGACGTCCTTCGGGCCCGCCCACAGGTCCACGACCTTCCGGCCGTCCCGGTACACGGCCACCGCCGCGCCCCGGTCCCCGAGCACCTCGAAGTTGCGTACGAACGCGTCCCGGACGGCCTCGAAGCCCTCCGTCACGGTTCCGTTGACGTCCACGTCCCTGCTCCTCGTTCACCGCGGGTGCCGCCGGTCGGTCCGCCTGGAAGAGTGCAACACGGACCGGAGCCGCGTCCTTCCCCGGGGCGGGCAGGAACTGCGACCGGCTGACCGGCGGACGGAGTCCGACGCAGCAGGCCGAAGCCCGGGAGGCGCCCCGGCGCCGATCAGTGCGAGGGCCGCGTCAAGGAGGGCGTGCGCGGATCGAAGCCGAACGGGAGCTCCAGCCGGTGGGCACGCATCAGCTCCTCGTCGCACAGCAGGTCCTGCGTGCGCCCGTCGGCCGCGATGACGCCCTCGCTGAGGATCACCGCGCGCGAGCACAGCTCCAGCGCGTACGGCAGGTCGTGGGTGACCATCAGCACCGTCACGTCCAGCGAGCGCAGGATGTCCGCGAGCTCGCGCCGCGACGCCGGGTCCAGGTTGGACGAGGGCTCGTCCAGGACCAGGATCTCCGGCCGCATCGCCAGTACGGTCGCCACCGCGACCCGGCGGCGCTGCCCGAACGACAGGTGGTGCGGCGGCCGGTCCGCGAAGGCCTGCATGCCCACCTGCTCCAGCGCCTCGCGGACCCGCGTCTCCAGCTCCGCGCCCCGCATCCCGGCGGCCGCCGGACCGAAGGCCACGTCCTCGCGCACGGTCGGCATGAACAGCTGGTCGTCCGGGTCCTGGAAGACGATGCCGACCCGGCGCCGGATCTCGGCGAAGTTCCGCTTCTCGACCGGCAGGCCGGCCACCGCCACCGTGCCGACGCCGCCGCCGCCGAGGATGCCGTTGAGGTGCAGCACCAGCGTGGTCTTGCCGGCGCCGTTCGGGCCGAGCAGCGCCACCCGCTCGCCCTGTCCGACGGTCAGGTCCACCCCGAAGAGGGCCTGGTGCCCGTCCGGGTAGGCGTACGCGAGGCCGGAGACCTCGAGGGAAGGCGTGGGAGTCACAGCAGTCACAGGGTCCATCCCATCAGACAGACGGCGAGCGCCGCCGCCGGGAGTACGGCCGCGTACGCCCACTGGGCGCGGGTGGCCACGACTTCGTCGATCACCGGCATCGAGCCGGCGTAGCCGCGGCTGACCATCGCGAGGTGGACCCGCTCACCGCGTTCGTAGGAGCGGATGAACAGGGCTCCGGCGGTCTTGGCCAGCACCCCCCAGTGCCGGATGCCGCGGGCCTCGAACCCGCGCGAGCGCCGGGCGATCGACATCCGCCGCAGCTCGTCGGTGATCACGTCGCCGTACCGGATCATGAAGGAGGCGATCTGCACCAGCAGCGGCGGCAGCTTCAGCTGCTGGAGCCCGAGCAGCAGCGCCCGCAGTTCGGTGGTCGAGGCGAGCAGGACGGACGTGGCCACCCCGAGCGTGCCCTTGGCCAGCACGTTCCAGGCGCCCCACAGTCCGGAGACGCTGAGCGACATCCCGAGCACCTCCACCCGCTCGCCCTGTGCCACGAACGGCATGAGCACGGCGAAGGCCACGAACGGGACCTCGATCAGCAGCCGCCGCAGCAGGAACCCGGCCGGGATACGGGCCGCGGCGGCGACCGCCGCGATGAGGACGGCGTACAGCCCGAAGGCCCACACCGCCTCGCGCGGGGTGGACACGACGACCACGACGAAGGCGAAGGCCGCGGCCAGCTTGCAGTGCGGCGGCAGCGCGTGGACCGGCGAGTGCCCGTGCCGGTAGAGCTTGTGGGCGTGGCCCGCGCCCATCTCAGACCGCCGTGGCCGAGGCGGCCGTCAGGTCCTCCGCGCGGCGGCGGCGCACGGTCCAGAAGATCCCGGTGCCGACGGCGACGGTCGCTCCGACACCGATGACACCGGCGAGGCCGCCGGAGAGGCGGGCGTCGTCGACGTCCTTGACGCTGTAGTCGGCGAGCGGGGAGCCGGCGGCGGCGTGCTCCTGCACGTTCTGGTCGATGCCCTTGTCGGCGGCGACCTTCTCGAGGCCGTCCGGGCTGGCGGAGGCGTAGAAGGAGACGAAGCCGGCCAGTACGAGGGCGGTGACCAGGCCGGTGATCCACACGGGCTTCGTCGACCGGGCGGCCACGGCCGCGGGCACCGCGGCCGGAGCAGCAGCCGGGGCGTCGACCAGCTTGCCGCCGACGCGGAGCTTCAGCGGCGCGGCCAGCCCGCGCGCGCCGTGCACCAGGTCGGGCCGTACGGCCAGTACGGCGCCCACGGTCGCGGCGGTGATGACGGCCTCGCCGATGCCGATCAGCACGTGCACGCCGACCATGGCGGTGAACACCTTGCCGAGCGGGACGTCGGTGGTCCCGCCGAGGGCGTACAGGAGGGTGAACATGACGGCCGCACCGGGCACCGAGAGCAGTGCTCCGGCGAAGGCGGCGACGGTGACCGAGCGGCGGGTGTCCGGCAGGAGCTTCAGCAGCCCGCGGAAGACGGCGTAGGCGACGACCACGGTCACGACGCCCATGGTCACGACGTTGACGCCGAGGGCGGTCAGCCCGCCGTCGGCGAACAGGACGCCCTGCATGAGCAGCACCACGGACACGCACAGCACACCCGTCCAGGGGCCGACGAGGATCGCGGCGAGCGCCCCTCCCAGCAGGTGTCCGCTGGTACCGGCGGCGACCGGGAAGTTCAGCATCTGGACGGCGAAGATGAACGCGGCGACGAGCCCGGCGAGCGGCGCCGCCCGCTCGTCGAGTTCCCGGCGGGCGCCGCGGAGGCTGACGGCCACGGCGCCTGCGGCGGCGACACCTGCGGAGAGGGAGACGGGGGCGTCGATGAAGCCGTCGGGCACATGCATGGGGCTGCTCCGCTTCCTGCGGTCTTTGAGCTGACAAAGTCTTTAACCGCTCAAGAATAGGGCCTAATTGCAAACCCTTGGCAAGAGCGTCCGCAGCACAAATACGGCCGCGCAGATTCGTGGGAATGTGCGAGGCTGGGGGCAATACGGACTCATATGCTCCGATTAGAGGAGTCTTGTCGTGTCAGCCACCGCCGAGAATCCCCCCACGGCCTCAGCCGCCACCGCCGTCGCCACCGCCGTAGCCGCCGCCGTCGAGGAGCGCGTCACCGCCCGCGTGATCAGCGACGACCCGCTCTACCGGAAGATCCCCGTCGCCCTGCGCTTCGCCCCCGCCGAGCCGCTCGCCGTACGGATCGTCTTCCCCTCCGGGCTCTCCCCCGAGGGCACCGACAACGAGTGGGTCTTCCCCCGGGCCCTCCTCGAGGCGGGCCTCCAGGCCCCGACCGGCACCGGCGACGTACGCGTCTGGCCCTGCGGCCGCGTCCAGGCGGTCGTCGAGTTCCACTCCCCCGAGGGCGTCGCGGTGATCCAGTTCGACATCGCCGCGCTGCGCCGCTTCCTGCGCCGCACGAACGCCCCCGTCACCCGGCAGGCGTAACGGGACCACGCGAATCGCGGCGGGCGTGACACGACGAAACGAGACGAGACGAAACGGGCCCGGCCCCGCACCTGGTGATCAGGTGCGGGGCCGGGCCGACACGTACGGCGGGACGGGTCAGGCGTTGACCAGCTCGCGGTCGTTGTCCGGACCGTCCGCCTTCGGGGACCCCTGCGCACCCTCGAGGTGCTTGCGCAGGCTCTCGCCCTCCACGTCGACGTTGGGCAGCAGCCGGTCCAGCCAGCGCGGCAGCCACCAGGCCTTGTGGCCGAGCAGTGCGAGCACCGCCGGGACGATCGTCATGCGGACGACGAAGGCGTCGAAGAGGACGGCGATCGCCAGACCGAAGCCGATCATCTTGATCATCTGCTCGCTGGCGCCGATGAAGCCCGCGAACACCGCGATCATGATGACGGCGGCCGCCACGACCACCCGGGCGCTGTACTGGAAGCCGGTCACCACGGCCTGGCCCGGGCGCTCGCCGTGGACGTACGCCTCACGCATGCGGGTGACGAGGAAGACCTCGTAGTCCATGGCCAGGCCGAAGACGACACCCACCATGAAGATCGGCATCATCGACATGATCGGGCCGGTCTGCTCCACCCCGAAGACCGAACCGAGCCAGCCCCACTGGAAGACCGCGACGACCGCGCCGAGTGCGGCGACCACCGAGAGCAGGAAGCCGAGGGCCGCCTTGAGCGGAACCAGGATGGAGCGGAAGACCAGCATCAGCAGCAGGAAGGCGAGGCCGACCACGAGCGCCAGGTAGGGCAGCAGCGCGTCGTTCATCTTCTGCGAGAAGTCGATGTTCATCGCGGTGGCGCCGGTGACCAGGACGTCGTCCCCACTGCCGTCGCGGATCGTGTGGACCAGGTTCTCGGTCTCCACGGAGGACGGACGGTCCTTCGGGATCACGGTGATGACCGAGGCGTCGCCCGCCTCGTTCGGGGCCGGCGGGGTGACCGCGGCCACGCCCTCCAGGCCCTTGATCCGGGCCTGCGTGTCGTCGGCGAGCTTCTTGTCGCCGTCGACGACCACCATCAGCGGGCCGTTGAAGCCCGGGCCGAAGCCCTCCGACAGCAGGTCGTACGCCTTGCGCTGGGTGGTGGAGACCGGCTGGGCGCCGTCGTCCGGCAGGCCCATCTCCAGCTTGCCCGCCGGGATCGCGATGGCGCCGAGGCCGATCACGGCGACGAGGAGCACCATCACCGGGCGGCGCAGCACGAACCTGGCCCAGCGGGTGCCGCCGTTGGCCTTCGGCTCGGCTCCGGCGGGCTTGCCCTTGCCGAACAGCCTGCTCTTCTTGCCCGCCGGCAGGACCTTCTTGCCCGCGAAGCCCAGGATGGCCGGGACCAGCGTCAGGGCGACGAGCACGGCGATGACCACGGTGCCCGCGGCCGCGAAGCCCATCTTGGTCAGCATCGGGATGTTGACCACGGCCAGGCCCACGAGGGCGATGACCACGGTGAGACCGGCGAAGACGACGGCGGAGCCTGCGGTTCCGGCGGCGCGGCCCGCGGCCTCGTCCCGCTCACGGCCCTCGGCGAGCTCCACGCGGTAGCGGGAGACGATGAAGAGCGCGTAGTCGATGCCGACCGCGAGGCCGATCATCATCGCGAGGGTGGAGGTGGTGGAGCCGAGGTCCAGCACGTTGGCGAGCGCGGTGATGGAGGAGACGCCGATGCCCACGCCGATCAGCGCGGTCAGCAGCGGCAGCCCGGCCGCGATGAGCGAACCGAAGGTGATGACCAGCACGATCGCCGCGATCATGATGCCGACGATCTCGCCGGAGCCCGTCTCGGGAGCCGTCATCAGGGCGTCGCCGCCGATCTCGACGGTGAGCCCGGCGGCCTGGGCCGCGGTGCCGGAGTCCTTGAGCGCGTCGCGCGTCTCGTCCTTCAGCTCCATGCCGCTGACGGTGTACTTGACGCTCACGTACGCGGTGGAGCCGTCCTGGCTCACCGCCTGGGCCTGGTACGGATCGGCGACCGAGGCGACCTCGGCCTTGCCCGGGCCGTCCTTCAGACCGGAGACGATCTTCTCGACCTCGGTCTTGTACTGCGGGTCGTTGACCGAGGCGCCCGCGGGCGCCTTGACGACGATTCGGGCGGTGGCGCCGTCGGCGGCCATGCCCGGGAACTTCTCATCCAGCACGTCGAAGGCCTTCTGGGCCTCCGTGCCGGGTATGGAGAACGATCCGGAGGTGGGTGCGGACGCCGTCGCCGCGCCGAAGCCGGCGGCGAACAGCAGTGCCACCCAGACGAGGGCGACGAGGCCGCGGCGCCGGAAGGCGCCCCTGCCGAGTCGGTAGAGGAAGGTAGCCACGGAGGCGGTTCTCCCGTTCAGGTCGTGGGATGGATCCGGGATGGATCAGGGCGTGGAAAGCCGGCCCGACGACGAGAGCGGCGTGTCAGGAGCAGCAGGAAGGTGCGCGGGCGGACTCAGACTCCGAGGGCGGGGAAGACCACGGAGTCGATGAAGTCGGCGAGGAACGCCTGGTCCACCGATCGGTCCTCCATCAGCGGCAACGCGATGAAGGCGCCGATCAGCATGTGCGGCACGAAACGGATCGCGGGGCGGTCCGGGGCGACCTCGCCCCGGTCCACGGCCCGCTGCAGGATCTCGTCGAGGCCGGAGATCTCCGGCTCCATGAGCAGCCTGCGCAACGCCTGGTGGAGTTCGGGACTCGTGTGGACGGCGTGGGCGAGCCCCCGCAGGAGCGCGGTGTCCTTCGCCATCTGCGCGTTGTCGGAGAGCTCGACCATGCGGTGGAAGTCGCCGCGCAGCGAGCCCGTGTCGATCTCCCGGAGGGAGGCCGGCTGGGTGCAGCGCAACGCCTTGGCGACCAGCTCGGGCTTGCTCCCCCACTGGCGGTAGAGGGTGGCCTTGCTGGACTTCGTACGGGCGGCGACCGCATCCATGGTCAGCGCCTCGTAGCCGACCTCGCGGAGGAGGTCGAGGACCGCCTCGTGGAGTTCGGCTTCCCGCTCGGGGGTGATCCGGCTGCGCCGCGACGAGACTTCTTCGGACATCTCCGGCACCTCCCTTCCGAACGAAACTGTTTCGTACACCGATGACGATACCCCGCCCGCGAACGAAACGAAACCGTTCCGTTTCGCTGGGCGAGTGGCATGGATCACCTGTACGAGTTGCCAGGCCCCCCTGGCACGGAAAGCATTGTGGGGTGAGTCACGACGGCGCGTACCTCCGCTTCCCGCACCTCCACGACGATCTGCTGTGCTTCGCCACCGAGGACGATCTCTGGGTCGCCCCGCTGGTCCCAGAAGGCGGAGCCCCGGCCCGGGCCTGGCGGATCACCGTCGACCGGACCAGGGTCGGCCACCCCCGATTCTCCCCCGACGGACGCCACATCGCCTTCACCACGTGGCGCAGCCTCGACCCCGAGGTCCACCTCGCCCCGGTGGACGGCGGCCCGGCCCGCCGGCTCAGCTACTGGGGCGCCACCGACACGCGCGTCTGCGGCTGGACCCCGCCCGACAAGGACGGCCACAGCGACATCCTCGCCGTGTCCTCGCACGGCCAGCCCTTCTCCTACTACGCCTGGGCCTACAGCCTGCCGACCGACGGCTCGCCCGGCGGCAGGCTCCCCTGGGGTCCCGTCTCCGACATCGCCGTCCACGACGAGCCGGGAGGAGAGCGGCGCACCCTGCTGCTGACCGGCAAGCCCCCGCACGAGCCCGCCGCCTGGAAGCGCTACCGCGGCGGAGCCACCGGCCGGCTGTGGCTGCACGGCAAACAGCTCCTGGAGGACATCGAGGGCCACCTCGACGCCCCGATGTTCGTGGACGGCCGGATCGCCTTCCTCTCCGACCACGAGGGCATCGGCAACCTGTACTCCTGCCTGCCCGACGGCACCGACCTGCGCCGGCACACCGACCACGAGGAGTTCTACGCCCGGCACGCCTCCAGCGACGGCTCCCGGGTCGTCTACCAGTGCGCCGGGGACCTCTGGCTCGTCGACTCGCTGTCCCCCGACGCCGCCCCGCGCAGGCTCGACGTCCGCCTCGGCGGGCCCCGCGCGGGCCGCCGCACGTACCAGGTCCCGGCCGCCAGCCACGTCGACTCGCTCTCCGTCGACGCCACCGGCCGGGCCAGTGCGGTCGTCATCCGCGGAAGCCTGTACTGGCTCACCCACCGCGACGGACCCGCCCGGACCATCGCCGACACCCCGGGCGTGCGCGTGCGGCTCCCGGAGATGCTCGGCAGCAGCGGGCAGGTCGCGTACGTGACGGACGCGGAGGGCGAGGACGCGATCGAGATCGCCTACCTCCCGCGGGCCTCCGGGGACCGTGAGCCGCGCCGGCTGGCCTCCGGCGAGCTGGGCCGCGTACTGGAACTGCTCTCCGATCCGGACGGGGAGCGGCTCGCCGTCTCCTCCAACGACGGGCGGCTGCTGCTCCTCGACGCGAGCGAGGGGTCCGACGGGGAGGTCACCGAGCTGATCCGGTCCGTCAACGGGCCCGTCACCGACCTGGCGTTCTCGCCCGACGGCGCCTGGCTGACCTGGTCGCACCCGGGCATCGGGCGCTCGCTGCGCCAGATCAAGATGGCCCGGATCTCCGGCCCGGGCCCGCGCGCGATCGTGGACGTCACCAACGGCCGCTTCGAGGACGACCATCCGGTCTTCACCCGCGACGGCCGCTACCTGGCCTTCCTGTCCTGGCGCGGTTTCGACCCGGTGTACGACGTGCACACCGGCGACCTGTCCTTCCCGCTGGGCTGCCGTCCGTACCTGGTGCCGCTGTCCTCGGCGACCCCCTCGCCGTTCGCGTTCACCCCCGACGGGCGCCCCGCGGCGGGCGGACTCGACCCGGGCGAGGGCGAGGCCGCCGAGGCCGCCGAGGGCGACGGCGCGGTCATGGTGGAGGTGGAGGGGCTGGAGAGCCGCGTCACCCCGTTCCCGGTGACGGCGTCGAAGTACTCGGCCCTCTACCCCGTGCACGGCGGCGGACTGGTGTGGCTGCGCTGGCCGATCTCGGGCGCGCTCGGCGAGACGTTCGCCAACCCGGCCGACGTCAGCGGCAAGCCGACGCTGGAGTACTTCGACATCACGAAGGCGCGGAAGTCCGAACTGGCCTCCGGGCTGGACTGGTTCGCGATCAGCGGCGACGGCACCCGGCTCGTGATCAACGAGGACGGGGACCTGCGCGCGGTCCCGGCGACCGAGTCCGGCGACAGCGACTCCACCGTCTACCTGGACCTGCGGCGCATCCTGCACGAGGTGGACCCGGCCGCCGAGTGGCGCCAGGCCTTCGAGGAGGCCGGGCGGCTGATCCGCGCGTACTTCTGGGAGCCGGGCATGTGCAACATCGACTGGGAGGGGGTGCTGCGCCAGTACCGCCCCCTGGTCGAACGGGTCGCCTCCCCGGACGAGTTCGCGGACCTGCTGCGCGAGGTGCTCGGCGAGCTCGGCACCTCGCACGCGTACGTCTCCCCGGCGCGCCGCAACGAAGGCCCGCCGCACTACCAGCGGCCCATCGGGCTGCTCGGCGCCAACCTCGTGCCCCGCGAGGAGGGCTGGGTGCTCGCTCGGGTCCTGCCGGGCGAGTCCTCCGACTCCAAGGCCCGCTCCCCGCTCGCCGGCACCGGCATCCGGGAGGGTGCCGTCCTCACCCATGTCGACGGCCGGCCGGTGGACCCGGTGACCGGGCCCTATCCGCTGCTCTCGGCGGCCGGGGGCACCACGGTCGAGCTGACCTTCAAGCCCGCCGAAGGCGAGGGCCGGGCCCGGCGGGTGGCGATCGTGCCGCTGATCGACGAGCGGCCGCTGCGTTACCAGGACTGGGTCTCCAAGCGGCGCGCGGTGGTCCGCGAGGTCAGCGGCGGCAAGTGCGGCTACCTGCACATCCCCGACATGGGCGGCTCCGGCTGGGCGCAGTTCAACCGGGACCTGCGGATGGAGATGTCCCGGCCCGCGCTGATCGTGGACGTACGCGGCAACGCGGGCGGGCACATCAGCGAGCTGGTGGTGGAGAAGCTGACCCGCTCGATCCTCGGCTGGGACCTCACGCGGGGCGCCCAGCCGGTGTCGTACGCCTCCAACGCGCCCCGCGGTCCGATCGTGGCGCTGGCCGACGAGGCGACCTCCTCGGACGGCGACATGATCACGGCGGCCTTCAAACTGCTCGGGCTCGGCCCGGTGGTCGGCCAGCGCACCTGGGGCGGGGTGGTCGGCATGACCGGCCGGCACACCCTGGGCGACGGCACGGTCATCACGGTGCCGATGAACGCCGCCTGGTTCCCGGAGTACGGGTGGTCGGTGGAGAACCACGGCGTGGAGCCGGACCTCGCGATCCTGCGCACCCCGCTCGACTGGGCGGAGGGGCGGCACGCGCAGCTGGACGACGCCGTGTACCTGGCGCTGGAGCTGCTGGAGCAGGAGCCGGCGGCGGTGCCGCCCGGCTACGCGGACGTACCGGACCTGCGGCGTCCGAAGCTCCCGCCCAGGCCGTAGGCACGGGGAAGGGGCGCGGCCCGTGCACTGCACGGGGCGCGCCCCCTCCCCCCCCCACACCCCGCGTCACAAAACCAGGTTTTGTTGAGCTCGCTTGTCCTGGAGCTCTTTCGCCTTGTCCTGGAACTGGTCCTTGATGCCCATGCTGTTCACTCCTGGTGGGGTGTAGGGGACTGGGCCTCGACCAGATTTGCACGAGCGGACAAAGCTCGCATTTCGATCAATGCCGCCCGGTGCCCTGCGCGCGCTCCTTCTCGTCGGCGGCCCCTCCGGCCCCCACAAGTCCCCTGGAGACACTCGTCAGCCTGGGCTCGAAGCGCTTCATCTCCCGCTGCCCGACGGTCGCGATGATCCCGGGCAGGTAGCCGCGCACGCCCTGCATCCCCCGCAGCCACCACTGCGCGTACACGTGCGGCGAGCGCCGCTCGATGCCGGCCACGATCCGGTCCACGGCCGGGCCCAGCGGGTAGGTGCGGTTCGACGGCCAGGGCAGCCGCCGGCGCAGTTCCCGCATGACCTCGTCCTGGTCGGCGCCGCGCACCATGTCGGTGTCGGTCCAGGAGAGGTAGCCGACGCCCACCTTGACGCCCTTGTGGCCGACTTCGGCGCGCAGGCAGTGCGCGAAGGCCTCGACGCCGGACTTGGAGGCGCAGTACGCCGTCATCATCGGCGCCGGCGTGATCGCGGCGAGCGAGGCGATCTGCAGGAAGTAGCCGCGGCTCTCGGTGAGTACGGGGAGGAAGGCGCGGGCGGTGACGGCCCCGCCGATCAGGTTGACCTCGATCACCCGGCGCCAGGCCCCGGGGTCGGAGTCGGCGAACGGCCCGCCGGAGGCCACGCCCGCGTTGGCGACGACGAGGTCGACCTTGCCGAAGCGCTCCTTGACCTCCTGCGCGACCCGGGCCATGGCCTCGTGGTCGGTGACGTCGGCGTGCCAGTGGTCGCTGTCGGTGTGCAGCCGTTCGGAGACCTCCTTGAGGGCCTCCGGCTCCAGGCCCACCAGCGCCACCTTCGCGCCGCGGGCGGACAGCTTGCGGGCGAGCAGCTCGCCGACCCCGCGTGCGGCCCCGGTGACGACGGCGACCTGGCCTTCCAGACTCCTGCGCGCACTCACTGCGTGACCTCCTTCAAGAAGTGCGCGCTCAGCTCGCGCACGGCGTTCGTGACGGCCTCGGGGGCCTCGATCGGGGTCATGTGCCCCGTGCCGGTCAGCTCGGTCAGCCCCACGCAGTGCGGCAGCGCGGCGGCGAGCCCCCGGGCGTGCACGATCGGGGTGAGCCGGTCGTTCTTGCCGCCGAGGACGGCGGTGGGCACGGTGAGCGCCGCCAGGTTCGCCTCGAGGTCCAGCCCGGCCAGCACCTCCGACCAGGCGTACCGGACCCCCGTGGGGCAGCCGTGCACGATACGGGCGCAGGCCTCGACCCTGTCCGGCGCGGATCCGGGGCCCATGGTGGCGTACTTCAGCACCCGCTTGGCGACCGGCGTGACGGGCCCGAGCGGGGCCCGCGCGCCGAGTACCGCACCGGTGAGACGGGTCCGCACGCGCCCGGGACGCAGGGGTACGACCAGCGCCTGCGCGACCAGCCGGGCGCTGCCGGTGCTGCACAGCAGCGCGGCCGCGGTGTGCTCGGCGAACTCCGGCCGGCCGGCAGCGGCCATGATCGTCATGCCGCCCATGGAGTGTCCGGCCACGACCGCCCGCTCGCCCGGGACCAGGGCGGCCCCCATGACGGCGACCAGGTCGTCGGCGAGGGCTGTGGTGTCGTAGCGGGTGGCGGCGGGGCTGCGCCCGTGGCCGCGCTGGTCGTACGCGATGACCCGGTGGTCCCGGGAGAGCTCCCGGATCTGCGCGGCCCAGAAGGCGGTCGAGCAGGTCCAGCCGTGCGCCAGCACCACGGCCGGCGCGCCCTCGCCCCCGTGCTCCTCCACGTGCAGCCGGGACCCGTCGGCGGAGACCGCGACCAGTTCCCGCCGGGCCGCGGGGGGTGCGTACGGCCCGGAGGTGACGTACGGCGGGCGGCTCATGCGGCGCCCTCCTCGGCGGTGGCCTGCGCCGCCCGGGCCGGGACCCGCTCGCGCTCGGCCTCCCGGAGGCGCACGACCTCGTACTCGGAGAGGTCCACGCTCCGCGTCTCCTTGCGGAACTCGCCGGTGGTGCCCGGCCAGACCGTCGTGTTGCGCCCCTGTGCGTCCAGGTACCAGCTGGTGCAGCCGCCGGTGTTCCAGACCGTGCGCTGCATCCGGGCCTGGACCTGCCGGTTCCACTGGTTCACGGCGGAGGGCCGGGCCGCGAGCGCGACCTGCCCGCCCAGGACGTCGAGCTGGCGCAGGTAGTCCGCCATGTAGTTCAGCTGCGACTCGATCATCAGGATCATCGAGCTGTTCCCGAGCCCGGTGTTCGGCCCGATGATCGTCATCCAGTTCGGGAAGCCGGCCGCCGTCGCCCCGCGCAGCGACTGCATCCCGTCCTTCCAGTGGTCCGCGAGGGTCCGCCCGTCCGCGCCCACCACCCGGTCGGCGATCGGCATGTCCGTGACGTGGAAGCCGGTGCCGAAGACGATCGCGTCGGCCTCGGTCCCGGTCCCGTCGGCCGCGATCAGGGTGTTGCCGCGGATCTCCTTCAGCCCGGAGGCGACCAGGTCCACGTTCGGCCGGGCGAGCGCCGGGTAGTACTCGCTGGAGAGCAGGATCCGCTTGCAGCCGATCCGGTACGAGGGCGTCAGCTTGGCCAGCAGCGCCGGGTCCTTGATCGAGCGCGCCATGTTGGCCTTGGCCAGCGACTCGATGAGCCCGAGCTGGTTCGGCCGCTTGGTGAACGCGCTGACCTGGAGCTCCCGGAGCCCCCACAGCAGCCCGCGGCGGGCCGCCCGGGTGAACGGCAGCTGGCGGTGGAGCCAGCGCTCCACGCTGCTGATGGCCCGGTCGGTGCGCGGCATCACCCACGGCGGGGTCCGCTGGAACAGCGTGAGCCGCTCCACGTCGGGCGCGATGGCCGGCACGATCTGGATGGCCGAGGCGCCGGTGCCGATCATGGCGACGCGCTTGCCGCGCAGGTCGTAGTCGTGGTCCCAGCGGGCGGAGTGGAAGACCTTGCCGGGGAACTCGGCGAGCCCGGGGACCTCGGGCATCTTCGGGTCGGACAGCGGTCCGGTGGCGGAGACGACCACATCGGCGGTGAGCTCCCCGGCCGCGGTCTCGATCTCCCACCTCAGCCCGTCGGCGTCCCAGCGCATCATCCGGACCTCGGCGTTCAGCCGGATGTGGGGGCGCAGCCCGAAGGTGTCGGCGACGTGCTCGAGGTACGCCCGGATGGCCGGCTGCCCGGAGAAGGTCCGCGGCCAGTCGGGGTTGGGGGCGAAGGAGAACGAGTACAGGTGGGAGGGGACGTCGCAGGCGCACCCGGGATAGCTGTTGTCGCGCCAGGTCCCGCCGACGGAGTCGGCCCGTTCCAGTACGACGAAGTCCGTGATGCCCTCGCGCCGCAGCCGTACGGCCGCACCCAGCCCGCCGAACCCGGACCCGATCACCGCCACTCGTACGTGTTTGCGCTCGCCCATGCCACCCCTGTCGCCCATGCCCGCCGCCTTCCGCTTCCGCAGTCCCAGCCCAGCCCAGCCCAGTCACAACCATCAGCGCCACACTGCCAGCAATCACTGGCACAATCGGGAGAGTAGAGCAGCTCCGTACTCATGGGTAGAGGTCGCGCCCGGAAAGTTACTGCCGGTACGCCATAGGCTTCGCCTGTGGAACAGACGGAAGCGGGGACGACAGTGCGTGAATACCGTACGGAGGAACTGGCCGAGGCGGCCGGCATCCCCGTCCGCACCCTGCGCTTCTACCGCGAGCGCAAGCTCCTCCCGCCGCCGCGCCGCGAGGGCAGGATCGCCTGGTACGACGACCACCACCTGGCCCGGCTGCGCACCATCGCCGCCCTGCTGGAGCGCGGCCACACCCTCGGCGGCATCGCCGAGCTGACCGCCGCCTTCGAGAACGGCCGCGACGTCGGCCAGCTGGGCGAACTGCTCGGCATCGGCTGGTCCGAGGAGACCCCCGTACGCCTGACCCCGGAGGCCCTCGCCGACTACTTCGAGGGCGAGGTCACCCCGGAGAACCTGGCGGCCTCCCTGGACCTCGGCTACCTCGCCACCGACGGCGACGCGATCGTCCACGTCAGCCGCCGCCTGCTGGACGTCTCCTCGGCGCTGGTCCGCGAGGGGGTGCCGCTCTCGGCGGTCCTGGAGACGGGCCGCCGGGTCCGGGAGCACGCGGACGCCATGGCGGCCCTGTTCACCGAGCTGATCTCCACGCACCTCACGGAGGAGGCCCTGCCGCGCATGCGGCCCCTCGCCAAGAGCGTGGTCGAGGCGGAGCTCACCATGGCGATGGACCGCCTGCTGGCCTCAGGGGCTCAGGACCCCAGCTCGTAGACCACGCTCACGGGCGCGTGGTCCGACCAGCGCTCCGGATGCGTCCCGGCCCGCTCGACGAACGCCTTCACGGCCCGGGCGGCCAGCCCCGGGGTCGCGACCTGGAGGTCGATGCGCCACCCGGCGTCGTTGTCGAAGGCCCGCCCACGGTAGGACCACCAGGAGTACGGCCCCTCGGTGTCGGGGTGCAGGCTCCGTACGACGTCCACGTACCCGGCGGTGCCGTACACCTCCCCGAGCCACTCCCGCTCCTCGGGCAGGAAGCCGGCGTTCTTCCGGTTGGTCTTCCAGTTCTTGAGGTCGGCCTCCTGGTGACAGATGTTCCAGTCACCACAGACGACGACCTCGCGCCCGCCCTCGGCGGCCCGCGTCCTCAGGGCGCTCAGATAGGGGAGGAACTCCCCCATGAACCGGTACTTCTCGTCCTGCTTCGCTGTCCCGGCCTCGCCGGAGGGCAGGTACAGGCTGGCGACGGTCACACCCGGAAGATCCACCTCCAGGTAACGCCCGCTCGCGTCGAACTCGTCGCTCCCGAAACCCACCTGCACCCGCTCGGCCTCACGGCGCGTGTACAGCGCGACGCCGGCCCGCCCCTTGGCGGCGGCCGGCGCGAACACGGTGTGCCAGCCGTCGGGCTTGCGGACCTCGTCCGGAATCTGCCCCTCCTCGGCCCGCACCTCCTGGAGGCAGACCACATCGGCATCCGACCCGGCCAGCCACGGGGAGAACCCCTTCTTGGCGGCGGCGCGGATCCCATTCACATTCACGGAGGTCACGGTGAGCATCCCCGCACCCTAACGGGAGCGTTCCGTACGATGTTCGGATGTCTCACGGGATCCAGCTCCGCGCAGTGCCGTACGACCACCCGGACGCGGTCGAACTCAACGACCGGGTCCAGCTCGAGTACCAGGTGCTCTACGGCGGTGAGGGGGATGTCACACCCCTCGACCCGGCGATGTTCGCCCCGCCGAACGGCCTGTACCTGCTGGCGTACGACGCCTCGGGCACGCCGGTGGCCAGCGGCGGCTGGCGCTGCCAGGACGAGAACGACGAGGGCTACTCGGACGGCGACGCCGAGGTCAAGCGCATGTACGTCGTCCCCGGGGCCCGCGGCCTGGGCCTGGCCCGCCGCATCCTGGCCGAACTGGAGGCCGACGCCCGTGCGGCGGGCCGCACCCGCATGGCCCTGGAAACGGGCGACCGGCAGCCGGAGGCGATAGCCCTCTACCTCTCGTCGGGCTACACCCTCTCGGCGAAGTTCGGCCACTACCGCCACTACGACTCGAGCCGCTGCATGGCGAAGCCGCTCATCTCTTGACTCGCCCCTCGCACCGCTCCGCGGGCTTCGGGCCGCTGGGGCGAACTCCGTCCGCCGGCCCGTCCCACTCCCGCCGGCGTTCGAGGCGCCGCGGCCCCCGGGGTGGGGGGCGTACCCCCGGATCCTTCCGGCCCGTCCGGCGTTTGAGGACGGGGGGCCCGGGGCGGAGCCCCCGGGACACGGAGAAAGGGCGGGCGGGGAGAAGAGCCCCGTAAAGCGGCCCGGCAGGGCTACCGCGGGAGCCACTGCGCCCGGTCCGTCCCCCACCGGGACGGCCCCCGCCCCCACCCCCCGAACGGCAGCGGCGACCCCGCGTACCGCAGCACCCCGTACCCGGACTCCACCTCCCGCAGCCACGGCTCCGCCGCATACGCCTTCCCGGAGAGCCCGGCGGAGCCGCCGGCCGGGACCTCCCGCACGAGCCACGACGCCGTCCCCGCCAGCGAGAACCGCAGCGACCGCCCACCCCCCGCGGCCAGCGCCCTCAGCACGCCCGCCGCCACCAGATACCCGGTCCCGTGATCCAGCGCCTGCGCCGGCAGCGCCCCCGGCACCCCCGCCACCCCGTACGCCGCAGCCACCCCGTACCCCGCCTGCACCAGCGAGTCGAACCCCCGCCGCCCCCCCCC
>NZ_JNZY01000014.1 GCF_000717655.1 Streptomyces katrae
TTCTCCTGGACTGACCTGGACGGTGGGGAGCCAGAGGCCTTGGGGTGGAAGGGCTCCGCAGGCCCCCTTCCTGAGGCCCTGCTTACCGCTGCCTTAAGCCGCCCTTGAGGGACGCCTCACCGACCCTTAGCCCGGGCGCTGAGGTGCGCGTTCCCACCGGGTAACAGAGGCGATGCGGCGGGGAAACAGCGGCCGCGCACGCTCATGCCATGACATCGGAGCAGCAGCGTGTGGTGGTGATCGGCGGCGGCCTCGCGGGCCTGCGGCTCGCTGCGCGGCTGGGCGCGGGTGCGGATGCCGGTGCCGGTGCCGGTGGTGCCGCGGTGGGTCCGGAGGTGACGGTCCTCGGCGAGGAGTCGCACGTCCCGTACAACCGGGTCCTGCTGGCGGACGTGCTGGCGGGCCGGTACGCACCGGAGGTGACCGCCCTCCCGGCCCCCGGGCCGGTGCTGCGGCGCGGTGTCCGGGCGGTCCGCATCGACCGCGCCGACCGGACGGTCCACTGCGACGACGGCAGCACCGAGCGGTACGACACGCTGGTCCTGGCCACGGGCTCCAACGCGGTCCTCCCGCCGCTGCGCGGGCTGTTCGAACCGGAGGGGCGGGAACTGCCCGACGGGGTCCACGCGTTCCGCACCATGGACGACTGCCTGGCGCTGTCGGCTGCCGTGGCCGTACGGGAAGGCGTGCGCGCGGTGGTGATCGGCGGCGGCCTCCTCGGCGTCTCCGCGGCTCGCGCCCTGGCCGAACGCGGAGCCCAGGTGGTCCTGGCCCAGCAGGGCGAACGGCTGATGGAACGCCAGCTCGACGCCGACGCCTCGGCGCTGCTGCACACCCACCTGACCGCCCTCGGCATCGAGATCCACACGGAATGCCGGGTCCGCGGCCTGACGACGACGCAGGACACCGGCCGCCGGCAGGTCACCGGGGTCGAGTTCGCCGACGGGTACCGGCTCGACGCCGATGTCGTCGTGCTCGCCTGCGGTGTGCGGCCCCGGACCGGGCTCGCGCTCGCCGCCGGCCTCGAGGTGCGCACCGGGATCGTCGTGGACGACGGGCTCCGCACCAGCGACCCGCGCATCCACGCCATCGGCGACTGCGCCGAGCACGCCGGCCGGGTGTACGGCCTCGCGGGGCCCGCGCTGGAGCAGGCCGACGCCCTCGCCGCGTACCTCACCGGCACCACCGGTACCGCCCTCGCCGCCCCGGCATACACCGGAACCCGCGCCCTCACCCGCCTCACCCTCACCACCGCCGGAGGCACCGGCTCGGGCCCCCTCGATCTCGCCGCCTTCGGCGAGACCACCCCGCTCCCCGGCGACGACGTGGTCCGCCTCGCCGACGCCACCCGCCGGACCTACCGGAAGGTCGTCGTCCGCGGCGACCGCCTCGTCGGCGGCGTCCTCCTCGGCGAACTCTCCAGCGTGGGCGCCCTCGCCCGCAGCTGGGAGGACGAGGAGGACCTGACCGACCTGTTCCACCTGCTCACCGACGACGGAGGCTCCTGATCATGGCCGCAGCCACGCCCACGCCCACTCCCGCCATCGTGCTCATCGGCCACGGCATGGTCGGCCAGCGCTACCTCGAGGCACTCGCCGAGCGCGGGGCCACCGCCACGCACCGGATCACCGTGCTCTGCGAGGAGCCCCGGCCCGCCTACGACCGCGTGCACCTCACCTCGTACTTCTCCGGAAGCACCGCCGAGGACCTCTCCCTCACCCCCGCCGGGTTCATGGAGGAGCACGGGATCGAGCTGCACCTCGGCGACCCCGCCGAGTCCATCGACCGCGACGCCCGTACGGTCACCTCCCGCTCCGGGCAGGTGTTCCCGTACGACGTGCTCGTCCTGGCGACCGGCAGCTACCCCTTCGTGCCGCCCGTACCGGGCAAGGACGCCCCCGGCTGCTTCGTCTACCGCACCATCGAGGACCTGCTCGCGATCGAGGAGTACGCGAAGACCCGTACCAGCGGAGCCGTCGTCGGCGGCGGCCTCCTCGGGCTCGAGGCGGCCGGCGCCCTCCAGGGCCTCGGTCTCAGCACCCGCATCGTGGAGTTCGCCCCGCGCCTGATGCCCGTCCAGGTCGACGACGGCGGCGGCGCGGCCCTGCTGCGCACCATCGAGTCGATGGGGCTGACGGTCCACACCGGCGTCGGCACCCAGGAGGTCGTCACCGGAGAGGACGGCCACGTCAGCGGAATGCGGCTCTCCGACGGCTCCACCGTCGACACCGACCTCGTCGTCTTCTCCGCCGGGGTCCGCCCCCGCGACCAGCTCGCCCGCGACGCGGGCCTGACCGTCGGCGAGCGCGGCGGCATCGGCGTCGACGCCCGCTGCCGCACCTCCGACCCGCGCGTCTACGCGATCGGCGAGTGCGCACTGGCCACCGACGGCCGCGTCTACGGACTGGTCGCCCCCGGCTACGAGATGGCCGAGACCGCCGCCGAGGACCTGCTGGGCCGCGAGAAGGAGTTCACCGGAGCCGACCTCTCCACCAAGCTCAAGCTGCTCGGCGTGGACGTGGCCTCCTTCGGCGACGCCCACGGCGCCACCCAGGGCAGCCTCGACGTCGTCTACTCCGACTCCCGCTCCGGCGTCTACAAGAAGCTGGTCGTCTCCCCCGACGGGGTGCTGCTCGGCGGGGTCCTGGTCGGCGACGCCGACTCGTACGGCCTGCTGCGCCCGCTCACCGGCAGCGTCCCGCCCGTCAGCCCCGACCAGCTGGTCCTGCCCGCCGGGCTCGGCGCGCCCGTCGCGCTCGGCCCGTCGGCGCTCCCCGACTCCGCGGTGATCTGCTCCTGCCACAACGTCACCAAGAAGGCGATCACCGCCTGCGCGACGCTCCCCGAGGTCAAGCAGTGCACCAAGGCGGGCACCGGCTGCGGCAGCTGCCTCAAGGTGATCGGCCAGCTGCTGCCCGCGCCCGCCGACAAAGGGCTGTGCGACTGCTTCCCCTTCACCCGCGCCGAGCTCTACGAGATCGTCCGTACCCGTCGGCTGACCTCGTACGAGCAGCTCCTCGACGGCCACGGCCGGGAGGCGGCCCGCGGCGGCGACGGCTGCGAGGTCTGCAAGCCGACCGTCGGCTCGATCATCGCCTCGCTCGCCCCCACCCTCGGCGCGAGCGGTTACGTCCTCGACGGGGAGCAGGCCGCCCTCCAGGACACCAACGACCACTTCCTCGCGAACCTCCAGCGCAACGGCTCGTACTCGGTCGTCCCGCGCATCCCCGGCGGTGAGATCACCCCCGACAAGCTCATCGTGATCGGCGAGGTCGCCCGCGACTTCGGGCTCTACACGAAGATCACCGGCGGCCAGCGCATCGACCTCTTCGGCGCCAGCGTCGACCAGCTCCCGCGGATCTGGGCCCGCCTCGTCGAGGCCGGGTTCGAGTCCGGCCACGCGTACGGGAAGGCGCTGCGCACGGTGAAGTCCTGCGTCGGCCAGACCTGGTGCCGGTACGGGGTCCAGGACAGCGTGCGGATGGCCATCGACCTGGAGCTGCGCTACCGGGGCCTGCGCGCGCCGCACAAGCTCAAGTCGGCGGTGTCCGGCTGCGCGCGCGAGTGTGCGGAGGCGCAGAGCAAGGACTTCGGGGTGATCGCGACGGCGAATGGCTGGAACTTGTACGTCGGCGGGAACGGCGGGGCCACCCCGCGCCACGCGGACCTGCTGGCCCAGGACCTGTCCGACACCGAACTGGTCCGGCTCATCGACCGGTTCCTGATGTTCTACATCCGCACGGCGGACCGGCTGGAGCGCACCTCGACCTGGCTGGACCGGCTGGAGGGCGGCCTGGACCACCTGCGGGACGTGGTCGTCCACGACTCGCTCGGGCTGTGCGCGGAGCTGGAGTCGCTGATGGCCGACCACGTGTCGCACTACCGCGACGAGTGGGCGCAGACGCTCCAGGACCCGGAGCGGCTGCGCCGGTTCGTGTCCTTCGTCAACGCGCCCGGCGCCCCCGACCCGACCGTGAAGTTCGTCCCCGAACGCGACCAGGTCAAGCCCGACCTGACCATTCTCAACATCCGGCCGCTGGAGGCCGTGGGAGGCACCCGATGACCGTGGAACTGCACGTGGCCGAAGGCTGGCTGACGGTGTGCGAGCTGTCCGACCTGACCCCCGGGCGGGGGGTGGCGGTCCTGCTGCCCGACGGGAGCCAGGCCGCGGTGTTCATCGGCCGCTCGGGCGGCATGTACGCCATCGACAACCGGGATCCGTTCACCGGGGCGGCCGTGCTCTCGCGGGGGCTGGTCGGCTGCATCGACGGCAAGCCGTTCGTGGCCTCGCCGCTGCTCAAGCAGCGCTTCGACCTCGCCACGGGGCGCTGCCTGGACGACGAGGAGGCGGCGGTCCGGACCTATCCGGTGCGGACCGCCGTGACCTCCGTCGCGGTGGCGTAGCGGGGGCGTGGCCGGGGGCCGTCAGCCCTGGACGGCCGCCGGGTCCATCCAGACGTACTCCCAGACGTGACCCTCCAGGTCCTCGAAGGCGCGGCCGTACATGAAGCCGAGGTCCTGGGCCGGGCGGGGTTCGGTGCCGCCCGCGGCGAGGGCGGCGTCGACCACCTCGTCGACCTTCTCCCGGCTGTCCGCGCTCAGGGCGAGCATGACCTCGGTGGTCTTGGTGGCGTCCGCCACCTCCTTGGTGGCGAAGTCCTTGAACCGGGCCTCGGTCATCAGCATCGCGAAGATGGTGTCGCTGATGACGAGGCAGCCGGTCGACTCGTCGCTGAACCGGGGGTTGAAGGAGTAGCCGAGCTTGCCCCAGAACGCCTTGGCGGCATCGATGTCCTTGACCGGCAGGTTGACGAAGATCATGGTGGGCATCTCGGTTCCTCTTTCTCTCGCGTGGTGTGCTTTCGAGAGGTGGACCGGGGGCGGCGCGAAAACTCATCGCTCCCGCGAAAATTTTTCCGAGGATCTCCGCGGAGCCGCCGGCCGAGGCCCGTCTGCGCAGGTCAGGCAGTGGAGCGGAGCTCCAGCGCGGCCAGCGGTACAAACCCGCAGGCATCCTCCCTGCGGAGCAGCGCGGGATCCGGTCCGGCCAGCCTCCGGTGCAGGGCCAGCGCGATCCGCTCGCCCGTGGCCTTCGCCCGCTCCGCGTTCGGCCCCCGGTGCAGGCCGTCGACGGTCGCGTGCCACAGCTGCACCCAGCGCCCGAAGTCCTCGGCGGTCAGCGCCCGCGCCGCGTGCAGGGTGGCGTGCGGGGCGAACGCGTCGCGCCCGTAGTCGGCCGTGCGGAACAGGGCCCGCTCCCAGAAGTCGGTGATCCGGGACAGGTGGACCTCGAGGTCCGTCCCGGCGATCTCGGTGAAGAACGGCCCGATGCGCCGGTCGGCGAAGGCGGCGGTGTAGAAGCGGCGCAGCACGACGGCGAGGTCGGCGCGGCCGGATATGTCGTTGTCCGCGGCGAACTGGTTCATTGCTTCACCATCCTCGCCGAAGCGGCGTCCCTCAAGGGCAGAAAGTCCCGCGGTTCGTCACATCGTGCGGATCGAAACATCGTGCGGATCACACGCGAACCGGTCGCCCCCGCGTCACGCCGCGTTGAGGCTGCGGCAATGCGGCGCTCCTAGAGTCCTCTGCGCGTGCGACTCCGCGTCCGACCGGATGCGGAGCCCCTCCTCCCACAGGAGTGACCGTGGAACGTCGTACCTTCCTGCGCGGCGCCGTGATCGGCTCCTCGGCCGCCGCCTTCGGCGGCACGCTGACGCACGGAGCCGCTTATGCGGCGCCCGCCCAGCCCGGCACCGGGCCCTACGGGGCCCTCGGTGCGGCCGACGCGAACGGGATCCGGCTGCCGGCCGGCTTCAGCAGCCGGGTGATCGCCCGGTCCGGCCAGAACGTCGGTCCCACGAGCTACAAGTGGCACAGCGCCCCCGACGGCGGTGCCTGTTTCGCGGACGGCACCGGCTGGATCTACGTCTCCAACTCCGAGATCAACCCGTCCGGCGGCGCGAGCGCGGTGAAGTTCGGTGCCACCGGGGCGGTCACCGGCGCCTACCGGATCCTCTCCGGCACCCGGCAGAACTGCGCGGGCGGCAAGACCCCGTGGAACACCTGGCTGTCCTGCGAAGAGGTCAGCCTGGGCTACGTCTACGAGACCGACCCGTACGGCGTGAACGCGGCCGTGCAGCGTCCGGCGCTGGGCCGCTTCAAGCACGAGGCGGCGGCCGCCGACCCGGTGCGCCAGGCGATCTACCTGACCGAGGACGAGACCAACGGCTGCTTCTACCGCTTCCTGCCCACGACCTGGGGCAACCTGTCCTCCGGAACGCTCCAGGTGCTCGTGGCCGGCTCCGCCACCTCCGGCTCGTTCACCTGGGCGAACGTGCCCGACCCGGACGGCTCGCCGACCACGACCCGCACCCAGGTCTCCGGCGCCAAGCACTTCAACGGCGGCGAGGGCTGCCACTACGCCGGCGACTCGGTGTGGTTCACCACCAAGGGCGACAACCGGGTCTGGCAGGTCGACCTGGTGAGCGGCACGTACGAACTGGCCTACGACGACTCGCTCGTGCCCGGCGGCGCGGCCCCGCTGACGGGCGTTGACAACGTCACCGGGTCCTCGTACGGGGACCTGTACGTGGCCGAGGACGGCGGTGACATGGAGATCTGCGTCATCACCCCGGACGACGTGGTCGCCCCGTTCCTGCGCATCACGGGCCAGTCCTCCTCGGAGATCACCGGCCCGGCCTTCTCGCCCGACGGCACCCGGCTGTACTTCTCGAGCCAGCGCGGTACGACGGGCAGCTCCTCCGACGGCATCACGTACGAGGTGACCGGGCCCTTCCGGGTCTGACGACGGCGGTCCCCCGGGGCCCCGGACCGCCTTCCGCGGTCCGGGGCGTGGCCGGCTACGAGGCCACCGCGCCGCCCTTGAGGAGCGCGGCGCCCAGCGGGGTCACCGTGTGCAGGACGGCGTTGCCCCGGCGCAGGGTGGTGACCAGGCCCGCCTCGCGCATCACGCACGCGTGCTGGCTCGCGGAGGCCAGCGAGACGCCGGCCCGGCGGGCCAGCTCGCTGGTGGTGGCGCCGTCGCCGATGGCCCGCAGCACCACCGAGCGGGTGTGCCCGACGAGTTTGCCCAGCGTGCGCTGGCGCTGCTCCTCCAGGGGCCGAATCGATTCGCCACCGGTCGGCGCCGACGCCAGCTGCGCGGCGGCCGGGTAGACCAGCACCGGGGGCAGCTCCGGGTCGTGCAGGGTCACCGCGGTCTTCCGGCAGAAGAACGACGGCTGGAGCAGCAGCCCGCGCCCCCGCAGCCGTACGTCCCGGTCCACGGGGTAGTCACACTCCAGCACCGGAGCCCGCCAGCGCAGCATCGGCGGCAGGGAGGCCAGCAGCTCGTCGGCGCCGCCGTCGAGCAGGGCCCGGCCGCGCGCGGCCCGCTCGGCCTCGATCTGGGCCTGGATGTGCGTCCAGTACGGCTCCACGGCCGCCCGGTGGTAGCCGCGCAGCTCACCCAGCAGCCTCGGCAGGTGCTTGGTGCCGCCGTCCATGAAGTCCCGCAGCCGCCGCGGAACCAGCGCGTCGGCGCCTCCGCTCACGGCCGAGGGCATGCCGAACGCGGCCCCCACGCCCGTACCCGCGCCCAACAGCGCCAGCTCGCGCCGCATCCGCTCGGGGCGGATCCCGCGCAGGGCGTCGAGTCCCACGTCCCACCCGTACTGCCCCTCCACAGGGGTCAGGAAATCGGGAAAATACCCGCGACTCGGTATGAGCGCACCAAGCAAACGTGTTTCACTATTCAACCTGCTCCGGGTTTCGGTACGCCATTCACCGAAGAGCCGGGCATCGCGCCGGTCTCTTAAGCGGTGAAAACTCAGAATCGTTTCCCACAACGCATCGGGACGCCCTGCCATCCGTACGCGTGCCAGGTCCACTCCAGTGAAATGGATACGCAGCACCGAACCCCCACCTGTGCAACCGCAATCCCCCCGCCCTATGAGTATGCACGCCGTCACACGACGTCACCACGCCCTTTCGGCCACAGTTGAAACCCCTTTCGGCGGGGGCGTGACAACCGAAATCCTGTACTCCGCCAGGCACACTCCGGTGCGACCGAAACGCTCCGCGAAGGCCGTGGGGGGCTTTGCGGGGCCTGGCGGTCGGTCGCACCGGGAAGCGCCGACGTGCCTGGCAGATTGACAGCAGGCGGTGGACGGGTGGGGATCCGTCCACCGCCTGCTGGCGTAAAGATTTGTTGAACAACAAAAAATGGGCGCGTCCGCCCTCGGGGGTCAGGGAACCCGGGGGCGGACGCGCAGTCAGCGGGCCCTGTCAGGGCCGTGGAGGGGTCAGCGGCTGTCGCTGCCCTTCGCCTCGGCGGCCGCACGGCCGGCCTCCAGGCGCGCCACCGGAATCCGGAAGGGCGAGCAGGAGACGTAGTCGAGACCCACCTCGTGGAAGAAGTGGACGGACTCCGGGTCGCCGCCGTGCTCGCCGCAGACGCCGAGCTTGAGGTCGGGGCGGGTCGCCCGGCCGGCCTGGACCGCGCTGCGGACCAGCGAGCCGACGCCGTCCTTGTCGATGGTCTCGAACGGCGAGACCCCGAAGATGCCCTTCTCCAGGTACGCGGTGAAGAAGCTGGCCTCGACGTCGTCGCGGGAGAAGCCCCACACCGTCTGGGTCAGGTCGTTCGTACCGAAGGAGAAGAACTGCGCGGCCTCGGCGATCTGCCCGGCCGTGAGGGCGGCGCGGGGCAGCTCGATCATCGTGCCGATGGTCAGCTTGAGGCTGGTGCCGGTCGCGGCCTCGACCTCGGCGATGACCGCGTCGGCCTCCTCGCGGACGATCTCCAGCTCCTGGACGGTGCCGACGAGCGGGACCATGATCTCGGCGCGCGGGTCGCCCTTGGCGTTCTTGCGCTCGGCCGCGGCCTCGGCGATCGCCCGGACCTGCATGGCGAACAGGCCGGGGATGACCAGGCCGAGGCGGACACCGCGCAGACCCAGCATCGGGTTCTGCTCGTGCAGCTTGTGCACGGCCTGGAGCAGGCGCAGGTCGTTCTCGTTGGCGTCCTTGCGGGCCTCGGCGAGGGCGACGCGCACCGACAGCTCGGTGATG
The DNA here is from genome assembly GCF_000717655.1 of Streptomyces katrae. Taxonomy (GTDB): domain Bacteria; phylum Actinomycetota; class Actinomycetes; order Streptomycetales; family Streptomycetaceae; genus Streptomyces; species Streptomyces katrae_B. The sequence goes on from NZ_JNZY01000014.1 coordinate 9,073, forward strand.
TCGGGCAGGAACTCGTGCAGCGGCGGGTCGAGGAGGCGGACGGTGACGGGCAGGCCGTCCATCGCCTCGAACAGCTCGACGAAGTCCTTCTTCTGCAGCGGCAGGAGGGCACTCAGTGCCTCCTCGCGCTCCTTGTCCGTGTCCGCGAGGATCAGGTGCTCGACCAGCTCGCGGCGCTCGCCGAGGAACATGTGCTCGGTGCGGCACAGGCCGATGCCCTGGGCGCCGAAGCGGCGGGCGCGCAGGGCGTCCTCGGCGTTGTCGGCGTTGGCGCGCACCCGCAGCCGGCGGACGCGGTCCGCGTACGCCATGATCCGGTGCACGGCGGCGACCAGCTCGTCGGCGTCGTCGGCGCCGGCGTGCATGCGGCCCTCGAAGTACTCGACGACCGGGGACGGTACGACGGGTACCTCACCGAGGTAGACCTTGCCGGTGGAGCCGTCGATGGAGACGACGTCGCCCTCTTCGACGACCGTTCCGCCGACCGTCATGCGGCGGCGCTTGGTGTCGACCTCGAGGTCCTCGGCGCCGCAGACGCAGGTCTTGCCCATGCCGCGGGCGACGACCGCCGCGTGCGAGGTCTTGCCGCCGCGCGAGGTCAGGATGCCCTCGGAGGCGATCATGCCGTCCAGGTCGTCGGGGTTGGTCTCGCGGCGGATCAGGATGACCTTCTCGCCCGAGCGGGACCACTTGACGGCCGTGTAGGAGTCGAAGACGGCCTTGCCGACGGCCGCGCCCGGGGAGGCGGCGATGCCGCGGCCCAGCAGCGTGGTCTTGGCGCCTTCGTCGAAGCGGGGGAACATCAGCTGCGCGAGCTGGGCGCCGTTGACGCGCTGGAGGGCCTCGGCCTCGTCGATGAGGCCCTGGTCCACGAGCTGGGTGGCGATGCGGAAGGCGGCGCCGGCGGTGCGCTTGCCGACGCGGGTCTGGAGCATCCACAGCTGGCCGCGCTCGATGGTGAACTCGATGTCGCAGAGATCCTTGTAGTGGGTCTCCAGCGTCGTCATGATCGTCATGAGCTGGTCGTACGACGTCTTGTCGATCGACTCCAGGTCCGCCAGCGGGACGGTGTTGCGGATACCCGCGACGACGTCCTCGCCCTGGGCGTTCTGCAGGTAGTCGCCGTACACGCCGGCGTGGCCGCTGGCGGGGTCGCGGGTGAACGCGACGCCGGTGCCGGAGTCGGGGCCGAGGTTGCCGAAGACCATGGAGCAGATGTTGACCGCGGTGCCCAGGTCGCTCGGGATGCGCTCCTGGCGGCGGTAGAGCTTGGCGCGGTCGGTGTTCCACGAGTTGAAGACCGCCTCGACGGCGAGGTCCAGCTGCTCGCGGGCGTCCTGCGGGAACTCGCGGCCGGCCTGCTTGGCGACGATCTTCTTGAAGCGGGTGACCAGCTTCTTCAGGTCGGCGGCGTCGAGGTCGGTGTCGACGGTGACCTTCTTGGCGGCCTTGGCCTCGTCGAGGGCTTCCTCGAAGAGCTCGCCCTCGACGCCGAGGACGGTCTTGCCGAACATCTGGATCAGGCGGCGGTACGAGTCCCACGCGAAGCGCTCGTTGCCGGCCTGGGAGGCGAGGCCGGCGACGGACTCGTCCGAGAGGCCGATGTTGAGGACCGTGTCCATCATGCCGGGCATGGAGAACTTGGCACCGGAGCGCACGGAGACCAGCAGCGGGTCGTCCGACTGGCCGAGCTTCTTGCCCATCTTCGCCTCGAGGGCCGCCAGGTGGGCGCTGACCTCGTCGCGCAGCGCGGCCGGGGCCTCACCGCTGGCGAGGTAGACCTTGCAGGCCTCGGTGGTGATGGTGAAGCCGGGAGGGACCGGCAGACCCAGGTTGGTCATCTCGGCGAGGTTGGCCCCCTTGCCGCCGAGAAGGTCCTTGAGGTCGCGGTTTCCCTCGGTGAAGTCGTAGACGAACTTCTGATCTTTGTTTTCCGACACGGGTCTCGACTCCTCGAGGACTCGGTGGCTGCCCTGACGGCCAGGAACATACCCAGATCGAAGGCTTCTGGGTACGTCCACTTGGTCGTCATGCGGCTGTAACCACTCGTGCGCCAGCAGATCGAAAGTAACTGAGCAGTAGCCAAAACCTACGAAGAGCGTTCACCTCCCGAAGGATCAAGGGCCTCTCGAGGCTTGTTTCCGCTCGGATGAGCGATCATCGATACATTTGCGTTCAAGTCTTGAACAGACAAAGGGTGGCACCCAGTGCCACCCTTTGGAAGTCTTACCCGTGATTTTCGCGCTCATGTGAGCGCAACCCCACCCATGCGTGGCGTATGTCACGCCGCCGACGGCATAATTTGTCAGCTGTTTCTCAGCCTCCGGACGTGTCCAGTTCGGCGTCCTCGCTCACCCCGGCACAGTCATAGGGATCCTTCAGCCAGCCATCCGGCAGGACAACCCGGTTGTTTCCGGACGTCCGGCCGCGCGGACCGTCCGCGCTGTCGGGCCACGGCTGGTCCAGGTCGAGCTCGCTCAGATGAGCATCCAGCTCGGCCAGCGAAGAGGTGACGGCCAGCTTCTTCCGCATCTCGGAACCCACCGAGAAGCCCTTGAGGTACCAAGCCACGTGCTTACGGAAGTCGATCACCCCGCGCGCCTCGTCGCCGATCCACTCCCCCAGCAGCTCGGCGTGCCGGTGCATGGTCGCCGCGACCTCGCGCAGCGTCGGCTTGTGGAAGTCTTCGGGCCGCCCCTCGAAGGCCGCGACCAGGTCGTTGAACAGCCACGGACGCCCCAGGCAGCCCCGCCCGACGACCACGCCGTCACAGCCGGTCTCGCGGACCATGCGCAGCGCGTCCTCCGCGCACCAGATGTCGCCGTTGCCGAGCACGGGGATCTCCGGCACGTGCTCCTTGAGCCGCGCGATGGCGTCCCAGTCGGCGGTGCCGCCGTAATGCTGGGCGGTGGTGCGCCCGTGCAGGGCGATGGCGGTGACGCCTTCCTCGACGGCGATCCGGCCGGCGTCCAGGTAGGTGAGGTGGTCGTCATTGATGCCCTTGCGCATCTTCATGGTGACCGGCAGGTCGCCGGCGCCCGCGACGGCCTCGCGCAGGATCGCGCGCAACAGGTTCCGCTTGTACGGCAGGGCCGAGCCGCCGCCCTTGCGGGTCACCTTGGGGACCGGGCAGCCGAAATTCAGGTCGATGTGGTCGGCGCGGTCCTCTTCGACGATCATGCGGACCGCCTTGCCGACCGTCGCCGGGTCGACTCCGTACAGCTGGATCGAGCGGGGCTTCTCGGTCTCGTCGAAGTGGATCAGCTGCATGGTCTTCTCGTTGCGCTCGACCAGGGCGCGGGTCGTGATCATCTCGCTCACGAACAGCCCCTTGCCGCCGCTGAACTCGCGGCAGAGCGTACGGAACGGGGCATTGGTGATGCCGGCCATGGGGGCGAGCACCACGGGGGGCTGCACGGTGTGCGGGCCGATCGCGAGCGGCGGAGGGAGCGTGGTCATCCCCCCATTGTCGCCCAGGCGGACCACCACACGCATTTCTTTAGTTAGACGTACTATCGTAAACATGACGGAGTCGAGCCGCCGCCGGAGGATGCTGATCCTGGCGATCTGCTGCATGAGCCTGCTCATCGTCAGCCTCGACGTGACCGTCCTCAACGTGGCCCTGCCCTCGATGCGCCGCGAGCTGGACGCCTCCGTCGCCGGCATGCAGTGGACGATCGACGCGTACACGCTGGTCCTGGCCTCGCTGCTGATGCTGGCGGGCTCCACGGCGGACCGGATCGGGCGCCGCAGGGTCTTCGCCGCGGGCCTCGTCCTCTTCACGGCGGGTTCCCTGCTCTGCTCGCTGGCGCCGACCCTGGAGTGGCTGATCGCCTTCCGGATGGTCCAGGCCGTGGGCGGCTCGATGCTCAACCCGGTCGCCATGTCGATCATCACCAACACCTTCACGGATCCGCGCGAGCGGGCCCGCGCCATCGGCGTCTGGGGCGCGGTGGTCGGCATCTCCATGGCCGTGGGCCCGCTGATCGGCGGGCTGCTCGTGGAATCGGTCGGCTGGCGCTCCATCTTCTGGATCAACCTCCCGGTCGGGCTGCTGGCCTTCGCGCTGACCCTGCGGTTCGTCCCGGAGTCGCGGGCCGGACACCCGCGCCGCCCGGACCCGGTGGGCCAGCTGCTGGTCATGACCCTGCTGGGATCCATGACGTACGGGATCATCGAGGCGCCGAGCGCCGGCTGGAGCTCGCCGGTCATCCTCGGCTGCACGGCCCTGGCCGTGGCCTCGCTGGCAGGGCTGCTCTTCCACGAGCCGCGGCGGGCGGAGCCGCTGATCGACCCGCGGTTCTTCCGGAGCGCTCCGTTCAGCGGCGCGACGGTGATAGCGATCAGCGCCTTTGCCGCGCTGTCCGGGTTCCTGTTCCTGAACACCCTGTACCTGCAGGACGTACGGGGGCTCAGCGCGCTCGACGCCGGGCTCTACATGCTGCCGATGGCCCTGCTGACGTTCCTCTGCGCCCCGCTCTCGGGCCGTCTGGTCGGCAATCGGGGGCCGCGGCCCTCACTGCTGATCGCGGGGACGGCAATGGCGGCGAGCGGAGTGCTGTTCGCCGCCTTCTCGGCGGAGACCTCGACACCGCTGCTGTTCACGGCGTACGTGCTGTTCGGGCTGGGCTTCGGCATGGTGAACGCACCCATCACCAACACGGCGGTCTCCGGGATGCCCCGGTCCCAGGCGGGGGTCGCGGCCGCGGTGGCCTCCACCAGCAGGCAGACCGGCGGCACGCTGGGCGTGGCCGTGATCGGCGCGGTCCTGGCGGCCGGGACGGCGGGCGGCGCCGATTTTATCGAGGCGACCCGGCCGGCCTGGTGGATCATCACGGGCTGCGGGCTGCTCGCCCTCGTCGTGGGCGCCGCGACCAGTGGCCGGTGGGCCATGGGGACGGCGGCACGGACCGCCCGGAGGCTGGAGCGGACCGCCACGGCGTCGCAGTCGGCCGGAGCTCCGCCGCGCAGCTGACGCGCGGACTCCCCCTGGGGGCCTACTCGCTGCAGTTGAAGTCGTCGGCGTTCGAGTCGATCCGGGCCAGCAGGCTGCGCAGCGCGTCCTGGTCCTGCTGCGAGAGCGCGGCGAACAGGGAGCGTTCGACCTCGTCGAGCGCAGCGTTCGTCTTGGCGAGGGCGGCCGATCCGGCCTCTGTGATGGCCACGTTGTGGCGGCGGCGGTCGGCCGGGTCCCGGCGGCGGAGGGCGAGACCCTCGCCCTCCAGGTCGTTGAGGATGCCGACCAGCACGCTCGGGTCCACCTCGAGCCCCTCGGCGAGCGCCCGCTGGCCGACGGGTCCGTCCTCGAGGCGCATCAGCGTCATCGCGTGCCGCGGGGTGAGTCCGGCCGCGCTGAGCGCCTTCTTCATGCGGGTCTCGGTGATCGAGCCGTGCCAGGCCAGCAGCAGGCCCAGCCGCTGCGGGGGGTGCGGAGACTCCTGAGATGCCGTCATATCAGACATCGTAACAACTGAAGAATGGTTGCCAATGCTCGATCGTTGATGGTATTCAATGATTCAACACAATCGATCGTTGGAGTTCATCATGTTCATTGCGTACGCCGCCGTCGCCGGTCTGCTCGCACTCGTCCTGGCCGCGTCCGCCGCGTTCTCGCTCCAGCGGAACGAGGCGATCGTCGCGAGCATGCGGAAGGTCCAGGTTCCGGACAGCTGGCTGCCCCGGCTGGCCGCCCTGAAGGCGGCCGGCGCGGCAGGCCTGGTCGCGGGCCTGTGGGTGACTCCGCTGGGCGTGGCCGCCGCCGTCGGCGTGACCCTCTACTTCATCGGCGCGGTCATCAGCCACCTGCGCGTGAAGGACTTCGAACTGGCCCCGGCAGCCACCCTCGCTCTGGTCGCGGCGGCGGCGCTCGCCCTGCGGGTGGCGGCATAGCCACCCTGACGGGTGACAGATATTGAAATCTGTCACCCGTCATGCCATGGTTGTTCCCATGACCAAGAACGAGAACACCCGCACCCTCGGCTCCGCCGGCCCCTCCGTCTTCAAGCTGGGGCTGGGCTGCATGGGCATGTCCGCCCTGTACGGGGAGGCCGACCGCACCGAGTCGATCGCGACCCTCCACGCCTACCTGGACGCCGTCCCCGACGGCACGAACGCGCTGCTCGACACCGGGGACTTCTACGGCATGGGGCACAACGAGATGCTCATCGGCGAGGCCCTGCGCGCCGTGCCCGCCGCGGCCCGGGAGCAGGCCCTGGTCAGCGTGAAGTTCGGTGCCCTGCGCACCGTCGAGGGCGGTTTCACCGGCTACGACGGCCGCCCCGAGGCCGTCAAGAACTTCCTGGCCTACTCGCTCCAGCGCCTCGGCCGGGACCACATCGACGTCTACCGGATCGCCCGTGTCGACCCGGCCGTCCCGATCGAGGAGACCGTCGGCGCCATCGCCGAGGCCGTCGAGGCCGGGCACGTGCGGCACATCGGCCTCTCCGAGGTCGGCGCGGACACCCTGCGCAGAGCCGCGGCCGTCGCCCCGATCGCGGACCTCCAGATCGAGTACTCGCTCATCTCCCGCGGCATCGAGGAGGAGATCCTGCCGACCGCCCGCGAGCTGGGCATCGGCGTCACGGCGTACGGGGTGCTGAGCCGCGGTCTGATCAGCGGGCACTTCAGCCGCGACCGGGAGCTGGCGCCGGGCGACTTCCGCGGAATGAGCCCCCGTTTCCAGGGCGAGAACCTGCAGCGCAACCTCGACCTGGTCGACGCCCTGCGCAAGGTCGCGGAGGACAAGGGGGTCAGTGTCGCCCAGACCGCCATCACCTGGGTGCTCTCGCGCGGCGAGGACATCGTGCCGCTGGTGGGCGCCCGCCGCCGCGACCGGCTGTCCGAGGCGCTGGGTGCCATGGAGGTGGAGCTGACCTCTGCGGACCTGGCGGCCATCGAGGAGGCGGTCCCGGCGGGAGCCGCGGCCGGCGAGCGGTACCCGGCAGCGCAGATGGCCCACCTCGACAGCGAGCACTGAGCGGGCGGTACGGTCGTACTCATGCCCCCCGCTGCTGCCGAGCCCCTGACACCCGAGCGCATCCTCGAGACCACCGAGGAGGTGCTGCGCCGCTACGGGCCCACCAAGGCGACCGTGGTGGACGTGGCCCGCGCCCTGGGCGTCAGCCACGGCAGTGTGTACCGGCATTTCCCGTCGAAGGCGGCGCTGCGCGAGGCCGTCACGGACCGCTGGCTCGCCAAGAGCGTCGTCCGCCTGGAGGAGATCGCCTCGGCCCCCGGCCCGGCTGCGCCCTCCAAGCTGGAGGCCTGGCTGGAAGCGCTCTTCGAGGCCAAGCGGCACAAGGCGGGTGACGACCCGGAGCTGTTCGCTACGTACACGGTGCTGCTCTCCGAGAGCAGCGGCGTGGTGGACCACCATCTGAGCCAGCTGATCGACCAGTTGGGCCGGATCATCTCCGAGGGCGTCGAGGCGGGCTCGCTCAGTGCACCCGATGTGCCGGCCGCCGCCCGGGCGGTGTTCGACGCCACCGGCCGTTTTCACGATCCGCAGTACGCGGCCGACTGGCTCTCGCCCACGATCATCACGGAGTTCCAGGCCGTCACCGCGCTCGTGATCCGGGGCCTGCGCGCCTGACCGCGTCGGCAACGCGCGCCACGCGACGTCCGGAACTGGTCACTCCGGACAGCTTGATGATCATTTTGGGCGCGTCTGGCTTGTCTGTCCCCCGTCAAACTCCATACGGTCCCCCTACCGCACTTCATCAGGCACGTTCCAGGGGGAACCTTGTCCGCTCAACCCACTCAGGCAGCCGAGCCCGCACCTCCTGCCCGCTCCGGCGGCGCCGCGGCGATCGGCTTGATTCTTACCATCGTCCTCAACGTGGTCGCTCCGATCGTCACTTACAACACCCTCGTCGACGACCACGGCTGGAGCGAGGCCTCGGCACTGCTGGCCAGCGGCGCCTGGCCGGTACTCGACAGCGCCATCATGGTGGCCTGGCGGCGCAAGCTGGACGAGTTCGCCATCGTCACCCTGGTGTTCCTGGTGATCACCGCCGTGGTCTCCCTCGTGGGCGCCCAGTCCACGCAGGCCCTGCTGGTCAAGGACTCCGCCGTGACGGGCCTGTTCGGGCTCCTGTGCCTCGGCACGCTGCTCGCGCCGCGGCCGCTGATGTTCTACTTCGGCCGGAAGTTCGGCACGGACGGCACCCCGGCGGGCGTGGCGTACTACAACGACCTGTGGCGGTTCGAGGGTTTCCGCAACGCCCAGCGCCGCATGACCCTGGTGTGGGGCGTTGCCTACCTCATCGAGGCGGCGGTCCGGATCGTCCTGTCGTACGTCCTGGACACCTCCACCATGGTGGCCCTCAGCCCGTTCATGATCTACGGGACGCTCGGCGGCCTGGCCCTCTGGACGATCAGCTTCGTCAAGCGCACCAAGGCCGAGGGTGCGAAGCGGGCCGCCGCGGCGGCCGCCGCGGACGGGCAGGGCGAGGGCCTCACAGCCTGACCGCCCTGACGGCTGCGTACGGAGAAAAGGCCGGTGGCCCGGTGCGCGATCCGTGCACCGGGCCACCGGCCTTTCAGGCGGGAACTAGCAGCCGAGCAGGCGGCTGCCGAGGTAGCTCTGGATCTGGTCCAGGGAGACGCGCTCCTGCTTCATGGTGTCGCGCTCGCGCACGGTCACCGCGTTGTCGTCCAGGGTGTCGAAGTCGACGGTGACGCAGAACGGCGTACCGATCTCGTCCTGGCGGCGGTAGCGGCGGCCGATGGCGCCCGCGTCATCGAACTCGATGTTCCAGTTCTTGCGCAGGTCGGCGGCGAGGCCCTTGGCCTTCGGCGACAGCTGCGCGTTGCGGGACAGCGGCAGGACGGCGACCTTGATCGGGGCCAGGCGCGGGTCGAGGCGCATCACGGTGCGCTTCTCCATGACGCCCTTGGCGTTGGGGGCCTCGTCCTCGTTGTACGCGTCGAGCATGAAGGCGAGCATGGCGCGGTTGACGCCGGCCGCCGGCTCGATGACGTACGGGGTGTAGCGCTCACCGGCTTCCTGGTCGAAGTAGGTGAGGTCCTGACCCGAGGCGGCGGAGTGGGCCTTGAGGTCGAAGTCGGTGCGGTTGGCAATGCCTTCGAGCTCGGAGAACTCGTTGCCACCGAAGTTGAAGCGGTACTCGATGTCGGCGGTGCGCTTCGAGTAGTGGGACAGCTTCTCCTTCGGGTGGTCGAACCAGCGGATGTTCTCCTCGCGGATGCCGAGGTCGCGGTACCAGTTCCACCGCTCGGCCATCCAGTACTCCTGCCACTGCTCGTCCTCGCCCGGCTTGACGAAGAACTCCATCTCCATCTGCTCGAACTCGCGCGTGCGGAAGATGAAGTTGCCGGGCGTGATCTCGTTGCGGAAGGACTTGCCCATCTGCGCGATGCCGAACGGGGGCTTCTTGCGCGAGGTGGTCTGCACCTGGGCGAAGTTGGTGAAGATGCCCTGGGCGGTCTCGGGGCGCAGGTACGCCTTCGAGCCGGTGTCCTGGGTCGGGCCGAGGTGGGTCTCCAGCATGCCGGAGAACTGCTTCGGCTCGGTGAACTGGCCCTTCACACCGCAGTTGGGGCAGTTGATGTCGGCGAGACCGTTGGCGGGCAGACGGCCGTGCTTGGCCTCGTACGCCTCTTCCAGGTGGTCCGCGCGGTGGCGCTTGTGGCAGGAGGTGCACTCGGTCAGCGGGTCCGAGAAGGTCGCGACGTGGCCGGAGGCCACCCAGACCTCGGGGGCCAGGATCACGGACGAGTCGATACCGACGATGTCCTCACGCCCGGTGACCATCGCCTTCCACCACTGGCGCTTGATGTTCTCCTTGAGCTCGACACCGAGCGGGCCGTAGTCCCAGGCAGCCCTGGAGCCGCCGTAGATCTCACTGCACGGGAAAACGAAGCCACGGCGCTTGCTCAGGCTGACGATGGTTTCGATCTTGTCGGCGGCCACGGTGCTCTCTTCATTACGAGGACGAACGGCGAAGACTCAAGGTTACCGGCGCCCGCACCCCCCCTTTCAAATCGGGACCCCCTCCACGGCCCCTCCCCCGTGGCCCCCACCAGGGTTTTTGACAACCGTTTCCATTTTTGATGAAAATGGATGTCATGAACGTACGACGACGCCTCATACCCGCCACCGCCCTCGCCGGAGCCGTCGCCCTCGGCGCCACGGCCCTGACCGCCTGCTCCGGGTCCGCCGCCGAGGGTGGGAAGGACGGCAAGCTCGCCGTGACGGCCTCGTTCTACCCGATGCAGTTCCTCGCCGAGCAGATCGGCAAGGACCACGTGAAGGTCGACGCCCTGACCAAGCCCGGTGTCGAGCCGCACGACCTGGAGATCACGCCGAAGCAGACCGCCCAGCTGGGCAAGGCCGACGTGATCCTCTACCTCAAGGACCTCCAGCCCGCCGTCGACAAGGCCATCGCCCAGTCCGGCGGGAAGAACATCGTCGACGCCGGCGCCCTCACCAAGCTGGAGGTCCACGGCGACTCCGGCCACGAGGGCGAGGCCACGACGGGAGACGCGGAGGGACACGACCACGCCCACGAGGGCGAGGCCGGCGCGGACCCGCACATCTGGCTCGACCCCGCCAAGTACGCGGAGGTCGCCAAGGGCGTCGGCGCGGCCCTGGAGAAGGCCGATCCCGACCACGCCGCCGACTACAAGAAGAGCACCGACGCGCTGGTCGGCAAGCTGACCGGGCTGGACAGCGAGTTCAAGGACGGCCTGCAGAACACGGCCACCAAGACCTTCATCACCACCCACTCCGCCTTCGGGTACCTCGCCGAGCGCTACGGCCTGGACCAGGAGGGCATCGCCGGCCTCGACCCCGAGTCCGAGCCGAGCCCGGCCCGGATCAAGGAGATCCAGGAGATCGCGAAGAAGGAGAATGCCACCACGGTGTTCTTCGAGACCCTGGCCAGTGACAAGACGGCCAAGACCCTCGCGGCGGACACCGGACTCAAGACCGACGTCCTCGACCCGCTCGAGGGAATCACCGACAAGTCCCAGGGCGCTGACTACTTCGAGGTCATGCGGTCCAACCTGAAGAACCTCCAGAAGGCACTCGGTAGCAAGTGATGGCAGTAGCAGCAACGGAGGCGCGAGCCATGCAGTCAACGCCCCGACAGGCTGACGAGCAGCCCGTCATATCCCTGCGCGGGGCCACGGCCTCGCTCGGCTCGCGCCCCGTGCTGCGCGGGATCGACCTCACCGTCCGCCGGGGTGAGGTCGTCGCCCTGCTCGGTGCCAACGGCTCCGGCAAGTCCACGGCCGTCCGCGCCGTCGTCGGACAGGTCCCGCTCACCGACGGCGCCCTGTCCCTCTTCGGAACGGACTTCAAGCGCTTCAGGGACTGGGCGCGCATCGGCTACGTCCCGCAGCGCACCACCGCCGCCAGCGGCGTCCCCGCCACCGTCCGCGAGGTCGTCTCCTCCGGCCGGCTGGCGCGTACCCGCTTCGGCGTCCTGCGCAAGGCCGATAGGGCCGCCGTGGAGCGGGCCCTGGCCCTGGTCGACATGGACACGCACGCCGACGTCTCGGTCAACGCCCTCTCCGGCGGCCAGCACCAGCGCGTCCTCATAGCCCGGGCACTCGCCGTCGAGCCTGAACTCCTGATCATGGACGAGCCGATGGCCGGCGTGGACCTCGCCAATCAGGAGGTCCTCGCGCACGCCCTGCGCGAGCAGGTCGCCGCCGGCTCCACCGTCCTCCTCGTCCTGCACGAGCTGGGACCGCTGGAGCCGCTCATCGACCGCGCCGTCGTCCTGCGCGACGGCTGCGTCGTCCACGACGGCCCGCCCCCGGAGGCCGTCGGCCAGCACGCCCTGCCGGGCCACGACCACGTACACCCCCACGCGGCGCACGACGCCGAGCCCCTGCGGACGGGACTGCTGAGCTGATGGACCTCCTGACCCTCGCCTTCATGCAGCGGGCCCTGATCGCCGCCGCACTGGTCGGCATCACGGCTCCCGCCATCGGCACGTACCTCGTCCAGCGCCGCCAGGCCGTCATGGGCGACGGCCTCGGCCACGTCGCCATGACCGGTGTCGCCCTCGGTTTCGTGCTCAACAGCAGCCCGGTGTGGATGGCCACGCTGGTCGCCGTCGTCGGCGCCGTCGGCATGGAGCTGATCCGCTCCCGCGGCAAGACCAGCGGGGACGTCGCCCTCGCCATGCTCTTCTACGGCGGCCTGGCCGGCGGCGTGATGATCATCAGCGCGGGGGGCGGCTCCACGGCCAGGCTCCTCAGTGCCATGTTCGGCTCGATCACCGCCGTCGCCTCCGAGGACGTCGTCGCGATGGCGTTCCTCGCCGCCTTCGTCCTCGCCGTGACCATCGGCCTGCGCAGGCAGCTCTTCGCCGTCTGCCAGGACGAGGAGTTCGCCCGGGTCACCGGCCTGCCCGTACGCGCCCTGAACCTGCTGATCGCGGTCACCGCCGCGGTCACCGTCACCGTCGCCATGCGCATCGTGGGCCTGCTGCTGGTCAGCGCCATGATGGTGATCCCGGTCGCGGCCGCCCAGCGGATCACCCGCGGTTTCGCCGCCACACTGGGCCTGGCCATCGCCCTCAGCCTCACCATCGCCGTGACCGGCACGGCGGCCACGTACTACATCGACGTCCCGTCGGGCGCCACGATCGTGCTGCTCGCGATCGGCGTCTTCATGGTGCTGACGGCCCTCTCCACCCCCCTGGCCCGGCGCCGGGCGAGGGCGGCCCGCGCCGCCGAAGAGGTGTGCACGCGGGACGACGTGAAGGTCTAGGGGCTCGGCCGCCTGGCACAATGGCGACAGGCCGATACGAGGAGGAACCGGTGGCGACTGCGCCTGGCGAGATGAATACCGCGCCAGTACGAGGACGATCCACCCGGCAGCGGGCAGCCGTGGCGGCGGCGCTGGACGAGGTGGACGAGTTCCGCAGCGCCCAGGAGCTGCACGACATGCTCAAGCACCGCGGTGACTCCGTGGGCCTGACGACCGTCTACCGCACCCTCCAGTCGCTCGCCGACGCCGGCGAGGTCGACGTGCTGCGCACCAGCGACGGCGAGTCCGTCTACCGGCGCTGTTCCACCGGGGACCACCACCATCACCTGGTCTGCCGCAAGTGCGGCAAGGCGGTCGAGGTGGAGGGCCCGGCGGTGGAGAAGTGGGCGGAGTCGATCGCGGCGGAGCACGGCTTCGTGAACGTCGCCCACACGGTGGAGGTCTTCGGCACCTGCGCCGACTGCGCGGCCTCCGCCTCCGCCTAGACCGGGCCCAGGACACGCATGACGAACCCGGCGGTGATCACACCGCCGGGTTCGTCATGGCACCGAGGGCCGGGGGATCAGGCCTTGTGGCCCGGCTCCGCCTGGTTCGGGACGGCGCCGCCGAAGCGGCGGTCGCGCTGGGCGTACTCCAGGCAGGCCGCCCACAGGTTGCGGCGGTCGAAGTCCGGCCACAGCACGTCCTGGAAGACCATCTCGGCGTACGCGCTCTGCCAGATCAGGTAGTTGGACGTGCGCTGCTCGCCGCTCGGCCGCAGGAACAGGTCGACGTCCGGCATGTCCGGGTAGTACATGTACTTCGCGAAGGTCTTCTCGTTGACCTTCGACGGGTCCAGCTTGCCCGCGGCCACGTCCCGCGCGATCGCCTGCGCCGCGTCCGCGATCTCCGCGCGGCCGCCGTAGTTCACGCAGAAGTACAAGGTCATCGCGTCGTTGTCGACGGTCTGCTCCTGGGCGACCTGGAGCTCCTGGACGACCGACTTCCACATCTTCGGCATGCGGCCGACCCAGCGGATGCGGATGCCCAGCTCGTTCATCTCGTCGCGGCGGCGCCGGATGACGTCGCGGTTGAAGTTCATCAGGAAGCGGACCTCGTCGGGCGAGCGCTTCCAGTTCTCCGTCGAGAAGGCGTACAGGGAGAGGTTCTTGACGCCCATCTCCAGGCAGCCCTTGAGCACGTCGAGCACGACGCCCTCGCCGACCTTGTGGCCCTCGGTGCGCGGCAGGCCGCGCTCCTTGGCCCAGCGGCCGTTGCCGTCCATGACCACGGCGACGTGGTTCGGGACGAGCTCGCCGGGGATCCTCGGCGGGCGCTCACCGGACGGGTGGGGCTCGGGAACCTTGTACTCCCGGCGAGAGCGTCCCAGAATCCCGCGTCGTGCCATGTGCCCAGCTCCTATTTCTCGACGTATCGCAGGGAGCGTAGCCCGCGCTCCAGATGCCAGTGCAAATAGGCGGAGACGAGCCCGCTGCCCTCCCGCACGTACCGCGCCTCGCAGGCGTCCGCATGTCCCCAGTCGCCCGTCAGCAGCGCGCTGAGCAGGGCGATGGCCTCAGACGAGGGTACGACGCTGCCGGCCACTCGGCAGTCCCCGCAGACGACCCCGCCCGCGGCGACGGAGAAGTGCCGGTTGGGGCCGTGGATCCCGCACTTCGCGCAGTCCGTGAAGCTGGGCGCGTAGCCGTTGACGGCGAGCGAGCGCAGCAGGAACGCGTCGAGGATGAGGTTCGGCTCGTGCTCCCCGCGCGAGAGCGTGCGCAGGGCGCCGATCAGCAGCAGGTACTGCTGTACGGCGGGCTCGCCCTCGTTCTCGGTGAACCGCTCGGCGGTCTCCAGCATCGCGGTGCCGGCGGTGTAGCGGGCGTAGTCGGTGACGATGCCGTTGCCGTACGGGGCGATGATCTCGGTCTGGGTGCACAGCGGGAGGCTGCGGCCGATCAGCTCGCTGCCCCGGGCGAAGAACTGCACGTCGGCGTGGGAGAAAGGTTCCAGCCCGGCGCCGAACTTGGACTTCGTCCGCCGTACTCCGCGGGCGACGGCCCGCACCCGTCCGTGGCCGCGGGTCAGCAGCGTGATGATGCGGTCCGCCTCACCCAGCTTCTGGGTGCGCAGCACGATGCCGTCGTCGCGGAACAGACTCATGCGCCCATTGTCGCCTGTGCGGGGACGGCGACGGCCCTCCGCCCGGACACGGGTCCGGACGGAGGGCCGTCGCCCCTTGGGAGGGTCAGGAGGCGGCCGGGGCCTGCTCGTCCGCGTCCGGCTTCGGTGCACCGGCGGCGACGGCGGTCACGGCGGCGCCGACCGTGGCCTCGGCCACCGTCTCGGCCTCGTCCGCCGCCTTCGCCTCGGGGGCCGCGGGGGCCTCGGACGCCTCGTCCGCTGCGCCCGCCGCGCTGTCGGCCGGACCCACCGCCTGGGCGGGCACCGCCGCCACGGCGCTGTGCGCATCGTCCTTGCCCAGCCCGTTGAAGATCAGGTTGAGCGCGATCGCGGCCGTGGCACCGAGCGTCACACCGCTGTTGAGGAGCGAGGAGAGGTCCGCGTCCATGTGGTCCTTGAACAGCACCGGAACGGTGGCCGGGAGCAGCGCGAAGGCCAGGGATACGCCCACGACCAGCGCGTTCTTCTCCTCCTTGAGGTCGACCTTGGCCAGGGTCTGGATGCCCGCCAGGGCCACCATCGCGAACATCACGGTCGCCGCGCCGCCGAGCACTCCGTGCGGGACCGCGGCGACGATCGCGGCGGCCTTCGGGATCAGCCCGAGCACGATCATGAAGACGCCCGCGGCGACCACGACGAACCGGCTCTTGACCTTGGTCATGCGGACCAGGCCGACGTTCTCGGCGAACGCCACGTACGGGAAGGAGTTGAGGACGCCGCCGAGGGCGGTCGCGGCGCCGTCGGCGCGCAGCGCGCGGGCCACGGTCTCGCTGTCGATCTCCTTGCCGACGATGTCGCCGACGGCGTACGTGTCACCGGTGGTCTCGACCATGGTGATCAGCATGACGATGAGCATCAGCAGGATCGGGAACCAGGCGAACTTCGGTGCTCCGTAGTGGAACGGGGTGGTGATGCCGATCCAGTCCGAGTGGCCCACGTCGCCGAACTTGGCATCGCCCAGCAGGAAGGCCACGGCGGTGCCGCCGACCAGGCCGAGCAGGATGGAGATGCTGGAGAGGAAGGGCTTGCCGAGCTTCATCAGGACGAGGATGAAGAGCATCGTGCCGCCGGCGTACGCGAAGTGCTTGGGGTCGCCGAAGTCGGGGCTGCCGAGGCCGCCCGCGGCGTCGTTGAGGCCCACGGGGATCAGCACGATGCCGAGGACGGTGATCACCGTGCCGGTGACGACCGGCGGGAAGAGCCTCATGATCGTACGGAAGGCCTTGGGCGGCAGCCAGGCGAAGGCGAAGGTGGCGATGCCGGCCGTGATGACCGCGCCGTAGATGACGAGCAGGCCGGCCGTCCCGCCGCCGGCTCCGAGCCCGATGGCGATCATCGGGGACACCGCGGTGAAGGTGACGCCCTGGATCAGGGGCAGTCGCGCACCGATCCGGCCGACGCCCCACGCCTGGAGGATCGAGGCGATACCGCAGGTGAACAGGTCTGCGTTGATCAGGTAGACCAGCTGCTCGGTGGTCAGGCCGAGGGCACCGCCCACGATGATCGGGACGATCACCGCACCGGCGTAGAACGCGAGTACGTGCTGGAAGCCGTACAGCGCGAGCTTGGGGAGGGGGAGCACCTCGTCGACCGGGTGCGTGCTGTGCTCTCCGTTGCCGGAAAGCCGGGCGGCGACACGTGCCATCTCTGCCTTGCCCTTCAAGAGGTAGGTGATCGAGAGGAATCTGGTTGTCCCTGGGCGAAGTGGGTCGCTATCCCGTTGGTTCGCCAGGGTTGTCAGTGCGTTCACGTGAATCGAAGCCCCGCTGTGTTACTGGCGGCGTCTCGTCGTGTGACCGGAATTGAACGCCTGTGGGGGTGCTCACAGATATCGTGGACTTCTACAAAGTGTTGACGTCTGGGGCTGCCAGATCTGTAGGTATCTCCAGTGGCGGATGTCTCCGCAAGGGCGTAACGACCCGCGGCAGCAGAGCCCATATCTGCAGGTCAAGGCCCCGGCCGGGTGTCCAGTGGGTGGACGGCCGAGGCCGGAACGCACGAATCCCCCCTCCACACAGAGTGCGAAGGGGGGCGGATTCGGTCACGGGAGGCCGGATCGTTACCTCGGCGAAGGCGTACCGAGCCCTTACCGATGCCGTACCGAGGCCGTTTCGGTCAGGGTCACGGCGCCCGGACCGCCGACAGCAGCCGGGTCACCTCGTCGGAACCCATCCGCAGCGCGGCGCCCACCGTGGCGAGCACCTCGCGCTCGGCCGGGGTGTACGGACCGTCCGCGAGGGCGATCCGGGCGCCCTGCAGCAGGATCGATTCCCGCCCGGGCGCGGCCAGGTGCGGAGCCAGCGGTTCCAGCGCCTCGTGGAGCTCTATCGCCAGCGCGGCCCCACAGCATTCGGGGCCGTCGTACAGCCCGAGCCGGCCCTCGTCGGTGGCGAGCGCCTCCACCAGGGACTCGAGCTGCTCCTCCGTGCAGTCCTGGAAGCCCGCCGTCCGTACGGCCGACACGGCGGCCTCCAGCGCGCCGCGCGAGGCGGTTCCGCCCGCCGCGAGGACGGCCAGTGTCACGGTGTGCACGGCGTCGCGCAGCAGCGCCGAGAAGCGAGTGGTGGTCAGGTGGTCGAGGACCTCGGTCTCGAAGCGCTCCCGGCAGCCCTGGCACTCGATGACGGGCCCGGCCGCTCCGCGCGGCAGCAGCGGGACGCCGAGGACGGTGAACCGGCGGCGCCCGGTCCGCCTGCGGTAGTTGCGGTCACCACCGCAGTCGGGGCAGAAGAACTCCCCGTCGCCCACGGTGCTCCAGGTGGTACGGATGCCCCAGACCGTCAGCTTCCGGCCGTCCCCACCCCGAACTGGCAGCACGTCGCACCTCCGTCACTCCCCCGTGGCCCTGCGGGCACGGGCGGGAACCCCGGCAGCTTCGCCGGGTTGGCGTGATGTTAGCCACATCGGTGAGGATGCGTCAGTCGTGTGACAAGACAACATGCGCTGCCGACCGCACTTGGCCGGTCTGCATCCCTGCCGCCGCGCCCGCGGACGTCGCGTTTTCCCTGCGCTCGCCCGCGCGAACAACACATCCTGTCTGGTCACGGGCGCGGCGAGCGGGATCGGCCGGCCACCGCCCGGCTGCTGGCCCGCTCCGGGCCCTCGTGACCGCGGCTGACATCAATGGCTCCGGCGTCGAGGAACTGCGTACGGAACTCGCCGAAGAGGGGTATGACATCACGGTCGTGGCCGGTGACGTCGCCGATCCGGAGGCCAACCGCGCGATGGTCGGGGCCCCGCTCGGGGCGTACGGACGGCTCGACGTCGCCGTGGCGAACGCCGGAGTGCTCCCTCTTTCGGATGTACGGGAGACCGGCCCGGACGACCGGGACCGGGTCATGGCGATCGAGGGCCGGGGGATGTTCCTGACCTGCAAGTACGCCATCGAGGCGATGCTGGCGCAGCCGGACCCGGGCGGGGTGCTGGTCTGCGTGTCCTCGGTGTCGGGGGTGGCGGGACAGGCCCGGCAGGGTGGGGCACCTCCCACGCCGAAGGCTGTGGGGGAGTACGGGCCGGCGAAGTGCGTGGCGTCGGGGCTGACCGAGCGCCTGGCGGTGGAGTGGGCGGCGCACGGGATCCGGGTCAATGCGGTGGCCCCCGGCACCATCCGTACGGAGCGGGTGCCGGCCCTGAAGGACGAGCCGGGCGGCCCGGAGTACCTGGCGGAGGTCTCCGCGGCCCATCCCATGGGCCGGCTCGGCGAGCCGGAGGAGGTGGCCCGGGTCATCGCCTTCCTGGCCTCCGACACGGCCTCGTTCGTGACGGGCGCGATCCTGCCGGCGGACGGCGGCTACCTGGCCCGCTGAGTCCGGGAACGGCGGAACCCCGCCCCTCGCAGGGAAGGACGGGGTTCTCGTACGAGCGGTCAGCGGCCCGCGCGGTTGACGGCGGAGATGACCGCCTTCAGGGAGGCGCGGGTGGTGTTGGCGTCGATGCCGATGCCCCACAGGACGCGGCCGTCGATCGCGCACTCGATGTACGAGGCGGCGACGGCGGAGGCGCCCTCGCTCATCGTGTGCTCGGTGTAGTCCAGCAGGCGGGCGTCGACGCCGATGCCGGCCAGCGCGTCGAAGAAGGCCGAGATCGGACCGTTGCCGGTGCCGTTCAGGACCGCCTCCACGCCGTCCACGACCGCCTCGACGGTCAGCGTGTCCGTACCGTCCTTGTCGGTGGCCGTCGAGCCCGAGCGCAGCTGGATGCGGCCCCACGGGTTCTCGGGGTTGGGCAGGTACTCGTCGCAGAAGACGTCCCAGATCGCCTTGGGCGTGACCTCGCCGCCCTCGGCGTCGGTCTTGGCCTGGATGATCCGCGAGAACTCGATCTGCATGCGGCGCGGCAGGTCCAGCTTGTGGTCGTTCTTCAGGACGTACGCGATGCCGCCCTTGCCGGACTGCGAGTTGACGCGGATGACCGCCTCGTAGGAGCGGCCGACGTCCTTCGGGTCGATCGGCAGGTACGGGACCGCCCACTCGATGTCGTCGACGGTCTTGCCCTGGGCGGCCGCGTCGGCCTCCATGGCGTCGAAGCCCTTCTTGATGGCGTCCTGGTGGGAGCCGGAGAAGGCGGTGTAGACCAGGTCGCCCGCGTAGGGGTGGCGCGGGTGGACCTCCATCTGGTTGCAGTACTCGCTGGTGCGACGGATCTCGTCGATCTGCGAGAAGTCGATCTGCGGGTCGATGCCCTGGGAGAACAGGTTCATGCCCAGCGTGATCAGGTCGACGTTGCCGGTGCGCTCGCCCTGCCCGAACAGGCAGCCCTCGATGCGGTCGGCGCCGGCCATCAGGGCCAGCTCGGCGGCGGCGACGGCGGTGCCGCGGTCGTTGTGCGGGTGCACGGAGATGCAGATGTGCTCGCGGCGGGTCAGGTTGCGGGCCATCCACTCGAAGCGGTCCGCGTGCGTGGACGGCGTCGAACGCTCCACGGTGGCGGGCAGGTTCAGGATGATCTCGCGGCCCTCGGACGGCTGCCACACGTCGCAGACGGCCTCGCAGACCTCCAGGGCGAAGTCCAGCTCGGTGTCCGTGAAGATCTCCGGGCTGTACTGGTAGCCGAAGGTGGTCTCCGGGCCCAGCAGCTTCTCGGCGTACTCCATGACCAGGCGGGTGCCGTCGACGGCGATCTGCTTGATCTGTTCCTTGGAGCCGCGGAAGACGACCCGGCGGAAGGTCGGGGCGGTCGCGTTGTACAGGTGCACGGTGGCGCGCTTGGCGCCGATCAGCGATTCGACGGTCCGCTCGATCAGGTCCTCGCGGGCCTGGGTCAGGACGGAGATGGTGACGTCGTCCGGGATCGCGCCCTCTTCGATGATGGAGCGCACGAAGGCGAAGTCCGTCTCGCCGGAGGACGGGAAGCCGACCTCGATCTCCTTGTAGCCCATGCGCACCAGCAGGTCGAACATCTCGCGCTTGCGGGCGGGGGTCATCGGGTCGATCAGCGACTGGTTGCCGTCGCGCAGGTCGGTGGAGAGCCAGCGGGGGGCCTTGGTGACGCGGGCGTCCGGCCAGGTGCGGTCCGGGATGTCCACCTGCTCGTACCGGCCGTACTTGTGGATCGGCATCCCGGAGGTCTTCTGGGTGTGCGTCGCGTTCGTGATGGGCGTGGGGCGACCGACAAAAGGCTGCTGGCTCATGGCGTTGGGCTCCTCGCGTGTCCGCGTGTAGTTCGCTGGGACGGCCGACGGCGGTCGTAAGAACCGCAACACCAAACTCCGCGGGGAGGGGGTCGGCCTACGACTACAGGCCCTCGCCGCGGCAGCTAAGGAGAAGCAGCCCGAAACGCATGATGGGCCGAGCCTAACCGAGCCGCCCCGTAACGCGAGGACTCGTTTCAGTATGCAAGACCTGGGTGTCCGATTTATACCGAATGTGAGGTCAGTCTCGTTCCTCCGCTACAGGTCCGGTCGAACCGTCAACGCGGCGCAACGGCTTTCAGACAACTGAATGAATCATGGTTGCAGGTAGTGACAGCGTCATGACCCACTGCCACATTGCCGGGATGGATGCCTCCCACGCTCACCGCCACCCCGTCTTCTGCACGGTGGTCCCGCCCCACCTGCTCGACAAGATCGCCCGGTCCGAGAACACCCGGCGCGCCGACGCCGCCCAGCGCACCCTCGAGCAGGACTCCTTCCTGCGCACCCGGCGCCGGGTCACCACCGTCCGCGGCATCGCCCCCGCGTCGGCGGCGCCCGTCTCCGACGAGCCCCGCCGGACGGTCTACGACGCCCAGCACCGCGCCCGGCTGCCCGGGAAGAAGGTGCGCGGCGAGGGCGAGGCGGCGTCCAAGGACGCCACCGTCAACCGCGCCTACGCGGGGCTCGGCGCCACGTACGAGCTGTTCCTGAAGGGTTTCGGCCGCCACTCGATCGACGATTCCGGGCTGGCCCTGGATGCGAGCGTCCACTACGGCGAGGACTACAACAACGCCTTCTGGGACGGGCAGCAGATGGTCTTCGGCGACGGGGACGGGGACCTCTTCCTCGACTTCACCGTGGCGGTGGACGTCATCGGCCACGAGCTCGCCCACGGGGTCACCCAGTACACGGCGAACCTGGAGTACCACGGGCAGTCGGGTGCGCTGAACGAGTCGATGTCCGACGTCTTCGGGTCGCTGATCAAGCAGTACTCGCTCGGCCAGACGGCCGAGGACGCGGACTGGCTGATCGGCGCCGGGCTGCTGGGTCCGAACGTCAGCGGGGTCGCGCTGCGCTCGATGAAGGCGCCGGGCACGGCGTACGACGACGACGAGCTCGGCAAGGACCCGCAGCCGGCGACGATGGACGACTACGTGGACACCGCGCGGGACAACGGCGGGGTGCACATCAACTCCGGCATCCCGAACCACGCGTTCTACCTCGTGGCCACCGAACTCGGCGGCAAGGCGTGGGAGCGCGCCGGGCGGATCTGGTACGACACGCTCACGGGCGGCGAGCTGGCCTCGGACGCGGACTTCAAGGACTTCGCCCGGCTGTCGGTGGCCGCCGCGGTGGCCCGGTACGGGGACGGCGGCGCGGAGCACCAGGCGCTGCAGAAGGCATGGTCGACGGTCGGGCTGGGGTAGCCGGCCCATCCGCGGTAGAAAAGCGGGCATGCGGATTCTGGTGGTGCGGACGGGCGGCTTCGCGGGCATCGAGCGCCGGGCCGAGGTGGACACCTCGGGGCGGCCCGACGAGGACGAGTGGCAGGCCCTGGCCCGGCTGGCGCTGCGGCCCGTCCCGGCCGCGCCGGGGTCGGACCGGGTACGGGACGGGTTCTCGTACCAGATCACCGTCGACGGAAGGACGGTCTCCTGTCAGGAGCCGAACCTGTCGGGGGCGCAGCGGACGCTGATCTCCCGGCTGCTGAAGGAAGGCGCCTGAGCCGGGCGCCTTCGCCTTCGGACGGGTGGCCGAATCCAGCCCTTCGCGGTCACGGACGCTCCGCCCGGTTTGCCGGACCGGCAACAAGGTTTGCCCGGCGGGCGGGGCGCGCGCAGCATCGGTCGCATCGGCACCCGTACCGGAAGAGGAAGCCATGACCGAGCACGCGCACGCACACACGCACTCCCACCACTCCCCCGCATCCGGGGCGTCGGCGGGCGAGGAGTTCTGGGACGGCCGCTACGGCGAGAGCGACCGCATCTGGAGCGGCGAGGCCAACGCCATGCTGGTGCACGAGGTGTCCGGCCTCGCCCCCGGGCGGGCCCTGGACCTCGGCTGCGGGGAGGGTGCCGACGCCGTCTGGCTGGCCCGCCGCGGATGGACCGTCACCGGGACCGACATCTCCGGGGTCGCCCTCGGCCGGGCCGCCGAGCACGCCGCGGACGCCGGGGTCGCGGACCGCGCGACCTGGGAGCGGCACGATCTGACCGAGTCCTTCCCGGAGGGGGAGTTCGACCTCGTGTCGGCCTGCTTCCTGCACAACTACGGGGACTTCCCCCGTGACCGCGTCCTGCGCAGCGCCGCCGCGGCCGTGGCCCCCGGCGGCACGCTGCTGGTCGTCGGGCACGCGGGCTGGGCGCCCTGGCAGCAGGACCGGGAGGAGGCCCACTTCCCGACGCCGCAGGAGGTGGTCGCGCAGCTGGAGCCGGTCACGGCGGGCTGGGAGGTCCTGCGGGCCGAGGAGACAGAACGGATCCAGAACCAGCCCGACGGCACGCCCGGGACCCGCACGGACAACGTGGTGCGGATGCGCCGGCCGGCGTAGCGGCTCGTCCGGCCCGGCCCCCTGCCGGGGTGCCGGGCCGGGACGCCGGACGGAGTTCGGCGCGTGAAGAAGGAAGAAGACGGAATCAGAAGCCGAGCTTGCGCAGCTGCTTGGGGTCGCGCTGCCAGTCCTTCGCGACCTTCACGTGCAGGTCGAGGAAGACCGGGGTGCCGAGCAGCGCTTCGATGTGCTTGCGCGACTTCATCCCGACCTCCTTCAGCCGGGAGCCCTTCGGGCCGATGATGATGCCCTTCTGGCTCGGCCGCTCGATGTAGACGTTCGCGTGGATGTCCAGCAGCGGCCGGTCCGCCGGGCGGTTCTCCCGCGGGATCATCTCCTCGACGACCACGGCGATGGAGTGCGGGAGCTCGTCCCGTACGCCCTCCAGCGCGGCCTCGCGGATCAGCTCCGCGACCATCACCATCTCGGGCTCGTCGGTGAGGTCGCCCTCGGGGTACAGCGGCGGGCTCTCGGGCAGCAGCGGCGCGATCAGGTCGGCCAGGAGCTGGACCTGGGTGTCGCCGACCGCCGAGACGGGGACGATCTCGGCCCACTCGATGCCGAGCTCCGCGCCGAGCTGGTGGATCGCGAGGAGCTGCTCGGCCAGGGCCTTGGAGTCGACGAGGTCGGTCTTCGTCACGATGGCGATCTTGGGGGTCTTCTTGATCCCCGCGAGCTCCTTCGCGATGAACTTGTCACCGGGACCCAGCTTCTGGTCGGCCGGCAGGCAGAAGCCGATGACGTCGACCTCGGCCCAAGTGGTCCGTACGACGTCGTTGAGCCGCTCACCGAGGAGCGTGCGCGGCTTGTGGAGACCGGGCGTGTCGACCAGTACGAGCTGCGCGTCGGGGCGGTGCACGATGCCGCGGACGGTGTGGCGGGTGGTCTGCGGCCGGTTGGAGGTGATCGCGACCTTGGTGCCCACGAGTGCGTTGGTCAGGGTCGACTTCCCCGCGTTGGGGCGGCCGACGAAGCAGGCGAAGCCCGCACGGTGCGGGCTGGTGGACTCGGGGGAACGATCGCTCATACGGGCCATTCTCCCCGATGCGGGTCCCACCGCCGACCAGGCTGCCGCGACGAGGGTCAGGGCGCCCGCGAGCAGGGCCGCCAGCGGGGGCCGGGCGCAGTAGGACGCGGCGGCCCGGGCGACGGCTCCCCCGGCCTCGGCGCGCACCGTGACCTCGGCCCATTCGACGGCGGGCGGGTGCTCCCACCTGGTGCTCAGCCGGACTTCCTGGCCGGGCAGCAGTTCGGCGGGCAGCCCGGTGAGCTCGCGGCCGAGGAGGTGCCGGCCGAGGGTCCCGGAGGCGGAGAGGGTGGCGCGGGGGCGCAGGGTGACGTTGCCGAGGTTGCGGAGCGTGTACGAGACCCCGGTCCCGGAAGCCCGCAGGTCCTCGACGGCCAGCGCGGGGGCGGTGGGGCCGGCCACCCGCAGGTACAGCCGGGCGGCGACGGCCTGTTGGACGCCGATGCCCCGGGCGGGGGCGGCGGCGCCGTCCGCGTTCTCCTCGAGGGCGACGATGGCGCCGGGGTGGTCGCCCGGTTCCGCCCGGTCGGGGACGGTGAGGGTGAAGCCGACGCTCACCGCTGCGCGGGCCGGTACGGTGACCCGCTCCTGCGCGAGCCGCGCCCAGGCGGCGGTGGCGCGGCGCGGCTCGTCGGGGCCGCGGAGCGCGAAACCGCCGTCGCGGGCGGTGTTGTACGCGTCGGCGGCGTAGAGCCGGAAGGTGCGGGGGCGGTCGGTGCGGTTGGTGACGGTGACGGCGTCGATGAGGGCCTGGCCGGGGGCGGCGGCGAGGTAGAAGTACGGCCGCCGGGTCACTGCGTTGGCGGCGGGCGTGACGGCCCACTGCCCGTGGTCGGCGGCCACTGCCGTCCCGCCGGGCAGCAGCAACAGGACGGCGCCGAGCACCGGGACCCACGACCGCCCCCGCGAGAACGGGAACCGGGGCGGGAACCGGGGCGGGAACCGGGGGGCGGGTCTCACGAGAGGGTGAGGGTCAGGACTGCCGTGTACGCGCCCGGCGGGGTGTACGGGGGGACCGTGAGGGTGACCCTCGCGTCGATCGTGAACGTCCCGCCCGCCAGCTCCGCATCGGGCGCCGACGCGAGCACCGCCCCCTCCGGCCCCACCGCCCCCGCGCTGCCCGCCACGCACCGGCTCGGGCCGCCTGCCAGGGCCGTGCAGGAGGGGGTCCAGCTCAGCGAGGCCCCCGGGATCCGGACCCCGCCCGGGCCGGTGAAGTCCGTGACCTTGCCGGTCAGCGACCACCCCGCCGGTCCGCCCCGCGCGTCCTTGACCGTGACCGTGCCGATCCGGCCGGGGGCCGCGCCGCCCTCCCCGTACGGGACCGCTCCCAGCGTGATCGACGCGCCCGCCTGGCTCATCGTCAGTGCGCCCGGCTCCACCACGGCCGTCACCTGCTGCGTACCGACAGGCGCGGCCGCGATGACCGTGTACGCCGCCGGTCCCGAGCCCGCCTGCGCCGACCACGCCGTCCCCTCGTACGCCACCACGGCCGTCGTCGCCCTGTCCGTGACCGCCAGCTCCGCCAGGACCTCGCCCCGCGCGTCCGCCGTGGCCGCCGCCCGGTCCGCGGTCTCGGCGGCGCCCGCCCGGCCGGTCACCGTCACGGCCGCGCCCGGGGCGAAGCCGGCGCCCGTGACCTTGACCTTGGCGCCCGGGTTCCCGTACGCCGCGCCCAGCGTGACCGACCGCAGGTTGGCCCGGGTGGGGGTCCCCCCAGCGGTAGCCGGGGGAGGGCTCGCGGTGAGCCGTTCCGACACCGGCGCCCCGGTGACGGCGCAGGCGGTGTCCAGGTCCAGCAGGTGGCTGGTGTGCAGCGTGTAGCCGCCCGGGGCCAGGGTGATCCCGCCCTGCGCGGTCACGGTGAACGTGCCGGTCATGGTGACGGCGGGCAGCCCCGCACCCGCCTGGACGGGATCGTTCCGCTTCGGCCCCACGACGGTGACCTCACCGCCCTGCGCACCCCCCAGCAGGATCCTTCCGGTCGGGGTCAGCACATCGGCCGGCAGTTCGGCCCCGAGCGGGTTCACGGCGGGGGTCCGGGTCACCTGGTACGTCACGGTGACCGTGTCGCCGACCTTCGGCGCCGGGTCGTCGACGGTGATCCGGGCGGTGGTCGGCCCGTCGGCGGGCGGGAGTCCGGCCTCCTGCGGCGGCAGGCAGTGCGTCGGGAACTCCACCTGCCCGGACGGCGTCTCCCCTTGCGCCGCGGCGGGCGGGCTCAGCGCGCCCCCGGTCGTCGCCGCGAGCACGGCCATGCCGACGGCCGCCGACCATCCCCTGCTGCCCGCCCGTGTTCGCACGGCCCGCCCCCTGGGTTCCCTCGCGCCGACAGGGGGCCATTCACGAGCGGGCGGCGGGAGAAGTCAATGCACGGACCCGGCATCAACTGATGGCCCATCAGGAGACGGCAGACTCCCCGGCGCGCTCCCCATGCCCACCGGCCGCGCGGAACGTGCGCCGGTACGCCGTCGGGCTCACCCCCAGCGCCGCCTGCACGTGCTTGCGCAGCGACTGCGCCGTCCCGAACCCCGCCTCCCGCGCCACCCGTTCCATCGGCAGGTCCGTCCGCTCCAGCAGCCGCCGGGCCCGCTCCACCCGCTGGCCGACGATCCACTCGCCGGGGCTGACGCCGGACTCCTCCCGGAACCGGCGCGTGAACGTCCGGACCGACATGGCCTCCTGCCGGGCCAGGTCGACCAGCCGCACCGGCTCGTGCAGCCGGTCCAGCACCCATGCGCGGGCCGCCGCCGTACTGGCCAGATGCGGCTGCGGCACCGGGCGGTCGATGAACTGGGCCTGCCCGCCGTCCCGGTGCGGCGGCACGACGGTCCGCCGGGCCACGTCGTTGGCGACGGCCGCGCCGTGGTCGCGGCGCAGGATGTGAAGGCACAGGTCGATGCCTGCGGCGACCCCGGCCGAGGTCAGCACGTCCCCGTCGTCGGTGTAGAGCACGCCGGCGTCGACGCGTACGGCCGGGAAGAGCCGCTGGAAGTGCTCGGCGTGGGCCCAGTGCGTGGTGGCCGGGCGGCCGTCCAGGAAGCCGGCGGCGGCCAGCACGTATCCGCCCGTGCAGATGGAGACGAGCCGCGTCCCGGCCCGGATGTGCGCGAGCGCCGCGGCGAGCTCGTCGCTCAGCCGGCCGTCCTCGTACACGGGGCCCAGCTCGTACGAGGCGGGCACCACCACGGTGTCGGCCGTGGCCAGCAGCTCCGGGCCGTGCTCGACCTGGACCGCGAAATCGGCGTCGGTGCGCACCGGCCCGGGGGCGAGGGCGCAGGTGAGGATCTCGTACAGCGGCTCTCCGGCGGGATCCTTGGCGCGGCCGAAGATCCGGTGCGGGATGCCGAGCTCGAAGGGCAGCAGCCCGGTGAGCGCGAGGACGACGACGCGGTGAGGAGCCATGGCCCAATCGTATCGAAGGGTGTCGGTCAGGCCACTGTCCTACGGGGCCCTCCGGGCCGGAAGCTTTCTGCGTGACGCAGACAGCCCCCAACCCCGCCCCCGCCCCCGCCTCCACCGCCCCGGCGCCGACCGCCCCCGGGCGCATCCACCGCGCCTGGTTCGTCGCGGCCGTCGCCTTCGTGACGATCATCGGCGCCGCCGCCTTCGCCTCCCTGCCCGGACTGCTCATCGAGCCGCTGCACGAGGAGTTCGGCTGGTCGCGCGGCACGATCGGCTTCGCCGTCTCGGTGAACCTCGCGCTGTACGGGCTCACCGCACCCTTCGCCGCCGCGCTGATGGACCGCTTCGGCATCCGCAAGGTGGTGGCCCTGGCCCTGCTGGTCATATCCGGCGGCACGGTGGCCACCCTGTGGATGACGGCGTCCTGGCAGCTGGTGCTGTTCTGGGGCGTGCTGGTGGGCCTGGGCAGCGGCTCCATGGCCCTGGCCTTCGCCGCTACGGTGACCAACCGCTGGTTCACCGCCCGGCGCGGGCTCGTCACCGGCATCCTGACCGCGGCCGGGGCCTCCGGTCAGCTGATCTTCCTGCCGCTGCTGTCCTGGCTGGTGGTGCACCACGGCTGGCGTCCGGCGGCCGTGACGGTGGCGCTGGCGGCGCTGGTGGTCGTCCCGTTCGTCTGGCTGCTGCTGCGCGACCACCCGGCCGACGTGGGGCTCGCGCCGTACGGGGGCACCTACGCCGAGAAGCCCGCACCGGCCCCGGGAGCGGCGCGCCGCGCGGTGACGGTGCTGTTCAAGGCGGCCCGGACCGGCCCCTTCTGGCTGCTGGCCGGCACCTTCGCGATCTGCGGGGCCTCGACCAACGGGCTGGTCAAGACACACTTCGTGCCGGCGGCGCACGACCACGGCATGCCGGTGACGGCGGCCGCCGGACTGCTCGCGGTGATCGGCGTGTTCGACGTGGTCGGCACCATTGCCTCCGGCTGGTTCACCGACCGCTTCGAGGCGCGCCGCCTGCTGGCGGTGTACTACGCGCTGCGCGGTGTCTCGCTGATGTTCCTGCCGATGCTGCTGGCGCCGTCCGTGCACCCGCCGATGCTCTTCTTCATCGTCTTCTACGGGCTGGACTGGGTCGCGACCGTCCCCCCGACCATCGCGCTCTGCCGCGAGCACTACGGCGAGGACAGCGCGATCGTCTTCGGCTGGGTCCTGGCCTCGCACCAGGTGGGCGCGGCGGTGGTGGCCTTCCTGGGCGGCCTGGCCCGCGACGCCTTCGGCTCGTACGACCTGGTCTGGTACGCCTCGGGCGCGCTCTGCGCGATGGCCGCGCTGATGGCGATGGTGATCCGCCGCCGCCCTGCCACACCCGCCGCCGCGGGGTAGACAGGGCCCGCGCGGGCCCCGCCCGGCAGACCGGAAGCCGGGGCCGGCCCGGGCGGGGCGGGGCGGGGCGGGGCGGGGCGGGGCGGGGCGGGGCGGGGCGGGGTCGCGGACCGCCGCGCGGTCGGCGTCGGCCACCGCCTGCGCCGAGCTGACCACGGCCGCGGCCTCCAGGGACTCGGCCCCGCTCGCCACCGCCATCGCGACCGCCGTCTGCAGCGCGCTCAGCTTCAGGGAGTCGAGCTCCACCGTCCCGGCGACGTACGTACGGCCCGTCTCGTCCCGCACCGCAGCGCCCTCGGGCACCCCGTTGCGGGCCCGGGCGCTGCGCGCCAGCGTGATGATCTTGCTGTCCTCGGGGTTGATCCCGGTGGTGTCGGTCATGGGCGAAAGCATATGGAGCGTCTCGGCAGGGCCGCACAACGGCCCTGCCGAGACGCTCTCCCCTCCGCCCCCGCTTTCCCCCGCAATCTCGTGCCACGCGGGACCAAACCCAAGCGCCCCCTGGGGAAATCCTGGGAACCAGAGGTCACTGAGCCCCGGGACCCTCGTCCCGTCCGCGCTGCGCTCTCACGGGCGGTCGAGCCGCAGCCGCTCCGCCCTCGGCAGGCCCGCGACCACCAGGTCGTACGAGTCCTCGATCAGCTCCCGCACCAGCGCGTCGGGCAGCCCGCCGACCGTCACTGTGTTCCAGTGCCGCTTGTTCATGTGCCAGCCCGGCGCGATCGCCTCATGCTCCTCCCGCAGCCGCACCGCCAGCTCCGGTTCGCACTTGAGGTTGACCTTCAGCGGGTCGCCGTCCAGCGCGGTCAGCGCGAACATCTTCCCCAGCACCTTGAACACCGAGGTCTCGGGCGTGAAGGGGAACTCTTCCACCGCCGCGTTGAAACCCAGGCAGAACGCACGCAGCTCCGCCGGCGTCATTCGCCCTCCTCGCCCTCGCCCGCCGCCGGGCCCACCGGCTCCACCAGGACCGTCACGATCTTGTTCCGCCGGCCCGCCGGGGACTCGGCCGTGAGCCGCAGCGGCCGCCCGTCCGGCAGCTCCACCACCGCCGAGGCGCCCGCGATCGGCACCCGGCCGAGCGCCTTCGCCAGCAGTCCGCCGACCGTCTCCACGTCCTCGTCGTCGTAGTCCTCGACCTTGAACAGCTCGCCGAGGTCGGTGATGTCGAGCCGCGCCGTCACCCGGTAGCGGTCCTCGCCCAGGTCCTCGACGGGCGCGAGCTCGCGGTCGTACTCGTCGGTGATCTCGCCGACGATCTCTTCGAGGATGTCCTCGATGGTGACGATGCCCGCCGTGCCGCCGTACTCGTCGATGACCACGGCCACGTGGTTGCGCACCTGCTGCATCTCCCGCAGCAGATCGCCCGCGTTCTTGGTGTCCGGTACGAACACCGCCGGCCGCATCGCCGTCGTGACCAGGTCGGCCTCCGCCTCCCGGCTGATGTGCGTCTTGCGGACCAGGTCCTTCAGATACACGATGCCGACGATGTCGTCCTCGTTCTCGCCGGTCACCGGGATGCGCGAGAAACCCGAACGCAGCGCCAGCGTCGTCGCCTGACGGACCGTCTTGTACCGCTCGATGCAGACCAGGTCGGTGCGCGGCACCATCACCTCGCGCACGAGGGTGTCGCCGAGCTCGAAGACCTGGTGCACCATCCGGCGCTCCTCGTCCTCGATCAGCGACTCCTTCTCCGCCAGGTCGACCATCGCGCGCAGTTCCGCCTCGGAGGCGAACGGCCCCTTGCGGAAGCCCTTTCCGGGCGTGAGCGCGTTGCCGATGAGGATCAGCAGCTGCGGGATGGGCCCCATGACGCGGGCGAGCGGGACCAGGACGTACGAGGCCGCCGTCGCCGTGTTGAGGGGGTGCTGGCGGCCGATGGTGCGCGGGGAGACGCCGACGGCCACGAAGGACACGAGCACCATCACCGCGATCGCGGTGAGCAGCGCCTTCCAGTTGTCGCCGAACTCGTCGAGGCAGACGTACGTGACGAGCACGCCGGCCGCCATCTCGCAGGTGACCCGCACGAGCAGCGCCACGTTGAGGTAGCGGGTGGGGTCGGCGGCGACCTGCGCGAGCTTCGCGCTGCCGCGCCGGCCCTCCCGAACGGCCTGCTCGGCGCGGAAGCTCGAGATCCGGGCGATCCCGGACTCGGCGCACGCCGCGAACCAGGCCACCACCACCAGCAGCACCGCGCCGGTGATCAGCTGCGGGGCGGTCACGAGACGGTCGGGGCCGGGGACGGACCGGTCATGCCGCGCTCACCGCGCCAGCCGTCGACGATGGCCGCCTGGAGGCCGAACATCTCGGCCTTCTCGTCCGGCTCCTCGTGGTCGTACCCGAGCAGGTGCAGCACCCCGTGGACGGTCAGGAGCTGGAGCTCCTCGTCCATGGAGTGCTGCGTCGGGGCGTCCTCGCCCTGCTTCTTGGCCACCTCGGGGCAGAGCACGATGTCGCCGAGGAGCCCCTGCGGGGGCTCCTCGTCGTCCTTCGCCGGCGGACGGAGCTCGTCCATCGGGAAGGACATGACGTCGGTGGGTCCGGGCAGGTCCATCCACTGGATGTGGAGCTGCTCCATGGCGTCCTCGTCGATGACGATGACGGAGAGCTCGGACAGCGGGTGGATCCGCATCCGGGTGAGTGCGTAGCGGGCGATGTCGAGGATCGCCCGCTCGTCGACCTCGGTTCCGGACTCGTTGTTGACGTCGATCGACATGGTGCGCTGGGTTCTACTTCCGCTGGTAGCCGTTCCGGGACTGCTGGGCGTCCTGGCTGTCGTCGTACTTCTCGTACGCATCGACGATACGGCCGACCAGCTTGTGCCGGACGACATCCTCGGACGTGAGCCGCGAGAAGTGGATGTCGGGGACCCCTTCGAGGATCTTCTGGACCTGGCGCAGACCCGACTTGGTGCCACCGGGAAGGTCGACCTGCGTGATGTCACCGGTGATGACGATCTTCGAATCGAAGCCGAGCCGGGTCAGGAACATCTTCATCTGTTCCGGGCTCGTGTTCTGCGCCTCGTCGAGGACGACGAAGGCCTCGTTGAGCGTCCGGCCGCGCATGTACGCCAGCGGGGCCACCTCGATGGTCCCGGCGGCCATGAGCCGCGGGATCGAGTCCGGGTCGATCATGTCGTGCAGCGCGTCGTACAGCGGGCGCAGGTACGGGTCGATCTTGTCGAAGAGCGTGCCGGGCAGGAAGCCGAGCCGCTCTCCGGCCTCGACGGCGGGGCGGGTCAGGATGATCCGGCTGACCTGCTTGGACTGCAGGGCCTGGACCGCCTTGGCCATGGCGAGGTACGTCTTGCCGGTGCCGGCGGGGCCGATGCCGAACACGATCGTGTTCTTGTCGATCGCGTCGACGTACCGCTTCTGGTTGAGGGTCTTGGGCCGGATGGTGCGGCCGCGGCTGGAGAGGATGTTCTGGGTGAGCACCTCTGCGGGCGTCTCGTCCGGCCCGTTGCCGTTGCCGCTCGCCTTGAGCATGGCGATCGAGCGTTCCACTGCGTCCTCCGTCATCGGCTGCCCGGTGCGGAGCACCAGCATCATCTCGTCGAACAGGCGCTGGATCAGGGCGACTTCCGTCGCATCGCCGACCGCGCTGACCTGATTGCCCCGAACATGGATGTCGGCCTTCGGGAAGGCCTTCTCGATCACGCGCAACAGGGCGTCACCAGAGCCGAGCACCGCGACCATCGGGTGCCTGGCCGGAACGGTGAAGTGGGCTCGCGCCTGCCCCGGCGCCGGTGTCTGGGCTGTGGGTGTCTGAGTCATGGGCCGGCACTGTGGCCTGCACATACCTCCCGCTGAGGGGCCGCGCCGATCGACGACCTCCGGAGTACCAAGGGTACGACTCCGCCGCGCCATCCCCGAGGGGTTTTCCGGCACCCCCGGAGCCCCTCCCGGACACCCCGGGACTTCCCCCTATGCCGGGTGGCGGAAGCCGATGGTCGGGACGGCCCTGCGGCGGGAGGCCGGCTCCGTGCCCGGCGGGACCAGCTCGTCCAGGAAGCCGTAGCGCGGTCTCAGCACCGCGGGGGCCGCGCGCCACCAGTGGGCCACCTCCGGCCAGCCCGGGGCCGAGAGCGAACCGCCGAACTCCTGGACCGACAGGGCCGCCGTCAGGCCCGCGAAGGCCAGCCGGTCCCCCAGCGGCCAGCCCGCCAGGGTGCCGGTGACGAAACCCGCCACGAAGACGTCCCCCGCCCCCGTCGGGTCCAGCGCGTCCACCGTGATCCCGGGGACCTCCGCCTCCTCGCCGGTCCGGCCGTCCACCGCGTACGCGCCTTCCGGGCCCATCGTCACCACCGCGAGCGGCACCTTCTTCGCCAGCGCCCGCGCCGCCGCCCTCGGGCATTCGGTGCGCGTGTACCGCATGGCCTCCCCCGCGTTCGGCAGGAAGGCCTCGCAGTGCTCCAGATCCCCGAGGTCCCCCAGGTCCCAGCGCCCGCTCTCGTCCCACCCCACGTCCGCGAAGATCCGCGACCCGCGCCGCGCCGCCTCCGCGATCCACGGGTCCGTCCGCCCCGGGGCCAGCGAGGCCACGGCCGCACGGGTGCGCGGCGGGCACTGCGGGAAGGGCGCGGGGGCCGCAGGCGGCGGGGCCTCGTGGCCGTGCGAGACCATCGTGCGCTCGCCCTCGTACGCCATCGAGACCGTGACCGGGCTGTGCCAGCCGGGGATGGTCCGCGACATCGACAGGTCGATGCCCTCGCCCTGCTCGAGCGCGTCCCAGCAGTACTCGCCGTAGTGGTCGTCACCGAACGCCGCGGCCAGCGAGGTGCGCAGGCCGAGCCGGGCCAGCGCGGTGGCCATGTTGGCCACGCCCCCCGGGCTGGATCCCATGCCGCGCGCCCAGGACTCCGTACCGCGGACCGGGGCCGAGTCGAGGCCGGTGAAGATGATGTCGAGGAAGACCGTGCCGGTCAGGAACACGTCGCACCACGGCTCCTGCGGGTCCCGCAGCGGACCGAGCGGGTCCACGGCCGGGGTGAGACTGGTGGTGCTGTCCCGACTGGTCACGGTGTACTCCCCGTTGGTGCGAAGGGCCGTTTCTGCGCGCGGGCATGCGCTGGGAAACTGCCAATCTTGCCCTCCCCCGGCACGCCCAAAACACAGTGTGTCGCAGATCACGATCGGGGCGCTCTTCTCCGCATCGCGAACCACTTGATAGACAAAGGCGCCGCGGCTCCGCGGATCCTCTCGCCGCACCTGCGCACCACCGGGAACAGCCGTGTCCGACAGCACCTCAGCGCCGCCCGCCGCCCGGCCCCTGGTGGCCCTCTTCACGGCCGGCTACGTGGCCCCGTACCTGCTTCCCACCGTCGTCGGACGGCTCGACGCCCATCTCCCCCTGACTCCTGCGCAGGCGGGGCTCGTCGGCACCGCCCTGCTGCTCGGCTCCGCCACGGCCGGACTCACCCTGGCCTCCCGCATCCCCCGCCACGGGCAGCGCCCGCTGGCCCGGCTCGGCCTGCTGCTCGCCGCCCTCGGCTACGGCACGGCGGCCGCGACCACGCTGCTCCCGCTGGTGGTCGCGGGCGTGGTGGTCGGCGGCTTCGGTTCCGGTACGGCCACCGCCGTGGCCGCGTCCGGGATCGCCGGGCAGCGAGATCCGCACCGCGTCTCCGCCCTCGGGCTGCTGTCGGTCTCGGCGACCGCGGGGGCCCTGTACCTGACCCTGCCGCGCCTCGGCGGCGGGCACGCACTGCCGTTCGCGGCCATCGCCCTGGTCGCGGCCCTGGCCTGGCCCGCGACCGGCCGCCTCGGCGGGCCCACGCGCCCGGGTCCCGCCGTACGGGGCTCCGGGCGGCTGCCGTACCCGCGCGCCGGGGCGGTGCTGGCGGGCTGCCTGCTGCTCTGGTCGCTGACCCAGGAGGCGCTGTGGGGCGTCAGCGGCCGGATCGGCACCGAGCAGGCGGGGCTGCCCGAGGCCACGCTCGGCGTCGTCTTCGCGGTGGCGCTGGGCGCGGGCCTGCTCGGGGTCACGGCCGCCTCCGCGTTCGGGGCCCGGCTGGGGCGGGCGGTCCCGATCGGTGCGGGCACCGCGGCCATCGCCAGCTGCGTGGTGCTGACCTCCTCCGCGGACGGGCTCGCCGGGTTCGCCGCCGGGGAGATCCTGTGGAACGCGGTCTACCCCGTCGTCCTCTCGTACGTGATCGGCCTCGCGGCGGCCCTGGACGCGCGGGGCCGCTGGGCGGTGCTCGCCGGCTCCGCCTCCTCGCTGGGCACGGCCTGCGGGCCCGTGGCCGGCAGCCTGCTCGCCGAGGGGTTCGGCTTCCGGGGCATGGGGCTGGTGCTGGGTGCGCTGCTGCTGGTGGTGGCGGGGCCGATGACCGCGGTCGCGCTCCGCGCCGGCGGGCGCGGGCCGCTTCCGGCCGAGGCGCCGGTCCGCCGCGGCGCTGTCCCGGTCACGGCGGTCCGGCCCGACCCCGAGGCGGGACCGCCCGTCCGCGTACGCCGCACCCCGCGCCGGGTGCTGCTGCTTCCCCCGGCGGCCCGCCGGCCCCGGAAGCAGGAGCGGGCGGGGGCCTCCGAGGTCTCCTAGGAGTGTCCGGCGCGCCAGGGTCGGGTGGGCCGGGTCGGCTGGTGCCGTGGACTGCACGACGGAGGAGGGAGTCGACGCGGAGCGTTGACGACCGACGACAACGCGGCAAGCCGCGGTGCCGGGCGGGCCGGGCCCGGCCCGGATCCGCCGGACCCCCTAGCCTCGCTTCGGCAGGGGGACCCGACCGAGGTCGGCGGCGATCGTCAGCTCGCCCTCGAAGTTGGCCGCGCGGGCTTGGCGCTCGAACTCCTGCGGGTCCCCGTAGCGCTGCGAGAAGTGCGTCAGCACCAGGTGCCGTACGCCCGCGTCGCGGGCGACCCGGGCCGCCTGGCCGGCGGTGAGGTGCCCGTGGTCGGTGGCCAGCGCCTCGTCCTCGTCGAGGAACGTGGACTCGATCACCAGCATGTCGCAGCCCGCGGCGAGCGCGTCCACGCCGGGACACAGCCGGGTGTCCATGACGAAGGCGAAGCTCTGCCCCGGCTTGTGCTCGCTGACGTCGTCGAGCGTGACCCCGCCCAGCTGCCCCTCGCGCTGGATCCGGCCCACGTCCGGCCCCTTGATCCCGTGCTGCGCGAGCAGTTCGGGCACCATCCGGCGCCCGTCGGGCTCGGTCAGCCGGTAGCCGAAGGACTCGACCGGGTGAGAGAGCCGGCGGGCCTCGAGGGCGTACGAGGGCCCCTGGGCCAGCGTCCCGTCCGCGGCCACGGGTTCCTCGCGGAGCAGGACGGTCTCCCGGTAGGCGGTGGCGTACCGGAGCCGCTCGAAGAACTTCTGCCCGGAGGCCGGGTAGTGCGCGGTGACGGGGTGCGGGACCCGGTCCAGGTTGATGCGCTGGATCACGCCCGCGAGGCCGAGGCTGTGGTCACCGTGGAAGTGGGTGATGCAGATCCGGTTGATGTCGTGCGCGGCCACCCCGGCTCGGAGCATCTGGCGCTGGGTCCCCTCGCCCGGGTCGAAGAGGATGCCCTCGCCGTCCCAGCGCAGGAGGTAGCCGTTGTGGTTGCGGTGGCGGGTGGGCACCTGGCTGGCGGTGCCCAGCACCACGAACTCTCGTACGGACACGGTTTATCCGGGGGGCCACTGCAGGCCGCGCCCGCCGAGGACGTGCGCGTGCGCGTGGAAGACGGTCTGGCCGGCGCCCGCGCCCGTGTTGAACACGATCCGGTAGCCGTGGTCGTCGATCTTCTCCTCGGCGGCGATCTCGCCGGCCACGCGCAGCAGGTCGGCGGTGATGGCCGGCTCGGCGGCGGCGAGCGAGGCGGCGTCCGGGTAGTGCACGCGCGGGATCACGAGGACGTGCGTGGGCGCCTGCGGGTTGATGTCCCGGAAGGCGAAGGTCGTCTCGGTCTCCCGGACCACGGTCGCCGGGATGTTCCCCGCGACGATCTTGCAGAACAGGCAGTCCGCCTGCGGTTCCCCGGCCATTGCTCCGCCTTCCGTGACAGTGGCGTTGACGGGCCGTCGACGCCGACGTTGATCAGCTCCGGCATCGTAACCGGCGCCGTCGGCGGCCTCGTACGCGTTTTCAGGACCAGCGGCCGGTGCGCGCCAGCAGGACCGCCGTCGCCGCGGTGCCGGCGGTGGAGGTGCGCAGGACCGAGGACCCCAGGCGGTAGGGGCGGGCGCCGGCCTCCGCGAAGACGGCCAGCTCCTCCGGGGAGACCCCGCCCTCCGGTCCGACGACCAGGACGATGGAGCCCCCGGCCGGGAGCTCGGCCGTGGCCAGTGCCCCCGAGGGCGCGTCCCGGTCCTCGTGGAGGACCATCGCCAGGTCGGCGCCCGCCAGCAGCGCCGCGACCTGCTTCGTGGACATGGCCTCCGCCACCTCCGGGAAGCGGACCCGGCGGGACTGCTTGCCCGCCTCCCGGGCCGTGGCCCGCCACTTGGCCAGGGACTTGGCTCCGCGGTCGCCGCGCCACTGGGTGATGCAGCGCGAGGCCTGCCAGGGGACGATCGCGTCCACGCCGGTCTCGGTCATGGTCTCGACGGCGAGCTCGCCGCGGTCCCCCTTGGGCAGGGCCTGGACGACCGTGATCCGGACGGCCGGCTCCGGCTCCTCCTCGACGGCGTGCAGGTCCGTGACGACCAGCCGGTCCTTGCCCTCGGCGGCCTTGACCACGCCCTGCGACCAGTGGCCGCGCCCGTCGGTGAGGACCACGTCCTCACCAGGGTTCAACCGTTTCACGGAGACCGCGTGCCGGCCCTCCGGGCCGTCGAGCACGAACTCCGGCCCCGCGGGGACCTCCTCGACCACGAACACGGGGGCGGTCATGACGGACTCCTCTTCTGCATTGCCTTCAACGCGCTCTGGGCCTCGGCCAGTTCGGCCGCCAGCACCTCCACCAGCTCGCCCGCGGGCAGCGCCCGCGCCAGCCGGTGCCCCTGGCCCGCCCACAGGGCCATGCCCTGCGGGTCCCCGGCCGCGGCGGCCGCCTTGCGCAGCCCGGCGGTCATGTGGTGGATCTGCGGGTACGCGGCCGGGGCGTACGGCCCGTGCTCCCGCATGAAACGGTTCACCAGGCCCCGGGCCGGCCGCCCCGAGAACGCCCTGGTCAGCTCCGTGTGGGCGAACAGGGGGTCTGTCAGCGCCTTCTTGTGCAGCGGGTGCGCACCCGATTCGGGGCAGGTGAGGAACGCGGTGCCGAGCTGGGCCGCCTCCGCGCCCGCCGCCAGCAGCGCCGCGATCTGCGAGCCGCGCATCAGACCGCCTGCCGCGATGATCGGGAGGCCCACGGCCTCGCGTACCTGCGCCACCAGCGCGAGCAGGCCCACGCCCGCCGTGCCGTCCGCCTGCGGGTCGTCGCGGTGGGTGCCCTGGTGCCCGCCCGCCTCCACGCCCTGGACGCAGACGGAGTCGGCGCCCGCGGCCTGTGCGGCGCGGGCCTCGTCGACCGAGGTGACGGTGACGACCGAGTACGTGCCCGCTTTGCGCAGGGAGGCGAGGACCACGGGCGTGGGACAGCCGAAGGTGAACGAGACGACGGGAACGGGATCTTCGAGGAGGATCGCGAGCTTGGCGTCGTAGCCGTCGTCGCTGGTGCCGATGATGTCCTCGTCGGCCAGGGAGATCTCGTACCAGCTGGCCTCGCCGGCCAGCTGCCCGCGGTACGCCTCCACGGCGGCCGGGTCCACGTAGCCGGTCTGCGGCATGAAGAGGTTCACGCCGAACGGGCGCCGGGTGAGCGCGCGCAGCCGTTTGATCTCCTGGTACATGCCGTCGGCGGTCTTGTAGCCGCCGGCCAGGAAGCCCAGCCCGCCCGCCTCGCTCACGGCGGCGGCGAGCGGCGGACAGGAGGCGCCGCCCGCCATGGGAGCCTGCACGATCGGGTACGGGGAGAGACCGTTCGGTGCGGAGGACATGCACTGCATCGTGCCATGTCCCGCTCACCGGGCCGAATCACGGCATTCGCCTGGCATAGTCCGCTTCACCGGCGGCGTCCGGATCGATGCGGCGAGCCCGGTCCGGGGCATCCCCGGACCGGGCTCGTACATGTGCCGACAGGCCGGTCAGCGGCCGTTGAAGGCGTCCTTCAGGCGGCTGAACAGGCCCTGCTGACCCGGCGCGAACTGGCCCATGGGCCGCTCCTCGCCGCGCAGCTTGGCGAGCTGGCGCAGCAGCTCCTCCTGCTGGGCGTCCAGCTTGCCCGGGGTGGTGACCTCGACGTGGACGATCAGGTCGCCGCGGCCGCCGCCGCGCAGGTGCGTGACGCCGCGCCCGTGCAGCGGGATCGACTGGCCCGAGCCGGTGCCGGGGCGGATGTCGATCTCCTCCATGCCGTCCAGCGTCTCCAGCGGGCACTTGGTGCCGAGGGCCGCGGCCGTCATGGGGATGGTCACCGTGCAGTGCAGGTCGTCCCCACGCCGCTGGAAGGTCGGGTGCGACAGCTCGTGGATCTCCACGTACAGGTCGCCGGCGGGGCCGCCGCCGGGGCCGACCTCTCCCTCGCCCGCGAGCTGGATCCGGGTGCCGTTCTCGACACCGGCCGGGATCTTGACCGTGAGGCTGCGGCGGGAGCGGACCCGGCCGTCGCCCGCGCACTCGGGGCACGGGGTGGGGACCACGGTGCCGAAGCCCTGGCACTGGGGGCAGGGGCGCGAGGTCATGACCTGGCCCAGGAAGGACCGGGTGACCTGCGACACCTCACCGCGGCCACGGCACATGTCACACGTCTGCGCCGAGGTGCCGGGGGCGGCACCCTCACCGGAGCAGGTGGTGCACACGACGGCGGTGTCGACCTGGATGTCCTTGGTCGTGCCGAAGGCCGCCTCGTCCAGCTCCAGGTCGAGGCGGATCATGGCGTCCTGGCCGCGGCGGGTCCGCGAGCGCGGTCCACGCTGCGAGGCCTGGCCGAAGAAGGCGTCCATGATGTCGGAGAAGTTGCCGAAGCCGCCCGCTCCGAAGCCGCCGGCGCCACCGCCGCCGCCCGAGGAGGACAGCGGGTCGCCGCCGAGGTCGTAGACCTGCTTCTTCTGCGGGTCCGAGAGCACCTCGTACGCCGCGTTGATCTCCTTGAAGCGCTCCTGCGTCTTCGGGTCCGGATTCACATCCGGGTGGAGTTCGCGCGCGAGGCGGCGGAAGGCCTTCTTGATCTCGTCCTGCGATGCGTCGCGGCGCACGCCGAGAACGGCGTAGTAGTCCGTGGCCACTTACGACTCCGCCAGGATCTGTCCGACGTAACGTGCCACTGCGCGTACCGCTCCCATCGTTCCGGGGTAGTCCATGCGGGTCGGTCCGACCACGCCGAGTTTGGCGACTGTTTCGCCGCCCGAACCGTAGCCGACCGAGACGACGGACGTGGAGTTCAGTCCCTCGTAGGCATTCTCATGCCCGATCCGTACGGCCATTCCCGACTCGTTGGCCTCGCCGAGCAGCTTGAGGAGCACGACCTGCTCCTCCAGCGCCTCGAGCACCGGCCTGATCGTCAGGGGAAAATCATGTCCGAAGCGCGTGAGATTGGCGGTTCCACCGATCATCAACCGCTCCTCGGCCTCCTCGACCAGCGTCTCCAGCAGGGTCGCGAGCACGGTCGACACCGTGCTGCGGTCATCCGGGTCGAACGACTCCGGCAGGTCCTGCACGAGCTGCGGCACGTCGGTGAACCGGCGGCCGACGACCCTGCTGTTGAGCCGTGCCCGCAGATCTGCGAGCGAGGTCTCGCCGAACGGGGTCTGGCAGTCGACGAGCCGCTGCTCGACCCGTCCTGTATCGGTGATCAGCACGAGCATGAGCCGGGCCGGAGCGAGCGACAGCAGCTCGACGTGCCGGACCGTGGACCGGGTCAGGCTCGGGTACTGGACGACGGCGACCTGCCGGGTGAGCTGCGCGAGCAGCCGCACCGTACGGCCGACCACGTCGTCGAGGTCGACGGCGCCGTCGAGGAAGTTCTGGATGGCCCGGCGCTCGGGCGTCGACAGCGGCTTGACCCCCGCCAGCTTGTCGACGAAGAGCCGGTAGCCCTTGTCCGTGGGGATCCGGCCGGCGCTGGTGTGGGGCTGCGCGATGTAGCCCTCCTCCTCCAGCACGGCCATGTCGTTGCGCACGGTGGCGGGCGAGACGCCGAGCCGGTGCCGCTCGGTGAGCGCCTTGGAGCCGACCGGCTCCTCCGTCCCGACGTAATCCTGGACGATGGCGCGCAGCACTTCGAGTCTGCGTTCGCTGAGCATCGCGCGCACACCTCCAGCTCTGGTCCGTTGTCTTCGGTCGTTGGCGTCATTGGCACTCTGATCGTTCGAGTGCCAGAGATCCCCCGCTCAGTGTACGGCCGGGTAGTAAGACCCTGGCAAGGGAGGCCCGCCAGGGTAGCGTCGCGGCATGGACGTGCGTTGGGAAGAGGCGGGCTGGGAGCGGCTGACCGGGCGGAGCGGACGGCGACGGCTCCCGGTGTGGGACTGCACGGTGGGACTGGTGGTGGGGGACGAGTCGGTGCTCCTGGTCGATCCGGGCTCGTGCGTACGCGAAGGCGCACAGCTGCGGGCCGAGGCGGAGCGGCTGACCGGCCGGCGCGTGACGCATATCGCATTCACGCACGGCCATTTCGATCACGTTCTGGGCGTGGCCGCGTTCGCCGGGGCCGAGGTGTACGGGGCGGTCGGGCTGGACGCGGAGCTCTCGGCCGGCCGCGAGGAGCTGCGCGACGACGCGGTCCGGCAGGGGCTGGCGGAGGCCGAGGCCGCCGAGGCGGCGGACCTGCTGGTGGTGCCGCGGCACTCGGTGTCGGGCGAATGGACGCTGGAGCTGGGCGGGGTGCAGGTGCTGCTGGCCAATGTCGGGCCCGGGCACACCCGGTACGACCTGGCCGTGTTCGTGCCGGGCGAGCGCGAGACGGTGTTCTGCGGGGACCTCGTCGAGGAGTCGGGCGAACCGCAGGCGGGCAGCGACGCGGTTCCGGCGCAGTGGCCGGCGGCGCTGGACCGGCTGCTGTCGCTGGGCGGGGACGACGCGCTGTACGTGCCGGGTCACGGAGCGGTGGTCGACGCGGCCTTCGTGCGTGCGCAACGCGCCACACTGGCCGCCCGTTTCGGCGTGTCGGAGGCATGATCGGCGCGCCTCTCCTAGTGTCGGCCGGATGCGTGAGTACTCCCCCGACCTGACCCCGCAGTGGAAGCGCCCCAAGGCCGTACCGGAGGTGGCGGCCGAGCCGGACCTGGTGGTCGAGGTGGCCGGTACGGACTTCTGCGGCGCGGTGGTGGCCTGCGAGGCGGGCACGGTGACCCTGGAGGACCGGTTCGGCAAGCGGCGGGTGTTCCCGATGGAGCCGAGCGGGTTCCTGCTGGAGGGTGCGGTGGTCACCCTGGTCCGGCCGCCCCGGGGCCCGGCGGCGCCCGCCCGTACCGCCTCGGGCTCGATCGCGGTCCCGGGCGCCCGGGCGCGGGTGGCCCGCGCGGGCCGGATCTACGTGGAGGGCCGGCACGACGCCGAGCTGGTGGAGCGGGTCTGGGGCGACGACCTGCGGATCGAGGGCGTGGTGGTGGAGTACCTGGAGGGCATCGACGACCTCCCCGCCATCGTGGCGGACTTCGCCCCGGCCCCGGACGCCCGCCTGGGGATCCTGGTGGACCACCTGGTCCCGGGCTCGAAGGAGTCCCGCATCGCGGCGTCGGTGACCTCTGCGGACGTCCTGATCGTCGGCCACCCGTACGTGGACGTCTGGCAGGCGGTGAAGCCGTCCGCGCTCGGCATCCCGGCGTGGCCGGTGGTCCCGCGCGGCCAGGACTGGAAGACGGGCGTCTGCAGGGCGCTGGGCTGGCCGCAGAACACCGGGGCCGCCTGGCAGCACATCCTGTCCCGCGTGACGTCCTACAAGGACCTGGAGCCGGTCCTGCTGGGCCGTGTGGAGGAGCTGATCGACTTCGTCACGGCGCCCTGACCCGCGCTACGGCAGGGTGCCGAACTCCATGGTGTCGAGCGTGACGCCGAGGGCGTCGAGCGGCACCGGCTCACCGAACTTGCTGGTCCGCTCGGTCCGGTAGTCGGCCTCTTCTCCAGCACCGAAAGGTTCGGTGAGCACGACGCACTTGGCCTGGAAGGGGTCGATGATCAGATACGTGGGGATGCCACCCGCCGCGTAGATGGAGCGCTTCGTCACGTAGTCGCGCAGCTTGCTGGTCTTGGAGACGACCTCGACCGCCATCGCCAGGGTTCGGGCGGGCAGCAGACGACCCGACTCCGGAACCGCCTCGACCGGCAGGACCACGAGATCGGGCTGCGGCTCGGACGACTCCGCCGGAATGTCCACGTCCTGCGTCTGGAGCGGATACCAGCGCCCCATGGGGATCTGCCGCTGGACGAACATGACGATCAGGTTGTGGACCACGTCCGGCCCCGCCATCATCACGATTTCCCCCCTGAGGAGCTCGACCTTGACCCCCTCGGGAGCCTCGAGGCTCTCGAAGTACTCGGTCATCCGGCGATCGTCCACAGCGGTCATCTCCGTGCCCTCCACTTCTGTCGCCGGGTATGCGACAGAAGGCTACGAACAGGCTAGGCCGCACCCGCCCGTATCCGCATCGATTCACTACTCCGAGTGGTCAGTCCACCAGGTCGCGGACCACCGCGTCGGCCAGCAGCCGCCCGCGCAGGGTCAGGACGGCGCGGCCCGCCTCGTACGGAGCGGCCTCCAGGAGCCCGTCGGCCAGGGCCCGGCGGGAGGCCGCGAGGCCTGCCGGGGCCAGCAGGGACAGCGGGACGCCGTCCACCAGGCGCAGCTCCAGCAGGATCCGCTCGACCCGGCGGTCCTCCTCGGAGAGGAGCTCCCGGCCCGCGCCCGGGGAGCGGCCCTCGGCCAGCGCCGCTGCGTAGGCGCCCGGGTGCTTCACGTTCCACCAGCGGACCCCGCCCACGTGCGAGTGCGCGCCGGGCCCGGCGCCCCACCAGTCGGCGCCGCGCCAGTACAGCTCGTT
This sequence comes from Streptomyces katrae, assembly GCF_000717655.1. Lineage (GTDB taxonomy): Bacteria > Actinomycetota > Actinomycetes > Streptomycetales > Streptomycetaceae > Streptomyces > Streptomyces katrae_B. The sequence goes on from NZ_JNZY01000014.1 coordinate 52,933, forward strand.
GTGCAGGCAGCGGCCCGCCTCCGAGGTGGCCCAGTTCGAGACCTCGTACCAGGAGTACCCGGCCCCGGCCATCACCGAGTCCGCGATCAGGTACCGGTCGGCGTGGACGTCGTCGTCCGTCATCGGGACCTCGCCCCGCCGGATCCGGCGGGCCAGCTGCGTGCCCTCCTCGACGATCAGCGCGTACGCGCTGATGTGGTCCGGCCCGGCGCCGAGGGCGGCGGCCAGGGAGGCCCGCCAGTCCTCGTCCGACTCACCCGGGGTCCCGTAGATCAGGTCCAGGTTCACGTGCTCGAAGCCCGCCGCCCGCGCCTCCGCGACGCACGCCTCCGGTCGCCCGGGGGTGTGCGTGCGGTCGAGCACCTTCAGGACGTGCTGCTTCGCGCTCTGCATGCCGAAGGAGATCCGGTTGAAGCCGCCGGCCCGCAGCTCCGCCAGGTACTCCGGGTCCACCGACTCCGGATTGGCCTCCGTGGTGATCTCGGCGTCCTCGGCCAGGCCGAATTCGTCGCGGATCGCCGCGAGCATCCGTACGAGGTCCGCGGCCGGCAACAGCGTCGGCGTACCGCCGCCCACGAACACCGTCCGGACGGGCCGCGGGTCGTCGCCGAGCACCTTGCGGGCGAGGCGGACCTCGTCGATCAGGGTGTCCGCGTAGTTCTCCCGGGAGGCGAGCACGCCGCCGGTGCCGCGCAGCTCGGTCGCGGTGTACGTGTTGAAGTCGCAGTACCCGCAGCGCGTGGCGCAGTACGGGACGTGCAGGTAGAACCCGAGCGGCCGGTCCCCGGCACCCGCCAGGGCATGCGACGGCAGCGAGCCGTCTTCGGGCATGGGTTCACCGTCGGGCAGTGCGGAAGGCATGCACCCATTGTCCCGCACCCGCCGCCGCGCCCGCCCCGGCTCGCATCGTGCGAGACCGCGGCGGGCGCCCTGGCAGGGGCCACACCTCGCGCTACGCCTCGCGCGAGCCCTCGTACATCTCGTCGATCAGGTGCTTGAACTCACGCTCGACGGCCGGCCGCTTCAGCTTCAGGCTGGGCGTGAGGTCGCCGTGCTCGACGTCGAGGTCGCGGGGCAGGATGCGGAACTTCTTGACCGTCTGCCAGCGCTGCAGGCCCTCGTTGAGGGTCTGCACGTACGTCTCGATCAGCCGGTTCGTCTCCGGCGCGGCCAGGACCTCGCCGTACGTCCTGCCCTCGAGCCCGTTCTCGGCGGCCCAGCCCATGATCGACGGCTCGTCGAGCGCGACCAGGGCGGCGCAGAAGTTCCGGTCGGCGCCGTGCACGACGATGCTCGACACGTACGGGCAGATCGCCTTGAACCGGCCCTCGATCTCGGCCGGGGCGACGTACTTGCCGTTCGAGGTCTTGATCAGGTCCTTCTTGCGGTCCGTGATGCGCAGGTAGCCGTCGGGCGAGAGCTCGCCGATGTCGCCCGTGTGCAGCCAGCCGTCCTCCTCCAGCACCTCGGTGGTCTTCTCCGGCTGCAGGTGGTAGCCCTGCATGATGCCGGGGCCGCGCAGCAGGATCTCGCCGTCGTCGGCGATGCGGACCTCGGTGCCGGGGAGCGGCTTGCCGACGGTGCCGGTGCGGTAGGCCTCGCCGGGGTTGACGAAGGAGGCGGCGCTGGACTCGGTGAGGCCGTAGCCCTCGAGGATGTGGATGCCGGCGCCGGCGAAGAAGTAGCCGATGTCGGGGGCCAGGGCGGAGGCGCCGGAGACGGCGGCGCGCAGCCGGCCGCCGAAGGCCTCGCGGAGCTTGGAGTAGACGAGTGTGTCGGCGATCTTGTGCTTGGTGGCGAGGCCGAAGGGGGCCGTGGCGCTGCCGGTGCGCCGGTAGTTGTCCTGGGTGACCTTGGCGTACTCGCGGGCCACGCCGACCGACCACTGGAAGATCTTGTACTTGGCGCCGCCGCCGGCCCGGGCCTTGGCCGCGACCCCGTTGTAGACCTTCTCGAAGATGCGCGGGACGGCCGCCATGTAGGTGGGCTGGACGACCGGCAGATTCTCGATGATCTTGTCGATCCGGCCGTCGACGGCGGTGACGTGGCCGACCTCGATCTGGCCGGAGGTCAGGACCTTGCCGAAGACGTGCGCGAGCGGCAGCCACAGGTACTGGACGTCGTCGCTGTGGATCATGCCGGTGGCGACGGTGGCCTTGGCCATGTACGACCAGTTGTCGTGCGGGAGCCGTACGCCCTTGGGGCGGCCGGTGGTGCCGGAGGTGTAGATCAGCGTGGCGAGCTGGTCGGCGGTGATGGCCGCGATCCGCTCCTTGATCGCCTCGGGGTGCTTGGCGAGGTACTCCTTGCCGCGCGCTTCCAGGTCGGCGAGGGAGAGCACCCAGCCCTCCGGGTCACCGGCGGCCGGTACCGCGTCGGCGGACTCCAGGACCACCACGTGGGCGAGCTCGGGCAGGTCGGCGCGGCGCTCGCGGGCCTTGGCCAGCTGGGCCGCGTCCTCGGCGATCAGCACGCGGCTGGCCGAGTCGGCGAGGATGAACGCCGACTCCTCGGCGTTGGTGCTCGGGTAGATCGTGGTCACGGCGCCGCCGGCGCACATGACGCCAAGGTCGGAGAGGATCCACTCGACGCGGGTGTTGGAGGCGAGCGCGACCCTCTCCTCGGGCTGCAGGCCGAGGTCCAGCAGGCCCGCGGCGATACCGAAGACCCGCTCGGCCGCCTGGCCCCAGCTCAGCGACTTCCAGTCGTCGGGGCCTGCGCCGTCGGCCGCGGGCACCGGGAACCGGTAGGCCTCGGCGTTCGGCGTGGCTGCCACACGCTCAAGGAAGAGGGCCGCCACGGTGGGCGGGCGGTTCTCGATCAAGGTCTGTGTGTCGCTCACGGACGTCCTCCGGACCACGCGGCAGGGCCTGTCATCCAAGGCGGTGAATGACGGCTTCCAACAGGGCTTGCAACCAGGGCTTGTAACTGGCGAGTAACCAACGGGCAGTGATCAGACTAGGGGCCCTCCGCCTGGCGCGTAAGAGCCCTTGAGACGCCGATTCATAACGAAACAGGCCCCCGCGCGACTGCACGGGGACCAGTTCCGTATACGGATCAAGGCGGTTCGAGGCCGTTGACGGCCCGGGGGCTACTTCTTCTTGCCGCCGGACTCGTCGCTGGAGAGGACGGCGATGAAGGCCTCCTGGGGCACCTCCACCGAGCCGACCATCTTCATGCGCTTCTTGCCTTCCTTCTGCTTCTCCAGCAGCTTCCGCTTACGGGAGATGTCACCGCCGTAGCACTTGGCGAGGACGTCCTTGCGGATGGCGCGGATGGTCTCGCGGGCGATGACGCGCGAGCCGACGGCCGCCTGGATCGGCACCTCGAAGGCCTGCCGCGGGATGAGCTCGCGCAGCTTGGCGACCAGGCGCACGCCGTAGGCGTACGCGGCGTCCTTGTGGCAGACGGCGGAGAAGGCGTCGACCTTGTCGCCGTGCAGCAGGATGTCGACCTTGACCAGGCTGGAGGCCTGCTCGCCGGTGGGCTCGTAGTCGAGGGAGGCGTAACCGCGCGTCTTGGACTTCAGCTGGTCGAAGAAGTCGAAGACGATCTCCGCGAGGGGGAGGGTGTAGCGGATCTCGACCCGGTCCTCGGAGAGGTAGTCCATGCCGAGCAGGGTGCCGCGGCGGGTCTGGCAGAGCTCCATGATCGCGCCGATGAACTCGGTGGGCGCGAGCACGGTGGCCCGCACGACCGGCTCGAAGACGTCCTTGATCTTGCCTTCGGGGAACTCGCTCGGGTTGGTGACGGTGACTTCCTTGCCGTCCTCCAGCACCACCCGGTAGACCACGTTCGGCGCGGTGGCGATCAGGTCGAGGCCGAACTCGCGCTCGAGGCGCTCGCGGACCACGTCCAGGTGCAGCAGGCCGAGGAATCCGACGCGGAAGCCGAAGCCCAGCGCCGCCGAGGTCTCCGGCTCGTAGACGAGCGCGGCGTCGTTGAGCTGGAGCTTGTCCAGGGCCTCGCGCAGGTCCGGGTAGTCGGAACCGTCGAGCGGGTACAGGCCCGAGAAGACCATCGGCTTCGGGTCCTTGTAGCCGCCGAGGGCCTCGGTCGCACCGTTGTTCAGGCTGGTGATGGTGTCACCGACCTTGGACTGACGGACGTCCTTCACGCCGGTGATGATGTAGCCCACCTCGCCGACGCCGATGCCGTCGGCCGGGGTCATCTCCGGGGAGGAGACGCCGATCTCCAGCAGCTCGTGGGTGGCGCCGGTGGACATCATCCGGATGCGCTCGCGCTTGTTGAGCTGACCGTCGACCACACGGACGTAGGTCACGACGCCGCGGTACGAGTCGTAGACCGAGTCGAAGATCATCGCTCGGGCGGGGGCGTCCTTGACGCCGACCGGGGCCGGGACGGTGGCGACGACCTTGTTGAGCAGGGCGTCGACGCCGAGACCGGTCTTCGCGGAGACCCGCAGGACGTCCTCGGGCTGGCAGCCGACCAGGTTCGCCAGCTCCTCGGCGAACTTCTCCGGCTGGGCGGCCGGCAGGTCGATCTTGTTCAGGACCGGGACGATCGCGAGGTCGTTCTCCATCGCCAGGTACAGGTTGGCGAGGGTCTGGGCCTCGATGCCCTGGGCGGCGTCCACCAGGAGGACCGTGCCCTCGCAGGCGGCGAGGGAGCGCGAGACCTCGTAGGTGAAGTCGACGTGCCCGGGGGTGTCGATCATGTTGAGGATGTGGGTCTTGCCCTGACCCTCGCCCTCGGTCGGCGCCCACGGCAGCCGGACGGCCTGGGACTTGATCGTGATACCGCGCTCACGCTCGATGTCCATGCGGTCGAGGTACTGGGCGCGCATCTGCCGCTGGTCGACGACGCCGGTGAGCTGGAGCATCCGGTCGGCAAGCGTCGACTTGCCGTGGTCGATGTGCGCGATGATGCAGAAATTGCGGATCAGCGCCGGGTCGGTACGGCTCGGCTCGGGCACGTGGCTGGGGATCGCGGGCACGCAGTGTCCTGATTCTCGGGTCGCAGTCGGAAGCGTTTCCGGCTCTCGTCGGATCTGTACGCAGGTTCCCATGGTCCCATGGACGGGGCGATGCGCTCGGTTTGGGCCGGTCGGAGCGTGCCTGGTAGCCTGGGCAGCTGTGTCTCGTATGCCCTCTCAGCTGTCGGGACACAATCCGAAGATCAAACTCTGAACCTGAAAAGGCTCTTTCGTGGCGAACATCAAGTCCCAGATCAAGCGGAACAAGACGAACGAGAAGGCGCGCCTGCGCAACAAGGCCGTCAAGTCTTCGCTCAAGACCGCGATCCGCAAGGCCCGTGAGGCCGTGGCCGCGGGTGACGTCGAGAAGGCCACCGTGGCTTCTCGCGCCGCCTCGCGCGCGCTCGACAAGGCTGTCTCGAAGGGTGTCATCCACAAGAACGCCGCCGCCAACAAGAAGTCCGCGCTGGCGTCCAAGGTTGCCTCCCTTCAGGGCTGAGCTCCCTGATGTGATCGCCGGAAGGGATCCAGCGGGCCCTCTCTCCCGCTCCTGACCGGCCCCCCGTGCCGCACACGAAGCGTTCGCCACGCGGGTGCGGTGCACAAGCAACACCGAAGGCCCCGGCGCCTCCCTTCCCCAGGGCGGCCCCGGGGCCTTCGCTTTCCCCACCGGCCCGCTGGCCCATCCAGCCCCGCCGGCGTTCGAGGCACGGGGGTCCGGGGGCAGCACCCCCGACAGCGGCGGAACGCGCGGGGTCCGGGGCGGAGCCCCCACCCCAGCCCCGCCGGCGTTTGAGGCGCGGGGGCTCGGGGGCAGCGCCCCCGACAGCGGCGGGACGCGCGAGGGCCGGGGGCAGCACCCCCAGCCCCGCCGGCGTTCGAGGGACGGGGTCCGGGGCGGAGCCCCCACCCCAGCCCCGCCGGCGTTCGAGGCACGGGGGTCCGGGGGCAGCGCCCCCGACAGCGGCGGGACGCGCGGGGGCCGGGGCGGAGCGCCGGGGAACGGGCGAAGGGCGGGGAGGGGCACGCCCGCGCAGCGGCACCCGCCCCGGCTCCGGCTCCGGGCCCCGACGGCCCGTCGGGATCACGGCGGCGGCACACGCCGAGGCAAGCCCGACCGGCCGGGCCGGAAGCCGAAAGAACCGCCCGCCGGAGGCTAGCGGCGCTGCGGCCGCGCAGCCCTGGCCACGGCCACGACCGCCTTCTCGAGCGCGTACTCGGGATCATCGCCCCCGCCCTTGACCCCGGCATCGGCCGCAGCCACAGCACGCAGCGCCTCCGAGACCCCGTCCGCAGACCAGCCCCGCATCTGCTGGCGCACCCGGTCGATCTTCCACGGCGGCATGCCCAGATCCCGCGCCAGATCCCCCGGCCGCGCCCCCCGCGGCGCGGAGGCGAGCTTGCCGATCGCCCGCACCGCCTGCGCCAGCGCGCTCGTGATCAGCACCGGCGCCACCCCCGTGGACAGCGACCACCGCAGCGCCTCGAGGGCATCCGCCGCCCGCCCCTCGACCGCCCGGTCGGCGACCGTGAAGCTGGAGGCCTCGGCCCGGCCGGTGTAGTACCTGCCGACAACGGCCTCGTCGATCGTGCCCTCGACGTCCGCGCACAGCTGCGCGGCCGCACTCGCCAGCTCCCGCAGATCGCTCCCGATCGCGTCCACCAGCGTCTGGCACGCCTCCGGGGTCGCCGACCGGCCCAGCGTGCGGAACTCTCCCCGCACGAACGCCAGCCGGTCCGCCGCCTTCGTCATCTTCGGGCAGGCGATCTCCCGGGCCCCGGCCTTGCGGGCCGCGTCCAGCAGCCCCTTGCCCTTGACGCCGCCCGCGTGGAGGAGCACGAGGATGATTTCCTCGAACGGCGCCGCGAGATACGCCTTGACCTCTTTGACCGAGTCCGCGGACAGGTCCTGCGCATTGCGTACGACCAGCACCTTGCGCTCGGAGAAGAGCGACGGGCTGGTCAGCTCGGCGAGCGTGCCGGGCTGGAGCTGCTCGGGCGCGAGGTCCCGCACGTCCGTGTCGGCGTCGGCGGCCCGGGCGGCCGCCACCACCTCCCGTACGGCGCGGTCGAGCAGCAGCTCCTCCTGCCCCACCGCGAGGGTGAGCGGGGCGAGCGGATCGTCGGTGGGGTTCTTCCTGGTGGCCATCGCGTCCAGCATCCCACGCCGCACTGACAGCCCCCCGCACCGCGGGCCCCCTCGCCCCGTATCCGAGAATGGCCGCGTGAACGTGCGACATGTACTGGTGCTGCCCGACCGCGACGCCGCCGAGGAGGTGGCCCAGGAGGCCGTCGACCGCTTCGGCCTCCCCGAGGAACCGCAGCTGTTCCGCGACGCGCTGGCCGGCGAGGACGACGCCGAGGACGCCCAGTGGCTGGTGGTCGTCGAGGACCCGCAGGAACGGCTCGACGCCACGGTGCTGGACGGCCTCGCCGCCGAGTACGAGGGCTGGCTCGAGACCCCGTAACGCCCCGCGGGCCCACGCACGATGTCCGCGATGTCCGGCTAGGCCTTGTGCACGATCTGGATGTCCAGCGCCACTTCCACGCTCGAGCCGATCGCCGCTATCCCGTGGGCCAGCACGGACTGCCAGTTGAGGGTGAAGTCCTCGCGGTGCAGCTCGGTGGTGGCCCGGCAGGCCGCACGCGGTTCGCCCTCCAGCCCGGTGCCGAGGCCCAGGTACTCGGTGTCCAAGGTCACCGAGCGGCTGACCCCGTGCAGGGTCAGGGCGCCCGCGACGGTCCAGCGGCTGCCGCTGCGGTGGATGAACCGCTCGCTGTAGAACTCGACCGTCGAATGCCGTGCCGCGTCCAGGAAGTCGCCGGACCGCAGGTGGTCGTCCCGCAACCGCACACCGGTGTCGATGCTCGCCGCGTCGATGATCACGTGCATGGAGGAGTCCTCCATGCGGTCGGCTATCCGTACCGCCCCGGCGAACGTGTTGAACCGGCCGCGGATCCGGGCGAAACCGATGTGCTGGGCCGTGAACGCGATGGACGAATGCGTCGGGTCGAGTTCCCAGTGCCCGGGCGCCGGCAGCAGCGGCGGTTCCACGGCGTCGAGGACGATCTCCCCGGTGCCGGGCTGCGTCGCGTCCCCCACCAGCGTCGCCCCGTGGAAGGGCGCGTAGCCCTCGGCGGTGACGGAGAGCCGGTACTCGCCTTCCGGCACGGCCGCGGTGAACCCGCCGTACGGGTCGGTCTCGCCGCTCACGATGCGCCGGCCGATCGGGTCCGTGACCTCGAACTTGGCCTGCCTGACTGGCTGGTGGACGGTGTCGAGGACACGGCAGCTGAGCAGTCGCGCCGCATGAGGCAGCGTCAGTGTTGCGGATGTGTGCGGAACGGCACTTCCTGCCGCCTCCGTCCCTCTTCGGCGACCGAACATGGTTGGTGCACCCCCGTGCTGTATGGACTCGTACCGCTCTGGCGAAGACGCATTCGATCATGCTGTCGGGTTGTGGGCAAACAGAAGGACGGTGTCCGGTATGCCCGTGTCGGCGCCGCCTCCGTCGGGAGGTGAAAGCCCGTATCCGCGGGCCGTTCCCGGCGACGGCGATCGAGCCGTCGATGTCGGTGCGCAGTACGGTCGCGCCCAGGGTCCGCAGGTGGGCGAGCGTACCGGGTGCGGGATGTCCGTAGCGGTTGCCCGCACCGACGGGGACGATCGCGAGCCGGGGCCGGACCTTCGACTGCAGGCCGGGGTCCTGGTGTGCGGAGCCGTGGTGGGCGACCTTGAGGACGTCGACCGGCCCCAGTTCCGGATGGGCCGTCAGAAGTCCCTGCTGCGAGGGCGGTTCCAGATCTCCGAGCAGGAGGAGGGTCAGACCGGTGCCACGGACCAGCAGGGCGACGCTGGCGTCGTTGGGCCCCTCCGGCCGCGGGCCGTCGGGCGGGGGCCAGAGGACCTCCCACTCCAGAGGTCCGGCCCGGCGCCGCTCCCCTGCCGCGGCCGGTACGACGGGTACGCGGGCGGCGGCCGCGGTCCGCCGGACGAACTCGGCCTGACCGGTCGGCTCTTCCAGCGTGGTGGTCTGAATCACACCCACGGCCCGCCCCCGCAGCACCCCGGACAGCCCGCCGACGTGGTCGGCGTGAAAGTGCGTCAGCAGGAGCAGCGGCACGCGGCTCACCCCAAGGGCGCGCAGGCATGCGTCCACCGGGCCCGGTTCGGGACCGGCGTCCACCACCACCGCCGTGCCCGGCCCGGCGGCGAGCACGGCAGCGTCGCCCTGGCCCACCGCGCACTGGACGTAGCTCCAGTCGGGCGGCGGCCAGCGGGTGAGCGTACGGGTGAGCTGCGGCGGCCGCAGGACGACCAGGAGCAGCAGCACGGCCAAGGCGGAGCACACCCACGGCCGGTGCCGGATCCGTGCGCCGAGCCCTACGACGGCCAGGGTGGCGGCGGCCAGCAGCAGTCCGCCCGTGGACCCGCCCGGCCAGGCCAGCTCCGCGCCCGGCAGCCGCGCTCCGGCCCGCGCCACGCCGGCGATCCACCCGGCCGGTACCCCCGCGCAGCGGGCGAGCAGCTCCGCGAGGGGCGGGGACAGCGGCGCCGCCGCGAGCGCCGCGAAGCCGAGGACGGTCGCCGGCCCCGCCGCGAGCTCGGCGAGCAGATTGCAGGGCACCGCCACCAGGCTCACCCGGGCCGAGAGCACGGCGACCACCGGTGCACAGACCGCCTGCGCTGCCGCGGCGGCGCCCAGCGCATCGGCGAACCGGGGCCGCATCCCGCGCCGCTGCAGGGCATCGCTCCAGCGCGGGCCGAGCGTGAGCAGGGACCCGGTGGCCAGGACCGAGAGCAGGAAGCCGGGACTGCGGGCCAGCCACGGGTCGTAGAGCACCAGCAGCAGAACAGCGGCCGCCAGGGCGGGGATCAGGGATCTGCGCCGCCCGGTGGCGAGGGCCAGCAGGGTGATCGTCCCGCAGGCCGCGGCCCGCAGCACGCTCGGCTCCGGCCGGCACACCACCACGAACGCCAGCGTCAGCGCCGTCCCGCACAGGGCCGTCGCCCGCAGGGACAGCCCGAGGCGGGGTGCGAGCCCTCCCCGCTCGGCGCGCTGTGCGGAGGCGGCCGGGCCGATGAGCAGGAACAGCACGACGGTCAGGTTGGACCCGGACACGGCCAGCAGGTGCAGCAGGTCGGTGGAACGGAACGCCGCCTCCAGGTCGGGCGGCACCCGGGAGGTGTCCCCGACCACCAGCCCCGGCAGCAGGGCCCGGGCGTCCGGTGCGAGTCCGTCGGTGGCCGCGCGCAGCCCGGTCCGCAGCCTCCCGGCGAGCCGCTGGACGGTGTCGGGGCCACCGGTCACCCGGGGCGGGGTGTCACCGGCGGGCCGCAGCAGCGCCACGGCCCGCTCGCCGCCCCGGCCCGGGGCCAGCCGGGCGACGGCCGAGACCCGGGCCGAAGGCTGCAGCCGGGCCCATTGCGGGTGCCCGGCCAGCACCCGTACGGGGGTCTCGACGCGGGTCTGCTTCCCCTCGGGCCCGGTCACCCGGGTCATCACCGCATCCAGGACGACCACGGGCGGCCCGCTCCCGCTGCGCGCGGTCCGCGGGTCGGAGCCGACGGTGAGTTCGGCGAGGACCCGGGCGTGCTCCCCGGCCAGTCCCACGACCGGCCCGGCCCGCTCCTCGGCCCGCTGGAGGCCCGCCACACCGGCGCCCGCGGCCGCGCAGAGCAGGACGGCGGCCGCGGCCGTGCCGACCCGCCACAGCGACTCCGGACGCCGGCACCCGACCAGGAGCAGCAGCCCCGCGCCGAGGACCGCGAGCCCGGCCCCGGCGGCGGTCCAGCCGGAGGGCGCACCGAGGGCGAGGGCTGCCCCCGCCCAGGCGGCCAGAGCCGGTACCGCGAGGCGCAGATCCAGCGGGCCGGCGCCCTCGGGCCGGTTCACGGCCTGACCAGCTTGCGCAGGTCGGCGAATCGCCGCTCGCCGATGCCGTCGACCTGCCGGAGCTCCTCCACCGAGCGGAAGCCGCCGCGGGCGGTCCGGAACTCCACGATGTGCTGCGCCAGGACCGGGCCGACCCCGGGCAGGCCGTCCAGCTGCTCCACCGTGGCCGTGCCGAGGCTCAGCGGACCGGCAGCGGAACCGACGCCCTGCCCGGCTCCGGAACCCGGCCCGCCCAGGGCAGGCTGCGCCGGGGCACCCACCACCACCTGCTCGCCGTCGAGCAGGACCCGGGCCCGGTTGAGCCCGGTGGTGTCCGTACCGGGCCGCACTCCCCCGGCGGCGGCCAGGGCGTCCTCGACCCGCGAACCGGCGGGCAGCCGCCGCACTCCGGGGTCGCGGACCTTGCCGCTGACGTCCACCACGATCCGCGAGCCGGCACCTCCGGCGGTGACGGGAGGTCCGGGACTCGGCGCCGGTGCCGGGGTGACCACCGGGGGCGCGGTCACCGGCTGAGGCCGGGCCGACCAGTACTGCTGCGCACCGAAAGCGACCGCGGCGGCCAGCACCACCGCCACGGCGGCCACCGTGCGCGGCTCCACCCCGCACCGGGCCTGCAGCCACAGCGGCAGCCGCTCCCGCACGGCGAGCCGGAACGCCACTGCGCCGGACAGCGGGATCTCCTGGGGCGGCGGATCGGCCACGGACCGGATCCCGGCCCCCGGATTCGACGCCGCCTCCGGCGGCGGCACCTCCGATGACGAGGCCTCCCGTCCCGCCGCCTCCGGCGGCGGCAACTGCGGCGGGCCGCTGCCGCCGAGCAGGGCTTCGGCTCGGCGGCGCACCGCCGCGGGCTCGGGGTGCTGCGGGCGGGCGCGGCCCCGGCGGTGACGCAGCCGCCCGTCGGAGAAGCGGGGACGGCCGGGTCCGCTGGTGGCTCCGGAGGGATGCGAGGTACGTGTGCGAAGAGTCATGCCACGACGGTAAGGACGATTCCCGGCCGCGGTCCGGATTTATCAATTCCGGTGGATATCCCGGTCGTTGTGGATAACCGGGCCGCTCCTTCCGGTGATCAGCGGGGTGAGACGACCGCCGCCAGCAGCCCCGGCCCCGTGTGCGCGCCGATCACCGCACCGACCTCGCTGACGTGCAGCTCGACCAGGCCGGGAATGCGCTCCCGGAGTCGCTGCGCGAGCTTCTCGGCCCGCTCGGGCGCCGCGAGGTGGTGCACGGCCACGTCGACGCTGCCCGCCCCGGCCCGCTCGACGGCCAGCTCCTCCAGGCGGGCGATGGCCTTGGAGGCCGTACGCACCTTCTCCAGCATCTCGATCCGCCCGCCCTCCAGCGTCAGCAGCGGCTTGACGGCGAGGGCCGAGCCCAGCAGGGCCTGGGCGGCCCCGATACGGCCGCCGCGGCGCAGGTAGTCGAGGGTGTCCACGTAGAAGTACGCCGACATGTCCGCGGCCCGCTTCTCGGCTGCGGCCACGGCCTCGTCCACGGAACCGCCCGCTTCGGCCGTCTCGGCGGCGGCGAGCGCGCAGAACCCGAGGGCCATCGCGACCATGCCGGTGTCGACGACGCGGACGGGCACCGGGGCGGTCTTGGCCGCGACGACGGCGGCGTCGTAGGTGCCGGAGAACTCGGCGGACAGGTGCAGGCTGACGATGCCGGTCGCGCCGGCCTCAGCGGCCGCCCGGTAGGCCCGTACGAACTCCTCCGGGCTGGGGCGGGAGGTGGTGACCGGCCGACGCTTCTGCAGGGCCAGGGCGAGGCTGCGGGCCGAGATCTCGGTGCCCTCCTCGAGGGCCTCGTCGCCGAGCACCACGGTCAGCGGGACGGAGGTGATCCCGTGCCGCGACATGGCCGGTTGGGGCAGGTAGGCCGTGGAATCGGTGACGATCGCGACATGGCGGGACATGAGCCGGAGGTTACCGCCAGTGGGGCCGGGACGGCAGCCCAGGCCCCTGGCCGCGGTGCACGGGGGCTGCTGCGCCGCTGCTTTTGCCCCGTGCTGCGCGCGGGCCGAGATCCCACCCGCCCAGGCGTTCGAGGAGCGGACGGGAGGCGGCTCCGTCGCCGCCTCAGGTCCGTCGCCGCGTCAGCACCATCGGCGTCTGCACCACCGTGCGCCCGGCAGACCTGCCGCAGGGCGCCCGCCCCGCTCGGTGCCCGCGGCTCAGGTCGTCGCTTCCGGTCGCGGGGTCTTCTGCCACGGGTGGCGGGTCGGCGGGGCCGACGGGTTCAGAGCGGCCGGCTGCTGTGGGTCCTCAGTGCGCCCCGGGTGCCCCGCCGGGGGTTCCGCGGCTCGCCCCGCGGGCCCCGTCGGCGGCTGCTGGGCGTCCCACGCCGCTGCCGCCGCCGCGAGGTCGTCCACCGATTCGCGCGACCAGTCCCGCAGCGCGCCCGACTCGACCTCGATCTGCGCCGACAGCGTCGACAGGTCGTCCTCCGCGAAGCGCCGGGCCCGGTCGCGGGCCGCCCACCGCAGCGAGTCCGCGGCCTGCGTGACCTTGGCGGTCCGCTCCTTCAGCTCCGGCAGCATCCCGCTGATCCGCCCCCGGTCCGGCTCCTGCTCCAGCCGCTTCAGCTCGTCGTCCAGCTCGTGCCCGTGCGCGCTCAGCCGCTCGAACAGGCCGATCGACTCCTTCAGCGAGGCATCCGTCTGAACCCCCTGGTACAGCGCCTGCTGCGTGGCCCGCATCGACGTCCGCAGGTCCAGCCGCAGCTGCGCCAGCGCCCCCGCCACGCCCACTTGTCCGAAGCTCTTCGCCTTCAGCGCGGTGTCCTCCACGGTCCGGCGGGCCTGCGTAAGAGTGCGGTCCACGCCGCGTTTCGCCGCGCCCACCACCTTCACCGTGGCCCAGGCACCCAGCCCCAGGAAGGCGAACAGCACCAACAGGGCAAAGATGATGATCAACGCGCCCGCCTCCATGAGAGGCTCCCTTCCCCTGCCGATACCGTCCCCTCCACCGTAAACGCCACGGGCAGGCCGGGGGTTCCAAACGAACCCCCAACCTGCCCGTACGGGAATACCCCTAGATCACCGGATCAGGGGCACGGCGCCTCAGACGACGATGTTCACCAGCTTCGGCGCGCGCACGATCACCTTGCGGATCTCGGCCCCGCCCAGCGCAGCCACGACCGCCGCGTCGGCCAGCGCCAGCTGCTCCAGGTCAGCCTCGGAGATCGTCGGCGGCACCTCCAGGCGGGCCTTGACCTTGCCCTTGATCTGGACGACGCAGGTCACGCTCTCGTCCACCACGTACGCCGGGTCAGCGACCGGGAAGTCCTGGTGGACCACCGAGTCGCTGTGCCCCAGCCGGTGCCACAGCTCCTCCGCGATGTGCGGGGCCAGCGGGGCGATCAGCAGGACCAGCCGCTCCGCGACCGAGCGCTCCAGCGGGCGCCCCGCCTTGGTCAGCGCGTTGTTCAGCTCGGTGATCTTCGCGATGGCGGTGTTGAAGCGCAGCCCCGCCATGTCCGCGCCGGCCCCGTCGATCGCCTTGTGCAGCGCACGCAGGGTGTCCTCGCCCGGCTCGCCGTCCACGACGGTGACCGCGCCGGACTCCTCGTCCACGATGTTGCGCCACAGGCGCTGCAGCAGCCGGTACTGGCCGACCACGGCCCGGGTGTCCCACGGACGCGAGACGTCCAGCGGGCCCATCGCCATCTCGTACAGGCGCAGGGTGTCCGCGCCGTACTCCTCGCAGATCTCGTCCGGGGTGACGGCGTTCTTCAGGGACTTGCCCATCTTGCCGTGCTCGCGCCGGACCGGCTCGCCGTTGTGGAACCAGCCGCCGTCGCGCTCCTCGACCTCGGCCGCCGGCACGTACACGCCGCGCGCGTCGGTGTACGCGTACGCCTGGATCATGCCCTGGTTGAACAGCTTGTGGAACGGCTCGGCCGACGAGACGTGGCCCAGGTCGAACAGCACCTTCGACCAGAAGCGGGCGTACAGCAGGTGCAGCACCGCGTGCTCGGCGCCGCCGACGTACAGGTCGACACCGCCGTGCGGCGCGCCCTCTCGCGGACCCATCCAGTACTGCTCGATCTCCGGGTCGACCAGCGCGGACCCGTTGTGCGGGTCCAGGTAGCGCAGCTCGTACCAGCAGGAACCGGCCCAGTTGGGCATGGTGTTGGTCTCGCGGCGGTACGAACGCACGCCGCGGCCGTCCCCCAGGTCCAGCTCGACGTTCACCCACTCTGCGTTCCGCGAGAGCGGGGTCTCCGGCTTGGAGGTGGCGTCGTCCGGCTCGAACGTGCGCGGCGAGTAGTCCTCGACCTCGGGCAGTTCCAGCGGCAGCATCGACTCGGGCAGCGGGTGTGCGACGCCGTCCTCGTCGTAGACGATCGGGAAGGGCTCGCCCCAGTAGCGCTGGCGGCTGAACAGCCAGTCGCGCAGGCGGAAGTTGACGGTGCCCTCGCCGATGCCCTGCTCGGCCAGCCACGCGGTGATGGCGGCCTTCGCCTCGACGACGCCCAGGCCGTCCAGGGAGACGCCCTCGCCCGTCGAGTTCACGATGGTGCCGTCGTACGAGGAGAACGCGTCGTCCCACTCGGCCGGGTCGGCGTCGCGGTCGTCCGAGGGCTCCACGACGCAGCGCACCGGCAGCTCGAAGGCGCGCGCGAACTCGAAGTCGCGGCTGTCGTGCGCCGGGACGGCCATGATCGCGCCGGTGCCGTAGCCCATCAGTACGTAGTCCGCGATGAAGACGGGGACCTGGTCGCCGCTGACCGGGTTGATCGCGTACGCGCCGGTGAAGACACCGGTCTTGTCCTTGGCCTCGGCCTGGCGCTCGACGTCCGACTTCCCGGCGGCCTGCTTGCGGTACGCGTCGACGGCCTCGCCGGGGGTCGCGGCGCCGCCGGTCCACACCTGGCGGGTGCCCTCGGGCCACTCGGCCGGGACGATCTTCTCGACCAGCCCGTGCTCGGGCGCCAGCACCATGTAGGTGGCGCCGAACAGGGTGTCGGGACGCGTGGTGAACACCGTGACGGCGTCGTCGCCGACCGCGAAGTCGACACGCGCGCCCTCGCTGCGGCCGATCCAGTTCCGCTGCTGCAGCTTGATGGCCTCGGGCCAGTCCAGCGCGTCCAGGTCGTCCAGCAGCCGGTCGGCGTACGCGGTGATCCGCATGTTCCACTGGCTCAGCTTGGCCTTGAAGACCGGGAAGTTGCCGCGCTCGGAGCGGCCGTCCGCGGTGACCTCCTCGTTGGCCAGGACGGTGCCCAGCCCGGGGCACCAGTTCACGGGCGCGTCCGAGGCGTACGCCAGCCGGTACTCGTTCAGCACGCCGGCGCGCTCGCCCGCGGTCAGCTCGGCCCAGGCGCGGCCCCCGGGGACCTCACGGGAGCCGTCCTCGAAGGCGGCGACCAGCTCGGCGATCGGGCGGGCCTTCGCCGCGTCCGCGTCGTACCAGGAGTTGTAGACCTGCAGGAAGATCCACTGG
The DNA here is from genome assembly GCF_000717655.1 of Streptomyces katrae. Lineage (GTDB taxonomy): Bacteria > Actinomycetota > Actinomycetes > Streptomycetales > Streptomycetaceae > Streptomyces > Streptomyces katrae_B. Next base: position 69,213 of record NZ_JNZY01000014.1, read on the forward strand.
GTCCACTTGTAGTAGTCCGGGTCGATCGTCGCGAACGAGCGGCGCTTGTCGTGGCCCAGGCCCAGCCGGCGCAGCTGGAGCTTCATGTTCTCGATGTTCGCCTCGGTGGACACGCGCGGGTGCGTGCCGGTCTGCACGGCGTACTGCTCGGCCGGCAGGCCGAAGGCGTCGAACCCCAGGGTGTGCAGGACGTTGTGGCCGGTCATCCGCTGGTGGCGGGCGAAGACGTCGGTGGCGATGTACCCCAGCGGGTGACCGACGTGCAGGCCCGCACCGGACGGGTACGGGAACATGTCCATGATGAACTTCTTGGGCCGCGCGACGACCGCGGCGTCCCCGGCCAGGTCACCGGTCGGGTTCGGGGCCTCGTAGGTGCCCTGCGCGTCCCATACGTCCTGCCAGCGTGCCTCGATGTCGGCGGCCATGGCAGCCGTGTAACGGTGCCCCTCGGCCGCCTCGGGGGCCGGGGTGTTCGTCTCGCTCATGATTTCTGAAGCTCCATCGATCGTCTCTGCCGTCTCTGCCTGCCCAAACGAAAAAACCCCTCGCACAGGAGGGGGCGCCGCGCCGATGCCGACCGTCTCTAAGGGTCGGCACTCATCAGCGCGGCTCGGTAAGCAGAAGGCGTACGGCACGCATGGCGCCAGGGTACCGCAGCGGGTCCGGCGGCCGCTCGACCGTTCCGTACAACGAGAAACGGACCACCCGATCCGGGTGGTCCGTTTTTCTTCTGTGGAGCTAAGGAGAATTGAACTCCTGACCTCCTGCATGCCATGCAGGCGCTCTACCAACTGAGCTATAGCCCCTTACTTCTCTGCCGCCGGGTCCCTGCTCGGTTTCCCTTGCCGGTTCCCCCTGGCGACATCGAGAACATTACACGGTCATGGCCCAGGTCCAAAAATCGATTTCCGGGCGTTCGGTTTTGCCCGGTTCGTCCGGTTCCGGACCCGCGCCTCATCCCCGTTCCGCGCCGCGGCCCTAGGCTCTGGCGAACTGGTAGAACCGTTTGAGCGTGCAGTGCTCGTCGAGCAGCCGTCCGTAGATCGGCTCCCCCTCCAGCTCGCGGTAGGTCTCGATCGGGTCGCCTTTTATGATCAGCGCCCGCGCGCATTCCTCGCACCAGTACTGGTAGTCGGGGTTGACCGGGTCCATGTCCCGCACGATCGGCGTGCCGTTGTTGCACCAGTCGCACCGCCGCCGGTGTGCACCCATCCGTCAGCGACTCCCTCCCGCATCGGGCCGTCGACTCCCCCTCCGGCGCTCCGATTCTGCCACGCGGGTACGGGGCAGGTCAGCAGGCACCGAAGGAACAAACGGAAGGATCCCGCCCCCTGTTGGGGACGGGATCCTGATTGTGGAGCTAAGGAGAATTGAACTCCTGACCTCCTGCATGCCATGCAGGCGCTCTACCAACTGAGCTATAGCCCCGCTCTCCGCTGCGCTCCCCCCGTTTCCGGTGTTCTGCGCTGCGAACAAGAAGAACTCTAGCCTGCGACCAGCCGGAAAGTGAAATCCGGGTGGGAGCCGCCCTGAGGCGGGCTCAGTCGTCGTCGCCGAGCACCGGTTCCGGCAGCGTGCCGGCGTTGTGCTCCATCAGACGCCAGCCGCGCGCGCCCTCGCCGAGGACGGACCAGCAGCAGTTGGAGAGCCCGCCCAGACCCTCCCAGTCATACGCCGCCAGGCCCAGCAGCCGGCCGATGGTCGTACGGATGGTCCCGCCGTGGCTGACCACGACGAGCGTGCCGCCCTCCGGCAGCCGGTCGGCGTGCTCCAGCACCACCGGCGCCGCCCGGTCGGCGACCTCGGTCTCCAGCTCGCCGCCGCCGCGGCGCACGGGCTCGCCGCGCTTCCACGCCGCGTACTGCTCGCCGTACTTCTCGATGATCTCGTCGTGCGTGAGGCCCTGCCACTCACCGGCGTACGTCTCGCGCAGCGCGGCGTCGCGGGTCACGGCCAGGCCCGTGACGGCGGCCAGCTCGGCTGCCGTGGCGGCGGCCCGCTTCAGGTCGGAGGCCACGATGGCGTCCGGCTGCAGCGAGGCGAGCAGCCGGGCGGCGCGGCGCGCCTGCGCCACACCCGTCTCGGTCAGCTCGATGTCCGTGGAGCCCTGGAAGCGGCGCTCCAGGTTCCACGAGGTCTGGCCGTGTCGCCAGAGGACGATCTTCCGGCCGGTCTTCCGGGTGGCGGTCGTGCTCAGAACAGATCACCGTCCAGCTCGTCGTCGCCCGCCGCCTCGCGCAGCTTGGCGTGCTCCTCCGCCTTGCCCTTGGTGAGCTTGGCGTCCTCGGGCAGCTCGATCTCGGGGCAGTCCTTCCACAGGCGCTCCAGCGCGTAGAACACCCGCTCCTCGCTGTGCTGCACGTGGACGACGATGTCGATGTAGTCGAGCAGGATCCAGCGGGCGTCGCGGTCGCCCTCGCGGCGCACCGGCTTGGCGCCGAGCTCCTTGAGCAGGCGCTCCTCGATCTCGTCGACGATCGACTTGACCTGGCGGTCGTTGGGCGCCGAGGCGAGCAGGAAGGCATCGGTGATCGACAGCACGTCGCTGACGTCGTACGCGATGATGTCGTGCGCGAGCCGGTCGGCCGCGGCCTGGGCGGCGGCGGTGATGAGCTCGATGGAGCGGTCCGTGGCGGTCACTGGCCATGCTTTCGGGTTGGCGGGCAGATCCTTACAAGGGTCTCATGTACCGCCGACCCCGCCCGCGCGCAGCGTCCCGCGCGGGCCGGGGCACTGCCCGTGGGCCGGGTCAGGCCCGGGTCAGGACGGTTTGTAGTCCTTGCCCAGGGTGACCACGACGTCGGCGTTCACGGCGTTCTCGCCCTTCTTCACCGCGGTCTCCGGCAGGCCCAGCGTCTTGGCGACCTCGACCGCCTTGGCCCGCTGCGCGTCGTCCTGGTACGTGATCTGGGTGGCGGGCTGGGTCTTGTCGGCCTTGCCCCCGTCCACGAAGGTGTAGCCGCCGTTGAGCAGGGCGGCCTTCGCAGCGACCTGCGTCCGGTCGTCGCCGGTGGCGTCCTTGAGGCCGACGCGCGGCGCGGTGCCGGCCTGGGCCGCCGTGAAGCTGCCGCCGAGCACTTCCTTGACGACGTTCTTGTTGGCGTCGTCGGTGAGCGTGCCGTCCGGCTTCACCGCGAGGACGTCCGTGCGGTACGCGTCGGTTCCCTCCTTGGCGTGCTCGCCGAGCCTGGCGAGCAGGGCGCCGAGGGCTTGGGCGTTCAGGGAGGGGTCGAGGATCTGGCCCATGCTCTCGACGGTGACGGTCGCCGACTTCGCGTCGCCGGGGACCTTGCGCAGCACCCCGTAGAGCACCTTGCCGAGCCGGTCGAGCTGCTTGGCCTCAGGCTCGCCCTGGCCGCGGTACGTGGCGTACGCGACGGCCATCGCTCCGCTGAGGTGCTGCTTCGGGCCCTGCCCCACGGCCGGGATCTTGGCTGCGTCGTCGGCCGGGACCGCGACGTCGGTGTCGGTCTCGATGCCGCCGACCAGCTCGACCAGGTTCTCCAGGAACGGGGTGTCCAGGCGCCAGGTGCCGCCGATGCGGGTGCCGAGCACCGAGTCGAGGGAGTCCCGTACGCCCACGCCGCCGTCCTCGACCGCCTTGCCGAGGGCGGCGGCGGTGCCGTCGTCCTTGGGGACGCCGAGCGTGTTCGGCAGCAGGACGGTGGCGCCCTTCTTGGTGGTGACGTTGTCGACGAGCAGCGCCGTGGACGTGCCGCCCTTCTTGGTGTTGTGCAGGTGGACGACGATCATGTCGCGCTTCTGCGGTCCGGCCGCGGCCGCGGTGTCCTTCTTCTGCCCGGGTCCGTCGAGGAACGGCAGCTTGCCCGCGTACCAGAGGTAGCCGGCGCCGCCGACGACGAAGAGGGCGAGGACGACGATCAGCGCGACCACGCGGTTGCGGCCGCGGCGGCGGGCCTCCTCGCGGCGCTCGGTCCGGCTCTCGGTGAACTTGAGCCAGTCGATGACGTCCTCGGAGTCCTCGTCCGGCTGGTCGATGAACGCGAACTGCTCGGTGCGGTAGTCGGGGGCGTCCTGCCCGTCCTCCTCGGTCCGGCGCGGTTCGGGGACCTGGGCGGGGCGCGGGGGCTGCGGCTCGGCCGCGGGGGCCGGGGCGGGGGGCGCGGGGGCGGCCTGCTGCGGGATCCACTGCTGGCTCTGCTGCGTGTGCTGGGTGTCGTACCCGTAGCCGGGGGTCCGGGGGTACTCCTGCTGCCCGTAGTCCGGGGCGGCCGGCTGCTGCTGCGGCTGCTGCTGCGGGTAGTACGCCTGCTGGCCGTAGCCCTGGTCGTAGCCGTACTGCTGCTCGTACGCCTGCTCGTACTGGGCGGGCTGCGCGGGCACCTGGCCGTACACCGGCCGCCCGTACGCGTCGTAGCCGATGAGCTGCTGCTCATGGGTGGCGTACGGGTCGTACGGATCCTGTCGGTCGTTCACCGCGGGGCCCCTCTCTCCGGAAGCTCAGGCTCCCCGGTACAGCTCACGCTTGTCGATGTAGCGCACCACACCGTCGGGCACCAAATACCAGACAGGATCCCCCTGGGCGACCCGTGCGCGGCAGTCCGTGGACGAAATCGCCAGCGCGGGCACCTGCACCAGGGAGACGCCGTCCTCGGGGAGCCCGTCGTCGGTGAGCACGTGGCCCGGCCGGGTCACCCCGATGAAATGGGCGAGCGAGAAGAGCTCGTCGGCGTTCCGCCAGGTCAGGATCTGGGCGAGGGCGTCGGCGCCGGTGATGAAGAAGAGGTCGGCGTCCTCGTTGAGCGCGCTCAGATCACGCAGGGTGTCGATCGTGTACGTCGGCCCGCCGCGGTCGATGTCGATGCGGCTCACCGAGAACTGGGGGTTCGAGGCCGTCGCGATGACCGTCATCAGATAGCGGTCCTCGGCGGGGGACACGGCGCGCTGCGACTTCTGCCACGGCTGGCCGGTCGGTACGAACACCACCTCGTCGAGGTGGAACAGGGCGGCCACTTCGCTGGCGGCCACCAGGTGTCCGTGGTGGATCGGGTCGAATGTCCCGCCCATCACGCCGAGCCGGCGCTTGACCGGGCCGGTAGGCATCTCCTGCTCTCCCATGAGCGCAGAGCCTACTGGCCCGGCGGAGCGGTGCGGACCCGCATTCGAGCGTGTGCGCGAGCGCGGGTTCAGCGGTCGCGGTTCAGGCGCGTGGTCACCCAGAGCATCAGCAGCAGGATGAACAGCGCGCCGCCACCGGTCAGGTACGGGTTCAGGCTGTCGTGGTTGCCGCCGTGCTGCTCGGCGCCCTCCGACGCGAGAACGACCAGGTTGTGGGCGGTGGTGGAGAGGCTCATCAGGCAGATACCTATCGAGTCGGGGAGCGAGCGGAGACTTCGCTCACATCGTATGCGGGGGCCTGGGGCACGCTCACGCCGACTCAGGCGTTGGAGAGGATAGACGCACAAGCGCACAGGCCGATCAAGGGGGAGGGCGTTATGACGGAGACCGGGTTCGAGAAGGTTCCGGCGCGGGACCGCAGGAGGTTTCCCGGAATTTCCTCGCGCGCGTACGAGCACCCGGCGGACCGCTCGGCATTGGTGGCGCTGCGCAAGCTGAGCGGGTTCGACACCGTGTTCAAGGCCCTGAGCGGGCTGCTTCCGGAGCGGAGCCTGCGCCTGCTCTTCCTGTCGGACTCGGTGCGGGTGGGCGCGACGCAGTTCCCGCACCTGTACGAGATGCTGCGCGACGCCTGTTACATCCTGGACCTGGAGACGGTCCCGCAGATGTACGTGCAGCAGGACCCCAAGCCGAACGCCATGTGCATCGGGCTCGACGAGCCGATCATCGTGGTGACGACGGGCCTGGTCGAGCTGCTCGACGAGGAGGAGATGCGGGCGGTCGTGGGCCACGAGGTGGGCCATGCGCTGTCGGGGCACGCGGTGTACCGCACGATCCTGCTGTTCCTGACGAACCTGGCGCTGAAGGTGGCGTGGATCCCGCTGGGCAATGTGGCGATCATGGCGATCGTGTCGGCGCTGCGGGAGTGGTTCCGCAAGTCGGAGCTGTCGGCGGACCGGGCGGGGCTTCTGGTCGGACAGGACCTCCAGGCCTCGATGCGGGGCCTGATGAAGCTCGCGGGCGGCAACCACCTCCACGAGATGAATGTGGACGCGTTCCTGGCCCAGGCCGAGGAGTACGAGTCGAGCGGTGATCTCCGCGACTCCGTGCTGAAGATCCTCAACATGCTGCCGCGGACGCATCCCTTCGCCACGGTGCGGGCGGCCGAGCTGAAGAAGTGGTCGCAGAGCAGGGACTACCAGCGGATCATGGACGGCCACTACCCGCGGCGGGACGAGGACAAGGACACCTCGGTCAGGGACTCCTTCCGGGAGTCGGCCACGCACTACGCGGACGCGGTGCGCAGCAGCAAGGACCCGCTGTTCAAGCTCGTCGGCGACATCGCGGGCGGCGCGGCCGATGTCGGCGGCAAGCTGCGCGACAGGTTCACGGGCGCGGCCGGCGGCGCCGGTACGGGCTCGGGCGCGAGCTCCGAGAACAAGGGCGGCCCCGCTACGGAGCAGGGCTGACGGAGGCGGTCCCGGCGGCCGTGGGCGGCGCCAGTACCCCGCACAGCCCGGCGGTGCGCCGCGGGCTGCCGCTGGCGTAAGGGTCGCTCGCGGCCGGGCCGACCGTGGTCGGTCCCGCCCCGGCCAGGACCGGGCGGAAGCCCTCGGCTGGGTCGGAGGAGCAGTCCTGCGGACCGGCCACCACGTAGGCCTGGACCAGCTCCGCCCGCCGGGCCGCCAGGTCTTCCCGGTCGAAGCGCAGCCGCAGCTCGCGCCGAACGGTGAAGAGCGAGGCGCCGTCGGCCGCGGCCGGAGATCCGGTGGCGGGGCGCACGGCGTACACGAAGGTGTGGTCGGTGATCACCTCGAGGATGTCCGCCGAGACCTCGTCGAAGGCCAGGGTTCCGCTGACCCGGACCCGGGTGTCGGCCACGGCGGCCGTGCCCGGGTCGAAGCGGACCAGCCAGCCTGTGGCCGCGTGCCGCCCGTCGCCGGAGGGCGAGGTCATGCTGCGGTCGAACTGCGCGAGCTGGTCGGGGTCGAGCAGGACGCGCACGGGCCGGGTCGCGGCTCCGGCCAGTACGTCGGGGTCGAGCGAGGACTGCACCAGGTAGTCCTTGGCGATGGACAGGGCGGTGACGACCTGCCCCTCGGTGAAGTGGTGGGTGCGGCGCACGGCCGGCAGGGTGATCCCGGCCGCCCCCACGCGGTAATCGGCCGCCGGGCTCTTGGCGTACAGGTCGACGGGCCGCCCGCCGGGCACGGTGGTGCTCGGGGCGAGGGGCACGACCGTGCTGCTCAGCGGATCGGTCCGGCCGGTGGACAGGGGGGCGGTCGGATTGCTCAGGCCCATGTAGACGGCCGCGGCGAATGCCACGGCGATGAGCAGCACCAGCAGCATGCCCTGGCGGGCTCCCCGGCCGGGCGTGCTGGTCCGCGGCCGGGAGGAGCCGCCGCCGGACCAGATGGACCGGCTGCGTACGGCTCGTGCGTGCTCGCCCATCCGCTCCTGGGCGGAGAACTCCTGGAGCCGGGCAGCCCGGACGAAGTCCTCGTCGAACACAACCGATCGGTACTCGTCCGACCGGAACTCCTCGTCGCCCCCGCCGATGCCGTCGGGGGTGCCGTCGGGTGGATCTCCTGGCACGGCCATTGCTTCTCCCCGCTGTCCCCGCTTCAGAGAAGCCCCCAGCTCCGACTGACGCGAGTGGGGTCGTACCTTCAGGGTTGGCGGCCGACGGGGTACATAAACGCTCCGGCGCCGCTGACTTCCGTCAGCGGGGTGCTGGCGGGCGCGGGAGCGTGGTCCGCGTCGCTCGAGGCGCTGCGGTAGACGGCGCTGAAGGCGAGCGCGACCATGCCGAGGCCCATCACGAAGGCGAGCACCCAGGCGACGGGGCGCAGCCAGGGCGAGCGGCCCCGGTAGGGACGCAGGGAGCCGCCGTAGGCCCCGTACGGGCCTTCCGTGTAGCTGGAGCCGTGTTCCCAGCCGGGTTCGTCGATGCCGTACCCGTCGGGACGGCCGTAGCCGTACCCGTCGTAGTCGTCATCGGACGTCCAGCCGCCGGCCACGGCGCGGGCGGCTTCCGCCTCGGCGCGCGCCCGGTCGGCGGCCCGCTGGCGTTCCGCGGCGCTCGGTTCATGGATCTCGGCGTTCCGGACGAAGTCCTCGTCGAACACCACGGAGGCGAAGTCCTGATCCGCGCCTCCGCGGTCGTCGTTGTCGGGGTCCCCGTCGTCCGGGAACTTGCCCCCCACGTCGTCCGGCACAGCAACAGCCTAGACCTGGGGGGCTGCTTTGGGCAGGGTGTCCGCCGAATCCGGCCACCCGGTGTCCGCGCCCCGACTACCGAACGTGACCGTCGCCGGTGACGATGTACTTCGTGGAGGTGAGCTCCGGGAGGCCCATCGGGCCGCGGGCGTGCAGCTTCTGCGTGGAGATTCCGATCTCGGCGCCGAAACCGAACTGGCCACCGTCGGTGAACCGGGTGGAGGCATTTACGGCGACCGTGGTCGAGTCGACCAGCTGGGTGAAGCGGCGGGCGGCGGCCTGCGAGGTGGTGACGATCGCCTCGGTGTGCCCGGAGGTCCAGCGGCGGATGTGCGCGACGGCGTCGTCGAGGGAGTCCACGACGCCGGCGGCGATGTCGTAGGAGAGGTACTCGGCGGCCCAGTCCTCGTCGGTGGCGGGGAGCGCGGTGGCCTTGGAGTCCTCGGCGGCCGCGAGGACCCGGGCGTCGCCGTGGACGGTGACGCCGGCGTCGGCGAGGGCGTCGAGGGCGCGCGGCAGGAAGGCGTCGGCGATGTCGCGGTGGACGAGGAGGGTCTCGGCGGAGTTGCAGACGGAAGGACGCTGCGCCTTGGAGTTGATGAGGATGTCCACGGCCATGTCGAGGTCGGCCTGGGCGTCCACGTAGACGTGGCAGTTGCCGGTGCCGGTCTCGATGACCGGGACGATGGACTCCTCGACGACGGTCTTGATGAGGGAAGCCCCGCCGCGCGGGATGAGTACGTCGACGAGCCCGCGGGCGCGCATCAGCTCGCGCACGGAGTCGCGGGACTCGCCGGGGACCAGCTGGATCGCGTCGGCGGGGAGGCCCGCCCCCGTGATGGCGTCGCGGAGGATTCCGACGAGGGCGGTGTTGGAGGCGTAGGCGGAGGAGCTGCCGCGCAGCAGGACCGCGTTGCCGGACTTGAGGCAGAGGGCGGCGGCGTCGACGGTGACGTTGGGGCGGGCCTCGTAGATGATGCCGACGACGCCCAGCGGGACGCGGATCTGGCGCAGGTCGATCCCGTTGGGAAGGGTCGAGCCGCGGACGACCTCGCCGACGGGGTCGGGGAGCGCGGCGACGTCGCGCACGTCGGAGGCGATGGCGCGGACGCGCTCCGGGGTGAGGGTGAGGCGGTCGATGACGGTCTCGCTGGTGCCGGCGGCGCGCGCCTTGCCGGTGTCGACGGCGTTGGCGGCGACGATCTCGGCCGTACGGGCCTCCAGGGCGTCCGCGATGGCCAGCAGCGCGGTGTCCTTGGCGGACCGCGGGAGTGGGGCGATGGCTGCGGCGGCGGTGCGGGCCGCCTGCGCGGTGGCGATCACGGGCGAGACGGGGGCGTCGAGCGAGGTCATGCCGCCCAGGGTAGTCCCCGCCCGGGCCCCTGCCGACGGGATTCCATCCCGCGAGATGGCGGCCGCGGGGTCCGCCGCGCGGAGCCTCTCCCCGCCCCGCCCTTCCCTCGTTCCCGGGGGCTCCGCCCCGGACCCCGCGCCTCAAATGCCGGCGGGCTGGGGTGGGCCGGACAGAGCTAGTACGGATGGACCCCGACCGGGTGGGCCGGGGGCGGGCCGTAGCCTTCCGCCACCCGGAGGTGGTACGTCGCCCGGTCGATGACCTCCAGGCCGACGATCTCCCACGGCGGGAGCTGCGCCGAGGAGCGGTGTTCGCCCCACAGGCGCAGGGCGACGGCCGCGGCGTCGTGGAGGTCGCGGGCCTCCTCCCAGTACCGGATCTCCGCATGGTCGTCGGCGTACCGGCTGGTGAGGAGGAACGGGTGGTCGTGGGCCAGCTGTTCCAGCCCGCGCCGGACCTCCGACAGCGGCGCCGGCTTGCCCGAGACGCTCAGGGTGACGTGCCAGAGGCGGGAGGCTTCGTCCTGCTCGCCGTCCCCGCCGCCGCTGATGCTGGTCAGCGCTCGTCTCACCAGCCCGCCTCCTGTCTGCGCCATGCCTGTCCGCCCCTCACAGTTGACCAGTCCCCGGCCCGCCGCGCGGCGGTTTTACCGAACCTCAGCCCTGCAGCAGGACCAGATCGTCGCGGTGTACGACCTCGCGCTCGTACTCCGGGCCGAGTTCCTTCGCCAGCTCCCGGGTGGAGCGGCCGAGGAGCTGCGGGAGTTCCTTGGCGTCGAAGTTGACCAGCCCGCGGGCCACGGCGCGGCCGTCGGGCGCGCGCAGTTCCACCGGGTCGCCCGCGACGAACTCGCCCTCGACGGCGGCGATCCCGGCGGGCAGCAGGGAGCTGCCGCGCTCGGTCACCGCGCGTACGGCGCCCTCGTCGAGGACCAGGTGTCCCTGCGGGGTCGATGCGTGCTGGAGCCACAGCAGCCGGTCCGCCGAGCGGCGGCCGGTGGCGTGGAAGTGCGTGCCGGTCGGACGCCCTGCCAGGGCGTCGGCCGCCTGGCTCGCCGAGGTGAGGACGACCGGGATGCCGGCCGCCGCCGCGATCCGCGCCGCCTCGACCTTGGTGACCATGCCGCCGGTGCCCACGCCCGCCTTGCCGGCGCTGCCGATGGAGACGTGCGCGATGTCCTCGGGGCCGCGCACCTCGTCGATGCGGGTGGTGCCGGGCAGCGACGGGTCGCCGTCGTACAGGCCGTCCACGTCGGACAGGAGGACGAGGAGATCGGCGCGGACCAGGTGGGCGACGAGGGCCGCGAGCCGGTCGTTGTCGCCGAAGCGGATCTCGTCCGTGGCGACGGTGTCGTTCTCGTTGACCACCGGCAGGGCACCCATGGCCAGGAGCTGGTCCAGGGTCCGGTACGCGTTGCGGTAGTGGGCGCGCCGGCTCGTGTCGTCGCTGGTCAGCAGGACCTGGCCGACGCGGACTCCGTACCGGGCGAAGGAGGCGGTGTACCGGGCGACCAGCAGCCCCTGCCCGACGCTGGCGGCGGCCTGCTGCCGGGCCAGGTCGGTGGGGCGGCGGCGCAGGCCGAGCGGGGCGAGCCCGGCGGCGATGGCTCCGCTGGAGACGAGGACGATCTCCTTCTCGCCGCCGCTGCGGGCCTTGGCCAGTACGTCGACCAGGGCGTCCACGCGATCGGCGTCGAGTCCGCCGGCCGCGGTGGTCAAGGAGGAGGATCCGACCTTGACCACGATCCTGCGGGCGTCCACGACACCTTGCCTAGCCGCTGACACGTCTGTCCCCTTGCCCCTTGCCGGTACGTCTGCCACCTCAATCTACGGGGTGTCCCCGAGCGGCCGCTCAGGGGTTTCAGACGGTGGACTCAGCCCGTGGATCCGCTGCGGGCCGGCTCCGGGTCCTCGGTCTGTGCGGAGGCGCCCGGGACCAGGATCTTGCGGGACAGCAGGTAGGTGAACGGGATGGCCACGACGGCGGCGACGAGCGGGGCGATGCGGGTGTCGAGCCCGGCCCAGGTCACCAGGGCGTAGAGCCCGGCGGACTGGATCACGTAGTTCGTGACGTTCGTCAGGGGGAAGAGGAGGAACTTCTTCCAGGTGGGCTTGGTCCGGTAGGTGAAGTAGGTGTTCATGAAGAACGAGCCGACCATCGCCAGCAGGAAGGCGAGGGTGTAGGCGAGGAAGTACGGCATCCACGGGTGCAGCAGCAGGTAGATGACGAAGAAGGTGCCGGTGTTGACCGCGCCGACGAGGCCGAAGCGGAGGATCTGGCCCAGCTGGGATCGCATGCCTCAGCGCACCTCGTGCTCGGCGGAGACCGTCAGGTGCGCGGCGGACAGGCCGCCGCGTTCGCGTTCCGCCTGAACCCGGGTGGTGTCGGGCCGGGCCTGCCGGTCCGCTCCGTGCGCCTCCTTGACCAGGAAGTGCGGGCGGCGCTTGGTCTCGTAGTAGATGCGGCCGATGTACTCGCCGATCAGACCCAGCATGATCATCTGAACGCCGCCGATACCGACGATGATCGCGACGAGGGTGACGTAACCGGGCGCGTCGACCCCGTTGGTCATGGCCATGACTGCGATGTACAGGGCGTACAGGGCGGTCAGCGCCACCAGCGACACGCCGGCCCAGATGCCCATGCGCAGCGGCCGGTTGTTGAAGGAGATCAGCCCGTCCATGGCGTAGTTCAGCAGGGAGCCGAACTTCCACTTCGTCTCGCCGGCCTCGCGCTGGGCGTTGCGGTAGTCGAAGTGGACGGTGTCGAAGCCGATCCAGGAGAAGAGGCCCTTGGAGAAGCGGTTGTACTCCGGCAGCGACAGCAGCGCGTCCACGGCCGGCCGGGACAGCAGGCGGAAGTCGCCGACGCCGTCGGTGAGCTCGACGTCGACCCAGCGGTTGACGCCCCGGTAGTAGAGGCGGCTGAGCGCGGAGCGGACCTTCTTGTCGCCCTCACGGGTGCGGCGGGCGATGATCTGGTCGTGGCCCTGCCGGTAGTAGTCGAGCATGGTGGCGATGAGCTCCGGCGGGTGCTGGAGGTCGGCGTCCATGATCACCACGGCGTCGCCGGTGGCCTCGCGCAGCCCGGCGAGCATGCCGGCCTCCTTGCCGAAGTTGCGGCTGAAGGAGACGTACCGGGTACGGTCGCCGTGTTCGACGGCGATCTTGCGCAGCTTGGCGAGGGTCCCGTCGCGGCTTCCGTCGTCGACGTAGCAGACCTCGTACTCGACGGGCAGGGAGTCCAGGACCCTGCGGATCTCCACGTCGAAGCTGTCGATCACGGCTTCTTCGTTGTAGCAAGGGACGACTACGGACAACTTCGTCATGAACACTTCCTGCTGGGTCCGAACGGGTGATTGTCGGCGACCGGACCCGCCACACACCTCTTCCTAAGAAGTATGCACGCCGAGGGTCGGCCTGCCGGATCCGAGCGCGGCACACGGTAGCTTTGACGGGTTAAGCGGAATGGAACGAAGGGATCGAGGTGCACGTGCCTGACGTCTCCGTGGTCGTCATCGTCTACAACGACGCAGAGCGTCTGCCGACAGCCGTCCAGTCGGTTTTGGACCAGACCCTGCACGGGGTCGAAGTCGTGATCGTCGACGACTGCAGCAAGGACCGGTCGTATGCGGTCGCCCAGGAGCTCGAAGCTGCGCACCCGGGCAGAGTGCGCGCCTTCCGGCTGCCTGAGAACAGCGGCGGCTGCGGCGCCCCGCGCAACCACGGCATCCAGCAGGCCACCGGCACGTACGTCATGTTCCTGGACAGCGACGACGTGCTGGAACGAAACGCCTGCCGGAACATGCTGGCGGCGGCCGAGCGGACCGGCTCCGACCTGGTCTCCGGCATGTGCGTGCGCGTGCACCTCGACAACCGGTGGGGCAAGACCACCGAGTGGTACCCCTGGATCTACTCCCGCACCCGCACGCTCGAGTCGATCACCGAGGACCCCGACCTGCTGGTCTACGACACCCTCTCCACGAACAAGTGCTACCGGCGCGCGTTCCTGCTGGAGCAGGGCCTGGAGTTCCCGGTCGGCATCCACTACGAGGACCTGCTGTTCTCCGCGCAGGCCTATGTCGCCGCCCGCCGCATCACGCTGATCCCGAACCACGTCTACTACTGGAACGTGGTCGAGAAGGCAGCGGCCAAGTCGATCAGCAACCGGCGCCACGAGATCGCGAACTTCGTCCACCGGATGGAGATCCACCGCCGGGTCGACGAGCTGCTGGCCTCCAAGGGCCACACGGACATCAAGTCCGCGAAGGACGCCAAGTTCCTCAAGCACGACCTGGTGCTGCACCTGCGCGACCTGCCCCTGCTGGGCGATGCGTACCGCCAGGAGTTCGCCCGCCTCGCCAACGGCTACCTGGCCGGCATCGACCCGGCGGCGTACGAGCACGTCACGTACCTCCAGGCGATCTGTGCCTACCTCCTGGGCAAGGAGGACTGGGACAACCTGCTGCCGGCCGCCGACGCCATGACCAACAAGGGCCGGCTGTCCTCGCCGCTCGCGGAGCGCGACGGGCGCATCTACTGGTGCGGGCAGCACATCGACGACCCCGACGGCGCCGTGGCCGCCGAGGCCCGCCGGATACTGGACGTCACCGGGCAGGGCTTCCACACCACCCCGCTCACCTCCCTCTCGCTGGGCAACCGCCTCACCTCGTACGAGGACGACGGGCGCGGCACCGTCACGCTCTCGGGCGCCGTGGTGAACCCGCTGGGCCGGATCAGCCCGGAAGCGGAACTGGGGGCCACCCTGGAGTTCCGGGCCCGCCGGCAGATCGGCGTGCGCTCTTTCAGCTTCCCGGTGGCAACCGTGCGCCATGCCGGTGACACGATCGAGTGGACCGCCACGGCCGACATCGCCGGCACCGTCCGCCCCCTCGGCATCATCGACGCCGTCTGGGACGTCCGTCTGAAGCTGACCGCCGGCGGCGAGCGCCTCACCACCCGTGTCTCCGTCGGCGGGGTCGACCTGGAGTCGGCGGCCCGGCTGCGCGTGCGCCCGCGGCTGACGCGGCTGGTCTCCGACCGTTTCGAGCCGGAGGTGACCAAGAAGGGGAACCTCTCCTACGTCCTGACCGCCGAGAGCGCCGCCGCCGTCCGCACCCAGACGCTGATCAGCAGCGCGATGCACGGCAAGGCCGCCGGCGTGGTCAAGCGGGGCCTGCGCAAGGCGCTGCGGGCCCGCCGCAACCTCGGCTCGGGCGAGCAGAAGGTGAAGGTCTACCACGAGGTCTTCTCGAAGCTGCCGGTCAAGAAGGGCACGGTCGTCTTCGAGAGCCACATGGGCAAGCAGTACAGCGACAGCCCGAAGGCGATCTACGAGGAGATGGTCCGCCAGGGCGTCCCGTTCGAGGCGATCTGGTCGTACGCGGGCGGCAAGCCCACCGGCTTCCCCAAGGAAGCCACCCTGGTGCGCCGCTGGAGCTGGCCGTACCTGCGCGCGCTGGCGCAGGCCGAGTTCTGGGTCGACAACCAGGGCTTCCCCCTGGCCCTGGCCAAGCGCGACGGAACCACCTACATCCAGACCTGGCACGGCTCCGCGCTCAAGCGCATGGGCTTCCACGAGCCCCGCACCAAGGCGCAGGGCAAGGCCGGCCAGGACCGCTTCCAGGCGGCCGTCAACCGCTTCGACCACTTCCTGATCCGCTCCGAGCACGACACCCGCACCCTCGCCAAGGCCTTCCGGCTGCGCGACGAGGTGCTGCTGCGCACGGGTTACCCGCGCAACGACGCCCTCGTCGAGGCGCAACGGGCCGAGGCGCAGAGCGGGGAGCGGGTGCGCGGTCCGCTCGCCGCCGAGCTGGGCATCGACCCGGGGAAGAAGGTGCTGCTGTACGCGCCGACCTTCCGGGCGAGCGCGGACGGTGCGGTGGAGGGCTTCGAGTTCCCGTTCGACGTGGAGGAGTTCGCCGAGCGGCTCGGCGACCGTTTCACGCTGCTGGTGCGCACCCACTACCTCAACAGCGTCTCGCTGCCGCCGTCGGTCGAGGGCCGGGTGATCGACGTGTCCCGGCACCACGACATCACCCCGCTGCTGGCGCTCGCCGACGGGCTGATCACCGACTACTCGTCCGTGATGTTCGACTACGCGGTGCTGGACCGGCCGATGCTGTTCTTCGCGTACGACTACGAGAAGTACGCGACCGACATCCGCGGCACGTACTTCGACCTGAAGGAGAAGGCCCCCGGCCCGGTGGTGGCCACGGCCGACGAACTCCTCCAGGCCCTCTGCGCCTTCGACGAGGCGGACGCCAAGTACGCGGAGGCGCGGCAGCGCTTCCTCACCGAGTTCGGCGAGTACGACCGCGGGGACGCGGCCCGCCAGATCGTCGAGAAGTTCTTCACCAGGAGCGGCAAGTGAGCCAGCAGACCGCCGAGTCCGGCGCGCGCGACGAACAGCCTGGCGGCCGTGACGTCTTCATCGTCTCCAACAGCGTCGACGAGCTCGGCGGCGTGACGACCTGGTCGCACCAGATGGCCCGGCTGTTCACCGACCGCGGTCACCGGGTCCACATCGTCGGCATCGCCCCGGTCGCCGAGGAGATCCGGCAGAAGCTGCCGCAGGACCTGCCGTACGCGATGACCACCCTGTACGACACCCACCCGCCGAAGGCCCGGCGCCTGCGCGGGATCAAGGGCCGGCTGAACGCCCCCGAGCGGCGCCGCCAGGCGGCCCGGCGGGCGAAGATGCGGGCGAAGGCGGAGACGCTGAACGAGCTGTTCCGCGCCGCCCGCCCCGGGGCCGTCGTGATCGTCACGCAGGTCTGGGCGATGGAGTGGGTGGCGCTCGCCGACACCAAGGGGCTCGGCGTCATCGGCATGAGCCACGAGTCGTTCGAGGCCAGCCAGAAGTCCACCCGCGGCGAGCGGGTCCGCCGGTTCTACTCCGAGGTCGACCGGCTGCTGGTGCTGACCCCCGAGGACGCGGACCTGTGGATCCGGGCCGGCATGGAGAACGTGGGCAGCATGCCGAACCCGCTGCCGTTCATGCCGGACTCCCCCGCCCCCCGCACGGAGAAGGTCGTCGCCAGCGTCGGCCGCCTCGCCTTCGAGAAGGGCGTGGACCTGCTGCTCGACGCGTGGGCGGAAGCCGCCCCCCAGCGCCCCGACTGGGTCCTGCGGATCTACGGGGCGGGCGTGGAGGAGCCGGCGCTGCGGGCGCACGCGACCACGCTCGGCCTGGACGACTCCGTGGAGTGGATGGGCAGCACCGACGACGTGCTGGGCGCGCTGCGCGGGGCCTCGGTCTTCGCGCAGGCCTCGCGGGCCGAGGGCTTCCCGATCACCCTGCTGGAAGCGATGGCGGCCGGCCTGCCGGTGGCCGCCTTCGACTGCGCGCCCGGCGTACGGGAGATCGTCGAGCACGGCGAGGACGGTCTGCTGGCCCGGCTCGGCAACACGATGGAGCTGGCCGGGCACCTCGACGTGCTGATGTCGGACCGCGGGCTGCGCGACCGGCTCGGCGACAACGCCTTCCGCAGTGTGCAGCGCTACTCCAGCGCCGAGATCACCGACCGCTGGGAAGAGCTCTTCACGTTCTTGGAGCGCTGAGCCCTGGAGCGCTGAGCCCGCGTACGCAGGACGAAGCCGCCCGCCCCGGAACGCATCCGGGGCGGGCGGCTTCGTCCTGTGCGCCGCGGCGTACGGGCTCAGCGTGCGACGTGCGGCAGTTCACCCTTGCGGTTGGCCTCCCAGCCCGCCCAGGCCGAGGTGATCATCTCGCGGACGTCGTGCTTGGCCTTCCAGCCCAGCTCCGCGGCGATCTTGTCGGCCGAGGCCACGACCTTCGCCGGGTCGCCGGGGCGCCGCGGGACGACGACGGGCTCGTACGTGTGCCCGGTGCCCTCGTTCAGCAGCTGCGCCATCTCCCGTACGGAGACGCCCTCGCCTCGGCCGATGTTGACGGTGAGGTCCTTGTAGTCCCCGGTCGCACCCCACTCGACGAGCTTGCGGGCCGCCACCACGTGGGCCTCGGCGAGGTCCTCGACGTGGATGTAGTCACGGATGCAGGTGCCGTCCGGGGTCGGGTAGTCGTCACCGAAGATGCGGGCGCCCTCACCCTTGTCGAAGCGCTCGAAGACCATCGGGACCAGGTTGAAGACCCCGGTGTCCGCGAGCTCGGGGGCGGCCGCGCCCGCCACGTTGAAGTAGCGCAGGCAGGCGGTGGAGATGCCGTGCGCCTTGCCGGCGGCGCGGACCAGCCACTCGCCGGCCAGCTTCGTCTCGCCGTACGGGCTCAGCGGCGCGCACGGGGTCTCCTCGGTGACGAGCTCCACGTCGGGCATGCCGTACACGGAGGCGGAGGAGGAGAAGAGGAAGTTGCGGACGCCGGCGGCGGCCACCGCCCCCAGCAGGACCTGAAGGCCCTCCACGTTCTCGTGGTAGTAGAACAGCGGCTTCTCGACGGACTCGCCGACCTGCTTCTTGCCCGCCAGGTGCACCACGCCGGTGATCTTGTAGTTCCGGAGGGTCTCGTCCAGGTTCAGCCGGTCCAGGACCGACCCGATCACCAGCGGGACGCCCTCCGGGACGCGGTCCTCGTTGCCCGTGGACAGGTCGTCGAAGACGACGACCTTCTCACCTGCGGCGAGCATCGCGCGGACGACGTGGGAGCCGATGTAGCCGGCGCCACCAGTGATCAGAAAAGTCATGCGTGTCTCCCTGGGGTCCCCGGACCGGGTCCGGGGTCCTGTCCGAAATCTCGGGCGGCCTTGCGGCCGCCGCCTGTCTTCACTCCGATCCGCGGCCTGCCCGGGCCCGGTGGAGCCGGTTGCGTACGAGGCTCAGCGCGCCCGCGGCACCCGGCGCGAGCCGCAGGGCCAGTGAACCTCCGCCCGTGCGGAACGGCTGCGCCAGCAGAACACCGTACCTGCTGCTGGGCAGGGCCCGGCGGTGGAGGAGGGCGTCGAGGGGGCGCGGGGAGGTGACCAGGGAGCTCCCGTCGGCGAACTCCACGCCCACCTGGACGCCCCACGCCTGCATGCCGCGGCGGCCCTGGCGGCGCCCGGCGGAGGCCACGCCGGTCAGCCGGAACGGCAGCGCGGCGGTCCAGCCGTCGCCGTCGGCGGCGGGGCGCAGCTCGACCGGCCGGTCGAGGACCGGCTCGCCGCCCGAGCGGGGTACGAAGCGCAGCCGGGCGGTGCGCGGTCCGGCCTCGGCGAGGCGCCCGTACAGGTCGCGCACCCGGATCCGGAGCCGGCCGGCGCCGACCGGTTCGGCGTCGATGCTGACGGGCAGATCGGCCACCGGCAGCCCTTCCAGCCCGTCCAGGACCACCGGGAGCTCCTCGCTCCACACGGGCAGCCCGTCCGGGCCGGTCGCGTACGGGGGCAGCAGCCGCGGCGGCTCGGCGGCGAAGCGGGTGAGCCGCTCCACGTCGGCGGGCGGGGCCGGGGCTGCCCGCAGCAGCCGGACGATCCAGCGGGCGTGCGCCCCGGCGGCCTCGACCGCGGCCTCGTCGAACCCGGCGAGGTAGTCGCGGGTCAGCGTCCACCAGGCGGCCTGGTACCCGGGGTCCTTGCCGAGCTCGCGCAGGTACATGCGCAGGTCGTACTCCAGGAACTTCACCTGGCAGGCGAGGCCCAGCTGCGGCGAGGACTCGGTGATGATCCGGCAGGCCTCGCGGTGGGCCTCGATCCGGGAGCGCCAGTTGCCGACGTCCTTGCGGTCCAGGGAGATCGACACCTGGGCGGCATCGCGGCGCACGTGCCAGACGTAGACGAGGTCGCCGATGACGGCGATGCGGGGCGCGGCGGCCAGCACGCGCGCGGTGAAGACGAAGTCCTCGTAGACGAACCGGCCGTCGGGAAAGCGGATCGCGTGCTTTTCCAGGAAGGACCGGTCGTACAGCTTGTTGACGCAGAGGGTGTCGCGGACCAGCTCGGGCCGGTCCGCGGGCCGCTCGATCACATCGCCCGCGGTGTACAGCCCGGGCATCCAGGGCACGTCGTGGTACTGCGGCAGCTCGCGGCGTACGCACGCGCCGACGGTCACGGGCGCGCGGTGCTCCTCGGCGGCGCGTACGAGGGCGTCGGCCGCCCCCGGGGGCAGGACGTCGTCGCTGTCGAGGAAGAGGACGTACGGCGAGGTCGCGCGTGCGATCCCGTCGTTGCGCGGGGTACCGCATCCGCCGCTGTTCTCCGTGCGGTGCACGACCTTCAGGCGGGGATGGGCTGCGGCCAGCTCGTCCAGGACGCGCGCGGTGCCGTCGGCCGAGGCGTCGTTCACGGCGATCACCTCGGCGACGACCGGGCCCTGGGCGAGAGCCGAGGCAACGGCCTCGCCCACGAGCACGGCGTCGTTGTACGCGATCACCACGACGGAAACGCTGGGAGTGTTGGTGCTGCTCACCCGGTGGATCCTAGGCGACCGGGGTAAACATCACTTCAACTCCGCCGTCCGGGGCAAAAGAACGGCAAAGCAGCAGATCAGAAGGGCCGGAATTCGTCGTACTCCTGCTGCGCCACGTCCCCGCGCTTGGCTTCCTTCTCCTTGCGGCGCTGCGTCGCCGGACGCGGGGCCTCCATGCGGTGGTCCTCACCGCGGCGGCCCAGCATCTCGGCGCCGGCCATCATGGTCGGCTCCCAGTCGAAGACGACCGCGTTCTCGTCGGAGCCGATGGCGACGCCGTCGCCGGCGCGCGCGCCGGCCTTCTTCAGCGCGTCCTCGACACCGAGACGGTTGAGGCGGTCGGCCAGGTAGCCCACGGCCTCGTCGTTGTTGAAGTCGGTCTGGCGGACCCAGCGCTCCGGCTTCTCGCCGCGCACGGTGTAGACGTCCTCGACCTCGTCGTACGTGACGGTGAAGCCGGCGTCGTCCACGGCCTTCGGGCGGATGACGATACGGGTCGCCTCCTGCTTCGGCTTGCGGGCGCGCGCCTTGGCGACGACCTCGGCCAGGAAGTAGGAGAGCTCCTTGAGGCCGGTCCGGGCGACCGCGGAGACCTCGAAGACCTTGTAGCCGCGCGCCTCGAGGTCGGGGCGGATCATGTCGGCGAGGTCCTGGCCGTCCGGGATGTCGACCTTGTTGAGGACGACGAGGCGCGGCCGGGTCTCCAGGCCGCCGCCGTACTGCTTGAGCTCCTCCTCGATGACGTCGAGGTCGGAGACGGGGTCGCGGTCGGACTCCAGGGTGGCGGTGTCCAGGACGTGCACGAGCACCGAGCAGCGCTCGACGTGGCGCAGGAACTCCAGGCCGAGGCCCTTGCCCTGGCTGGCGCCCGGGATCAGGCCGGGAACGTCGGCGATCGTGTAGACGGTCGAGCCGGCCGTGACGACGCCCAGGTTCGGGACCAGGGTGGTGAAGGGGTAGTCGGCGATCTTCGGCTTGGCTGCGGAGAGCACCGAGATCAGCGAGGACTTGCCGGCACTCGGGAAGCCCACTAGGGCCACGTCGGCGACGGTCTTGAGCTCCAGGACGATGTCGCCCGTGGTGCCGGGGACGCCGAGGAGCGCGAAGCCGGGGGCCTTGCGGCGGGCGGAGGACAGGGCGGCGTTGCCGAGGCCGCCGCGGCCGCCCTCGGCGGCCACGTACGTGGTCCCCTGGCCGACGAGGTCGGCGAGGACGTTGCCCTCCTTGTCGAGGACGACGGTGCCGTCCGGCACGGGCAGGACCAGGTCCTGGCCGTCCTTGCCGGAGCGGTTGCCGCCCTCGCCGGGCTTGCCGTTGGTGGCCTTGCGGTGGGGGCTGTGGTGGTAGTCCAGCAGGGTGGTGACCGCCTGCTCGACCACCAGGATCACGTCGCCGCCACGGCCGCCGTTGCCGCCGTCGGGGCCGCCCAGCGGCTTGAACTTCTCCCGGTGAACGGAGGCGCAGCCGTGGCCCCCGTTACCCGCGGCGACATGCAGCTCGACGCGGTCCACGAAGGTGGTCATGGTTGTTCCTCCAGATACATACGGGAATGTCCCAGGCAGGCCTTGCTGCCCATTAAACGTGCCTAAGCGTGCCTATGTGCCAACGCGCCGAGGGCGGACCTCTCTTCCCGGCTTGCGCCGGGAAGAGCTGAGATCCGCCCTCGGGAAGTTACGTACCGCTGATCAGCAGGAGCTGGATCAGGCGGCCGGAACGATGTTGACGACCTTGCGGCCACGGTGCGTGCCGAACTGAACGGCACCCGCCTGCAGCGCGAACAGCGTGTCGTCGCCGCCACGGCCGACGCCCGCGCCCGGGTGGAAGTGCGTGCCGCGCTGGCGGACGAGGATCTCACCAGCGGAAACGACCTGACCGCCGAAGCGCTTCACGCCGAGCCGCTGGGCATTGGAGTCGCGCCCGTTCCGGGTGGACGATGCGCCCTTCTTGTGTGCCATGTCTCAGTCCCTCTTACTTCGCAGCCGTGGGGATACCGGTGACCTTGATCGCCGTGTACTGCTGACGGTGACCCTGGCGACGGCGGTAGCCGGTCTTGTTCTTGTAGCGCAGGATGTCGATCTTGGCGCCCTTGTGGTGGTCCACGATCTCGGCCTGGACCTTGATCCCGGCCAGCACCCACGGGTCGCTGGTCACGGCGTCGCCGTCGACAACGAGCAGGGTCGAGAGCTCGACCGTGTCGCCAACCTTGGCAGTGGAAATCTTGTCAACCTCAACGATGTCACCAACAGCAACCTTGTGCTGGCGACCACCGCTGCGCACGATGGCGTACACGCGGATCTCTCTCTCACTCGGGACGGATGCTCCTGAAGCCAGCCGCTCAGACGGGCCTGGGGCCCGTACGGATCCGGATTGGACGAGCGGCCTCTCCCGCGGGCGGTGCCCGGCCGGAGGAAGGTGCTCAGGAGCGCGACGCGCACTAGACGTAAATCATCTAGGACATGCCGACGGTCTAGGTTACGGGGCCGGTTCCGGAGGGTCAAACCGGGCCCCGCGCGGCCGTGGGCCCCGCCTCTCGGCAGGGCCCACGGTCGTGCGGCGGATCAGGCTTCGGCCGGAGCCGAGACGGACGGCTGCGACTGCTGCTCGGCCGCCGCGGTCTTCTTCGTCGCCCGCTTGGCCACGGTCTTCTTGGCCGTCGTCGCCTTCTTCGCGACGGTCTTCTTGGCCGCCGTCGCCTTCTTGGCGGCGGTGGCCTTCTTCGCCGGGGCCTTCTTGGCGGCCGTCTTGCGGACCGCCTTCTTGGCCGCCGGGGCGGCCTCCTCGGCCTCTGCGCCCTCCGCTGCCCCGGCCGGGGCCTGGGCGGCCTCGGGCTCGGCGGCGGGGGTCTCGACGACCAGTACGGCAGCCTCCGCCGCGCCTGCCGGGGAACCGGCCGGTGCAGTGGCCTTACGGGTGGCACGCCGACGCGGACGGGCCGGTGCGGCCTCCGCCACGGCGGCCTCCGCGGCCGGCGCCTCGGCGATCGGGGCGACGGGCTCGGGCTCCGCTGCCACGACGGGCTCCGGGGCGGCCGGGGCGGCCGGCTCGGGCTCCGGAGCTGCCTCGGCCGCAGCAGCCGGAGCGCCCGCCGGGGCCGTGGCCTTGCGGGTGGCACGGCGACGCGTGCGGCCCTTGGGCGCGGCCTCGACCGTCTCGGCCGCTTCCACGGCCTCGACGACGACCTCGGAGGCCGGCTCGAGCACCGTGTCGGCAGCCTCGGTCACCGGCTCGGCCTCGACGACCGGCTCGGCCTCGACGACCGGCTCGGCCTCGACGACCGGCTCCGCCGCCGGAGCGGCGACGGGCTCGGCCTCGGCCACGGGGGCCGGAGCCGGGACAGCCGGAGCAGCCTGGGCGGCGGCACCGCGCGGGGCGCCCGCCGGAGCGGTCGCCTTGCGGGTGGCACGGCGGCGGTTGCGACGGCCGCTCAGGCCGGCCGCGGCCTCCGCCTCCGCCGGGCTGCCGTAGAGCTCCTCGTCCGCGGCGAACGCCGGCTCGGGCAGCGCCACCGGCGCCGCGAGCTCGGCGGCCACCTCGGCCTCGGTCTCGGCCTCGAGCACCTCGTGCTCGACGGTCGCAGCGCCCTCGATCTCGTGGTCGTGCTCGTGGCCACGGCCGCCGCGACGCTTCGCGCGCTTGCCGTTGCCACCGCCGCCGATCGCGGTCGGCGTCTCCATGTGCACGATCACACCGCGCCCGTTGCAGTGGACACAGGTCTCGGAGAAGGACTCCAGCAGGCCCTGGCCCACCCGCTTGCGGGTCATCTGGACCAGGCCCAGCGAGGTCACCTCGGCGACCTGGTGCTTCGTACGGTCGCGGCCCAGGCACTCCAGCATGCGCCGCAGGACCAGGTCGCGGTTCGACTCCAGGACCATGTCGATGAAGTCGATGACGACGATGCCGCCGAGGTCGCGCAGCCGCAGCTGGCGCACGATCTCCTCGGCCGCCTCCAGGTTGTTCCTGGTGACGGTCTCCTCGAGGTTGCCGCCCTGACCGGTGAACTTGCCGGTGTTGACGTCGATGACGATCATCGCCTCGGTCTTGTCGATCACGAGGGAACCGCCCGAGGGCAGCCACACCTTGCGGTCGAGCGCCTTGGCGAGCTGCTCGTCGATCCGGTACGTCGCGAAGACGTCGACCTCGGAGGTCCAGCGCGACAGCCGGTCGGCCAGGTCCGGGGCCACGTGCGAGACGTAGCCGTGGATGGTCTCCCAGGCGCTGTCACCGCTGACGATGACCTTCGAGAAGTCCTCGTTGAAGATGTCGCGCACGACGCGGACGGTCATGTCCGGCTCGCCGTACAGCAGGCTCGGCGAAGAGGTCGAGATCTGCTTCGACTTCTTCTGGATGTCCTCCCACTGGGCCTGCAGGCGCTCGACGTCGCGGCGCAGCTCGTCCTCGCTCGCACCCTCGGCGGCGGTGCGCACGATGACGCCCGCGTCCTCGGGGACGATCTTCTTGAGGATGGTCTTCAGGCGCGCGCGCTCGGTGTCGGGCAGCTTGCGGCTGATACCGGTCATCGAGCCCTCGGGCACGTAGACGAGGTAGCGGCCGGGCAGCGAGACCTGGCTGGTCAGGCGGGCACCCTTGTGGCCGATCGGGTCCTTGGTGACCTGCACCAGGACCGACTGGCCGGACTTGAGGGCGGACTCGATGCGGCGCGGCCCGTTGGCCATGCCGAGCGCCTCGAAGTTGACCTCGCCGGCGTACAGGACGGCGTTGCGGCCCTTGCCGATGTCGATGAAGGCGGCCTCCATCGACGGCAGCACGTTCTGGACCTTGCCCAGGTAGACGTTGCCGACGTACGAGGTGGCTTCTTCCTTGTTGACGTAGTGCTCGACGAGCACGTTGTCCTCGAGGACGCCGATCTGGGTGCGCTCGCCGGCCTGGCGGACGACCATGACGCGCTCGACGGCCTCACGGCGGGCCAGGAACTCGGCCTCGGTGATGATCGGCACGCGGCGGCGGCCCTGCTCGCGGCCCTCGCGGCGGCGCTGCTTCTTCGCCTCCAGACGGGTCGAGCCCTTGATGGACTGGACCTCGTCGGACGGCTCGGCCTTCTCGCGTGCCGGGCGCGGCTCGCGGACCTTGACGACGGTGCGTACGCCGTCCTCCTCGCCCGCTTCGCCCTCGGCACCGGTGTCACCGCTGCGGCGGCGACGGCGACGGCGGCGACGGCTGGAGCTGGAGCCCAGGGCGCCGGTCTCCTCGTCCTCGTCGGCCTCTTCCTCTTCCGCCTCTTGGTCGCCGGCCTCGGCCTCGGCCTCTTCCTCGGCGGACTCGTCGAGGTCGGCGGCCTCACCGCGGCGACGGCGGCGGCCGCCACGGCGACGGCGGCGGGACGGGCGCTCGCCCGTCTCGTCACCCTCTTCGAACTCGGCAGCCTCTTCGTCGAGCTCGGCGGCCTCGGCCTTGGCCTCCTCCTCCATGAGCTCGACGTCGGAAAGCGACACCGGCGCGGACTCGGCGGCAGGGGCGGCCTCGACCGCACCGCGGCCACGCCGGCGGCGACGGCCGGCCGGCTGCGGGGCGGGGGCCTGGGCGGTCTCGGCCTCGAGCTCGTCCTCCTCCTCGACCTCTTCCGCCTCGACGGCCGCGGCGGCGGCCGCGGCGGCCATGGCGGCGGTCTCCGGGGTCTGGAACATCGGCTCGGTGAAGACCGGGGCCTGGAACACGGCCACGGCAGGGCGCGCGGCGCGGCGGCCACGCGCCGGGGCGGCGGGCTCTTCCTCGGCGGCGGGCTC
The DNA here is from genome assembly GCF_000717655.1 of Streptomyces katrae. Taxonomy (GTDB): domain Bacteria; phylum Actinomycetota; class Actinomycetes; order Streptomycetales; family Streptomycetaceae; genus Streptomyces; species Streptomyces katrae_B. The sequence continues at coordinate 94,970 of NZ_JNZY01000014.1, forward strand.
CACCGGAGCGGCGGCCTGGGCGGCCGGAGCGGCGGAGGCCGCGGAGCGGGTGGCGCGGCGGCGGCCGCCGCGCTTCGGGGAGTCCACGGCGTCGGCGACGGTGACGGTGGCCTTGGGAGCGGCCTCCTCCACGACGGCCTCGGCGGCGGGCGCCTCGGGAGCGGTCACGGCTCGGGTGGCACGGCGACGGGCACGCGGCGCCGGAGCAGCAGCCTCCTCGACAGCCGGAGCAGCCGGAGCGGCCGGAGCGGCCTCGACGACGGCCTCGGCGGCGGTCTCCGGTGCGGCCACGGCACGGGTCGCACGACGCCGGACACGCGGTGCCGGAGCAGCAGCCTCCTCGACAGCCGGAGCAGCCGGAGCGGCCTCGACGACGGCCTCGGCGGCGGGCGCCTCCGGAGCGGTCACGGCTCGGGTGGCACGGCGACGGGCACGCGGCGCCGGAGCAGCAGCCTCCTCCGCGGCCGGAGCAGCCGGGGCAGCCTCGACGACGGCCTCTGCAGCGGGGGTCTCCGGCGCGGCCACGGCACGGGTCGCACGGCGACGGGCACGCGGCGCCGGAGCAGCAGCCTCCTCGACAGCCGGAGCAGCCGGAGCAGCGGCCTCGACCACGGTCTCGGCGGCAGGGGCCTCGGCGGCGGCCACGGCGCGGGTCGCGCGGCGGCGGGTACGGGCCGGGGCGGCGGCCGGAGCGGCCTCCTCGACGGGGGCGACGGGGGCGGCCGGAGCGGCCTCGGTCACCTCGGCGGCCGGGGTCACGGTCGCACCGGGCGGCCCGGCGGGGCGCGACGCGGCACGGCGACGCCTGCGCGGAGGCAGGTTGTCGCTCGGGCTGCCGCTGTCGGCGCCACCGGTGGTGTTGTTGGTTTCGTTGTTGAGCATGCGGGCGGTTCTCCCGTCACGCTCCCGGGCGCCGCGGCTGACTTCCGGTCCGGCACGGCCCCGCGCGATCAGCGCGGAACCGGCCTCCGGGGCGCGTTCGCCACACGGGAGCTGTAGTCCATGGCCGCCGGTTCCGTACGTATGGTCCGTACGGCCTGGCGGAAGTCTTCAGGTCAGTGCGCGGCCCGACCCAGGTGGCTCCCGAGTGCCAGGGCTGCGCGACGACGACGATCCCTACGCGGCGGGACCTTCCGGCGCCTTCGCGTCGGCGGCTACGGCGGCCGTGGGTGGGGCGGCCGTGACAGCCTCGCGGTCGGGCGCGAGCGGGTCGGTCACCGTGCCGGACTCCTCGTCGAAGAGCCCCTGCGCCAGCCTGGTCACCGCTGCGGGGACCGGCGGCGCCAGGTCGGCCACAGCTCGGAGACCGGACAGGACGTCGTCGGGTCGCACGGCAGGTGTCAGATGCCGAACAACCAGCCGCAGTATCGCACAGGCATTGTCCAGCGGCCTATCAGCCGGGGCAGGAACCGCCTCGAGGCTCACTACGGCGCCCCGGGTGTCGAAGCTGCGCATGCCGTTTTTGGTGCGGCGCTGTACTTCCACCTCCTCGGCGGCGAGGAAGGCCCCGACCGCGCGCTCGGCGTCGGCGACGTCCACGCCTTCCAGCCGCAGCTCCCAGACGGAGGCCGTCAGCCGGTCGGCGAGCCCGGAGGTACGGGCCTCGACGGCGTCGATGATGTCGAGCCCGACCGGCATCGACTCGTCGAGCAGCTCGCGGAGCTTCTCGGGGTCGCGGGGCTCGGCGAGGGCGATCTCGAGGTACTCGGCCTCGCTGCCGGTGCCGGTCGGCGCGGCGTTCGCGTACGAGACGCGCGGGTGCGGGGTGAAGCCGGCCGAGTACGCCATGGGCACCTCGGCGCGGCGCAGGGCCCGCTCGAACGCGCGCTGGAAGTCTCGGTGGCTGGTGAACCGGAGGCGGCCGCGCTTGGTGTAGCGCAGTCGGATGCGCTGCACCACCGGTGCGGGGGGCGGGCCTTCGGGCTGTCGCTTGCCCAGTGGTTCTTCTCCTTGTGCGGGGCTCCGCGGCTCGCGCGTCGCCCTGAGGTCTGGTGAGCCTGCCGGCCACACCGTGCCCTCCGGCTCACCCCTGCTTCTGTTCGTGCAGGGAGATCTCGGGGGCGGGCGTGTTTTTGCCTGCGGCTGTCGTACTACCCAGAGTACGCGCCCGTGACCTCACCGGTTCCCGGCCGGGGCCCCCGAACAGCACCCTTCGTACATCGGCCCGGACCTCACGGACGGTGGCGCGGACGGTGCGCCACACATCCCGTACGACATGTCCGACCGGTGTCAGTACGTGCCGGTACACCTGCGCCGCGGGCCACCCGACGAGCACCCACCCGACCAGCCGGACTCCCCGCCACACCGCCCGGACGATCCGCCCGGCGACGTGCCAGGCCCAGACGAGCACCTGCCAGAGGGGCACCAGCACGTACCGGTACACCCCGACCCCGAGGGGCCGCAGGAGATACCGGTAGAGCACGGAGCCCACCACGGCCAGCCCGTGCCCGAGGGGGGTGAGCACGTACCGGTGGAAACCAGCGCCCACCCACAGCAGCCCCCGCCCGACGGGCGCGAGCAGGTACCGCCACAGCCCCACCCACGGCCAGACGAACAGGGTCATGCAGACCGCCCACACGAGCCACATCACGCCCTTGGCGAGCGGGGCGAGCAGGTACCGCATCCCGCCGCGCCCGACCCAGGCCAGTGCCTCACCGAGCGGACGCAGGAGGTACGCGTACAGCCCCCGGCCTACGGGAGCGAGCAGATACGCGTGCACGGGCTGGAGCAGGTACCGCCACAGCCCGACCCACGGCCAGACGAACACCAGCTTGAGCAGCACGGTCAGCACCCAGCCGATCCCGCGCAGCAGCGGCTGCAGCACGTACACGGAGAAGGGCCCCAGCACGTGCCGCGCAGCGGCCTGCCCGAACGCGACGAGCAGATCCCAAACCACCCGTACGGGCAGTACGACGATCAACGCCACGATCTTGACGGGCACCCGGATGACGCCCACCAGGCATCCTTCGCCATTGTCACCGGGAGGTCGCTTGTCGAGTTCCATACCCGTAGGACACGAGTGAGGCCCCCACCCGTTGCGGGTGGGGGCCTCTCGTGACTCAAGGGTTACTTCTCACTTCACGACCGTCAGGGGAAGGAGCTTCTTGCCCGTGGGGCCGATCTGGATGTGAGTGTCCATCTGCGGGCACACACCGCAGTCGAAGCACGGGGTCCAGCGGCAGTCGTCGACCTCGGTCTCGTCGAGGGCGTCCTGCCAGTCCTCCCAGAGCCAGTCCTTGTCGAGCCCGGAGTCCAGGTGGTCCCAGGGGAGGACCTCCTCGTACGTGCGCTCGCGCGTCGTGTACCAGGCCACGTCCACGCCGTGGGCCGGCAGCGTCTTCTCCGCGGCCTCCATCCAGCGGTCGTACGAGAAGTGCTCGCGCCAGCCGTCGAAGCGGCCGCCCGACTCGTACACGGCGCGAATCACGTCGCCGATGCGGCGGTCGCCGCGCGAGAGCAGGCCCTCGACGATGCCCGGCTTGCCGTCGTGGTAGCGGAAGCCGATGGAGCGGCCGTACTTCTTGTCGGCGCGGATCTTGTCGCGGAGCTTGCCCAGGCGGGCGTCCGTCTCCTCGGCCGACAGCTGCGGCGCCCACTGGAACGGGGTGTGCGGCTTCGGCACGAACCCGCCGATCGAGACCGTGCAGCGGATGTCGTTCTGGCCGGAGACCTCGCGGCCCTTGGCGATGACGTTGACCGCCATGTCGCCGATCTGGAGCACGTCCTCGTCGGTCTCGGTCGGCAGGCCGCACATGAAGTACAGCTTCACCTGGCGCCAGCCGTTGCCGTACGCGGTGGCCACCGTCCGGATCAGGTCCTCTTCCGAGACCATCTTGTTGATGACCTTGCGCATGCGCTCGGAGCCGCCCTCGGGGGCGAAGGTCAGTCCGGAGCGGCGCCCGTTGCGGGTCAGCTCGTTCGCCAGGTCCACGTTGAACGCGTCCACGCGGGTCGACGGCAGGGACAGGCCCACCTTGTCGTCCGTGTAGCGGTCCGCGAGGCCCTTGGCGATGTCCGCGATCTCGCTGTGGTCCGCCGAGGAGAGCGACAGGAGGCCGACCTCCTCGAAGCCGGTCGCCTTCAGACCCTTCTCGACCATCTCGCCGATGCCGGTGATGCTTCGCTCCCGCACGGGGCGCGTGATCATGCCGGCCTGGCAGAAACGACAGCCGCGGGTGCAGCCGCGGAAGATCTCGACGGACATCCGCTCGTGGACGGTCTCGGCGAGGGGGACGAGCGGCTGCTTGGGGTACGGCCACTCGTCGAGGTCCATGACCGTGTGCTTGGACACGCGGTACGGGACGCCCGACTTGTTCGGGGCGACGCGCGCGATGCGGCCGTCGGGCAGGTAGTCGACGTCGTAGAAGCCGGGCACGTAGACCTGACCGGTCTTGGCCAGGCGGAAGAGGACCTCTTCGCGCCCGCCCGGACGGCCCTCCGCCTTCCACGTGCGGATGATCTCGGTCATGTCGAGAACGGCCTGCTCACCGTCGCCGATGACCGCGCAGTCGATGAATTCCGCGATCGGCTCGGGGTTGAAGGCCGCGTGGCCGCCCGCGAGGACGATGGGGTGGTCGACCGTACGGTTCCGGGCCTCGAGCGGGATGCCCGCCAGGTCCAGGGCCGTGAGCATGTTCGTGTAGCCCAGCTCCGTGGAGAAGGACAGGCCGAACACGTCGAAGGCACCCACGGGGCGGTGGCTGTCCACGGTGAACTGCGGCACCTTGTGCTCGCGCATCAGCTCTTCGAGGTCGGGCCACACGCTGTACGTGCGCTCCGCCAGCACGCCCTCGCGCTCGTTCAGCACCTCGTACAGGATCATGACGCCCTGGTTGGGCAGACCGACCTCGTACGCGTCCGGGTACATGAGCGCCCAGCGGACGTCACACGAATCCCACGGCTTGACGGTGGAGTTGAGCTCACCGCCGACGTACTGGATGGGCTTCTGCACATGCGGGAGCAGAGCTTCGAGCTGTGGGAAGACCGACTCGGACATCACGCGACTTTCGTGAAGCGGGCAGGGGGCGACTCTCAAGCGTAACCCGAGGCGCAGCCGCCACCTGCCGCCAAGATCACCGGCTAGGTGCCGAGGTCCGTCCGGAGCACGGGGTCGGAGGCCTTGGCCCATACGTCCGGGAGGTCCCGTTCTCCCCGCTCGGCGAGGGCCTCCTCGCGGGCGTAGAGCACGCCCCAGGTGAAGGCGGATTCTCCGGCTCCGGCCGCTTGTACGCCGAGGCCGTGCAGGGCGTCACGGGCGACGACGCTGTCCTGGTGGTCGCCGAGCAGGCTCTGGACCGACTTGACGGCCTTGGCCAGCCGTTTTGCCGGTTTGCCGAGGGCAGGACGGGCCGCTTCCGCCGCGTAGCGGGCGCGTTTGGCGGCCTTGCGGGCCTCGTGGAGGGCCACGTCGCGCTCGTGGCCCGGTTCCAGGCGGAGGGCGGCCGAGACACGGGTGGCGAGCCGCTCGTAGTCGCGCAGGACGGCCTTGGGCAGGGCCTTGGCGGCGGGCTTGGCCGCTCCGGGGAGCAGGGGCGGGTCGGCCAGCAGGGCGTCGAGGGCGTCGAGCAGGGCCTCGTACCGCTTGGCGTCGAGTGCGGCGAGGGCCCGGCGCCGGGTTCCCGAGCGGCGGGCGTTGTTCCAGGCCCGCAGGCGGGCGCGGACGGGTCCGAGCAGGAGGGTGCGGGGCAGTTCGCCGATGTGGCTCTGGAGCCGCTCGAAGAGGACTTCCTGGTCGCGGTCGAGGCCGAGCTCGGCGGCCAGCCAGCGCAGCTCTTCGCCGAGGGGGTCGGTGGCGGTGCGGTCGAGGACCTTGCGGTGGGTCTTAAGGGCGCTGCGCATGCGGCGGCAGGCGACGCGCATCTGGTGGACGGAGTCGGGCAGGTTGCGGCGGACGGCGGGGTCCTGGGCGACGAGGGCGTCGCGCTGTTCGCGCAGGTACGCGAGGACATGCGCGCCCGCGGTGTCCTCGGCGGGGCCGGGCTCGGGCCGGGGAGGCGGCTCGGTGCCGGTCTCGGTGAGGGCGCGGGCGAGTTTGGAGGGGGCGTCGGAGACGTGGAGTCCGGCCTTGCGGAACGTCTTCTCGACGGCGTCGAGGAGGGCGGGGTCGACGCCGTCGGCGAGTTCGACCTCGACCTCGGTCCAGGATGCGGCGGCCTCGTCGCGCTCGGCGCGGACGTCGTCGGTGGAGAGTTCGGCGAGGAGGGCGCCGTCGGCGTCGAGGAGGTGGGTGACGCGGCGCGAGGAGAGCAGCCGGACCTGGGGTTCCAGCGGGGTGTCGCGGACGCGGGAGCGGACGAGGGCGGCGAGGGAGCGGGGGACGGTGTCGCTGAGGGGGGCGGCGACCTCGTCGCGGACGCCCGGGGAGACGGGCAGTTTGAGGTGCCAGCCGGCGTCGGCGCCGCCGGTGCGCCGTCTGAGGGTGAGGCCGTCGGCGGCGAGCCGCTGGTCGGGTGTGTCGTAGTAGACCGCGTCGAGGTCGACGGTGCCCTGTTCGGCGACGGCCGCGATCGCGGCCGTGCCGGTCAGGTCCGGGACTCCGCGGCGCGCGGCCTTGCTCGTCGTGAACTCGAATTTGCGCTCGATCTCGCGTTTCGTGTCCGCCATGCATCGAATTTAGTCCTGAACGGATCACGACGGCAGGGTGAACGGCGAATCGACGGCGCAATGCGGCCGAAGACCGGTCCCCGCTAGGCCGACATCGGCCGTTGCACCCTGATCGACTGGAGTAGTCCGACCGCGACCCACACCGCGAACATGGACGAGCCTCCGTAGGAGACGAACGGCAGCGGCAGCCCCGCCACCGGCATGATCCCGAGGGTCATCCCGATGTTCTCGAACGCCTGGAAGGCGAACCAGGCGATGATCCCGGCGGACACGATCGTCCCGTACAGCTCGGTGGTCTCGCGGGCGATCATGCAGGCCCGCCAGAGGATGATGCCGAGCAGGACCAGGATCAGCCCGGCGCCGACGAAGCCCAGCTCCTCCCCCGCAACGGTGAAGACGAAGTCGGTCTGCTGCTCCGGCACGAACTGGCCGGTGGTCTGCGAGCCCTTGAAGAGCCCGGAGCCGGTCAGCCCGCCGGAGCCGATGGCGATGCGCGCCTGGTTGGTGTTGTAGCCGACGCCCGCGGGGTCGAGGTCGGGGTTGGCGAAGGCCGCGAAGCGGTTGATCTGGTACTCGTCGAGCACGCCGAGCTGCCAGATCAGGATGGCCCCGGCCGCGCCGGAGCCCATCAGCCCCAGCACCCAGCGGTTGGAGGCGCCGGAGGCGAGCAGGACGCCGAGCACGATGATGACCATGACCATGACGGAGCCGAGGTCGGGCATCAGCATGACGATGCCCATCGGCGCGGCGGCCAGGCACAGCGCCTTGACCACGGTGCGGTGGTCGGGGTGGGCGAGGTCGCCCGCGTCCACCCGGGTGGCCAGCAGCATGGCCATGACCAGGATGATCGTGATCTTCACGAACTCGGAGGGCTGGAGCGAGAAGCCGCCGCCGATCACGATCCACGCGTGGGCGCCGTTGATGGTGGCGCCGAGCGGGGTCAGCACGGCGAGGATGAGCACGAGGGAGAGCCCGTACAGGATCGGCACGGCGCCGCGCAGGGTGCGGTGGCCGAGCCAGACGGTGCCGATCATCAGGACGAGCCCGATGCCGGTGTTCAGGGCGTGCCGGACCAGGAAGTAGTACGGGTCTCCCTGGTTGAGCTGGGTGCGGTTGCGGGTCGCCGACCACACCAGCAGGGCGCCGATGAAGGACAGGGCGAGTGCCGACAGGAGTATCGGCCAGTCGAGCCGGCGCAGCACCGAGTCGCGCGAGGTCAGTTTGGCCATCGCGCCGCGCTCGGGCGCGTACCGGGATACGGAGAACTTGTTGGCGGTCTGCATGTCGGTTTCGGTCCTCAGTCGTGCCGTGCGGGGGACGCGGCGGGCGGCCCGGCGAGCGCGGGGGCCGGCTCTTCCGGCGACGGCGGCACGTACGGCCGGATCTCGGGGGATTCGATGGAGCCGTCGGGGTCGATCTTGGGCAGTTTGGTCTCCGGTCCCAGCAGCAGGGCCTTCTTCAGGTCCTGCTTGCCCTCCATGTCGAGACCGTAGAGGGCGTTGTAGAGGTTGCGGACGGCGGGGCCGGAGGCTCCGGAGCCGGTGCCGCCCTGGGAGATCGTCATGACGATCGTGAAGTCCTTGGTGTAGGTCGCCAGCCAGGACGTGGTCTGCTTGCCGTAGACCTGGGCGGTGCCGGTCTTGGCGTGCATCGGGATCTTGTCCATCGGCCAGCCCGTGAACCGCCAGGCAGCGGTGCCGCCGGGCTCGACGACCATGCGCAGGCCCTTGTCCAGGTTGCCGATGGTCTTGGCGTCGATCGGCAGCCTCCCGTGCGCCCGCGGCTTGATCATCTCCACGCGCTTGCCGTCGGGGCTGATCACGGCCTTGCCGACCGTGGGGTCGTAAAGGGTGCCCCCGTTGCTGATCGCGGAGTAGATGGTGGCCATCTGAATGGGTGTGACGAGTACGTCGCCCTGCCCGATGGCGAAGTTGATGCTGTCGTAGGCCTTCAGCTGATTGCCTTCGAGGCAGCTCTCGTAGGCGATCTGCTCGACGTAGGTGCCGCCCTTCTTGCCCTGCTTGCACCAGGAGTCCTTGTTGGCCTTCCAGAAGCTCTGCTTCCACCTGCGGTCGGGGATACGGCCGGTGACCTCGTTCGGCAGGTCGACGCCGGTCTCGGCGCCGAGTCCGAACTCCCGGGCGGTCCGGTAGAACCAGTCGTGGGCGTCCTTCTTGGGCGTGAGGCCGCCGTCGCGCTGCCACTCCTTGTGCCCGAGGGCGTAGAAGACGGTGTTGCACGAGAACTTGAGGGCTTCGCCCAGGGTGATGGGGCCGTGCCCCTTGGACTCGAAGTTCGCGAAGCTCCGGCCGCCCATGTTGTAGGAGGCGCTGCAGTTGTACTTGCCGTCGAAGTCGTAGCCGGCCCGCACGGCGGCGCTCGCCGACACCACCTTGAAGATGGAGCCGGCGGGGGCCTGGCCCTGGATGGCCCGGTTCAGCAGCGGGTAGTTGGAGTTCTTGCTGGTGAGCCTGGCGTAGTCCTTGCCGGAAATGCCGCCGACCCAGGCGTTGGGGTCGTAGTCGGGCTGGGAGGCCATCGCGACGACCCGGCCGGTCTTGGCCTCCATGACGACGACGGCGCCCGAGTCGGCCTCGTACTTGCGGCCGGTGATGTTGTCGGTCTCGTTGCGGACCGTCTTCATCGCCTGCTGGAGCTCGTACTCGGCGACGGCCTGGACCCGGGCGTCGATGCTGGTGACGAGGGTGGCCCCGGCCACGCCCGGGTCGGACTTGGTCTGGCCCATGACCCGGCCGAGGTTGTCGACTTCGTACGAGGTGACTTCCGCCTTGCCGCGCAACTGCTTGTCGTAGGTGCGTTCGATCCCGGAGCGGCCGACCTGGTCGGAGCGCAGGTGCGGCGAGTCGGTGTCCTTGGCCTTCTGGATCTCGTCGTCGGTGACCGGCGAGAGGTAGCCCAGCACCTGCGCGGTGCGGGCCCCGCCGGGGGCCGGGTAGCGGCGGACGGCGGTGGGCTCCGCGGTGATGCCGGGGAACTCCTCGGGGCGTTCGCGCAGCTGCAGCGCCTGCTGCGTGGTGGCTTCGAGCGTGACCGGAATCGGCTGGTACGGGGAGCCGTTCCAGCAGGGCGCGGGGGTCTGGGAGTCGCAGAGCCGGACCTTTTCCATGACCTCCTTGGGGCTCATGTCCAGGACGTCGGCGAGACGGGTCATGACGCCCTTGCCCTTGTCCTTCATCTTCATGAGCTTGGTGCGGCTGGCGGAGACGACCAGGCGGGTCTCGTTGTCGGCGAGCGGGACCCCGCGGGCGTCGAGGATCGAGCCGCGCACGGCCGGCTGGACGACCCGCTGGACGTGGTTGCTCTTCGCTTCGTGGTAGTACTCCGCGCCGTCGCGGATCTGGAGGAACCAGAGCCGGCCGCCGAGGGTGAACAGCGTGGAGAAGACGAGGACCTGGATCATCATCAGCCGGATGTGCACCCGCGAGGTGCGGCCGGTCTCCGGATTGTTGGTCACGCCTGCTCCTCCCTCACAGCTTCTTGATGCTCTTCACACCCTTGACCGGCTTGACGCCCTTTATCCGGCCGGCCTTGTTGGCACGGCTGCGGGCCGTCTTCAGCCGCAGGCCGCCGCGCTGGCTGCCGATGCGCAGGCCGGTGCCGCCGGAGAGCCAGCCGGAGGACACGTCGGCGGTCTTGGCCTGTCCGCCGTTCGCCTCGACGGCCATCGGGTCGTTCTCGGCGCGCCGGGCGAGCGCCATGATGAACGGCACGGTGAACGGGGCGAGCAGCAGGTCGTAGAGGGTCGCCGTGAACAGCAGCCCGGTCAGGCCCACGTGGCGGGCGGCGGTGTCGCCGACGAGGGCGCCCACGCTCGCGTAGAGCAAGGTGGAGCCGATCGCGGCGGCGACGACGGTCAGCATCGGGCCCCAGGCGGAGCGGAACCGCCCGGAGTCGGGGCGGACCAGGCCGGCGGCGTACCCGATGACGCACAGGACGAGCGCGTACCGCCCGGCGGCGTGGTCGGCGGGCGGGGCCAGGTCGGCGAGGAGTCCGGCGGCGAAGCCGATGAGCGCGCCGCTGAGGTGTCCGTACACGAGGGCCAGGGCGACGACGGTGAGCAGGACCAGGTCGGGTACGGCGCCGGGCAGTTGCAGCCGGCCCAGGACGGAGACCTGGACGACGAGGGCGACCACGACGAGCGTGGCCGAGAGCAGGATCCGGTTGAAGCGCATGAGGGTCAGCTCCTACTCGTCGTCCGGCTTGCCGGGCACACTGGCGGACGGTGACGGGGTGACCGTGACGGTGACCGTCGGGGTGGGTTTCACCTCGGGCTTGGGGGGCAGGACGGCGTCGCGCGGGTCCTCGCGCGGCGGCATGACGACGACGCCGACGATGTCGAGGCGCGAGAAGCCCACGAACGGGCGCACCCAGACGGTGCGGGTCAGGTCGCCGCGCGAGGGGTCGACCTTGACCACCTCGCCGATCGGGACGCCGGGCACGAACGGCTTGTTGCCGCGGGAGCCGAACGTGACGAGCCGGTCGCCGGGGCTGACCTTGGCCTTGCCGTTGAGCATCTGCACGGACAGGGAGCGGTCGCCCTGGCCGGTGGCGAAGCCCAGTTCGCCGGTCTTCTCCAGGCGGGTGCCCACGGTGAAGTCGGGGTCGTTGGCGAGGACGACGGTGGCGGTGTCGGGGCCGACGGTGGCGACCCGGCCGACGAGCCCGTCCCCGTTGAGGACGGTCATGTCGCGTTCGATGCCGTCCTTGCTGCCGGCGTCGATGGTGACGGTCCAGGAGAAGCCCTGGGCCGCTCCTATGGCGATGACCTCGGCGCCCTTGATGCCGTACTGACCGGCGCCGGCCCGCTTGAGCATCTCGTCGAGCTCGCGGATGCGGCTGCGGGTCTGGTCGTCGCTGCCCAGCTTGGCCTTCAGCGCCGCGTTCTCGCGCTCCAGCGCGGCGATGCGGTTGTGGCGCTCGCCGGAGTCCCGTACCGCCCCTATGGCGTTGGCGACCGGGTCGACCGCGGTCGCGACGCCCTCCTCGACCGGGCCGAAGACCGCTGCGGCGGCCTGCCGGGCGCCGTCGACCGGTGACTCCTCGCCTGCCCTGATGTCCACCGTGATCAATGCGAACGCGATGGCGATCAGGAGCACCAGGAGCAGCCGGCTTTCTCGTGTGTCCCTCACGTGCGGCGGCCGTGCCTTCCTCGTCGGATTGTTCTTCGTCTGTATATCAACGATCCGCCGCACGGGCGCGGCAGCACCCGTACGGCGGATCCTTGTGTTCCGCATGGCCCCCGGACGGGGGTCTGTATCAGCGCCGGGGCTGGGCGTCCAGGACCTGCTGGAGCGCCTCGAACTCCTCCACGCACTTGCCGGAGCCGAGCGCGACGGAGTCGAGCGGGTCCTCGGCGATGTGGATCGGCATGCCCGTCTCGCGGCGCAGCCGCTCGTCGAGCCCGCGCAGCAGGGCGCCGCCGCCGGTCAGGACGATGCCGCGGTCCATGATGTCGCCGGAGAGCTCCGGCGGGCACTTGTCCAGGGTCGTCTTGACCGCGTCGACAATGGCGTTGACCGGCTCCTCGATGGCCTTGCGGACCTCGGCCGCGGAGATCACGACCGTCTTGGGGAGTCCGGAGACCAGGTCCCGGCCGCGGATTTCGGTGTGCTCGTCCTTGTCGAGGTCGTAGGCCGACCCGATGGTGATCTTGATCTGCTCCGCGGTCCGCTCACCGAGGAGGAGGGAGTACTCCTTCTTGATGTGCTGGATGATCGCGTTGTCGAGCTCGTCGCCGGCCACCCGGATGGACTGGGCCGTGACGATTCCGCCGAGGGAGATGACGGCGACCTCGGTGGTGCCGCCGCCGATGTCCACGACCATGTTGCCAGTGGCCTCGTGGACGGGCAGGCCCGAGCCGATGGCGGCGGCCATGGGCTCCTCGATGATGTGCACCTGGCGGGCGCCGGCCTGCGTGGACGCCTCGATGACGGCGCGCCGCTCCACTCCCGTGATGCCGGAGGGAACGCAGACCACGACGCGCGGACGGGCCAGGTAGCGGCGCTTGTGGATCTTGAGGATGAAGTACCGGAGCATACGCTCGGTGATCTCGAAGTCGGCGATCACGCCGTCCTTGAGGGGCCTGACGGCGACGATGTTGCCGGGCGTCCGGCCGATCATCTTCTTCGCCTCGGAGCCGACCGCCAGGATGCCGCCGGTGTTCGTGTTGATGGCGACCACGGACGGCTCGTTCAGGACGATCCCCCGGCCCCTCACGTACACCAGCGTGTTGGCGGTCCCGAGGTCGATCGCCATGTCACGGCCGATGAACGACATGTTGTTCCCCTTGTTCCCCATGAGGAGCGTCTGGCCTTCCAGTTGATAGCGGCTGCTGTCAGGTCGGCGAGGTGGGTGTGTGGGTGGAGGCCCCATCGTAGTGCCGCAAGTATGAACACCGCGCGACGGGACTCCGGCAATCCCGCCGGAACGGAAACCCGCCCCCTTAGTGGTGACGACGTGTCCTGCCCATGCGTTCCCGCAACTGCCCGGCAATACCGAAGGGCGACCGAAATTACTTCGGTCGCCCCAGGTCATGAGCGCTATTCGGCTGATGTTACGTCAGGAAGGACTCATCCGAGGGCGGGGAAGAACAGCTTCAGCTCGCGCTCGGCGGACTCCTCGGAGTCCGAGGCGTGGATGAGGTTCTCCCGGGTGATGGTGCCGAAGTCCCCCCGGATGGAGCCGGGCGCCGCGGCGATCGGGTCGGTGGGTCCGGCCAGCTGGCGGACACCCTCGATCACGCGTTCCCCTTCCACCACGAGGACCACGACCGGGCCGCTCGCCATGAAGCCCATGAGGGGCTCGTAGAACGGGCGACCCACGTGCTCGGCGTAGTGCTGCTCCAGGATGCTCCGGTCGAGCGTACGCAGCTCCAGCGCCGGGATGCTCCAGCCGGCCTTGCGCTCGATGCGGCCGATGATCTCGCCCACCAGGCCACGCCTGACCGCGTCCGGCTTGAGCAGGACGAGCGTGCGCTGGGTCATGTTGTAACTCCTTGCGGCAAACGGGTGCGGTTACCCGAGGCTACAGGGGCCGGGCACGGCGGCCGCACGGGCCCGTCAGGCCTGCGCCTCGCTCTGCGCGGCCCAGCGGGCCTTGATCGCATCGATCTTGCCGCCGTAGTGCACCGAGCACCACCACAGCCCCGCGAACACCGCACCGAGGAAGAACATCATCGGGACGACGAACCCGCTCAGGATCAGGCCGATCTGCAGGGCCCAGCCGATCTGCACCGCGCCCGGGCGCGACAGCATCCCGCAGAGCAGCACCGACAGCAGCATGGCGACCCCGCACACCGTCCAGACCGTGGCCTGGGTCAGATCCGGGTTCTTCATGGCGACCAGCCCCGCGAAACCGATCACGAAGAACTCGCCGATCAGCGTCGAAGCACACAGCGTGCGCATCCCTCAGCCCCTCTTCAGCAGCAGGCGGGCCTCGCCCACCGTGATCACGGAACCGGTCACCAGGACCCCGGCCCCTCCGTATTCGGCCTCTTCCTCCGCGAGGGTGATCGCCGCCTCCAGGGCGTCGTCCAGCCGCGGCTCCACCTGCACCCGGTCCGGCCCGAAGACCTCGACCGCGACCGCCGCCAGCTCGTCCGCGGACATCGCCCGGTGGCTGGAGTTCTCCGTGACGACGACCTCCGCGAAGATCGGCTCGAAGGCCTCCAGGACCCCCTTGACGTCCTTGCCGCCGCTCGCGGCCACGACGCCGATCAGCCGGCTGAAGCCGAAGGCCTCGGTCACCGCTTCCGCCGTGACCTGCGCGCCCGCCGGGTTGTGCGCCGCGTCCAGGACCACCGTCGGGCTGCGCCGCACGACCTCCATCCGGCCCGGTGAGGTCACCGAGGCGAAGGCCCTGCGGACGGTCTCGAGGTCCAGCTCCCGCGACTGCTCCGCGCCGACGCCGAAGAAGGCCTCGACCGCCGCCAGCGCGACCGCCGCGTTGTGCGCCATGTGCGCCCCGTACAGCGGCAGGAAGATGCCGTCGTACTCGCCGCCCACGCCGCGCAGCGTCAGCATCTGCCCGCCGACCGCCACCTCGCGCGCGACGACGCCGAACTCCATGCCCTCGCGGGCCACCGTCGCGTCTACCTCGACGGCCTTCTTCAGCAGCACCTGCGCCGCGTCCACCGGCTGCTGCGCCAGGATCACGGTGGCGTCCTGCTTGATGACGCCGCCCTTCTCCTGGGCGATCTCGCCGGGCGTGGCGCCGAGGCGGTCCGTGTGGTCCAGGCTGATCGGGGTGATCACCGCGACCGAGCCGTCGATCACGTTGGTCGCGTCCCAGGTGCCGCCCATCCCGACCTCGACGACGGCCGCGTCGACCGGGGCGTCCGCGAAGGCCGCGTACGCCATGCCGGTGAGCACCTCGAAGAAGGACAGCCGGAACTCCTCGGCGGCGTCGACCATCTCCACGTACGGCTTGATGTCGTAGTACGTCTCGATGAAGCGCTCGGCGCTGATCGGCGCCCCGTCCAGGCTGATCCGCTCGGTGACCGACTGCACGTGCGGGCTGGTGTAGCGGCCGGTGCGCAGCTCGAAGGCGTTCAGCAGGGCCTCGATCATGCGGGCGGTGCTGGTCTTGCCGTTGGTGCCGGTGACGTGGATGGAGGGGTACGCGCGCTGCGGTTCGCCGAGGACGTCCATCAGCGCGGCGATCCGGGTGACGGAAGGCTCCAGCTTGGTCTCGCCCCAGCGGGTGGCGAGCTCCTGCTCCACCTCCTGCAGTGCCCTCGCCACCTCCGGGTCGAGGGGGCGCGCGGACACCTGGTCGCCCTGGGGCGGACCGGCCTGGGCACGCAGGGTGCGGCTGCCGGCCTCGATCACCGCCAGGTCGGGGTCGCGGTCGGACTCTTCGGCCACGATCCGTTCGAAGAGATCGGAGGTCTCGTCGCGGTCGTCGGGTCCGTTGCTCTGGGGCTGCTGCTCACTCACGGGGCCAGTCTACGGACGGGGGGCCCGGGACCGCGGCCGTCCCCGGCTATCCGCGCGGGAAGGTGGCCACCACCGTGTACGAGTCGTCCGTGCGCGTCGCCGTCAGGGTTCCGCCCAGGCTGCGCACGCGCTCGGACATGCTCGCAGTGCCCGAGCCGGCCGAGACGGGGGCGCGCGTCGGCGTACGGGCGGGCAGGCCGTTGCTGACCGCGATCCGCAGCTGCGGCCCGTCCGCCGCGATCGACACGTCGACGGTCTCCCCGCAGGCGTGCTTGGCCGCGTTGGTCAGGCACTCCTGCACCACCCGGTACACCGCGGCCTGCCGCAGCGGCGACAGCCCGTGCACCTGCGGATCCAGGGCCAGCCGTACGGGCGAACCGGCCCGCCCGCTCTCCTCCGCGAGGGCCGGCAGCCCGTCCACCCCCGGGGTCGCGGCCCGCGCCCTGCGCTGCACGATGATCTCGTTGAGCACCAGATGGGCCCGGCGCGCGGTGTCGGCCAGCTCCTCGAAGTCCTTGGCGTGCGACGACTCGCGCGCCCGCACCGACAGCACCTCGGAGCGCACCGTCAGCAGCGTCAGCTCCCGGCCGACGAAGTCGTGGACGTCGCGGGCGACCGAGGTGCGCTCCTGCTGGACCGCCTGCAGGACGGCCGATTCGGCCCGCCGGGCGGCCGGCTCGCGCACCAGGTCGTGCCGGTAGGCGGCGATGCCGACGGCCGAGGCGAGCACCCCGATCGGCACGACCAGGCTGAGGAACGAACTGAGCGACCGGGCCTGCGGTTCGGGCCAGCCCGGGACGCTGAAGACGATCAGCGCGAAGGCGATGTACCCCAGGGTGGCGAGGACCGCGGGCCGGCGCCCCCGGTAGCGGCCGACCGAGTAGAGCGCGAACTGGATCAGCGTCAGCTCGTGCAGCCAGCCGATGAAGAGCAGCGCGGTGAGGTACGCGGCCCAGGGCGTCCGGCGGCGCACCACCAGGCTCGAGCACCCGGCGGCGAGCACGGCGGCCGCCATCGGACCGCTGAGCGAGTTGTCGGCGGCGGCCAGGCCCGGCAAGTCCAGTGCCATCAGGGCGAGGCAGCTGAGTGCGGTGAGCACGTCAAGCGCCCGGGGAGACCCGGCCCAGCTCTCGGCGAACCGGCGGCCGGTGGCCGCGGCCCGGCGGAGCGCCGGGGCGACGGGCAGGACGTGCATGCCTTCCATCATCCGTGCCCGCCGAGGGCGATCGGATCAGCCGATCGGTCCGAGAACGTGATGTCCGATACTCCGGACAACTCGGGGCACAACCCATCAGGGCGCGGGATCGGTGCCGGGACCCGCGTAGTCGGAGCCGAAGCAGGACCGGATCTCCCGCTCGGTGTCCGGGCGCCCTGCGAAGTTGAGCCGGGACTCCTCCTCCTTGGGGGCGGCCTTGGGGTCGGAGTCGAAGTAGACCGACCACCAGTAGACGCCCGCCATCTTCCGCTCCCGGACGACCTGGCAGACCGCCTTGTACCAATTGGCCTGCACCGCGGGGTTCAGCCTCCGCTTCGCGTAGAAGTCCCCGGGGGCGTGGAAGGCGCCGTCCATGGCGCTGATGCCCGCCTCGGCGAGCACGATCCGCGGCAGCGGGCCCTTGCTCTTCTTGTCGAGCCAGGTGCTCCAGCCGTCGACGAGCTGGTCGACGGGAGCGTCGTCGGCGACCTTCACGGGGAAGTAGGCGTCGACCCCGAGCCGCTTGACGGGCACGTCGATGTGGCCGCCCACGTAGTTGTCCCAGTTCGCGTCGTAGGACACCTCGCCCTTGAACCGCTTCCCGGCCGCAGCGATCAGGCCCTTCCAGCCCGGGTGGCCCTCCATCGAGTTCAGCTCGGTGCCGATCACGAACGTCGCCGCCTGCTGCCGCTGCGCCGCGTCGAGGTACGGGCCGAGCAGGGCCTCGTACGAATCGAACCAGGCCTCCTTGTCGGTCGGCTTGATGTTGCCGCGCCAGCCCTCCGGCGGGACGAGCGCCGCCTCGTCCAGCGTCGGGCGGACGGTGGTGCGCAGTCCGGCCTCGCGGAAGACCCGCAGCACCGTCTCGAGGTGCTCGGGCGTCGGGGTGTTCTTGCCGGCCGCGAGCTTCGTCGAGGTGCGGCCCTCCGTGTAGAAGGGGAAGGAGACGGCGACCGCATTGGCCTTCAGCCCGACGAGGTAGTCGGCCTGCTCGCGCGCCTTCTTCTCGACGTACGCGTCGCTGTGCTCCTTCTTGTCCTCCCAGAAGATCTGGACGCCCCACTCGGGCATCCCCGCCTTCCAGGGCTTGTCCACCTTCGGCGGGGGCCCGGCGGGCTCCGGCTGCCCGGCCGGTCCGCCGCCCCCGCCGGCGAGGACGGTGCCGTCGCCGTGCCCCTGGGCGGGGACGGAGTCGTGCAGGACCAGGATCGGCTTGGCGGAGCCGGACCTCCAGCGCAGGGGGTGGTCGCCGATCAGGAAGGGCAGGCCGAGGACCAGGGAGGTCACGGTCACAGGGAGGATCGCGAGCAGGGGGACCTTGGAACGCTTCGTCACGAGGGGCTCTCGGTTTCTCAGGCGGGCTTGGCGATGACGACGAACTTGTTCTCCTCGCGCTTGATGAACTTGATCAGCCCGCGCAGGCCGCCGAGTCCTTCCAGTACGGAGAACAGCGGGATGAGGCCGAGCACCGCGAACGGCTCCCACCAACGGCGCTTGCCGTTCGCCGAGACCAGGGCGTTGAGCCGCAGCCCCTCCCAGTAGGTCCAGATGACGTACGCGAAGCTGAGCGACCACATGATCACGACGGACTGGGTCACGGGCGAGGTGTTGAAATCGCCGATGAACCACGCCACGAGGAGCACGGTCGCGACGTGCTGGAGCGGGCCGAGGACCCAGCTGACCATGCACAGCATCAGGAACCAGCGGTACCTGAACGGCACCGTGCGGTTGAAGCAGAGCGCGACCAGCCCCCACGCCCAGCGCTCGCGCTGCTTGATGAAGTCCCTGGTGGTGGCCGGGGAGGCGCCGTAGCAGCGGCCGTTGAACCAGTCGCTGCGGCCCGGGTACTTGCGGCAGAACGTCAGCGCCAGCTGGGCGTCCTCGACGATGGCCTTGGGGCCGAAGTCCCAGCCGATCGTCGCCTCGATGGAGGCGCGGAGCAGCAGCAGTTCGCCGTGCACGCCGGCGACGGGGGTGCCGAGACCGGTGAAGGCCCGGAAGCGGGCTATGTCGTCGGCGGGGCGGACCGCGTCGGCGAGCCAGGTGAAGCGGTTCACGGCGTTCTCGCGCGGGTAGGCGAGGATGCCCTGCGCCATGTGCTTGCCCTCATCGCCGGCCCGGCGCTGGCGGTTGACGAACTGGGCCATGGACGCGGCGGTGTCGGGGCCGACCCCGGTGTCGTCGTCCATGTGCAGCACCCAGACGTCGTCGAGGGCCTCGCCCTCGTCGATCCGCAGCTCGTGCGCGTAGTGGTTGGCGCGGGCCTTGAAGCGGGTCCCGTTCGCCGTCTCGTACACCTTGGGCACGGTGACCACGCGGATCAGGGGGTTCATCGCGGCCAGGTCGTCGATCCGCCCGGCCGCCTCGCAGCCCTCCTCCGTGAGCACGTCGACCCGCATGTACGGGAAGTACGGCGGGAGGTGCTCCACGTAGCTGAGGACCGACCGCTCCAGCGCCGGGTACGTGTCGTGGCGGCCGATGGTCGGCACGAGCACGATGAGGAAGTCCTCCTCCACCGGCGCCGGCGGGACCATCTCGTGCGCCTTGCGCAGGCGGCGGCGGATCAGCAGCACGCCCTGGAAGCCGACCATGACGCCGATGGCGGGCAGCGACCAGATCACCGACAGCGTCCAGCCCAGCGGGGTCGGGTTCGGCTCGAACACCCACAGGCCGAAGCTGACGAGGACCAGGAAGGGCAGCAGGAAGGCCAGCACGCTGGGCTTCCAGTCGGCATGGCGCTGCACCAGTTTCGCATCGCGACGGGATGTCGTCACGACCTCTTGTAAGGGGGCGAGGGTCATGGGAAGGGTCCTTCGGGGTTCCTACTGCTGGTGCGGAGGGGACTGTTGGGGCTGCTGGGGCTGCTGGGGCCAGGCGGGCTGACCGCCGTACGGACCGGGCCCGTAACCGGGCTGCGGCTGCTGGGGCTGCGGCTGCTGGGGCTGCGGCTGGGCGTAGCCCGTCTGCGGCACCTGGGACCCGGGCTGCGCCGGGTAGGACGGCGCGGGCCCGAATCCGTGCTGCTGCTGGGGCGGTTGAGGCGCCTGCGGCACCTGCTGCTGAGGGAACTGCGGCTGCTGCACCTGCTGGGCGGCCGCGCGCTGGGCCTGCTCGTGGGCCTGCCGCGCCTCGTGGGCCTGCTGGGTCCAGGGGTTCACCGGTGGCTGCCAGGGCTCGTACGCGGCGAAGTCCCGCAGCAGCAGGACGATGAGGGCGCCGGTCACGAGAACGCCGACGGCGAAGGTCGCCAGCTTCAGCCCGCCCTGGAGGGTCGAGGTGAAGTAGTCGGTCTGCTTCTCGTCGAACAGCGCGCCCGTCAGGCTGCGCACCCGGTTGTAGCCCTCGATGGCGGCGCCGCCGATGATGATGCCGCGCCCGAGGGTGTTCCCCCGCAGGACGAGCAGGCCGCCCGCCACATAGACGACGCCCCAGTTGAGGTTGAACGTCTCGGCTGCTCCGGAGCCGTCGCCCATGCCGTAGTAGACGATGCCCTGCAGGAAGTCGACGACGCCGACCTGCCAGAAGCAGTTGTACAGGGCCCAGAGGAGCAGGACCCCTGCCCATCCCATGGCCACGAAGGCTGCCACGCGGTGGGCACGTGGCGTTAGCGCGCTCAACTTCACTCCTCTTCGGATGAACCGTCGTGCAAGGCGAGCCATTGCACTCCGGCGGGGCCCGATGCACGGCCGCCGGGGATCGTCTTGGGGTCGTTGTAGGTCTGCTGCACGTCCGCCGGGGAGTTCTTCGCCGTGAGCCCGTCGCCCCACACGGTCCACAGCACCCACGGGGCCTTGTCGAGCGTCGTGCGCTGCGCCGCTCCCAGCGGCACGTGGAAGGACTCCGCGAGGATCCGCGGCTTGCCGTAGTCCTCGAGGCCGCGGTGCCACGTAGATGTCCAGGCGGCCGGGTCGAAGGGGTCGTCCGGCGTTCCGCTGTAGTCGTCGACGCCGACCACGTCCACGTACTCGCCGCCCGGGTAGAAGTCCCAGGGTTCGCTGCCGTGGACGCCGTCCCACGCCGTCGGGGCCCAGACGAAGATCAGGTTGTGCAGTCCCCGGGAGCCCACCAGGTAGTGGTAGAGCAACTCCCAGAGGGCCGTGTACTGCTGGGGCTTCAGGCCGGCCCACCAGAAGCTCTGCTCGCCGCCGAGCGAGTTCATCTCGTGGTACGGGCGCAGCAGTACGGGTACGCCGTGCGCGGCCAGGTAGCCGAGGTGGTCCGCGAGGAACGACAGGTCGAGCAGGAGCGCCGCGTGTTCGGGGGAACCGGGGGTGAGCACCCGGTCGATCCAGCCCGGGTCCTTCGCCGAGGGTGCGTTGCGGCGCAGGGTCTGGTCGTAGCTCTTGACCGGGCTGCCCGGCCACGGCTGGTGGAACGACATCCCGACCAGGCCCGCGGGCGCTCCTCCGTTGGCCGGCAGCACGGTCTTGGTGCCGTTCCAGAGGCGTTCCGTGCCGGTCGGGTTGTACGAGCCGTCGTCCTTGCGGGGCAGCCCGTGCCAGACGCCCATGGCGAGGTCGACGACGTCGTTGGTGTAGGTCCAGAACTCGCGGCGTGCGGGCCAGGCGGCTCGCGAGTAGTCCCGCGCCTCGCCCACGCCCCAGCTCTCCTGCTGGTATCCGGGGCCCAGGTCCAGTTCGAGGAACGCCGGCAGCTTCCCGGTGATGTCCTGGGGCTTGCGGTAGTAGTAGCCGGGCGGTTTCGGACCGGTGTGGTCGCCGTACTCCGGGTTGTACCGCTCGTTGTGCACCTCGGCGTGCTGGCCGATGAGGGTGCCGCGGCGCCGGCCGGCCCGGGCGTCCGCCTCCAGCCCGGCCAGTAATCGGTAGACGGACCGGGCCGGTCCGGAGGCCTTGGGGTCCCGCGACAGCAGGTCCTTCTGGAGTCCGGCGGCGGGCGCGCGCGAGGTGCTCAAGGCCGCCACTCCGGCGAGGGCGCCGCCCGTGGCCGCGGTGGCCGCCGCCCCGAGGAGGAGATTGCGGCGCTTCAGCTCGCGGCTCAAGGCCGGGCGGCCCGGCACGTCACGACCCCACACTCCGAGACCCCCCTCGGTCGACAGCCGGCCGACGATGGCCCCTGCCGAACGCACGGAACCCCTGGGGCCGTTGTCACCCTACGCGTCGGCCCCCGAGCGAGGTACTCGGGGGCCGAAGGTTCACCGTATGTACGTGTGGTTCACCGTTTGTACGTGTTACGCGGCGGGCAGCGTCTCCAGCTGTGCCTGGATCCGGGCGATGTCCGCCTCGGCCTTGGCCAGCCGGCCCTTGATCTTGTCCACGACGTTGTCGGGCGCCTTGGCCAGGAAGGCCTCGTTCCCGAGCTTCGCCTCGGCCTGCTGCTTCTCCTTCTCCGCGGCCGCCAGGTCCTTGGAGAGGCGCTTGCGCTCGGCGGCCACGTCGATCGTGCCCGACAGGTCGAGCGCGACCGTGGCGCCGGCGACCGGGAGGGTCGCGGTGGCGCTGAAGGAATCGCCCTCGGGCTGCAGCCGCAGCACCTGGCGGATGGCGGCCTCGTGGGCGGCCAGCACGGTGCCGGTCAGGTCCAGGCGGGCCGGGACCTTCTGCTTGTCGTCGAGGCCCTGCTCCTTGCGGAACCGGCGGACCTCCTTGGTGAGGGTCTGGATGCTCCCGATCTCGGCCTCGGCGGCCTCGTCGCGGAAGCCACTGTCCTTCGGCCAGTCGGCGATGACCAGCGACTCACGCCCGGTGAGGGTGGTCCACAGGGTCTCGGTGACGAACGGGACCACCGGGTGCAGCAGGCGCAGCATGACGTCGAGGACCTCGCCGAGGACCCGGGCGGAGACCTTGGCCTGCTCGCCGCCCGCGAAGAACGTCGTCTTCGACAGCTCGACGTACCAGTCGAAGACCTCGTCCCACGCGAAGTGGTAGAGCGCCTCGCTGAGCTTCGAGAACTGGAAGTCCTCGTAGTACGCGTCGACCTGAGCGACCGTCTTGTTCAGGCGGGACAGGATCCAGCGGTCGGTGGCCGACAGCTGCTCGGCCGGCGGCAGCTCGCCCTCGATCGTGGCGCCGTTCATCAGCGCGAAGCGCGTGGCGTTCCAGATCTTGTTGGCGAACTTGCTGGAGGCCTGGACCCAGTCCTCGCCGATCGGGACGTCGGTTCCGGGGTTGGCGCCCTTGGCCAGGGTGAACCGGACGGCGTCGGAGCCGTACTTGTCCATCCAGTCCAGCGGGTCGACGACGTTGCCGAAGGACTTCGACATCTTCTTGCCCCGCTCGTCGCGGACCAGGCCGGTCAGCGCGATCGTCTTGAAGGGGACCTCGCCGTCCATGGCGTACAGGCCGAACATCATCATCCGGGCGACCCAGAAGAAGATGATGTCGTGGCCCGTGAGCAGGACGTCGGTGGAGTAGAACTTCGCCAGGTCCGGGGTCTTCGCCGGCCAGCCGAGCGTGGAGAAGGGCCACAGGCCGGAGGAGAACCAGGTGTCGAGGACGTCGGTGTCCTGGGTCCAGCCCTCGCCTGTGGGCGCCTCGTCGTCCGGGCCGAGGCAGACGACCTCGCCGTCCGGGCCGTACCAGACCGGAATGCGGTGGCCCCACCACAGCTGGCGCGAGATGCACCAGTCGTTGAGGTTGTCGACCCAGTCGAAGTAGCGCTTCTCCATCTCCTGCGGGTGGATCGCGACCCGGCCGTCGCGGACCGCGTCACCCGCGGCCTTGGCGAGGGTCTCGACCTTGACCCACCACTGGAGCGAGAGGCGCGGCTCGACGGTGGTGCTGCAGCGTGAGCAGTGCCCGACGGAGTGCGCGTACGGACGCTTCTCGGCGACGATCCGGCCCTGCTGGCGCAGCGCGCCGACGACCGCGGAGCGGGCCTCGAAGCGGTCCAGGCCGAGGAAGGGGCCGTGGACGGTGATGACGCCGTGCTCGTCCATGATCGTCATGGAGGGCAGGCCGTGGCGCTGGCCGATCGCGAAGTCGTTCGGGTCGTGCGCCGGGGTCACCTTGACGGCGCCGGTGCCGAACTCCGGGTCGACGTGCGCGTCGGCGACGACCGGGATGGTCCGGTCGGTCAGCGGCAGCTTGATCTGCTTGCCGATGAGGTGCGCGTACCGCTCGTCGTCCGGGTGGACGGCCACGGCGGTGTCACCGAGCATCGTCTCGGCGCGCGTGGTGGCGACGACGAGGGAGTCCTCACCCTCCCCGTACTTGATCGAGACGAGCTCGCCCGCGTCCTCCTGGTACTCCACCTCGATGTCGGAGATGGCCGTCAGGCAGCGGGGGCACCAGTTGATGATGCGCTCGGCACGGTAGATCAGACCGTCGTCGAAGAGCTTCTTGAAGATCGTCTGGACGGCCTTGGAGAGGCCCTCGTCCATGGTGAACCGCTCGCGCGACCAGTCGACTCCGTCGCCGAGGCGGCGCATCTGGCCGAGGATCTTGCCGCCGTATTCTTCCTTCCACTGCCAGACGCGCTCGACGAACTCCTCGCGGCCCAGGTCGTGGCGGGACTTGCCCTCCTCGGCGAGCTGCTGCTCGACCTTGTTCTGGGTGGCGATACCGGCGTGGTCCATGCCGGGCAGCCACAGGGACTCGTAGCCCTGCATGCGCTTGCGGCGGGTGAGCGCGTCCATGAGCGTGTGCTGGAAGGCGTGCCCCAGGTGCAGGGAGCCGGTGACGTTCGGCGGCGGGATGACGATGGTGTAAGCGGGCTTCTCGCTCGCTGCATCGGCCGTGAAGTACCCACGCTCCACCCAGCGCTCGTAGAGCTTCCCCTCTACCTCGGCCGGAGCGTACGCGGTCGGCAGTTCGGAGTCGGGGCTGCTGGGTGTCTGCGTGTTCTCGGTCACGAGGCACAGTTTAGGGCCGTAACAGTCCAGTCATGAAACCGGTAATCAAGGGGCCCGGCGCCGTGTGCGGCTTCGGCTTCCGTCAGGATGTCTGAAACACATAAAGGATTCCTGAAGGGGGACGCGGGCATGAGTTACAACCAGCCGGGACCGTACGGGGCCCAGCCGCCGCAGCAGCCGGGGCCGTACGGAGGCCCCCCGCAGCAGCCGGGCCCCTACGGCCAGCCCGCCCCCCAGCCGGGTTACGGCTACCCGCAGCAGCCGGGCATCCCCCCGCAGGGCTACCCCCAGCAGCAGCCCCAGCCGGGCTACGGCTACCCGCAGCAGCCCCCGTACGGCATGCAGCCGCAGCAGCCGAAGAAGTCCAAGGCCGGCGTGATCATCGCCGTGGTCGTCGCGGTCGCCGTGATCGCGGGCGCGGGCTGGTACTTCACGCAGGGCGGCGGCGCGGGCGGCGCCATCGCGGCGGACACCAAGGGCTACAAGCTGGCTTTCCCTGCCACGGTCGACAGCTACGCGAAGAACGAGCAGGCGGCCGGTACCGCAAAGGGCGACACCCCCCTGACCGGCGAGCAGAAGACCAAGGCCGAGGGCATCGGCATCAAGGACCCCCACCAGGCGAGCCAGCAGTACCTGAGCGGCATCAAGGGCAAGGCCAAGCAGATGACCGCGAGCGGTTTCTGGGGCCAGATCGACGATCCGGAGCAGGCTCTCGACGCCTACTTCGGCACGATCGGCGCGCCCAACCCGGAGACCGACAAGCTCGGCCTGAAGTACGAAAAGGTCGGCTCCCCCAAGGCGTTCACGCCGGACGGGTTCAAGGGCGCCGTCATGAAGTGCGTCGAGGTCAAGATGACGACCACGAAGACCACCAAGCCCGGAGAGCCCAGCTCGCTCGTGGTCCCCACCTGCGCCTGGAGCGACCACTCCACCCTGACCGCAGTCAACCACATGGACCAGACCACGATTTTGACCGGCGGCAGCCAGGGCACCCTGGAGGACGTCTCCAAGCTGGCGGCGAAGCTCTACAACACCTCACGGACCAAGGCCTGATCGGACTGGCGGCCGGCGTGTGAAATCGTCGCCTTCACGCCGACCGCCGCCGATCCCCTGCTACGCCGCGTTGCAGGCCCTGGCAGCCTCCACTTCCGTCACCTCTATGGCGGTCAGACCCCAGTAACACTGAACCCAACGGGCGGGGTTGCCGGAATCACTTCCAGTCCGGCAAGCCGCTTCCGCCTTCGGGCCTACCCTGTAGCCCGCGTCTATCAGGGAAAACTGGCACGCACCTTGGTCGGCCGACGCGGGTGAAGCCGCCATGATCGGGAGGGCGGCTGCGGCAAACGTCGCGGCCAGGACGCCGAGTGTGCGCTTCTTCATCTTCATGTCTCGTTCCCCTTGACTAAGGCTGGTCGAGACAAAGTTGATCAAGGAGTTATCCGCCGCACCAGGCCACACGGGCCACTTGTCCGATAATCGGTCAAGATGGTCCCGAAAGCGAGGAGGGGCGCCCCGGATGTCCGGGGCGCCCCTCCTCGTACGGCGCGTCGGCTAGGCCGACTTCTCCTGCGGGCCCTGGTCCTTCGGGACGATGCGGGGGACCAGCGTCGGGTTGACGTTCGAGCGGACCACGTCCGCGGTGATGACCACGCGGGCCACGTCCTTGCGGGACGGGACCTCGTACATCACCGACATCAGGACCTCCTCCATGATGGCGCGCAGTCCGCGCGCGCCCGTCTGGCGCAGGATGGCCTGGTCCGCGATGGCTTCGAGCGCCTCGCGCTCGAAGTCCAGCTCGACGCCGTCGAGTTCGAACAGCCGCTGGTACTGCTTCACCAGCGCGTTCCGCGGCTCCACCAGGATCTGCAGCAGCGCCTCGCGGTCCAGGTTGTGCACCGAGGTGATGACGGGCAGACGGCCGATGAACTCCGGGATCATCCCGAACTTCACCAGGTCCTCCGGCATGACCTCCTGGAACTGGTCGCTCGCCTCGATCTCGCGCTTCGAGCGGATCGTCGCCCCGAAGCCGATGCCCTTGGCGCCCGCACGCGACTCGATGATCTTCTCGAGGCCGGCGAAGGCGCCGCCCACGATGAAGAGCACGTTCGTCGTGTCGATCTGGATGAACTCCTGGTGCGGGTGCTTGCGACCACCCTGCGGCGGGACGGAGGCGGTCGTGCCCTCCAGGATCTTCAGGAGGGCCTGCTGCACGCCCTCGCCGCTCACATCACGGGTGATCGACGGGTTCTCGCTCTTGCGGGCGACCTTGTCGATCTCGTCGATGTAGATGATCCCGGTCTCGGCCTTCTTGACGTCGTAGTCGGCCGCCTGGATCAGCTTGAGCAGGATGTTCTCGACGTCCTCGCCGACGTACCCGGCCTCCGTCAGCGCCGTCGCGTCGGCGATGGCGAACGGGACGTTCAGCATGCGCGCGAGCGTCTGGGCGAGGAGCGTCTTGCCGGAGCCCGTCGGGCCCAGCAGCAGGATGTTGGACTTCGCGAGCTCGATCGCGTCGTCCCGGCCCTGCGCACCGCCGTTCTCGCCGGCCTGGACCCGCTTGTAGTGGTTGTACACCGCCACCGAGAGGGCCTTCTTCGCCGGCTCCTGGCCGACGACGTAGCTCTCCAGGAACTCGTAGATCTCACGAGGCTTGGGGAGTTCCTCCCACCGGACCTCGGAGGTCTCGGCGAGCTCCTCCTCGATGATCTCGTTGCAGAGGTCGATGCACTCGTCGCAGATGTACACACCGGGTCCTGCGATGAGCTTCTTCACCTGCTTCTGGCTCTTTCCGCAGAACGAGCACTTGAGCAGGTCGCCGCCGTCACCGATGCGTGCCACGAGGTGCTTCCCCTTCGCCTGGGAGACGCTTGGTTCAGCGCTCCTGGTGCCTCATATCCGACGGTACCTTGCCGGGGGCCCCGTACGGGGCCCCCTTGACGTGGTTCACATCGCCGAATGTGACGACGTGCCCACGCCAATTGACGGCAAGGATCAGTGGGAGTTCTTGCGGGTCGAGACGATCTGGTCGATCAGGCCGTACGCGAGCGCGTCCTCGGCCGTCAGGATCTTGTCGCGCTCGATGTCCTCGCGGATCTTCTCGATCGGCGTGGTCGAGTGCTTGGCCAGCATGGTCTCCAGCTGGTCACGCATGCGCAGGATCTCGTTGGCCGCGATCTCCAGGTCGGAGAGCTGCTCACGGCCGGTGCCGCCGGACGGCTGGTGGATCAGCACGCGGGCGTTCGGCAGCGCCATGCGCTTGCCGGGCGTGCCGGCCGCCAGCAGGACCGCGGCGGCGGAGGCTGCCTGGCCCATGCAGACCGTCTGGATGTCCGGCTTCACGAACTGCATCGTGTCGTAGATGGCCGTCAGCGCGGTGAAGGAGCCGCCGGGGCTGTTGATGTAGATCGAGATGTCGCGGTCCGGGTCCATCGACTCCAGGCACAGCAGCTGCGCCATGACGTCGTTGGCGGATGCGTCGTCGATCTGCACGCCGAGGAAGATCACGCGCTCCTCGAAGAGCTTCGCGTACGGGTCGTACTCGCGCACACCCTGCGAGGTGCGCTCGACGAAGCGCGGGACGACGTAGCGGTTGTCCACCTGCGCGCCGGTGTAGAGGCCGCTCGCGGGAGAGAGGTTGTTCATGTGCATCTGGGTGTTCACCATCCTGGTGGCGTTCTGCGGGCTGGGGCTTGCCGGGTGCGGGCGGGCGTACGGGGCCTCGTACGAGGACCCGCGCGCCGGGGCCGGGATCAGGCCCCGGTGCCGCCGCCGCCCGGGACCAGCGACGCGGCGGAGATGATCTCGTCGATGAGGCCGTACTCCTTGGCCTCCTCCGCGGTGAACCAGCGGTCGCGGTCGCCGTCGCGGATGATCGCCTCCACGGTCTGGCCGGAGTGGTGGGCGGTGATCTCGGCCATGCGCTGCTTCGTGCGCAGCAGGTACTGGGCCTGGATCTTGATGTCCGAGGCGGTGCCACCGATGCCGGCGGAACCCTGGTGCATCAGGATGTCGGTGTTCGGGAGCGCGAAGCGCTTGCCCTGGGCGCCGCCGGTGAGCAGGAACTGGCCCATGGAGGCCGCCATGCCCATGCCGATGGTGACGACGTCGTTCGGGATGTACTGCATGGTGTCGTAGACCGCCATGCCCGCCGTCACCGAGCCGCCCGGGCTGTTGATGTACAGGTAGATGTCCTTCTCCGGCTCCGCGGCCAGGAGGAGGAGCTGCGCCGTGATCTTGTTGGCGATGTCGTCGTCGACCTGCTGGCCGAGGAAGATGATGCGCTCGCCGAGCAGCCGGTTGTAGACATGGTCGCCGAGGCCGCCACCGATGGACGGCTCACCCGCGGCGTAAGGCTTCAGATTCGTCACGTATCCACCTGCTCGTCTCCGACGGCCACATGCCGTCTCAGCGTCTCGTTCTGGGGCGCGGACCGGTCGGCGGCAGTGGCCGCCGGCATCCGGGTACTCCCGTGCCCTCGTATTCATGGACCCTAACGCGCAGGTCGGACAACGCCATCCCGCTTCCCGAACTGTTCGCTCGGAGCGCAAGGTCCGTGGGCCCTTCGGGGACCGGGCGCAGGCCCGGTGGAAGGCGCCGGGCGCGGAGTGTGCGAAGGGCCCGTACACGGCTGCGTACGGGCCCTTCGGGTGCTGCTCAGCGGGCGCCGCGCGGGGCGGCGCCCAAGGCGTTACTTGGCCTCGTCGGCCTGCGCCTCGGCGGCGTCGGCGTCACCTTCGACGACGGCCTCGACGGTCTCGGCGGCAGCCTCGACCTCGTCCTCCTCGTCGGAGAGGTCGACGACCTCACCGTTGGTGTCGACGACCTTGGCGGCCTCGACGACGACCGCGAGGGCCTTGCCGCGGGCGACCTCGCCGACGAGCATCGGCACCTGGCCACCCTCGACGACGGCCTGGGCGAACTGGTCGGGGGACATGCCGGAGGAGGCGGCACGGCGCATGAGGTGCTCGGTGAGCTCCTCCTGGTCGACGCCCAGCTTCTCCTTGTTGACGAGCGCGTCCAGGACGAACTGGGTCTTGATGCCCTTGATCGCCTGGTCCTTGGTCTCGGCGTCGAACTCCTCGACCGTCTTGCCCTGGAACTCCAGGTACTTCTCGATGGTCAGGCCCATCTGGCCGAGCTGGTGGTGCTCCAGGTTGTGCTTGCGGGTGTTGACCTCGTCCTCGAGCAGCTTCTCGGGGATCGGCACCTCGACGAGCTCCAGCAGCTTCTCCAGGACGCGCTCCTGGGCCTGCGTGGCCTGGTCGTACTGCTTCATGTTCTCGAGGCGCTTGCGGCTGTCCGCCTTGAGGTCCTCGAGGGTGTCGAACTCGCTCGCCATCTGCGCGAACTCGTCGTCCAGCTCCGGCAGCTCACGGGCGGAGACCTTGGTGACCTTGACGGTGACCTCGGCGTCCTTGCCCTCGGCGGAGCCGCCCTTCAGCTGGGAGGTGAAGGTGGCCTCGCCACCGGCCTCCAGGCCCTTGACGGCGTCGTCGATGCCCTCGAGGAGCTCGCCCGAGCCGATGGTGTAGGAGACGTCGGAGGCGACGCCGTCGGGCAGCACCTCGCCGTCGACCTTGGCCTCGAGGTCGATGGTGACGACGTCGCCGTCCTCGGCCGCGCGCTCGACGTCCTTGGTGGACGCGAAGCGGCCGCGCAGCTGCTCGACCGACTTCTCGATGTCCTCGTCGGAGACCTCGACCGCGTCGACCTCGACCTCGATGCCGGAGTAGTCCGGGATCTCGATCTCGGGGCGGACGTCGACCTCGGCGGTGAAGGCCAGCAGCTCGCCGTCCTTCAGCTCCGTGATGTCGACCTCAGGCTGGCCCAGCGGGTTCAGGTCGGCCTCGTTGACGGCCTCGGTGTAGAACTTCGGGAGGGCGTCGTTGACGGCCTCCTCCAGCACCGCACCGCGACCGAAGCGCTGGTCGATGACCCGGGCCGGGATCTTGCCCTTGCGGAAGCCCTTCACCGTGACCTGCTGGTTGATCTTCTTGTACGCCGCGTCGAGGCTGTCCTTGAGCTCCTCGAAGGGCACCTCAACAGTGAGCCGAACCCGAGTCGGGTTCAGGGTCTCCACGGCGCTCTTCACGGTTCGGTCTCCTTGTGGCTGACTGCTTGGGGTTCTGCGTCCTCGCTGCGATTCAGCGGTTCGGCGGATTCGGCCCGGTACATCAGACACACGGGCACGCAGCTTGCATAGTAGCCGCAAGCGGCAATCTGCCCACAACGCGAGCTTGTGAGGGCGATGCCGGTGGTGCTGTTGGTCGGGGTGGCCGGATTCGAACCGACGACCTTCCGCTCCCAAAGCGGACGCGCTACCAAGCTGCGCCACACCCCGTCGGTGCGACACGTAGGGTACATGCCCGGAGACCCTCCGATGCGCGGGGTTCGAGCGAACGTTTCCGGACGCCGCGCCGCGGGCGCGTCATGCGGTGTGCACTCCCCCGGCCCGACCCGCTAGGATGCTGTCCGTGCCGCGGCCCCCCGGACCTGCGGCGCACGCGTTGCGGGCGTAGCTCAATGGTAGAGCCCTAGTCTTCCAAACTAGCTACGCGGGTTCGATTCCCGTCGCCCGCTCTGAAGAACGAAGGGCCAGGTCAGAGGATGTTTCCTCTGACCTGGCCCTTCGTCGTTCCGAACTGGCGCAGGTCTCAGTGCTGGACCATCGCGCAGGTGACCGTGGTCTTGCCGTCGGCCGTCTTGACGACGTACTTGGCTCCGCTCAGGCCGCCGAGGTCGAACCTGCCCGACTTGTCGACGGGTACCGAGCCGGCAGTGGAGCCGGAGTAGGTCACCGTCGTGCCGGCGGGGAATCCCTCACCCCACAGGTGGTATTTGCCGGCTGAATCCACCTCGACGTTGCACTTCGCGGCCGCGGGGGCCGCGGTGGTCGAGGCGTGTGCGGCGACGGCGGGGCCCAGCGCGAGGGCGGGGGCCACCAACAGCGTGAGTGCTGCAAGACGACGTGTCCGGTTCATCATTCAACCTGCCTTGGACGCTGACGGTGCGGCCGGGGAGGCGTGACGGCTCCGATGCCCGCGGCAGCGGTCGCACGGGGGGCGCCGAGGGGGAAGTCTCATACCGTTACGCCGTATTGATGACGCCTTTAGCCTATCGTCCGGTTTGTCGCTCGGCATCTCACGGATGGCCTTGAGTGGGCTGCGGCGCAGGGGTACGCCGGGGCGCGGCCGTGTCGGCACCAGGAGCGAGGTCACCCATTTGACGACGCGATCGCCGACGAGGATTCGGCCACCCTCGGCGTCATCGCGCCGGGCGGCCCGGGGGAACACGGACCTGGAGTACCGGCGGGTGGCCGGTACTCCCCGGGCCTTCCCCCTAGAGCTTGATTCCCGCGATGGTGTCGGCGAGGGAGTTGAGGAAGCGGTTGACATCCGGGGCGATCGAGCTGGACGCCAGGAAGAAGCCGAAGAGGACCGCGACGATCGCGGGGCCGGCCTTGATGTGGTTGCCGCGGACGAGCACCACCAGGATGACCGCCAACAGAACCACCACTGACAGCGAAATGGCCACTACTGATCACACCTTCGGTCGTCCCCTGGTCGGCCTGGGGCGCACGGCCGCGCGCGCCCCCACATGGACCATCCTCCCACCAACGGGCCCCGGCTATCCGCCCCGTGGCGAATCGGCGTCGGCGCTTTCCCGCCAACCGGCCGTGCACCGGACATATTTCGGGCGCGGGGACACGGTCATGGTGCGGCGAGGCCGAGGAGGGAGCGGACATACGCGTACTTCGCGGACAGCCGTTCCCGGGTGGGACCGTCCAGTACGGAGAGCCGCACGGGATCCGCGTTGTGCGCCAGGTCGGCCTCCTTGACCAGGAGGGCGCCGGGCGTGGCGAGGATCCGGGCCGCGTACTCCTCCACCGGTTCGCCGGGGCGCTTGGTGACTGCCAGGACCATGTCCTTCACCGGCTGGGGCAGAGCGGCCGAATCCAGCCACTCCCGGCTGAGCGCATCGTCCTCGACGGCGTCGTGCAGCCAGGCCGCCGCCTGCTGCTCCGCGCTGCCGCCGCGGGCGCGGACTCCCTCCGCGACGGCCGCGAGGTGCTCGGCGTACGGCCGGCCGGCCTTGTCGGTCTGGCCCTCGTGCGCGGAGCGCGCCAGGGCCTCGACCTCGAGCAGGGTCAGTGGTTGCTGCTGCGTCATGCGGTCCCCTTCGCTGCCGTGTGTGCCGCTGTACGGAGAGCCTGCGCGGCCCGGCGTACATCGGCCTGCGTGGTGCGCCAGTTGGAGAACGCTGCGCGCAGGGCGGGGGTTCCCGCGTAGACGGTGGGGGTGACGAACACCTCCTCCTGCGCCGCCTCGCGCAGGGCCGTCAGGCGGGCCGGGGTGGGGTCCTCGGCGAGGGTGAAGCAGACGACGTTCAGGCGGACCGGGGCGAGGAGGCGGAAGGCCGGGTCCTGCTCGAGTGCGGCGCCGAGGGCCCGGGCGCAGGCGATGTCGCGCTCGACGATCTCGCGGTGGCCTTCGCGGCCGTACGCGCGGAGGGTGAACCAGGCCGCGAGGGCGCGCAGCCGGTGCGAGTTCTCGGGAGTGAGGTGGACGAGGTCGGGGCGGCCGCCGAGGGGGCCGAGGTAGGCGGCGGCGTTCTGGAAGACGCGGGCCTGGAGGTCCTGGCGGCGGGTGAACTGGACGGCGCTGTCGTAGGGGACGTTCAGCCACTTGTGCAGGTCGATGCAGAGGGAGTCGGAGGCGTCGAGCCCGGCGGCGAGGTGGGCGTGCTCCGGGGAAACGGCGGCGAAGGCGCCGAAGGCGGCGTCGGTGTGGAGCCAGAACGCGTGGCGTTCGCGGAGGGCGACGATGGCGGGGAGGTCGTCGAAGTCCACGGTGTTGACGGTGCCGGCGTTGGCGACGACGACGGCCGGGCCGGGGGTGTCGGCGAGGGCACGGTCGAGGGCGGCGGGGTCGACGGCCTCGCGGCCGGGGAGGGTGGGGACGGCGACGAGGGAGCTGCGGCCGAGGCCGAGGACGGAGAGGGCCTTGGCGATGGAGGAGTGCGGGGCTCCGGAGAGGACGCGGACGGGGCCGAGGGCTGCCGCGCCGTCCTCGGAGGGGGAGACGCCG
This sequence comes from Streptomyces katrae, assembly GCF_000717655.1. GTDB lineage: Bacteria > Actinomycetota > Actinomycetes > Streptomycetales > Streptomycetaceae > Streptomyces > Streptomyces katrae_B. Next base: position 128,624 of record NZ_JNZY01000014.1, read on the forward strand.
AGGCGTTCGCCGAGCCACTCGCGGGCGATGGCGAGGCCGGTGGTGTTGGACATGGTGGCGCCGCTGACGAAGGTGCCGGCGTGGGCGTCGGTGAGGCCGAAGAGCTCGCGCAGCCAGCTGATCGTTTCGCGTTCGAGGTCCTGGCCGGCGGGGTCCAGGGCGGAGTTGGAGTTCTGGTCGTGGACGGAGGTCAGCCAGTCGCCGGCGAGGGCGGCGGGGGTGGCGCCGCCGGTGACGAAGCCGAGGTAGCGGGGGCCGGCGGAGGCGGAGAGGCGGGGCGCCCACCGGTCCTGGAAGGCGGCGAGCGCGGCGGCCGCCCCGGCGGCGTGCGCAGGCAGGGGCTCGGGGTCCTGCGGAGGCCCGGTGGGCGGTACGACGGCCGGCACGACGGGACGGGCGTCCAGGGCTTCGAGGGCGTCGGCGGCGGTACGGCGGGTGGCCTCGAGGAGGTCGGGGAGGCGGGCGAGGTCGGCGGCGAGCGTGCGGTCCATGGGGGCACGGTAGGGATCCGCCGGGCGCGGCGGACCGGCCAATCGGGGGTGATTGGCCGGTCCGCGCCTCCGGGGGCCGGGCGTGGTGTGCCACGCCGCTGCGCGAGCGGCCCCGGGCTGCGCGACCGGCCCCCGGCTGCGCGACCGGCCCCCGGCTGCGCGACCGGCCCCCGGCTGCGCGAGCGGCCCCCGGCTGCGCCCCGGACCCCGGGCCTCGAACGCCGGCGGGGCCGCGGTCGCCGACCGGGCTGGATGTGCCGCTGCGGCCCGGGAGTTGGCCGGCGTGGGCGGAGCCGGGCGGGCAGGGTCAGGGTGGACGGTGGGGGTCGTAGGGTCGGGGGATGGTCAGGTTGCGGTGGGTGGCGGGGGTCGTCGGGGGGATCGTTTCGGCGGGGGTGGTCGTGGGGTGCGTACGCCGCCCGCGCCTGCGGCTGCGCCGGGGCCCACTGGGATGAGGGCTGCGCCGTCGGCGGCGGGGGCGCAGGAGGACTGTCCCGAGGGCGGGGTGCGGTTGCTCGAAGGGACCGGAAATGCCGCGATGGGGCTTCGTGTGGCCGACATCCAGCTGGTCAACTGCAGTAAGCAGCCCTACGTACTCGAGGGCTATCCGGAGATCCGGTTGCTGGACGAGAAGCGGGTTCCGGTGGAGGTCGCCGTCGTGCACGGGGCGGAGGAGATCACGTCCGCGCCGACCGGTGCGGACGGCGCCCCGCAGAGGGTCGAACTCTGGCCCGGCCAGGCGGCCAGGGTCATGATGGTGTGGCGGAACCTGGTGACCGACGGGGCGGTGCCCGCCGCCGAGGGGTGGGTGCTGGAGGTGACCCCGCGGCCCGGTGCGCCCCGGGTTGAACTGGAGCTCGACCGGTCCGTCGACCTCGGGAACACCGGGAGGCTCGGGATCGGCCCCTGGAAGGAAATGGCCCCGTGATCATCTGACGCAACGGGCCCTTCGGGACGGGTGGATGCAGGCCGCACGCTGCAGGTGCCGCACGCTCCAGGTGGCGCAGGGTCCTGCCCGGCGTGCGAAGGGCGCCGCCCGCGGTGTCTGGTGCCGGGCACCGCAACGCGGAGGGGCGCCCGAGTACCGGACGTACGCGGTCGCCCCGACAGCCCGGCGAGGTACGGCACCAGACGCCGCGGGCCCGGCGAGGTACGGGGCACCAGACGCCGCGGGCCCGGCGGGCTACCTCTCCCGGCGGAGGGCCCAGCGGGCCGGGAGGGTGGTGGCGGTCAGGCCCAGCGTCAGGGCCGCCGCCGCGAAGGAGGCGTACAGCATCGGCGGGATGTGCGGGGGCGCCCCGGTGATCGCCTTGGCCAGCGGGAACAGCGTGGCCAGGGCGATCGCGCTGCCGAGGATGACGCCCGCGCCGCCGATCAGGAGGGCCTCCCAGCGCAGCATCCGGAACACCTGGCGGCGGGTGGAGCCGACGAGGCGGAGCATCCGCAGCTCGCGGCGGCGGTCGAGGACGGTCATCACCAGGGTGTTGGCTGCGGCGACGGCCGCGAAGCCGCCGAGGACCGCCGCCATGGTGGTGTTGGCCCAGGCGTTGAGCTCGCGGTCCGGGTCCCGGGCCGTGGTCCACGCCGAGACGGGCACCGCCGAGGCGGACACCGCCGGGCCCAGCTCCGCCGGCACCGGGCCGCGGATCATGAGCTCGGTGGCGTGCCCGGCCGTGGTGTGGCCGGCCAGGTCGGCCGCGGGGAGGGTGACCCGGCCGAGGCCCAGGCCGCGGGTGTAGACGGCCACGATCTCGGGATGCGCCGGAGCCCCGTCCGGGAGCCGGAGTTCGAGGCGGTCGCCGACCCCCAGGCGGGCGGACTCCGCGATGCTTCGGTCCACGGCGACCGTGCCGGGCCGGAGCGCGGCGAGGCTGCCCTCGCGTACGCCCAGGTCCTGGACGGTGGTGACATCGCCCGCGACGCCCTGGGCCGACGCGGACTGCAGCCGGCGTTCGCCGCCGCGGCCGGCCATCACGAGGACCGGGGTACGGGTGATCGCGACGCCGGCGCGGGCGTCGGAGGGCGGGTCGGTGATCACGTGGTCGGCGAGCAGCCCGGCCTCCTGCTGCTGCCGGGCGGCGCGTTCCTCGCTGGTGTGCAGGAAGACCAGGGTCGAGGAGAAGGCCATGGCGAGCACGATCGGGGTGATCGCGGAGGCGAGCCGACGGGCGTGGGCCCGGGAGTTGGCGGCGGCCAGCGAGCCGGAGGCGCCGCCGGCGCGCAGCGGGAGGCCGAGTACGGCGGCGCAGGCGCGGGCGATCAGCGGGCCGAGCAGGGCGACGGCCAGCATGAAGAGCATGACGACGCCGAGCGCGGCGTTGGCGGCGTCCTCCCCGCCGGAGGTGGCGGCCAGCCCCGCACAGGCGGTCCCGCCGGCCACCGCCGCGAGGCCGAGCGGTGTACGGATCCACCCCGGGCGGAGGCGTTCCACGGCGGCTTCGGCGAGCGCCTGGCCGGGCCGGATCCGGGCGGGCCGGCGGGCGGCGGCCCAGCCGGCGAGCAGGGCGGCGACGAGGCCGATGCCGGCGGCCGAGACCAGGGGGATCCAGGAAACGGCGAGGTCGACCCCGGCCGGGATCGCGCCCTTGGCCTTGAGCTGCCCGAACCACCAGGCGGCGAGGCCGATTCCGGGTACGCAGCCCAGCGCGCCCGCGGCCGGCGCGACGAGCAGGGCTTCGGTGGCGACGGTGCGGCGGATCTGCCGCGGGGTGGCTCCGACCGCTCGCAGCAGGGCGAACTCGCGGGAGCGCTGCCCGACGGAGAGCGCGACCGTTCCGGCGGCGGTGAAGACGGCGACGAGGGTGGCGGTGCCGCCGAAGGAGCCGCCGAGGCCCATCAGCATCTCCTTGGCGCCCGCGAGCTGCGGGTCCACGGCGCGGGCGGCGCCGGTCAGCACCTGGGCGCGGCCGTCGACGGCGGCGCGGACCCGGGCCGGGTCGGCGTCGAGCACGACGACGGCGTCGAGGGCGCCGGGGTGCCCGGAGAGGGCGCGGGCCTCGGCGTCGGAGAACCAGACACCGGCGCCTTCGGCGTGTCCCACGACGCGGAACTCCCGCTTCCCGACCGGGGTGTCGAGCGACACCCGGTCGCCCTGGAGCCCCGAGCCCGTACCCAGGACGACCTCCCCGCCGGCCCCCGGGGCCCGGCCCCGGCTGAGCTGCACGCCGGTGAAGGCAGACGCCCCCCAGCCGGAGGCCTCCACGGCAGAGCCCGCGTCCCCGCGTACGGGGAAGACCACGTCGGGGACGGCCCGCCCGAGCGGAGCCAGCCGTTCCAGCAGGGCGGCGTCGACCCGGGCCCGCTCCGGGACCCGCACGGATTCCTCGTACGAGCCTTCGCCGCTGCCCATCTGCCAGCGGATCTGCTGGTCGGCGGCAACGACTGCGGGTGCCTGGGCGTAGCGGGCCGGCGGGACGCTCGCCCGGGCTCCGCTCTCCAGCAGGATGCCGCAGGCGGAGACGATGGCGACGGTCATGAGCAGGGCGATGAAGGTGCCGGCGAAGGCGGCGGGGCGGAAGCGGACCGCCGCCCGGGCCAGGCCGTTGGGGTGGAGCGGCATCAGGCGGCCGCGCCCGCGTACGCCGGGGCGGTGAGGGCGGTCATCCGGTCGGCGATGGCCGCGGCGGAGCTGTGCGGCAGCCGGTCCGCGATCAGCCCGTCGGCGAGGAAGAGCACCTGGTCGGCGTGGGCGGCGGCGGCCGGGTCGTGGGTGACCATGACGATGGTGGCGCCCATGGAGTCCACGGCGGCCCGGAGCAGCCCGAGGACCTCGGCGGCGGTGGTGGTGTCGAGGGCGCCGGTGGGCTCGTCGGCGAAGACGACGTCGGGGCGGGTGACCAGGGCCCGCGCGATGGCGACGCGCTGCTGCTGGCCGCCGGAGAGCTCGGCGGGGCGGCGCCGGCCCTTGCCCTCGAGGCCGACGCGGGCGAGCAGGTCGGCGGCCCGCGCCCGGTCCTGGCGGCCGCCGGCCAGCCGCATCGGGAGCAGCACGTTCTGCTCCACCGTCAGGGACGGCAGCAGGTTGAAGGCCTGGAAGACGAAGCCGAGGCGGCTGCGGCGCAGCTCGGTGAGCTCGTTCTCGTTCATGCCGGTGATCTCGGTGCCGCCGAGGCGGACGGAGCCCGCGGTGGGCAGGTCGAGCCCGGCCGCGCACTGCAGGAAGGTGGACTTGCCGGAGCCGGAGGGCCCCATGACGGCGGTGAAGCTGCCGCGGGGCAGGCTGAGGTCGATCCCGCGCAGCGCGTGCACGGTGGCGGCTCCCCGCCCGTACTCGCGCCGTACGCCGCGCAGCTCGACGGCGGCGCCGCTGTCGTACCCCGTGCCGTACGCCGCATCCCCCGCGCCGTCGTACGCCGCCTGCGCGCTCTCGCGCTGCCGCCTGCTCCGCCGGAGCCCCATGGTGTGCCGCCTTCCGTGTCCGCCGATGATCGTGGTCCCGACGCTACGGACGGGGGGTACGGGGCGGACATGGCGCAGCCAGGCGGATCACTGGTGGGGAAAACCCCACCCCGGGCAGCCGGCGCTCAGGGCGAGCGGCGGATGAGCAGCAGCGCGCGGTCGTCGTTGACGTCCTTGGCGACCTTTTCGATCAGGTGCCAGGCCGCGCCGTCCCAGCCGGCGGCGACGTAGCGGTCGGCTTCGCCGGTGAGGCGGTCGATGCCCTCGCCGATGTCGCGGTCGGCGGTCTCGACGAGGCCGTCCGTGAAGAGCATGAGGACGTCGCCGCGGCGCAGGTTGCCGCGGGCGGGCTCGAACTCGGCGCCGTCGTAGACGCCGAGCAGCGGGCCCTCGCCGGACTTCTCCTGCCAGCGGCCGGTGCCCGCGCAGAGCTGGAGGGCGGGCAGGTGGCCGGCGGAGAGGAGCTCGTAGTCGCCGGTCTCCAGGTCCAGGACGAGGTGGATGGAGGTGGCGAAGCCCTCGTCCCAGTCCTGGCGGAGCAGGTAGCCGTTGGCGGCGGGCAGGAAGCCGTGCGGGGGCAGGGCGCCGAGCAGGCCGCCGAACGCGCCGGACAGGAGCAGGGCGCGGGAGCCGGCTTCCATGCCCTTGCCGGAGACGTCGGTCAGGACGACCTCGAGGGTCCGGCCGCCGTTCGTGCGGGCGGCGACGACGAAGTCGCCGGAGAAGGACTGGCCGCCGGCCGGGCGCAGGGCCATCTCACGGTGCCAGCCTCGCGGCAGGGCGGGCAGCTTGCTCTGGACCCGGATGCGTTCGCGCAGGTCGAAGAGCATGGTGCCGCCGCGCCGCCAGGGCACGCCGACGCGGCTGCGGAACTGGGCGATGATCAGTCCGAAGAATCCGCAGGCGGCCACGACCAGGACCGTGCCGGGGGTGACCCGGGCGGGACCGAGGGTGTACGGCCCGAGGACCAGGGCCTCGACGATGAGGGCCGCCGCGGAGGCCGCGTACAGCGCGAGCAGGCTCGCGGGACGCAGCAGCAGCCCGCCCGCGACGATCGGCAGGACGAGGGCGGAGGGCGAGAACCAGACCGGCAGCATGATCGTGCCGCAGGCGATGGCCGGGATGGTCAGGAGCAGCCCGGCGAAGGCGAGCCAGTCGGAGGCGTCGCCGCGGAAGTAGTCGACGGCGGATTTGCGCAGGGCCGTGCGAGCCCGGTGCGACAGCATGCGCATCCGGGCCATGAGCGTCTCCATGCGTGCTCCGGCCATTGCTTCGGGACCCTATCCATCCTGGCTGTGCACGCGCAGGGGGACCCCCGGACCCGGGGGCTCCGGCCGGTCGAAAACCCTTCGACTGTGACGGAATGCCCTGGTAAGGATGGCCGTATGGCTCTTGAGATGCGCGTATTGCAGGCTGGTGAGTGGGATGTCTGGTACGACCACCTGGAACTGGCGTTCGGCGGGGTGCCGGAGTCTCCCCAGGAGCGCGAACTCTACAAGTCGCTGACCGAGCCCGGGCGCTCGCTGGGAGTCTGGGACGGCGGGACCTGCGTCGGCTCGGCCAGTGCCTTCTCGTTCCGCCTTTCGGTGCCCGGCGGCGCACTCGTACCGGCGGCCGGGGTCACGATGGTGGGCGTCGCGCCGACGCACCGCCGCCGGGGCGTGCTCACGTCGCTGATGCGCCGCCAGCTCGACGACATCCGGGCGGGTGGCGAGCCGCTCGCCGTGCTGACGGCCTCGGAGGCGGCGATCTACGGGCGCTTCGGGTACGGCATCGCGTCGTACGCGCTGGCCCTGGCCGTCGACAGCACCCGCGTTCGGCTCTCGGTGCCGCCCGGGACGGACGAGGTGCGACTGCGGCTCGTCGATCCGGAGAAGGCGCTGCCGGACTGCGAGCAGGTGTACGCGGAGCTGGTCGCGCGGCGGCCCGGCATGCCGGCGCGGCAGCCCGGCTGGGAGCTGCTGGGCGTGCTGGACCCGGAGGCGGTGCGCGAGGGCGCCTCGCCGCTGAAGTGCGTGGTGGCGGAGCGGGCGGACGGCCAGGTGGCCGGGTACGTCCGCTACCGGGTCAGGGCGGACTGGGAGCCGCAGGGCCCGGAGGGCAAGGTCGAGGTGGCCGATCTCGATGCGCTGGACCCGGCGACGACGGCCGCGCTGTGGCGCTACCTCTTCGAGATCGACCTGACCTCGACCGTGCGGGCCGGCAGGCGGCCGGTGGACGATCCGGTGCTCCACCTGGTGAGCGACGTCCGACGGTCGCGGCCGAGCCTGCGGGACTCGCTGCACCTGCGGCTGGTGGAGCTGCCGGCGGCCCTGGAGGCGCGCGCGTACGGGGCTCCGCTGGACGTGGTGGTGGAGGTGGAGGACGCGTTCTGCCCGTGGAACGAGGGGCGGTGGCGGCTGGTCTGCGACGCCGAGGGCGCCGCCCGGGTCACGCGGACGGCGGACCCGGCGGACCTGGAGCTGTCGGCCCGGGAGCTGGGCTCGGCGTACCTCGGCGGGATCACCCTGACCGCGCTGGCGGCGGCGGGCCGGGTGCGCGAGCTGCGCCCGGGCGCCCTGGCTGCGGCCTCGCGGGCCTTCGCCACCGACGCGGCGCCCTGGCTCCCGCACGGCTTCTGAGCCGGGTTGACCGGTCCGGCCTCAGCGGGTCTGACAGGACGGGCACCAGAAGAGGTTGCGCGCCGCCAGGCCGACGGTGCGGACCTCGGCTCCGCAGATGTGGCAGGGCATGTTCGCCCTGCGGTAGACGTACACCTCGCCGCCGTGGTCGTCCACGCGCGGCGGGCGGCCCATGGCCTCGGGCAGGTGCTCGTCGCGGACGGTGTCGATCCGGTTGTTCCGTACGCCCTCGCGCATCAGCGCCGCCAGGTCCGCCCACAGGGCGTCCCACTCGCCGCGCGTGAGGTCCTTGCCGAGCCGGTACGGGTCGATGCCGTGCCGGAAGAGGACCTCGGCGCGGTAGACGTTGCCGACGCCCGCGATCACCTTCTGGTCCATGAGCAGGGCGGCGACGGTGGTGCGGGAGCGGGAGATCCGCTTCCAGGCGCGGTCCGGATCGTCGGCCGGGCGCAGCGGGTCGGGGCCGAGCCGCTCGTGTATCGCCTTCTTCTCGGCGTCGCCGATCAGTGCGCAGGCGGTGGGGCCGCGCAGGTCGGCCCAGTGCTCGGCGTTGAGGAGCCGCAGCCGGACCGTGTCGGTGGCCGGGGGCGCGGGGGCCGGGCCGAAGCCGAGCTTGCCGAACAGGCCGAGGTGGATGTGGACCCATGCGTCGCCGAGTTCCAGGAACAGGTGCTTGCCGTGCGCCTCGGCGCTCTCCAGGTCCCGCCCGTCGAGCAGGGCGGCGCTCTCGGCGAAGCGGCCCTGCGGGCTGCTCACCCGGACCGGGCGCCCGGCGAAGCGCTCGGTGTGGTCCTGGGCGAGGCGGTGGATCGTATGCCCCTCGGGCACTGCTCTGCTCCTACCTCTGGAAACGGCCGTGCCGCCGGGCCGGAAGCCACGGCGGCACGGCGAAGCGGAAGATCAGCCCTGCGGGTGGTGGGCCGGGATCGGGGGGAGCTCGCCGGTGGTCTCGTACGCGGAGAGCATCTCGATGCGCCGGGTGTGGCGCTCCTCGCCGGAGTAGGGGGTCGCCAGGAAGGCCTCGATGAAGCCGACGGCCTCGTCCTGGGTGTGCATGCGGCCGCCGACGGAGATCACGTTGGCGTTGTTGTGCTCGCGGCCGAGCTTCGCGGTCTCGACGCTCCAGGCCAGGATGGCGCGGACGCCCTTGACCTTGTTCGCGGCGATCTGCTCGCCGTTGCCGGAGCCGCCGATCACGATGCCGAGGCTGTCGGCGTCCGCGGCGGTCTTCTCCGCGGCGCGCAGGCAGAACGGCGGGTAGTCGTCCACGGCGTCGTAGATGTGGGGCCCGCAGTCGACGGGCTCGTGGCCGTTGTTCTTGAGCCAGTCCACCAGGTGGTTCTTGAGCTCAAAGCCGGCATGGTCGGATCCGAGGTACACGCGCATGGGTCGAGTGTGGCACGAGCGGCCCCGAAGATCCGCGGAGGGGTGTCGCGTAAGTCACTTCTAAAGCTCAAGTAAACCCAAAGAACGCAGATGGGACACGGCGGGACCCAAGTCCTGGACTTTCATCCCAAGGCAACGATCCGGACTGAGGTCTTCCGTCCTGCGTTCATCTCAGGTTTGAATGCCGGGGCCTCGCAACCCGAGAACCTAAGGATCCGTCCATGAGCTCCACGACGACCCTTCAGAAGGCAGGCGACCCCACCGGTAACTCCGGTGAAGGCCTGCCCTCCGACGGTCTGAAGGCCGGTCTCAAGAACCGCCATCTTTCCATGATCGCCATTGGCGGCGTCATCGGCGCCGGTCTCTTCGTCGGCTCTGGTGGCGGCATCGCCAAGGCCGGCCCCGCCATCCTGATCTCATACCTCCTCGTCGGCGCGCTGGTCGTCTTCGTGATGCGGATGCTCGGCGAGATGGCCGCCGCCAGCCCGAACTCGGGCTCCTTCTCGGCGTACGCCGACCGGGCTCTCGGCCGCTGGGCCGGCTTCTCCATCGGCTGGCTGTACTGGTTCTTCTGGGTCGTGGTGCTCGCCGTGGAGGCGACCGCCGGCGCGAAGATCCTCGAAGGCTGGGTCCCTGCCGTCCCGCAGTGGGGCTGGGCCCTGATCGTGATGGTGGTCCTGACGGTCACCAACCTCGGCTCGGTCGCCTCCTACGGCGAGTTCGAGTTCTGGTTCGCCGGCATCAAGGTCGTCGCCATCGGCGCCTTCGTGGTCGTCGGCATGCTGGCCGTGTTCGGCGTGCTGCCGGGCTCGGACAACCCGGGTGCGGGCTTCGCCCACCTCACCGACGCCGGCGGATTCATGCCGAACGGCTGGGGCTCCATCCTCACCGGTGTGCTGATGGTCGTCTTCTCCTTCATGGGCAGCGAGATCGTCACCCTGGCGGCCGGCGAGTCCGAGGACCCGCGCCGCGCGGTCACCAAGGCCACCAACTCGGTGATCTGGCGCATCGGCGTCTTCTACCTGGGCTCGATCTTCATCGTCCTCACCCTGCTGCCGTGGAACGACAAGTCGATCGTCGACAAGGGTTCGTACGTCGCCGCCCTGGACTCGATCGGCATCGCGCACGCCGGCCAGATCATGAACGTGATCGTCCTGACCGCTGTGCTGTCCTGCCTGAACTCGGGCATGTACACGGCCTCCCGCATGGCGTTCTCGCTGGGTGAGCGCGGTGACGCGCCCAAGATCTTCGCCAAGGTCAACAAGCGGGGCGTGCCCATGGCCGCGATCCTGGGCTCGGTCGTCTTCGGCTTCGCCGCGGTCTACTTCAACTACACCTCCCCGGACACGGTCTTCAGCTTCCTGCTGAACTCCTCGGGTGCGATCGCTCTCTTCGTGTGGCTGGTCATCTGCCTGACCCAGCTGCGGATGCGCAAGATCCTCGTCCGCGAGGCGCCGGAGAAGCTGACGGTCAAGATGTGGCTCTTCCCGTACCTGACGTGGGCCACCGCCGCGATGATCACCTTCGTCCTGGCCTACATGGTCTACGACAAGGACAACCGCGAGACGGTCATGCTGTCGCTGCTGGTCGCCGCCGTCGTGCTGGTCATCGGCGTGGTGCGCGACATGCGCCGCAAGGCGGCCGAGCGCGCCTAGGCACGCGTGCAGGCAGACGCGGCAGCCCCGGACCACTTCGCGTGGTCCGGGGCTGCCGTGCTTGCCGCGCTCGCCGTACGGGGGCTACTTGCGGCCGACCAGCTTCCAGGTGGCGGGCAGCAGGCCCATGGCCAGCGCGGCCTTGAGCGCGTCGCCGATCAGGAACGGGGTCAGACCCGCCGCGACGGCCGCGCCGAAGGACATCCCGGTGGACAGCGCCAGGTACGGCACACCCACCGCGTAGATCAGGGCGGAGCCCAGCGCCATGGTCGCGGCCGTACGGAGCACCGAGCGGTCGGCGCCGCGGCGGGCCAGGGCGCCCACGACGGTGGCGGCGAGCAGCATGCCGAGCACGTAGCCGAAGGAGGCGCCGCCCGCGCCGGAGGTGCCGCCCGCGAACCACGGCACGCCCGCCATGCCGACGAGCGCATACAGGGCGAGCGAGAGGAACCCGCGGCGGGCACCGAAGGCGGTGCCGACCAGCAGGGCCGCGAAGGTCTGGCCGGTGACCGGGACCGGGGAGCCGGGGACGGGCACTGAGAGCTGCGCGGCCAGACCGGTGAGCGCGGCTCCGCCGGCGACGAGCGCGATGTCGCGGACGCGGCTCGCGGGCAGCAGGTCGGCGAGGACGGCGCCGGGGCGGAAGGAAACGGAAGCAGTGCTCATCGGAGGCTCCGCGGGGTGAGGGTGACGGGACGATCACCGACGCTAGTGCGCGGCCGGGCGCCTCCCCACCGCCGGCCGGGACAAAGCCCTACTCACCGGTTTGGTGGGGAGTGCACAAAGAGGCCGGTTTACACCTGACGTGCAGTGATCCGCGTCACGAGCCAGATTCAGACAACACGTCCGTTTTGCACGGAGGGGCGCCGTCCGGCGAGACTGTAGGGTCCCGCCAATCCTCTGCGGAGCCCCCACCGCCGCTGCCGAGCACGAGAGTACGAGCACCCACTCATGCGCGACCGCTTGCCCACCGCACCGCCTTCCGGGCCCACCCCGCCGACCGGGCCGGGCCTGCCGGAGGAACCCCTCAGCCACAGTCTCAAGCAGCGCCACCTGACCATGCTCGGCCTCGGCGGCGTGATCGGCGCCGGGCTGTTCGTCGGATCCGGAGCCGGCATCGGCATCGCCGGCCCCGCGATCATCTGCTCGTACCTGCTGGCGGGCGCCCTCGCCATGCTGGTGATGCGCGCGCTCGGCGAGATGTCGGCGGCGATGCCCGCCTCCGGCTCGTTCTCCGTGTACGCGGAGCGGGCGCTGGGCCGCTGGGCCGGTTTCTCCGCGGGCTGGCTGTACTGGTTCCTGCTGGTCGTGGTGCTGGCCGTGGAGGCCACCGGCGCGGCGAAGATCGCGAACGGCTGGCTGCCCTCGGTCGACCAGTGGGTCTGGGTGCTCGTCTTCATGGTGGTCTTCACCGTGAGCAACCTGGCCGCCGTGAAGAACTTCGGCGAGTTCGAGTTCTGGTTCGCGGCCCTCAAGGTCGGCGCGATCGTGCTCTTCCTGATCCTCGGCACCCTCGCGATCTTCGGCCTGCTCCCGGACACGGATCCGGTCGGCACGGCCAACCTCACCGGCCAGGGCGGCTTCTTCCCCGAGGGCTTCGGCGGAGTGGTCGCCGGCATGCTCGCCGTCATCTTCGCCTTCGGCGGCCTGGAGGTCGTCACCATCGCGGCCGCCGAGTCCGACGACCCGGCGAAGTCCGTGGCGCGCGCGGTGCGCAGCGCCGTGTGGCGCATCCTCTTCTTCTATGTCGGCTCGATGGTGGTCATCGTCACCCTGCTGCCGTGGGACTCGCTTACGCCGGGTGAGAGCCCGTACGTCGCGGTGCTGGACTCCATCGGGATCCCGGCGGCCGGACAGATCATGAACATCGTGGTGTTCGTGGCGCTGCTCTCCGCGCTCAACGCCAACCTGTACGGCTCCTCCCGCATGGTGTTCTCGCTGGCCGAGCGCGGCGAGGCGCCCAAGGCGCTGCTGAAGGTGTCCGGCGGCGGAGTGCCGCGCCGGGCCGTGTTCGCCTCGGTGGCCTTCGGCTTCGTGTCGGTGGTGCTGAACCTGCTGTGGCCGGACACGGTCTTCCTCTACATGCTCAACGCGGTCGGCGCGGTGCTGCTGTTCGTGTGGGCGCTGATCGCGGTCTCGCAGCTGAAGCTGCGCCGCATGCTGGAGCGCGACATGCCGGAGCGGCTCACGCTGCGGATGTGGTGCTTCCCGTACCTGACGTGGGCGGCGCTGCTCGGTATGGCGGCGGTGCTGGTGCTGATGCTGTTCGACGACTCGGCGCGGCCGCAGCTGCTGTGGTCCACCGGTGCGGCCGCGGCCGTGCTGGTCGTGGCGTGGGTGCGGGAGATCCGGGCGCGCCGGGCCTGATCCCGCGGAAGCGGTGAAGGAGCGGGCCCCCGTGCCGGAAGGCGGGGGCCCGCTGCGCGTTCGGGGGCCGTCAGGTCCGCAGGTACGAGGCGCCGTTGACGTCGAGGACCGTGCCCGAGCTCCAGGCCGCCGCGGGCGAGGCGAGGTGGAGGACCGCGGCGGCGACCTCCTCGGGGGTGCCGACCCGGCCGAAGGGGCTCTGGGCGCGGATGCGTTCGCCCTCCTCCCCGTCGAGCCGGCCGGCGACCCGTTCGGTGGCCACGAAGCCGGGTGCGACGGCCGCGACCGCGATGCCGTGCGGGGCCAGGGAGACGGCGAGGGACTGGCCGAGGGCGTGCAGGGCGGCCTTGGTGGCGCCGTACGCCGGGTGGTCGGGCTCACCCCGGAAGGCGCCGCGCGAGCCGATGTTGACGACTCGGCCCGCGCGGCGGCCGTCGATCATGCGGCGGGCGACGCAGTGCACGAGGTTGGCGGCGCCGAACAGGTTGACCGCGGCGGTGTGCTGCCAGGCCGCCTGCCAGTCGGTGTACGAGGTGGTGGGCAACGGGTGCGCGACCATAACGGCGGCATTGTTGACCAGCACGTCCACACCGTCGAGCGCGTCCTCGGCCGCCGCGGCCAGGTCCGCCACCTGCGCGGGGTCGGCGAGGTCGCCGGTGAGCAGGACGTGGCCGTCCCCGGGCAGCTCGGCCAAGGTCCGTTCGGCGTCGGCCCGGCGGGCGGTGCAGTGCACGGCGACCCGGTCGCCCTGACGGGCGAAGGCGGTGGCGACGGCCCGCCCGATGCCCCGGGAGGCTCCGGTGACCAGTACGCCCCGCCCCGTCGCCGCCAATTCCCGTATGCCGTGGTCCATTCGGCCCCCTGCCGCGTTTCCATGTCCTGCCGCGAGCGTACGGGGACGATCACCGATGGTCATCCCGTTGTCCGGATAGCGGACGTCGCCCGTCCGATGATCGGACAACGGTGAGACTGGGGCACTTCCTCCCGTCCACCCGCACACCGGACAGGCAACACCTCCATGAGCCAGACCTCCACCGCGCCCCGCGCCCAGGACGCGTCGTCCCCGGGCGGCGCCGGATCCCCGCTCGGCAACGGCCTCAAGCAGCGCCACCTCTCGATGATCGCCCTCGGCGGGGTCATCGGCGCCGGCCTCTTCGTCGGCTCCGGCGCCGGGATCGCCGCCGCGGGTCCCTCGATCGTGATCGCGTACGCCGTGTCCGGGCTGCTCGTGATGTTCGTGATGCGGATGCTCGGCGAGATGTCCGCCGCGAACCCCGCCTCCGGCTCGTTCTCCGTGCACGCGGACCGGGCGATCGGCCCGTGGGCCGGATTCACGGCCGGCTGGATGTTCTGGACGCTGCTGTGCGTGGGCGTGGCCATCGAGGCGATCGGCGCGGCGCACATCATGACCGGCTGGTTCCCCGGCACCGCGTCCTGGATGTGGGTGCTGGCCTTCATGGCCCTGTTCTGCGGCACCAACCTGGCCGCCGTCTCCCACTTCGGCGAGTTCGAGTTCTGGTTCGCCGCCCTCAAGATCGGCGCGATCGCGCTGTTCCTGGGCCTGGGCGTGCTGGCCGTCCTGGGCCTGCTGCCCGGCACCTCCTCCCCCGGCAGCGCGAACCTGGTGCACGACGGCGGGTTCCTGCCCAACGGCATGGACGGCCTGCTGGTCGGACTGCTCGCCTCGGTCGTCGCGTACGGCGGTCTGGAGACGGTGACCATCGCGGCCGCCGAGTCCGACGACCCCGTCAAGGGCGTGGCCCGGGCCGTGAGGACCACCATGTGGCGGATCGCGATCGTGTACGTCGGCTCCATGCTGGTCATCGTCACGCTGCTGCCGTGGAACGACCCGGCGGTGACCGGGGAGGGGCCGTACGCGGCCACCCTGGACCACCTGGGGATCCCGGCCGCCGGCGAGATCATGAACGTGGTCATCCTGATCGCCCTGCTGTCGGCGATGAACGCCAACGTCTACGGCTCCTCGCGGATGGCCCACTCGCTCGTCTCCCGCGGCCAGGGCCCCAAGGCCCTGGGCAAGGTCAGCGGCCGGGTGCCGCGCCGCGCGGTGCTCGCCTCCTGCGGGTTCGGCTTCGTCACCGTGCTGCTGTCGTACTGGTACCCGGACACCCTGTTCGCCTGGCTGCTGAACATGGTCGGCGGGGTCATCCTCGTCGTCTGGGGCTTCATCGCCGTCTCGCAGTTGGTGCTGCGGCGCCGGCTGGAGCGGGAGGCCCCCGAGAAGCTGGTCGTGAGGATGTGGGGCTTCCCGTATCTGACCTGGGTGGCACTGGCCGGGGTGGCCGGGGTCCTGGTCCTGATGCTCCTGGGCGAGGACACCCGGGTCCAGGTGGTGTTCACCGGCGGCCTCACCCTCGCCCTCGCGGCGACCGGCTACGTGATGCAGCGCCGGGCCGCGGCCCGGGCCTGAGCTGCCCGCACACGACGAAGGCGCTCCCCCTGCCATCGACAGGGGGAGCGCCTTCGTCGTGTGCGGGGCACGCCGGACGAGGTCAGGTCACCCTTATGTGATCTCCGGAATAGATACTGCTAGCGTGCAGTTGCGCATTGGTTGCAATAAGCAGTTGGCACGCTGAGGGGACCGGACAACACGCATGGCCATCTACACGCTTCCTGAGCTTCCGTACGACTACGCGGCACTCGAGCCGGTGATCAACCCGCAGATCATCGAGCTGCACCACGACAAGCACCACGCGGCCTACGTCGCCGGCGCCAACACCACGCTGGAGCAGCTGGAGGAGGCGCGCGACAAGGAGAACTGGGGCGCGCTGAACGGCCTGGAGAAGAACCTGGCCTTCCACCTCTCCGGCCACATCCTGCACAGCATCTACTGGCACAACATGGCCAGCCCGAAGACCGGTGAGGGCGGCGGGGAGCCCACCGCCGCGGACGGCATCGGCGAGCTCGCGGACGCCATCACCGAGTCGTTCGGCTCCTTCGCGAAGTTCAGGAAGCAGCTGACCTTCGCGTCCTCCGCCACGCAGGGCTCCGGCTGGGGCGTGCTCGCGTACGAGCCGGTCAGCGGCCGCCTGATCGTCGAGCAGATCTACGACCACCAGGGCAACGTGGGCGCCGCGAGCACCCCGATCCTGGTCTTCGACGCCTGGGAGCACGCCTTCTACCTGCAGTACAAGAACCAGAAGGCGGACTTCATCGAGGCCATGTGGAACGTCGTCAACTGGCAGGACGTGGCCGGGCGCTACGCCGACGCCAAGGCGAACACCCCGCTGCTGATCCCCGCCAAGGGCTGATCACAGCCGCCCAGCCCGTCCGCCTCGTGATCGTCTTCTCAGCCTTCGCGTGCGGGCGTGTCCAATGGAAAACCCCCGCAAGGACGTGACTTGCGGGGGTCTTCTGCATCCGGCAGCAGGCCTACTCGAAGGACGGGCCCTTGGTGCGGGTGCGCTTGATCTCGTAGAAGCCGGGGGTGGAGGCGACCAGCAGGGTGCCGTCCCACAGCCGGGCCGCGGCCTCGCCGCGCGGGGTCGGGGTGACGACCGGCCCGAAGAAGGCCACCTCGTCGCCCTCGGCGCCGGGCACGGAGATCACCGGGGTGCCGACCTCCTGGCCGACGCGCTCGATGCCGTTGTTGTGGGAGTCGCGCAGTACCTGGTCGTACTCGTCGGAGTCGGCGTACGCGAGCAGCTCGGCCGGCAGGCCGGCCTCCGCCAGCGCCTCGGCGATGACCTCGCGGGTCGCGCCCTTGTCCTCGTTGTGGATCCGGGTGCCGAGCGCGGTGTAGAGCTTGCCGGTGATCTCGTCGCCGTGCTTCTGCTGGGCCGCGATGACCACGCGGACCGGCGCCCAGCCCTTGGGGCCGAGGATCTCGCGGTAGTGCTCGGGCAGTTCGTCGAGCTTGTTCTCGTTGAGGACGGCGAGGCTCATCACGTGCCAGCGCACCTCGACGTCGCGGACCTTCTCGACCTCCAGCATCCAGCGGGACGTCATCCAGGCCCAGGGGCAGAGCGGGTCGAACCAGAAGTCGACCGGGGTCTTCTCTCGCACCTGGGTGTCGGCCATGTCTCTCCTCGTGTCGCTTGGGTACGGCGGGACCTGTTCCCCCTCGCCAACGAGCCCGGGACCTTCCGCATTCCCCCGTGCGAGGATTCGATCAGGTATCGCGATCACGCACGAAGGAGTGCACGTGCCCGGAGAGAATCTGTCCCGTGACGAGGCCCGCGAGCGGGCCGAGCTGCTGTCCGTCGACGGGTACGAGGTGGTCCTCGACCTGAGGTCCGCCGTGGACGAGGCGGAACCGGCCGACGGCCCCCGGACCTTCCGCTCGGTGACCACGATCCGCTTCCAGTCCGCGGCCCCCGGCTCGGCCACCTTCGCGGACCTCGTCGCCCCGTCGGTGAACTCCGTCACGCTCAACGGGCGCGCACTGGACCCGGCCGCCGTCTTCGACGGGGCGCGGATCGCCCTGACCGACCTGGCCTCGGAGAACGTCCTGGTGGTGGACGCGAACTGCGCGTACAGCCGGACGGGCGAGGGCATGCACCGCTTCGTGGACCCGGAGGACGGCGAGGTCTACCTCTACACGCAGTACGAGCCTGCCGACGCCCGGCGGGTGTACGCGAACTTCGAGCAGCCCGACCTGAAGGCGCCCTACCGCTTCGAGGTGACCGCGCCCGAGGGCTGGCAGGTCTGGAGCAACGGCGCGGAGGAGTCCCGCGAGGGCCAGACCCGGCGGTTCGCCGAGACCGCCCCGATCTCCACGTACATCACGTGCGTGGTGGCGGGCCCGTACCACTACGTGACGGACACCTACACGCGCGGGGACCTGACGATCCCGCTGGGCGCGATGTGCCGCAAGGGGCTGGCGAAGCACTTCGACGCGGACGACGTCTTCCTGGTCACCAAGCAGGGCTTCGACTTCTTCCACGAGCACTTCGACTACCCGTACCCCTTCGGGAAGTACGACCAGGCCTTCGTGCCCGAGTACAACCTGGGCGCGATGGAGAACCCGGGGATGGTGACCTTCCGCGAGGAGTACATCTTCCGCGGCAAGGTGACCCGGGCCGCGTACGAGCGCCGCTGCAACACGATCCTGCACGAGATGGCCCACATGTGGTTCGGCGACCTCGTCACCATGAAGTGGTGGGACGACCTGTGGCTGAAGGAGTCCTTCGCGGACTTCATGGGCTCCTTCTCGCAGGTGGACGCGACCCGCTTCGACCAGGCGTGGGTGACCTTCGCCAACAGCCGCAAGGCGTGGGCGTACCGGGCCGACCAGCTGCCCTCCACGCACCCGATCACGGCCGACATCCGTGACCTGGAGGACGCGAAGCTCAACTTCGACGGCATCACGTACGCCAAGGGCGCGGCGGTGCTCAAGCAGCTGGTGGCGTACGTGGGGCGGGACGCGTTCCTCGAGGGCGCGCGGCGCTACTTCAAGGCCAACGCGTACGGGAACACCACGCTGGACGACCTGCTGGCGGTGCTCGGGGAGGTCTCCGGGCGGGACATGGCCGAGTGGTCCCGGGCATGGCTGCAGACGGCCGGCGTGAACGTGCTGACGCCGGTGGTGACGTACGACGCGGGCGGCCGGGTGACCGAGCTGGCTGTCGTCCAGGAGGGCGAGGAGCTTCGCCCGCACCGGGTCGCGGTCGGCCTGTACCGGCTGGAGGACGGCTCGCTGGTGCGCTATGCGCAGGCCGAGGCGGACGTGGCGGGGGTCCGGACGGCCGTGGCGGAGCTGGCCGGGCAGGAGCGGCCCGACCTGGTGCTCGTCAACGACGAGGACCTCACCTACTGCAAGATGCGCTTCGACGAGGGCTCGCTGGAGACGCTGCGGGTGCGGCTCGGGGACGTGGCGGATCCGCTGGCGCGGGCGCTGTGCTGGTCTGCGCTGTGGAACCTGACGCGGGACGGGCTGATGCCGGCCCGCGACTTCGTCTCGCTGGTGCTGGCCCACGCGGGGCGCGAGAGCGACGTCGGCGTGCTGCAGATGGTGCACGCGCAGGCGCTGACCGCGGTCACGCACTACGCGGTGGCCGACTGGCGCGAGCAGGGCGGCCGGGTGCTGTCCGCGGTCGCCCTGCAGGAGCTGCGGATGGCCGAGCCGGGGTCGGAGCACCAGCTGACCTGGGCCCGGTTCTTCGCGGCGAGCGCGGCCACCGAGGGCGACTTCCAGCTGCTGCTGGGACTGCTCGACGGGTCGGCGCGGATCGACGGGCTGGACGTGGACCAGGAGCTGCGGTGGGACTTCCTGCTGCCGCTGGCCGCGCACGGCGCCGTGGACGAGGCCGCGCTGGCGGCGGAACTGGTGCGGGACGACACCGCGTCGGGCAAGCGGCACCAGGTGCGGTGCCTGGCGGCGCGGCCCTCGGAAGCGGTCAAGGACCAGGCGTGGGCGGCGGTGGTCGAATCCGACGCACTGTCGAACGCGCTCGTGGAGGCGACGATCGCCGGTATGCAGCAGCCTTCGCAGCGGGCGCTGCTGGCGCCCTACGCGGAGCGCTACTTCGAGGTGATCGAGCGGATCTGGGCGGAGCGTTCGATCCAGATCGGCATGCATGTGGTGAAGGGGCTGTACCCGTCGCTGGAGGACTCGCCGGCCACGCTGGCCGCGACGGACGCGTGGCTCTCGTCCCACCCGGACGCGGCGCCTGCGCTGCGGCGCCTGGTGCTGGAGGCCCGTGACGACCTGGCCCGCGCCCTGCGCGCCCAGGCCTGCGACAAGGCGGCCGCCGCGGTCTGACGCTTCGGTCGGCGGGGCCGGATCCACGGCCCCGCCGACCGAAGCGAACGGCGGTATCGGCTTTCGAACGGCCGTACTTTAGTGCGGGCTTGTCCGGATTTGTCGACGGGAACGTAACAGGGGTTAGCAGGGCCCCGGCGAGCGGGAATCTCCGCCGCATGAACCACAACGCACCCCTCCCCCTCGCCCACCTCACCGGCAGCCGCCCCCTCGTGCTGAGCCTCGCCCAGCTCCGCGAGCACGGCGTGAGCGCCTCCGACGCCGCCGCGCGGCCCTGGCAGGAGATCCTGCCGGGGGTGTTCCTCCTCCACGCGGGCGCCGCGACCAGCGAGGAGCGCCTGCACGCCGCCCTGCTGTACGCGGGCCGCCGCGGCGGCGAGGCCATGATCACCGGGCTGGCCGCGCTCGCGCTGTACCGGTTCGGCTCCGCCCCCGCACTCACCGCCCTCGCGCAGATCGACGTGCTGGTGCCGCACACCCGCCGGCTCCGCTCCGTCGGCAGCGTGCGGATCGTGCGCTCGCACACCCCGCCCCGGCCGCAGCAGGTGACGGGGCTGCCCGTGGCACCCGCGGCCCGGGCCGTGGCCGACGCCGTCGCCCAGCTCTCCGACGCCGGGACCGTACGCCGCCTGCTGAGCGAGGCCGTTCGGGCGGGGCACTGCGAACCCGCCGCCGTCGTACGGGAGCTGACGGTGGCCCGGCTGCTGAACCGGCCCCACGTGGTGGACGCCGTCGAGGCCCTGCTCGCCGAGGGCCGGGCCATCGCCGAGGACCGGCTGTACCAGCTCGTACGGGGCTACGAGCTGCCCGAGCCGGTCTGGAACGTGGATCTGCGCCTGCCCGGCGGCCCGCACCTGGGCGGGGTCGACGCGTTCTGGCCCGAGCAGGCCGTCGCCGTGGAGATCGACACCCGCGCGCCCCGGCAGGGCGAGGACGAGCAGTTCTCCGAGGCCGTCCGCAAGCGGGAGAGCCTGGAACGGGTCGGGGTGACCGTCCTGCACATCACCCCGCGCAAGCTCCGCGACTGGCCCGAGCAGCAGGCCGCGGTCGTCCGGACCGCCCTGGCGGCGTCGGCCGACCGCGAGCCGGCCGCCTACCTGGTCGTACTCCCCCGGTGAAGGGCGACCGGCGCCGGCCGGTCACGTACGCTCGACGGATCGGCAGGCATGCACGGAGGAGCGGCGGGATGGCGACAGAGGCGGCGGATCCCCGCCCGCTGACGGGCGGACCGATCGCCCTGGACCTGCTGAACACGCGCTGGACCCAGGACGGCGAGTCCGCCGACCTCTTCGCCGGCGCCTTCGGGCTGACCCGGGTCGAGGGGCTCGCGATCTGGCTGCGCACCGCCGGGCTGGCCGGCCGCTTCCGCGCCGACGCCGCGACCCTCGTCCATCTGCTGACCGCCCGCGAGGCGCTGACCCGCGCCGTCGCGGACCCGGCCGACGCGAGTGCGCGCGCCCTGATCGACGCCGTCCTGGAGCACGGGCGGATCCGGGTCACCCTGACCGCCGAGGGCCCGGGCGAGCGGGCGGAGTTCGACGACCCGGCCTGGGGTCCGGCCTGGACGGCCGCCCGCGACTACCTGGAGCTGCTGGTCTCGGCGCCCGAGCGGCTCCGCGAGCACCGCGCGCGCACGCGCGAGCGCTGAGAAGCCGGAAGTTGTCACACCCGATCTGAGACCGGGCACCGCCGCACCTCCGTCAAGAGGTCGGGAAGTCGACAAAGCAACTCTTCAATCCCTGTGTTTCGTACGGGTACGCCCCGGTACGGCCTTGATGGCACATGCCCTGAGCTGGCGGGAGTCCGCCATGTCAGGTCTCGGTCAAGACAACGCTCCCCAAAGAGCCGTCACGTGCGCAAAGCTGACCGGTCATCCGGCACCGAAATCCGGACCGTATCTTTCACTTATCCAGGGATGCTGATGACCCTCGAATCCCCCAGCTCCATATCCGGGGCCAGACGCGTGGCACGCGTCGCGGCCGCGGCCGGTCTGGTCGCCGCGCTCGCGACCGCGGGCGCGATGCCCGTCTTCGCGGCCACCGGCCCCGCTGCCGGCACCCCGGGCACCGGCCCGGCCGTCAAGTCCGCCGACCAGAAGCTCGGTTCGGCGGACGCCGAGCTGCTGCAGGAGGCCAAGGCCAAGGGTGACGCGACCGTCACCGTCATGGTGGCCACGGCCCCCGGCCAGACCAAGCAGGTCGCGGACCAGCTCACCGCGGTCCAGGGCGCCTCCGTCGGCCAGACCGACGACAAGCTCGGCTACGTGCGGGCCACGCTGCCCACCGGCAAGGCCGAGGCCGCGCTGAAGGCGGCCGGCAAGCTGTCCTCGGTGCACGCCATGGACCTCAAGCACGAGATCCAGCTGTCGGACCCGCGCCCCGACGGCGGCAAGGAATCGGGCTCGGCGAAGAAGACCGCCTCCGAGACCTACCCGGGGCCGGACAAGAACACCCCCGCGAAGAACCCGTACAACCCGTCCTTCGAGACCGGTGCGGTGGACTTCGTCGCCAAGAACCCGCAGGCCGACGGCCGCGGCGTGACCATCGGCATCCTGGACTCGGGCGTCGACCTCGGCCACCCGGCGCTCCAGAAGACCACCACGGGCGAGCGCAAGATCGTCGACTGGGTCACCGCGACCGACCCGATCACCGACAACGACGCCACCTGGCGCGCGCAGATCACCCCGGTCGCGGCCACGGGCGGCACCTTCAGCGCCGGCGGCCAGAGCTGGAAGGCCCCGGAGGGCTCGTACCAGTGGAGCCGGTTCAGCGAGTCGATCACCGCCACCGGTGACATGAAGGGCGACGTCAACCGGGACGGGGACACCACCGACCGGTTCGGCATGCTCTACGACGCCGCCGCCGGCACCGTCCGCGTCGACACCGACCAGGACGGCGACTTCACGAACAACGAGCCGATGAAGCCGTACAAGGACGGCTACCAGATCGGCTACTTCGGCACGGACAACCCGGCGACCGACGTCGCCGAGCGCATCCCGTTCGTGATCCAGATCCGCAAGGACGTCCCGATGGACCCGCTGGGCGGGGACTGGGTCGGCAAGAAGGCCGACTTCGTCAACATCGGCATCATCGAGTCCGAGCACGGCACGCACGTCGCCGGCATCACCGCCGCCAACAGCCTCTTCGGCGGCAAGATGAACGGCGAGGCGCCCGGCGCGAAGATCGTCTCCTCGCGCGCCTGCTCCTGGTCCGGCGGCTGCACCAACGTCGCGCTGACCGAGGGCATGATCGACCTCGTCGTCAACCGCGGTGTGGACATCGTCAACATGTCCATCGGCGGCCTGCCGGCGCTGAACGACGGCAACAACGCCCGCGCCGAGCTCTACAAGAACCTCATCGACACCTACGGTGTCCAGCTCGTCATCTCGGCGGGCAACGAGGGCCCCGGTGTCAACACCATCGGCGACCCCGGTCTCGCGGACAAGGTCATCTCCGTGGGTGCCGCGGTCTCCAAGGAGACCTGGGCCGCCAACTACGGCTCCGGCGTGACCAAGAAGTACAACATGTTCCCGTTCTCCTCGCGCGGTCCGCGTGAGGACGGCGGCTTCACGCCGACCATCACCGCCCCCGGCGCTGCCATCAACACCACGCAGACCTGGCTGCCCGGCGGACCGGTGAAGGAGGCCGGCTACAGCCTGCCGGCCGGTTACTCGATGCTGCAGGGCACCTCGATGTCCTCGCCGCAGGCGGCGGGCGCCGGCGCCCTGCTGATCTCGGCCGCGAAGCAGCAGCACATCGCGCTCACCCCGGCGGGCCTGCGCGTCGCGCTCACCAGCACCGCGAAGAAGATCGACGACGTCCCGGCGCACGCCCAGGGCGCGGGTCTGATCGACATCAACGGTGCGTGGGAGTCCATCCAGCGCGGTGCCAAGGCGAACGAGTTCACCGTCAAGGCGCCCGTCGACACCGCGATCGACCAGTTCCTGAAGACCCCGGGCTTCGGCACCGGCCTCTACGACCGCGAGGGCGGCCTCAAGGTCGGCCAGAAGAAGGTCTACGACGTCGTCGTCACCCGCACCACGGGCGTCAAGTACGGCACCCGGCACAACCTGAGCTGGCGCAACAACGACGGCACGTTCAAGGTCGTCGGCGGCTACGACTACGTCACGCTGCCGCTGAACAAGCCGGTCACCATCAAGGTCGAGGCCAAGCCCACGACGGCCGGCGTCCACAGCGGCATCCTGCAGCTGGACGACGAGACCACCGAGGGCATCGACAAGCAGATCCTGACCACGGTCGTCGCCGCCACCCCGCTGGCGAAGCCGTCGTTCACGCTGTCGGACACCTCCTCCGTCCAGCGCAACAGCCACAAGTCGTACTTCGTGACGGTCCCGCAGGGCGCGAAGTCCCTCGAGGTCGCCCTCGGCGGTCTCGCGGCGGGCAGCCAGACGCGCTTCATCTCGATCCACCCGTACGGTGTGGGCGTCGAGGACAGCGCGACCACCATGTGCTACCCGAACTACGACAACCCGGCGAACAAGTGCCGCCCCGACCTGCGCTCGTACGAGAACCCGCAGCCGGGCGTCTGGGAGATCGAGGTCGAGTCGCGCCGTACGTCGCCGCTGCTCGACAACCCGTTCAAGCTGGACGTCAGCGTCCTCGGTGCGGCCTTCGACCCGGCGGTCAAGGTCCTGCCCGAGGTGAAGCAGGGCACCCCCGCCCCGGTCCAGTGGACGATCAAGAACGACGCCGCCGCCATCTCCGGCGGCAAGCTCCAGGGCGGTCCGCTCGGCTCCGCGAAGGTCGCCAAGCCGACCATCGCGAACGGCGAGCAGCAGACCACCACCGTCACCGTCGGTGAGGGCGTCTCGCGCCTGGACGTGGCGATCGGCAACGTCTCCGACACCGGCGCCGACCTCGACCTCGACGTCTTCAAGGACGGCGTGAAGGTCGGCTCGTCCGCGGACGGCGACTCCGAGGAGGCCGTGAGCCTGATCAACCCGGCCGCCGGCACCTACACCTTCGTGGTCACCGGTTACGCCGTTCCGTCCGGCTCCACCACGTACGACTACCGCGACGTGTACTTCTCGTCCGCCCTGGGCTCCGTCCAGGTCGACGAGGCCGCCGCGGTGAACCTCGCCAACGGCGCCTCGGCGACCGTCTCGGCGAACGTCGTGGCCAACAGCCCGGCGCCCGAGGGCCGGCAGTTCTTCGGCCAGGTCAAGCTGCTGAACGCCCGCGGCACCGCCGCCGGCACCGGCAGCGTCCAGATCGAGAAGGTCACCCCGTAGCACCACCGGATCCACGGATCCACACCGAAGGGGCGGTGCCGACCGGGCACCGCCCCTTCGGGCTTTCCGTACGCCGCAGGCCTGACTACCGGACGGTAACCGGGTTCACACCCCGGACACTGTCCGTTCCTCGGACAATGGATTGGACAAGCCTCGTGGGGTCGAACGCATGATGGCTTCACGCGCCCGCGTCGTACGTACCAGAAGGAGTCACCGTGAGGGTCGGAATCGTCGGAGCCACCGGACAGGTCGGCGGAGTCATGCGCGGCATCCTCGCCGAGCGCAAGTTCCCGGTGGACGAGCTGCGGCTGTTCGCCTCGGCCCGTTCCGCGGGCTCGGCCCTCGAGTGGGAGGGCCAGGAGATCACCATCGAGGACGCCTCCACGGCCGACTACTCCGGCCTGGACATCGTGCTCTTCTCCGCGGGCGGCGCGACGTCCAAGGCCCTCGCCGAGAAGGTCGCCTCCCAGGGTGCGGTCGTGATCGACAACTCCTCCGCGTGGCGCCGCGACCCCGACGTTCCCCTCGTCGTCTCCGAGGTGAACCCGCACGCGATCAAGAACCGCCCCAAGGGCATCATCGCGAACCCGAACTGCACCACCATGGCCGCGATGCCGGTGCTGCGCCCGCTGCACGAGGAGGCCGGGCTGACCGCGATGGTCGCCACCACCTACCAGGCCGTCTCCGGCTCGGGCCTGGCCGGTGTCGCCGAGCTCAAGGGCCAGGCCTGCGCGGTCTCCGAGGCCGCCGACCAGCTGACCTTCGACGGCGGCGCCGTGGACTTCCCGGAGCCGGCCGTCTACAAGCGCCCCATCGCGTACAACGTGGTCCCGCTCGCCGGCAACCTGGTGGACGACGGCTCCTTCGAGACCGACGAGGAGCAGAAGCTCCGCAACGAGTCCCGCAAGATCCTGGAGATCCCGGAGCTCAAGGTCTCCGGCACCTGCGTGCGCGTGCCGGTCTTCTCCGGTCACTCCCTCCAGGTCAATGCCCGCTTCGCGAACCCGATCAGCGTGGAGCGCGCGTACGAGCTGCTCGAGGGCGCCCCGGGCGTCGAGCTCTCGGAGATCCCGACCCCCCTGCAGGCCGCGGGCAAGGACGCCTCGTACGTGGGCCGCATCCGCGCCGACGAGACGGTCGAGAACGGCCTCGCGCTGTTCCTCTCGAACGACAACCTGCGCAAGGGCGCGGCCCTGAACGCGGTGCAGATCGCCGAGCTCGTCGCCGAGGAACTGCGCGGCTGAGCCTCCGGCCGAGCGGATGGGGCGGCACCGGCCGGTGCCGCCCCTTTTGCGTTCCCGTCGGCCGTCAGCCGTCAGGGCCGGCGGGCCTCGAAGAGGAAGCAGCCGAATTCGGTGGCGCGGACGTGCACGAGGGCGACCTCCGGGTCGGCGAAGGCCTGCGACAGCGCCTCCTCCAGCTCCGCGTCCGGCTCCTCGCCGAGGGACAGGGCGCGACCGCCGAGGATGCGGCCCCCGGCGTCGTAGCGGCGCGCCGTGCGCAGGGCCCCGGCCTGGGCGAACGGGTATCCGGATCCCTCGGCCGGCCCGCCGCAGTCGGCGGCGTGGATGAACACCGGGCCCTGCTCGTCGTACGCGCCCGGGTCGGCGCCGGTCTCGGCGGCCCAGCGGCGCAGTGGTGCGTACGAGACGAGGGCGATCCGCTCCCCGGGGCGGCTGCGGCGCAGGCAGCAGCGCAGCGGGGCGCCGCCCTCGGGGTCCTCGTAGGGCAGGCAGGGCCGGCCGGCGTCGTCACGGACGCGCAGGCCGGCGAGGGCGGCGGGGGCGAGGGGGCGTACGGCGTGGAGCGCCGGTCGGGGCGCGGAATGCGTGGTCATGCCGTCCAGGGTGCGCGCCCGGACGCGGAGAAGCTGGCGGAAATCGGACGCCGCGTTTCGCCCGTGGATTACTCCAGGGCGTCTGGTCTGCGCCACGTGGAAGGATGGCGGGGCAACGTCACCATCGAAGGAGATGAACGCGTGCCTGGCACGAATCTGACCCGTGAAGAGGCTCAGCAGCGGGCGAAGCTGCTCAGCGTCGACTCGTACGAGATCGACCTCGACCTGAGCGGGGCGCAGGAGGGCGGCACGTACCCCTCCGTGACCACCGTGCGCTTCCAGTCCGCCGAGGCGGGCGCGGAGACCTTCATCGACCTGGTCGCTCCGGCCGTGCACGAGGTCGTCCTCAACGGCAAGTCCCTGGACGTGGCCGAGGTCTTCCGGGACTCGCGCATCGCGCTGAAGCACCTCGCGGCCGGGGCCAACGAGCTGAAGGTCGTCGCGGACTGCGCGTACACCAACACGGGCGAGGGCCTGCACCGCTTCGTCGACCCGGTCGACCAGCAGGCCTACCTGTACACCCAGTTCGAGGTGCCGGACGCGCGGCGGGTGTTCGCCAGCTTCGAGCAGCCCGACCTGAAGGCGACGTTCCGGTTCACGGTGACGGCCCCCGAGGGCTGGAAGGTCATCTCGAACTCCCCGACGCCGGACGCCGCGGACGTCAAGGACAACGTCTGGCGCTTCGAGCCGACGCCGCGCATCTCCACGTACATCACGGCGCTGATCGTCGGCCCGTACCACGCGGTGCACAGCTCGTACGAGGGCCCGAACGGCCAGTCGGTGCCGCTCGGCATCTACTGCCGGCCGTCGCTCGCCGAGTTCCTGGACGCCGACGCGATCTTCGCCGTCACGCGTCAGGGCTTCGACTGGTTCCAGGAGAAGTTCGCGTACGACTACCCCTTCGCCAAGTACGACCAGCTCTTCGTCCCCGAGTTCAACGCGGGTGCGATGGAGAACGCGGGCGCGGTCACCATCCGCGACCAGTACGTCTTCCGCTCGAAGGTGACGGACGCGGCGTACGAGGGCCGCGCCGAGACGATCCTCCACGAGCTCGCCCACATGTGGTTCGGCGACCTGGTCACCATGGAGTGGTGGAACGACCTTTGGCTGAACGAGTCGTTCGCGACGTACACCTCGATCGCCTGCCAGGCGTACGCCGAGGGCACGAAGTGGCCGCAGGCGTGGACGACGTTCGCCAACTCGATGAAGACCTGGGCGTACCGGCAGGACCAGCTGCCGTCCACGCACCCGATCATGGCCGACATCCGTGACCTGGACGACGTCCTGGTCAACTTCGACGGCATCACGTACGCCAAGGGCGCCTCGGTGCTCAAGCAGCTCGTCGCCTACGTGGGCACCGACGCCTTCTTCAAGGGCGTGCAGGCGTACTTCAAGGCGCACGCGTTCGGGAACACGCGCCTTTCGGACCTGCTGGGCGCCCTCGAGGAGACCTCGGGCCGTGACCTGACCACCTGGTCGAAGGCATGGCTGGAGACGGCCGGCATCAACATCCTGCGGCCCGGGATCGAGACGGACGCGGCGGGGAACATCACCGCGTTCGCCGTGCGCCAGGAGGCCCCGGCGCTGCCCGCGGGCGCCAAGGGCGAGCCGACGCTGCGGCCGCACCGGATCGCGATCGGCCTGTACGACCTGGACGGCGGCAAGCTCGTCCGTACGGACCGGATCGAGCTGGACATCGACGGCGAGCTGACGGAGGTGCCGGAGCTGGTCGGCCGGGCCCGTCCGGCGGTCGTGCTGCTGAACGACGACGACCTGTCGTACGCCAAGGTCCGTCTGGACGAGGTCTCCCTCGCCAACGTCACCGCGCACCTGGGCGACTTCACCGAGTCGCTGCCGCGGGCGCTGTGCTGGGCCTCGGCGTGGGACATGACCCGCGACGGCGAACTGGCCACGCGCGACTACCTCGCCCTCGTCCTGTCGGGCATCGGCAAGGAGTCGGACATCGGCGTCGTCCAGTCGCTGCACCGTCAGGTGAAGCTGGCCGTCGACCTGTACGCCGACCCGGCATGGCGGGAGCAGGGCCTGGCGACCTGGACCGAGGCGACGCTGGAGCACCTGCGCGGCGCCGAGCCGGGCAGCGACCACCAGCTGGCGTGGGCCCGCGCGTTCGCGGCCACGGCCCGCACCGAGGGGCAGCTGACCTACCTGTCCGCGCTGCTGGACGGTTCGGCGGAGGTCGAGGGCCTGGTCGTCGACACCGAGCTGCGATGGGCGTTCCTGGAGCGCCTGGTCGCCACGGGCGTGCTGGGCGAGCCTGCCATCGCGGCGGAGCTGCAGCGCGACCGCACGGCGGCGGGCGAGCGCCACGCGGCCACCGCGCGGGCCGCGCGTCCGACGGCGGAGGCCAAGGCCGAGGCGTGGGCCTCGGTGGTGGACTCGGCGGACCTGCCGAACGCGGTGCAGGAGGCCGTGATCGGCGGCTTCGTCCAGACCGACCAGCGCGAGCTGCTGGCCCCTTACACCGAGAAGTACTTCGCGGTGATCAAGGGGATCTGGGAAAACCGCAGCCACGAGATCGCCCAGCAGATCGCGGTGGGCCTGTACCCGTCCCTGCAGGTCTCCCCGGAGACCCTGGCGGCGACGGACGCGTGGCTGACCTCGGCGCAGCCGAACGCGGCCCTGCGCCGCCTGGTCTCGGAGTCCCGCTCGGGCGTGGAACGCGCCCTGAAGGCCCAGTCCGCAGACGCGGCCTCGGCCTCGGCCTCGGCCTGACCCCACCCCCCGTGGGCCCGCCGAGCACGTTCGGCGGGCCCACCGGGCACGGGGCAGAGACGGCCTAGCGGGCCGCGGCGGCTTCGCGGAGAGCGGCCAGTGCGCGGGCCACCGCCGGCGCGGATTCCGAGCCCCGGCGCGTGGCCGCGATGACGTGCCGGGTCGGGCGGTCGTGGGTCAGGACCCGCACCGTCACCCCCGAGGCCCGGCTCGACACCATGCGGGGGACCAGCGCCACGCCCATGCCGGCCTCCACCATCGCCAGGATCGCGGTCCAGCCGGATGCCGAGTGCGCCTGTTCCGGCACGAAGCCTGCCGCCTCGCACGCGTTGCGGGCGATCTCCTGCCACGGTCCGCTGCCCCCGTAGATCCACGGATCGCCGGACAGGTCCGCCAGCCGCAGGGCCGGGGCCGCCGCCAGCGGGTGGTCCGGCGGGAGGGCCACGTCCAGCGGGTCCTCCATCAGCGTCAGCCGGGTGAACCGCGGGTCCCGGGCCGTCGGGGCGTGGGCCGCCAGCGAGAGGGCCAGGTCGACCGCCCCGGCCGACAGCAGCTCGTACGACTCCGCCGCCTCGGTCTCCCGTACCCGTACCTCCACCCCCGGGTGGCTCCGCCGCAGTGCCGCCACCGCCGGGACCACCAGCACCGGCACGGCCGTGGAGAACGCCCCGATCCGGACCTCCCCCGCATCCCCGGCCAGGTACCCGGCCAGCTCGGCGTCCGCGCGCTCCAGCTGCGCGAACACCGCCTCCGCATGCCGCAGTACGAGGTGCGCCGCATCCGTGAGCCGGACCCTGCGCCCCCGTGCCTCCAGCAGGGGCACTCCCAACTGCCGCGCGAGATTGGTCAGCTGCTGCGAAACGGCCGAGGGCGTCATGTGCAGCGCCTCGGCCGTCGCGGTCACGGTCCCCCGGTCGGCCAGGGTCCGCAGGATCCGCAGCTTCTTGATGTCCCACTCGGTCATGGACCGAACCTACCGGCGCGCTCCCAGGCTCACGCCGCCCAGGATGAGCGCCATGCAGAAGAGCTCTGCCGGGCCCGTCCGCTCGCCGAGCAGCAGGAGGCCCAGGCCGGCGACGCACACCGGCTGGAGGTAGTAGACGACTCCCGCCCGGGCCGCCCCGATGAGCGAGACGGCCTTGTTCCAGGCGAAGAACGCGACCGCGGAGGACATGACGCCGACGTACAGCAGCATGCCGCCGGTTCCCGAGGTGACCTCGAAGCCGCCCTGGACGGTGACGGACACGGCGTACGCGGGGGCCAGCATCAGCGCGCCGAGCGCGAAGGTGGTGATCAGGAAGGCCGGCCCGCCGAGCTCGGCCGGCTTGCGCTTGAGCAGCGCGCTGTACGTGGCGAACGACAGGGCGGCGGCGAACATCCACAGGTCACCGGCCCCGAAGGCGAAGCCGAGCGAGCCGTCCCCGACGAGCAGCAGCACACCGAAGGCGGCGAGCAGCAGTCCGAAGGTGCGCCGGGCGCCGAGCCGTTCGCCGCCGAGGCGGGCGTACAGCGCCATGACGACCGGCGAGGCGGCCATGATCATGCCCATGTTGGAGGCGGAGGTGGTCAGTCCGGCCTGGTGCACGAGCGTGTTGTACAGGGCGACACCGAACAGCGAGGCGAGGGCGATGAAGCCGAGGTGCCGGCGGATCAGCTCCCGCTGCTGCCAGGCCTGCCGGGCCGCGAAGGGGGCGACGGCGAGGGTGGCGATGATCCAGCGCCAGAACACGGCCTGGACGGGCGGGACGGCGTCGGCCATCCCCCGGGTGGCGACGAAGCTGCCGGACCAGACGACCGTGGCGACCAGGGCGAGGAGTACGCCGAGTCCGGCGGACCCCTTCTTCACCTGGATGCCCGGCGTGTGCTGCGCAACGGTACGGACCCGGTCCATGACGGCCACGGTGTATCTCCCCCTCGGGTGCTGGTCCGACGGTCTGTCCGTCCGACGTGGATCTACCGTCGCATCGAGCCATCCGTCAGGTCCATCGAAATGTTTCGATTATTCTTTTCAGTAGAACTGAACGATTGCGCGGGGGTCGGGGCGGCGGCGAACAGCTGGCCCGCGACGGTGGCGCCGAAGGCGATTGCCATGCCCACCAGTTGCACGGGCGACAGCGTCTGCCCGAGGGCCGCCCAGCCGATCACGGCCGCGCTGAGCGGGGAGAGCGGGCCGAGCAGGGTGACCGAGGTGGCGGTGAGCCTGCCGATGCCGCGGAACCAGAGCCAGTACGCGATACCGGTGTTGATCAGCATCATGTAGCCGTAGCCGAGGAGGGCGTTTCCGTCGAGCGCGGGCGGCGCCCCCTCGGCCAGGGCCGCGACGGGGATGATGACCAGCCCGCCCGCGGTGAGCTGCCAGCCGGCCACGGCCAGCGGGCCGACCCCGTCCGGACGCCCCCAGCGCTTGGTCATGACCGTGCCCGCGGCCATGGAGGCGGAGGAGACGACACCGGCGACGATGCCGACGAGGTCCAGCCGGGCCTCGGCGGTCAGGACGACCATGCTCACGCCGAACGCCCCCGCGACGGCGGCGAGGACGGTCCGCAGCCGCGCCCGCTCCCCCAGGACGAGGGCGGCGAGTCCGACGACGAACAGCGGGCCGGCGGAGCCCAGTACGGCCGCCACTCCGCCGGGCAGCCGGTACGCGGAGAGGAACAGCAGCGGGAAGAATGCGCCGATGTTGAGCGTGCCCAGGACGGCGGACTTCCACCACCACTGCCCGCTCGGGAGTCTGCGGGACAGGGCCGTGAGCAGCAGCCCGGCGGGCAGGGCCCGCATCACCGCGGTGAACAGGGGCCGGTCGGGCGGGAGCAGTTCGGTGGTCACGGCGTAGGTCGAGCCCCAGGAGACCGGGGCGAGTGCGGTCACGGCGACGGTGGCGAAACGGTTCATGGCAGGTGACTCCTCGGGCGGGTGAGGAACTCGGGAGGGAGGGAGCCGGACCACCGGCGGGCGGCTCAGCCGGCCGGGGCCTGCGCCGGGGCGGCCGGGGTCCGCGCGGCCACCACGGCCGGCGGCTCGGCGTACACGGCCTCGATCGGCAGCCGCCGCTCCAGCCGGACCAGCGCCAGGGCGGCGCCGGCCGCGGCGGTGGCGAGGACGGCCCAGGGCAGGCGGCCGTCGACGGAGAGCAGGGCGGTGAAGAGGGAGGGGGCCAGCGCGGTGGCCAGCGAGTAGGACAGCTGGTAGGTGGCGAGGTAGCGACCTCGTACGGCCGCCGGGGCGGCGGAGACGGACAGGGCCCCGCCGGACGGGCTGTGCACGAGCTCGCCCAGGGTGTAGACGACGACGATGGCCAGCAGCGCGACCAGGGTCACGCTCTGCCCGGGGCGCAGCGTGCCGAGCACGATCTGCCCGACGAAGGCGGCGGCGAAGAGCAGTGCGCCCAGGGCGGCCGAGCGGGTGCGGCGGGCGCCCGAGCGGCGGACCCGGCTCGCGACGAGCACGCCGATCCCGGCGCACAGGGCGGTGTTGACGGTGAACGCGGCCCCGGTGAGGGAGTCGGGCCCGTGCAGCCAGGTGGCGATGTACAGCGGGAAGAGCACGGACAGGGCCGCGTAGCCCAGCGCGGTGAGGAAGTTGGCGGCGGTCAGCGCGAGGAAGGGCCGGTCGCGCAGGACCGTCCCGTATCCGGCGGCAGGCCGGCCGGCGGCGGCGTCCTGCCCGCCCTGCACCGGGCGGACCCGGCTCACGAGCAGTCCGGCGAGCGCGAACGCGAGCGCGTTGCCCCAGGCGGTGTACGTGAAGGCGGCCGTCCCCCACAGCGCCAGCACTCCGGAGACGATCAGGGCCCCGGCTCCCATCCCGGCGTTCTGCAGGGCCCGCAGCGAGGCCTGGAGCCGGTCCCGGGCGGCGCCGCGGGCCACCTCCCCGATCAGGGACTGCTGGACGGCGGGGAAGGACCGGTCGGCCAGGGCGGTGACGAGCGCGACGCCGGCGAAGGCGGGCAGCGAGCCGGCGAACGGGTAGAGCGCGAAGCCGAGCGCCCGCAGCGCGTAGAGGACCAGGACGATCCGCCGGGCGCCGAACCGGTCGACGGCCGAGCCGGCCAGCGGCATGAACGCCAGTCCGGCCAGGCCGGTGGCGGTCATGACCACGCCGACGAGGGCGAAGGAGAGGCCGGTGACGTGGTGGAAGAAGACGAGCGAGAACGGGACGTACATGCCGATCCCGACCGCGCTGACACCGACGCCGACGAGCAGGGACCGCTCCCCCGCCACCCTTGCTTCCCTGGCCATGGCCACGGCCCCTCCCCAAAGTAGGTTGCTGGAAAGTAGCTTACCTCTAAGCTACTTTCCGTCAAGCAACTTTCTTGCGAACGATCGGAGGAAGGCTGGATACTTCGCGCATGACCGAGGCCAACAAGGACGCCGTCGACGCGATCATCGACCAGTGGGCTGCAGTACGGCCGGACCTGGAAACCGCCCCCATGGCCCTCTTCGGCCGCATCTACCGGATCTCCCGGGCCATGGGTGACGCGATCGAGAAGGCCTACGCCCGCTACGGGATCTCGCGCGGCGAGTTCGACGTCATCGGCACGCTGCGCCGCTCCGGCGCCCCGTACACCCTCTCGCCACGCCAGCTGTCGGCCACGCTCATGCTCACGACGGGGGGCATGACCGGGCGCCTGGACAAGCTGGAGAAGGCCGGCCTGCTCTGCCGCAAGCCCGATCCGCACGACCGGCGGGGGCTCCAGGTGACCATCACCGACCGCGGGCTCGCCCTCGTCGACGAGGCCGTCGCCGCCGGGCTGGAGGTACAGCGCGCCGCGCTGACCGGGCTGGACGACGAGGAGGTCGCCGTCCTGACGGGCCTGCTCCGCAAGCTGATGGCCGGCGTCTAGGGGGCGTCGTCGAAGTCCCTCCCCCAGCCACCGCCGGGAGGTGCCCCCGCCCCCGGCCCGGCGGCGCCCGGAACGCACAACGGGGCGCCGGGGGTCCGCACCGACGCCGACAAGGCATCGTCCTGCGGACCCCCGGCGCCCCGGAAGTCTCTGACGGGTTGCTACCCCCGCGGGGTCAGCCCTGCGCCTGCGGCCTGTCCGACTTGTCGAGGACCATCACGAGGCCCGCGATGACCAGGAACAGCAGGATCGGCAGGCCGACGTACAGACCGAGGGTCTGGGCAACGCTCAGGCCCGCGCCCGGGTCGTCGCCGTCGTCATGGGTCACCGCGAGCGCGGGAGACGTCATCAGCAGCATCATCAGCGTCGATCCGGCCGTGACGGCGCCGGCGCGCAGGGCGTTCTTCTTGTCCACGGTGCAAACGTAGCGAACACCTAAACGAGGCGCGCGCCCGGGGGTGCCGTACGGGCACGCGCCCCCTCCCGGACCGCGCCCAGCAGGGCGTTCGCCCGGGGCGAGGCGGCCAGCGCCTCCAGGGTCAGCGGCCGTCCCGCGGCGTCCGCGACCGGCAGCCGCCAATTGGGGTACTGGTCCCAGGTTCCCGGCAGGTTCTGCGGCCGCCGGTCCCCGACCGCGTCCGGCAGCCATACGCCGACCAGCCGGGCGGGGGTGCGCAGCAGGAAGCCGTACAGGGCCCGTACGGCGGCCTCCTCGCCCTTGGTGTCCAGGCCGAGCCCCTCCAGCACGTCCAGCCACCGGGCGGTGTCCGCGGCGTCCTGGGCCCGCTCCTCCTCGAGCGGGCGGGTCAGCAGGCCGAGCCGGTCGCGCAGTTCCACGTGGCCGCCGGCCAGCTTGGCGGCGGTGGGCGGCAGGTCGTGGGTGGTGGCGGTGGCCAGGCAGTCGGCCCGCCAGGCCTCGGGGGCGAGCGGCTGCCCGTCGCCCGCCCAGTCCCGTTCGAACCAGAGCACGGAGGTGCCGAGCACCCCGCGCCGGGCCAGTGCCCGGCGGACCCGCGGCTCCACCGTCCCGAGGTCCTCGCCGATGACCAGGGCTCCGGCCCGGTGGGCCTCGAGCACCAGGACCGCGAGCATGGCCTCGCCGTCGTACGAGACGTACGCGCCGTCGGCGGGCGGGGTGCCCTCAGGGATCCACCAGAGCCGGAACAGGCCCATGACGTGGTCGATGCGCAGGGCGCCGGCGTAGCGGAACACCCCGCGCAGCAGGGCCCGGAAGGGCGCGTACCCGGTGGCCTCCAGCCGGTCGGGCCGCCACGGCGGCAGCCCCCAGTCCTGGCCGCGGGCGTTGAAGGCGTCCGGCGGGGCGCCGACGCACACGCCGTTCGCGTACAGGGGCGGGCCGGCGGTGTCCGAGCCCTTCGGGTGCACCCCGACGGCCAGGTCGTGCACGATGCCGACCGCCATCCCGGCCTCGCGGGCCGCGCTCTGGGCCGCGGCGAGCTGGGTGACCGTCAGCCAGACCAGCCAGCGGTGGAAGTCGGCCCCGCTTCTCGGATCGTCGCCGGCATGGTCGGCGCACCAGGCCGCGTGCCGGTCCAGTGCCTCGCCCTGTTCGGCACGGAACTCCCGGTAGGCGGCCTCCCGTTCGGGCGTGCGGGGAACCGCGTACAGCAGTTCCAGGGCGGCGCGCTTGAGGGCCCAGACGGCGTCCCGGTCGATCAGCGCCCCCTTCTCGAGTACCGCGCGGCGCAGCTCCCCGCCCCGGGCGGCGAGTTCGGCGAGGGCGCCGGCATCAGGGCAGTCACCGTACTCGGGGACGTCCTCGATCCGCAGGTGCACCGGGTCGGGGAAGCGGCGCGTGGAGGGCCGGTACGGGGAGGGGTCGGTCGGGATCCCGGGCACGGCCGCGTGCAGCGGGTTGACCTGGATGAACCCGACTCCGTGGGTGCGGCCGGCCCAGCGGGCGAGTGCGGCCAGGTCGCCGAGGTCGCCCATGCCCCAGGAGTGCTCGGAGAGCAGCGAGTACAGCTGGACGAGCAGCCCGTGGGCCCGCTCGGGCGCGGCCGGGGCCCGCTCCGGGGCCACGATCAGGGTGGCGGCGCCGGTGCGGCCGTCGGGGGTCTCGGCGGCGAGCCGGTGGACGCCGAGCGGCAGTCCGGGGCCCCATGCGAGCTCCTCCCCCGTCTCCTCGGCGGCCACCCGTACCCGGGTGCCCGGCGGCAGCCCGGCGGGCTCCGGCGGCACGGGTTCCCCCTGCCAGAGCACCACCGTCCTCGGCAGCAGCCGCTCGGCCGCCTCCCGTACGGCGTCCTCGGCGCTCACCCGGACGTCCTCGGCGTCGTCGGCAACGACCCCCAGCAGCCCGAGGAGCGCCTTGACGGTGGCCTCCGGGACCGGGACGGTGACGTCCTCGGCGGGCTGGTAGGTGGTGGCGATGCCGTGCAGGGAGGCGAGCCGGGCGAGGTCGTCCATGTGAATACCTGTGTCCCTGTGTCTAGTCGCCTGCGGCAGCGGCCGCGGCGGGTGGGGTCGGCTCGCTCGTCAGCGGGGCCTCGTCGGTGAGCGGGGGCTCGCTGGTCAGCGGCGCGTGGGCGGCACCGGCGAGCGGGGGCTCGCTGGTGAGGGGTCCTTCGGCGGGCCCGGCCTGCGCGGGCAGGTGGGCGAGCAGTGGGGTGTGCCGCGGTGCGGCGGCGGTGTGCGGGGTGCCGGTTGCGGTGTCCACGGGCGGTTGCTCCTTTGTCCGTACGAGGTGTGAGGGTGGGTCAGGGGCCATGGAACACCGCCGGGAACATCGCAGCCATACCCCGCGGGCGCCGCCGCAATTCCTGCGTATCCAGGTCAGAACGCCCGCCCGCATTGACACTCCGGCCGCACGGGTGGTGGGCTCGGGGTCATTCGTACGGGCGGGTGACGACTCGGGACGGGGAGGCTCCGTGCAGCTCAGGAGCAGGAAGCGGGCGACGGCGGCGGCGGTGGCGGTCATCGGGACGCTGCTGGGCGGCGGGGTGTTCGCCGGCCCGCCCGCCGCGTTCGCGGCGCCGAGCGCACCGGCCCTCCCGGGGCCGGATCCCGCTGCCGGACCTGCCACCGGGACTGCGCCCGGACATGCGAACGGACCTGCCGCCGGGCCTGCCACCGCGCCCGCCGCCGGGCCCGCCGCCGGGCCGGGCACGGATCCCGCGACGGGGCTTGCTCCTGGGCCCGCGTTCGACCCGGGCTCCGACGCTCCGCGAGCGGCCGCCGAGGGGCCGGCCGTGTGGCCGCGGCCGCAGTCGATGACCGCCGACGCGGCGCGCGAGGTCCCGCTGGGCGCCGAGGCCGTTCTGGTGGCGGCGCCGGACGCCGATCCGTACGCGGTCGGGCTGGTGCGCACCGCCCTGCGCGCAGCGGGCGTACGGACCCTGCACGAACCGGCCCCCGGGGCCCCGCTGCCCGAACGGGGCACCGTCGTACGACTGCAGGGCCCCGACGCGCAGGAGGCCCTGCGGGTGCTGGGCGCGGCCCCGGCGGCGGCCGGGGCCGCGGACCTGCCGAACGGGGGCTACCGGCTGGCCGTCGGCAAGGCCGCGGGCCGTGACACGGTCGCGCTGGCCGGCGTGGGTGAGGACGGGCTGTTCCACGCGGCACAGACGCTGCGCCAGCTGCTGGCCCCGGCCGGGGCGGGCGGCGGGAAGGTGCCCGGAGTGGTGGTGCGGGACTGGCCGACCGCGCCCGTACGCGGGATCACCGAGGGGTTCTACGGGCAGCCGTGGACGCAGGACCAGCGGCTCGCACAGCTGGACTTCATGGGCCGGACCAAGCAGAACCGGCTGCTGCTCGCGCCCGGCGACGACCCGTACCGTACGACCGGCTGGCGCGAGGACTACCCGGCGGCGCAGCAGGCCGAGTTCCGGGCGCTGGCCGATCGGGCCCGCGCCAACCGGGTGGTGCTGGCCTGGGCGGTGGCCCCCGGGCAGTCGATGTGCCTGGCCTCGGCGGCCGACCGGGCGGCGCTGGCGCGCAAGCTGGACGCGATGTGGGACCTGGGCTTCCGCGCGTTCCAGGTGCAGTTCCAGGACGTCAGCTACACCGAGTGGGGCTGCCGGGCGGACCGCGTGCGGTACGGGACGGGCCCGGCGGCGGCCGCGAAGGCGCACGCGGAGGTCGCGGGCGAGCTGGCGGCGCACCTCGCCGCGCGGCATCCGGGCGCTGCGCCGCTGTCGCTGATGCCGACGGAGTACCACCAGAAGGGCGCGACCGCGTACCGGACCGCCCTGGCGAGCCGGCTCGACGGGCGGGTGGAGGTCGCCTGGACGGGCGTGGGCGTGGTGCCGCGCGCGATCACCGGGAAAGAACTCGAGGGGGCGCGCAGCGCCTTCGGGCAGCACCCGCTCGTCACCATGGACAACTACCCGGTCAACGACTGGGACCCGGGCCGGGTCTTCCTCGGCCCGTACACGGGCCGGGAGCCGGCGGTGGCGGGCGGCTCGGCGGCCCTGCTGGCCAATGCGATGCAGCAGGGCACCCTGGCGCGGATCCCGCTGTTCACGGCCGCCGACTTCGCGTGGAACGCGAACGGCTACCGGCCGGGCGAGTCCTGGGCGGCGGCGGTCTGCGACCTGGCCGGGCCGGACCAGGCGGCCCGCCGGTCCCTGGCCGCGCTGGCCGGGAACACGGCCTCCTCGGGCCTCGGCCACCAGGAGTCGGCGTACCTGCGCCCGCTGGTGGACGAGTTCTGGCGCAGCCGCGGCTCGGGCGACCCGGCGGCGGGCGACCGGCTGCGGGCGGCGTTCACGGCCCTGCGGGAGGCGCCTGCACGGCTGCCGGGGCTGTCGGCCGAGGCCGGGCCGTGGCTGGCGCGGCTGTCGGCGTACGGAACGGCGGGCGAGCTGGCGGTGGATCTCCTGCGGGCCCAGTCCCGCGGGGACGGCGCGGCGGCGTGGCGGGCCTCGCAGGAGCTGTCGGCGGCCCGCAAGGCGCTGGCCGAGCCGGGAACCGCCCGGCTGGACCAGACCGTACTGGACCCCTTCCTCGCACGGGCGGTGGCCGAGGCGGACGCGTGGACCGGAGCGGCCCGCACGCCGGGCACGGTGTCCCGGGAGCCGGACTCGTACACGGTCCGGCTGGACACGGTGCGGCCGGTGTCGGTGGTGACCGTGATGACGGACCCGCTGCCGCCGGGGGTCCGGGGCGCGGCGGTGGAGGCGCACGTGCCGGGCGAGGGCTGGCGCAAGGTCGCGGAGGCCTCGGCGTCGGGCTGGACACAGGCGGACGTCGGCGGCCTGGGTGCGGACGCGGTGCGGCTGTCGTGGGCGGGGCCGGCTCCGGCGGTGCACCAGGTGGTGCCGTGGCTGGCGGACGGGCCGTCGGCCTCGTTCGAGCTGCCGGAGGCCTTGGACGTGGAGATCGGCGGGGCCGCGCAGGTGGTGCCGGCGCAGCTGTCGGCACTGAGCGCCGGCGGGGCCCGGGGGCCGCTCTCGGCGGCGGCGCCACAGGGCGTCGAGGTGAAACTCCCCGCGGAGGCCGCTGCTCCGCGGGGTACGCGGGTCACGGTCCCGGTGTCGGTGACGGTCCCGGCGGGCACCGCGGCGGGCAGCTATCCGGTGCCGGTCACGTTCGCGGGGCAGACCCGGACGCTGACCGTGCGCGCCGTCCCGCGTACGGGCGGGCCGGACCTGTTCCGTTCGGCGCGTGCCTCGTCGTCGGGGGACGAGACCCCGGCGTTCCCGGCCTCGGCGGCGGTGGACGGCTCCCCGACCACGCGCTGGTCGTCCAAGCCGGTCGACGGCGCGTGGTGGCAGGCGGAGCTCCCGGCGGCGGCCCGGATCGGCAGGCTGGTCCTGCACTGGCAGGAGGCGTACCCGTCGGCGTACCGGGTGGAGACCTCCCCGGACGGCGTCACGTGGCAACCGGCGGCGACGGTCCCGGCGTCCCGCGGCGGCCTGGAGACGGTCCGCCTGGACGCGCCGGCCCCGGCCCGCTTCGTCCGCGTCACCTGCGACAAGCGCGCGACCCGCTTCGGCTGCAGCCTCTTCGCGGCGGAGGCGTACGCGGTCACGCCGTAGGGGGCCCGGCCCGGGGGCCGGGCCCCCGGGCCGGGGCGGTCAGGAGGCTGCCGCGCCGATGCGGTCCAGGGCGTCCTCCGCGCCGTACGGCTGGAGGTACGGCATCCAGCGCGGATCCCGGTGGCCCGTGCCGATGATCCGCCAGGCCAGCCCCGACGGCGGAGCCGGCTGGTGCCGCAGCCGCCAGCCCAGCTCCAGCAGGTGCCGGTCCGCCTTGACGTGGTTGCACCGCCGGCATGCGGCGACCACGTTGTCCCACACGTGCTGCCCACCCCGGCTGCGCGGGATCACGTGATCGACACTGGTGGCGACCCCGCCGCAGTACATGCAGCGGCCGCCGTCGCGGGCGAACAGCGCGCGGCGGGTGAGAGGAACGGGCCCCCGGTAGGGGACCCGCACGAAACGCTTGAGCCGGACCACGCTGGGCGCGGGGACGACTCTCGTCGCGCTGTGCAGAAAGGCGCCGGATTCCTCAAGGGAGACAGCTTTGTTCTCCAGGACGAGGACGAGCGCGCGGCGGAGCGGTACGACGCCGAGCGGCTCGTACGACGCGTTGAGGACCAGGACGTGCGGCACGGACTGCCTCCTTGTACGCCGGCGGCGCGTGGCTCGCGCCGGGACGATCTGCTCTCCAGTCTCTCCTTACGGCTGGTCGAAGCGCCACCACGCGCCCGTAACGGGTCCGAGGTGTTTTCAACCACACCCGCTTCATCCCCAGGTGAGTCCGGTCTCTCCCTCGAACACTGCAACGGGGTCACCCGATTGCCCCGTTAGTGTGGATGGCCTGCCCCCTACACCCCTTCCGCGGGCAGACCGCTACACCTGGAGGTTCCCGTCGTGCCCTGGCCTGCCGCCCTGCTGCCCCTGGCAGCCGACACCCCGGACCCGGCCGCTTCGGTCAAGGAGGCCCACGAGAGCGTCACGAACGCCGCCAGCTTCGTCGAGGCGAACTGGGCCGGATGGCTGTACCTCGGCCTGAAGATCCTGCTGATCCTGGTGATCGCCGCAGCCCTGCGCTCGCTGGTCCGCAAGTCGCTGACCAAGCTGATAACGCGGATGAACCGGGGAGCGGAGGCCGTTGAGGGCATGGCACTCGGCGGGCTCCTCGTCAACGCGGAGCGCCGGCGCCAGCGCTCCGAGGCGATCGGTTCGGTCCTGCGTTCGGTGGCCTCGTTCCTGATCCTGGGCACGGCCGGGCTGATGGTGCTCGGGGCTCTGGGCATCAACCTCGGCCCGCTGCTCGCGAGTGCCGGTGTGGCCGGTGTCGCGATCGGCTTCGGTGCGCGGAACCTGGTGACGGACTTCCTGTCCGGCGTGTTCATGATCCTCGAGGACCAGTACGGCGTCGGCGACAAGATCGACGCGGGGGTGGCCTCCGGCGAGGTCGTCGAGGTCGGTCTGCGCGTCACCAAGCTGCGCGGGGACAACGGCGAGATCTGGTACGTCCGCAACGGCGAGATCAAGCGGATCGGCAACCTCAGCCAGGGCTGGGCGACCGCGGGCGTGGCCGTCCAGGTCAAGCCGTCGGAGAGCCTGACCCGCGTCCGCGAGGTGGTCAAGCACGTCGCGGACGGCATGGCCAAGGAGTCCCCGTGGGACGAACGCCTGTGGGGCCCGGTGGAGGTGCTGGGCCTGGACGAGGTGCTGCTGGCGTCGATGACGGTGAAGATCTCCGCGAAGACGATGCCGGGCCAGCAGTTCGCCGTGGAGCGCGAGCTGCGCTGGCGGATCAAGGAGGCCTTCGACGACGCCGGCATCCGGATCATCGGCGGTCTGCCGGCCGGCGACGGCGAGGAGGACGAGGCCCCGGCAGACCCGTCGGCCGCCGTGGCGCCCCCGTCGGCGCTCGCGAACCCCGCCTCCCCGCAGTCCCTGGCCACCGCCCCGATCCCGGCACCGGCCGTCGGCACGCCCCGGATCAGCAAGTAGCCCTTCGCCCCTCCCTCCCTGCCACCTCCCGCACCACACCGCTGCCCCCGCAGGTTCATTTCTGCGGGGGCAGCGGCATTGACACAGCTCAAACGCCGATAGGAAACTTACCTAACAGTTTCTGACCACGGCGTGAGCCGACGACGGAGAGAGTGCTCATGACCGGCACCACCCCCGGAACGCCCAGCCTGCTGCGCGCCATGAACGACCGCGCGGCGCTGGACCTGCTGCTGGAGCACGGGCCCCTGTCCCGGACCCGGATCGGCCGGCTCACCGGGCTCTCCAAGCCCACCGCCTCCCAGCTGCTGGCCCGCCTCGAAGCCGCCGGGCTGGTCGTGGCCACCGGCACCGCCGGCGGCCGCCCCGGACCCAACGCCCAGCTGTACGGGGTCAACCCCCGCGCCGCCCACGTCGCCGGACTGGACGTCACCCCGGGCGGCATCGTCGCGGCGGTCGCCGATCTCACCGGCGAGGTGATCGGCAGCCACGAGCTCCCGTACGCCGAGGGCACCGGGGCCGTCGACCGGGTCACCCGCGCCCTCGGCGGGGCCGTCGAGGACGCCGGGCTCGGGCGCTGCGACATCCACCGCGTCGTCATCGCCACCCCGGGGTCCTTCGACCCGCGCACCGGGGCGCTGCGCTACGCCGAGCACCTCCCCGGCTGGCACTCCCCCACCCTCCTCGAAGAGCTGGCGGCGGCCCTGCCGATGCCGGTCGGGTACGAGAACGACGTGAACCTCGCCGCGGTCGCCGAGCAGCGCCTGGGCGCGGCACGCGGCCACGGGGACTTCGTCCTGCTGTGGAACGAGGAGGGTCTCGGCGCCGCCCTGGTACTCGGCGGCCGGCTGCACCGCGGCTGGACCGGCGGCGCGGGGGAGGTCGGGTTCCTGCCCGTGCCGGGCCACCCCCTGGTCCGGCAGGTCGCCCGGGTCAACTCCGGCGGCTACCAGGCGCTGGCCGGCGTGGAGGCGCTGCCCGGGATGGCGGCTGCGCTGGGCATCGGGATGCCGCCCGGGGCCGAGGCGCAGACGCCGGTCGGCGCGGCGGCCGCGCTGCTGGCGCGGGCCGCCGGGGATCCCGAGGGGGCGAACCTGGGGCTCCTGCAGCAGTACGCCACCGCGCTGGCCACCGGTCTCGCCGCGCTGGTCGCCGTACTGGACCCCGAGATCGTGGTCCTCTCCGGCGCGGTGACCGCCGCCGGCGGGGACGTGCTGCGCGAGCTCGTCGAGGCCGAGCTCGCCGATCTCGCCCCCTCCCGGCCGCGCCTGGTGTCGGGCACGGTGCGCGAGCGGCCCGTACTGCGCGGCGCACTCGAGAGCGCCCTCGCCGTCACCCGCGACGAGGTCTTCGACACCTCGCGCCGCTGACCGGCCCGGCCCGGCCCGCTTCCCCGTACGTACGACCAGCACCTCCCGCCCCATCGGCTCCCCCCGGCACCACCTGCGTCACCGAAGCCCGTCGTCGCGTCCCCTGGCACATCTCCGGAAGTTCCTCCCGCAGAGAGCGAGCACCGCCATGCCCAGAAACAGCCGTCTGACCGCCGCGGCCACCGCCGTCGCCG
The DNA here is from genome assembly GCF_000717655.1 of Streptomyces katrae. GTDB lineage: Bacteria > Actinomycetota > Actinomycetes > Streptomycetales > Streptomycetaceae > Streptomyces > Streptomyces katrae_B. The sequence continues at coordinate 172,419 of NZ_JNZY01000014.1, forward strand.
CGATATCCGTCCTGGCCTCCGCGTGTACGGGCCAGAGCGGCAACGCGGCCGCCGACGACCCGGACAAGGAGGTCACGCTCAACTTCTGGCACGGCTGGTCCGCGCCGAGCGAGGCCAAGGCGATCGAGGAGAACATCGCCAGGTTCGAGAAGGCGCACCCGAACATCAAGGTCAAGGTCACGGGCAACATGACCGACGACAAGATCAACCAGGCGCTCCGGGCCGGCGGGGACAAGGCCCCCGACGTGGTCTCCTCCTTCACCACCGACAGCGTCGGCAAGTTCTGCAACTCCGGCGCCTTCGCCGACCTGAACCCCTTCCTCCGCAAGTCGGGCGTCGACAAGGCGCAGGTCTTCCCCAAGACCCTGCTGGAGTACACCCAGTTCAACGGCAACCAGTGCACGCTGCCGCTGCTGAACGACGCGTACGGCCTCGTCTACAACAAGGACGCCTTCAAGGCCGCGGGCATCACCGAACCCCCGAAGACCTGGAGCCAGTTCACCGAGGTCGCACAGAAGCTGACCAAGTCCAGCGGGGACTCGTACGACCAGCTCGGCATCATGCCGACCTACCACGGTTACGAGACCACCCCCATGCGCCTGGCCGCGCAGTGGAGCCCGAAGTACTTCGGCGCCGACGGGAAGGCCAGCCTGGCCAAGGACCCGGGCTTCGCGAGCATGCTGAACGCACAGAAGGACCTGGTGGCCAAGCTCGGCGGCTACGAGAAGCTCGAGAAGTTCCGCAGCACCTTCGGCGACGAGTGGAGCGCCGAGCACCCCTTCCACAAGGGCCAGGTCGCCATGCAGATCGACGGCGAGTGGCGGGCCGCGATGGCCAAGGAGGCAGGGGTCGCGTTCGAGATCGGGACCGCGCCGCTGCCGGTGCCGGACGACCAGGTCGCCGACTACGGCAAGGGATACCTCTCCGGCACGATCATGGGCATCGCCTCGGGCAGCAAGAAGCAGAACGCCTCCTGGGAGCTGGTGAAGTACATGACCACCGACACCGAGGCGGTCGTGGCGTTCGCCAACGCCATCCACAACGTGCCCTCCACCCTGGCCGCCCTGGAGTCGCCGAACCTCCAGGTCACCCCGGAGTTCAAGACCTTCCTCGACATCGCCCGGCACCCGAGGTCGAACACCACCCCGGCCCAGGCAGACGGCGGCACCTACCAGCTGACCTTCCAGGACCTCGCGTACGCGGTCGAGAAGGGCGACGTCGCCGACATCCCGGCCGGCCTCGCCAAGACCGACCAGCAGATCGACACGGACATCGCGAAGGCGAAGTAGCCCCCGATGACCGCCGCGCTGCCGAGCACAGGCACCCTCCCCACCGCACCCGCCCTGCGGGCGAAGCGCCGGCGCTCCGCCCTGCGGACCGCGGCCTTCATGTCGCCCTGGCTGATCGGGTTCGCCGTCTTCTTCGCGTACCCGCTCGTCTCCACCGTGTACTTCTCCTTCACGAAGTACGACGGCTTCCGCCCTCCCGTCTTCAACGGCCTGGACAACTGGACGTACGTCTTCTCGGACTATCCGCTGTTCTGGCCGGCCATGCGCAACACCCTGTGGCTGGTCGTGGTGATGGTCCTCAGCCGGGTCGTCTTCGGCCTCGGCACCGGCCTGCTCATCACGAGGATCAAGACGGGGGCGGGGCTCTTCCGGACCCTGTTCTACCTGCCCTACCTGGCCCCGCCGGTGGCGGCGACGCTGGCCTTCGTCTTCCTGCTCAACCCCGGCACCGGGCCGGTCAACACCCTGCTGGAGGGGACCGGCCTGCCCACCCCCGGCTGGTTCACCGACGCCGACTGGTCCAAGCCCGCGCTGACCCTCCTCGCCCTGTGGGGGATCGGCGACCTGATGGTCATCTTCATGGCCGCGCTGCTCGACGTACCGAAGGAGCAGTACGAGGCCGCCGAGCTGGACGGGGCCGGCCCCTGGCAGCGGTTCCGCCACATCACCCTGCCGAACATCTCGCCGATCATCCTGTTCGCGGTGGTCACCGGGGTCATCCAGGCCATGCAGTCCTACACGCAGCCCCTGGTGGCGGGGAAGGTCGCCGCGGGCGTCATCGGGGGTTCGGGCCAGCAGTTCGAGCCGGGCTACCCCGACAAGTCCACGCTGACCCTCCCCCAGGTCGTCTACAACGTCGGTTTCCAGCGCTTCGACTACGGCACCGCGTGTGTCGTCGCGCTGGTCCTCTTCGCCCTCTCCATGGCCTTCACCGCACTCCTGATGCGCCGCCGCGGCGGGCTGATCGGAGCAGGTGACTGAGCATGCGCCGAAACCGCAAGGCCGTCCTCCACTGGGTCGGGGTGCACGCCCTCGGCGTCGCGGCCGCCCTGTTCTTCGTCCTCCCCTTCGTCTTCCTGCTCCTGACCTCCCTGATGAGCGACCAGCAGGCGCTGACCCGCGACCTGGTGCCCGACACCTGGGAATGGGGCAACTACGCCAAGGTCTGGGACACCCCCGGCTTCCTGACCTGGTGGCGCAACACCCTGCTGTACGCGGGGCTGGGCACGCTGCTGACCGTGGTCTCCTCGGTGCCCGTCGCGTACGCCCTCGCCAAGTTCCGCTTCCGCGGGCGGCGGCTCTCGCTGCTGCTGGTGATCGCCATGATGATGCTGCCGCCACAGGTGGTGGTCATCCCGATGTACCTCTTCTGGGCGAAGCAGCTGGACCTGTCCGGCACGCTGTGGCCGCTGATCATCCCGATGGCGTTCGGCGACGCGTTCTCCATCTTCCTGCTCCGCCAGTTCCTGCTGACGATCCCGGACGAGTACCTGGACGCGGCCAAGGTCGACGGCTGCGGCGAGGTCCGCACCCTGCTGCGCGTCGTCGTACCGATGGCCAGGCCGGGCATCGCCGCCGTCGCGCTGTTCCAGTTCTTCTGCGCCTGGAACGACTACTTCGGCCCGCAGATCTACGCCTCGGACAACCCCGCTGCCTGGACGCTCAGCTACGGACTGGAGTCCTTCAAGGGGGCGCACCACACCAACTGGAACCTCACCATGGCCGCAACCGTGCTGGTCATGGCGCCGGTGATCGTCCTCTTCTTCTTCGCCCAGAAGGCGTTCGTCGAGGGCGTCACACTGACGGGAGTGAAAGGCTAGTGACCATGAAACTCGCAGTGGTGGGCGGCGGTTCCACCTACACCCCCGAACTGATCGACGGCTTCGCGCGGCTGCGCGACACCCTGCCGATCGGCGAGCTGGTGCTCATCGACCCCGCCACCGAGCGGCTGGAGCTGATCGGTGCGCTGGCCCGGCGGATCTTCGCCAGGCAGGGGCACCCGGGGCGGGTCACCACCACCGCCGATCTCGACGCGGGCGTCGAGGGCGCCGACGCGGTGCTGCTCCAGCTGCGCATCGGCGGGCAGGCGGCCCGGCTGCAGGACGAGACGTGGCCGCTGGAGTGCGGCTGCGTCGGGCAGGAGACCACGGGCGCGGGCGGGCTCGCCAAGGCGCTGCGGACGGTCCCGGTGGTGCTGGACATCGCCGAGCGGGTCCGGCGGGCCAACCCGGACGCCTGGATCATCGACTTCACGAACCCGGTCGGGATCGTCACGCGCGCCCTGCTGCAGGCCGGGCACAAGGCGGTCGGGCTGTGCAACGTCGCCATCGGCTTCCAGCGGAAGTTCGCGGCGCTGCTGGAGCTGGCCCCGGCCGACATCCACCTGGACCACGTCGGGCTCAACCACCTCACCTGGGAGCTGGGCGTGCGCAAGGGCGGCCCGGACGGCGAGGACCTGCTGCCGCGGCTGCTCGCCGAGCACGGGGAGGCCCTCGCCGCGGACCTGCGACTGCCGCGCGCGGTACTGGACCGCCTCGGCGTCGTGCCCTCGTACTACCTGCGGTACTTCTACGCGCACGACGCCGTGGTGCGCGAGCTGGGCACGAAGCCCTCGCGGGCCGCCGAGGTGGCCGCGATGGAGAAGGAGCTGCTCGCCCTGTACGCCGATCCGGCGCTGGACGAGAAGCCGGGACTGCTGGCCGAGCGGGGCGGGGCCTTCTACTCGGAGGCGGCCGTGGACCTGGCGGCGGCGCTGCTGGGCGACGGCGGCCCGGGCCCGGCGGCACTGCAGGTGGTCAACACGCGGAACGACGGGACGCTGCCGTTCCTCCCGGACGACGCGGTGATCGAGGTGCAGGCCCGGGTGGACCGGTCCGGCCCGGTGCCGCTGGCCGCGGCGCGGCTCGACCCGCTGTACGCCGGACTCGTCGCGCACGTCACGGCGTACGAGGACCTGGCGCTGGACGCGGCCGTACGAGGCGGCCGCGAACGGGTGTTCAAGGCGCTGCTGGCCCACCCGCTGGTCGGCCAGTTCGACCTCGCCGAGGGGCTGACCGACCGGCTCCTCGCGCACAACAAGGAGCACCTGGCATGGGCGTGAACCCTCCCGCCCACCCCACGGGTCCCGCCCGTCCCACTCGTCCCGCACGGTCCGCCGCCGTCCTGGCCGTCGACGCGGGCAACAGCAAGACGGACGCGGCACTGATCGCCGCGGACGGCACGGTCCTCGGCACCGGGCGCTCCGGCGGCTTCCAGCCGCAGCGCACCGGCGTCGAGGCGGCGGTGGACGTACTGGCGCAGGCGGTCGCGGCGGCCGCCGAGGCGGCGGAGCTGCCCCTGCCGGAGCCCGGTACGCCGTACGCCGACCAGGTCTCGGCCTGTCTGGCCAACGCCGATCTCCCGGTGGAGGAGCGGCAGCTCGCGGACGCGGTCGGGGCGCGCGGCTGGGGGGCGGCGACCCGGGTGTTCAACGACACCTTCGCGATCCTGCGGGCCGGGCTCTGCGCGGGCGGCCCGCCGCGCGGGGTCGCGGTGGTGTGCGGGGCGGGCATCAACTGCGTGGGGATGCTGCCCGACGGGCGCACGGCCCGCTTCCCGGCCCTCGGGCAGATCTCCGGGGACTGGGGCGGCGGGGCCGGTCTGGCCGCGGAGGCCCTGTGGTGGGCGGCGCGGGCGGAGGACGGCCGCGGCGGGCCGACGGAGCTGGCGGCGGCCCTGCCGGGGCACTTCGGGCTCGCTTCGATGGCCGAGCTGATCGAGGCGCTGCACCTGGGGGCCCTGGCGCAGTGGCGGACCCACGAGCTGGTGCCGGTGCTGTTCGCGGTGGCCGCGGCGGGCGATCAGGTGGCGTCGGCGATCGTGGAGCGGCAGGCGGACGAGGTGGTGGCGCTGGCGTCGGTGGCGCTGGCCCGGCTGGACCTGCTGGACGAGGAGGCTCCGGTGCTGCTCGGCGGCGGGGTGCTGACGGCCGGTCATCGGCAGTTGGACGAGCTGATCGCGGCCGGGCTGGCGCGGCGGGCCCCGCGGGCCCGGGTGTCGGTGGTCGCGGCCCCGCCGGTGCTGGGCGCCGGTCTGCTGGGGCTGGACGCGCTCGACGCCCTGCCCGAGGCGCATGGAAAACTCCGTGCCCATTTCGGGTGAACCCGCCCCGGGAGGGCCCGGTTCTGGAACCGTGGCGGCCGTGGGGTCGTATTCACGGTGAAGGGGTGGGGTCGGCGCGCGCACAGGGGGGTGGATCACCCAAGATCCGGCACCGGGTGCTGTGGATGACCGTCACTACGGCCATACTGCTGCGGAGCAGAGGACCAAGGGGGAGGTCACGGTGGCCATCACATCACGCGCGCCCGCGCCCGGGGGCGGTGTCGCCGTCCCGCCCGCGGGTCCGCCGCAGGCGCCTCCCCGGCCCGGTACGGCCTGGGCCGAGGGCGTGGAGCGGCTGCGCGCGGCCGCGACGACCGAGCCCGGCCGGCTGCGGATCATCGGGGCGGTCCTGGCCGCGCTGGTACTGCTGTTCGGCGCGGTGACCGTCCTGGAGATCTCCGGCCGGGTCGGCGCCGCCGAGGACGTGGTGGGCCGCAGCCAGCCGCTGAGCGCGGACGCGGCGAGCATCTACCGTTCGCTCGCGGACGCCGACACGGCCTCCTCCAGCGGCTTCCTGGCCGGCGGCGACGAGCCGCGGGAGGTCCGCCGGCGGTACGAGAAGGACATCTCCAACGCCTCGAAGCTGCTGGTGAGCGCAGCCGCCAACACCAGGGCGGACGAGGACTCCCGCAAGCAGATCGCGCTGCTGAGCGAGCAGCTGCCCCGCTACACGGGCCTGATCGAGCAGGCGCGGGCCACGAACAAGCAGGGCCTGCCGCTGGGCGGCGCCTATCTGCGGTACGCCAACGAGCAGATGAGCACCCAGCTGCTGCCCGCCGCGCAGCGGCTGTACGAGGCGGAGACGGACCGGCTCTACACGGACTACGACGACGCCCGCTCGCTGCCGCTGGCCTCGCTCGCCACGGGCCTGCTCGCGCTCGGCGCGCTGGCGTGGGCGCAGCGCCGCAACTACCGGCGGACGAACCGGGTCTTCAACCACGGTCTCGTGGCGGCGACGGCCGCCTCGCTGGTGGTGCTGATGTGGCTGGCCGTGGGGCACACGGTCGCCCGGTCGGAGCTGGCGGAGGCCAGATCGGACGGGCAGGAGTCGCTGAAGGTGCTGAACGATGCGCGGATCGCCTCGCTCCAGGCGCGCGCCAGTGAGAACCTCACGCTGATCGCGCGGGGCGCCGTACTCGCCGCGGACAACAAGTCCGACAAGTACGACGTGGACTTCACGACCGAGATGAAGGAGCTGGACACCGGGCTGGCGAGGGCGCTGAAACTGGCCGACGACAGCAGCGGACGGGACCCGGTCGGTCGCGCCGCGGAAGGTGTCAAGCAGTGGAAGCAGCGGCACGCGGCGGCCCGGGAGACCGACTTGCGCGGCGACTACCAGGACGCTTTGCCCCAGGTCATCGGGGACAAGGACCACAAGGACAGCAGCGGGGCCTCGTTCGACACGGTGGACGAGTCCCTGGAACAGGCAGTGGCCCATGAGCAGAAGGAGTTCACCCGGGCGGCCCGGGGCGGGCTCGGGGCGCTGGGCGGTTTGGTGACGGGTTCGGCGGCCCTCGCGGTCATCGGCGCCGCGGCGGCGCTGCTCGGCATCGGGCGCCGGCTTTCGGAGTACAGGTGACAGCGATGCGGATACGCGTGAAGTCCCACGACGAGAGCCACGACGAGCGCCGCGACGACGGAACCGGCCGGCGCCGGCCGGCGGGGCGGCTGCGCGGCTGGGGCGGGGTCAGCGCCATGGCCGCCGCCTGCGCGGTGACGGCCGCGGCCGTCCTGCTGCCGCTGGCCCATGCCGCCCCGGACACCGGCCACCCGGCCCTGGTCCGCGAGCCCGCCTCGATGGCGGCCGCCCCGGCGCCCTGGTCGCTCACCGACACCTGCCAGGACCCGGAGGCCAGCCTGCGGCCGTCCGGCGTGGACGGGCCGGCCATCGAACGGATCCGCAAGGCGGGCAAACTCGTCGCGGGCGTGGACCAGAACAGCTTCAAGTGGGGCTACCGCAACCCGGTCGACGGCCGCCTCGACGGGTTCGACATCGCCCTGGTCAAGGCCATCGCAAAGGACATCCTGGGCGACGAGAACGCGGTCATCTACCGGGCCATCCCCACCAGCCAGCGCGTCCCCGCCCTCCAGGACGGCCGCGTCGACGTCGTCGTGCGGACCATGACGATCAACTGCAAGCGGCTGGAGGACGTCGCGTTCTCGACGGCGTACTTCGAGGCCGGGCAGCAGGTCCTCGCGCCCAAGGGCTCGCCGATCACCGGGTACGACGCCTCGCTGAACGGCCGCCGGGTCTGCACCGCGGCCGGCTCCACGGCCGAGGCGGCGCTCAAGGCCCAGCCGTACGGCTCGGTCCCGGTCAGCGTGCCCAACCAGCTCGACTGCCTGGTCCGGCTCCAGCTGGGCGAGGTGGACGGCATCATCACGGACAACGCGCTCGCGGCCGGCCAGGCCGCGCAGGACCCGTCGGTGCGCCTCGTCGGCTCCCCGTTCACCAAGGAGTTCTACGGGGTCGCCATGAACAAGGACGCCTCCGACCTGGTGCGCCGGGTCAACAAGGTGCTGGAGGACTACCGCGCCGGCGGTGACAACAGCCCCTGGATGCAGGCCTACGTGACGCACCTCAAGCCCGTCCTGCCCGGAGTGGCCGGACCGCCCGCGCCGAAGTACCGGGACGGCTGAGGCAGGTGGCAGAGTCGGAGCCCGATGTCAGGAAAGCGGAGGCGGGGTCTTTGGAAGCGCAGTCGGCAGTGATGGACCGGGACGACGTCGACCGCGCCCTGGCCCGGCTCGGCGCGGAGCACGAGGCCGTCGAGACCTCGCTGCTCGCCCTCCAGGACCACGCCGGGCGCCGGCTGCTGGAAGGGGCCGGGCTGACCGGCGTCACCAAGGAGCGGTGGGCCGAGGCCGACGCCGCCATCAGCCGGCTGTGGACGTACTTCGACGCCTACAGCGGGGCGCTGGGCGCTGCCCGGGAGATCCGTGAGCGGCGCCGCTGGCCGGGCCGCGAGGAGCTGATCGAGCTGACCGAGCGGCTGCGCGGGCCCGGGGTGCTGATCGCCGGGGCCGCGGCGGAGGGCGCGGCGCTGGCGGAGCGGCTGTCGCTCGCCGAGCTGGTGGCCCGGATGAACGAGCTGTACGCCAGCTCGCTGGACGTGGTGGTGGCCGCCGACTCGGTGTGGTCGGCGCTGCCCGCCCGTATCGACCTGCTCGCGGCCGAACTGCACCGCACCCGCTCGCTGGCCCACTCCGTGGGGGTCCGCCCGGGTGAGCACCCCTCGGGCGACGACCTGGAGGCCATCACCGCCGAGCTGACCGGGCTGCGGGCGCAGGTGATCGCGGATCCGCTGGCGTTCTGGGTGCCGGTCGCGGGGAGCTCCGCGCCCGGCGGCGGCCGTCCGGACACCACCCGCTACGACCGGGCCGCGGTCGCACTGGAGGACGTACGCCGGGAGATCGAGGCGGTCCTGGCCGTACGGCAGGACGCCGAACAGCGGCTGATCAGCCTGCGGGACGTGCTCTCGCGGGCCGACCGGACGCTGGCGGAGGCGCGGACCGCGCGCGGCGAGGTGCTGGCGAAGATCGCGGCGTCGGAGGTTCCCGTGGTCAGCGGGCCGCCGACGGCGCTGCAGGAGCAGCTGGCGGCGGCGGCCGAGTACCGGCGCCAGGCACAGTGGCACCGGCTCTCGCCGCTGCTGGAATCGCTGGAGGAGCGGGCCGAGGAGGAACTGCGCCGGGCCCGCGAATCGTTGACGGCAGTGACGGCTCCCCTGGCGGTACGGGCCGAACTGCGCGGGCGGTTGGACGCGTACAAGGCGAAGGTGGCCCGGCACGGGATGGCGGAGGATCCGCTCCTGATCGAGCGGTACGACACGGCGCGGCGGATGCTGTGGAGCGCGCCCTGCGATCTGCGGGCCGCCGAGCAGGCCGTGCTGCGCTACCAACAGGCGACGGCCGAGGCACTGGCACCGCCGCAGCCGCGGTACCGGCCCGAGGGGCCGGGGGAGGAGGACGCATGAGTCTGGTCGGAACCGCGTGCGTTCGCCCCGGCTGCCCGGGGTCGTACGAGGACATGGGCGACGGCGGGCTGTACTGCGACACCTGCGGTCTGGCGCCGGTCGGCGCCGTCGCCGCGGGCGCGGAGGAGCTGGTCTCGCCGCCGACGGGGATGACGAGCGCGGCCCGGCACGGCGACTCCCGGGGCTCGCAGGGTTCCCAGGGCTCGCACGGTTCGGCCCGGTCGGGCCGGTCGGGGTCGACATCGGCCTCGGCGCGCTCCTCGCGGTCCTCGCGTTCGTCGTCCTCCCGGCGCTCGGTGTCGGGCCGGCTCTCGCGCTCCCTGTCGGGCGCCGCGTCCACCCGCTCGGTGTCCGTGCGCAGTTCGGGTTCGGCGACCGGGCCCTCGGGGCGCAGCCGGCTGGGCGCCGGGCTGGTCAACGTCCCGGAGGTGCCGCGTCCGGATCCCTCGGCGGCGGTGCTGGAGAACCCGGAGGTGCCGGAGCGCAAGCGGTTCTGCTCGCGCTCGGACTGCGGGGCTCCGGTGGGCCGGGCCCGCGGGGACCGGCCGGGCCGGACCGAGGGCTTCTGCACCAAGTGCGGCCACCCGTACTCCTTCGTGCCCAAGCTGCGCGCGGGAGAGGTCGTGCACGGCCAGTACGAGGTGGCGGGCTGCCTGGCGCACGGCGGTCTCGGCTGGGTGTACCTGGCGGTGGACCGGGCCGTGTCGGACCGGTGGGTGGTGCTCAAGGGCCTGCTGGACACCGGGGACCAGGACGCGATGGCCGCGGCGATCTCGGAGCGGCGCTTCCTCGCGGAGATCGAGCACTCCAACATCGTGCGGATCTACAACTTCGTGGAGCACCTGGACCAGCGGACCGGCTCGCTGGACGGGTACATCGTCATGGAGTACGTCGGCGGCAAATCGCTGAAGGAGATAGCGAACGAGCGGCGGCGGCCGGACGGGCGCCGCGATCCGCTGCCGGTGGAGCAGGCCTGTGCGTACGGCATCGAGGCGCTGGAGGCGCTCGGGCACCTGCACAGCCGCAACCTGCTGTACTGCGACTTCAAGGTCGACAATGCGATCCAGCAGCAGGACCAGCTGAAGCTGATCGACATGGGCGCGGTGCGCCGGATGGACGACGAGGAGTCGGCCATCTACGGCACGGTGGGCTACCAGGCGCCGGAGGTGGCGGAGCTCGGCCCGTCGGTCGCCTCCGACCTGTACACGGTGGCGCGGACGCTGGCCGTCCTGACCTTCGACTTCCAGGGCTACACGAACGTGTTCGTGGATTCGCTGCCGGACCCGGAGCACATCGAGGTGTTCGGGCGGTACGAGTCCTTCTACCGGCTGCTGGTCCGGGCGACCGACCCGGATCCGGACCGCCGCTTCTCGTCGGCGCAGGAGATGGCGGACCAGCTGACGGGCGTGCTGCGGGAGGTCGTCGCCCTGCAGACCGGCCAGCCGCGGCCGCAGGTGTCCACGCTCTTCGGGCCCGAGCTCCGGGTGCCGGACACCCGGCTGTTCGCCGACGCGGCCGGGGCCGAGGTGTCCCGGCTGGGCGCACGGACGCTGCCGGCTCCCGCCGCGGTACGCAGGCTCGGGCGCAGGCCGGGGCCGCCGGGCCTGCCGCCCGCTCCGGCGGGTGCCGTGGCCCACGCCCCTGCGGGGACGCCGGGGGTGGCTGCCCTCGCGGCGCCGCTCGGGACCACCGCGACGCACCGGGTCGGCGGCCCGGTCGCCGCAGCGGCGCCCGCGGGTACCGTCCCGGCCGCGCGCCAGGCCCCGGTGCCGCCCGGCCGGCACACGACGGGGGCGGGTCCCGTGGCGGGCGGACCGGTGGCGGTGCCCGTACCGGCCGTCCATCCCGCGGGACTGGCCCCGCTGGACGCGAGGGGCATGGCGCTCGCCCTGCCGGTGCCGCTGGTGGCCGCGGGCGACCCGAACGCCGGCTTCCTGGCCGGACTGCTGGCCTCCGCACCGGGCGACCTCCTGGGCGCCCTGCACTCGGCGCCCGCCGACTCGGCGGAACTGCGGCTGCGCGAGCTGCGGGCCCGCCTGGAGCTCGGCGAACTCGCCGCGGCCGGCAGCGCCCTGACCGACCTGGAGGCCCGGCATCCGGACGACTGGCGGGTGGTGTGGGCCCGCGGGATCGCCTCGCTGGCCACCGGCGAGGACGAGATAGCGGCCCTGTCCTTCGACGCCATCTACGACGCCTTCCCGGGCGAGCCCGCGCCGAAGCTGGCGCTGGGCCTGTGCGCGGAGGTCCTGGGCCAGCTGGACAACGCCGCCGAGTACTACCGGCTGGTCTGGATCACCGACCCGGGATTCGTGAGCGCGGCCTTCGGGCTGGCCCGCGTCCAGCTCGCCGCGGGCGACCGGGCCGGGGCGGTGCGCACGCTGGAGTCCGTGCCCGAGGCGTCGATCCACTACACCGCCGCACGAGTGGCGGCGGTACGGGCACGCCTGCGCGACCGGTCTCCCGAGGAGGCGCTGCTGCCGGATCTGGCGGCCGCTGCCGCGCAGGTGGAGGCCCTGGAGCGGTTCGGCCTGGACGCGGTGCGCCACGAGCGGCTGTCGACGGAGGTTCTGGGCTCGGCCCTGGACTGGGTACTGTCGGGTAGCCGGGGTTCCGACCCCGGTCGGACCTCGCTGCTCGGCAGTCAACTGGACGAGCGGGGCCTGCGCTTCGGCCTGGAGCGCTCGTACCGCGTACTCGCGCGGCTGGCGCAGCGGGGCGAGGACAGGATCGAACTGGTGGAGCGGGCAAACCGTTTCCGTCCCCGGACGTGGGTGTGAGTGATGTCGATGCATCGGCCGTCTGGCTGCCCCAGCTGCGCGGAGCCCCTCGAGGAGGGTGACCGTTTCTGCGGAGTCTGCGGCTCCCCCGTGTCCGCCGCGCCCCCGCCCGTGTCCCGGGACAACCCGACCCGGCCGATCCCGCCGCTCCCGGCGGGACCGGCCGGCGGGTACGCCCTCGCGGAGCCCGCGCCCGGGTGGGGCAGTGTCGCGGCCGGTGCGGCGCCCACGCTGGTCGGCGACTCCGCCGGCTGGTCCGCATCGGCGGATGCGGATCCGGCCGCCGAGCCCGGCGCGGAGGCGGCCGCACGGCCGGCCCCCGACCCGGCCGCCGCCGCGCGCCTGGTCGCGGAGCCCGTCGCCCCGCCGGTCGCCGCGCCCGTAGCCGAGGCCGCGCCCGTACCGCCGCAGGGGCCCTCGTACGGGGCGCCCGGGCCGGCGTACGGCGGCGTGCCCGATCCGGCGGCCGGGGGCGAGATCCGCCACGACCGGCCCGGCAGCACCCCCACCCCTCCCGACGGGGCCCCCTGGGGCGCGGCCGAAGCCGCGTACGGCGCCGCCGGCCCCGCGCACGAGGACCCGTACGCCTCCGGCAGCCCGCAGGGCAGTGGTCCCGCGGCCGCCGACGGCGGGAAGACCTGCGTGGCCTGCCGGGCCGGGCGGGTCGACACCGACGGCTACTGCGAGCACTGCGGTCACGCCCAGCCCCGGGAGCGGGACCACCTCGAGGAGGAGCTCGGCAGCGTCGCCGCCGTCAGCGACCGGGGGCTGCGCCACCACCGCAACGAGGACTCGTTCGCGGTCGCGGCCACTGCCCTGCCCGACGGCTCGGCCGCCACCGTGGCCATCGTCTGCGACGGCGTCTCCTCCGCCAGCCGCCCCGACGAGGCATCGGCCGCCGCGGCCGGCGCCGCCAACGAGGCCCTGCTCGAAGCCCTCCCGCGCGGCGCCCACCCGCAGGAGGCCATGCACGACGCCATCCTGGCCGCGGCCTCCGCCGTGAACGCCCTGGCCCCGGAGGTCCCCGGCGCGCAGAACGCCCCCGCCTGCACCCTGGTCGGCGCCGTCGTCAGCGGCGGCCTGCTGACCATCGGATGGGTCGGCGACAGCCGCGCGTACTGGGTCCCCGACGACCGCGACGCCCTGCCGCGCCGCCTCACCGAGGACGACTCCTGGGCGGCCCAGATGGTCGCGGCCGGGCTGATGGGCGAGGCCGAGGCCTACGCCGACGTCCGCGCCCACGCCATCACCGGCTGGCTCGGGGCCGACGCGTACGACCTGGAGCCGCACACCGCCACCTTCAAGCCGGACCACGCGGGCGTCGTGGTCGTCTGCACCGACGGGCTGTGGAACTACGCAGAGTCCGCCCAGGACATGGCCCAGGTCCTGCCCGCGGACGCCGCCGCCCGCCCCCTGCACAGTGCGCAGGTCCTGGTGGGGCACGCCCTCGACGGGGGCGGCCACGACAACGTCACGGTCGCCGTCGTCCCGTTCGCCGCGCCGGCCGGGCCGGGAGCAGCAGAGCCGGCGACAGCCGCGTCGAGGCCTCAGCAGCCGCAAGCGGAATCGGAAATGGAAGCGGAAGTGCGCCCTCAGGGCTGATCCAGCCGCCCCGTCCCTCTCCTAGGAGTCCAACCGATGGCGAACTTCGCCAAGCCGAGCGCCCCGCGCTTCAGCGTGGAGGTGTACCAGAACGAGTTCCTCCCCGAGGGCGGGCGGGACGTCCACGCCATCGTCACGGTCACGTCCACCGGCGGCGCCGCCGCCACCCGGGCGGCGGCCGCCCACGGCTCGGCCGCCGTCGTGATCATGGTGGACTGCTCGGGGTCCATGGAGTACCCGCCGGACAAGATGCGCGGCGCCCGCGAGGCCACCGCCGCCGCCATCGACACCCTGCGCGACGGCACCGCGTTCGCCGTCATCGCCGGGACGCACGTGGCCAAGGAGGTGTACCCCGGCCAGGGCCGCCTGGCGGTAGCCGACCCGGCCACCCGCGCCCAGGCCAAGGAGGCCCTGCGGTCCCTGAGTTCCGGCGGCGGAACCGCCATCGGCACCTGGCTGCGTCTGGCCGACGGCCTGCTGCGCCAGTCCTCGGCCGCCATACGGCACGGCATCCTGCTCACCGACGGCCGCAACGAGCACGAGGACCCGGCCGTGCTCCGCGCCACTCTCGACGCCTGCGCGGGCCGCTTCACCTGCGACGCCCGCGGGGTGGGGACCGACTGGGAGGTCAAGGAGGTCACCGGCATCGCGAGCGCCCTGCTCGGCTCGGCCGACATCGTGGCCGATCCGGCGCACCTCACCGAGGACTTCACGCGCATGATGGAGAACGTCATGGGCAAGGAAGTCGCGGACGTCGCGCTGCGCCTGTGGACCCCGGTCGGCGTGGAGATCCAGTACGTCAAGCAGGTCGCGCCCACCGTCCAGGACCTCAGCGACCGCCGCACCGAGGCGGGCCCGCGCGCCGGCGACTACCCGACCGGGTCGTGGGGCGACGAGTCCCGCGAGTACCACGTGTGCGTCCGGGTTCCGGCCGCGTCCGTCGGGCAGGAGATGCTGGCCGCCCGGGCCACGCTCCTCCTCCCCGGCGCGCCGGGCGAACCGCCGGCCACGCTCGCCCAGGGGCTGGTCCGGGCGGTGTGGACGGACGATCTGGCCGCCTCCACCGCCATCAACCCGCAGGTCGCCCACTACACGGGGCAGGCGGAGCTCGCGCAGGCTATCCAACAGGGCCTGGAAGCGCGCAAACTGGGCGATGTCGACGGCGCCACGGCCAAGCTCGGCCGTGCCGTGCAGCTGGCCAGTGCCTCCGGAAACGCAGACACGGCCAAACTGCTCGCGAAGGTGGTGGATGTCGTCGATGCCGCGGCGGGTACTGTGCGGCTGAAGGCGAAGGTCGCGGATGCCGACGAGATGACCCTCGAAACGCGTTCGATCCAGACCGTCCGAGTGAAGAAGACCTGAGAAGACCTGACGCGATGACGCAGGCTGAAGGGGGAAGAGCCGCCATGCCGACCTGCCCGAACGGGCACCAGTCCGCCTCCGACGACTGGTGCGAGGTCTGCGGCCACCGCATGGCTGCCGCCACGGGTGCGCCCGCGGCGCCCTCCTACGGCTACGGCTACCCTCCCACCGCCGGTGAGCCGACCGCCCAGGCGGAGCTCTGCCCGCAGTGCCGCACCCCGCGCGAGGCCATGGCCCCGTTCTGCGAGGAGTGCCGGTACAACTTCCTGACCCGCTCGGCGACCTCGTACACACCGCTGGGCACGGACGCGGGTGCCGGCGGCGCGACCGGCGCCGGGGCAACCCCGCCACCTCCGCCGCCTGCGCCGCCTGCGCCGCCCGCGCCGCCGGCTCCTGCCCCGGCGCCGTTCTCCCAGGACCACTTCGAGTACCAGGGCTCCCGGCCGTCCCGGGTCAACCGGCCGGCGGAGCCCCTGCAGCGCGAGGACGACTGGCTGCTGCCGCCCCCGGCACACGAGCAGCACCAGGCCCAGCCCCAGCAGCAGTACCGGCAGCAGCCCCCGCAGCAGGAGTACCGGCAGCCGGAGTACCCGCAGCAGCACGAGTACCAGCAGGCCCACCAGCCTCAGCAGCAGCACCAGGCCCAGCCCCCCCAGCCGTTCCCGCCGCAGAGCACCGGCGCCTGGAGCGCCACGATCGGCCCGGACCGCTCGTACTTCATGGCGATGATGCAGCGCAGCGGACCCGAGGCGGCCGGGCTCAACCTGCCCGCGTACTCACCGGAGCAGCACCTTCCGCTCTCCGGCGGCCAGATCACCATCGGCCGCCGCCGCGCCTCGACGGGCGAGTCCCCGGACATCGACCTGTCGGTGCCCCCGGAGGACCCGGGCGTCTCCCACCAGCACGCGGTGCTCGTCCAGCAGCCCGACCTCAGCTGGGCGGTGGTGGACCAGAACTCCACCAACGGCACGACCATCAACGGCGGCGAGGAGCCGATCCAGCCCTACGTCCCGGTGCCGCTCACCGACGGCGACCGGGTCCACGTGGGCGCCTGGACCACCATCACCATCCGCCGGGGCTGATCCCCGGCCGCCGGGCTACTCCCCCAGGGGCCATACGTACGGGCCCTGGGGGTCGTCGAGCCAGGACCACTGACCCTCCGCGCTGACCGTCACCCCGAACCGCTCGCGGGCCGGCCTGCCCTCGCCGCGCCACAGGTCCAGGGCCTCGCGCGGGTGCAGTGCGCCCGCCGTCAGTACGAGCATGAACTGGAACCGCTCGTTCTCCACCAGCTCGTACGGGAGCCCGTACGACAGCCCGGGCGCGGTCGGCGAGGCCGTGGCCCCGCGGAGCGGGACGAAGTACGCCGGGGTGTGCAGGAAGTGGCCCTCCGCGAAGCCGGCGTCCCGGACCGTGAGCGCGATCAGCCCGGTCGACAGCGGGGCCAGGATCCGCGCCCCGGGCCGGCACTGGCCGAGCCAGGCGTGCGGGATCAGGGGCAGTGTGCAGGTCACCAGGATCCGGTCGAACGGGGCCCGGGAGGGGCAGCCGCGCGCCCCGTCGCCGGTGACCACGGTCGGCCGGTAGCCGAGCAGGGCCAGGTGCGCCCGCGCGGACTCGGTGATCTCCTCGTCCAGGTCCACCGTGGTGACGTGCTCGTCGCCGAGCCGGTGGCAGAGCAGCGCGGCGTTGTAGCCGGTGCCGGCGCCGATCTCCAGCACGTCGTGCCCGTCGCGGACGTCCAGCGATTGCAGCATCTTCGCCATCAGGGACGGCTGGCTGCTGGAGGAGACCAGTTCGCCGTCGCGCAGCCGGGTGGCGAGCGGGCCGTCCGTGTAGACCCCTCGCAGCCAGCGGGCGCGGTGGGCCGGGTCCGGGTCCTCGCCCCACAGCCGCTCGTGGCCGGCGCCGCGGCCGGTGAAGAAGTACGGGACGAAGACGTGCCGGGGCACCGCCGCGAAGGCCGAGCGCCAGGCGGGATCCTGCAGCACTCCGGCGGCGGTCAGCTCCCGCACCTGCGCGGCGTGGGCGGTGTCCCGCAAGTCCCGCGTCTCGGCGTGCGCGGCCGGCGCGGGATGCGCGGGGCGCGCGGAGTGTGCGGCGTGTGCACCCATGGCTCCACTGTCCTGCGGCCGGGCCCGGGAGGCGAGCGGTGGGCGTGGGAGCCGGGCCGCCGCGGGTGCAGGTGGTCGCCGGCGCCGGTGGTCCTTAAGTCCTCGGTCCTCCGTCCGGGCGTCTGAGACGATGGTCGGGTGAATGAGATTCCGCGGGGCACGCTTCAGGAGCAGACGTTTTACGAGCAGGTGGGCGGCGAGGAGACGTTCCGCCGCCTGGTGCGGCGCTTCTACCAGGGGGTCGCGGAGGACCCGCTGCTGCGCCCGATGTACCCGGAGGAGGACCTCGGCCCCGCCGAGGAGCGGTTCGCCCTGTTCCTGATGCAGTACTGGGGCGGCCCGAACACGTACAGCGAGGACCGCGGCCACCCGCGCCTGCGGATGCGGCACGCACCGTTCCAGGTGGACGCGGCGGCACACGACGCCTGGCTGGGGCACATGCGCGTTGCGGTGGACGAGCTGGGCCTGGCGCCGGAGCACGAGGCGCAGCTGTGGCGGTACCTGACGTACGCCGCCGCATCGATGATCAACACCGCGGGCTGATCCGTAGAGGGCCCGTACGGCGCCCGTACGCGGAACGCCGAGCGGAGGGCGCGACCGGAGGCTAGACCGGCCGGACCTGGAGGGCGCCCAGGCCGCCGTTGCCGCCGGGGCGGCGCATCGCGATCGAGCCGTACGGGGTGCGCAGCCGGAGCCAGCCGCCCGAGGCGAGCAGGGCCACCGGCTCGGGGGCGCCGGGTGCGGGGGTACCGCTGGCCACGGCCGACCGGATCGGCCGCAGGAAGCCCAGGGACTGCGCGGCATGCACGGCGCGCAGCGGGAGCTCGGTGTCACCCAGCGTCCGGGACCAGATCTCACGGCCGATGCGGTCCCGCTCGGACCGGGTCCGGTGCTGTGGGGGCAGGGCCTCGTCACGGGCCCGGAACTCTGCGACCGAGGCCGCCACGGCGGCCCGGATCTCCTCGGCGCCGGGCAGCCCGGGCAGCTGCCGCCAGCCGCCGCGGGGCGGGAGCACCCCGGTCCACGGCGGGCCGGTGACCGGCCCGGGAGCGGCGGCGCCGGCGGTGGCCTCGTCGACGGATTCCAGCAGCTCGCCGGCGGACACCGTCACGTCCAGCGGCCCGGAGAGGGGCACGGCGAGCCGCACCGTGCGGATGGCCAGCACCTCGAAGGAAGCCGGCCGTCCGAAGACGGCGAGCGCGCCGCCGCCCGCCTGCGCCTGCAGGCGGACCGCGGCGGCGCGGTCGTAGTGCACCAGCCGGCCCAGGAAGGCGGCGAGGTCCGCCGCCTCCCCGGAATCGGCGAAGCGCAGCTGCTCGGTCATGCCACCAGGCGCCCTTCGGCGGCCTTGGCCTTGACCTTGGACTTGCCGGCGGGCGTGGCCGGCTCGTCGAGGTACTTCTCGAGGAAGTGCCTCTCCTCGGCGGTGATGCGGCGGGGCCGCCCCTCGGCGAGGTTGTACGGCACGACCACCGTCTCGGCGCGCACGTACACCGTCTCGGGTGCGTCCTCGGTCGCCTCGTCCTTGACCTCGTAGCCGATGGTCAGGGACGCGGCGCCGATCCGGCTCACCCAGGACTCGATGAGGACCGGCTCGTGACGGTGCACGAGGGGCAGCTTGTAGTCGATCTCGTGGCGGGCCACGACGGAGCCGCCCGTGAAGGAGTCACTGCCCTCCCCGGGCGCCAGCCGGAACATGAAGTCGATCCGCGCCTCTTCCAGGTAGCGGATGAAGACGACGTTGTTGACGTGCCCGAAGGCATCCATGTCCGACCAGCGCAAAGGGCACCGGTAGAGGTGTCTGGCCATTCTTCGTCAGCCTCAGCCTCGAGTGAGCTTCTTGTAGGTGGCACGGTGCGGACGGGCCGCGTCCGGGCCGAGACGCTCGATCTTGTTCTTCTCGTACGACTCGAAGTTGCCCTCGAACCAGTACCACTTGGACTCGCCCTCGTACGCCAGGATGTGCGTGGCGACCCGGTCGAGGAACCAGCGGTCGTGGGAGATGACCACGGCCGCGCCGGGGAACTCCAGCAGCGCGTTCTCGAGCGAGGACAGGGTCTCGACGTCGAGGTCGTTGGTGGGCTCGTCGAGGAGCAGCAGGTTGCCGCCCTCCTTGAGCGTCAGCGCCAGGTTGAGGCGGTTGCGCTCACCACCGGACAGGACGCCGGCCGGCTTCTGCTGGTCCGGACCCTTGAAGCCGAAGGCGCTGACGTACGCGCGGGACGGCATCTCGACCTGGCCCACGTTGATGTAGTCCAGCTCGTCCGACACGACCGCCCAGAGGGTCTTCTTGGGGTCGATGTTGGCGCGGGACTGGTCGACGTAGCTGATCTTGACGGTGTCGCCGACCTTGATGGCGCCGGAGTCCGGCGTCTCCAGGCCCTGGATCATCTTGAAGAGCGTGGTCTTGCCGGCGCCGTTCGGGCCGATGATGCCGACGATGCCGTTGCGCGGCAGCGTGAACGACAGGTCGTCGATGAGGACCTTGTCGCCGAACGCCTTGGAGAGGTTGTTGACCTCGACCACGATCGAGCCCAGACGCGGGCCCGGCGGGATCTGGATCTCCTCGAAGTCCAGCTTCCGCATCTTGTCCGCCTCGGCCGCCATCTCCTCGTAGCGGGCGAGACGGGCCTTGGACTTGGTCTGGCGGCCCTTGGCGTTGGAGCGGACCCACTCCAGTTCTTCCTTGAGGCGCTTCTGGCGCTTCTCGTCCTTGCGGCCCTCGACCTTGAGGCGGGCGGCCTTCTTCTCCAGGTAGGTGGAGTAGTTGCCCTCGTAGGGGTGCGCCCGGCCGCGGTCGAGCTCGAGGATCCACTCGGCGACGTTGTTCAGGAAGTAGCGGTCGTGGGTGACGGCGACGACGGCACCCGCGTACTTGGAGAGGTGCTGCTCCAGCCAGTTCACCGACTCGGCGTCGAGGTGGTTGGTGGGCTCGTCGAGGAGGAGCAGGTCCGGGGCCTCGATCAGCAGCTTGCAGAGCGCCACGCGGCGCTTCTCGCCACCGGAGAGGGTGGTGACCGGCCAGTCGCCGGGCGGGCAGCCCAGGGCGTCCATGGCCTGCTCGAGCTGGGCGTCCAGGTCCCACGCGTTGGCGTGGTCCAGGTCCTCCTGGAGCTTGCCCATCTCGTCCATGAGGGCGTCGGTGTAGTCGGTCGCCATGAGCTCGGCGACCTCGTTGAAGCGCTTGAGCTTCTTCATGATGTCGGCGGCGCCGTCCTGGACGTTCTCCAGGACCGTCTTCGACTCGTCGAGCTTGGGCTCCTGCATGAGGATGCCGACCGAGAAGCCGGGCGACAGGAACGCGTCACCGTTGGACGGCTGCTCCAGACCAGCCATGATCTTCAGAACGGTGGACTTACCGGCACCGTTCGGGCCGACCACACCGATCTTCGCGCCGGGCAGGAAGTTCAAGGAGACGTCATCAAGAATCACCTTGTCGCCGTGCGCCTTGCGCGTCTTGCGCATGGTGTAGATGAACTCAGCCAAGAGAAACCGTCCGGCAGATCGATGGGTGGGCAGATACACCCCATCTTGCCAGGCGTCCATAGCCCGGGGGAAACCCGTATGGTCAGCGCCCCCGACCTGGGGGGGCGGCCCGGGGGCGGGTCTCACCCTTTGGTCGCCGTTGGGCGTCGTCGGTAGCTGCTGGAGGCCCACGGACGGCCCGGAACGGATCCTGTTCCCGTCGCTCCTGGCCGGCCCGGGGATGCCTGCGTGAGGCGGACAAGCGCGGGCGGTAGCAGGACTCCGGAAACCCGACCAATATGGGAAGGAAGGCTCTTCAAGCGTGCTTCCGCGCGATTCCTCCCGCTTAGGCGAAACGGTGACCGCGTGGGCAGGAGGCACCGAGATGATCACTCAGGTACAGATCGCCACCGTGTTGGACCACTCGGTCCATGACGCCGATGGAAACAAGATCGGCGATGCCAAACACGTCTTCCTCGATGCCGTCACCGGCCGGCCCGAGTGGGTCAGCGTCAAGACGGGTCTGTTCGGCGCCAGGGAATCTTTCGTTCCCCTCCGTGAGGCCACCGTGGTCGAGGACCACCTCGAGGTTCCCTACGCCAAGGACACGGTCAAAGAGGCCCCCAATGCCGACGTCGACGCCGGGGGCGCCCTCTCGGCTGACGAGGAACACCGCCTGTACGAGCACTACGGCATCAAATGGGAGGACGGCGGGCAGCAGGCCGGCCAGCCCGGCCAGGGCAGAGGGACCCGCACCGACTCCCGGGCCGTCACGGACGCCTCCACTGCAGGAGCCTCGCTCGGCTACGACGACACGACCGCCTCAGGCATCGCCCGCAGCGGCAAAGAGGACGTCGTCGACACCAGCGCGCCCCAGTCCGATTACGACGACACCACCGCCTCAGGCATCGCCCGCAGCGGAACAGCGCCCGCCCGATCTGACAGCTCCGAACGGCGGACGCCTCCACTGCAGGAGCCTCGCTCGGCTACGACGACACGACCGCCTCAGGCATCGCCCGCAGCGGCAAAGAGGACGCCGACACCAGCGCGCCCCAGTCCGATTACGACGACACCACCGCCTCAGGCATCGCCCGCAGCGGAACAGCGCCCGCCCGATCTGACAGCTCCGAACGGCGGCGAGCACGGCTCCGTATGTACGTGGCTCCCGAAGAGCGGCGAACGTAACTGGACGGACCGAGCGGCGAGGGGCGCACCCGCAAGGCGGTCAACAGCGTGCTGAAGCGGCCCGGTGGGGCGCTCGACGGCCCACGGACGGCCCAGGCGGCATGAGACGGCCCCCCGGCTCGCGGTTCCATCGCAGGTGGGGGGCGGTTTTTCGTCATCCGATGGCCAGTAACACCCCATCTTGCGGTACGTCCATCCCTGGGGGAAACCCGTATGGCTCCGGGGGCCCCTCCCGGCATAGCCCCCGGTCCCGTTGACGGCTTCGCCCGTCGCCGTCCAGAAGTCCTCGGGCCCCCCGATCCGGCGGCCGTCGAGCACGTAGTCGTCATCGCGCCCCTGAGCCTGGGGGGGTGTCGTCAAAGTAGCGTCGTCCGCCCGTGAGGGCGGGGCCGGCGGGGTCTGGTGTGTGTGATCACAAGGCGGAGGCGGGAGTCCGCCTCGCCGAAGGCAGGGGGGAGGAGGCGACGCTCGCGTCGCCGACCGACGACGACGCGGCGAGCGCACGTGCCACACCCCTCCGGCCTGGGGGCACCTCCCAGCGGTAGCCGGGGGAGGGACTTCGACGACACCCTCTCGGGGCGTGCGCGCGGTCGGGGGAGGGCACAGGGACCGCTCACCGGGGGCGGTAGACCGTCAAGGCGTTCGGGAGGGTGTCGAGGACGAGCGCGGCGGGGGCGTGCGCGTACTCGCCGTCGTACGCCAGCGGGGTACCGGCGGGGATCTCCGCGACGCGCAGGCTGCGCAGGCGGGTGGCCGTGTGGACGGGGGACCGGCTCAGCGGGCCCGCGAGCGCGGCGGCGAACAGGCGCGGGCCGGGGCGGCCGCCGCCGTGCACGAGGCGGACGTCGAGCAGGCCCTCGCCGAGGCCGTCGCGGCGGCGGGGGGCCGGGCCGGTGCCGTGGTAGGTGCCGTTGCCCGCGAAGAGCAGCCAGACGCTCCGGGGCCTGCCGGCCAGCCGGAGCCGTACGGGGCGCTCCGCACGCAGCACCTTCCAGGCGGCCAGGAGCGCGGCGGGCCCGCCGCCGATCCGGGGCCCCCAGTGCAGGCGGTGGCGCAGCAGCTCCGGGTAGGCGCCGATGCTGAAGGTGTTCAGGAAGTACCCGGAGCGGCCGTCCTCGGGGTCGGGGCCCGGGGTGAAGCGGCCCACCGCGGCGTGCACCGCCTGGCCTGCGGCCACGGCGCGGCAGGTGTCCTCGGCTCCGGCAAGGCCGAGGTCCAGGGCGAAGTGGTTGAGCGTGCCGCCGGGGAACACGGCGAGCGGCACCCCGGCCCGCAGCGCGGCGGTGGCGGCCGCGTTGACCGTGCCGTCGCCGCCGCACACCCCGAGCACGGTGGCCCGGGCGGCTGCCGCCGCCAGTTCCGCGGACAGCTCCGGGCCCTCGCACTCGACCACCTCGGCCTTGGGCAGCCGGGTGCGCAGGATGTCCAGGCCCGCCGCGGCAGCCGTGCCCGACCCGGTGTTGACCACCACCGTGAGCCCGGCCCCGTCCGGCAGCGCGGGCGCCTCGGCGGCCGTCCGCTCGTCGCCCGGCACGACCCGCGCCTCCTCGACGCCGCGCGCGAGGCGGCGTACGGCCAGGCCGGCGGCCACGCCCAGCGCTGCCCCCGCGACCACGTCGGACGGGTAGTGGACCCCCGTGTACACGCGGGAGAACGCCACCGACACGGCCAGCGGGGCCAGCACGGCGCCCCAGCCGGGCGCCTCCAGCGCCAGCCCTGTGGTGAAGGCGAACGCGGACGCCGAGTGCCCGGACGGGAACGAGGTCGTCGTCGGCTGCGTCAACAGCCGCCGCACCTCGGGCACCCCCTCCAGAAGCGGGCGGGGCCGGCGTACGGACCACTTGCCCACGCTGTTGACGGTCGCCGAAGCCAGCGCCAGCGAGGCGGCTCCGCGCAGCGCCGCCTTACGGGCCCCGGCCGAGCCGAGGACCGCGATCGCCGCGGCGGCCCCGCCCCACAGCACCCCGTGGTTCGCGGCCCGCCCGAGTCTCGGCAGCACCCGGTCGGCCGCGGGCCAGTGCCTGCGGGCCACCCCGTCGAACAGCATCCGGTCCCACCGCGCGGCGGCGCCCCGCCAGGTCAACTCCTGATCAGCCATTGCCTGCGCCTACCCGAACCGCCGCTCCTGGAACCTGCGCCTGCGCCAACCGGCCCTCCCCGGGCACCCCCTGCGCGCGTCGGACCGCCCCCGCCGGCCGGCATACCGCTCGCGGGACCCCCTCCCCACGCACCCCGCCGCCATGCCACCGGAGCCACCTCAGGCGCGACGTGCCGCCACCTGGCGGCATACCGCCGCCGGGACGCGCGCGCGACCTCAATGGCCCGGCGCCACTGCCCCAGGGCCTGCGCCGCCGCCCCATGGCCTCTCCCGCGGCCCTTCGAGCGCCGGAGCCATCTCGCGGGCAACCGGCCGCGCCCGCCAGGACCCGGTCCCACGGCCGTCGGGACGCCCTACGCCTGCTCCTCCTCGTCCAGCGGGCGCTTGCGGAGCAGGAGGACCACCAGGCCGCCCAGGACCACCAGGCCCACCGCCAGCGAGGCGATGACCGGGGTGGCGGCGGAGCTGCCGCTGGTGGCAAGCCGTTCCTCGTCCGGGGTGGACGCCGACGAAACCGCCGCCGCAGCCGCGGCCGAGGCCTGCGTCACGGCCGGTCCGTCGCCGGTCGAGCCGGCCTCGGCAACGACGGGCTGCGGCCAGACCGCGTTCGCCGTGGCCGCCGCCGCGGACTCGCTGGAGCCCGCCACGATCTGCGCCTGGGCCGGCACCCCGCTGGTGAAGACCCGCCCGACCGGCACCTTCGTGGAGCCCTGGACGGTGACCGAGGCCGCGCCGTCCGGGGTGCCCGCCGGCACCTCGAAGTACAGCCGGCTCCCGTTGGCCGCGGTGGTGAGCGGTCGCCCCTCGGCGTCCACCACCCGCACCCCCATGGCCACGGCCGCCGCGTCCGGGGCGACCGTCACGCTCTGAGCCCCGGTCCGCACGGTCACCGGCCCGAGGCGGGTGCCCACGGGACCCGACACGTTCTCCGGGTCCAGCCCCAGCGAGGCCGGCGGCTCGGGGAGCTTGCCCGCCGACCTCTGGAGGTAGTCGGCCAGCTTCTCCGCCGCCGGGTCGGCGGCCTCCACCTGCGCCCCGTCCGCGAGCCGCCAGATCGCGACCTGGGTCCCGGCGGCCGCGCTCTGCGCGGTCAGGGCCCCGGCCCCGGCCGCCTTGGCCAGTCCCGCGAGATCGTTCAGCTGAGGGTAGGAGTGCTCGAGGACCCAGCGGATCCGGCCCGCCTCCCCGTTCCCGGCGAGCAGGGTGCCGTTCCAGCCGCTCTCCGTGTACCGGGCCTGTGGCTGGGCGTTGCCCGCCACGCCGACCCCGTACGTCTGGAGCGTCCCGCCGCCGTCGACCCGCATCTCGTACAGCCCGGCCGGGATCTCCCGGACCGACCCGTCCTTCCCGCGCAGGACTGCCTGCCCGTACGTCTTCAGCCCGTCCAGCACGGCGCTCGCGCCCTCGGGTGTCCGGTGGGCAGGCGTCCCGGAGTCCGCGGCCGCCCGCGCCGCCGGGGCGGCGGCCAGGGCCGCGGCCAGCAGCGCCGCGGCCAACGGCCGCCGCCCGGACGCCCGTACGGCCGCCATCGCCGCAACAGGAGTGGCAGGTCTCGCGGAAGCGCCAGCAGTAGGGGAAGCGGCAGCAGGCAGCGGAGAAGGAACGGAATCAGGAGCGGAGGATGCGGGAACGGCAATCGACACAGTCTTCCCCTTCGGGCCAATGACCCTGGTGCCCGTGAGTACCGGGGAATCCTAACCGCCTCGAACACTCAGACCACCGCCACCTTCTGAGTGACCATCAGTGGCGGGTCCGCCTTGACGACCCGGCGGAAGGCCGCCGTCCCCCGGTTCAGGTCGTGGCCGACGGCGGTCGCGTCGATCTCCGCCGAGAACCACCGGTTGCCCTCCCCGTCGGGCGGATCCTCCCGGACGCGCAGCCGCCCGTGCACCACCAGCGGCTCGCCCACCGCGACGGAACCGGCCAGGTTCACGGCGAGCGTGCGCCGCGCCCACACGGTATAGAAGCTGGTGGTGCCGTCGGTCCAGGCGTCCTTGCGCCGGTCGAAGTACCGCGGCGTCACGGCGAACCGGAACCGCGCCGACGGCCCGTTCACCGTCTCCTTGTAGTCGATCTGCGTGGCCACATGACCGATCAGCGTCACCGTGGTGTCGTTCATCCCGGCAGCCCTCCCCCGCATCCGTACCCGCACGGCTCATCCGCACGACGTGCACGGACCATCCGCACGACCTGCACGGATCATCCGCACAACCCGCACGGACCATCCGCACGGGTACGACCCATGCTGGCGCGGCCCCCCGACTCCCGCTCCGGCCTGTGGACTACTGGCGGGTTGTGGACAACTTCGTCCCCCCTGCGGCCACCGTCGCGTACTGCTCGCGCACTTCCCGGTAGCGCAGCAGCTCCGCCGCCACCGGCTCCAGCACCCTGGCCCGACCGCAGCCGGCCGCCGCCTGCCGCAGCCGCCGCTCCGCGTCCTGCCCGTACCGCCGCGCCGGGCCCCGGGCGGCGATCGAGCAGGTCCACTCCACCAGCGGTCCGCCGACGATGCCCGCCACCATCAGCAGCACCGGCGGCATCAGGCGCGGCTCCAGGACCCCGACGATCTGCCCGACGAGCCACAGCCCGCCGTAGATCTGCAGCAGCGTCATCGCCGCCTGCGCCAGCACCGCCGCAGGCCACCACGCCGGCCGCGGAGGCTTGGCGCTCGGCACCGTCACCGCCGGCCCGAGCGTGACCGCGATCTCGTCCAGTGACTCCGGGAGCTGTTCGGCGCCGCGCACCGCGGTCTCCCGTACCGCTTGCGCCCAGGCGTCGGGCAGCCCGTCGGCCGCCGCGTCGGCGACCGTCCGCACGGCCTGTTCCACCCGCTGACGCGCGGTCACCTCCTCCTCGACCGGCGTCTGCGCGGTCGCGGGCCCCCGGCCGCCGATCACCGCGAGGGCGGCCAGCCCGGCCAGCGTGCGCGGGGCGCGCCGGCTCTCGTACCACCGCCACAGCCGCAGCCACGGGGTGCCGCACGCCTTGCCGGCATTGCGCCGCCAGGCCCGTTCGGCGGCCAGCCCGGCCGCGTACGCCCCGACCGCCTCCGCGAGCCGGTCCTCGAACTCGGCGCGCGCCGCCTCCCCGATCTCCGGCCCCGGATGGCCGTCGGCCACGTACAGCGGGCGCAGGCGCATGGCCGCCCGGTCGACATCGGCGGAGATCCGCCGGGTCGCGGCGCCCTTCTCCTGGGTGAACTGTGCGAGGAGGTCGCGGAGTTCCCCGACGCCCTCGCCGGTCAGCGCCGACAGCCCGAGGACGGTGGCGCCGGGCTCGTCGTGCTCGCCGAGGGCGATGCCGTCGTCGTCCAGCAGCCGCCGCAGGTCGTCCAGTACGAGGTCCGCCGACTCGCCGGGCAGCCGGTCCACCTGGTTCAGCACGACGAACGTCACCTCGGCGTGCCCGGCCAGCGGCCGCAGGTACCGCTCGTGCAGCACCGCGTCGGCGTACTTCTCCGGGTCGACCACCCACACCACGGCGTCGACGAGGGCGAGCACCCGGTCCACGTGGTCGCGGTGGGCGCCGACCGCGGAGTCCAGGTCCGGCAGGTCCACGAGGACCATCCCGCGCAGCGCCCCGTTCTCCGAGGTCTCGCGCGGCCGGCGGCGCAGCCTGCCCGGGATCTCGAGGCGGTCGAGCAGCCCGGCCGCGCCGTCCGACCAGCTGCACGCGATGGGCGCGGCGGTCGTCGGCCTGCGCAGCCCCGTCTCGGAAATCTGCACTCCGGCGAGTGAATTGAAGAGCGTGGACTTGCCGCTTCCGGTGGCTCCGGCGATCGCGACGACCGTGTGCTGCGGCGACAGCCCGCGCCGTGCGGCCGCCTCGTCGAGCACCCGGCCGGCCTCGGCGAGGGTCTTTCCGTCGAGCCGGGTCCGTGAGAGCCCGACCAGCTGGCGCAGCGCCTCGAGGCGCGTGCGCAGCGCCTGTCCCTCGGGGCTGAGCGGCGGCGAGGGCGCCTTGCCCCCGTCGCTGCCGGCGCCGGAGACGGCACGGACGAGCGCGTCGTCGCCCTCGTCCCCGTCGTCGGTGTCCAGGTCCACGTCGATCCCGCCGACGCGGCGCGAGCGTGCGATGAATCCGTCGTCCCAGCGGTCGTCGGTGCGGTCGGTCAAGGCGGTCACCGCGTCACCTCTCCTTCTGCAGTAGGGACAGCGCGGCGATCAGCTCGGCCTGCGGTTCCGGCGTCACTTCGAGCGCCTCCAGCGGGGCCAGCCGACGGTCCCGTTCGGCTCGCAGCACCTGCTCCAGGTGCTGCGCGACCAGTTCGCCGCCCCGGTCGCGCAGCCGTACGGCGGCCTGTACGCCGATCCGCTCGGCGAGCTTCTCCCCGGCGGGCCGGGCCCGCTTGCCGCCGAGGAGGGCCGCGACGAGCAGGGCGGCGATCCCGTCGGGATCGGGCGCGGGCTGCTTGTCGAGCCGGGAGACCTCGTCCTCGGCGAGTTCCTCCAGTACGCGCCGCCAACGCCGTACGGCCATGCCGATACGTTCCGACGCCTCCCGGTCGGGTCCGGGCAGCTGCACCGCCCCGGCGGCCGGCTCGCGCCGCCAGGCCTGGGCGATCCGCTCGTCGGCGGCGGCCACCGCGCACTGGAGCAGCGCGGCGAGCGACTCGGCGAGCGAGTCGAGCAGTTCGTCGGCGGTGGTGTCGAGGGGGTAGCCGCGCCACCGGGTCAGCGCGTCCCCGGCCAGTACGGCGCCCTGGTCGAGCCGGTTGCGGACCCGCTTGCCCTCCCTGCGGTACGCGTCCTCCACGGCCGAGGTCAGCCGTACGGAGGCGGCGTACTGGGCGGCGACGGCGGATGCCAGCTCCGGCATCCGGCGCCCGAGGGAGTCCAGCGCGCCGAGCGCGGTGCGCCCGACGGCGTACTGCCGGGCGGCGGGGTCCTGGGCGTGGTGGGCGAGCCACGCGAAGAGCGGGGCGACGGCGCTGGCCGGCAGCAGCCCGCCCTCGCCGGCCGATTCGGGCAGCTCGGGCACCGTGAACCGCGGGACGTCGCCCAGGCCGGCCCGGGTGAGCAGGGCCCCGTACTGCCGCGAGACCTCGGTGAGCACCTGGTGCGGGACCCGGTCGAGGACGATGATCAGGGTGGCCTTGTACTGCTTGGCGGTGCGCAGCAGGTGCCAGGGCACGGCGTCGGCGTACCGCGAGGCGGTGGTGACCATGACCCAGACGTCGGCGGCGCAGATGAGCTCGGCGGCGAGTGTCCGGTTCTCGACGACGAGGGAGTCGATGTCGGGGGCGTCGAGGAGGGCGAGCCCGCGCGGCAGACCGGCGACGGTCTCGATCCGCAGCTCGCGGGTGGCGGCGGTGTTCCCGAATCCGCGGGGGGAGCCGCGGTGCGGGCCGGGGAGGGGGTCGTCCTCGCCGGGCGGGGCCCAGACCCGCATCAGGTCGGGCAGGACCCGCATTCCGGCGAACCAGTGATGGTCATCCGGATGGCAGACGAGTACGGGGGTGCGTGTCGTGGGCCGGAGCACGCCGGCTTCACTCACTTGGCGCCCCACGAGGGAGTTGACGAGAGTGGACTTACCGGCCCCGGTGGACCCGCCGACGACGGCGAGCAGCGGCGCCTCGGGCGCCTTCAGCCGGGGTACGAGGTAGTCGTCGAGCTGCGCGAGCAGCTCGGCTCTGGTCTGGCGGGCGCGCGGGGCGCCGGGCAGGGGCAGCGGCAGACGCACGGACGCGACCCGGTCGCGCAGGGCGGACAGGGCATCGAGCAGCTGAGGCCGAACATCCAAGGTCACCACATGCGAAGAATGCCCAATTTGGGACCATTTTTGAAGCTTATACGCCCTCTGCGCGCCGACCGCGACTCCAGTGGGACCTTTTGGACACAGCGGACGAGTGGGGCGCAGGCATAACGAGTGCACAACACCAGGCCCGCCGCGGCGCAAAAGCGGTGCGCGAATCGCACCTGCCTGCGATTATCGGGACCGCTTCACCGAACCTCCACATCGTGGCACGCGGGTGAAGCAACCGGGACAAGGCGGCCGGAGCCCTATCCTTGACCCGGTCCGGACAGCAGTCCCACCCCCACCTTGGGGCTCCAGGCCACCACGGCCACCTTCCGGCCCCCGTAGCTCAGTGGATAGAGCAGGTGCCTTCTAAGCACTTGGCCGCAGGTTCGAGTCCTGCCGGGGGCACTCTCCACGTCCCACCCTCAGGCCCTCCTCTCGGAGGGCCTTTCTGCTGGTCAGAGGCACCCCAACGTGACGCCGACAGCACTGCCGCAAGCCCCGGAACCCCCTGCCCGGAGTCCGGGGCTGTCCGGCTGTCACCGGGTTCTTGCGAGTGGCCACGGAGAATACGCGGTGAAGTTCTCCGCGGCCCTCAGCCGTCCTCCGGCACCTCGGGGAGGTCTCCCCCGCTCTCGATCCGTCGCTCGAGATCGGCGAGCTGCCCGCTGACACACCGTGCATAAACGGCCAGCAGGACCGGGACACCGTTACCCGGCCAGTCGGCCACCTACGCCGGCGGCACGCCGTCGTTCAGCCAATTAGTCAGACAGGTATGGCGCAAGTCGTACACCCGCTTCCCGAGGGGCGACGCCACTTCCTCCGGCGTCAGCGCGCGGCTGGCTGGCCCTCTTGCCGCGGGTTGGGCAGTGGGGGGATCGGGTGCGTAGGGCGTTGATCTTGCGGGAGGCCGAAGAAGACGGGGCCGGCCACGGCTCCAGTGCGCCCTGGTGTGGGAGGGCGGTGGTGCGGGAGGGTGGCCGGATGGCGGACGGATCTGTTGAGCGGGCGCGGTCGTTCGGGGTGGCTGCCCGGCGGTACGGGGATCACCGGCCCTCGTATCCGGATGGGCTGTTCGATGCCTTGGAGGAGGTTTCCGGGGTTGCGCTGGGTGGGGCGCGGGTTGCCGATGTCGGGGCCGGGACCGGGATCGCGACTGAGGTGTTGTACGGCCGCGGGGCTCGGGTGGTCGGCGTCGAGCCGGGGGCGGGGATGGCCGCGGAGTTCCGGCGGCGTCACCCGCGCATTCCGCTCGTGCGGGGGGAGGGGGATCGGCTGCCGTTCGTGTCCGGGTCCCTGGACCTCCTTACGTACGCGCAGTCCTGGCACTGGACCGACCCGGCCCGGTCCGGGCCCGAAGCCCTGCGCGTGCTGCGGCCCGGCGGGGCGCTGGCCGTCTGGTCGAACGACCCGGACGTCGGCGTCGGGTGGATCGCCGACCAGCAGGCGCGGATCGAGGAGAGGTTCGGTCCCGGTTGGTACATCAACGAACGTCCGCGGTCGCAGGGCGGCTTGGAGTTCACCACCCGGGTGCTGCGCTGGTCCCGCCGGGTCCCCATCGATGTCCACCTCGCCAAGCTGGGCACGCATTCCCTCTTTCTGATCGGACGGCCCGGGACCGACGAGTTCCTGGACGGGGAGAGGGAGCATTTGTTCCGGCTGTTCCCGGAGGGGACGGTTCGAGAGCATTACCTCGTCGACCTGCGGGTTGC
The DNA here is from genome assembly GCF_000717655.1 of Streptomyces katrae. Taxonomy (GTDB): domain Bacteria; phylum Actinomycetota; class Actinomycetes; order Streptomycetales; family Streptomycetaceae; genus Streptomyces; species Streptomyces katrae_B. The sequence goes on from NZ_JNZY01000014.1 coordinate 203,879, forward strand.
GCGGGTGGGTCAGCCGAAGGGGCCCTGGACGTAGTCCTCCGTGCGGGGGTCCGTCGGGTGGGGAACACGGCTTCGGTGGGGCCGTGTTCGACGAGGGCGATGACGATGGTGACCTCGTCGGCCAATTCCCGGATCGTCTCCTCGATACGGCACGTGGAGGTCGGGTCCAGCGCCGGCCAGGGCTCGTCCATCAGCAGGATCTGCGGGCGCAGCGCAAGGGAGCGGGTGATGCACGGGCGCGCGCTGACCGCCCGAGAGAGGGCCGCCCGGCCGGCGCAGGCGGTCCCGGGCCTCCTTCCACAGGCGGCCTTGGTCAGGCGTTCCCGTACGAGGTCGCCCCTCTCGGCCCCCGGAGCGCGCGTCCCCGTGAGGGGGCGCACGAGGGAGCGCAGAACCCGGCCGGTCCCGCCCGACGGGGGTGCGGGCGGGACCGGAGGGCAAAGGAGAACCGGGCCGATCACGGGACGGCTCAGGCGGCGGGCACGTCCTGCGGCACGTCCTGCGGCACGTCCTGCGGGGCGACGCCGAAGGCCTTGACGGCCTGGTAGTAGGTCCACGCGGTGCTGTCGCAGGATCCCTTCTTCACACCCGAGTAGGCCGAGCAGACCCGCTTCAGGTCCGCGTAGAGGGCATCGTCCAGGCGGGACTTGCTGGCCGGCAATGCACCTGTGGCCTTGTAGTTGCGGTAGCCGAAGTCGTGGCGGGCGCACGACATCTGGAAGGGGAACCCGAACGGGTTGTCGGGCGAGGTCGTGCAGTAGTCCGTCGACCAGTCGAAGCCGTACGCCGCCCAATTGCCCTGGTTGCCGCGCGCCGCGGCCCAGGCGTTGTAGCTGGTGGCGCTGGTCTGTGTCCACGTACCGAGGACCTGCGGCTTGTCGGCCGGGACGGCCGACGCGGGGGTCGCGACGACGAGTACGGCGGCCACGGCCACCGATGCGAGGAGAGGAGCGGGACGACGGCGCATGGCATTCCTCCGGGACGGGGGTGGGGCCGCCCGGGGGTAACCCCCGGTACGGCGTCGGGTCCCACCTTCGGGGCACGTCCTATCGCCGCCCCTTAACGCCGCTATAACGCCGCTAGCCGAGCCGTGGTGTCGGCATGACGGGGGGTCAGTGAAGGCTCCTGGGCTGACCGGGGCAGCTCTCAGGTAGGACGCGGTATCAGACTTCCGGCAGACATCGGGTTCGTCCTGGGGAGGGACGCGCACGGGAGCGCCGCGGCCGAGACTGGATCGCATGAACCGCCGTCCCCTCGTCATCGCCGCCGCCACCGTGGGAGTCGTCGCCACCGCCGCCTTCGCGCTGCCCAACCTCCCGCCCAACCCGTTGACCGACTCCATCAACGACCGGGTCTTCAAGGAGAAGAGCAAGCACTTCGCGACCGCCGCCGATGCGCCCACCCGCGACGGGAAGGCCTTCGCGCTGCCGTCCTGGGTGCCCGAGGACGCCACCGACATACGCATACGCGTGCGCAGCACCGGCGAGGCCAGGCTGATCCGCTTCACGCTCGGAGCGACCCCGCTGGACGGCCCGCAATGCGCCGCGGGCACGCCGAACGACCAGGGCGGGCGGAAGCTGAGCGCCAAGTGGTGGCCGCACGGCACCCGGGCCGAGGAGCGGCCCGAGTGCAGGGACTTCTACCAGTACCAGGTCGCCGTGCGCGGCAAGCGGGTCTACGCCTGGACCGACGGGACCCCTTCGCCGGGGGCGAAGACGCAGGACGGCTCCCCGGCGACGGCCCACGCACGCAGCCGCGGCTAGTTCTCGCGTTCGAGTGCGGCGGCGGTGGCCCGGGCGAAGGCCTCCGGGTTGTCGAGCATGATGTTGTGGCCGCAGTCCGGAACGGGGACCACGGACACCCCGGCGGCCTCCAGGGCGTCGGCCCCGGCGAGGGCCCCGTCGGCCGCCGGCAGCAGGTAGGTGCGCGGGATCTTCAGCTCGAGCAGCAGCTCGCGCATGGTCGGCGTCGTGCCGGCCGCGAGGTGTACGGCGGTGCGGTGCAGGGCCGTACGGTCCGCCAGGCGCATGGTGGACCACCAGTGCGCGCCGACCCGGTCGCGCACCTCGGCCCAGCCGCCGGCCAGGAACTCCTCCTCGGTGTAGGAGGCGATCCCGCTGCTGCCGGCGGTGCGCGGGACGACCGGCACCGGGTCCAGGTTGGCGTCGACCAGCACCAGCCGGGAGACCAGGCGGGGGTGCCGGTGGGCGAGCACGATGGCCACGGCGCCGCCCATGCTGTGGGCGATCAGTTCGACCCCGGTCGCACCGGCCGCATCCAGGGCGGCCGCCAGGGTGTCGGCGTGCGCCTCGAGGGTGTACGGGAAACCCTCGGGCCGGTCGCTGTGTCCGTGCCCCAGCAGGTCGACCAGCAGCGAGCGGCGGCCCGCGAGGAGCGGGTGCACGGCGCTCGCGGCGAAGTAGGCGGGCGAGGTCGATCCCAGCCCGTGCACGTACACCCGGGCGGGTTCCTCCCCGGGCAGCTCGACCCAGCGGATGAGGTCATCTTCCGGCGTGACGGCGGCACTTCTCATCTGGAGCTCCCTTGATCGGCTGATCAACTGACCGGCGAGAGGAAGAGGTTAACCAGGGCCGCCTCGAACGCCTGGTCTACCCTCATCGGGTGAGTACGTACGTGAACCGCCTCGGCGCGGACCCGCAGCGGACCGGCGAGGTCCCGACGGGGACGGCCGTGACGGTGTGGTCCCTGGACACCACCCTCGACGTGGTCGGCGGCCACCGCATCGACGGGGCCACGGCGATCCTGGACGCGAACGAGCGGGACCGGGCCGGGCGGCTGCTGCGGGCAGAGGACCGGCACCGCTACCTCGCCTCCCACGTCGGGCTGCGGGTGCTGCTCGGCGGCTACCTCGGGCTGGCCCCGCAGGACGTCGCCCTGGTCCGGGAGGACTGCCCGTGCTGCGACGGCCCGCACGGGCGGCCGGCGGTGGCGGGAGGCGCGGTGCAGTTCTCGCTCTCGCACAGTGACGACCTGGCGTACCTCGCGTTCGCGGGGGTGCCCGTCGGGATCGACGTGGAGGCGACCCCGAGTGCAGCGGCGGTGGCGGACGTCCTGCCCAGCCTGCATCCGGCGGAGACCGCGGAGCTCTCCGCACTGCCCGTGGCGGAGCGGCCGGAGGCACTGGCCCGCCTGTGGGCGCGCAAGGAGGCCTACTTCAAGGGCACCGGGACCGGCCTGGCCCTGGGTCTGGCCGACCCGTACGTCGGCTCGGGCCCCGACCCGGCGCCCGTCCCCGGCTGGCAGGTGACGGACCTCCCGTCCCCGCCGGCCTACGCGGCAGCCCTCGCCCTCCGCACCTGACCCACCGCCCGGCCCCGGCAACTCCACCCGCCCGCCGGGATCCCCCGCCCGCCAGCCGGCGCGCGCAGCGGGAAACCGTCCGGAGGTACGGCCCGCACGGGCAGCCGCGGTCGAGCGCACCGCCGCCGGAAGGGTTCGCCACGCCGTCGGGAAATCAAGGTCTCCGCCCGCCATGCGCCCATTATTGAAATCTCCCCAGGCTGGAGCCCGGGGCTTCACGGGAGAAATCTGGTGACCGCCATGGACATCCGCCCTGCCCGCACCGTCGCCGAACTCCAGGCCGCGGAGGGGCTTTTCGACGGCCCCGCCCGACTCGACTGGTCCGAGCGCTTCCTCTCCGCGCCGGGACACCTGATGCTGATCGCCTACGTCGACGACATCCCCGCCGGCATGGTCTCCGGGGTCGAGATGAGCCACCCCGACAAGGGCACCGAGATGTGCCTGTACGAGCTCTCCGTCGACGAGGGCTACCGGCGCCGCGGCATCGGCCGCGCCCTGACCGAGGCCCTCGCCGACGAGGCCAAGGCGCGCGGCTGCTACGGCATGTGGGTGGGAGTCGACACCGACAACGAGGCCGCCCTCGCCACCTACGCCTCCGCCGGCTCCCGCGACGAGGGCGTCTTCGCCATGCGCGGCTGGCCCCTCGCCGGCTAAGGGATGTCGGTTCCGGATCCGCCCGGCCGGCTGCGCCCGGAGGAGGCGACCGAGGTCGTCGCCGTCGGGGCGTCCGGCCGGCTCGGCGCGGCCGTGATCCGCCGGGTGCGGCCTCATCCGTCCGGCGGCGTGTCGTGCGCCCAGTCGGCGCACCCTCCGCGCGCCCGGCCCGCACCTCGCCGAGCATCGGCCGCATGACCGCACTCACCGCGCTGCTCCCGGCCGCCGCCCTGCTGGCGGCGGCCACCGCCCTGCCGCCGCCCCCCGCATCCGCCGCCGGCCGCGCCGCAACCGCCACCGCCCCGTACGTCGTGGTCCTCAAGGACACCGCCTCCCGCGCCCCTACCCGCGCCCTGGCCGCCGAGGCCGCCGGCGCCGGGGACCAGGTGGGGGCGGTCTACGACACCGTCCTCAGCGGCTTCGCCGTCCGCACCACCGCCGCCCGCGCCGCCGCGCTCGCCGCCGACCCCCGGGTGGCCTCGGTGGAGCCGGACGCCGAATTCCGGATCAGCGACGCGCAGAACCCGGCGCCCTGGCCCCTGGACCGGATCGACCAGCGCGATCTCCCGCTCGACGGCTCGTACTCGTACGCGACCACCGCGCGGGGCGTGACCGCGTACGTGGTGGACACCGGGATCAACACCGGCCACCAGGAGTTCGGGGGCCGGGCCCGGGCCGGCTACAACGGGGTGTTCCTGGAGAGTTCCAGCGACTGCAACGGCCACGGGACGCACGTCGCCGGCACCCTGGGCGGGGCGACGTACGGCGTCGCGAAGGGGGTCTCCCTCGTCGGCGTCAAGGTCGCCAACTGCAAGGGGTCCGCGGCCCTGACGTCGATCCTGGGCGGCCTGGAGTGGATGGTGAAGGACGCCGCCAAGGCTCCCGGCACCCCCGCCGTGGCCAACATGAGCATGGGCGGCACCCGAAGCCACTCCCTGGACGCGGCGGTGACGCGGGCCGTCGCCGCCGGGATCACCTTCACCGTCGCCGCCGGCAATTCGGCCGACGACGCCTGCACCGGATCCCCCGCCGCCGTCCCCGCGGCGGTCACGGTCGGCGCGGCCGACGCCGCGGACCAGTGGGCCCCGTTCTCCAGTTACGGCCGCTGCGTGGACCTCGCCGCGCCGGGCGTGTCCGTCACCTCGGCCTGGAAGGGCTCGACCACCGCCCTCGCCCGCGCCTCCGGCACCTCCATGGCGGCCCCGCACGCGGCCGGCGTCGCCGCGCTGATCCTCGCGGACGGCCTCGCCGCGGGCGGTACGGCCAAGACCCCCGCCGAGGTGTCCGCCGCGCTGGTGCGGGGCGCCGTACCGGACCACCTCGCCGGGGTCCCGGCCGGCACCGCCAACCTGCTGCTGCGCGCCCCGGCGGCCGCGGGCTGACGGGCCCGCACGGGCGGCCTCGGGCCCGCGGCCGCGGGGGCCCGTACGCCCAGGTCAGCCCCCCGCCCGCACCCCACCCACCCCACCCGCACCC
>NZ_JNZY01000015.1 GCF_000717655.1 Streptomyces katrae
CGCGAAGCGACGCGACGACGAAGGAGGAGCGCCCTTGACGGCCCGGCACGACACGGAAGGACAGTGGACTGACGGGACACCCCCGGACACACCTCCGACGCCGAGTACACAGACCCCGCCCCCCGCCCCCCGATCCACTCTCCGGATGCCGAGCACGCAGATCCCGCCGGACCTCGCTCCCGATCGGCCCTATGACGCCGACCAGGCGCCGCCCCCCTAAACCACCGTCTCCCGAACCCCCGCCAGATCCCCCGACGTCTTCGTCGCGATGAACTCCGTGATGCTGTACTCGCAGACGCCGGCCAGCGTGAAGGGGTCCTCTGCCGCGATGCGTTCGATCTCCGCGCGGGAGACCCCGGCTGCCAGGATGATGCCGCCGTCGCGCGGGACCTTGCGGCCCGAGGCGAGGAAGACGCCCGATGCGTAGTAACCGTCCAGCCAGGCGATGTGCGCGTCCATCTCCTCCTCGACGGCTTCGACGGGTGCGGTGTAGGTGAGCTCCATGACGAACATGATCGCCAGGCTACTCTCGCACCATCATGACGAGCGTGAATACCCCCGCCGACGAGGCCGAGGCCCGGGCGATACAAGACGAACTCCGCCATCACGTCGTGCTCGACGAGCCCGGCCCGCTGCCCGGACGCGGGCTCGTCGCAGGCGTGGACGTCGCCTACGACGACGAGCGCGACCTGGTCGCCGCTGCGGCCGTCGTCCTCGACGCCGCCACCCTCGAGGTCGTCGAGGAGGCGACCGCCGTCGGGCACGTCAGCTTCCCCTACGTGCCCGGGCTCCTCGCCTTCCGGGAGCTGCCCACCGTGCTGGCCGCGCTGGACGCCCTCACCGCCGCCCCCGACCTCGTCGTCTGCGACGGCTACGGGCTCGCCCACCCCCGCGGCTTCGGCCTCGCCTGCCACCTCGGGGTGGTCACCGGGCTGCCGAGCATGGGCGTCGCGAAAAACCCGTTCACCTTCACCTACGAGGAGCCGGGCGCCCTGCGCGGCGACGCCGCGCCGCTGCTCGCGGCCGACGGCGCCGTCGTCGGGCGGGCGCTGCGTACGCAGGACCGGATCAAGCCGGTGTACGTTTCCGTCGGCCACCGGGTCTCGCTGGACAACGCCTGTGCCCACGCCCTCGCGTTGAGCCCCCGCTTCCGGATCCCGGAGTCCACCCGCCACGCCGACTCCCTCTGCCGACGGGCCCTGCGCGAAGCCGCCTGACCCCCGACACCACCCCGACCTCGCCCCGCCCCCGGCCGGATCAGCGCACCGCGGCCACCCGGAACCGGATCCCCGCCTTCTGGAGCCGGTCCAGCAGGGCGTCGCCCATCGCCACCGCCGTGGTGAGCTGGCCGGCCCGTTCGGGCAGGGCGTCGTACGCGAGGCACAGCGCCGACTCCGCCAGCATCTTGGCGGTCTCGCCGTAGCCCGGGTCGCCGCCCGATACCTCGGTGAACACGCGGCGGCCGCCGCCCTCGCCCACGAAGCGGACCGTGAACCAGCTGCGCGCCCGGCGCTCCGCGTCCGGGCCGCGGCCCGGCTCCCAGCGGCTCATCAGCCACCGCCGCGCCGCCGGGAGCTGCGCCAGGGCCGCCGTCGCGCCGATCGCCGCCGTACCGCCCACGGCGACCGGGAGGTGCTTCACCGAGGCGTACTGCCGGTAGCGGAAGTCCGGCCCGTACCGCTCCAGCGCGGCCGCCGAGCGGGTCACGATCCGGGGGTCCAGGGTCGGCAGCGGCAGCGCCCACGCCCCGGTCTCCCGGCTGAACCGCGGGGCGCCCAGGGGCCCCCGTACGCGCCGTTCCAGCAGCCGGGGCTCGTGCAGCCGACGCTGGTGCGCCGCGGCCAGGGTCTGCGGCCCGCGGCCCATCACGGTGAGCGCCGAGGCCAGGGTCCCGCCGGAGAAGACCGCGTTGGACCGCATGAACCCGTCCACCCGCAGCGGCACGCCCTCCGGGAGCTGTCCCACCGTGAAGTACGCGCCGAGGTCGGCCGGGATCGAGTCGAAGCCGCAGGCGTGCACCAGCCGCGCACCGGTCTCCCGGGCCCGGGCGTCGTGCTCGACGTACGTCCGGTCCACGAACTCCGGCTCGCCGGTGAGGTCCACGTAGTCCGTGCCCGCCGCGGCGCAGGCGGCGACCAGCTCCGCCCCGTACAGGACGTACGGTCCGACCGTCGTGGCCAGGACCCGCGTGGAGGCGGCCAGTTCGCGTACGGCCCGTGCGTCCCCGGCGTCCGCGCGCAGCAGCGGCAGCGACGCGCACCCCGGGTCGAGCGCGGTCAGCCGCTCGCGCAGCCGCTCCAGCTTGCCGAGATCGCGGCCCGCGAGGGCCCACCGGCAGCCGGCGGGGGCGTGCGCGGCCAGGTACTCGGCGGTCAGGGCCCCGACGAACCCGGTCGCACCGAAGAGCACCACGTCATAGGCCCGGTCGCGCCGGCGCTCACTCCCGGCGGCCTCGTCGGGCTGCCGAACCACTTCGTTCATCACGGCTCCTCTCCGTTCCCCGCTCGTGTCGGTGGCTGAGGCTAGCGCGCGGCGACCGTAAGAAGAACAATGCCCCGGGGCGGCCTGGACGGCCGTTCCCGGGGCGCTGCACCCGGCGCACGAACGCTGGGTCAGTTGTCCTGGTACATACCGAAGACGTCGACGATGAGGTCGATGTCGCCGTCGCTCTGGTTCCAGAAGTCGACGACGCCAGTGCCCCCGGTGCTCGCCTGGACCAGGTTCGGGACGGTCTTGCCGGTCGTCCAGTTCAGGGTCGAGGAGGTGGGCGCGGGCGGCGGGCCCGCCGCGTTGTTGTCGTACTCGTCCAGGGTGTTCGGGTCCGGGGCGACGGCGAGGAAGCCGCTGTCCCTGGTGTTGGTCACCGTGGCGTTCAGCACGAAGCCGGTGACGCCGGAACCGGGGTCGGACATGGCCGTGTAGATGTAGTCGCGGCCGGCCAGGGGGCCGTGGACGGGGTCCTGGGGGTCGCGGGTGTCGATCATCCGCTCCGGAGCGAAGGGCAGGTAGGAGCCCTTGCTCTGCGGGCTGTAGTAGCCGACGACGTCGACGATGACGTCGGCCGGGTTCCAGCCGCCGTTGCGGACGTTGATCCTGCCGTCGGGGCCGACCGGGACGATCACCGAGTTGGCGATGGTCTGACCGGTCGTGAAGTTCACGTTGGACGCGGTCGGGGCCTGCTGGCCGCTCGGGTAGACGGTCAGGTGGCCGTCGCTGCGCGGGTTGGTGACGGTCACGTTGAGCGCCACGGCGGTGACGCCGGAGGCCGGCACCTTGCCCAGGCCGGTGATCTGGGTGCCGAAGGACCCGTATCCGGCGAGCTGGCCCTTGGCGGTGCCGGTGCCGGTGCGGGTGTCGACGAAGCGCTGCGGCGCCAGCGGGGTGTAGCCGCTGGAGGCGGTCTGCGTGAAGTAGCCGGTGACGTCGGCGATGAGGTCGACCGGCTCCCAGCCGCCGTTGTACAGGTTGACGTAGCCGTTCTCGCCGACCGGCACGATGACCAGGTTCGGGACCGTCTGGCCGGGGACGAAGTTGACGTTCGAGGTGCTCGGCTTCTCGTCGCCGTCGGCGAAGGCGGTGACGTGGCCGCCGCTCGTGGTGCCGGTGACGGTGACGTTGAGGACCACCGCGGTGACGCCGGCGGGGATGGAGCCGTTCCCGCCGATCTTAAGATGGGCGGAGGTGTACGGGGCGACCTTGGCGGCCTTCGCGGCGCCGGTGCCGTTGCGGGTGTCCAGCAGACGGGTCGGGCCGTACGGGGTGTAGTCCGAGCCCGCGGTCGTGAACGCCACCTCGTTGGTGACCGAGGTGTTGGCTGCCTTGTCCGTCACGGTGACCTTGACGGTGTAGGTGCCGAGCTCCGCGTAGGTGTGTTCGGAGGTCACGAGCTGGGTGCCGGAGGCCGAGGCGGTGGTGGTGGCCCCGTCGCCCCAGGCGATGGTGATGTCGAGCGGCGTGGCGGCGCTGGTGACGGAGCTGTCCAGCTCGATCGCGTGCGCGGAGGTGGCGAACGCGTCCAGGCCGACCGCGAGGGTCGGGTTGGCGGCGTCGGCGGTCTCCGCCATGGGAGCGGCCGCGAGCTTGCTCGCTGGCATCGGGGCGCTCTGCCGGATCGACCGGTCGGCCGGGCTGGAGAACTTGGCGGTGTTCTGCAGGCCGGCCTGCGCCAGGTCGGGCTTGCTGATGCCCTGGGTGTCGCCGGAGTCGGTGCCGGCGGCGTGGGCCATGCCCGGTATGAGAGAAATGCCGGCCGCGAAGACGGCGGCGGATGCTGCGAGTCGGCGGTAGGACACCGAGCCCCCTATGTTCCGTGAGCCCTTGGCCAGGGCTGAAAGCTCGCTCAGATTACATAGCTCTTGAGCTTCCGCTTAACGCCCCCCGCCCTCGTCTTCTCGCGCCTGCGGCAAGCGTCTCGAAAGCGGCACGGAAGGCGCATTTGGCCGCCGTGATCAGGCGTTTTGTGTTCTCCGGCCAGTTGTCCGGGTAGGCCCCGAAAAGGCCGACGGCGGGGCTGATGTCGTCGTCATTCCGGTTCCGGTAACCGATGGCGCCGACGGGGGGTCCGTAGCGCCTGCGCGAAGGCCGTGGTCCACTTCCCGGTCCGTGCCGGGGGGCGGCGCTAGCGTGAGGGCCGAGTGTCCGTGCGAGCGGGCGGCTGCGGTGACGGGAGGCGTCGATGAAGACTGCGGTGCGCAAGTGGGTGGCGGTGCGGGAGTTTGCCCGCGGGCTGCCGGAGGCCGTGGAGGAGTTTCCTTGGGGTCCGGAGGACTGTGTGGTGAAGGTCAACAAGAAGATCTTCGTCTTCCTGGGCAACGCGGACGGTCCGCAGCCGCCCGGGCTCTCCGTGAAGCTCAAGGACGAGGCGCTGCACGGACACGCCATGACCGCGCCCGGGGCGGAGCCGACCGGGTACGGGCTGGGGAAGGCGGGCTGGGTCTCCCTGCCGCTGGGGGAGAAGGGGGCGCCGTCGCTCGAGGTGCTGTGCGAATGGGTGGAGGAGAGCTACCGGACGGTCGCCCTGAAGCGGCATCTGAAGGAGCTCGACGCGCGAAACGAGTCAACCGGCTAAGCGCTTGCTCTTGTGCTGAGTGGAACGCGTTCCTAGCATCACCGGTGTTACATCAGTTGTGTCACACAGTTGGCGGCAGTGGCGGCAGTGGCGCCAGGGATGCTGGGGGCTCGATGGCAGTGACAGGGAACGTGCCCGGCAACGGCCCGCTCGCGGGCGTGCGGGTCGTCGAACTGGCGGGCATCGGCCCCGGCCCGTTCGCCGCCATGCTCCTCGCCGATCTCGGTGCCGACGTCGTGCGGGTGGACCGTCCCGGCGGCGGCGGGCTCGCGGTCAACCCCGCGTACGACATCACCAACCGCGGCAAGCGGTCCGTCCTGGTCGACCTGAAGTCCGCCGGGGGCCCCGCCCGCGTGCTGGACCTGGTCGAGCGGGCCGACGTGCTCATCGAGGGCTTCCGCCCCGGGGTCGCCGAGCGGCTCGGCGTCGGCCCCGCCGACTGCCACGCCCGCAATCCGAAGCTCGTCTACGGCCGGATGACCGGCTGGGGCCAGGACGGCCCGCTCGCGCACACCGCCGGGCACGACATCGCGTACATCGCCGTCACCGGCGCCCTCGGCATGATCGGGAACCCGGGCGAGCCCCCTGCCGTCCCCGCCAACCTCGTCGGGGACTACGCGGGCGGCTCGCTCTACCTCGTCATCGGGGTCCTCGCGGCCCTGCAGCACGCCCGCACCCCGGGCGGCACCGGTCAGGTCGTGGACGCGGCCATCGTCGACGGCACCGCCCACCTCACCGCCATGATCCACGGGATGATGGCGGCCGGCGGCTGGCAGGACCGGCGCGGGGCCAACCTCCTCGACGGCGGGTGCCCCTTCTACGGCACGTACGAGACCTCCGACGGCCAGTACATGGCGGTCGGCGCGCTCGAGCAGCAGTTCTACGACACCTTCGTGGAACTGCTCGGCATCGAGGACGGGGCCCCGGCCCGCAAGGACATGGCCCGCTGGGCCGAGCTCCGCGAGACCGTCGCCGCCCGCTTCAAGTCCCGTACGCGGGAAGAGTGGACGGCCGTCTTCGAGGGATCCGACGCCTGCGTCGCGCCCGTACTGTCCCTGCGCGAGGCCCCGCAGCACCCGCACCTCGCCGCCCGCGCCACCTTCACGGACTTCGGCGGGATCACCCAGCCCGCCCCCGCGCCCCGGTTCTCGGCAACGCCGGTCGAGGTGGCCTCGGGCCCGGCGCAGCCGGGGGCCGACACCGAATCCGTGGCCCGCGACTGGGACGTGCCGGGCCTGACCGCGAAGGACGAGGGCGCCTGATGGAACTCTCCATGATGCTCGACTACTCCGGGGACCCGCGCCGGGCAGCCGATGAGGCGGCGGCGCTGGAGGCGGCCGGGCTCGACGCCGTGTGGGTCGCCGAGGCCTGGGGCTTCGACTCCCCGACGATCATGGGCTATCTGGCGGCCCGCACCGAGCGGATGAAGATCGGCTCCGCCATCCTGAACGTCTACTCCCGCACCCCCGCCCTCGTCGCCCAGACGGCGGCGGGGCTCGACGCCATGTCGGGCGGCCGGGCGCTGCTGGGCCTCGGCGCCTCCGGCCCGCAGGTCGTCGAGGGCTGGCACGGCAAGCCGTACGACAAGCCGCTCGGCCGGACCCGCGAGACCGTCGAGCTGTGCCGGCGGATCTGGCGCCGCGAGACGATCGACCACCACGGCATCACCGACATGCCGCTGCCGCCCGAGAAGGGCGGCCGGCACGGCAAGCCGCTGAAGATCCTCACCCGGCCGGTCCGCGACGCGATCCCCGTGTACATCGCCTCGCTCGGCCCCGCGAACGTACGGATGACCGCCGAGATCGCCGACGGCTGGCTGCCGACCCTGTTCATCCCGGAGAAGGCCCACGCCGTGTGGGGGAGCGCCCTCGCCGGGGGCGCGGCCCTGCGCGCCCCGGAGCTCGGCCCGCTGCAGACCGTGGCGGGCGGGCTGCTCGCGATCGGCGAGGACGCGGCCGCCGTACGGGACCTGGCGCGCCCGCAGATCGCGCTGTACGTCGGCGGTATGGGCGCGGTGGGCAAGAACTTCTACAACGACCTCGCCGTCGCCTACGGCTACGAGGAGGAGGCCCGCAAGATCCAGGAGCTCTACCTCTCCGGCCGCAAGCGCGATGCGGCGGCCGCCGTCCCGGACGAGTTCTGCGAGCTCATGACGTTGTGCGGGCCGGAGAGCTACGTACGCGAGCGGGTCGAGGCCTTCCGGGAGGCGGGCGTCACGATGCTCAACGTCACACCCGTCGGTGCCGAGCCGGCCCGGCTGATCGAAACCGTCAAGAGCTGGCTCTAGGGGGCCCCGATGCAACGCCGCATCTTCGACGCCGACCACGAGGCGTTCCGCGAAACGGTCCGCACCTTCCTCACCAAGGAGGTGCTGCCGCACTACGAGCAGTGGGAGAAGGACGGCATCGTCAGCCGTGAGGCCTGGCGGGCCGCCGGCCGGCAGGGCCTGCTGGGCCTGGCCGTCCCGGAGGAGTACGGGGGCGGTGGGAACACCGACTTCCGCTACGCGGCCGTGATCGCCGAGGAGTTCACCCGGGCCGGGGCGGCGGGGCTCGCGATCGGACTGCACAACGACATCATCGGCCCGTACCTGACCTCGCTGGCCACGGAGGAGCAGAAGCGGCGCTGGCTGCCCGGCTTCTGCTCCGGCGAGACGGTCACGGCGATCGCGATGACCGAGCCCGGCGCGGGCTCCGACCTGCAGGGGATCCGGACCGGCGCCGAGGACCGGGGCGACCACTGGGTGCTCAACGGTTCCAAGACCTTCATCTCCAACGGCATCCTGGCCGACCTGGTGGTCGTGGTCGCCAAGACCACCCCCGAGGGCGGGGCGCACGGACTGTCGCTGCTGGTGGTCGAGCGCGGCATGGAGGGCTTCGAGCGCGGCCGCAACCTCGACAAGATCGGCCAGAAGGCGCAGGACACCGCCGAGCTGTTCTTCCATGACGTACGCGTCCCCAAGGAGAACCTGCTCGGCGAGCTCAACGGCGCGTTCGGCCACCTGATGACCAACCTCGCGCAGGAGCGGATGGGCATCGCGATGGCCGGCATCGCCGCCGCCGAGCACCTGCTGGAGATCACCACTGCGTACGTGAAGGAGCGCGAAGCCTTCGGGCGGCCGCTCTCCAAGCTCCAGCACATCCGCTTCGAGATCGCGGAGATGGCCACCGAGTGCGCCGTCACCCGCACCTTCCTGGACCGCTGCATAGTCGACCACTCCAACGGCGAGCTGGACCACGTCCACGCCTCGATGGCCAAGTGGTGGGCGACCGAGCTCCAGAAGCGGGTCGCCGACCGGTGTCTGCAACTGCACGGCGGATACGGCTACATGAGCGAATACCGGGTCGCCCGGGCCTTCACCGACGGCCGCATCCAGACCATCTACGGCGGCACGACCGAGATCATGAAAGAGATCATCGGCCGCTCCCTCCTCGGCTAATGCACGGACCTCTCCCCGAAAGGCTTGACCAGTGAGCACCGAAGCTTACGTATACGACGCGATCCGCACCCCGCGCGGCCGCGGCAAGGCCAACGGCGCCCTGCACGGCACCAAGCCGATCGACCTGGTCGTCGGCCTCATCCACGCCCTGCGCGAGCGCAACCCCGGCCTGGACCCGGCCACCATCGACGACATCGTCCTCGGCGTCGTCGGCCCGGTCGGCGACCAGGGCTCCGACATCGCCCGGATCGCGGCCATCGCCGCAGGACTCCCGGACACGGTGGCCGGCGTACAGGAGAACCGCTTCTGCGCCTCCGGCCTGGAGGCCGTCAACATGGCCGCCGCCAAGGTCCGCTCCGGTTGGGAGGACCTGGTCCTCGCGGGTGGCGTGGAGTCCATGTCCCGGGTGCCGATGGCCTCCGACGGCGGCGCCTGGTTCAACGACCCGATGACCAACTGGGACACCGGCTTCGTCCCGCAGGGCATCGGCGCCGACCTGATCGCCACCATCGAGGGCTTCTCCCGGCGCGACGTCGACGAGTACGCCGCCCTCTCCCAGGAGCGCGCGGCCACCGCCATCAAGGAGGGCCGCTTCGCGAAGTCCGTCGTCCCGGTGACCGACCGCAACGGCCTGGTCGTCCTGGACCACGAGGAGTTCGTCCGCCCGGGCACCACCGCCGACACCCTGGCCAAGCTCAAGCCGTCCTTCGCCGACATCGGGGACCTCGGCGGCTTCGACGCCGTCGCCCTGCAGAAGTACCACTGGGTCGAGAAGATCGACCACGTCCACCACGCGGGCAACTCCTCCGGCATCGTCGACGGCGCCTCGCTCGTCGCCATCGGCACCCGCGAGGCGGGCGAGCGGGCCGGCCTGGCGCCCCGCGCCCGGATCGTCTCCGCCGCCGTCTCCGGATCCGAGCCCACCATCATGCTCACCGGCCCCGCCCCGGCCACCCGCAAGGCCCTCGCCAAGGCCGGCCTGACCATCGACGACATCGACCTGATCGAGATGAACGAGGCCTTCGCCGGCGTCGTGCTCCGTTTCGTCAAGGACATGGGCATCTCCCTCGACAAGGTCAACGTCAACGGCGGCGCCATCGCGCTCGGCCACCCGCTCGGCGCCACCGGCGCCATGCTGCTCGGCACCGTCATCGACGAACTGGAGCGCCAGGACAAGCGCTACGGCCTCGTCACCCTCTGCGTCGGCGGCGGCATGGGCGTCGCCACCATCGTCGAGCGTCTCTGAACCCGTCCTGTCTCCCCCAGACCTCCTCCCCGACACGGAAGCAGCGAGAAAAATGAGCGAGTCCACCACGATCCGCTGGGAACAGGACGAGACCGGCGTCGTCACCCTGACCCTCGACGACCCGAACCAGTCCGCCAACACGATGAACCAGGCCTTCAAGGACTCCATCGCGGCGATCGCCGACCGCGCCGAGGCCGAGAAGGACTCGATCCGCGGCATCATCTACACCTCCGCCAAGAAGACCTTCTTCGCGGGCGGCGACCTCAAGGACATGATCCGGCTGCGTCCCGCCGACGCGCAGATCGCCTTCGACACCGGCACCGAGATCAAGCGCTCGCTGCGCCGCATCGAGACCCTCGGCAAGCCCGTCGTCGCCGCCATCAACGGCGCGGCCCTCGGCGGCGGTTACGAGATCTGCCTCGCCTCCCACCACCGCGTCGCCCTCGACGCCCCGGGCTCCAAGATCGGCCTGCCCGAGGTCACCCTCGGCCTGCTCCCGGCCGGCGGCGGCGTCACCCGCACCGTGCGCCTGATGGGCATCGCCGACGCGCTGCTCAAGGTCCTGCTCCAGGGCACCCAGTACAACCCGCAGCGCGCCCTGGACAACGGCCTCGTCCACGAACTGGCCGCCACCCCCGAGGAGATGCTGGCCAAGGCCCGCGCCTTCATCGACGCCAACCCCGAGTCGAAGCAGCCGTGGGACCAGCCCGGCTACAAGATCCCGGGCGGTACGCCGTCCAACCCGCGCTTCGCCGCCAACCTGCCGGCGTTCCCCGCGAACCTCAGGAAGCAGCTGAACGGGGCCCCGTACCCGGCCCCGCGCAACATCCTGGCCTGCGCCGTCGAGGGCGCCCAGGTGGACTTCGAGACCGCGCTGACGATCGAGGCCCGCTACTTCACCGAGCTGGTCACCGGACAGACCGCCAAGAACATGATCCAGGCGTTCTTCTTCGACCTCCAGGCCGTCAACGCCGGCCGCAGCCGCCCGCAGGGCATCGCGCCCCGCAAGGTCACCAAGGTCGCCGTCCTCGGCGCCGGCATGATGGGCGCGGGCATCGCGTACTCCTGCGCCCGCGCGGGCATCGACGTGGTGCTGAAGGACGTCACCGCCGAGGCCGCCGCGAAGGGCAAGGCGTACTCCGAGAAGCTGCTCGACAAGGCCGTCTCCCGCGGCCGCAGCACCGAGGCCCAGCGCGCCGAGCTGCTCGCCCGGATCACCCCGACCGCCGATGCGGCCGACCTGGCCGGCTGCGACGCCGTCATCGAGGCCGTCTTCGAGGACACCTCCCTCAAGCACAAGGTGTTCCAGGAGATCCAGGACGTCATCGCCCCCGACGCGCTGCTCTGCTCCAACACCTCCACGCTGCCCATCACGGGCCTGGCGCAGGGGGTTTCGCGGCCCGAGGACTTCATCGGACTGCACTTCTTCTCGCCCGTCGACAAGATGCCGCTGGTGGAGATCATCAAGGGTGAGCGCACCGGCGACGAGGCGATCGCCCGCGCCTTCGACCTCGTACGGCAGATCAACAAGACCCCGATCGTCGTCAACGACTCGCGCGGCTTCTTCACCTCGCGCGTCATCGGCCAGTTCATCAACGAGGGCGTGGCGATGGTCGGCGAGGGCGTCGAGCCCGCCTCCGTAGAGCAGGCCGCGGCCCAGGCAGGGTACCCGGCGAAGGTGCTGTCCCTGATGGACGAGCTGACCCTCACCCTCCCGCGCAAGATCCGCAACGAGACCCGCAAGGCCTTCGAGGCCGAGGGCCGCACCTGGACCGCGCACCCCGCGGACACGGTCATCGACCGGATGGTCGACGAGTTCGGCCGCCCGGGCCGCAGCGGCGGGGCGGGCTTCTACGAGTACGACGAGAGCGGCAAGCGCGCCGGCATCTGGCCGGGCCTGCGCGAGCACTTCGCCAAGCCGGACGCGGAGATCCCGTTCGAGGACATGAAGGAGCGGATGCTCTTCTCCGAGGCCCTGGACACCGTCCGCTGCCTCGACGAGGGCGTCCTGACCTCGATCGCCGACGCCAACATCGGCTCCGTCATGGGCATCGGCTTCCCGGCCTGGACCGGCGGCGTGATCCAGTACATCAACGGCTATGAGGGCGGCCTGCCGGGCTTCGTCGCCCGCTCCCGCGAGCTGGCCGCCCAGTACGGCGAGCGCTTCACCCCGCCGGCCTCCCTGGTCGAGAAGGCCGAGCGCGGCGAGACGTACACCGACTAGCGCGGTGACGCGGAAGGCGGGCCGGTTCCTTCCCGGCCCGCCTTCCCCGCCGCGGCAGCGGTTCAGGGCAGGGTCCAGAACTGCCGCGTCACGAGGTAGAAGACGACGGCCCAGAAACCGAGCGCCGCCGCGACGGTGCCGAGGCCGACGAGGTTGGTCCGCAGCGGCGGTGCGTCAGGTGCGGGCCACAGCCACCGCTTCAGCAGCCGGTTCACGTAGTGGGGCATCGTGAAGAAGCTCATGGCGATGCTCGACAGCAGGTTGCCCACGAGCAGCCCGAGCCAGATCGGCAGTTTCAGCGGGGACAGGGCGAGCGCCAGCAGCACGACGGTGGGGTAGAGGCCCACCCAGACCGCTATGGCGGTCTTCGTCTCCGAGGGTGGGGGCGCTTCCCTGCCGTTCTCCTCGAAGGCGAACCAGCTGCCGAACGAGTTCTCGATCGTGCGCAGTCTGAAGTCGCTGAACTTCTCCCCTTCGGCGAGCATCTGCCGCCGCTCCTGCGACGTCAGCCAGGCTTCGAGGTGTGCGGCGGTGTCGTACCGGTACAGCGTGGTCCATTCGTCCTGAAGGCCCTCGATCGGGCGGAAGAGCTCCGTGCCGCGGAAGCCCGGGAACTTGCCCTCCTCCTCGTTCATGGCGCGCTGCCACCGGAGGAAGTCCTCGACATGGTCCGGGTGGACCCGGTGGGTCACCACGACGGTCACGAGCTGGTCCGTGGCCTGGGTGCCGCCGCTGATCACCTGCTGGGTCCCGGGGCCGTCGAAGAACTTCCGGCCGACGTCGAGGAGTCGTTGCCGGGTCGCGCCGTTGATCCACGCTTGCAGATGGGCCACCGAGTCGAACCGGTAGACGACGACCCAGTCGGGCTGCAGGTCCGTCGGCGGGGTCACCTCCGCGCCCAGGTGCCCGGCGTACCGTGAGGCGACGGCGTTGACGCCCTCCTGCCACTTTTCGTACTCCTGGTCCATGCCGGGCCGGACCTTGTGGCCGATGATGACCGTGGCCGCGGCCTCCGCCTGCTGTCCGGTGGTCATCGTCTCGGGGCCGGCCGGGCCGACTGGCTCTCACCGAGCCGGCTGTAGATCCGCTCCGGGGTGAGGGGCAGTTCGCGGTAGCGGACGCCCGTGGCATCCCGGAGCGCGTTCGCCAGTGCGGGCGCCACCGGGTTGATGCAGCACTCCGCCATGCCCTTCGAGTGCATGGCCCCGACGGAGTCGGCGGAGCTCACCAGGAGCAGGTCGGTGCGCGGTACGTCGGCATAGGCGGGGATCCGGTAGTTGCGCAGGTTCGGGTTGACCATGACCCCGTCCGCGTCGATGCGGAAGTTCTCCGTCAGGGCGAATCCGATGCCCTGGGCGACACCCCCTTCCACCTGGCCGCGTACCTGCTCGGGGTTGATGAGTACGCCGGCGTCGGCCGCGTGGACGCTGTAGAGGATGCGGATCTCACCCGTCACCCGGTGGACGGCGATGCGGAACCCGTGGGTGTTGGAGGTGACGCTGCGCGGTGACCCGTAGGCCTTCCGGGCGGCGGTGAACCGGATGCCGCGGGCCCGGGCCAGGGCGACGAGCTCGGCCAGGGGGACGCGGTCGTCCCCGCAGACGACGTGCTCGTCGTCCATCGAGCACATCACGACGTGGACACCCGTGTGCGCGGCGGCGAACTCCAGGATGCGGTCGCGCACGGCGTTGGCCGCCCGCAGGACGGCGTTGCCCGCCACGAACAGTCCCGCGCTCGCGAAGGCACCGGTGTCGAATCCCGTGCGGTCGGTGTCCGACTGCACCAGGCGGATCCGCGACGGTGTGGTACCCAGCTGGTTGGCTGCGATCTGGACGTGCGCGGTCGAGGTGCCCTCGCCGAACTCGACGGTGCCGATGGCGAGTTCGTAGACCAGGTCGTCACCGAGCGTGAGCCAGGCCTCGGAGATGTGCTCGGTCGGAGGGGCGGTCTCGTGCAGGGAACTCGCCACGCCGGTCCCCACGAGCCACCCGGCGCCGGGGGAGGGCCGGTCGGCCGTGCGGGCGAGCGCGCCCGCCACGAGGTCGATGCACTTGGCGAGCCCGTCCTCGTTGAACATGACGTCGTCGGGGCCGTCGTGCATGGCGACGAGCGGATCGCCGGGGCGCACGATGTTGCGACGGCGCAGTTCGAGCGGATCCATGTGCAGGGCGATGGCCAGTTCGTCCATCGCGCACTCCACGGCGAAGGCCGGCTGGGTCATTCCGTACCCGCGCAGGGCGCCGCTCGGCACGGTGTTGGTGTAGACGGAGAAGGCGTCGTACTTCTTGTTGGGGCAGCGGTAGATCATGACGGCGGAGCCGCCCGCGTACAGGGTCTCCCCGCCGTGGTTGCCGTAGGCGCCCGTATCGGACACGTTGCGGACCTGGAGCGCGGTGAGCGTGCCGTCGTTCTTCGCGCCGAGCTTGACCGTCAGCTTCATCGGGTGCCGGGGCGAGGCCGTGGTGAACTCCTCCTCGCGCGTGAACTCGAAACAGGAGGGCCGCCCGGTGTCCAGGGTGGCGAGGGCGACCAGGTCCTCGGAGATGACCTCCTGCTTGCCGCCGAAACCACCGCCGACGCGCTTGCAGAACACGCGGAGCTGGTCCGGTCGCAGCGCGAACAGGTAGGCCAGTTTGACCTTCGCGATCGACGGCGACTGCGAACTGGTGCGGACGTTCAGCCGGCCGTCCTCCAACCAGGCGATCGAGCCGTGGGTCTCCAGGTGCGCGTGCTGCACGCGCGGTGAGAAGTAGGTGCCCTCGTGGATCACGTCGGCCGCCGCGAACCCGGCATCGACGTCACCGATGTGCGAGTGGATCTCCAGCAGGAGGTTGTGCACGGAATCCCGGACGAACGGATCCTCCGAGCCGTGCAGTTGGGGCGCCCCGTCGGCCATGGCCTCCTCGGGGTCGAAGACCGCGGGCAGCACCTCGTACTCGACGTCCAGCTTGCGGCAGCCCTCCTCCGCCGCCCCGACCGTGTCGGCGAGGACGACTGCGACGCGCTGTCCGGCGAAGCGGACGGTGTCGTCGAGGAGGTAGGTGTCGTCCGGATCGACGAGGTGATCGGTGTGGATCGCCGTGGTGAACCGTCTGCGCGGTACGTCCTGCCAGGTGTAGACGCGTTGCACGCCGGGGACCGCGAGCGCCGCGGTCTTGTCGATCGAGACGATCCGGGCGTGGGCGTGGGGCGAGTGCAGCACCTTGAGGTGCAGCATCCCTTCCATGGGGGTGTCCATGGTGAACTCGGCCCGGCCGGTCACCACGTCCTCGGCCGCGGGCGCGCCGACGCTCGTTCCCACGGCCTTGCCCGGAGCGGCCGTCTGCACGTTGCTGACGCCCTTGACGGCGTCCTCGATCCCCCGATAGCCGGTGCAGCGGCAGAGGTTGCCCTTCAGCGCCCGGGGCAGGTCCGCCTTCTGCTCCTCCGTGAAGGTTGCCGATGTCATGATCATTCCTGCGGTGCAGAAGCCGCACTGGAAGCCGGGGGCGTCCCGGAACCGGCGTTGCACGGGATGCAGGTCGCCGGGGGATCCGAGACCCTCGATCGTGGTCACCTCGTGGCCTTCGGCGCGGAAGGCCGGGGTGATGCAGCTGTGCACCGGAGTGCCGTCCAGCCATACGGTGCACGCACCGCAGTCGCCCGCGTCGCACCCCTTCTTGACGCCGAAGTGGCCGAGCGCGCGAAGGAAGGTGCGCAGGCACTGGCCGGGCTCCGGTTCGGCCTCGAAGCTCCGTCCGTTCACGAGGTAGGTCATGCCGGGCCCCCGGCGATGAGTTCACCGCGGATCTCTTCGGCGAAGTGACGTGTCAGGTGGCGGCGGTGGTCGGGTGTCCCGTTGGGGTCGGCGAACCACACGTCGGCGGGGACGGCGTCGATGCTCTGCCGCAGGGTGTGGGCGTCGGGCATGGCGTCGAAGGCGAACCGCACCGGCCGCGTGGTGCCCGCGGTGACGGTGAGCAGCAGATCGCTCCTTCCGGGCGTGTGCGTGCCGATGAGGAACACGGTCGAACGGCCGAGGCGGGTCAGTGTGAAACGGCGGTGCGCGGGCCGTTTGCGCAAGGCGTGCGCCGGAACGTCGATCCGGCGCAGTATCTCCCCGGGCGCGAGGACGTTGCGGTTGTTCCCGGTCACGAAGTCGAGGGCGTCGACCGTGCGTACGGACCCGTCGGGAGCCCACAACTCGTACCGTGCCTCCAGCGCCACCGTGAGCGTGATCATCGGACCGGCCGGCAGTGACATGCAGATGTTTCCGCCCACGGTCGCCGCGTTCCAGATTTTGAACGAGGACAGGAACGCCTCGCAGGCCGTCGGGATGAGGGTGCCGGCGGTCCACTCGGCCGGCGGTGCGAAGGCGTACAGGTCGCGGATGGTGCACGTGGCACCGATCTCGAGGCCGGCGTCGCTCGGGACGAGGGGGTCCCAGGGCAGCGACGTCAGGTCGATCAGGCGGCGCAGGTCGGGCTGCTCCGCCGAGTACAGCCAGGTGCCGCCCGCGAGCCAGGCGTCCCCGTCGCGCCAGTCGGAACCCGGCTGGTCGGCCGGCCGCCGCACGACTTCGGTGATGGTGTTGAGGTCCACGGGAACAGAGCTCCCTCACGAAGACGATCGTGAACTGCTCACGGGTGGACCGGCCCGGCACGAAGCTTCTCTTTTCACCGTACCCAGAACGGACCGGCCCCGCTCGGCGGGGACCGGTCCCTCCGGGGTGCACTACGCGCGGGGCTGCTCTTGCGAGACGAACGCCGCCCGCAGTTCCTCCTTCAGCGACCGCTGGAACGCGGTCACCAGCGCCTGCACCACCATCGGCTGCATGTGCGCCGACAGCGCCTTCATCGACTCCACCCGCTCCGGATCGCTCTCGCCCTCCGTGAACGGCCCCCACACCTCGTCCCGGAACAGCGCCGTCAGCTGGTGTGCCGCCGTCCGGGCGTGCTCCAGCAGTACCTTGCGCGCCACCAGGATCGTCTCGTGCGAGATCGGTACGTCGAGCAGCGCGACCCCCAGCCGCAGCAGCCCCACGTCCACCCGGAATCCCTCCGGGGCCGGCGCCAGCACGTTCATCGCCGTCAGCCGCCGGACGTCCGTGTCCGTCAGGGTGCGCCCGGCCCGCTTCTCCAGCTCCTCCCGCGACACCTCCTGGGGCGCGTCCGGAGCCCAACTGGACACCATCGCGCGGTGGATGGCCAGGTCGTGAGCGCTCAGGTCGTCGGGCAGCGCGTCGAGATAGCGCTCGATGGCGGACAAGGTCATGCCCTGGTGCTGCAGTTCCTCGATCAGCGCCAGCCGGGACAGGTGTTCCGGCCCGTAGTGCCCCACCCGACGAGGGCCGATCACGGGAGGGGGCAAAAGCCCGCGCGTGCTGTAGAAACGAACGGTGCGCACGGTGACGCCCGCCCTGGCCGCCAGCTCGTCCACTGTGAGCATCGGCTCGGGTGCCTGGTCGGCCATCGTCTGCGCCTCGCTCTCTGCTCCACAGCTTGGGTTCAACAGTATTGCTGTCGCACCAACGATGTGAAACGGCCAGGAGCTGCCCATGACCACGAAACTGCGACTGCCCGGACGACCCGAAGAGCTCACCCTCCCCGCGCTGCTGGCGCGCAACGCCGCCGAGTACGGGGATCTCCCCGCCCTCTCCTGGCGCGGGGGCGACGGCTGGACGACCCTCAGCTGGACCGAGGTCCGCCGCAAGGTCGCCGTCCTCGCCTCCGGATACGCCGCCCTCGGCGTCGAACGCGGCGAACACGTCCTGATCATGATGGGGAACCGCCCCGAGCACTGGCTCAGCGACCTCGCCCTCGTCCACCTCGGCGCCGTCCCCGTCACCGTGTACGGGACCTCCGCACCCGAGCAGATCGCCCACATCGCCCGTCACAGCCGCGCCCGGGTCGCCGTCCTCGAGGGCGCCCGCGAGCTGGCCCGGTGGGAACCGCTGCTCGCCGACGGGCGGGTGCCGCTGGAGCGGCTGGTCGTGGCCGAGGCCGCCGATGCGGGTACGCACCACACGTACGGCTCCCTGCACGCGAGCGGCGCCCGTACGCACCGCCCCGACGCCTTCGAGAAGTCCTGGCAGGAGACCCGCCCCGAGGACCCGCTGACCGTCGTCTACACCTCCGGCACCACCGGAGACCCCAAGGGCGTCCGGCTGACCCACCGCAACATCATGCTCCAGTCCGTCCGCCTCGACCGGCGCGTGGACCTGCCCGAGCACGCCGAGCACATCTGCTACCTGCCGTTCGCGCACATCGCCGAGCGGATCCTCGGCATCTACCTCCCGCTGCTGCGGGCCGCCCACGTCCGGCTCGTCGCCGACCCCGCCGCCGTGGGCAGTGCCGTCCGCGAGCTGCACCCGGTGCAGTTCTTCGGCGTGCCCCGGGTGTGGGAGAAGCTCGCCGCGTCCGTACGGGCCGTGCTCGCGCAGCTTCCGGCCGCGCAGCGGGACGCCATCGAGGCCGCGAACGACCTCGCCCGCGCCCGGGCCGGCCACCGCGAGCGCGGCGAGCAGATCCCGGCCGCGCTCGAAGCCTCGTACGCCCGGGCCAAGGAGCAGGTGCTGGACCCGCTGCTGGGCCTGGCCGGGCTGGACCGGCTGCAGTGGACGGCCAGCGCCACCGCGCCGATGCCGATCGACGTGGTGCGGTTCTGGGCGGGCTGGGGGATCACCATCATGGACGCCTGGGGGCTCACCGAGACCTCGGGCGTGTGCACGGTCAACAGCCCGGACGGGTTCCGGCTGGGCTCGGTGGGACGCCCGATCGAGGGGCTGGAGCTGCGGCTCGCGGAGGACGGGGAGATCCTCACGCGGGGCGGGACCGTCTTCGGCGGCTACCTGCGGCCCGACGGTTCGGTGGAGAGCGCGCACGACGCCGAGGGCTGGTTCCCCACCGGGGACATCGGCCGGCTCGACGAGGAGGGGTTCCTCTGGCTGACCGACCGCAAGAAGGAACTCATCATCACCTCGAACGGCAAGAACGTCTCGCCGGCGCTGGTGGAGAACACCGTCAAGGAGCATCCGCTGATCGGCCAGGCCCTGGTGCACGGCGACGGGCGCTCCTACCTCGTCGCCCTGCTGGTGCTTGACGGGGAGCTGGCCCCGGCGTGGGCGGCGGCCCGCGGCATCGAGGCCGGCTCGCTCGCCGATCTCGCGGCCCACCCGGCCGTACGGGAGGAGATCGCCCGCGCGGTCGAGGCCGCCAACGCCCGGCTCAACCGGACCGAGCAGATCAAGCGGTACCGGCTCCTGACGGAGGAGTGGGGCCCCGGGTCCGGGGAGCTCACCCCGTCGCTGAAGCTGCGCCGCCGAGTGGTCCGGGAGAAGTACGGCGCCCTGATCGACGGGCTGTACGAGGAGCCGTACGAGGAGCCTTACCCGGACGCGCAGGAGGGCCCGTACGCGGGCTCGCCGGACACCCCCTAGCCCGGATGACCCCGTCCGGTGGGCGCAGCGCCGCCCGCCGGACGAGGGCGGGAGGATGCCGGAGCCCCGTTTCAGCCGTGAGGAGTGAACTCGGCCTGCCGGCCGAGGCGGAGCGCGTCCACGGCAAGGACGTCGCCGACTTCCTGCGTACGGAGGCGGACCCGCGGATGCCCGTCGCGCGGGGGCACCCGCGGAGCGCGGACTACCGGCCGATCAGCGGGTAGTGGTCGGAGAGGTTGGTGTACGTGTACGAGGTGCCCCAGCTGGACACCGTCCAGGGCGCCGACTGCTCCTTGACCACGTTGTTCTCCCAGCCCGCCGGGCGGGCGTTGCCCTTGCGGTAGAGGACGTAGTCCAGGTCCTCGCGCGGGTCGGCCGGGTAGCGGTAGTTCGCGATGGAGTTCAGCGCGGTGTCGAAGGAGTACGGGTGACCCGTGCGCGAGTCGGAGTTCGCCAGGTCGGCATGGGCGAGCATCGACGCGAACTCGGGGGTGCGGGAGTCGACGTTCATGTCACCGGCGACGATGACCTGCTCGTTCGCCGGGATGTTCTTGCCGTCCAGGAAGGCGTCCATCGCCTTGAACTGGCGGGCGCGCATGTCCGCCGCCTCACCCGCGCCGCAGCCCGGGTCGGTGGACTGCGCGTGGGTGCCGACCACGTGGACCTTGGTGCCGTTGACGTCCAGCACGACGTAGGCGAAGCCCTTGTTGGACCACCAGTCGGCGCCGCAGGCGTCCTTGTAGACGACCTGTTCCTTGCGGATGATCGGCCACTTGCTCAGGACCGTGACGCCGCCGTCCTCGGGGGTGGTGGAGGAGTACGCGCCGCCCGTGGCGTCCCAGCCGCTCTTGCTGCGGCCGACGACCGGGGTCTGGTACGGGTACTGCGCCGAGGCGTTGGACTTCAGGGCGTCCGAGGCGCCGTTGTCGAAGGCCTCCTGGAGCACGACCACGTCGTGGCCCTGGAAGTAGGACGCCTTGGGGATCTCCGAAGCGCGGTGGTCCTGACCCCAGTTGGGGTAGAGGTTCTTGCTCATCAGGAACACGTTGTACGTCAGGACGCTGAGCCGCGGGGCCGCGGTGCTCTCCGCGGCCGAGGCGGCCGGCGCGCTGGTGGCGGCCGGCGCGCCGACGGCGATCGCCGCAACGGCCGCGGCGGCGGCCCGGCCCAGGCGGAGCTTGGTGTGCAGCATGAGGTCTCCATCATTCCTGCAGGGGGGAGATCGACTCCGTCATCCAAGCAGCCGCGGTTACCTCTGGGTAACACCCGTGACAAGACTTTCTGTCCGGGAGCCGACGTCTGGCCTCGCATACTGGAACCATGAGCGAAACAGGGCTTCCCGCACCCGGACCGACGGGGTCGACGGGACCGGCGGGACCGACGGCCGCGCGCCGCACCGACCCCGAGCCGCCGGCGCCCGGCGGGGTGCTCTGGACCATCTCCGGCGACATCCGGGCCCTGCTGATGCTGCCCGCCGCCTTCACCATGCAGGTCGCCCACCCCGCGATCGGGGCCGGCGTCGACGAACACTCGGTCTTCCGTACCGACCCCTGGGGGCGCGGCGAGCGCTCGCTGCGCTCCGTCCAGCTGTGGGTGTACGGCGGGCAGGAGGCCGCCGAGGAGGGCCGCCGGGTACGCCGCCTGCACAAGGAGATCCAGGGCACCGACACCCGGGGCCGGCGCTACCACTCCCTCGACCCCGCTTGTTACTCCTGGGTGCACGCCACCGGTTTCCCGGTCTACCTGTACGCGGGGCGCTACCTGCTGCGCCGCTTCACCCCCGCCCAGGAGCGGCAGCTGTACCGGGAGTGGCTCCAGGTGGGCCGGATCCTCGGCGTCCGTGACCGGGATATGCCGCAGAGCATCGAGGAGTACTGGGTCTACTACCGCCGGATGCTGGCCGAGGAGATCGAGCCGACCAAGGTCGCCCGCGAGCTGGTCGCCACGGACGTGCCGCTGCCCCGGCCCACGGGCGGCTCCCTGCCGGTGCGGCTGCTGCTGCGGCTCACCTGGCCGGTACTCCGGGCGGCGTTCCTGCACTTCCGGGCCTTCGTCACCGCCGGGTACATGCCGCCCGACGCGCGCGCCGCCATCGGGCTGGAGTGGAGCCCGGCCCAGGAGCGCAGGCTCCGGCGGTTCAGCACGGCCGTACGGCTCCTCGTGCCGCTGCTGCCGGAACGGCTGCGGTACCTGCCCATCGCGCGGGCGGCGCGGGAGCGGTGGCGCGCCGGCACCCTGTGACGGGTACCGGCGCGCGGGTCCTCGTACGACCCGGAAGCGTCGTTACGACCGGAAACCGCCGTACGGCCTGGAATCAGTGCTCGTGGATCGTGTTCGTCTCGGCGATCTTCTTCCAGGACTTCGGCTCCACCGGCTTCGCGGCGGGGGCCTTGAGGGACCGGGCGGTCGAGGACGAGGCGGCCGCGGGCGCGGTGAACGCCGGCTTGCCCGGGGTGTACAGCCAGGTCTCGAACAGCTGGGCCAGCGGCTTGTCCGACACCTTCTCCGCGTACCGGACGAAGTCCCCGACCTTGGCGTTGCCGTAGGCCCGCTCGGTCGGCCAGCCCTTGAGGATCCGGAAGAACTTCTCGTCGCCGATCTCGTTGCGCAGCGCCTGCAGGGCGATCGCGCCGCGGTCGTAGACGGCTCCGTGGAACTGGTTGTCCGGGCCCGGGTCGCCCGGCTTGACCTGCCAGAACGGGTCGTCCGCCGCGCGCAGGCCGTACGCCCAGTCGGCGAGCTCCTGCGCGGTGCCCTCGCCCTCCTTCTCCGACCACAGCCACTGGCTGTAGCGGGCGAAGCCCTCGTTGATCCAGATGTCCTTCCAGCCGTCGACCGACACGCTGTCGCCGTACCACTGGTGGGCCAGCTCGTGCACGACCACCGAGACGTTGGCGCCGTTCGAGAACTGCTTCGGGCTGTAGAACGGCCGGGTCTGCGTCTCCAGCGCGAAGCCCGACGGCACGTTCGGCACGTAGCCGCCCAGCGCGTTGAAGGGGTACGGCCCGAAGACCCCCTCCAGCCACTCGGCCACCTCGCCGGTCCGCTCCACGCTCGCGCGCGCCGCGCCCGCGTTGTCGCCGAGGTCCTTGCTGTACGCGTTGAGGACGGGCAGGCCGCTCGCCGTCTTGTCGGTGGTGACGTCGAACTTGCCGATGGCGAGGGTGGCGAGGTACGTGGCCTGCGGCTTGTTCGAGCGCCAGTTGTACCGGGTCCAGCCGAGCCGGGAACTCTGCGACTGGAGCACGCCGTTGCTGATGGCCTGGGTGCCGTCGGGGACGTTGACCGAGATGTCGAACGTGGCCTTGTCGAGCGGGTGGTCGTTGCTCGGGAACCACCAGACGGCCGAGTCGGGCTCCTGCGCCGCGACACCGCCGTCCGGGGTGCGCTGCCAGGCCGACCAGCCGTCGATCTTGAACTCCGAGGGCTTTCCTGCGTACTTGACGACGACGCTCGCCGGCTTGTCCTTCTGCAGCGGCTGGGCGGGGGTCACCTCCAGCTCGTGGTCCCCGGAGGTGGCGAACTTCGCCTTGGCGCCGTTGACCCGGATCTCGCTGACCTTCAGGCCGAAGTCCAGGTTGAAGCGGGAGAGGTCCTGCCTGGCGGTGGTCAGCAGGGTGGCGGTGCCCTCCAGCAGGTCCGTCTTCGGCTGGTACTGCAGGCGCAGGTCGTAGTGGGACACGTCGTATCCGCTGTTGCCGCTGGCCGGGTAGTAGGGATCACCGATACCCGGGGCCCCTTGGACCGAACTCGCCGCCGACGCCGGGATCACCAGCAGGAGGGAAGCGGCGAGCACGCTCGGGGCGATGACTTTGCGGTGCACGAAGGGCTCCAAGTGGTAGGGAGTCAGTTCCGATCAAGGCCTTGTCGTCCGACCGTATTCACGCCTGACCCCCCACGTCATGTCCATGGCCCCTGCTGTCACACGATCGCCATTCGGCCGTCACGGACCGGCGGCCGCACCGGGCCCGGGCTGCGGCACAGCCGGGGCCCACCGTCTCCGAAGAGCCGGATCAGGGTGCGCGTACCGCCGGTTCGCGGGGCGCCGAAGTGCCGAAGAAAGGCCAGAAAGTGCTCGCGGCCGGAGGCCGTTCGGCCCCTATATTCCGTGCAGCTTCGACGGTGTCGCGAGGAACTGGTTGCCGATGCCGGTGTCGTTGCGGGCGAACAGACCCGAGGCGCCGCGCAGTGCGGTCTTCTCCGCTGCCAGGCGGCCCATCAGGTTCTTCACCTGCTGGTCCCAGGTGTCCGCCACCTTCTTCAGGCCGGCGGCCGTCTCCCAGCCCTCGAAACCCTTCTGGGCGGTGCCGGTGTCCGCGTCCGCGTGCTCGGCGGCCTTCTTGGTGTTCGGCTCCAGCTCGGTCTCGATCGTGCCCGCCGCGGCCTTCTTCTGGGCCGGCGTCGAAGCGAAGTCCCCGGACCCGCCCGGAACGAACGGCCCCATCGGCCCCTTCGGTGCGGCCGGCCCGGTCGGACCCGCCGACGTTCCCGGCTCGACCGGTACCTGGTTCAACCGCATGCCGACCTGAAGGTCCGCCACCTGATCATCTGACATGTTCACGCCTCCCCGTGGGCATCGGCTCGATCTTATGCACGGCAGCTGTGCGCCGGCCATGCGTCCCTCTCCGCCCGCACGTTTCCTTCACGGTCCGGCGAGCGACCCGGACTACCCGACATACTGAGCGGTCGGTAACCTGACCCGTATGACGATTCCTGCGCGCGCCGCCCGCAACTGTTGGCATGCGGCGATCAACCCGCTGCACGCGACCATCTACTTCTCGCCCGACCTGGGCAAGGAGTTCGCCGCCCTCGGGGTCACCGAGCGGCCCGCCGTGAACCTCGCCTCGCGGTCCGCCGCCATGGGCGCCGTCGGGGCCGGGACGGTCACCGCCACCTTCTACAACTACCGCCACGACTTCGTCGCCCGGCACCTGCCCGCCGTCTGGGACACGATCACCCCCGAGCAGGCTCTCGACGCCCGGCTGCGCGCCGCCGACAGCACCCTGCGCCGGCTGCTCGGCGACGAGACCGTCGAGTCCCCCGAGATCGCCGAGGCCGCCGACCTCGCCCTGCGCGCCACCGAGGGCTGCAGCCGGCACGCCCGGACCCTCTACGCCGCCCACGCCGACCTCCCCGTACCCGAGGAGCCGCACCTGCGCCTGTGGCACGCCACCACCCTGCTGCGCGAGCACCGCGGCGACGGCCACCTCGCCGCCCTGCTGCTCGCCGGGCTGGACCCGCTGGAGGCCCTGGTCAGCCACACCGCCACCGGCCGCGGCATGACCCCGAAGTGGATCAAGGCGATCCGCGGCTGGGAGCAGGCCGACCTCGACGCCGCCGCCGACCGGCTGCGCGAGCGCGGGATCCTCGACGCCGGCGGTGAGCTCACCGAGGAGGGCAAGGCCGTACGCGAGCGCCTCGAGACCGACACCGATCGCCTCGACGCAGCCCCGTACGAGCACCTCGGCGCGGACGGCCTCGCCCGGCTCGCCGAACTCGGCGGCGGATTCGTCATGAAGGCCTTCGCCGCCGGCGCCTTCCCCGCCGACGCCTTCGGCAAGGCCTGAGGAAGCGGGGCGCGGGCCCGGGCGCGGGGCTCCCGGACCCCGTCACCGCCACCTGCCACAATTGGCAGCCTTCCAGTGCAAACGAAGGCAGGCGGGACCCGATCGTGACGATGTCCATCGAAGGCAGGATCGCCGAGGAGCTCGGCGTACGGGAGCGGCAGGTCAAGGCCGCCGTCGAGCTGCTCGACGGCGGCTCCACCGTGCCGTTCATCGCGCGCTACCGCAAGGAAGCGACCGAGATGCTCGACGACGCCCAGCTGCGCACCCTCGAGGAGCGGCTGCGGTATCTGCGCGAGCTCGAGGACCGGCGCGCGGCGGTCCTGGACTCCGTACGGGAGCAGGGCAAGCTCGACGCCGAGCTGGAGGCCCGGATCAACGCGGCCGACACCAAGGCGCGGCTGGAGGACATCTACCTCCCGTTCAAGCCCAAGCGGCGCACCAAGGCGCAGATCGCCCGCGAGGCGGGCCTCGAGCCGCTCGCCGAGGGCCTGCTGGCCGACCCGTCGGTGGAGCCGGCCGTGGCCGCGGCCGCGTTCGTGGACGCCGGCAAGGGCGTCGCGGACCCGGCCGCCGCCCTGGAGGGCGCCCGCGCCATCCTCACCGAGCGGTTCGCCGAGGACGCCGACCTGATCGGCGAGCTGCGCGAACGCATGTGGGGCCGCGGCCGGCTCGCCGCGAAGGTCCGCGAGGGCAAGGAGGAGGCGGGCGCGAAGTTCGCCGACTACTTCGACTTCGCCGAGCCCTTCACCGCGCTGCCCTCGCACCGCGTCCTCGCCATGCTGCGCGGCGAGAAGGAGGACGTCCTCGATCTCACGCTGGAGCCCGAGGAGCCGAGCGAGACGCCCGGACCGTCCACGTACGAGGGCATGGTCGCGCGTCGCTTCGGGGTTGCCGACCGCGGCCGCCCCGGCGACAAGTGGCTGGCCGACACCGTCCGCTGGGCCTGGCGTACGAAGATCCAGGTGCACCTCGGCATCGACCTGCGGATGCGGCTGCGCGCCGCCGCCGAGGACGAGGCGGTCCGGGTCTTCGCCGCCAACCTGCGCGACCTGCTGCTCGCGGCCCCGGCCGGCACGCGGGCCACGCTCGGCCTCGACCCGGGTTTCCGTACCGGCGTGAAGGTCGCCGTCGTGGACGCCACCGGCAAGGTCGTGGCCACGGACGTGATCTACCCGCACGTTCCCGCCAACAAGTGGGACGAGTCCCTCGCCAAGCTGGCCCGCCTCGCGAAGGAGCACGCGGTCGAGCTGATCGCCATCGGCAACGGCACCGCCTCGCGCGAGACCGACAAGCTCGCGGGGGACCTGATCACCCGCCACCCCGAGCTGAAGCTCACCAAGGTGATGGTGTCCGAGGCGGGCGCCTCCGTGTACTCGGCCTCCGCCTTCGCCTCGCAGGAACTGCCCGGCATGGACGTGTCGCTGCGCGGCGCGGTCTCCATCGCCCGCCGCCTCCAGGACCCGCTCGCCGAGCTCGTCAAGATCGACCCCAAGTCGATCGGCGTCGGCCAGTACCAGCACGACCTCTCCGAGGTGAAGCTCTCGCGCTCGCTCGACGCGGTCGTCGAGGACTGCGTGAACGGCGTCGGCGTGGACGTCAACACCGCCTCGGCGCCCCTGCTCTCGCGGGTGTCCGGCATCAGCGGCGGACTCGCCGAGAACATCGTGGCCCACCGCGACGCCAACGGGCCCTTCCGCAGCCGCAAGGCGCTCAAGGACGTGGCCCGGCTCGGCCCGAAGGCGTACGAACAGTGCGCGGGCTTCCTGCGGATCCGGGGCGGGGACGACCCGCTGGACTTCTCCAGCGTGCACCCCGAGTCGTACCCGCTGGTCCGGGGCATGGCCAAGACGGCCGGCAGCGAGGTGGCGTCCCTGATCGGCAACACCGGCGTACTGCGCTCGCTGCGGCCGGAGCAGTTCGTCACCGAGGCCTTCGGCCTGCCGACCGTGACGGACATCCTGCGCGAGCTGGAGAAGCCGGGCCGCGACCCCCGGCCGGCCTTCAGGACGGCCACCTTCAAGGAGGGCGTCGAGAAGATCGGCGACCTGGCGCCCGGGATGATCCTGGAGGGCGTGGTCACGAACGTGGCGGCGTTCGGCGCGTTCATCGACATCGGCGTCCACCAGGACGGGCTGGCCCACGTCTCGGCGCTGTCGAAGAACTTCGTCAAGGACCCGCGGGACGTGGTCAAGCCGGGCGACATCGTCCGCGTGAAGGTCCTGGACGTGGACATCCCGCG
Source organism: Streptomyces katrae (assembly GCF_000717655.1). Lineage (GTDB taxonomy): Bacteria > Actinomycetota > Actinomycetes > Streptomycetales > Streptomycetaceae > Streptomyces > Streptomyces katrae_B. The sequence continues at coordinate 27,201 of NZ_JNZY01000015.1, forward strand.
CAAGCGGATCTCGCTGACCCTGCGGCTGGAGGACGAGGCCGACCGCTCGGCGGGCGCACCCCGGCAGCGCGAGGACCGGCAGGACCGGCGCGGCGGCGGCCGTCCCCCGCAGCAGCGCGGAGGCGGCCAGGGCGGCGGCCAGCGCCAGGGTGGCGGCCAAGGCGGCGGCCAGGGCGGCCAGCGCCAGGCCGGCCAGCGTCAGGGCGGCAGTGGCTCCCCGGCCCCGGCCAACAGCGCGATGGCGGACGCCCTGCGCCGCGCCGGCCTCACCGGCGCCCCGGAGGACCGCCGCAAGCGGTAGGCCGGCGCGCGGCTCCCCCGGCTGTTGCGCCGGGGGAGCCGCGGTGCGGACTTCCCGCAGAACGTCAACTCCCAGCCACCACGCGGGAAATATGGGATTCTGCGATCCCAGACCATCCGCGAGCGGGGAGTGGCACGGACGGATGAAGCAATGGCTGGCCGAGCGGGGCGTCCACTACCTGTTCCTGCTCTTCTCCGCCGTCCTCGGTGTGGCTGTCGCCGTCGTCTCCGTATGGGCGGATGGGGCCCAAGGGGCCGACAAGCGGCAGTGGGCCCTCATAGCCGGCGTCTCCGCCTTCGGCGTCGTCCTGATCACCCACTTCGAGAAGCGCCTGGTGGAGAAGGGCAAGAAGAGGGCCGAGGACCGGGCCATCCGGGCGGAGGCGGGGATGGCGCAGCTGTACACGACGACGCTGCGCCCCTTGAGCGAGAAGATCAAGGCACTCGCGGAGTCGTACGCGGACGCGGCCCCGCTCCCGTCCTCGCTGCCCGCGCAGACGGTCTCCGACCTGGACGACCTGCGCAAGGACGTCCTCGATGAGGTCCTGGCCGGAGCGGTCGACCTCACGGCTCCTCCGCTGGGGCCGAGCTACCTCCCCCGCGCGCGGTGCAGTTTCTACCTGTACGACGCCGCCACGGGCGGTTTCACGCTGGAGGCCAGCTATCCCGGGTACCGGCCGCCCAGGAACGTCATCGACCCGGTCGGGGCCGCGCACATGAAGAACGAGATCCTCGGGGGCGGCGGCAAGACCTTCAGGATCGACGGCGACCAGGTGACGCGGTCCTACCTCATCCCCGCAGGCACGGGATACGAAGCGGTCATCGCCGTGCCCGTCATTCACGGCACCCGGGAGATAGGCGTACTCTCGGTCGACGCACCCCGCTTCGCGGACTTCATCGATCCGCACGTGACGCTCATGGAATCGCTCGCCCGCATCCTCGCCGCCTCCTACGCACTGAAGTAAGGGAGGCTTCCGATGGTCTCGCCGGATCCAGGCGAATCCCGCCCGCCGCCGACACCGGCACCCGGACGGTCCGACGAACACCCCATGCCCCCGCACCTGGAGGGCGTCGGTCCCGAGAACTGGCATCGGCTGCTGGAGAACGAGCGCGTCCGCCGGGCCGCCCTCGCCGCGGCACGCCGTCACGTGGAGGCCGAACTGGCCCGTCCGCGCGAGCGCAACCTGTCGAACCTCGGCGTCACCGCCGTCGCGTCGGTCGTGTTCGGCGTCATCGCCGTCGCCCTGTTCGCCACGGGCTTCGGGCAGTGGAGCATCCTGCCCCTGGCCCTGCTCGTACCGGCGTTCCTGCTGGCCCTGCGCTACGCCCTGCTGGTGCTCCGCACCGGCACGCAGGACCGGCCCTAGGAAGTGTCTTGCAGCCAACGGCGGGCGCCGGACCGGCTTCCGGGGTGGCCGAATCGGAACCCCGGCCGGGCAGCTGCCTTGCGAACTCCCGTACAAGATCTGTAGGCATGGTGGAACGCCCGTTCGCCGACTGGTGAGCGGGCTTCCGTCTCTCCCCTCAGGACCCCACTCCCAGAGGCCGCCTTGAAGGCACAGGACGCCATGCCCATGCCCACGCACGCCTACCGACGCTGCCCGCGAAAGGGTCCGAAGAGGGATCACATGCCCCACTCGCAACCCAGCCTCCGTAAACGGTGCGAGAAGATTCTCGGCCATCTGGATCTGACGCATCCGTTCTCCCTCGAGGGGCTGTGCAACCGGATCGCCGAGCAGCGGGGCCGCCCCATCCGTCTGCACCCGCTCCCCAAGGAGGCGGCGGAATCCGGGGTCTGCGGGCTGTGGGTGGGCACCGCCACCGTCGACTACGTCTTCTACGAGGCCCAGACCACCCCGCTCCACCGCGAGCACATCGTGCTCCACGAGCTCGGGCACATCCTGTTCGGCCACCACTCCCTGGAGGCGGAGGACACCGACGGGCAGGCCCCGGTCGTCCTCGGCCGCACCAACTACACCACCAGCCAGGAGCAGGAGGCGGAGATGCTCGCCAGCATGATCCGCATCCGCACGACGGGCCCCTGCCCGCAGTCCGCAGCCGCCCCCCGCGGCACCCTCGCCCGGCTGGAATCCGCCATGGGCTACGGGCGGGGGGACCGTGGACGCCGCTGAACTCACCGCCGTCGGCGACTGGCTCGCCGTACCCAGCGTGGTCTGCCTGTGGATCGCGGTCCTGCTGCGCGCCCCGGCCGCCCTGCGCTCCCCGCAGCAGCGCGGCCTGTGGCTCGCCGTCGCCACCGCCGCCGCGGCGATGACCCTGAACCTCCCGGACGTCGTCACGTACGCGATGCGCGACCCGCACTACGCGCACACCGTCGGCCTCGTCCGCAACCTCATCGGCGTGCTCTCGGCGGGCACCGTGCTCTACTTCGTCGCCGCCGCCACCCGCGGCCGGGTCCTCCAACTCGCCGCCGGGACGGGCACGGCGGCCTGGCTGACCGTCCTCGTGGTGCTGGACACCGCCGCGCCCGCGCACGGCACGCACACCATTCCGCCGCAGGGCGATCCCGTCCCCTCCCTGGCGTACTGGCTGTTCCTGATCTCCGCGCACCTCCTCGCCAACACCACCTGCGTCTCCCTCTGCTGGCGCTACAGCCGCCGCAGCGAGAGCAGGGGACTCGCCGCCGGGCTGCGGCTGTTCGGCCTCGGCACCGCGCTCGCCGGCCTGTTCTGGTTCGTGTACCTCCTGAAGGCCCTGTTCGGCAGCACCTGGGCGATGCCCGCCCTGCCGCTGATGATGAACCTGCACGGCCTGCTGCGCGCCGCCGCGATCCTCGTGCCGACCCTGTTCGTCCTGCGCCGCACGAGCGCCGACATCGCCACCGCCTGGCGGCTGTGGCCGCTGTGGCACGACCTGGTCCAGGCCGTCCCGCACGTCGCCCTCACCAAGCCGCGGGCCGGCCGGGTCGTGGAGCTGCTGTGGCCGCCGGTCCCGCGCAACCTGCTGGTGTACCGCAAGGTGATCGAGACCCGCGACGCGATCCTGATCCTCGGCGAGTACGTCGCCCCCGGCGTCCCGGAGCTCGCCCGCAGCCATGTCACCGGGCACGGGATCCCCGAGCAGCGGCGCACCGCGGCCGCGCTGGCCTGCGTACTGAAGGAGGCGCGGCAGGCGAAGCTCGCCGGACGGCCCGGACAGCCGGGGCAGGAGGCGGACTGGGAGCTGCCGGCCGCGATGCAGACCTCCGCCGAGGGCGGCGACCTGGACGACGAGGCCCGGTTCCTGGTCGACGTGGCGCAGGCCTACGGCTCGCCGGCGACCACGGACTTCACCGCGGAACGCCTGAACGCCGCGAAGGGGCTGGGGACTTGAGGAGCAGCCGGACCCTGGACCCTGAACAACCGTAGGAAGTGACGTTCTCTTGACCACCGTTCTGATCACCGGGGCCAGTGCCGGACTCGGCGCCGCCTTCGCCCGCGGATTCGCGGCCAAGGGCTGCGACCTCGTCCTGGTCGCCCGCGACAAGGACCGCCTCGAAGCCGTGGCCCGCGAGCTCGGCCGGGAGTTCGGCACGGACAGCGAGGTGCTTCCCGCCGATCTGCTGGACGAGGCGCACTGCACGGCCGTCGCCGAGCGGCTGGCCGACCGGGACCGGCCCGTGGACATCCTGGTCAACAACGCGGGCTTCGGGCTCCCCGCGCCGTTCCCGTACAGCCCGGTCGAGGACGAGGAGCGGATGCTCGACCTGCTGGTGAAGGTCCCGCTGCGGCTCACCCACGCCGTGCTGCCGCGGCTGCGCGAGCGCCGCCGGGGTGCGGTGGTGAACGTCTCCTCGGTGGCCGGACTGCTGCCGACCGGGACGTACGGGGCCGCCAAGGCCTGGGTCACCGCGTTCAGCGAATCCCTGCGGGTGGACATGGCGCCCTACGGGGTCCGGGTGCTCGCGGTGGTCCCCGGGTTCACCCGCACCGAGTTCCAGGCGCGGGCCGGGATGGACGTCAGCGCCCTGCGCGAGGCGGTGTGGCTCGAGCCCGAGGCCGTGGTGGCCAAGGCCCTGCGGGACCTGGCCCTGCGCCGGCCGGTGAGCATCACCGGCCGCCGCTACCGGGCGTACGCGCTCGCCGCCCGGCACCTGCCGCGCGGCTTCGTGGCCGAGAGGCTGCCCCGAAAGCGCCGGGCGCCGCAGCAGTAGAGACGGCCTAGAGCTCGGTGACCTTGCCGTCCACGACCTCCAGGCGGCGGGTCACGTGCACCGCATCCAGCATCCGGCGGTCGTGCGTGACCAGCAGCAGGGTGCCCTCGTACGCCTCCAGGGCCGACTCCAGCTGTTCGATCGCCGGAAGGTCGAGGTGGTTCGTGGGCTCGTCCAGCACCAGCAGGTTCACCCCGCGGCCCTGGAGCAGCGCCAGGGCCGCCCGGGTGCGCTCGCCGGGGGACAGCGTCGCCGCCGGGCGCAGCACGTGCACGGCCTTCAGGCCGAACTTGGCCAGCAGGGTCCGTACTTCGGCCGGCTCGGTGTCCGGTACGGCCGCACAGAAGGCCTCCAGCAGCGGCTCGTCCCCGAGGAAGAGCCCGCGCGCCTGGTCCACCTCGCCGATCAGCACACCCGAACCGAGCGTGGCCGCACCCGAGTCGGGCGCCAGCCGGCCGAGCAGGACGGCGAGCAGCGTGGACTTGCCCGCGCCGTTGGCGCCGGTGATCGCCACCCGGTCCGCCCAGTCGATCTGCAGGCTGGCCGGGCCGAAGGTGAAGTCCCCGCGCCGGACGGCCGCCTCGTTCAGCGTGGCGACGACCGAGCCGGAGCGCGGAGCCGCCGCGATCTCCATGCGCAGCTCCCACTCCTTGCGGGGCTCGTCGACGACCTCGAGCCGCTCGATGGCGCGCTGCGTCTGGCGGGCCTTGGCAGCCTGCTTCTCGCTGGACTCGCCGCGCAGGTTCTTGCCGATCTTGTCGTTGTCGCTCGCCTTGCGGCGGGCGTTGCGGACGCCCTTGTCCATCCAGTTGCGCTGCATCTGGGCGCGGCCCTCCAGGGCCGCCTTCCTGCCCGCGTACTCGTCGTAGTCCTCGCGGGCGTGCGTACGGGCCCGCTCGCGCTCCTCCAGGTACGCGTCGTAGCCGCCGCCGTAGAGGTTGATCTGCTGCTGGACCAGGTCCAGTTCGAGGACCTTGGTGACGGTCCGGGCCAGGAACTCGCGGTCGTGGCTGATCACGACCGTGCCGGCGCGCAGGCCCTTCACGAACTGCTCGAGGCGCTCGAGACCCTCCAGGTCCAGGTCGTTCGTCGGCTCGTCGAGCAGGAAGACGTCGTAGCGGGAGAGCAGCAGCGAGGCGAGGCCCGCGCGGGCCGCCTGGCCGCCGGACAGCGCGGTCATCGGCAGGTCGAGGCTGACGGCCAGCCCGAGCTCGTCGGCGACCTCCTGGGCCCGCTCGTCGAGGTCGGCGCCGCCGAGGTCCAGCCATTGGTCCAGCGTCGTCGCGTACGCGTCGTCCGCGCCCGGGGTCCCGTCGACCAGCCCCTGGGTCGCCGCGTCCAGCGCCGCCTGGGCGGCGGCGACGCCGGTACGCCGGGCCAGGAAATCCCGGACGGACTCCTCGGGGCGCCGTTCCGGCTCCTGGGGCAGGTGGCCGACGGCGGCGGTGGGCGGGGAGAGCCGCAGCTCACCGGTCTCGGGCGTGTCCAGTCCGGCGAGCAGGCGCAGCAGGGTGGACTTCCCGGCGCCGTTGACGCCGACGAGGCCGATGACGTCGCCGGGCGCGACGACGAGGTCGAGATCGGCGAAGAGCGTGCGCTCACCGTGCGCGGCGGTGAGGTTCTTGGCGACGAGGGTTGCAGTCATGGTCCGTCGATCCTATCCGCGCCCCTCCGCGCCGCCGGACCGTGGCCGTAAAGGTGGGATGGACGTCATTGCGGCCATCGACCGCGCGTCACACCATGGGGTCATGTCGTTGCGAAACGTGCTCGTCGTCCTCTACGACGGCGTGCAGAGCCTGGACGTGACCGGGCCCGTGGAGGTGTTCGCCGCCGTCGCCCGCTTCCCGGGGCGGGCGGGTGAGGGGTATGCGATCCGCACGGTGTCCCCGGATGGGGCGCCCGTACGGACGAGCAGTGGGCTCACGCTGGTGGCGGACGGGGACCTGGCGAGCGCGAGGCCGGGGCCGGAGACCACCGTGCTGGTGCCGGGAGGCCAGTACCGGGGGGATTTCGAGCCGCGGCTCACCGCATGGCTGCGCGCGCACGGGGGAGGCGCGCAGCGGCTGGTCTCCGTCTGTACGGGCGGGCTGCTGCTGGCCGAGGCCGGGCTGCTGGACGGGCTGCGGGCCACGACGCACTGGTACGTGTGCGAGCAGATGGCCCGGGACTACCCGAAGGTGACGGTCGAACCGGATCCGATCTACGTACGGGACGGCCGCGTGGCCACCTCGGCCGGGGTCACGGCGGGGATCGACCTCGCGCTGGCGCTGGTGGAGGAGGACCACGGCCGGGAGCTCGCGCTGGACATCGCGCGGCACCTGGTGGTGTTCCTGCGCAGGCCCGGGAACCAGGCGCAGTTCAGCGCGCAGCTGGCGGCGCAGACCGCGCAGCGGGATCCGTTGCGGGAGGTGCAGCAGTGGATCACGGAGCATCCGGGCGCGGACCTGAGCGTGGAGTCCCTGGCGGCGCGGGCGCGGCTCTCGCCGCGGCACTTCGCGCGGGCCTTCCAGGCGGAGACGGGGGTCACGCCCGGCCGCTACGTGGAGCGGGTACGCGTGGAGCACGCGCGGCGCCTCCTGGAGGACACGGGGGACGGGGTGGCCCAGATCTCCCGCGCCTGCGGCTACGGCACCCCGGAGGCGCTCCGCCGGGCTTTCGTGAAAGCCATGGGCCAGCCCCCGGCCGAATACCGCCGCCGCTTCGGTCCCGACCCCACCTAGATCACCGCTCAGCAGGTACGGGCACCGCTCAGCAGCTACGGCACCACGCAGCAGGTACACCACCACTCAGGAGGAAACATGCAGATCGCAGTCCTGCTCTACGACCGGTTCACCGCGCTCGACGCCATCGGGCCCTTCGACACCCTCGGGAGGCATCCCGACGCCGAGGTCGTGTTCGTATCCGAGCGGCCCGGACCGGTGCGGACCGACAACGGGGCGCTCGCGCTCGTCGCCGACAAGGCGCTCGACGAGGTGACCCGGCCCGACATCGTCATCGTGCCCGGCGGGCCCCACCCCGAGCTGCAGATGGAGAACCCGGCCGTCGTCGACTGGCTGCGCACCGTCGACGCCACCACCACCTGGACGACCTCCGTCTGCACCGGCTCGCTCCTGCTGGCCGCCGCCGGGCTGCTCGAGGGGCGGCGGGCCGCAGGCCACTGGCTCTACCTGGACCGGCTGCCCGCCTTCGGCGCCGAACCCACCGGCGAGCGCGTCGTGTACGACGGGAAGTACGTCACCGCCGCCGGGGTGTCTTCCGGCATCGACATGGGCCTCGGCCTCCTCGGCCGCATCGCCGGGGACGAGTACGCCCAGACCGTCCAGCTCATGACCGAGTACGACCCCCAGCCGCCCTACGACGCCGGCTCCCCGGACAAGGCCCCGGCCGAGATCGTGGCCCGGCTGCGCGCGGTCAACCCGCTCTACCCCCGGTAGTCCAGCCGAACGACGGGGTACGGCGTTCCAGGAACGCGGCGACGCCCTCCGCGGTGTCGCCGCTTCCGGCCGCCTGCTCCGCCCAGTACGCGTCCCGGTCCGTCCGCCCGTCCGCGAACTCCTTGGCCGCGGCCTGGGTCAGCTGCGAGCGGGTGGTCAGGATGCGGGCGAAGTCCGCGACGCGCTTGTCCAGTTGCCCGGACGGCAGCAGCTCGTTCAGGAAGCCCGCGCGCAACGCGTGCTCGGCGTCGATCAACTCCGCCGAGAAGAGCAGGTACTTGGCCACCGCCGGGCCGACGAGCGCAGCCAGCCGGCGGGTCGAGGAGGCGGGGTAGACGATGCCCAGCCTCGCCGGGGTCACCCCGAACGACGCGCCTTCCTCGGCGAAGCGCAGATCGCAGGCCGCAGCCAGCTGGCTGCCGCCGCCCACGCAGAATCCGCGGATCGCCGCGAGCGTCGGCTTCGGGAAGGCGGCCAGGGCCTCCTCCGCCGCCACGGCCAGCGCCTGCGGGTCCTCGTCCCCGGCCAGTGAGGAGATGTCGGCCCCCGCGCAGAAGGTCGGGCCGGCCCCGGTCAGGACGAGCACCCGTACGGCCGGGTCGGCCGCGAGCCCGTCCAGCAGCTCGGGGAGGGCCCGCCACATCGCCGCGGTCATGGCGTTGCGCTTGGCGGGATGCGAGATGACGACCGTGGCGACCCCGTCGGCGACCGTGTGCAAGAGCGCTGCGTCCATGCGCCGGATGCTATCCCGGCGGGCTGAAACTCTGATCAAGGGATGATCGGAACGTTCATCTCCCTCGCCTTCCTGTTCGACGGGCTGGGCCTGCCGGCGCTGGGCATGAGCGCCCGGCCATTCCGGGCTTGGTCAGGGAAGACGAGGTCCCGGCGGCCTCCGGCAGGGCGGGTGTCGCGGCCGAGAAGGGTCCCGCAGAAGATCAGGAACAGTCGCACAACTGACGCTGTCATACGCCAACGGTCAGAAAGCGTCCGATTGACGCTGACTTCTGGTCAGGGGTCCGGTCCGGACCAGCCCGTTCCCCACTCTGGACGCGTGGAGACGATCGAGCGTGAAGACGGGGGCCGGAAGATGGATGTCAGCGGGAGCGTCCCGCCAGCCAGGGAGGGTGAGCCGGAGGCCCCGGCCGGCCCCCTCGCGTACGAAGGCGTGTGGCGGTTCACCGTGCCCGCTGTAGAAGAATCCGTTCCCCAGGCCCGCCGCGCCGTCCGCGACCTGCTCGGCCGCCAGGGCGTCCCGGCCCACCGGGACCTGGTGTACTCCCTGCTGCTGATCGTCTCCGAACTGGTGACGAACTCGGTCCGGCACGCGGCTCTGCTGTCGCCGGAGGTCGCGGTCGAGGTCGCCATCGGCCGGGAGTGGGTACGGGTGGCCGTCGAGGACAACCACCCGTACCGCCCCAAGGCGCTGGAGGCGGATTTCGGCCAGACCGGCGGCCGGGGCCTGCTCCTGGTGCGCGAGGTCACGCGGGAGTCCGGCGGGGTCTGCGACGTCGAGCACACCTCGACGGGCGGCAAGGTCATCTGGGCGGCCCTGCCGCTCACCACGCCGACCACGCCGGCCGCGCGGACCCCCTCGGTCTGAGCCGCCCCGAGGCCGGGATCCCGAGGCCGGGATCCCGAGGCCGGGATCCCGAGGCCGGGATCCCGAGGCCGGGATCCCGAGGCCGGGACCCCGAGGTCCGGGGCCGGCCGTCGCCGCGTACGGGCTACCAGCCCGCGGCGTCACCGGTCAGTTCCCGGATCGCGGGCCGGGCCGCATCCAGCACGGTCATGAACCAGGCGGAGAAGGGTGCTTCGGCGTGCCGCTTGGCCAGCTCCTCGGCGGTGACGAAAGCGGTGTCGCCGACCTCCTCGGGGTCCGGCTGCAGCTGCGCCTGCGCCAGTCCCACGAACAGGTGGTTGTACTCCTGCTCCACGAGACCGGACGCGGGGTCCGGGTGGTTGTAGCGGACGGTCCCCGCCTCCGCGAGCAGCGAGGGCGACAGGCCCAGCTCCTCGTGGGTCCGCCGGGCCGCCGCCGCGAACGGCGACTCCCCGGGGTAGGGGTGGCCGCAACAGGTGTTCGACCAGACGCCGGGGGAGTGGTACTTCCCGAGGGCGCGCTGCTGGAGCAGCAGGCGGCCCTGCTCGTCGAAGAGGAACACGGAGAAGGCCCGGTGCAGCAGGCCGGGCGCCTGGTGGGCGGAGAGCTTCTCCGCCGTGCCGATGGTGTTGCCGGACTCATCGACCAGTTCGAGCATGATCGGTTCCTGAGTGCCGGTGCCGGGGGACGCGGTGTTCGCGGCGGTGGCTGGTGTGGTCGGCATACCCATCCTTCGCTTCGGACTTCGGCCTTCAGTCTGCCGTACAAAAGAGGCTTGTCCCCACTTCGGCGATCCGCGCATGTCTGCCCCCGCCGCGTGGTAAGCGGCGAGAGGCAGATCACACCTGCGGTCAGATCCCGAAGGGCGCCGGGTAGGCGATCGTGCCCTCCGGGACGGGCGCGGATGCGTCCAGCACCAGCGCCGTCATCGCCTCGCCGGGAACCTCGAACGGCGCCCGGATCCCGTACCGCGAAGCCGGTACGAAGCCGAAGCGCGGGTAGTACGCGGGGTGCCCGAGGACCAGGACCAGCGCCTCTCCCTGCTCCTTCGCCGCCGCGAGCAGCGCCCGGACGACGGAGCTGCCGGCGCCCGAGCGCTGGTGCTCGGGACGGGTCGCGACCGGAGCCAGGGCGAGGGCCGGGACCCCGTCGACCTCGCAGCGGGTCAGCAGGGCGTGCGCCGCCACCGAGCCGTCCGGGCCCTCGGCCACGTACGAGAGTCCCGGCAGCCAGGAGGCGTCCGTGCGCAGCGCGTCCACGAGATCCGCCTCCAGCGGGGTCGCGAACGCCGCCAGGTTGACGGAGCGTACGGCGGCCGCGTCGGCGGGGGTCTCGGGCCGGGTGCGCCAGACGCTGTCGGTGCTGCCGGTGTTGTTCTTGTCACCGTTGTTCTTGTCACCAGTGGTGTCGGTCAACGTGAACCCTTGGGGGAGGGGCTCCGGCAGACGCGGCGGATCGGTGTGATCAGGCCTGGCCGGACGCCCGGCGGTTTGTGGTATCCGGACGTGATCGTCAATGATGATCGCGCCAGGGCCCCGGGCCCCGGAATATTCGGCTTATCGGGGAGTAAACGGGTGGTGAACCCCGGCTTCCTCTCATCCGATAGCCTCTGCCGACGTGCCGCCGCCCCCACCAGGCGGCCGTCCAGTGTTCGCTGCAAGGAGTGAGTTCGTCTGTCGACCGTCATCCTCACCGGCCTGCCGGTCCCCGGATCACCGCTCACGGACGAGCTGCGCTCCCTCGGCTTCGACGTCCGCCCGGCGGCCGGCCCTGAAGACACCGCCGCGGTGCTGGCCGGCGTACCCGCCGACCAGCGCGTCGCCGTCGTCGACAGCGCCTTCGTCGGGCACGTCCACGCGCTGCGGCTCGCGCTGACCGACCCGCGCTTCGACGCCTGCGCCGTGACCGGCGCCCTCGCCGTCCAGCCGGGCGCCCGTGCGGCCCTGGACAAGGCCGCGGCCCTCCCGGCGGAGGGCGACGGCCCGTACGCGGACCGGCTCGCCGCCGCCGTCGAGGCCGCCGGGACCACCGTCCAGCGCCCCGAGCTCGGCACCCTGGTCGCCGCCGTCCCCGCCACCGGGGCGGAGCGCGCCGCGGCGGACGCCGCCGTCGCCGCCGTCGACGACGAGGCCGTGCGCCTGCGCACCGCCGTGAAGTCCCGCGACGGGTTCTTCACCACCTTCTTCATCAGCCCGTACTCGCGCTACATCGCCCGCTGGTGCGCGCGCCGCGGTCTGACCCCGAACCAGGTCACCACCGCCTCCCTGATCACCGCGCTGATCGCGGCCGGCTGCGCCGCCACCGGCGAGCGCTGGGGCTACGTCGCCGCCGGCGTGCTCCTCCTCGTCTCCTTCGTCCTGGACTGCACGGACGGGCAGCTCGCCCGCTACTCGCTGCAGTACTCGACGATGGGCGCCTGGCTCGACGCGACCTTCGACCGCGCGAAGGAGTACTCCTTCTACGCGGGCCTCGCCCTCGGCGCGGCCAGGAACGGCGACGACGTCTGGGCCCTCGCGCTCGGCGCGATGATCCTCATGACCTGCCGCCATGTCGTGGACTTCTCCTTCAACGAGGCCAACCACGACGCCACGGCCAATACGAGCCCCACCGCGGCCCTGTCCGACAAGCTCGACAGCGTCGGCTGGACGGTCTGGGTCCGGCGGATGATCATCCTGCCGATCGGTGAGCGCTGGGCCATGATCGCGGTGCTCACCGCGGCCACCAGCCCCCGCATCGTGTTCTACGCCCTGCTCGTCGGCTGCGCCTTCGGCGCCCTCTACACCACCGCCGGCCGGGTGCTCCGCTCGCTGACCCGCAAGGCCAGGCGCACCGACCGGGCCGCCCAGGCGCTGGCCGACCTCGCCGACTCCGGCCCGCTGGCCTCGGTCGCCGCAGCGCTGGCCAAGGGACGTCCCGTCGCCCCGCTGCTGATGACCCTCGCCGGCACCGTGCTGATCGTCGGCGGCGCCCTGCGCAGCGGGTTCGGCGCGCCCTGGCTCGCCGGGACCGCGGTGTTCTACGCCATAGCCACCGGTGCGGCCGTCTCCCGCCCCCTCAAGGGGGCACTGGACTGGCTCGTCCCGCCGCTGCTGCGGTGCGCCGAGTACGTGACCGTCCTGGTGCTCGCTGTCAAGGCGGACGTCCCCGGAGCCCTTCCGGCTGCATTCGGACTGGTCGCGGCGGTCGCCTACCATCACTACGACACGGTCTACCGCATCCGCGGCGGCTCCGGCGCACCGCCGAGGTGGCTGGTGTGGACGATCGGCGGACATGAGGGCCGGGTCCTGCTGACCGTGGTCCTGGCCGCCGTCCTGCCCCGTGACGCGTTCCCCGTCGCGCTCACGGCCCTGGCCGTGTTCGTGGCACTCGTGGTGCTCGTGGAGAGCATCCGCTTCTGGGTCTCCTCCGGGGCACCCGCCGTACATGACGAAGGAGAACCAGCATGATCGGCCTTGTACTCGCTGCCGGTGCCGGACGCCGCCTGCGTCCCTACACCGACACCCTGCCCAAGGCCCTCGTGCCCGTCGGCCCCGAAGGCGACGAGGAAAGCCTGACCGTGCTGGACCTCACCCTCGGCAACTTCGCCGAGGTCGGCCTCACCGAGGTCGCGATCGTCGTCGGCTACCGCAAGGAAGCCGTCTACGCGCGCCGGGAGGCCCTGGAGGCCAAGTACGGCGTCAAGATCACGCTGATCGACAACGACAAGGCCGAGGAGTGGAACAACGCCTACTCCCTGTGGTGCGCGCGTGACGTCCTGAAGCAGGGCGTGATCCTCGCCAACGGCGACACCGTCCACCCGGTCTCCGTCGAGCGGACCCTGCTCGACGCCCGCGGCAACGGCCAGAAGATCATCCTCGCCCTCGACACGGTCAAGAACCTGGCCGACGAGGAGATGAAGGTCGTCGTCGACGGCGCCGAGGGCGTGCAGAAGATCACCAAGCTCATGGAGCCGTCCGACGCCACCGGCGAGTACATCGGCGTCACGCTCATCGAGCCGGAGGCCGCCGAGGCGCTGGCCGAGGCGCTGAAGACCACCTTCGAGCGCGACCCCGACCTGTACTACGAGGACGGCTACCAGCAGCTCGTCAACGACGGCTTCGTCATCGACGTGGCCCCCATCGGCGACGTCAAGTGGGTCGAGATCGACAACCACGACGACCTCGCCAAGGGCCGGACGATCGCATGCCAGTACTGACGAGGCTCATCCCCTCCCCGGTCGTCGTCGACATCACCCGCGGCGCCATGGACGACCTGGCCGGCCTCTTGGCCGACCAGCGGATCTCGGCGTCCGGGAAGCTGGCGATCGCGATCAGCGGCGGCTCCGGCCAGGTGCTGCGCACCAAGCTGGAACCCGTACTGCCGCACGCCGACTGGTACCCGGTCGTCGACGGCACCATCGATTCCGCCGTCAAGCTCGCCGACGACATAAAGGGCCGTCGCTACGACGCCGTCGTCGGCCTGGGCGGCGGCAAGATCATCGATGTGGCCAAGTACGCCGCGGCGCGGGTCGGGCTGCCCATGGTGGCCGTCGCCACCAACCTGGCCCACGACGGCATCTGCTCGCCGGTGGCCACGCTCGACAACGACAACGGCCGCGGCTCCTACGGCGTGCCCACGCCGATCGCGATGGTCATCGACCTCGACGTGATCCGCGACGCCCCGGTGCGGTTCGTCCGCTCCGGCATCGGCGACGCGCTCTCCAACATCTCGGCCATCGCCGACTGGGAGCTCTCGCACAAGATCACCGGGGAACCCGTGGACGGCCTGGCCGCCGCCATGGCCCGTACGGCCGGCGAGGCCGTCCTGCGCCACCCCGGCGGCTGCGGCGACGACGACTTCCTCACGGTCCTCGCCGAGTCCCTGGTGCTCACCGGCATCGCCATGTCGATCAGCGGCGACACCCGGCCGGCGTCCGGCGCCTGCCACGAGATCAGCCACGCCTTCGACCTGCTCTACCCCGGGCGCTCCGCGCTGCACGGCGAGCAGGTCGGCATCGGCGCCGCCTTCGCGATGTACCTGCGCGGCGCCAAGGAGCAGTCCGGGCTCTTCGTCGACTCGATGCGCCGCCACGGGCTGCCCGTGCTGCCCGCCGAGATCGGGTTCAGCGTGGACGAGTTCGTCGCGGCCGTCGAGTACGCCCCCCAGACCCGTCCGGGACGCTTCACGATCCTGGAGCACCTCAATCTGTCCGCAGCCGAGATCAGGGACGCTTACGCCGACTATGCCAAGACCATCCGTAGCTGAACTCCGGCCCGTCGTTCACCCGCCGGGCGTCAAGGACCGGCGCAGTGGCGAGCACTGGGGCGGTCGCCTGTACATGCGGGAGATCTCCCTGCGCATCACCCGCGTCCTGGTGAACACCAAGGTCACGCCCAACCAGCTGACCTACGTGATGACCCTCGCCGGTGTCCTGGCCGCCCCGGCGCTGCTCGTGCCGGGCATCTGGGGCGCCGTCCTCGGCGTGGTCTGCGTCCAGATGTACCTGCTGCTCGACTGCGTCGACGGCGAGGTCGCCCGCTGGAAGAAGCAGTTCTCGCTCTCCGGGGTCTACCTGGACCGGGTGGGCGCGTACCTCTGCGACGCAGCGGTCCTCGTCGGCTTCGGCCTGCGCGCCAGCGACCTGTGGGGCACCGGACGGATCGACTGGCTGTGGGCCTTCCTGGGCACCCTCGCGGCCCTCGGCGCCATCCTGATCAAGGCCGAGACCGACCTGGTCGGCGTCGCCCGCCACCAGACCGGCAAGGAGCCCGTCGCGGAAGCCGCCGCCGAGCCGCGCTCCTCCGGCATGGCGCTCGCCCGCCGGGCGGCGTCCGCGCTGAAGTTCCACCGGCTCGTCCTCGGCATCGAGGCCTCGCTGCTCATCCTGGTGCTGGCCGTCCTGGACCAGATGCGGGGCGACCTGTTCTTCTCCCGGCTCGGCGTCGCCGTGCTCGCCGGCATCGCCATGCTCCAGACGGTGCTGCACCTGGTGTCGATCCTGGCCTCCAGCAGGCTCAAGTGACGACGCCGATGCGGCTGGGCGCCGTGATCATCACCATGGGCAACCGGCCCGACGAGCTGAAGGCGCTCCTCGACTCGGTGGCCCGCCAGGAGGGCGACCCGATCGAGGTCGTCGTCGTGGGCCAGGGCGTCCGGGTCACCGGGCTGGCCGACCTGCCGCCGGGCGTACGCACCGTGGACCTGCCCGAGAACCTGGGCATCCCCGGCGGCCGCAACGTCGGCATCGAGGCCTTCGGCCCCGGCGGCCGCGAGGTCGACGCCCTGCTCTTCCTCGACGACGACGGGCTGCTGGAGCGCACCGACACCGCCGAGCTGTGCCGCCAGGCCTTCGCCGAGGACCCGAAGCTCGGGATCATCAGCTTCCGGATCGCCGATCCGGAATCCGGCGAGACCCAGCGCCGGCACGTGCCCCGGCTGCGCGCCGCGGACCCGATGCGCTCCTCCCGGGTGACCACCTTCCTGGGCGGCGCCAACGCCGTCCGCACGGAGGTGTTCGAGCAGGTCGGGGCGCTGCCGGACGAGTTCTTCTACGCGCACGAGGAGACCGATCTCGCCTGGCGGGCACTCGACGCAGGGTGGCTGATCGACTACCGGGCGGACATGGTGCTCCTGCATCCGACGACCGCCCCCTCCCGGCACGCGGTCTACCACCGTATGGTGGCCCGTAACCGGGTGTGGCTCGCCCGCCGTAACCTGCCTGCCCCGCTGGTACCGGTCTACCTGGGCGTCTGGCTCCTGCTGACGCTCCTGCGCAGACCGTCGGTGCCGGCGCTCAAGGCCTGGTTCGGTGGGTTCAAGGAGGGATGGACCACCCCCTGCGGCCCCCGGCGCCCCATGAAGTGGCGTACGGTCTGGCGGCTGACCCGGCTGGGCCGACCGCCTGTCATCTGACGCGCTCGCGTCTGAGAACATACGTGGTCACGGAACACGCGTGCCCCCGGAACATGCATGATCACGGGCCGAGCGCCCCAGGCCCGATGCCACCTTCTGCCGCATCTTGAAGACGGAAAGTTTCAACTTGTGAGTGACACAACCCAGGATGGCGCCCTCGCCACGAGCAAGCCGCCGTCCGAAGACGCGGGGCTGACCCCGGCGGAGCTCGCCAGGAAGTACGGCCTGTCCGTCAGCGGTGCCCGGCCGTCCCTGGTCGAGTACGTGCGGCAGCTCTGGGACCGGCGCCACTTCATCATGGCGTTCTCCCGGGCCAAGCTGATGGCCCAGTACAGCGAGGCCAGGCTCGGCCAGATCTGGCAGGTTGCGACCCCGCTGCTCAACGCGCTGGTGTACTACCTGATCTTCGGTCTGATCATGAACGCGGGCCGGGGCATGGAGAAGGGGGTCTACATCCCCTTCCTGGTGACGGGCATCTTCGTCTTCACCTTCACCCAGAGCTCGCTGATGGCGGGAGTCCGGGCCATCCCCGGCAACCTCGGCCTGGTCCGCGCGCTGCACTTCCCGCGCGCCTCCCTGCCGATCTCCTTCTCGATGCAGCAGCTCCAGCAGCTGCTGTACTCGATGATCGTGGTGCTGGTCGTCACGGTCGGCTTCGGCAACTACCCGAGGCTTTCGTGGCTGCTGGTCATCCCGACCCTGGCGCTCCAGTTCGTCTTCAACACCGGCCTCGCGCTGGTCTTCGGGCGGATGGGTTCCAAGACCCCCGACCTCGCGCAGCTGATGCCGTTCATCACGCGTACGTGGATGTACGCCTCGGGCGTCATGTTCTCGATCAGCGGGGCGCTCGAGGACAGGCACGTGCCCGCGTGGGTCACGGACGTGCTCCAGTGGAACCCGGCAGCGATCTACATGGACCTGGTCCGGTTCGCGCTGATCGACGACTACGGGCGGGAGAACCTGCCGCCGCACGTCTGGGCCTTCGCCGTCGGCTGGGCCGTCGTGATCGGCCTCGGCGGTTTCGTGTACTTCTGGAAGGCTGAGGAGCGTTACGGCCGTGGCTGAGATCAACCGGGGCAGCGTCCCCACCGTCATCGCCGACGACGTGCACATCGTCTACCGCGTCAACACCGGCAGCGCCGGCAAGGGCAGTGCCACTGCGGCGCTGAGCAAGATAATGCGCCGGGGCAAGGGCGATGCGCCGGGCGTCCGCCGGGTGCACGCCGTGCGCGGCGTCAGCTTCACCGCGTACCGCGGCGAGGCCATCGGCGTCATCGGCTCCAACGGCTCCGGCAAGTCCACCCTGCTGCGTGCCATCGCGGGCCTGCTGCCCTGCGAGTCCGGCAAGGTCTACACCGACGGCCAGCCCTCGCTGCTGGGTGTCAACGCCGCACTGATGAACGACCTCACCGGTGAGCGCAACGTGGTCCTCGGCGGTCTCGCGATGGGAATGAGCCGCGAGCAGATCCGGGAGCGGTACGACGACATCGTCGACTTCTCGGGCATCAACGACAAGGGCGATTTCATCTCCCTTCCGATGCGCACGTACTCCTCCGGTATGGCCGCGCGCCTCCGCTTTTCCATTGCGGCGGCGAAGGACCACGACGTTCTGATGATCGACGAGGCCCTGGCCACCGGTGACCGCAAGTTCCAGGTGCGTTCCGAGGACCGCATCCGCGAACTGCGCCAGCACGCCGGAACCGTTTTCCTGGTGAGCCACAACAACAAGTCCATCCGCGACACCTGCAGCCGTGTGCTGTGGCTGGAGAAGGGTGAACTGCTGATGGACGGGCCCACGGAGGAAGTCGTCTCGGCCTACGAGAAGGCGACCAGCGCCTGACCGTGCTCTTCGCCGGCCCCCGTCGCCCACAGCGGCGGGGGCTTCGGCATGTCCGGGAAGCCGGAAGCCGACATTCGGTAGCGGAGTGAATACCCGAGAGGCTGCCGCGGCGTTGTACAGCGTAAGCTGGAGCAGGCCTCAATCGCGGTCAGAGGGGACGATTCCCCGCAGGTGAACGGCCTGGGGTACCCCGGGGAAAGTCCGGCGGCGTGTCCGAAATAGGATGTATTGGGTCGGCAGTGTAGAACGGGAGATGTGACGGCAATGGCTACGGGAATTCTCCGGCCCCCAGGCATTACGGCCGTCTCCCGCGCGGGCGGCGGGCGGTGACCCGCGGGCACGGTATCCGGCCACGGCGGGACGCGGCCCCCACAGCCCTCGACGCCCACGCGCGCGCCACCCTCGGCAAGGCACGGACGGAGAACTTCCCCGTCGCCCCGTCCTTCCTCCCGCGCGCCTGGCGCGACGGCCTGACGGCGGTGTACGGGTACGCCCGCCTGGTCGACGACATCGGCGACGGCGACCTCGCCCCCGGCGGCCACGACGCCGTGCTCCTCGGCCTCGACCCGGCCGCGGCGGACGACCGGCTCGCGATGCTCGACGCCTTCGAGGCGGACCTGCGGCGCGTCTTCGGCGGCTCCGACGGCCCGCCGCGCCACCCCCTGCTGCAGGGCCTGCGGCCCGTGGTCCGCGCCCACGGCCTCACCCCGGAGCCCTTCCTCGGGCTCATCGAGGCCAACCGCCAGGACCAGCACGTCACGCGCTACGAGACGTACGGCGACCTGCTCGCGTACTGCGAGCTCTCCGCGAACCCGGTCGGCCGCCTCGTGCTGTCCCTCACCGGCACCAGCACCCCCGAGCGGATCCGCCGCTCCGACGCGATCTGCACCGCCCTGCAGATCGTCGAACACGTACAGGACGTCGCGGAAGACCTCGGCCGGGGCAGGATCTACCTCCCGGCCGAGGACATGCGCCGCTTCCACGTGGCCGAGGCCGACCTCAAGGCCCACCACGCCGGGGCGTCCGTACGGTCCCTGGTCGCGTTCGAAGCCGAACGCGCCCTCGGCCTCCTGAATGAAGGCACCCCGCTCGTGGGTAGCGTGCACGGCAGGCTCCGGCTGTTGCTCGCGGGCTTCGTGGGAGGAGGGCGTGCCGCCCTGCGAGCCGTCACCGCCGCCGGCTTCGACGTACTCCCCGGCCCGCCCAAGCCCACCAGGAGCGGCCTGCTCCGCGAGGTGGCCGCCGTCCTGCGCACAGCGCCGAGAAAGGGGTGAGCCCGACCGTGGAGGGTTCCACACACACGTCCGCACCGTCCGCACCGGTCCTGGCGGCCTACAGCTACTGCGAGGCCGTCACCGGTTCGCAGGCGCGCAACTTCGCGTACGGCATCCGGCTGCTGCCCTCCGACAAGCGGCAGGCGATGTCCGCGCTCTACGCCTTCTCCCGACGGGTCGACGACATCGGCGACGGCGCGCTGGCCCCCGAGGCCAAGCTCGTCCGGCTGGAGGAGACCCGCGCGCTGCTCGGCCGGATCCGGGCCGAAGAGATCGACGAGGACGACACCGACCCGGTCGCCGTGGCCCTCGCCCACGCGGCACGCCGCTTCCCGATCCCGCTCGGCGGCCTCGACGAGCTCATCGACGGCGTCCTGATGGACGTCCGCGGCGAGACGTACGAAACCTGGGACGACCTCAAGGCCTACTGCCGTTGCGTGGCCGGAGCCATCGGGCGGCTCTCGCTCGGCGTGTTCGGCACGGTGGACACCGCAGGCCCCGGCGCAGCCGACGCGGCGCGCGCCGACGAGTACGCCGACACCCTCGGCCTCGCCCTCCAGCTCACCAACATCCTGCGCGACGTCCGCGAGGACGCCGCCAACGGGCGCACCTACCTGCCCGCCGAGGACCTCGCCAAGTTCGGCTGCTCGGAGGGGTTCGGGAGCGACCGGATGCCCGCCGGGGCCGACTTCGCCGGGCTCGTCCACCACGAAGTCCGGCGCGCCCGCGCCCTGTTCGTCGAGGGCTACCGGCTGCTGCCCATGCTCGACCGGCGCAGCGGCGCCTGCGTCGCCGCCATGGCCGGCATCTACCGGCGCCTCCTCGACCGGATCGAGCGGGAGCCCGACGCGGTGCTCCGCGGCCGCGTCTCGCTGCCCACGCACGAGAAGGCGTACGTCGCCGTGCGCGGCCTGTCCGGCCTCGACGCGCGGACCATCTCGCGCCAGAGCACGCGGAGGCGCGCGTGACCCGGCCGATGCCCTCGCCCGCCGCGCCCGTCGCGGACGCAACCCCGGTCCGGGCGGCCGCGTCCCTCCGGGCGGGCACCGCAGGCCACGGCACCGGGGAGGGCTCATGAACGGCAGCGACAACCGCGCCGTCGTCATCGGCGGCGGCCTCGCCGGAGTGACGGCAGCCCTCGAACTCGCCGACGCGGGAGTGCAGGTCACCCTGCTCGAAGGCCGGCCACGGCTCGGCGGGCTGGCGTTCTCCTTCAAGCGCGGCGAGCTCACCGTCGACAACGGCCAGCACGTCTACCTGCGCTGCTGCACCGCCTACCGGTGGTTCCTCGACCGCGTCGAGGGCGCCGCCCTCGCACCGCTGCAGGACCGGCTCGACGTACCCGTGCTCGACGTCGCCCACCCCGGCGGACCGCGCCTGGGCCGGCTGCGCCGCACCGCCCTGCCCGTACCCCTGCACCTGGCGGGCTCCCTGGCCCGCTACCCGCACCTCTCGCTCGCCGAGCGCGTGAGCGTCGGCCGCGCCGCCCTCGCGCTGCGCCGGCTCGACCCCGCCGACCCGGCGCTGGACGGCCTGGACTTCGCGACCTGGCTCGGCCGGTACGGCCAGAGCCCGCGCACCATCGAGGCCCTGTGGGACCTCGTCGGCATCGCCACGCTCAACGCCACCGCCGGCCAGTCCTCGCTGGGCCTGGCCGCCATGGTCTTCAAGACCGGTCTGCTCTCCGAGAACGGCGCCGCCGACATCGGCTGGGCGTCGGTCCCGCTCGGCGACCTGCACGACACCCTCGCCCGCAAGCAGCTCGACGCCGCCGGCGTACGCACCGAACTGCGCACCCGCGTGACGTCCATCTCCCGTACGCAGGACGGGAACTGGCGCGTCGACACCGAGGGCGCGTCCCTCGGCGCGGGCACCGTCGTCCTCGCCGTCCCGCAGCGCGAGGCCCACGGACTGCTGCCGCCCGGCGCGCTCGCCGACCCGGACAAGCTGCTCGACATCGGCACCGCGCCCATCCTCAACGTCCACGTCGTCTACGACCGCAAGGTGCTCAAGCAGCCCTTCTTCGCCGCGCTCGGCTCCCCGGTCCAGTGGGTCTTCGACCGCACCGACGCCTCCGGGCTGCCCGACGGCGGCCAGTACCTGGCCCTGTCCCAGTCGGCAGCCCAGGACGACATCGACGAGCCCGTCTCGGTGCTGCGCACCAAGTACCTGCCCGAGCTGGAACGGCTGCTGCCGGCCGCGCGGGGCGCCAAGGTACGGGACTTCTTCGTCACCCGGGAGCGGACGGCCACGTTCGCCCCCAGCCCCGGCGTCGGCCGGCTGCGCCCCGGTGCGCGGACCGACACGCCGGGCCTCTACCTCGCCGGTGCGTGGACCGCCACCGGCTGGCCCGCGACCATGGAGGGCGCTGTCCGCAGTGGACTGAGCGCGGCGCACGCCGCGCTCGCCGCACTCGGCCGCCACCGGGAGCACCCCCTGCAGGAGGCGGCATGACGACCACCAGCACGACCGCAGCAGCACGTACAGGAACCAGAGGAGAGCCAGTGAACCCGGGGAACCCGGCTGTCGAGAACACGGATGCCGGCAACGGCGCAGCCGGAGGGGGCGTGGAGAAGGCGGACACGCTGGCACTCCTGGAGCGCGGCCGCGCGCTGTCGACCCCCGTGCTCCGCGCCGCGGTGGACCGGCTCGCGGCGCCCATGGACACCGTCGCCGCGTACCACTTCGGCTGGATCGACGCCCAGGGCAACGCGGCCGACGGCGACGGCGGCAAGGCCGTGCGCCCCGCCCTCGCGCTGCTCTCCGCCGAAGCCGCGGGAGCCGCGGCCGAGGTCGGCATCCCCGGCGCGGTCGCCGTCGAGCTCGTCCACAACTTCTCGCTGCTGCACGACGACCTGATGGACGGCGACGAGCAGCGCCGCCACCGCGACACGGTGTGGAAGGTGCACGGCCCGGCCCTCGCGATCCTGGTCGGCGACGCACTGTTCGCCCTCGCCAACGAGGTCCTGCTGGAACTCGGCACCGTCGAGGCGGGCCGCGCCGCGCGCCGGCTGACCACCGCCAGCCGCAAGCTCATCGACGGCCAGGCCCAGGACATCTCCTACGAGCACCGCGAGCGCGTCAGCGTCGAGGAGTGCCTGGAGATGGAGGGCAACAAGACCGGCGCCCTGCTCGCCTGCGCGGTCTCCATCGGCGCCGTCCTCGGCGGCGCGGATGACCGTACGGCCGACAAGCTGGAGGAGTACGGCTACCACCTCGGCCTCGCCTTCCAGGCCGTCGACGACCTCCTCGGCATCTGGGGCGACCCGGAGTCCACCGGCAAGCAGACCTGGAGCGACCTGCGCCAGCGCAAGAAGTCCCTGCCGGTCGTCGCCGCCCTCGCCGCGGGCGGACCCGCGTGCGAGGAGCTCGCGAAGCTGCTCGCCGCCGACGCCAAGAGCAACGATTTCGAGAACTTCTCGGAGGAGGAGTTCGCGGCCCGCGCCGCGCTCATCGAGGCCGCGGGCGGGCGCGAGTGGACCGCCGAGGAGGCGCGGCGCCAGCACGCGATCGCCATCCGGGCGCTGGACGACGTGGACATGCCGCAGCGGGTGCGCGAACAGCTCGTCGCCCTCGCCGACTTCGTCGTCGTGCGCAAGAGGTGATCGCCACCCGAGCAGGGATATGACTCGCGAGTCGCCGGCCGGCGCCCGCTGACAGCAGCGCCCGGCCGACGGCATACCCCAGCACAGCAGAGGACAACTGCCACGTAAGGGGAAGCCATGACAGCGACGACCGACGGCGCCGGTACCCTCGGCGCCGACCCGGGTTCCACCACGCCGGACACGGTGCAGGGTGCGCAGGAGGCCGCTGCGCGGGCCACCCGGCACCTGCTGGCGCGCCAGGACGCGGCCGGGTGGTGGAAGGGCGACCTGGAGACCAACGTCACCATGGACGCCGAGGACCTGCTGCTGCGGCAGTTCCTCGGGATCCGCGACGAGGCGACCACACAGGCCGCCGCCCTCTTCATCCGGGGCGAGCAGCGCGAGGACGGCACCTGGGCCACCTTCCACGGCGGACCGCCCGAACTCTCCGCCACCATCGAGGCGTACGTCGCCCTGCGGCTCGCCGGCGATGCGCCCGACGCCCCGCACATGGCCCGCGCCTCGGCCTGGGTCCGGGCCCACGGCGGGATCGCCGCCGCCCGCGTCTTCACCCGGATCTGGCTGGCCCTGTTCGGCTGGTGGAGCTGGGACCACCTGCCCGAACTCCCGCCCGAGCTGGTCTTCCTGCCGCCGTGGGTGCCGCTGAACATCTACGACTTCGGCTGCTGGGCCCGCCAGACCATCGTGCCGCTGACCGTGGTCTCCGCCAAGCGCCCCGTCCGCCCTGCCCCGTTCGCACTCGACGAGCTCCACACCGATGCGCGCCGGCCGTATCCCCCCGTCAACCGCCCGGCCCCGCTCATGAGTTGGGAGGGCGTGTTCCAGCGGATGGACAAGGCCCTGCACGTCTACCGGCGGTTCGCCCCGCGCCGGCTGCGCAAGGCCGCGATGGACACCGCCGCCCGCTGGATCATCGAACGCCAGGAGAACGACGGCTGCTGGGGCGGGATCCAGCCGCCCGCCGTGTACTCCGTCATCGCCCTGCACCTGCTCGGCTACGACCTCGCGCACCCGGTGATGCGGGCCGGCCTGGAGTCCCTGGACCGGTTCGCGGTGTGGCGCGAGGACGGCGCCCGGATGGTCGAAGCCTGCCAGTCCCCGGTCTGGGACACCTGCCTCGCCGCCATCGCCCTGGCCGACGCGGGCCTCGCGCCCGACCACCCCGCCCTGGTGAAGGCCGCCGACTGGATGCTCGGCGAGGAGATCGTCCGCACCGGCGACTGGGCGGTCCGCAGGCCCGGACTCGCCCCCGGCGGCTGGGCGTTCGAGTTCCACAACGACACCTACCCCGACATCGACGACACCGCCGAGGTGGTCCTCGCCCTGCGCCGGATCCGGCACCCGGAGCCGGCCAGGGTGGAGGCGGCCATCGCCCGCGGGGTCTCCTGGAACCTCGGCATGCAGTCCGGGAACGGGGCCTGGGGCGCCTTCGACGCCGACAACACCAGTCCCTTACCGAACCGGCTGCCGTTCTGCGACTTCGGCGAGGTCATCGACCCGCCGTCGGCCGACGTCACCGCCCACGTGGTGGAGATGCTCGCCGTCGAGGGCAAGGCCGCCGATCCGCGGACCCGGCGCGGCATCGCCTGGCTGCTCGCCGAACAGGAGCCCGGCGGCGCCTGGTTCGGCCGCTGGGGCACCAACTACGTGTACGGCACCGGGTCGGTGGTCCCGGCCCTGACGGCCGCGGGCTTCGCCCCGGGGCATCCCGCGATCCGGCGGGCCGTGCGCTGGCTGGAATCCGTACAGAACGAGGACGGCGGGTGGGGAGAGGACCAGCGCTCCTACAAGGACCCGGAGTGGGCCGGGAAGGGGGCCTCGACCGCCTCGCAGACCGCCTGGGCGCTCATGGCGCTGCTCTCGGCGGGGGAGCGGGACGGCAAGGCCGTCGAGCGCGGCATCGGGTACCTGGTGGAGACCCAGCGCGAGGACGGCTCCTGGGACGAGCCGTACTTCACCGGCACCGGCTTCCCCTGGGACTTCTCCATCAACTACCACCTGTACCGGCAGGTGTTCCCGCTCACCGCGCTCGGCCGCTACCTGTACGGAGAACCGTTCGCGCCCGGGGAGGCCTGATGGCCGCCGCCGACCGGGCCGACGGGCCCGCGCCGCCGCCCGCCGAACCGCACGCCCCGCTGCTGGTCGCCTGCGCGCTGCGCATCGAGCAGGCGGCGCTGCGCAGCGGCGGCGGCCGCGGGGCGGCCCGCCCCGAACCGGGCTACGCCGTGCTGCGTACGGGCATGGGTCCGCGCGCCGCCGAGCGGGCCGTCGGCCGGGCGCTCGCCGAGCCGGGGCTGCGCCGGGCCCCCGTGCTCGCCACCGGGTTCTGCGCCGGGCTGGTCCCCGGCATGAGCCCCGGCGACCTGGTCGTCGCCGAGGAGACCCGGGATCCGCGGGGCACCGTCGGCTGCGCCGGCACCGCCCTGCTCGCCGAGGCACTGGCCCGGGCCGCTCCCGGCCGGACCGTGCACACCGGCGCACTGACCGGATCCGACCATGTCGTCCGGGGCCAGGAACGCGCCCAGCTGCGCGCCACCGGCGCCGTCGCGGTCGACATGGAGTCCGCGGCCACCCTGTGGACGGCCACCCGGGCCGCCGCTGATGGCTGGAACCGTCCGGTTGCGGCCGTCCGGGTGATCGTGGACGCTCCGGAGCACGAGCTCGTCCGTATCGGCACGTTCCGCGGTGGAATATCGGCCTTCCGCGTACTGCGTGCCCTACTGCCCGCGTTTCATGACTGGCACCGTTCTTTGCTGCTCCCCAGGAGGTGAGCCAGATGGCCATGCCACTGCGACAGTCCATCAGGGTCGGGACGTATCTTCTCGAACAGAAGCTCCGCAAGCGTGAGAAGTTCCCGCTGATCGTCGAGCTGGAACCGCTCTACGCCTGCAACCTGGCCTGTGAGGGGTGCGGGAAGATCCAGCACCCGGCCGGCGTGCTCAAGCAGCGCATGCCGGTCGCCCAGGCCGTCGGCGCCGTCCTGGAGTCGGGCGCGCCCATGGTGTCCATCGCGGGCGGCGAGCCCCTGATGCACCCGCAGATCCACGAGATCGTGCGTCAGTTGGTGGCCAAGCGGAAGTACGTCTTCCTGTGCACCAACGCGATGCTGCTGCGCAAGAAGATCGAGAAGTTCACCCCGTCCCCGTACTTCGCCTTCGCCGTGCACATCGACGGGCTGCGCGAACGGCACGACGAGTCGGTCGCCAAGGAGGGCGTCTTCGACGAGGCGGTCGCCGCCATCAAGGAGGCGAAGCGCCGCGGGTTCCGGGTCACCACCAACTCCACCTTCTTCAACACCGACACTCCGCAGACGATCATCGAGGTGCTCAACTACCTCAATGACGACCTCAAGGTCGACGAAATGATGATCTCGCCCGCCTACGCCTACGAAAAGGCGCCCGACCAGGAGCACTTCCTGGGCGTCGAACAGACCAGGGAACTCTTCAAGAAGGCCTTCGCCGGTGGAAACCGGGGACGCTGGCGGCTCAACCACTCCCCTCTCTTCCTCGACTTCCTGGAAGGCAAGGTCGATTTCCCCTGCACCGCCTGGGCCATTCCCAATTACTCCCTCTTCGGCTGGCAGCGCCCCTGCTACCTGATGAGCGACGGCTACGTGCCGACGTACCGGGAACTGATCGAGGAGACCGACTGGAGCAAGTACGGCCGCGGAAAGGACCCGCGCTGCGCGAATTGCATGGCGCACTGCGGCTACGAGCCCACCGCCGTACTCGCCACCATGGGCTCCCTGAAGGAGTCCCTGCGTGCGGCCCGGGAGACCGTCTCGGGGAACCGGGAGAAGAAGTGACCGGGTTCGACCTCCGCGCCCTGCTGGACGAGCGGGGCGGGGAACGGTACGAACTGCACGCCAAGCACCTCAACCACCAGCTGCCGCGGATGCTGCACACGATCGGTTTCGACAAGGTCTACGTACGGGCCGAGGGCGCGCACTTCTGGGACGCCGACGGGAACGACTACCTGGACATGCTGGCCGGGTTCGGCGTCATGGGCCTGGGCCGCCACCACCCGGTGGTCCGCCGGGCCCTGCACGACGTCCTGGACGCGCAGCTCGCCGACCTGACCCGGTTCGACTGCCAGCCGCTGCCGGGGCTGCTGGCGGAGAAGCTGCTGACGTACAGCCCGCACCTGGACCGGGTCTTCTTCGGCAACAGCGGCACCGAGGCCGTGGAGACCGCCCTGAAGTTCGCCCGGTACGCCACCGGGCGACCGAGGGTCCTCTACTGCGACCACGCCTTCCACGGGCTGACCACGGGTTCGCTCTCGGTCAACGGGGAGGGGGGGTTCCGGGACGGCTTCGCGCCGCTGCTGCCCGATACGAAGATCGCGCTGGGGGACCTGGCCGCCCTGGAGCGGGAGCTGAAGCGGGGCGACGTCGCGGCCTTCGTCGTCGAGCCGGTCCAGGGCAAGGGCGTGCTCGCGGCCCCGCCCGGGTTCCTGCTCGCGGCGCAGGAGCTGCTGCACCGGCACAAGGCGTTGCTGATCGCGGACGAGGTGCAGACGGGGCTCGGCCGGACGGGCGATTTCTACGCGTACCAGAACGAGCCGGGCGTGGAGCCGGACCTGGTGTGCGTGGCCAAGGCCCTTTCGGGCGGCTATGTGCCGGTCGGAGCGACCCTGGGCAAGGAATGGATCTTCCGGAAGGTCTATTCGTCCATGGACCGGGTGCTGGTGCACTCCGCCAGCTTCGGGTCCAACGCGCAGGCGATGGCCGCCGGGCTGGCGGTGCTCTCCGTCATGGAGGACGAGTCGGTGGTCGCCAACGCCCGCGCGATGGGCGACCGGCTGCGCGGGCGGCTCGCGGCGCTCGTGGACGAGTACGAGCTGCTCCACGAGGTACGGGGGCGCGGCCTGATGATCGGCATCGAGTTCGGGCGGCCGTCCTCGCTGGGGCTGCGCAGCCGGTGGGCCATGCTCCAGGCGGCCCGCAAGGGGCTCTTCGCACAGATGGTCGTGGTGCCGCTGCTGCAGAAGCACCGGATCCTGACGCAGGTCTCCGGCGACCATCTGGAGGTCATCAAGCTCATCCCGCCGCTGATCGTGGACGAGGGTGACGTCGACCGGTTCGTCGGCGCCTTCCGCGCGGTCATGGACGAGGCGCACGGCGGGGGCGCCCTGATGTGGGACTTCGGCAGGACGCTGGTGAAGCAGGCCGTCGCCGGCGGCTGACGGCCTGCTCCACGGCCGGTTCGGGCCGTCAGTCGAGCAGCTGCTCCCGCAGCCGGCCGAGGGTCTCGGGCGCGAGTCCGAGGCCCTCGGCGAGGTACCGGTCGACCCCGCCCCAGTGCTCGTCGATGGTGTCGAAGGCGGCCGTGAGGTATTCGGCGCGGGCGTCGAAGAGCGGCGCGAGCAGCTCCATCACCTCGGGGGAACGGGCCTCGGGGGCGTCGCTGGTCCGGCGTACCCGGTAGCGGCGGTGCGGAGCGTTGGACTCCAGGTAGTCCGCCACGATCGCCTCGCGCTCGACGCCCAGCGCGAGCAGGGTGACGGCGATCGAAAGGCCGGCCCGGTCCTTGCCGGCCGCGCAGTGCATGAGCGCCGGAATGCTGTCCTCGGCGAGGGCGCGCACGACCCGGCCGTGCTCGGCGGTGCGGTGCTCGACCATCGAGCGGTACGAGTCGGTCATCCGGGCGGCACCCTTCCCCTCGCCCAGGATTCCGCGGAGCTGTTCGAGGTCGCCGGCGCGAACCATCTTCCAGAATTCGCTCCCGGCGGCCGGATCCGACAGCGGGATGTTGACGTTCCGCACGCCGGGAAGCTCGACGTCGAGTCCCTCCAAGGCGTGGTCGGCGCCGTTGCGGAAGTCGAAAATCGTGTGGAGGCCGAGCGATGCGAGGAATTCTGCATCGGTTTCGGTGGCATGTGCCAGATGTCCGCTACGGAACAGTTTTCCCGGCTTGACTCTCCGCCCGTCGACCGTCGGCAAGCCGCCCACGTCACGGAAGTTGCGCACTCCGGCCAGCTCGGGCTCCGGCACGGGCTCCGTCCGCGGGGGCTGGGGTATCTGCTGGGTCACGGGAACTCCTCCGCGTCGTCGTGGGATGTCCGAATTAAGCTGCTTGAGACCAACTTGCCGTAGCGGGAGGCGAGATCGGGCGCAGCCCCGTGAGCCAGATCATACGGTGACCGTGAGTGCCTGATCGCCGAAGTCGAATGGCCCGGCCGGAGCGGTTGTTGGCGGCCGGTAATGGACGCAGGGTGACCGGAATTCCCTCGAACTCCCGGGTCTGTGAATCCGTCGGAAAATTCGCGGCTTGTTCGGGGTGGCTCAACTCGATTACCTTCGCGATCGATCCGGATGGACCGCCGAATCCTGCCGCCGTCCGGAAACCGCACCCGACTATTCACGCGCGCGGCAGGAGCGGGGGAACCAGGTAAGCCGCTGTTCCCGATCTTTGTATCGGCGCAGCTCGGGGTGAAGCCGTGCATGTTCCGTTCATGTGCTGCCGGACATCTCCAGTCCGAACCCGACAGCTCACCTCGCAGGCGACGGAGAGGAATTCGCCATGCCTGCAAAGGGTAAGCACCGCCGTCCCAAGTCCCGTTCCGTGGCGCGCGGCTTCGCCGTCGCAGGCACCGGTGGTGCGGCCCTCGCGCTGCCGCTGCTGGGTGCCGCCGGCGCCCATGCGGCCGGCGCCCCGGCCGCCGCCCCCGCATCGGCTCCCGTGCAGGCCCCGCAGGTTCCGGCGGCGCCGCAGGCCGCGCCCGCCGCTGCCGCGCAGTCCGCGCCGGCCGTCTACACGGTCGTGCCGGGCGACTGCCTCTCCAAGATCGCCTACGACCGCCACCTCTCGGGCGGCTGGCAGCAGCTGTACGCCGACAACCGCGAGGCCGTGGGCACCGACCCGTCGCTGATCCACCCCGGGCTGAAGCTGACCCTCGGTGCGCGGGGCGAGGCGGCGCCGGCCGCGCAGGCTCCGGCCCGGGAGTCCGCTCCGGCCCCGGCGAAGAAGTCCTCGGTCCCGGACTCGGCCCCGTCCTCCGCCGGCAAGGGCTCCGCGGACGCCGCACCGGCCCCCGCCGCCCCCGCGGCCGCGGCCGCCGCCGCGCCCGCCAAGAAGAGCACGGCCGCCAAGTCCGCCGCCGGTACGGTCACGGCCGCCGGCTTCGTCGCCCCCGTCGGCGGCGGGGTATCGACCCAGTACAAGACCCCCGGCGCCATGTGGTCCAGCGGCTACCACACCGGTGTCGACTTCATCGCGAGCTCCGGCACCACCGTCCGGGCCGTGGGCGCGGGCACCGTGGTCTCCGCCGGCTGGGCCGGCGCGTACGGCAACGAGGTCGTCATCCGGCACGCGGACGGCAAGTACTCCCAGTACGGCCACCTGTCCCAGCTCTCCGTCTCGGCCGGCCAGAGCGTCACCGGCGGCCAGACCATCGGCCTCTCCGGCTCCACCGGCAACTCGACCGGCCCGCACCTGCACTTCGAGATCCGCACCGGCCCGTCCTACGGCTCGGACATCGACCCGCTGGCCTACCTCCGCACCAAGGGTGTGAGCATCTGACGGCTCCCGCCGCCGGAGAGAGGCAGCCGGACTCGTGAGGCCGGGACCCGAGGGGGGTCCCGGCCTCACGCCCTGTTATTCCGCACCGACCAGGTGGTATAGATCACGGACCGTCAACCCCTTCCTACGATGGCGTAGGTCACGTCCTGGGGTGAAGGATGTGTTCTCGTGGCAGCGACGAAGACGACACTCAAGACCATCGGCTCGTACGCGGCGATCGGGGACAGCTTCACCGAGGGTGTGGGGGACCCGGGGCCCGGCGAGACCTTTCTCGGCTGGGCGGACCGGCTGGCCGTACTCCTGGCCGATCAGCGCGAGGAACACGAATTCCGGTACGCGAACCTGGCCGTGCGGGGGCGCCTCCTCGACCAGATCGTGGCCGAACAGGTCCCCAGGGCCAAGGAGCTCGCACCGGACCTGGTGAGCTTCTGCGCCGGCGGCAACGACATCATCCGGCCCGGCAGTGACCCCGACGACGTGGCGGAGCGGTTCGAGGCGGCCGTCGCCGACCTCACGGGAGCCGTCGGCCACGTCATGATCACCACCGGCTTCGACACCCGCGGCGTGCCGGTCCTCAAGCACCTGCGGGGCAAGGTGGCCACGTACAGCGCCCATGTGCGCGCCATCGCCGACCGCTACGACTGTCCGGTGCTCGACCTCTGGTCGCTGAAGTCCGTACAGGACCGGCGCGCTTGGGACGACGACAGGCTGCACCTCTCGCCCGAGGGGCACACCCGGGTCGCGCTGCGCGCCGCCCAGGTGCTGGGGCTCGAGGTGCCGGCCGACCCCGACCAGCCGTGGCCGCCGCAACAGCCGCGCGGCTCCGTGGACGTGACCCGGGACAACATCCAGTGGGCGCGGGAACATCTGGTGCCGTGGATCGGGCGGCGGCTGCGCGGGGAGTCCTCCGGGGACCACGTGGAGGCGAAGCGTCCGGACCTGCTGCCGCTCTAGGCCGGTGCGGGAGGGGCGGAGCAGCGGAAAAGGGGGAGCGGCGGAGCAAGGGAGCGGGAGGGGGCAGGAGGACGGGGTAGGAGGAGGGGGACGCGCGGCGGAATCCTTCGGGGCCGGTGCGCGTTGGCATGGTGATACACCGGAAACCAGTACGGCCCCTCGGGCCGTCCGCCCCATCCGCCCCACCCTCCCAGGAGGCGCTTTGACCGGCTCCCGTCCCCTGCGTCCACGGCTGCGCGCCCTGCGGCCCGAAGCCTTCGGCGCGGATGCGTCCGGCGCACGCCTGGAGCGGATCCACCGCTCGCCGAACTTCGCCGACGGTGCCTTCCAGAACCCGGTCGGGGCCCGGACCAGGCCCTCCGGCTCCATGCTGGAGTTCGCCAAGATCTACTTCCACAAGGAGCAGCGGATCCGGCGGAACCCCGGAGCTCCCGTCCCGGTCTACCCGACGACCCTCGCCGAGCTGGCGAAGCCGCCGGCCAGCGGGCTGCGCCTAACCTGGATGGGGCACTCCGGCGTACTCGCGGAGATCGACGGGCGCCGCGTGCTGTTCGACCCGGTCTGGGGTGAGCGGTGCTCTCCCTTCCCGTTCGCCGGGCCCAAGCGGCTGCATCCCGTACCCGTACCGCTGGCTTCGCTGGGGCCGGTCGACGTCGTGGTGATCTCGCACGACCACTACGACCACCTCGACCTGCCGACCATCAAGGAGCTGGCCGGTTCGGACACCGTCTTCGCCGTCCCGCTCGGCGTCGGCGCCCACCTGGAGCGCTGGGGGGTGTCACCGGACCGGCTGCGCGAGCTCGACTGGAACGAGAGCACGAAGGTCGCGGGGCTCTCGCTGACGGCCACCCCGGCCCGGCACTTCTGCGGGCGCGGCCTGCGCAACCAGCAGACCACCCTGTGGGCCTCGTGGGTCGTCGCGGGCGACGAGCACCGGATCTTCCACAGCGGCGACACCGGCTACTTCCCCGGGTTCGGGGAGATCGGCGCCGAGCACGGCCCCTTCGACGCCACGATGATCCAGATCGGGGCCTATTCGGAGTACTGGCCCGACATCCACATGACCCCCGAGGAGGGCATGCGCGCCCACCTCGACCTCCAGGGCGGGATCCCGCACGGCACGATGCTGCCGATCCACTGGGGCACATTCAACCTGGCCCCGCATCCGTGGGACGAGCCCGGCGAGGGCACCGTGGCCGCGGCCGAGGCCATGGGGGCGGCGATCGCGCTGCCGATCCCGGGCCAGCCGTTCGAGCCGGGCGCGGCCGATGTACCCGCCGAACCGTGGTGGCGGCCCTTCGTCCTCGGCGCATCGCCGGCCGGGCCGGTCGACGGTCCTGCGGCCGTGCCCCGGCTCGAGGCGGGGGGAGCGACAGCGACAGCCGCCCGGGTGACATCGGCGGCGGTCGACGGCCAGGAGGAGCCGGAGTCCGTCGGCTCGTAACGAACGAGATCGAGCGGGGGCACCAGCCGTCCCGGAGGACCGAGGGTGGTGCGTCGCAGGCGGTGGTCGGGAACGTGCGCCCCCGGCGGATTCGGGCTGTCGTACGAGCGCTCCACCGGGAGCGGGAAGCAGCCCGGTCAAGTTCCCCAACTGGCTGTCAGGGGCGGGATCGTGCGGTCTAGCGTGGGTATCCGGTGATCAACACCGGGCCCCGGAACCCCGCGGGGCCCGGGCCCCACGTAGAGGACGCCGATGTCCGGACTCCGCGCCGCCCGCCACGCCCCGTCGAGACACGCCGTCACCGGTCCCGGCCGGCAGATACGGCCTCAGCTGGTCCGTGCCGCCCTGCTGCCGACGCTCGCCGCAGCGCTCAGCGGAGCCGCTGCGGTGATCTTCACGCTGCAGCTCGGCGGGGGTGCGGGGGAGCGGGACGCCCGGCTGTGGCCGGTCCTGGCCGGCTGCGCCCTGCTCGTCGTCGGCGCGCTGGCCGCCGCCCTGCTCGGGGCCCAGCGCTCCGCCAAGGCCGTCCGGGACCGCTGTGAGGCCCTGCGTCGCTCCAGCGTGCGCGGCCGCCAGGAGCTGCGGACCGCCGCCGAGCGGCTGGAGCGGGGCGAGCCGCCGGTCCGCCAGGTCCGCGGCGGCCCGACGGGACCGCCGCCCGGCATCGACCCGGCCCGGGTGGACGAGTTCTGGCTGCTCTCCCAGGAGCTGAGGGGCGCCCGCGAACAGGCGCACACGACCCTCGTACGGCTGGCCGGCCCGGCCGCGCCGTCCGACAGCGACCGCAAGGTCGAGGTCTTCGTCAACCTCGCGCGCCGGCTCCAGTCCCTCGTGCACAGGGAAATCTCGCTGCTCGACGAGCTCGAGGACACGGTCGAGGACCCCGACCTCCTCAGGGAGCTCTTCCACGTCGACCACCTCGCCACACGGATCCGCCGCCACGCGGAGAACCTGGCCGTGCTCGGCGGCGCCGCCTCCCGGCGCCAGTGGACCCGGCCCATCGACCTGAGCGAGGTGCTGCGCTCCTCCGTCGCGGAGGTCGAGCAGTACACGCGGGTCAAGGTGGTGCCCCCGGCGGGCGGCACCGTACGCGGCCACGCCGTCGCCGACGTCGTGCACCTGCTGGCCGAACTCGTCGAGAACGCCACCGTGTTCTCCGCCCCCGACACCGACGTGGTGGTGCGCGCCGAGCGGGTCACCGCGGGCATCGCCGTCGAGGTGGAAGACCGCGGGCTGGGCATGCCGGCCGCGGAGCAGCACCGGATGAACGCGCTGCTTGCCGACCCCGACCAGATCAGCGTCCGGCACCTGCTGTCCGACGGGCGGATCGGCCTGTTCGTGGTCTCGGCGCTGGCCCGCCGGCACGGGATCGCCGTCGAGCTCAAGTCCAACATCTACGGCGGCGTGCTCGCCGTGCTCGTGCTGCCCCAGGAACTGCTGGGGGCGGAGGCGCCCAGCGCCGCCGACGCGCTCGGCGGCTCCCGGGCCACCTCGTGGGGGACCGGGGAAGGGGGCGGCATGCCCCCGCTGGAGCCCGTACGGGTGGCCGTGCCACCGCCGAAGCCGGAGCGGCAGGCGCCCCCGGAACCGGGGCACGAGCCCGAGCCGGCACGGCAGCCGCGACGCGAGCCGGTCCCGCGACGGGAGCCGCACCCGCAGCTCCGGCGGGTGCCCGAGCCGGCGGCCGCGCGGCCCCCGCAGGCCGCACCGACGTGGGCGGCTCCCCCCGCGCCGCGCCCGGACACGCGTACGCGGCCCGGGGCGGTGCGGCAGGAGACGGAGCGCTGGGAGCCGGGGGAGACGCCGGCCGCCGAGACGACCCTCGACCTGGGCCTGGACCTGGGTCTGGGTCTGGCGCCGCCGGCACCGGTCCAGGCACCCGTCCCGGCCCCGGCCCCCACCACCCCCGTGGCCCCGTCGCCCGTGCCCGTGCCCATGCCCGTGCCCGTGCCCATGACGGTGTCCGTACCGGCCGCCCGGACGGACCCGGACCGGCCGCCCCTGCCCCGCCGCCGGGCCCAGCACCACCTGGCCCCGCAGTTGCGGGACGCCCCCGCCCCGCGGCGGGCCGACGCACCCGAACAACCCGTGCACGACCCGGGTCTGATGGCCGCCTTCCAACGGGGCTTCGGCCTCGCCCAGTCGGAGAACCAGCCATGACCCCGACCTCCCACCTCGGCAAGGAGCGCACCACCATGGGCGGCGAAGCGGCGACGAAGACCAGTCGGCTCACGGATCTCGACTGGCTGCTCAGCGGCCTGGTCCAGCGGGTCCCGTACACGCGCAGCGCGGTGCTCCTCACCGCGGACGGCCTCGTCGCCTGCGTCCACGGCCTCGACAACGACAGCGCCGACCACCTGGCGGCACTGGCGTCCGGGCTGTACTCGCTCGGGCGGAGCGCCGGATCCCGCTTCGGGAACGGCGCGGAGGTCCGGCAGGTCGTGGTCGAGCTCGACACCGCGCTCGTGTTCGTGTCGGCCGCCGGGGCCGGCACCTGCCTGGCGGTCCTGGCCGACCGGGAGGCCGACGCGGGCGTGCTCGGCTACGAGATGGCGATGCTGGTCAAGAGCGTCCGGCCGTACCTGGCGGCCCCGCCCCGGCGGCACGCCGGCGACCCGGAGTGACGCGCGCCGCCCGCGCCGCGTACGGCATGGGGGCCCCGCGCGACACGCCCTGGCTCGACGACTCGGCGGGCCGGGTGATGCGCCCGTACACGGCCAGCGGCGGACGGACCCGCTCCGCCGTCGCACTCGACCTGCTGTCCCTGGTGACCGCGACGGGGGTGCGCCCGCGCGGCCCCCTCGGCACGGAGCACACCCTGGCGCTGCGCCTGTGCGCGGGCTCCGCGGCCGTCACCGTCGCCGAGGTGGCCGGACAGCTGCGGCTGCCGGCGGTGGTGGTGAAGGTGCTGTTGTCCGATCTGATGGAACACGGGGCCGTCACGGCGCAGGCGCCGCGGTTCCCGGGCGGCGGGTACCTCGCCGCCGACGACCAGAACCTGCTCCGGGCGGTGCTCGATGGCCTACGCCGACGACTGTGACACCCGTCCCGCGCCCGTCCTGCCCGCGACGCTGAAGATCCTGGTCGCGGGCGGGTTCGGGGCGGGCAAGACGACCTTCGTGGGCGCGGTGAGCGAGATCGAACCGCTGTCCACGGAGGAACTGCTCAGCGGGCTGAGCGAGGGTCCCGACCCGCTCGACGGGATCGAGGCGAAGACGACGACGACCGTCGCGCTCGACTTCGGCCGGATCACCCTGGACGAGCGGCACGTGCTGTACCTCTTCGGTACGCCGGGGCAGCAGCGCTTCTGGTTCCTGTGGGAGGAGCTGTGCGCGGGCGCGCTCGGGGCGGTGGTGCTCGCGGACACCCGCCGGCTCGCCGACTGTTTCGCGGCCGTGGACTTCTTCGAGCGGCGCGGCATCGGGTTCATCGTCGCCGTCAACGAGTTCGACGAGGGCCACCGCTACACCGCCGACGAGGTTCGCGAGGCGGTGGGGCTCGGGTCCGAGGTGCCCGTCGTACGGTGCGACGCGCGGCTGCCGAGCTCCGGGACGGGGACCCTGGCCGCGCTGGTCCACCACCTGCTCTTCACGGCGGCGACCGACAGGCCGGCCAAGTCAGCGATTTCAGCGAATTCTTGGGATGGGGGGAACCCGCGATGACGTACTACGAGTCGACCGGACACCTGCTGCTCACGCCGGTGGACCGGGAGGCGCCCGCACGCACC
Source organism: Streptomyces katrae (assembly GCF_000717655.1). Classification (GTDB taxonomy): domain Bacteria; phylum Actinomycetota; class Actinomycetes; order Streptomycetales; family Streptomycetaceae; genus Streptomyces; species Streptomyces katrae_B. The sequence continues at coordinate 63,943 of NZ_JNZY01000015.1, forward strand.
GTCCGGCTGCGCGAACTGGGCCTGGGGGAACGGTCGGACACGGAGCTCGACGCCTTCGCCCGGCAGATCGCCGATGTACTGGAGGCCCCGTACGCGGGGGTCAACTTCATCGGGGAGGAACGGCAGTTCTTCGCCGGTCTGCACCACGCTCCGGACGCCCCGGCGAGCGGGTACCCGGCGCGGGTGCTGCCCCGGGACCACGGGTACTGCCCGCACGTGGTGGTGCGGCGCCGGGCGCTGGCCCTGGAGGACGTACGGGACTTCGCGCGCTTCGCGGGCAACGCGGTCGTGGACGAGAGCGGGGTGCGCTCCTACCTGGGGGCGCCGCTGACGGACCGGCAGGGGATCGTCCTGGGCACGGTGTGCGCCGTGGACCTGGAGCCGCGCAGGTGGGGGACGGCGGGTCTGGCGACCGCCAAGTCGCTGGCGGCCGAGCTGCTGGAGACCATCCACGCACGCGAGGACGGCCTGCGGGCGGGTTAGGGATCCTGCGGCCCGGGGGCGGCCGTCAGTGGCGGGCGCTACGGTCGACGGCATCGGCATCGGCATCGGCATCGGCATCGGCATCGGCATCGGCATGAGGCCGGACCGGTGGCCGGAGAGGAGTCCAGGGATGGCCGTGACCGCCGAGGACGTCCGTACGACCGCGCTGTCGCTCCCCGACAGCAGCGAGAAGCTCGCCTGGGGCATGCCCACCTTCCGGGTGGGCGGCAAGATGTTCGCCGCCCTCGGCGAGGACGACACCTCGATCGGGGTGAAGTGCCCGAAGGAGGACCGCGCGGAGCTGATCGCCGCCGAGCCGGAGAAGTTCTTCCTCCGGGAGGGCCACGACGACGACTACGCCTGGCTCCGCGTCCGTCTGGCGGCGGTGGAGGGCGCCGCCGAGCTGCGCGCGATCCTGGTCGACTCCTGGCTCCAGGCGGCCCCCCGACGCCTGGCCGCGGCCCACCCGGAACTGGCGGGGGACTGGCGCGGGACTGCCGGGGGCCTCACCGGAGGAAGGCGCTGATCCGCTCGCGGAGGGAGTGCGGATCCAGGCCGTGCGCGGCGGTGTGCTCCTCGAGCGTGCCGTAGCGGCGGAGCTCGGCACGGCCGACGCCGAGGCCGAGGACCCGGTGCGGGACGTCCGAGAGGGCCTGGGCCGCAGCTGCGGTGGAGGTGCCCGCCAGGTACGGCTCGACGAGGACGACGTCGGTCGTGGCGCGGCCGACGGCCTCGCGCAGGGCCGCGTCGTCGAAGGGCCGCACGGTGGTGGCGTACAGCACGGTCACGTCCAGGCCCGCCGTCGCGGCGAGGACGTTGTCCAGCAGCGGGCCGACCGCGACGACGACACCGGCCTCGGCACTGCCCTCCCGTACGGTCCGCAGCCGCAGGCCGTCCACCGGGCGCGGGGCGGCGTTCGACTGCTGGGAGAGCCGGACGTACACCTTGTCGTCCCCGGCGGCGTACGCGTGGCGCAGCAACGCCTCGGTCTCGTCCGGGTGCCCCGGCACGTGGACGGTCCAGCCGTCGAGGGTGTCCATCAGGGCCACGTCACCCGGCGCCATGTGGGTGAACCCGCCGGCCGGCCAGTCGTAGCTTGCGCTCGCGCTGACCAGGACCCCACCGGTGCCCTGGTGCCCGAAGTCCAGCTTGATCTGCTCGAACGGCCGCTCCACCAGGAAGCTGGCGAAGGTGTGCATGATCGGCCGCAGCCCGGTGAGGGCAAGCCCGCCGCCCACTCCGACGAGCAGCTGCTCCCTGATCCCGACGTTGATCACCCGCTCCGGGTGGCGATGCCGGTCGGGCCGGAACCCGTCCATGGTGATCTCGGCGAGCACGAGCGCCAGCCGAGGATCCTCGTCGAGCGCGCGCGAAGTGACGGAGACGAACCGCTCCCGCATGGTGTCCACGAATGGCCCCTTCTACTGCTTCTTCTCGACCCGGGCGATGACGGCGTGCGGCCGGCCCGGATGCGGTGTGGTGAAGGCGGCGTGCAGCGCCGCGTGGTCCCGGCCGTCGACGGTCACCGCGGACCAGCCGGCGGCCTCGAAGCGGGAGGCGATCCCGCCGTGCCAGCCGTGGGTCGCGGAGTCGTTGTCGATCACCACGGTGTGCAGCCGCTCCAGCCCGGCCGCGCCGGCGTACGCGAGGGCCTCGTGGTTGCTGCCCTTGTCGAGCTCGGCGTCCCCGATCAGCACCCACACCGCCGGCTCGTCCAGCCCCTGCGCCTGCAGCCCGAGCGTGCTGCCGACGGCGAGCGGCAGCCCGTGCCCGAGCGAGCCGCTGCCGATCTCCACTCCGGGGATCAGGGTGCGGTCCGGGTGGTGCCCGAGGGGGGACTCGTACGAACCGAAGCCGCTCAGCCAGTCCACCGGGAAGAACCCCTTGGCGGCGAGTACGGCGTAGTACGCCATCGGCCCGTGGCCCTTGGAGAGCAGGAACCGGTCCCGCCAGGGCTTCTCGGCGCTCGCCGGCCCCACGCGGAGCACCCGGTCGTAGAGCACCCAGAGCACGTCGAGGGTGGAGGTGGCGGCGGGCCCGTGCTTCTCGGCCCCGGTCATGAGCGCCATGAGCCGGCTCAGATCCTCGTAGCGGAACCCCGTGTCCGCGGTTGCCTGTGTCATGCATCGATCGTGCAACCTCAAGTCAGGTTGAGGTCAAGCGCCCCCTCGGCACGACCGGGCCCCGGTAAACCTGCGCGACCACCCCGCGAAGTGCGGTATTGTTCTCCTGCGCGTTCAACCCGGGGAAACCCCAGGTCAGCGGGCATCGGGACGTGGCGCAGCTTGGTAGCGCACTTGACTGGGGGTCAAGGGGTCGCAGGTTCAAATCCTGTCGTCCCGACCATGCTTTACGCAGGTCGGAGGCCGTTCTCTCACATATGAGAGGACGGCCTTTTCCGCGGGCGGGGCGGGGGAGCGGAGCCGGTGGAGGGCTTCGTGGAGGCGCTGGATGTGGTCGCGTGGTGGTCGCAGCCACGCCGGCCGGTCTGCACGCGTGCTGCTCTTCTCGGCTCCGGTGAGCGTGTGGTCGATGGTGTCGACGGCTTCGCGGGCGGCTTGTTGGGTGAGGTGGCTGTAGATGTTCGCGGTGGTCGACAGGGTGGAGTGCCGCAGCGTCTTGGAGACCACGGTGAGCGGGACGCCTGCGGTGATGGTGATGGTGGCGGCCAGGTGCCGCAGGTCGTGAACGGTCACCCGCGGTACACCAGCCTCTTTGGAGAGTTGCCGGAGCCGGTCGAGGACGGTGTGGGGTCGCAGGGGTCGGCCGTCGGGTCTGCAGAAGACGAGTCCGGTGAACGGATCGCCTGGATCGCTGCGGGAGTGGGTTGTTGACTGGGCCCGGTGTTGGAGGGCGGTGGCGACGCGGGGTGAGACGGCGACCCAGCCGAGGCTCGAGCGGGTCTTGGGCGTGGTGATGACGAGGTGGTCCGACACCTCCAGTCTCGTGCGACCGCATGCGACCACCACGATCCATGCGCCCCCTGTGACCTGTGCTTTCCCCCTGTTTTGCGCCAAGGGCAGCGCCTTGACTTACCTCCGCAGACGCCCAGGAGATTCTTCGTCTGCTGGCGGTACAGACGCCGCACCAGGCTGACCAGCCATAATGGCGGACGCTGGGCCAAGTTCCCGCCTCCTGGCCCGCGAATGGTCCGGATCTTGGGGGCGATACGAGCAGCGCCAGCGTGGTCAGCAGCACGCCGTACGGGCACGTGCCGCGCATGGGTGACGACGTACTCGGGCGGCCCCACAGGAGAAGTGGCTGGCTGCCGAATCGGCCGGCGGCGGGCACGACGGGAATCGGGATCTCGAAGCGGACCGTCCCGTAGGTGCTGACAATCGCCTCCGACATCGAGGTGCTGGCGCGGTTCGGCCGCGCCCTCGCCGACCCGATCCGCTGCCGCATCCTGCTCGCCCTGTGCCAGGCTCCGGCCCATTCCGTCGAGCTGGCCGACGCGCTGGGCATCTCCCGGACCCGGCTGTCGAACCACCTGGCCTGCCTGCGCGACTGCGGTCTTGTCGTCACGGTCCCGGTCGGCCGCCGCACCCGCTACGAACTCGCCGACGAGCGCCTCGGCCACGCCCTGGACGACTTGCGCACTGCCGTGGTCGCCGTCGAGGCCGACCGTGCGTGAGTGGACGCCGAGGAGAAGGGTTGCTGTTGAGATGGCTGCGGAGATATCCATCGGCCCGGCCCCGGCCCGCCGTGACGCCCTCGCGAAGCGGATACGGCTGCTGGTCGCTTTCCCTTGTTAGCGCTCGATGAGCGGCTTGGAACCGCCGGGCTGGGTGCCGGGGAGCGTGCGCCCACTGCACCCGCGTCGCTGCCCTGCACAAGGGTTCACGATGTCCGGTCGTAGGCACCGGCTGAGGATGGCGGCTTCGGATCGCAGCGGCCGGAGTCCGGAGCTCGGGGCGCGGCAGGCCAGGTGCGTTTGGTCCCGAGGCCGTCGACGAGCACCGTCTCCGGTCGTCTCGCCGGTACAGCGGCCAGGTCCGGCTCCACCTACCCCGCGCAGCGGTACTCGCAGCGGGCCGGCGGCACCGGCTCAAGGCCTCGGGCCGTCGCCTCGGTCTACGGACGGCCGTGGCGTTCGACGGGCTGCCCGGGCGGTGAGGCTGCGGAGCGGGTGCCCTGTCTTCGCCGCACATGCTTCAGGTTGCGGGTGTGGCCGTCGTCTGTTCGTCGGTCAGGCGGGCGCGCCAGTCGCTGACGTAGTCGTCGGGCATGGACGCCAGGCGGGCGATTTCCCCGTCGCTGCGGCCATCGGACCAGGCCAGGATCCGTGTCACGGTGCGGTTCCGTGCCGCGCGGAAGTCCTTGAGCATGTTCTCGAGGCGTTCGACTTCCTCGGCTTCGCGGACGAGCTGCTGGTCGACGGCGGAGCGTTCCTCGGCGCGCAACCGGCGCAGATGGGCGTCCAGGCCCGTCAGGACCAGACCCTCCTCGTGCGCGGAGTTCTGGAACCCTTCGGCCAAGGCCGCCAGCACGCAGTCGGGGACGTCGGCGAGGGTGGCCCCGGGGGGCTTGGCCGCCTCCCAGGTGCCCCGACCCGCCTCTGTCGTCTCCAGCCAGACGCGGGCGTCTGTCGGAACACGGTCGCCGCACGCCTGCGCGCGGTAGGCGTACAGGGCGGCACGGTGGCCGTAGAAGGTGAAACCGTCCTCGATCTGCCGGTCGGCGGCGCGGCACATCCGCCCCGGTACACCGCCGTAGCCGCTCTCGGGACTGTAGTCGGCGTAGGCATCGAGTTCCGCGTCCGTGGCCAGGCCCCAGGAGGGATCGCACAGACCGGGGTTCATGGCGAGGAACGCGCCGACCTCGACACGCCAGGCAGGGATCGGTGTCGTGCGCAGCCTGGGCCAGCGGAGATCGCCGGAGGGATCGAAGGTGTGGGTCGCGGCCTGCTCGATGTCGTCCCAGGCGGTGGCGGCCTCGGCCGACCACTCCAGTTCGTCGCCCGGTCCGATGCGGTGGATGGAGTCCACGAGCCGCTGCACGGCGGGGAGTATGCGCAGGGCGAGCGCGTGCAGTTCTTCAGCGGTGAAGAAGCGCCAGGAGCAGCCGCGCTGTTCGTCATGGGTCAGGTGGCCGAGCAGCTGCACCATGGTTCCGGAGGCCGGGACGGCCCCGTCGCCGAGTGCCCTGCGGGGGAGGCCGGGGAGCTGGCTGCCGAGGTCTTCGGACGGGGCCCGCCAGTCGATGTCGCCGAACCATACGGCGCCATCGCGTGCGTCCACTGCCAGCCACTGGTGGTAGCCCGCACCCGGGCCGTAGCGCTGCTCCTGCTGCTCGGCGTGCTCGTCGTGCCATACGTACTCGCCCGGAGGCGGGTCCAGCTCCACGGCCATGAAGCCGTCCTCGGGGCGGTAGCCGGTGAGGACGCGGGCCGTTCGCGGCGCACTGTCGGCGGCGGTCATGAGGGGTTTCCTCTCGCTGGAACGTCAACCGCCGCAAACGTAGGGCGCCCGTCACGCAATAGTTTAACTTTCAGCCACCGCGTCCGGTAGTCGGACAAGCCGGGAGACCTGGCGTCATCACCCGGTCTACGCGCGTGCGGCCGCCGTCAACTTGGCGCATTTCACGGGGGTTCACGCTCCGTTCACCTCCGGTGGCCGCCCGCCGCAGCCTCATGCGAGCGCGGCCAGCGCTTGCGCGGCGAGCATCCGCTCCAGGTCCAGGACGGCGCGCGGGGCGTGCCGGGTGTCGATGCGGACGGCGTAGATGAAGCGCGTCAACTGCGGCTCGGCCAGGGGGCGGGCCACGACCTGGGTGTTGGCGCGGGGCAGGGCGAGTTGCGGCATGACGGCCACGCACAGGCCTGCGGCCACGAAGCCGAGCACGGTGTTGAAGTCGTCCCCCTCGTATTGCAGGCGGGCCTGGAAGCCAGGCGTCTTGGCCATCTGGGAAAGCAGTTCCAGGCGCAGTGCGGCCTCCGGAGCCGCGATCCAGGTCTCGGACGCGAGGCTGGCCAGGTCGATGACTTCCCTGTCGGCCAGGCGGTGGTGTGCCGGGACCACGGCCACCACCGGATCCCGTGCGACCAGCGTCCGGCGCAGCATCCGGGGCGGCGGGACGGGGATGAAGTCGTAGTCGTAGCTGAGGGCCAGGTCCATGTCCCCCCGCTTGAGCCGGTTGTAGCAGGCCTCGGGTTCCAGTTGGCTGAGGCTGACCTGCACGTGGGGGTAGGCCGCGTGGAGTTGGGCCAGCGCTTGCGGAACGATGCTGGTGGCGGCCGAGGCGAAGGCGCCGAGGCGGATCCGTCCGGCCGTACCCGCGCGCATGGCATCGAGTTCCACCGATGCCGTCGCCAACGCGTTGCGGACGCCCTGCTCGGCGTCGAGAAGGACTTCGCCGACCGGTGTGGCGCGCACGGGCCGGCGCTCCAGCACTCTCAGGCCCGCGCGGCGTTCGAGTTCGGCGATCTGCTGGGAGACCGCGGGCGCGCTGTAGCCGAGCTCGCGTGCGGCGGCGTTGAAGGAGCCGTGCCGCACGACGGCTTCGAGGGTGGCGAGCAGGCGGGGGTCGAGTCCGTGCACGGAGTTAAGGCTCACTTATCTGTCGCGAAGATGTGTTTTCTTGTGATTGCGGATGAACGCCAGCAGGATTCTGCTCGCGGCAAGAAAAACGCAAGCCCGCGTTGCCGGGGCGTGACCGCCCCTCCACCTTGTCGCCGGGGCGCCCTCCGCCAGTGCCCCGTCCGCCCCGTCCGCCTTTTCTGCCGCAGCCCGCCGTGGCCGGGGACGTCCGGCGGGGCGGGTGTGCACCCGGCCGTCGACGATCACCCCTCACGCCCTGAAAGGAAGTGGTATGCCCCAGCCACCCCTCATCGGACTCACCACCTACCTGGCCGACGCCCGGTGGGGCGAGTGGGACCTGCCCGCCGCAGTGCTGCCTGCGGCCTACGCCGGCTGTCTCCAGGCCGCGGGCGGCCGGGCCGTCCTGCTGCCGCCGGACGCCCCGTCGGCAGCGGCCGATGTGGTCGCACGTCTGGACGCGATCGTCCTGACGGGAGGCGAGGACGTGGATCCCGCCCTGTACGGCGCCCGGCCCCACCCCCGCACGGGGCCGCCGGTCCGCGAGCGCGACCGGTGGGAGCAGGCTGTACTGGCCGCCGGTCTCGCCCGCGACATACCCGTGCTCGGAGTGTGCCGGGGTATGCAGCTGATGAACGTACACGCCGGAGGCACCCTCATCCAGCACCTGCCCGACAGGGTGGGCCATGACGGCCACAACCCCTACCGGGGCCACTTCTGTGCCCACACCGTCACCACCGCGCCGGGGACCCGGATCGGCGCCCTCCTGCCGGGGACCCGCGAGGTCGCCACGCACCATCATCAGGCCGTGGATCGCCTTGGCTCCGGGTTCATCGTGGCAGCCCGTGCGGCGGACGGCACCGTCGAGGCGATCGAGAGCACCCGGCACCGCTTCGCCGTGGGCGTCCAGTGGCATCCGGAGATGGGTGTCGACACGCCGGTGGTGCACGCCCTGGTGGATGCCGCCGGTTTCGCCGCAGACACCGATCGGGCGGCTTCGGTGGCAGGACGGAAAGTGCGCACGGTACGAAACTCGCCGGGCCGGACTTTCCCGACACAGGTGTCTTGACACCCTCCGGCACACCCATCAGGATCACACCGTGAACCTGTCAGACAGCCAGACAGGTGGCCAGGCCCCGCGGCGCGTCAGCGCGATGGAAGCGGTCTTCGGCCACCTGCGCAGCGCCATCGAGCGCGGTGAGTACGTCGTGGGCGACAAGCTCCCCTCCGAAGCCGAGTTGTGCCGGACCCTGGAGGTCAGCCGGCCCGTGCTGCGGGAGGCGCTCCGAGCCCTCCAAGCCATCGGCCTGACCGCCTCCAAGAGCGGCAAGGGCACGTTCGTCCTGGCGAACACGGTCGAGGACCCCACCTTCGGCGACTACGTCGCCAGCGACCTGCTGGAGGTGCGCCGGCACGTCGAGATCCCGGTCGCCGGGTACGCCGCGCTGCGCCGCACCCCGGAGGACCTGGACCATCTGGGCCATCTGCTCGACCGGATGGAGCAGGAGACCGACACCACCGCGTGGGTGGCGATGGACACCGTCTTCCACCTGGCGGTGGCCGAGGCATCCCGCAACCCCGTCTTCCGCCGCGTCATCGAGGAGATCCGCGACGCACTGGCGCGTCAGTCGACCTTCCTCAACGAACTGGGCGGCCGGCGCGAGCAGTCCAACTGCGAGCACCGGGCGATCCTCGAGGCGTTGGCCGACGGCAGCGAGCACGACGCGGTGGAGGCCATGTCCCACCACCTCCTGCGGGTCGAGACGACCCTCACAGAAATCGTGCGCCCCCAGCGCGCGGCCACCTCCACGGAAGGCAGACCCGAGGCGTGAGCGAGCAGTTCCTCAAAGACGAGAAGCGCCCCACGACCCGTCACGTGGACGCCGGGGACACCGGCTACAGCAAGTCCTTGACACCCCGGCACGTCAACATGATCGCCATCGGGGGTGCGATCGGCACCGGGCTCTTCCTCGGCGCGGGCGGACGCCTCGCCGACGCCGGCCCCTCACTGTTCGTCGCCTACGCCGTCTGCGGGATCTTCGCGTTCCTCGTCGTGCGCGCGCTCGGCGAGCTCGTCATGTACCGGCCGTCCTCCGGCGCCTTCGTCTCGTACGCCCGGGAGTTCCTCGGGGAGAAGGGCGCGTACACCGCGGGCTGGATGTACTTCCTCAACTGGGCGACCACCGGCATCGCCGACATCACCGCCGTCGCCACCTATACCCATTACTGGCGCCTGTTCTCCGACGTCCCGCAGTGGGTGATCGCGCTCATAGCCCTGGCCGTGGTCCTCACCGTGAACCTCATCTCGGTGCGGATCTTCGGCGAACTGGAGTTCTGGTTCGCCATCGTCAAGGTCGGCGCGCTGGTCGTCTTCATGGCCATCGGGATCTTCTTCCTCGTGACCCGGCACCCCATCGACGACGCCGTGCCCGGTCCGTCCCTGATCACCGACAACGGCGGGATCTTCCCCAACGGCCTGCTGCCCATGCTGCTGATCATCCAGGGCGTCGTCTTCGCCTACGCCTCCGTCGAGCTGGTCGGAGTCGCGGCCGGCGAGACCGAGAATCCCGAGGAGATCATGCCGAAGGCGATCAACTCGATCATGTGGCGCGTCGGCCTCTTCTACGTCGGCTCGGTCGTCCTGCTGTCGATGCTGATGCCGTGGAACAGCTACAGCGCCGGCCAGAGCCCGTTCGTGACCGTGCTCTCCCACATCGGCATCCCGGCGGCCGGCGACGTGATGAACCTGGTCGTTCTCACCGCGGCCATGTCCTCGCTCAACTCCGGCCTCTACTCCACCGGCCGCATCCTGCGCTCGATGGCCGTCAACGGCTCCGCCCCGAGCTTCACCGCCCGGCTGAGCCGCACCCAGGTGCCCTACGGCGGCATCCTGCTCACCAGCGGCATGTGCGTCCTCGGCGTCGGGCTCAACTTCGTCGTTCCGGCGGACGCGTTCGAGATCGTGCTCAACCTGGCCGCCATCGGCATCCTCGCCACCTGGGGCATGATCATGCTCTGCCACCTCCTCTTCTGGCGGAAGACCCGTGACGGCGAACTCACCCGCCCCTCCTACCGCCTGCCCGGCTCCCCGTGGACCGAACTCGTGACACTGGCCTTCCTCGCCTCCGTCCTGGTCCTCATGTACGCCGACGGAGGAGCGGCGCGCACCACCGTACTGTGCGTGCCGCTGATCGCCGCGGCGCTGGTCGCCGGCTGGTACGCGGTCCGCGGCCGCGTGGCGCACGCCGCCGCGAAGAGCGAGGGCTGAGCCGGGCGGCGGGCGCGGCCCGTCCCCCCGGGCCGGGCCTGCCGCCGGCCACCCCGGCCAGCAGCAACCCACCACCAAACGAGGCAGTGATGCGCAGCAGTCTCCTCGCGGACGCGCCCGCGATGCGCGAGCCCCAGCATGCACCCGTCGCCCACGTCACCCGGGGCGGCGTGATCGAGGGAGTCCACTACGGATCCGTCGTCGTCCTCGACGGTGAGGGCGAAGTCCGGTTGAGTATCGGCGACATCGAAGCCGCGTGCTACCCGCGCTCAGCCCTCAAGCCGGTCCAGGCCCTCGCCATGGTGCGGGCCGGGCTGCCGCTCGACGGCGCCCTGCTCTCCCTCTCGATGGGCAGCCACTCCGGCGAGGAGCACCACCTCGCAGGTACCCGGCTGATCCTCGAACTGGCCGGCCTCACCGAGGACGACCTGCGCAACGTCCCCGACGTGCCGTACGCCCCGGCGGTCCGGGATGCCTGGGTGCGCGAGGGCCGCGGGCCTTCCCGGCTCGCCCAGAACTGCTCCGGCAAGCACGCGGCGATGCTGTACCTGTGCAAGCTGGCCGGCTGGCCCCTGGAGAGCTACCTCGACCCGGGCCACCCGCTTCAGAGGGCGATCGCCGAGGTCGTCGAGGAACTCACCGGCCAGCACATCGCGCACGTCACCGTCGACGGCTGCGGAGCCCCGCTGTTCGCAGTGTCCCTGCACGGCCTGGCCCGCGCCGCCGCCCGCATCGCCACGGCCGGTCCGGACACCGCCGGGCGCCGGGTGGCGGACGCGCTGCGCGTCCACCCGGAGATGGCCTCCGGCACAGGGCGAGACACGGCCCGGCTGATGCGCGCGGTGCCCGGGCTGCTGGCCAAGGACGGCTTCGAGGGCGTCCAGGTGGCCGCGCTGCCCGACGGCCGGGCCGTCGCAGTGAAGATCGCCGACGGGGCGGACCGGGCGCGCATCCCGGTGACAGCCGCAGCCCTCGCCCGGGCGGGAGTCGAGCCGCGGCTGCTCGCCGGGTTCGAGGGCGAGCCGATGACCGGCGGCGGCCGGCCCGTCGGCGGCATCCAGCCGGTGGCGGCGCTGAACCCGCCCAGCATCCCCGCCACCGCCTGACTCCAACCCCTTTCACCACCTTGACCCACCCACCTCAGGAAGAGGGCCGCACACCCATGACCGCCGCCACCCGCAGCGAACACGACCTGCTCGGAGACCGCGACGTCCCCGCCGACGCCTACTGGGGCGTCCACACCCTGCGCGCCACCGAGAATTTCCCCATCACCGGGACGCCCATCTCCGCCTACCCGCACCTGATCGACGCCCTCGCCGCCGTCAAGGAGGCCGCCGCCCTCGCCAACGAGGGACTCGGCCTGCTGGAGCCCGCGAAGGCCGCCGCGATCGTCGCCGCCTGCCAGGAGATACGCGGCGGCAAGCTGCACGACCAGTTCGTCGTCGATGTCATCCAGGGCGGCGCCGGCACCTCGACCAACATGAACGCCAACGAGGTCATCGCCAACCGGGCGCTGGAGCTGCTGGGCCACGCCAGGGGCGAGTACCGGCACCTGCACCCCAACGAGGACGTCAACCTCGGCCAGTCCACCAACGACGTCTACCCGACCGCCGTGCGGATCGCGACCGTCTTGGCGGTGCGCGGCCTGCTCGGCGCCATGGCCGTCCTCCAGGACGCGTTCGCCCGCAAGGCCGTCGAGTTCCGCGACGTTCTGAAGATGGGCCGCACCCAGTTGCAGGACGCCGTGCCGATGACGCTCGGGCAGGAGTTCTCCGCCTTCGCCGTCATGGTCGACGAGGACCGCAGCCGGCTCGCTGAGGCCGTCGAGCTGATCCTGGAGATCAACCTCGGCGCGACCGCGATCGGCACGGGTCTCAACGCCCCCGCCGGATATGCCGAATCGGCTCGCCGCCACCTTGCCGACATCACCGGGTTGCCCCTGGTCACCGCGGCAAACCTGGTCGAAGCCACCCAGGACTGCGGCGCGTTCGTCCAGATGTCCGGTGTACTCAAGCGCATCGCCGTCAAACTGTCCAAGACCTGCAACGACCTGCGTCTGCTGTCCTCCGGGCCGCGCGCGGGCTTCGGCGAGATCAACCTGCCGCCGGTACAGGCGGGTTCGAGCATCATGCCCGGCAAGGTCAACCCGGTGATCCCGGAGGTCGTCAACCAAGTCGCGTTCGAGGTGATCGGCAACGACGTCGCCATCACCATGGCCGCCGAGGCGGGTCAGCTCCAGCTCAATGCCTTCGAGCCGGTCATCCTGCACTCGCTGTCGGAGTCCATAACCCACCTGCGCGCGGCCTGCCTCACCCTCGCCGAGCGCTGCGTGGCCGGCATCACCGCCAACACCGAGGTGCTGCGCGCCACCGTCGAGAACTCCATCGGCCTGGTGACCGCCCTGAACCCGCACATCGGATACACCGCCGCCACCGACATCGCCAAAGAGGCCCTTGCCACCGGCCGGGGCGTGGCCGAGCTCGTCCTGGAGCGAGGTCTGCTGCCGGCCGAGCGGCTCACCGCCCTGCTGCGGCCCGAGGTGATCGCGGGAACCGGCGCGGCTATGGCCTGACACGGGTCCGCTGTCGGCTTACCGGCCGCGTGCGACTCCGGCGCTGCTCCTCACTCCGGCCGTGGCCAGCCGTGGTGCGGAGGGTGGGGTGGCGGCGGCGGGATGGTGGCCGTTCCCGCTCCACGGCGATGCGCTGGGCGCGGCCGCCTGCGGGTGCGCGGACTCGTCCGAGCGGACGGCGACGACGTAGTCCAGCCCGCGTTCCGCCAGGCCGTGGCGGAACGCGGTGATCTGGCCGTAGCCGGCGTCGGCGACGATCACCACCGGCTCCAGGCCCCAGGCGACCGCCTCGTCAATGAGGTCCAGGGCCAGGCGCCATTTCTCCCGGTGCCCGACCTCTTCGGGTAGGCCGGCTTTTATGCGGCGTTCAGTGTCGTCCTGCCACTCGGCGGGCACAAGCAGGCGCCAGTCGCCGTGGGACCACGCCGAGGTGCTGGGGGCGGTGTCGTCTAGGCGGAGCTGAACCCGCAGCGCCTGGCGATCGAGGCCAGCGGCAGTGCCGTGGAGACGAGGAGTTGTGCGGCCGCCTCGGCTCGGGCGGTCCGTACGAACTGGGCAGGTGTCTGTCCGAGCTGGTCGAGGAACAGCCGGGCCAGGTGGCGCGCGCTGACTCCCGCGTGCGCGGCGAGCTCGGTGGCGCCGAGGTCGTCGCCGAGGTCGTCGCCGAGGACCGTGACCACACCGCTCGTACCAACGTCTCTGCCTGACTGGGCATGGGAGCGCGCAGATGTCCGCCAAGCCCTCCGCACCCGCGATATCGGCACCGTGTTCCGCCACGGCCAGCAGTACAGCAGGGCCAGCCAGGCGCGCATCGCGGCTGCCGTCGGCATGACGCAGGCCCGCGTCAACGCCATGGACAGCAAGGTGTCCCTCTGGAAGATCTTGGCACTCCCGCCCGGTGGAGCGCTCGATCTGACTCGCCAGTTCCTGGCGGGCGGTCGATGTCCTCGCACACCCGATTGAGCCTTTCCGGGGCCGTGCCGGGTGACGATCAGACGGGCGTGGGCTGTCGCCCGTCAGGGTGTTGTGGAGCCTGGCCAGATGGCCGAGGCGTCGTCCCGGTGCGGGTCGGGCAGCCGGATCGGGCGGACAGGGATGGTGCGTTCGCGGCCATCGGTGGCGGCCGTCCACGGGGCGGGGTGCCCGGAGTAGCACAGGGTGGTCAGGACGAAGAGGCCGTCGGCGTAGACCTCGACGTACTCGCCAATGGTGAGGATGCGCAGCGTGGCGGCGGGTTCGGTCAGGACGGTCTCGCCGAGCCGGGTCCCCTCGGGGCCGGTGACCCAGAGGTTCTTGCCGTCGCAGCCGACAACGAGGGCGGGCCTGCCGTCCGGGGAATCGGTGCGGAGAATAACGTCGACGGGCCCGGTGAGGCCGATGTCGCCGACTGCGTGCGGGGCGGGGTGCTCCGTTTCCTCGCCGAGCCAGACGTCCAGGCCGGGCCACCATTCCAGGCGGGGCGGCGAACCGTCCAACATGACAAGGGACTTGGGCTGGGCGAGCATCCCGCGGCAGGTCTCGCCGGAGTCAGTGAGGCCGACCCGGCGAGGCGTAGTGTGCAGCACGACGCGGGAGCCATCGGGCGCGACGATGACGCGCGGGGCGTAGGCGCCGGCCGGGCCGAGGGGACCGCGGCGGGTCCAGGGCCCGCGCAGGCTGGGGGCGGTCCACGACTCGAAGCCGCGGGTCGCGCCGATGGAGCCGAGCAGCAGCCAGCTTCCGTCGTCGAGGCGTTCCAGGACCGGGCACTCCAGTTCATCGACGTCACCGGGGGAGATGAGCGGCGGATGGACGGTCCAGTGCTCCAGGTCCGCCGAGGTGGCCAGGGCGACACAGCCGCTGACCTCCACCGGGAGGGAGGCGTCGCTGGCGCAGACGACCATGACCCAGCCGTCCGACGCGTCATCGCGTACGACGAACGGGTCACGCCAGGCCATCTTCTCGCTGGTGCGGTACCAGCGCGGGTCCGCCTCGACGACCGGCCTGGTGCCATGGCGGCGCCAACCGGTGCCGTCCGTGCGGTCCGAGTACGCCAGTCCGACCGACTGGACCGGCCAGCCGCCCGGTGTGAGACCGAAGACGCCGGTGTAGAACATCGTCATTGCGTCGCCGTGCCGGATGGGGTGCATGGTCCACACGGCCTGCTGGTCGAAGCGGCCGGGCAGGCCGTTGCCGAAGGCGGTGCCCTGGGGCTGCCAGTGGACCAGGTCGGTGGAGGTTGCCCGGCCGTAGGAGGTCTCCATCCGCAGATGATCGAACTCCGTTGTCCAGGGCCCCTGCAGGTGCAGCACCGCGTATGTGCCGTCCTCGTCCCGCAGGAGGGCGAAGTCGTTCACGCAGAGGCCGGGCGGGGCGTATCGCATGCACATTCCTGTCGGCTCACAGCGCCCAAACGTATGCGCTGATGCTTGATAACAAAAAGGTCTCTCAAGGATCAGTCCAAGTAAATCCGAACGCAAACGCTTGCGCAACAACGAGGGCGGGTTTACGGTCACGTCACCTGCAGATCACATCGACGTGAAACCAACGGGAGGGAATGCGCCGTGACGGCCAGCATCACCGATGTCGCCCGCGCCGCCGGAGTCTCGACATCCACCGTGTCCCGCGCGCTGCGCGGACGGCCGGGCGTGTCCGAGGAGGTGCGGACGCAGATCGCGGCCCTCGCCGCCCAGCTCGGCTACACCGCCTCGCGTTCCGCGTCGAGCCTGGCCAGCGGGCGCACCTTCACCATCGGGGTCGTGGTCCCGTACGTGGGCCGCTGGTTCTTCGGCACCGTGGTGGATGCCGCCGAGCAGGTCTTCAGCGCCGCCGGGTACGACGTGCTGCTGTACAACCTGGGATCGCCGGAGACACGCAAGCGTTTCTTCACCAAGCTGCCGGTCCGCAAGCGGGTGGACGCCGTGCTGTCGCTCCTCATCCCTGACGAGGAGGAGTCGGCTGCACTGCGTTCACTCGGGGTGCCGCTGGCCACCACGGTCGGCGGAGCCCGGCTCGGCTTCACCGTCGTCGGCATCGACGACCGGGCCGGAACGGAGAGCGCCGTACGCCACCTGGTGAACCTCGGTCACCGACGGATCGGGATGATCAGCGGGTCCAGTGGGCCGCTGCACTGGACCACCCCCGTCGAAAGGCGCAGCGCCTACCTGGACGTCCTGACCGATGCGGGGATTGAGCACGATGCGGCCCTGGAAGCGGACGGCGACTACACCGTCGAGGGCGGTGAGCGGGCCATGACCGAGCTGCTGGCTGTCTCCCGCCCGCCGACTGCCGTGTTCGCGCAGTCGGATGAGATGGCGATGGGCGCACTGCGCGCCCTGCGCCGCCACCGGCTGAAGGTGCCGGACGACGTGTCCGTCGTCGGCTTCGACGACCACGAACTCGCCGACGTGGTCGGACTGACCACCGTCGCCCAGCCGGTTGCCGACCAGGGCGCCGAGGCCGCCCGGCTGCTGCTGCGGCAACTGGACGAACCCGACGCCGAGCCGCCGGGGCAGGTGCAGATGCCCATCCGTCTCGTCCTGCGCGAGACCACCGCCCCGCCGCGCCTGCGCGGCCCGAGGTAACCCCCCGAGCACCGCACCCCCACGCCCCGGAAAGCTCCCCCCCCGCACTTCGAACCCTCGCCGCAGCACGGAGGCACAAACCATGAGCTCGACCAACAGAAAGTACCGCCGTACCGTCCGTACGGGCCTGGCCCTCGCTCTCCCCGTGGTGGCGCTGGCCGCCTGCGGCTCGGGCGGCGGCACCGATGTCTCCGCCGAGGCCGGAAGCGGCAAGGGCACCATCAGCGTCTGGGCCCACCAGGGCCAGAAGAACGAGGCCAGTGCGCTGCAGAACGCGGTGAAGTCCTTCAACTCCTCGCAGGGTGACATCAAGGTCGACTTGAAGCTGATCCCCGAGGCCGACTACACCAAGACCATCACGGCCACCGACGCCTCCAAGCTGCCGGACGTGATGGAGTTCGACGGCCCGACGATGGCGAACTTCGTCTACAACAAGAAGCTCGCCCCCATCGACACGCACGTCTCCACCGAGACCATGGACAACGCCACCGACGCGAGCAAGGCGCAGGGCGAGGTCGGCGGCAAGCACTACGGCCTGGGCATGTTCGACTCCGGCCTGGGGATCTACGGCAACAAGAAGCTGCTCGACGCGGCCGGGGTGAAGTACCCGACCAGCCTGTCTAATGACTGGACGGCGACGGAGTTCACCGCCGCGCTGGGGGCGCTGAAGGCCATGGACACCGACGGCAAGACCCTCGACCTCCAGGAGACCGGCGGCTACGCCAACGAGTGGGGCACCTACGGTTTCGCCCCGGTCGTCTGGTCCGCGGGAGGTTCCCTCCTCAAGGACGGCAAGGCGGAAGGCGCCCTCGACACCCCGGCCGTGATCTCGGCCATGAAGACCTTCCAGTCCTGGAAGACGTATGTCGACCCCAACACCGACGGCAACGCCTTCGCCAAGGGCCGCGTCGCCCTGAGCTGGGTCGGCCACTGGATGTACCCCGCCTACAGCGAGGCCCTCGGCGACGACCTCGTCGTACTGCCGCTGCCCGACTTCGGGAACGGCCCCAAGACCGGCCAGGGCTCCTGGGCCTGGGGCATCGGCGCCGACAGCAAGAACGCCAAGGCCGCCGGCACGTTCCTGGACACCCTCCTGAACGACGCCAACATCACCGCCATGACGACGGCCAACGGGGCGGTGCCCGCCACCAAGACCGCGCTCGACAAGAGCGAGCTCTACAAGCAGGGCGGCCCGCTCCAGCTCTACGCCGACCAGCTCGCCAAGCCCTGCGGCGACAAGGACATCACCAAGTCCTGCGTCGCCGTCACCCGCCCGGTGACCGCCGGCTACCCCCTGGTCACCTCGAAGTTCAGCGAGGCCCTGAACTCCATCTACGGTGGCGCCGACCCCGAGAGCGCTCTGCAAAAGGCCGCCCGCGCCATCGACCAGGACTTCTCCGACAACGCCGGCTACAAGATCCCGTAGGACCCATCGGCCCGGGCGGCCGCGGCTGCCGCGCCCACCCCGCCAGGAACAGGACCCTCCCGTGACATCCGTGGAACCCGCGCACGCCGCGCCGCCCGGCCCGGAGCAGGCCTCATCCGTGACATCCGTGACATCCGTGACATCCGCGCGATCGACGCGATCAGCGCGGCCGGGCCGCAAGAACCGTGACTGGCTGCACGGACTACTCATGTCCGCCCCGGCCGTCGTCGGACTGATCGTCTTCGTCGGTGTGCCGTTCGGCTACGCCGTGGTGCTCTCCTTCTACAACGTCCGCCTCGGCTCCCCGCTGGAGCCCAGCTTCTTCGGCTTGGAGCAATACCGGAGGCTGTTCACCGACCCCGACCTGTCCGGCCCGTTCCTGCGGGCCCTGCTCAACAACCTGACCTTCGCCGTGTTCGTCGTACCCGTGCAGACGGCCCTGGCACTGGCCCTGGCGATCCTGCTCAACCGCAAGCTCAAGGCCATCGGATTGTTCCGGTCGCTCTTCTTCATGCCGGTCGTCTTCCCCATGGCGCTGGTCGCCGTGATCTGGCGGCTCATACTGGCCCGCAGTGACCAGGGCATGCTCAACTCCGCGCTGGACGCGGTGAGTTTCGGCAACTGGGGCGCCTTCGACTGGCTCGGCGACTCCGCCACCGCGATGGCCTCGATCGTCGTGCTGTCCATCTGGCAGGGCGTCGGCTTCCAGATGGTCATCCTGCTCGCCGGCCTCCAGCAGATCCCGGGTGAGCTCTACGAGGCCGCCGAACTCGACCGCGCCAGTCGTTGGCAGCAGTTCCGCCACGTCACCCTGCCCGGCATCCACTCCACCCTCGTCTTCGTTGCGATGCTCACCTCGGTGCTCTCCTTCCGGGTCTTCGACCAGGTGTACGTCCTCGTCCGCGGGGGCGGTCTGGACGAGGACGTCACCCGCACCGTGATGTACCAGGCCGTCACCACCGCCTTCGACCAGAACAACATCGGCCAGGCGTCCGCGATCACCGTCGTCTTCTTCCTGATCGTCGTCGTCCTGACCCTCATCCAGCGCCGCGTCATCCGGCCCGGAAACGAGGACTGACTCATGGGCACGACCCCTACGCCCCTGCGCCGCTTCATGGACTACGCCGTACTCAGCGTGCTGGCCTCCGTCTTCGCGCTACCGGTGATCTACCTGTTCCTGGGCAGCCTCAAGCCGTCCGACGAGATCCTGAACGGTCTCTCCGGCTTCCTCCCGACCGACCTGTCCTTCGACAACTACTCCGCCGTCCTGAGCAGCCTCAACTCCGACAGCACCGGCTATTTCTGGCGCTTCATGGGCATCTCGCTGCTGCTGGCGTTCGTGGTCGTGACGGGCGGCCTGTTCGTCAACTCGATGGCCGCGTACGGGCTGTCACGGCTGAAGTGGCGCGGACGCGAAGCCGTCTTCACGCTCATTCTGCTGCTGATGTTGGTCCCGTTCGAGTCGGTGGCCGTCCCGCTCTTCTACATGTTCAACGACCAGCGCAACACCCTCTACATCCTGGCGCTCCCCTTCATCGCCAACGCCTTCTCGGTCTATCAGTTCCACACGTTCTTCCGCTCGATCCCACCGAGCATCGAGGAAGCTGCCCGGATCGACGGCGCGGGCCCCTGGCGCACCTTCTTCGCGATCATCGTCCCGATGAGCAAGCCGGCGTTCGCCTCAGTGGCGATCCTGACCTTCCTTATCCAGTGGGGCTCGTTCCTGTGGCCGGTGCTGATGGTCTCCGACCCGTCGGTCCGCCCGCTGCCGCTGGAGATGAGCGTCTTCCAGGGCCAGCAGCCCCCGGACTGGGGCCAGATCCTCGCCTTCGGCGTCCTGCTGGTCCTACCGGTGCTGATCGTCTTCGCGTTCTTCCAGCGGTGGTTCGTCCAAGGCGTGGCCAGCTCTGCGGTCAAGGGCTGAGTCCGGCGCGTGTCCATCCGCAAGGTCAAGGACGAACGCTACGACCGAGCCCCCTGCACTGCGCTTTTACAGAGAGACAGCCCATGAACATCCCCACCAGCAGCGTCACCGTCCTCGGCGAGTGCGTCGCCGACGCCTTCACCGACCCCGCCCTGTCCAGCCCCGCCGATCTCGCCCTGCGCGTCCTGCCCGGTGGCGGCCCCGCCAACACCGCCGTTGCCCTCGCCCGACTCGGCACCCCCACTCGCTTCCTCGCCCGGATCTCCAACGACGTCTTCGGCACCCTCTTCCGCAACCGCCTCAGCGCCTCCGGCGTCGACCTGAGCGGCAGCGTGGCCGCCCCCGAGCCCAGCACCCTGGCCATCGCCGACCTCGACGAGACCCGCCAGGCCACCTACTCCTTCTTCGCCGACGGCGCCGCCGACTGGCAGTGGACCGCCGACGAACTGTCCGACACCGTGCCGGGCGAAACCGTCGCCGTGCACACCGGCTCCCTGGCGCTGATACGCCGCCCCGGAGGCAGCCACATCGAGGACTACCTCGCCAAGGCGCGCGAGCACGCCACCGTGTCCATCGACCCCAACGTCCGCCCACTCCTCGTACCGCCCGCCGCCTACCACCAGCGGCTCCACCACTGGTGCGCCGTGGCCGACATCCTCCGCCTCAGCGAAGACGACCTCAGCTTGCTCCTCCCCGGGGCCAGCCCCGAACAGGCCTGCGATACCTGGCACGCGGCCGGCGCGCGCCTCGTCGTCATCACCCTCGGCGGACGCGGCGCCCTCGCCTCCCTCGACGGCGCACGCGTCACCGTCCCGGCCCCGACCGTCGACGTCATCGACACCGTCGGCGCCGGAGACGCCTTCACTGCCGGCCTGCTGCACCGCCTCACCGCACTCGGACACCTTGGCGGCCGACTCGACGCCCTGACCCTCGAAGGCACCACCGACGCCTGCTCCTTCGCCGCCCGCGTCGCCGCCCTCACCTGCTCCGTCCCCGGCGCAGACCCACCCTGGGCAGAACGTTTGGCGTCCCGGCCCGCCCAGCACCCGGGCGCACGAGGGCACGTCCACAGCACATGAGCCTGGGGAACGGCGCCAACCCGTGAGAAGCAGGGACTAACCTCCACCTCCACTTCCGCTTCTCAGGACCGGCCCTCGGATACGCCTCGGCCGGCGGGTCTGTAAAGCTAACGGTGGTTCTGGAGTTGTCAGGGGGTTCAGCGGCGGGCGGCTGGGAGTCGGCCGTCGAAGGTGATGTCGAAGGCGTTCAGAGCGGCTTTCCAGCGTGGGTCCAGCGCTTTCGGCCCTGGCCGGTGGGGTCCAGGCTCGTGACGGCCATCCAGACGCACTTCAGAGGGCGGTTCGTGAGTTGATGTCTGTTTCCGGGTGAGGCTGGGGTATGGCTGCTGGGCGGGCGCTCGGCCGGCTACTGCTTCCTGGCGAAGCTGCCAACATCGACTTCGGTGAGGACATCGAGCTTGACCAGGCGTTTCAGCTTGGCGCGGATGTCCTCGACGTTCTTCGGCAGCAGTTCGTGGTCGAGGGCCTGACAGACGTCGCGGGCCCGGAGGGGTCCGGTGGCCTCGTTGAATACGGTGAGGATGCGGGGGTGGTCCGGGTGCTCGGGAAGGTAGGGCGAGTCCGCCTGGGCGGGGATCCGGTCGGCGAGGGCGGTGACGGTCTTCCGGGTGATCGCCAGATGCTCGAGGTGGATCTGGGCCTCCCGCAGTCGAGCCTGCAGTGCGTCGATCTTGGTGCGGAGGTCCTCGGCCAGGCCCGGGCGGCGTCCTGCTGGATGCCGAGCGCGTCGAGCAGGGGGTCGATGTTCACGCTGCCATCGCCTGCGCATCGCGCTCGGTGGGGGTGTTCGCGTCGGTGAGCCGGCGGGCCATGACGTGGGTCATGGCCCAGTAGACGCGGGAGGCGGAGGAGGCCGGGCGGTGCTCGTAGTCGCGGACCAGGCGCCGGTGCAGTATCAGGATCCCGTAGGTCTGCTCAACCCTCCACCGCTTCGGCTGCGGAACGAACCCTGTCTCCTGCGGGTTGCGTTCGACGATCTCGACATCGATGCCCATGCCGGATCCATGCGCGACGACCTGGTTCTTGAAGCCCTGGTCGACCAGGGCCTTGCGGACGGTGCCGCCAGCGTGCTCGGCAACCCGGTCCAGCAGGGCGATGCCCACGGCGTTGTCGTGAGCGTTCGCGGCCAGCACGATGACGGCGATGACCAGCCCGAGCACGTCCACGGCCAGTTCCCGCTTGCGGCCCGGCACCCGCTTCGCCGGATCCCGGCCGGTCGTGGTGGCGGGGACCCCGGCAGCCGCAGGGACACTCTGCGTGTCCAGAACCACCAGGGTCGGGTCCTCTAATCGACTGGCCCGCTCCCGGACCTGGCAGCGCAGGAGTTCGTGGATGACCTGGTCGGTCCCGTCGTCCCGCCAGGCGGCGAAGTAGTAGTAGTACGTCGCACTCTTCGGCGGCAGATCGTGCGGCAGGCAAGCCCACTGGCAGCCGGTCCGGCCCTGGTAGAGGATCGAGTTCACGATCTCCCGCATCGCGTACGCGCCCCGGCAGACAACCGGCTGCGGACCAGCGGATTCGGTCCGCACCCACACCATCAGGCGACG
The DNA here is from genome assembly GCF_000717655.1 of Streptomyces katrae. Classification (GTDB taxonomy): domain Bacteria; phylum Actinomycetota; class Actinomycetes; order Streptomycetales; family Streptomycetaceae; genus Streptomyces; species Streptomyces katrae_B. The sequence goes on from NZ_JNZY01000015.1 coordinate 86,341, forward strand.
ACAAAAACACACAAAGACTCACGAACCACCCTTCCAGGTCGCCCGTGGGAGTGGGAAGCGTCACAATTGAGAGGAGTGGGAGTCCGGCTCGGCTGGGGGAGTGGGCTGAAAGCCCAGGGCGTGCGCGGCCCGCCCAATCCGTCCGAACCTCCCGAGTGGCGCCTTGGGGTGACGACTGGTTGGGGACCAGTTGGGGACCAGTGCCGCTGCACGCAGGTGCACGGCACGCGCATTGGCACCCGTTCCTCGCCCTCAAATAGCGCCACATGTCCTGATTGTGGGCCTGGCGCAGCCATCTGGGGGTCAAGGGGTCGCAGGTTCAAATCCTGTCGTCCCGACCATGCTTTACGCAGGTCGGAGGCCGTTCTCTCACATATGAGAGGACGGCCTTTTCCAGCCGGTGGAGGGCTTCACGGAGGGCTGGATGCGGTCGCCGGGTGGTCGCAGCCACGCCGGCCGGTCCGTCCGGCGGCCGGTCCTCTCGGCTTCCGTGAGGGTGAGGTCGATGGTGTCGACGGCTTCGGCGGGCGGCCTGCTGGGCGAGGTGGCTGTAGAAGTTCGCGGTGGTCGAGAGGGTGAGTGCCGCAGAGTCTTGGAGACCACGGTGAGAGGGGCGCCGGCGGTGATGGTGCTCCCGCACCACGGCTGACCAGCCAAAATGGCGACCCCCAGCACCAACGCGCGGTCACGGCCCTGGTGGGCCGGCGGCGGCGCTCCGCCGGCACCGCGGTCGTGGCCGTGCGCTACCGGCCGGCGTACGGGAGCAGGGCCATCTCCCGGGCGTTCTTGACGGCCAGGGCGAGTTGGCGCTGCTGCTGCGCGGTGACACGGGTGACGCGGCGGCTGCGGATCTTGCCGCGGTCGGAGATGAACTTTCGGAGCAGGTCGGTGTCCTTGTAGTCGATGTACGTGATTCCTGCCGTGTCCAGCGGGTTGGGGCGGGACTTCAGCGGCTTGCTGGGGGAGGGGCGGCGGGCCATTGGTGTTCCTCGGGGTACGGGGTTCGGGGTGTCGGTGAGCGGGTGGCAGGGGTCAGGCGACGGAGTCGAGCAGCGGCCCGAAGGCGGCGGGGAGCTGCTTCCACGCCTCACGCCCGGCCGTGTACTCGGCTTCGGTCAGGAGGCAGGAATCCAGGAGCTGTTCGATCCCGTCGCGGTCGAGTCCCGGCGAGGTGAAGACCAGGTGCTGGCAGCAGTCGCCGTGCTCGGGGTCCCAGTCGAGGGCGGCCGCGGCCTGACGCATGGCGGGGACCAGGTCCCAGGCGGCGTCGGGGAGCGAGGCCAGCCAGGGGCCGGCGTTCTCCACGCACAGCGCGCCGCCCGCGGCGTCCCAGGCGAGCAGGGTGTCGGGGCGGTCGGCGAGCCAGAACCGGCCGCGACTACGAGCCGCAGCGCAGGTCAGGTCCTCCAGGGCCTGGTAGAGCCGCTCGGGGTGGAACGGCCGTCGGCGCTGCCACACGAGCGTGGCAACCCCCGCCTCGTCGGCATCCTGGGGCAGGAGCGCACACGCGGGGTGCTGCGCGGCGGCGGCCGTCTCCACATCGAAGCCGGCGAACGCCAAGCGGGTGAGTTCGCTGGAGCCGGTGGGCACCTGCCGGGCCGTCGGGTGTAGCTGGGCGAGCAGGGCGCGGTCCTCGTCGTCGGCCTCCTCGCTGTCGGCGATCGCGAGGACCGGCGCGTATTCGAGCTGACGGGCCCAGGTGTCCCCGACGGTCCGCTGGTCGGTGGCCGCGGCGGCGAGTCCGGCCTCGCTGAGGTCGTCGCCGTTGCCGAGGCAGGGCAGGACGAGTGCGGGGTCGACGGCCGTGATCACGTTGGTGAGTTCCAGGACCTCACCGGCGTGGGCGGCCACGACCTCGGCCATAGCCCGGGGCTCGACCGAGTCCCAGAGTTCCACCACGGCCAGGCGGGTCAGGTCGCTCGCGGCCAGTCGCTCCAGCTCGGGGACGAGGTCCTCGCGCAGGGCGCAGCAGGCACAGTCATTGACCAGCGGAGTCTCGTCGGCGGAGATCGCACCGCCCGAATCGCGCAGCGTACGAAGTACGTTGCCCGCGGCCGCCGAGGACAGGTCGTGGTGCAGGGCGATACTTCCCGGCACGGCGCGCAGCAGGTGTTCGACGGTCTCCTTGCGTGCGTCGGCGTGCATGCCGCCGACGATCACGACGGGGAGGGTCACTTGTGCCCTCCGTAACGGCGCTCGAAGCGCTCGACGCGTCCCGCGGTGTCGAGTACGCGCGCGGTGCCGGTGTAGAAGGGGTGGCTCTGCGAGGAGATCTCGACGTCGATGACGGGGTAGGTGTTGCCGTCCTCCCACTCCACCGTCTTGCCGCTGGTGGCGGTGGAGCGGGTCAGGAAGGCGAAGTCGGCAGCCTTGTCGCGGAAGACGACGGGGCCGTAGGCGGGGTGGATTCCAGGCTTCATGGGGTTGCCCTTTCTTGGGGAGGGGGTCAGCGCTCTTCGCGGAAGTCGACGTGCCGGCGGACGACGGGGTCGAACTTGCGCAGCACCATCCGGTCCGGGTCGTTACGCCGGTTCTTGCGGGTGACGTAGGTGTAGCCGGTGCCGGCGGTGGAGCGGAGCTTGATGATCGGGCGTACTTCGTTGCGTGCCATGGCCTCAGTATACGAGAATGGGAATCATTTTCAGTAGGGGGGTTGAAAGCCGGGCCGGACGGTGCCGTGGCTGCGACCACCCTCCGGCCCGGAGTCTTCAGGCGGCCGAGCCCACGGCCTGCCCGTGTTCGTGCTCGCAGGCGTCGTCGATCCCGTACGTCTCCCAGTCCGGGAAGTCGTCCACGGCGGGCACGGCTTCGCCGGGGCTGAGCAGGCAGGCCTCGAGGGCGGCCTGCAGTGCCTCGGCTCGCAGGCCGGTGCCGATGAAGACGAGCTCCTGGCCCTGTGTGGTCTCCGGTCCGCGGGCGCCCGAAGGCTCGAAGCGGGCGACCGCGCCGGCCTGTGACCAGAGGCCGGTCACGCGGGGGCGGCTGGCCAGCCAGAAGAAGCCTTTGGAGCGCAGGATCTGCCCGAAGGTGCCGCTGTCGAGGCCCTTGGTGACGAAGGTCCACAGCCGGCCGGGGTGGAACGCCAGTTCCGAGCGGAACACGAGCGAGGAGATCCCGTACTCCTCGGTTTCCGGGACGTGGTCGCCGTTCAGCTCCTTGACCCAGCCCGGGGCCTGCTGAGCCCGCTCGACGTCGAACAGGCCGGTGCCCAGTACATGTTCGAGGGTCACCTGCCCATGGACTGCGGGAACGATCCTGGCCTCCGGGTTGAGCCGCGCGAGAGTCGCGCGCAGCCGGGTGACCTCCGTCGGCCCGACCAGATCGAGCTTGTTGAGGACGATGACGTCCGCGAACTCGATCTGGTCCATGAGGAGATCGCTGACGGTGCGCTCGTCGTCCTCGTACTGGTCGAGCCCGCGAGCGGTCAGTTCATCGCCGCCGGCGAGTTCCGGCAGGAAGTTCGCGGCGTCGACGACGGTGATCATGGTGTCGAGACGGGCGAGGTCGCCCAGGGTGGCGCCGTCATCGCGCGGGAACGAGAACGTGGCCGCCACGGGCATCGGCTCGGAAATCCCGCTGGACTCGATGAGCAGGTAGTCGAAGCGCCCCTCGCGGGCCAGCCGGTCGACCTCCTCCAGGAGGTCGTCGCGCAGGGTGCAGCAGATGCACCCGTTGGTCATCTCGACCAGCCGCTCCTCGGTGCGGCAGAGGGCGGCCTCGCCTCCGCGTACGAGCGTGGCGTCGATGTTGACCTCGCTCATGTCGTTGACGATGACCGCGACGCGCAGGCCCTCGCGGTTGCCGAGCACGTGATTGAGCAGAGTGGTCTTGCCTGCTCCGAGGAATCCGGACAGGACGGTCACCGGGAGCGGAATGTTCGTCGGGCGTGCCATCGGCTCAGACCTCGGGGCGCAGCAGGCCGCTCTCGTATGCCTTCACCAGTCGCTGCGGAACCTGGTACACGGAGCCGTCGACCGTGATCGGGACGAGCTGCGGCGTCGTTGCCTTCCACTGGGCCCGGCGGTGGCGGGTGTTGCTGCGGGACATCTTCCGCTTGGGGACGGCCATCGGATCTCCTGGGGTGTCGAAGTGTTCGGCGCCAGGCTATATGAAAACGACGACCATTTTCAATATGCTTGAGGGGTCTTCGATCGCCTTCGGCGTTCCTGAGGAGCGGATCGTTCGACGCCCGCCAGTCGTCGCGGCCCAGTGACAACTCGGCGTCGGTGAGCAGTGCGGAGTTCGGAGCCCCGCCGATGCGATCGGGGTCCAGGTCTGCTCCGGTGAACGCGATCTCGTTGCGCCGCCGGGGCGGCGGGAGCTTCGAGCCGGCAGTCGGCCTCGCGGATTTCCAGGCGGCCGCCGGCCGAGCGCCAGGTGACGACCGACTCCGGTCGGCTGGCGAGCCGGGCGGACCCCCGGCGGGCGGCTGGCTGGAGCTGGGCGAGGGGGGCGGGTGCTCGTCATCGGCGTCCTCGCTGTCGCCGAGGGTCACTACGGGGCGCGTATTCCAGTTGCCGGGCCCAGGTGTCCCCGACCGTTCGCCGGCCCGAGGCGGCCGTCGCGAGGTCGACGTCCGCCAGGCCGTCGCTGTCGCCGAGGACAGGGCGACCGTGGGGTCTACCGCGGTGATCACGGTGGTGAGACGTATGAGCTATATTGGTAATGGTTTCCATTACCAATACACTTCCCTCGAGCGAGAGGCAGGTTCCCCCGTGTCCGCCCACTGCCAACTGACTGGCGCCCAGCCGGGATTCGGCAACAACATCTCCCACTCGCACCGGCGTACTTCCCGCCGTTTCGATCCCAACATCCAGAGCAAGAGGTACTGGCTGCCCAGTGAGGGCCGGCATGTCCGCCTGAAGTTGAGCGCGAAGGCGATCAAGACCGTCGATGTGATCGGCGTCGAGGCCGCCGTGGCACGGATCCGCGCCCGGGGGGTGAAGGTCTGATGGCCAAGCAGAGCAAGATCGCGCTGAACGAGAAGCGCAAGAGGGTCGTCGCCCGGTATGCCGTACGGCGCGCCGAGTTGAAGGAGATCATCCGTCGGCCCTCCTCGACGGCCGCCGAACGGGAAGCCGCCGTGGCGGAGCTGCGCAAGCAGCCCCGCAACGCCAGCGCGACCCGTGTGCGCAACCGGGACAGCGTCGACGGCCGGCCCCGCGGGCACCTCCGCAAGTTCGGGCTCTCCCGTGTCCGGATGCGCGAGCAGGCCCACGCCGGGTTCCTCCCCGGAGTCACCAAATCGTCCTGGTAGTAGCCGCGCGTCCGGCGAGAGCTCAGGGGCCCACATCTCCGGCGGGGTGTGGGCCCGCTTCTCGCCCCGCGCGTTTCGACTGATGAGAAGCCGAATGCCCGAGGGTCTGCTGAGCGTTGTCGCCGGAGTCGACAGGAGCAGCGGCGGTGGGCGCCTCGTCGACGCCGGATCGCGGTCCGGGCGTCCGTCAGCCGGCGAATGTCTCGCGGTAGACACTGGGCGGCACTCCTATGTGTGCCTTGAACAGGGTCCGGAAGTTGGCCGGGGTGCCCAGGCCGCAGTGGCGTGCGACGGCTTCGACTGTGAGGTCGCCGGTTTCGAGGAGTTCGCGTGCGCGGGTGAGGCGGGCGTCGAGTAGCCATCGCATGGGCGGCAGGCCGGTGTCGGTGTGGAAGCGGCGGATGAGGGTCCTGCGGGATATGCCGGCCTGGCGGGCCAACTGGTCGACGGTGAGGGGCTGGTGCAGGTTGCGCAGGGCCCAGTCGTACAGCGCGGGGCTGTCGGACGGCTCGGGTCGTACGGGCAGGTCGATGAACGGGGCCTGGCCGCCGGCGCGGTGCGGGGCGGCCACCAGCAGCCGGGCCAGCTGGTTCGCCAGGCGGGGGCCGTGGTCGCGGCGGATGAGGTGGAGGCACAGGTCCAGGCCCGAGGACACGCCGCCTGAAGTGAGCACCTGGCCCTCGTCGATGTACAGGTCCTCGGGCACGACCGTCACCTCGGGGTACCGCCGGGCCAGCGCCTGCGCGTACAGCCAGTGCGTGGTGGCCCGGCGGCCGTCGAGCAGACCGGCGGCGGCGAGGGCGAACGCGCCGGTGCAGATGGACGCCATGCGGGTGCCGCGCTCTGCCGCCCCCGCCAGTGCGGCGGTCACCTCGGCGCTGGGCGCGTCCGGCTCCAGGTAGCCCGGGACGATCACGGTGTCGGCGGATGCCAGGCAGTCCAGACCGTGCGCGACGGACAGCGGAGGGCCGCCGTGCATCGGGACGGGGCCCGGCCGTTCGGCGCAGACCGTGAGCGTGTAGGGGCCGCCCCGCCAGCTCCCGAAGACCTGCCAGGGGATCCCGATGTCCAGCGCGAGGACGTTTTCGAGGGCCATGACGACCACGTGGTGTGCCCCGCCTGATGTCCGACCCGTCATGGCACGATTCTATCGCTTGGTGGCACGAGTGCCACTGACCGGTGGGTCCGATACGCGCCTACGGTCGCCTCATGGACACTGAAGCCCGCCCCCTGCCGGCACTCCCGGACACTCCCGTCGCCCGTGCCGCCCTCGAGCTCGTCCGGTCGTGCGAGAGCGAGCCCGTCGCCAACCACAGCATCCGCAGCTACGTGTTCGCCGCGCTGCTGGCCGAATACGAAGGGCTGCAGCCCGGTATCGACTTCGACGCCGAACTCCTCTTCCACGCCTGCGTCCTGCACGACCTCGGGGCCTCGCCGTCGGCCCCGGGCCAGGCGCGTTTCGAGGTCGAAGGCGCCGACATGGCCGCCCGGTTCCTCGCCGAGCACGGCTATGGCGCCGACAAGACCGACCCGGTGTGGGAGGCGATCGCCCTCCACACCTCGGACGGAATCGCCGAACGCCGTGGCGTGCTGGCCTACCTCACCCGCCGGGGCATCGGAGTCGACATCGGCTTCGGAACCGAGTTCGTCACCGACGCCCAGGGCGAGGCCCTCCACGGCCGCTACCCGCGGCTGGACATGGCCACCGTGCTGGTCGACGACGTCGTGCGGCAGGCCGCCCGCTCCCCGCAGGCCGGCGCCCACTACACCGTCCCGGGCGAATTCCTGCGCGAGCGCGGCGGACCAGGCGCCGTCACCGCCCTCGAACTCGCGGCGCGGGCCTCCCGCTGGGGCTCCTGACGCCGACACGGTGCCGCTGGGCTGAGCGTCGGCTGTCCAACCGGGTAGCCACCGCCCGGTTCTGTTTCGGGCGCTTGGAGCCGCACCCGGCCGCGTCCCGGGCCTCGTGGTCCTCGATGTCAATGAAGCCGGCCCAGGTTCAGACCCGGGCCGGCTTGCTGTGATCCTTGGTCGGCCGAGGCTGCCTCGCGCGACCGGACACCAGACGCCTGCTCAGCCGGCAGGGACCGTCTCCCGCAGGAAGTCGATCAGCAGGTCCGTAACGGCGTCCGGCCGCTCCAGGCTGGGGAGATGGCCGGCCCAGGGCAGTTCGACGTGCCGGGTGTCGGTGAGCAGTTCCGGCAGCCGGGCCGCGATCTGCCGGAAGTCCGCCAGGTCGAGGCCACCCGAAAGCGCGAGACCGGGTGCCTTGACCGCTGACAGGTCGATGTCCACGTTGCTCCGGCCGGCCCCCTCGGGGGCGGCCAGTTGCACCTCGAAGGCACGCCGCTGCATCTCGCGCACCTCATCCCGGACCGCCTCGTCGGCGTCCGGCCCCAGGAAGGTGTCCACGTTCAGTTCCACGGCCCCCGCGATGTCACCGGCCTCGATCAGCGAGTCCTCCCGCTCGCCGAACGCGCGCAGCTCATCGCTGGGTTCATGCCCGGGCAGTCCGGAGCACAACAGCGCCAAGGCGGAGACTCGGTCCGGACGGCGCGCGGCGATCTCCACGGCAACCCGTCCGCCGTACGAGGAGGCGATCAGCGCCGCTTGCTCCACGCCGAGGGAGTCCAGCAGGTCCAGTACGTCCTCTGCATCGTTGTGGCGCCGGTCCGGCAAGGGACTCTGGCCGAAGCCCCGGAAGTCGCAGCGCACCACCCGGTATCCGGCATCGACCAGGGCCGGCCACTGCGGATCCCACATCTGTCGGTCGCATACCGCGGAGTGCAGAAGTACCAGCGCGGGGCCGTCTCCGGCTGCATCGTAAGCAAGAGTCATGCGGCAGACCCTAGTGCTGGATTCCTCAAGGGCAGCAGACATGCCGGCGGCGCAGGTGCTGGGTGGGGCCGGGCAGGGCGCCGCCACAGCCGTCCCTGCCCTGGCAGGGTGAGGCGCCCGTGCGTCGGCCTGGTGGTGCCGTCGTCTGCCGCGTCGGAGCGGCAGGATGGCCACGGGGTGGCGTCTTCAGGAGAGGTGCGGGCCGATGTGGGTGGCTGGTGAGGCGTATGAGCCGTACGTGGGGCGGTGGAGCCGCTTGGTGGCACACCGGTTCGTTCGCTGGATGGATGCGGCTCCCGGGGGGAGCTGGCGCGATATCGGGTGTGGCACGGGTGCGGTGACGCAGGCCGTGCTGGATGCGGCCGAACCGGTGACGGTCGTCGGCGTCGATCCGTCTGCCGGCTACGTGGCGTACGCACGGAGGAACATCGCCGACCAGCGGGCGCGGTTCGTCCTGGCTGACGCCGTGAACCTGCCTTTTGCCGACTCGACGGCGTCGGTCGCCGTGAGCGGGCTCGTGCTCAACTTCGTACCGGACGCACCACGGGCGGTCGCCGAGATGGCCAGAGTCATCGCCCCGGGGGGACAAGTCGGGGTGTACGTCTGGGACTTCGGGGAGGGAGGCATGGAGGCCATCCGCGCCTTCTGGGACGCCGCGTCCGCCCTGGACGCGAATGCCCTGGCATTGGACGAGGCCGTCAGGTTCCCGTTGTGCGCCGAGGAGCCGCTGCGGGAGCTGCTGGTCGGTGCCGGGCTTGAAGACGTCGAGGTGGAGGGGATCAGCGTGGCCACCCGGTTCTCGGGCTTCGACGACTACTGGCAGCCGTTCCTGGGAGGGCAGGGGCCGGCGCCCACCTACGTGGCCTCTCTGGCGGAGGAGCACCGCGCGGAGCTGCGTGAGCGGTTGCGGTCGGCACTGCCCCGGGAAGCGGACGGCGCGATCCCGCTGCGGGCACGGGCATGGGCCGCACGGGGCAGGCGCCGGGCCTGAGCAAGCCGGGTCAGCCCTGCGCCTTGATGTGGTCGACGACGGCGGCGAAGGCTTCGGTGGGCGAGAAGTCCACGTACTCGCAGTCTTCGAGTGCCACGGGGGCGTGCCCTGGCGGCCAGTAGAACGCCTGGCCCGCCTCGTAGACCTCCTCCCCGTCCTTCGTGACCATCTTCAGCCGCCCTTTGAGCATGTAGCCCCAGTGCGGGCAGGCGCAGAGGCCGTCGGGCAAGCCGGTCAGGGCCGGCCGCATATCGGTGCCCCGGGGAAACCGGACGAAGGCCACGGACAGGCTTTCTCCGATCGCTTGCGTGCGGAGTTCGACGCCTCCGCCCTCGATCACGACCGGTGTGTCATCCCGCGTCGTCGCCGTCATGGCCGCCTCCGTTCGCCCGGTGTGCGGGCAGGGTCTTTCCTCCAGGCTGGCCCCGTCGCGCGGATCGCGCCACGTCAGAGTCCGCTGCCGGACCGGTACAGGGACACCGACAGGGCGGCCGTCACCCGCTTCGAGCCCCTCGACCCGCAAACTTTTGCGGTGGCGACGACCGCCTCGGCTTCCCGTACCGTCCGGCGGACGATCTCGCCGGCGGACGGACCTCGTGCACGAGGGCGGTCGACCGGCCGGTGAAGGGCAGGTACTCCTCACCGCCACCGGCGAGGATCGAGAAGCCATCACGTGGGGCGCGGTCTCCGCAGGGTCCGAAGGGCTCGCGGACCGGGAGCCCGACGGGCATGAAGCCTGCGGCCGGGACGGCTCCCGGCTTCGTGGCGAGCCGGCGAAGCCGCCCCGGACCGGGTCAGGACTTGGGCACGGTGTTGATGTAGTCGGTGCCGGCACCATAGAAGCCGTCCACCGTTTTCTGGACGTCCGCCTGGGAAACGGCCTCACCGGCCTTGTAGTAGAACCAATTGATCTTCATTTCCCATGTGCGCGGACCGCCGGTGAAGGCATGATCGATGAACCAATTGCTGAAGTGGACGTCCATCTTCTCGCGCGGGACGTACTTGCCGGAGCTGGTGAACAGCTCCTTGCCGTCCAGGGAATAGGTGACCTTTCCGTTCACGGCGGTGATCATCATGATGTGCCAGCCCTCGATGCTTCGCTTGAGCGTGTGGCTGACCCGGTCCGGCGGATCGGCCTTGTACCAGCTGACGGTGTCGAGTTGCGAACCCACCGAACCCCAGCCGCCGTTCGGCAGGTACTCGAAGTCGAGTTCGCTGTAGTCGGCCGAGGAGTCCGACGGGGAAATCGGAAAGAAGGTCTGGACGACGTGGTCGCCGTTGCGACCGCTCGTGGGCTTGTTGCCGAAGTGGACCCGAGCGGCGAAGGTCCCCGTGAAGAGGTTCTTGCCGGTGCTCTGCACCTCGACCTGCCGGGTGCCCTGCTTGGTGCCGTCGGTGGAGGCCTGCAGCCGCATGGCCCTGCCCCCCTGGGCAGTCGTGTCGGAGAGGAAGCCGGCACCGGCGGAGGACCAGGTGTCCTTGATCCCCGGGCCGCCCCCACCAGTGCGGACCTCCCAGCCGTGGGCGGTGAGCGCCGGGTCGTCGGGGCCGTTGTAGTGGAAGTTGTCGAACAGGGTTCCCGGCGGTCCGGACGGGGTCGGCGAGGCGCTGGGGGCGGGCGCGGCGGCATCGTCGCCGGGGCCGCCGGAACACGCGGCGAGTACGCACAGGAGGACGGGCAGCGTGAGCGCCGTCCACGCGCGGCGACGAGAACTGCGGCGGGGGTGGCTCACACGGGCTCCTTGGGGCGTAGAGGCGGTACCCGGACACGCCCATTGCGCAAAGATCAATTGCTGATCGGATCAGGGGGTCATCCTAAGGTCATCAATAGTCGGCAACCGTGGGCAGGACTACCGGCGGGTACTGCCAATTGTCATATCAATCCGGTCACGGCCCTTGGGCAGATCGCGCCAAATGCATATATCGAGCCCAAGTCGATTCAGGCCGGTGCACTAGCGTTCGCCCTGCCATCCCGCGGTCTACGTACCCTGCACTGAAAGGCTTCGCAAGGTGCGCCCAGTCATCTCTTCCATCGAACGCGGATCGGCGCACCAGATACAGCCCGAAATGTTCGAGTCCAGCTTTGAGGAGCCCGCTCCCGCACCGGTGTTCGTCGACCAGTCGGGTCTGCGCGGCCGTCTGCTGCGGGGCTTCGGCTGGCCCGTCTCCGTGGTCGGCGCGATCCTGGCGGTCGCCATGGGCAGCAGCCTGATCGGTGTGCAGGCGGACGCCCCGGCGATGGGCATACCCGCGCAGCCGTCGAGGCCGCCCGCGCCGTCGCCCTCACCCGTGCCGTCGCTGTCGCCCACTGCGTCGTCCGCGTCGTCGTCCCCCCGGACGGCCACGCGGTCTGCGACACCCCGGACGAAGACCTCGGCCGCCACGCCGGGCCGCACATCCACCCCATCGAAGCCCACGGCCACCGCGCCGCGCGGGGCAAAGGCTTCGGGCCAGCCGGCCAAGCACCCCTGATCTTCCGCACCACCCATCACCAGGAGCGTCATTGTCCCGCCACCAGCGCCGCCGGCAGTCCCTGCTGAGGCCGCGCCGACTGGCCGCGCCGCCGCTGCGCTTCTTCATGCCGCTGTCCCTGCTGGCCTGCCTTCTCGCGCTCCTCGTCCTGCGCGGTCTCGCCACCAACGAGGCGTTCCACGACTCCCGGATCGCGATCTCGGTCGACAAGACGACCGTGCCGGGCCACCTGCTCAAGGGCGGTCCGATCATCGACGCGCGTGGCACCAAGAACGCGCAACCGGTGAGCTATCACATCCCCGACCGCACCGCGGTCCTGACCTTCGACGACGGCCCCTCGCCGGAGTGGACTCCGAAGATCCTGGAGGTGCTCGCCGCCCGCAACGTCCGTGCGGACTTCTTCGTGACCGGCGCCATGACCACGCGCAACCCGGAGCTGATCCGGCAGATCGTCGCGGGCGGCCACGAACTCGGCGCGCACACCTTCACCCACGCCGATATGGCGTACCAGTCCCACGCCCGGATCGGCTGGGAGCTGGCGCAGACGCAGCTGGCGCTGGCCGGCGTCGCGGGCGTCCACAGCGCGCTGTTCCGCCCGCCGTACTCCTCCGACGCCTCCGCGATGGACGACTGGAACTATCCGGTGATCAAGTACGTGGGTGCGCGCGGCTACCTCACCGCGTTCATCGACCGCGACACCGAAGACTGGAAGCGTCCCGGAGTCGAGGCGATCGTCAAGGCGGCGATGCCGTCCAAGCCCGGTGCGGGCGAGGTGATCCTGATGCACGACGCGGGTGGTGACCGCACCCAGACCATCGCCGCGCTCGAGCAGATCATCGACAAGTTGCAGGCCCAGGGCTACCGCTTCACCACCATCTCCGACGCACTCGGCGCCTCCAGCGCCACCGTGCCGGTGCACGGATACCAGCTGTGGGCGGGCAAGGGATTCATCTGGGCCACCCAGTTCGCCGTGCACACCCTGCCGGTGCTGGTCGGGCTGCTGGCCATCGTCGGCTTCCTCAACTTCGGCCGGTTCGCGCTGATGCTCGTTCTCGCACCGATGCACGCCCGCCGCGCCAAGCGGCGGGACGCCTGGGGGCCGCCCGTCACCGAGCCGGTCACCGTACTGGTCCCGGCCTACAACGAACTCGAGTGCATAGCCAACACCCTGAACTCCCTGGCCGCCAGCGACCATCCGATCGAGGTGATCGTCATCGACGACGGCTCGTCGGACGGCACCGCGGACGTCGTCGAGGAGTTGGACCTGCCGTTCGTCCGGTTGATCCGCCAGGCCAACGGCGGCAAGTCCAGCGCGCTCAACACCGGTATCGCGGCCGCCTCACACGAGATCATCGTGATGATGGACGGCGACACCGTCTTCGAGCCGTCCACCGTGCGCGAGCTGGTCCAGCCCTTCGGCGACCCGGCGATCGGCGCGGTCGCGGGCAACGCCAAGGTCGGAAACCGCGACAGCCTGATCGGTGCCTGGCAGCACATCGAGTACGTCCTCGGCCACAACCTGGACCGCCGGATGTACGACATGCTGGGCGTCATCCAGACCATCCCCGGCGCGGTCGGCGCCTTCCGCAAGGAGGCCCTGCACCGGGTCGGCGGGATGAGCGACGACACCCTCGCCGAGGACACCGACATCACCATCGCGGTGCTGTGCGACGGCTGGCGGATCGTCTACGCCGAGCACGCCCGCGCCTGGACCGAGGCTCCCGCCAGCCTCCAGCAGCTCTGGTCCCAGCGGTACCGCTGGAGCTACGGCAGCATGCAGGCGATGTGGAAGCACCGCGGCGCGGTGACCTCCCGCGGCCCGGCCGGGCGCTTCGGCCGGATCGGGCTGCCGCTCGTCGTGCTGTTCGGCGTGGTCGCCCCGCTGCTGGCGCCGCTGGTCGACATGTTCCTGGTGTACGGCGTGCTGTTCGGGGACGCCCCGATCACCCTCACCAGCTGGGGCGGCTTCATCCTGCTCCAGGCCGCACTGTCCTGGTACGCCTTCCGGCTCGACCGCGAGAAGCCCTGGCATCTGATCAGCCTGCCGATCCAGCAACTGGTCTACCGGCAGCTGATGTACATCGTCCTGTTGCAGTCCGCGATCACGGCGATGACCGGTGGCCGACTGCGCTGGCAGAAGCTCCGGCGCACCGGCGAGGTCGCTGTACCCGTGGAGGCCTGACCGTGACTGCATCCGTCGACCTCGGGCGCATTCAGGACACCGTCCAGTTGAGGGTCCCCGCCGTTCTGCGACAGGAGCCGGAGCCGGAGGCACCGTCCGAGCGCAAGGGCGGCCGGGACCGCTATTTCGACCTGCTGCGCGCGCTGGCGCTGGTCCGCGTGGTGTTCTACCACCAGTTCGGCTGGTTCTGGCTGCCCCTCGTCTTCCCGTCGATGGGCGTGATGTTCGCGCTGGCCGGCTCGCTGATGGCCCGCTCGCTCAGCCGTCCCGCCCTCGGCGTGATCCGCGGCCGACTGCGCCGGCTGCTGCCACCGATGTGGCTGTTCGGCGCCGTCATGATCGCCCTCCAGATCCTCGACGGCTGGGGTCCCCACTCCGACGGCCACTCCACCTGGTGGTGGGCCAAGCTGTCGTTCTGGATCCTGCCGCTGAGCACTCCGCCGTACGCGGACGAGCTGCCCGGTTTCCACCATCTCGTGGAACAGACGTGGGCCGCGCAGATCATCGTCCCGCTCTGGTACCTCCGGGCTTACCTCTGGTACGTCCTGCTCTCACCGTTGATGCTCCGGGCCCTGCGACGATTCCCGGTGGTGACGCTGATCACTCCCCTGGCGCTGTCGATCGTCATGAACACGTTCTTCGCCGACCAGGAGTTCATCTACAGCCGGGTCTGGGAGACCGCCAACGACTTCACCATGTTCGGCTCCTGCTGGATCCTCGGCATGGCCCACCAGGAGGGGCTGCTCAAGAAGATCCCGCAGTACGTACTGCCGTCCATCGCGCCGCTGATCATGGTGGCCGGCTTGTGGTACCTGCAGACCCGGCCGGTCGATCCGACCGAACAGACCGACATCGAGTCCTGGCCGATTGCCCAGGCCCTGTGGTCCCTCGGCTTCGTTGCCATCCTGCTCCACGTCAGCCCGTCCTGGGAGCAGTGGCCCAGGCCGCTGGAACGCTGGAACGGCCTCGTCAGCCTGCTCAACGCACGCGCTGTCAGCGTCTACCTCTGGCACGAGGCCGCGCTGGTGGTCGCCGTCCCGCTGATCGACCCGCTCTGGAGCGTCCACTTCTTCTACAAGAACCTCCAGTGGCTGCTGGCCAGCCCGTGGTTCACGCTGCTGGTGGCGATCCCGCTGCTCGGCCTGCTGGTGCTGGCCTTCGGCTGGGTCGAGGACGTGGCCGCCAAACGCTCGCCGCGGCTCTTGCCGTACCCACGCCGTCGACGGGGCAGGCGCCGGGCCGCCGACTGACGCCGCCTGCGCCCACCCCCCCGGCCCGGCGGACACTTCCCGGTGGTGGCCGGGAAGCTGGGGGACCGGTCCGCCGGTCAGGATCACGCTCTGCGCGCGCAGGTTGAACGTGACCGTGGGCTTCATGAAGTCCATGTCCTTCGTGGCCGGCAGGGACGTCGTCCGGTCGCGGATCGACGGCTGGGCTCGTCACTTGAGCGGGTGTGGGCGGAGTCGGGCACTCGTGCCGGCGGATCCGTGGCAGCCGGGACGGTTCGTGCATCGACCGGGGCGGCGGAGGAATTGGTTGCGGCAGGCTCCCTGTTGAGCGGCGGGGCACCGACTGCGCTTCTCGGAGCGGTGCCCGGACCTGCGCGGTCCTTGGTGTCGAAGGCGACGATGCTGCCCGACGGCGGTGCCTGAGGCTGCCGCGGCGCAAGCGCCCATGAGCGCGCGCTCGCGGGTGGACGCGGTCGAGGGGCGCCGGGCCGGTGTCCTCCGCGCCGGGCACGTGCCCCGCACCGGCCTCGGGGTGGTCGGGCCGGGTCGCTCCCGGCCCTGCGCCGGCGGAGAGTGCGTGGGTCGTCTGGGCGGTGAGGAGCCGCGCGCACTCCTCCGCTGCCGAGCCGGCGGTCATCCGTCGGTCGGGGTTCTTCGCGAGAGCCTTCTCCACGGTCCCGCGCAGTTCTTCGGGGAGGCCGCCGAGGTCCGGATCACCGGACATGAGAGCCCGAGCACGGCGGACGGAGGGAGTCCGCGGAGGCCGTTCTCCGATTCCCGGAAGGGCGGCCGCTTCGTGTTCCCGGTGCGTGGGCTCAGGCGCGGATCTCGAAGCCTTCCAGGGCCTCGGGCTGTTCCTCGTGGCGCTGGACGCGGGTCACGTCGGCGCCGTTCGGGCCTCGGTGGGCCCAGTCGAGCATGCGGGCGACGGCGGCCTCGGGGCCCTCGAACACCGCCTCTACGGTCCCGTCGGGGAGGTTGCGCACCCAGCCGGCCACCCCGAGATCGAGGGCGGTGCGGCGGCAGGTGTCGCGGAAGAAGACGCCCTGCACCACGCCGTGGACGATCACTCGGCTGCGCACTCGTTCCATGGGCCGACCATAGCCGGGAGCGCGCCGATCGGCACGGACCGTGGTCGGTCCATCACGGAGTGGCGCTCCCGCAAATCTTCACGCGGTGAAAGTGGAGGGGGTAGCTCCCGTTACATCCCCACCCGACGCGGGAGGCGCGACCCCGGTGAACCGTGGGGGTCTGGGTGGGTTTGCGGTCTGGGGGTGAGGGGCCGTTTTGTTTTGTTACTCGATCTTGTGGAGAACTCGTGGCGATCCGTCGAATCAATCGGAAAGCCCGCCGAGTGAACGGTCACCTGACGTGAGACGGGGCGTCAACGCGGTTGGCCCGGTGACCCGTTCGCGTGCTTACATCTGCCCACCGAAGTGAAGTTCGGAAGTGGTCGGACCGCCTTGTCGCATACCGCCCACGCCATTTGAGGAACATTCAGACAACTGAAGGGTGCGCACATCATGCGTAACGACATCGAGACCCGTGAGATTGCCGACGACGAACTGGACGCGGTTTCCGGCGGTGTCAGCATTTCCGGTGGCCTCCTCGGCGCCGTCACCGGCGACGTCTTCCAGGTCGTGAACACCGTGACCTCGCTGGACACGGTCCACGGCGCGCTGGCCCTGCCCGGCCAGGTCGAGGGCATCGTCGGCGTTCGCGCCGGTGTCGCCGGCCTCTGAGCCGAGCCGGCCGGCAGCGCGCGTGAACCCCGGGACGTCATCGTTCCGGGGTTCACGGGTGCCCGTTTGGAAAACGCAGAACGCAGAACGCAGAACACAGAATGCACAACGCAGGCGAGGGATAGGTCGTGCAGTTCCGTCAAAAGGCGCTCTCCAAGCTGCAATCGCCCGAAGAACTCGATCTGCCCGTACGTTTCGCCCGCCCGCAGGGCCGGCTCGTTCTCGCCGTCACCGTCGTCGTCATGGCTGCCGCGGCATTCTGGGCATTCACCGGATCCGTCTCCTCCAACCTGAGCGCACCCGGCATCCTCACGCATGCCGAGGGCAGTTATCTGCTGCAGAGCCCGTTCGCCGGACAGGTCACCGCCGTGCTCGCCAAAGAGGGCCAGCTGCTGTCCCCCGGCGCGCCGCTGCTCCAGCTCACCACGGACCAGGGGGAGCGGACCGTACGCGTGGTCGCCGGAGGACGGGTGACGACCCTGGTCGCCAAGACGGGCTCGGTCGTCACGACGGGCGCGGACGTCGCGACCGTGGAACGCGTGAAGAACGCCGACGACCCGCTGGTGGCCGTGCTCTACCTGACCGGAGGCAGCGGAGCGGACATCCGCGTGGGCGCCCCGGTCGACCTGACCGTCCAGTCCGCCCCCCAGCAGCAGTTCGGCGTGCTGCGCGGCCGCGTCAAGGAAGTCGGCCGGGCGCCCCAGACGCAGGCGCAGATCGCCGGCTTCCTCGGCGATCCCCGCCTCGCCGCCCAGTTCGCCGGCCAGGGCAACCCCGTCGCCGTGCTCGTGCAGCTCGAACGCTCCTCCGCGAACGCCTCCGGCTACCGGTGGTCCTCCGCGGGCGGGCCCCCGTACCCCGTCGACTCCACGACACCGGTCACCGGAGCCGTCCACCTCGCCGCACAGCGCCCCGTCGATTGGCTGCTCCCGTGACCGTGCCGCAGCACACCTCCCCGAACCGGCCCCGCTCCCGGCCCCCGGCCGCCCGGGTCCCGGCGGGCGGCCGGCGGCGTCGCCGGCCGGCCGTCCCCAAGGGCCGCACGCCCCGTACCGTGCGCACGCCCACCGTGCTGCAGATGGAAGCGGTGGAGTGCGGCGCCGCCGCGCTGGCCATGGTCCTCGGCCACTTCGGCCGCTTCGTGCCCTTGGAAGAGCTGCGCATCGCCTGCGGGGTGTCCCGGGACGGCTCCCGCGCCGGCAACCTCCTCAAGGCCGCCCGCGGTTACGGGCTGACGGCCAAGGGCATGCAGATGGACCTGGCCGCGCTCGCCGGAGTGAACCCGCCGGCCATCCTCTTCTGGGAGTTCAACCACTACGTCGTCTACGAGGGCATGGGCCGCCGCCTCGGCCGCAGGGGCGTGTACATCAACGACCCGGGCAAGGGCCGCCGGTTCGTCCCCATGGAGGAATTCGACACCGGCTTCACCGGCATCGCGCTCGTCTTCGAGCCCGGCCCGGGCTTCCGCCGCACCGGCCGCAAGCAAAGCGTCATGAGCGCCATGCCTGCCCGTCTGCGCGGCATGTCGGGCACGATGCTCGCCGCCGTGGTCTCCAGCCTCCTGCTGGTGGCCGTCGGTGCGACGGTGCCCGCGCTGAGCCGTACGTACATCGACATGTTCCTCATCGGCGAGCAGACGTCCCTGCTGGACGTGCTGTTCGCCTCGATGGCGGCGGCCCTGGTGCTCACGGCCGTGCTCACCTTCCTGCAGCAGGCCAACCTGCTGCGAGGCCGCATCATCTCCTCGACGCTCGGCAGCGCCCGCTTCCTGCGCCACCTGCTCCGGCTCCCCGTCAGCTTCTTCAGCCAGCGCAACCCGGCCGACCTGGTCCAGCGCCTCCAGTCCAACGACGCCGTCGCCGAGACCCTCGCCCGGGACCTCGCCGCCGCGGGCGTCGACGCCGTGGTGGTCGTGCTCTACGCGGTGTTGCTGTGGACGTACGATCCGCAGCTCACCGGCGTCGGAGTGCTCATCGCGCTGCTCAACATCGCGGCCGTGCGGATCGTGATGCGGGTACGGGCCACCGGCACGCAGAAGCTGCGCGCCGAGAGCGCCCGGCTCACCAACACCTCGTACAGCGGCCTCCAGCTCATCGAGACGATGAAGGCCACCGGCGGGGAGAACGGCTTCTTCCGCCGCTGGGCCGGCCAGCACGCGGTCACCCTCGACGTGCAGCAGCGGCTCGGCGTCCCCAGCGCCTGGCTGGCCGTCGTCGCGCCGACGCTGGCCGCGCTCAACAGTGCGCTGATCCTCATGATCGGCGGCCTGCGGGCGGTGGAGGGGCACCTCTCGGTCGGCCTGCTCGTCGCCTTCCAGGCCCTCGTGACCAGCTTCACCGCGCCGATCACCCGACTGGGCGGCGTGGCCGGCCGGATCCAGGACTTCGCCGCCGACGTCGCCCGCCTGAAGGACGTCGAGAACTTCCCCGTCGACCCGCTCTACCTGCGGCACGCGCGGGGCGGCGCCGCCGCCGGTACGCGCCGGCTCAAGGGGCACGTGGAGCTGGACGGCATCACCTTCGGCTACAGCCCGCTGGACGCACCCCTGCTGAAGGACGTCTCGCTCGCGGTCGGCCCCGGGCAGCAGGTCGCGCTCGTCGGCGGCTCCGGCAGCGGCAAATCCACCGTCTCCCGGCTGATTTCAGGCCTGTACACCCCCTGGGCGGGCGCCATCCGCATCGACGGGATGCGGCTGGAGGACATCCCGCGCGGCGCGCTGGCCGCCTCCGTGTCCTTCGTGGACCAGGACGTCTTCCTCTTCGAGGGGACCGTCCGCGACAACGTCGCGCTGTGGGACCCCTCCATCCCGGACGAGGCCGTCATCGCCGCGCTCCAGGACGCCGCCGTGTACGACGTGGTGGCGCGCCGCGCCGGCGGCATCCACAGCCGCGTCGAGCAGGACGGCCGCAACTTCTCCGGCGGCCAGCGCCAGCGCCTGGAGATCGCCCGCGCCCTGGTGCGCCGTCCCAGCGTCATGATCCTGGACGAGGTGACCAGCGCCCTGGACGCGGCGACCGAGCGGATCGTCATCGACAACCTGCGGCGCCGCGGCTGCGCCTGCGTGGTGATCGCCCACCGGCTGAGCACCGTGCGCGACAGCGACGAGATCGTCGTGCTCGACCGGGGCACGGTCGTGGAACGCGGCCGGCACGAGCACCTGATCGCCGCGCAGGGTGCGTACGCCCGACTGGTGAAGGAGCACTGAGGTGACATCCCCGCACCCGACCCACCAGAGCTACCCGACCTACCCGACCCACCAGACGTACGGGCCCCGCCCGGCCTCCATGCCGCCGCCCGCGCCCGATCCCGTCGTGGCGGCCCTCGGCGGCCTCGGCACGCCGGTCGACTGCACGGGCCTGCGCAGCCTGTCGCTGGAAGGCCCGCTCGTACTGTGGCTCGTCGTGCAGGGCGAGCTGGACCTGTTCGCCGTCGATGCCGCCCAGGCGGGCCACTGGCACTTCCTGGGCCGGCTCGAGTCGGGCACGCTGCTCCTGGGCCCCGCCGAGGGCCCCGCCCACACGCTGACCGGGCGCCCGCTGCAGGGCTGCGTACTGCGCCGCATCGAGCTGCGCGAGCTGTACCGCCCCGAGTACGGAGCCCCCGGGGCCCCCGCGGACGGATCCTGGGGGTGGCACGCCGAGCCCTGGCAGAACGGGTTCGCCGAGGCGGCGCCCAGCCCCCTCGAGGACGCCTTCGCCCGCGGCATCGGCCGCGGCCTGCGCGTGCTGTACCAGGCGCCGCTGGAGGGTCGCGCCACCGCGGGCCCCGGCGGGGCCGACGAGGACATCCTGTGGATGCAGATCCCACCGGGCAGCGTGCAGTACGGCGCCGTGTACGAGACCCACGACGGCTCGGCCGGCATGTCCGCACCCGCCGGCACGCTCCTCGTCGACGGGGCCGTGTGGCAGGGCATGGTGGACCAGCAGTACCGGCTGCTGGACGCCCTGGACCGCTGGATCGAGCAGGACGAGCGCGCCCACGAGGACCGCACGGCCGCCGGCATCGAGGCCGGCGAGGCCGCCCGCACCCAGGCGGACCGCACCCTGCTCGCCTCCATCGGCCGCCCCCGCAGGGGCTCCCGCCGCGACGCCGGCCACGACGCGACCTTCGCCGTGTGCCGCCTGGTCGCGGCCGAAGCCGGCATCGCGCTGACCGAGCCGACCGGCGGCGGCGCCGCGGCCGCCGAGCGGACGGACCCCGTCGAACGCATCGCGCTCGCCTCCCGGATCCGCACCCGCACCGTCCAGCTCGGCGGGCGCTGGTGGCGGGAGAACAGCGGACCCCTGGTGGGCCGGCGCGCGGACGACGGGACCCCCGTCGCCCTGCTGTGGCGGCGCGGCCGGTACGAGGCCGTCGACCCCGCCACCGGCGCGCGCGAACGCCTCGGCCGGGGCGGCGCGGACGCCCTCGAGCCGCACGCCGTCATGTTCTACCGCCCGCTGCCCGACCGGAAGCCCGGCCTGCTGCACCTGCTGCGCTTCAGCGTGCGCGGCAGCGGCGCGGACCTGCGCAGCCTCGTCGTGGGCGGGCTGGGCGCGGTCGGCCTCGGCGCGGTCGTCCCCGTGGCCACCGGCCGCGTGCTCGGCTCGTACGTCCCGCACGCCGAAGAGAGCCTCATCGTGCAGACCGCTCTGGCGCTCATCGCGACCAGTGTGGTCTCGGCCGCCTTCATGCTGCTGCAGAACATCTCCCTCCTGCGCACGGAGGGCCGCATCGAGGCCACCTTGCAGCCGGCCGTATGGGACCGGTTGCTCCGGCTGCCGGTGACGTTCTTCGCCGGCCGCTCCACCGGGGAACTGGCCGGCGCGGCCATGGGCATCAGCTCCATCCGCACCGTGCTTTCCGGCATCGTCTCGGTGTCCCTGCAGGCGGGCACCGTCGGGACGGTCAACCTCGTGCTGCTGCTCGTCTACAGCGTGCCGCTGGCGCTGGCCGCCGTCGCCATGCTGCTCGGCATCGCCGTCGTCTTCCTGGGCCTGGGGCTGTGGCAGCTCCGCTACCAGCGGCAGCTGATCAGGATCGGCAACAAGCTCGACAACCAGGCGTTCCAGACCCTGCGCGGGCTGCCCAAGCTGCGCGTGGCCGCTGCCGAGAGCTTCGCGTACGCCGCGTGGGCGCGGGAGTTCGCCCGTACCCGCGAACTGCAGCAGCGCATCGGCCGGATCAAGAACGTCGTCACGGTGCTCAACGCGGTCTATCTGCCGCTGTGCACACTGGTGATGTTCATGCTGCTGGCCGGACCGGCCCGCGGCAGCATGTCCGCCGGCGAGTTCCTGACGTTCAGCACCGCCGTGACGATGATGCTGTCCTCGGCCACCCAGCTGACCGGCGCCCTCCTCTCGGCCGCCGCCGTGCAGCCGATGTTCGAGCAGGTCAAGCCGCTCCTCGCGGCGACCCCCGAGGTACGCGGCGCCAGAATCCGGCCGGGCGAGCTCAGCGGCGCCGTCGAGGTCAAGAACCTGTCCTACCGGTACGCCGAGGACGGACCGCTCGTCCTGGACGACGTGTCCTTCCAGGTGCGGCCCGGTGAGTTCGTCGCGGTCGTCGGGGCCAGCGGCTGCGGCAAGTCGACCCTGCTCCGCCTGCTCATCGGTTTCGACCGGCCCGCCTCCGGCAGCGTGCTGTACGACGGCCAGGACCTGGCCGCACTCGACCAGGCGGCCGTGCGCCGCCAGTGCGGTGTCGTCCTGCAGAACGCGCAGCCGTTCTCCGGCTCGATCCTCGACTGCATCCGCGGCTCCGGCGCGTACTCCCTCGAGGAGGCGGCGCAGGCCGCCGCTCTGGCGGGCCTCGCCGAGGACATCAAGGCCATGCCCATGGGCATGCACACCGTGCTGACCGACGGCGGCGGCACCGTCTCGGGCGGCCAGCGCCAGCGGCTGATGATCGCGCAGGCGCTCATCGGCAAACCGCGCATCCTCTTCCTGGACGAGGCCACCAGCGCGCTGGACAACGAGGCCCAGCGCGTGGTCATCGAGTCCACGCGCGCCCTGCGCGCGACCCGCATCGTGATCGCCCACCGGCTGTCCACCGTCATGGACGCCGACCGCGTGATCGTGTTGTCGGACGGACGGGTCGCCCAGCAGGGTCCGCCCGCCGAGCTGCTCGCCGATACGGCGGGCCTGTTCCACGGGCTGGTCCGCCGCCAGGTGGGGTGACCGGTCAGGCCGGGTGCCCGGGTCTCACCGCCCGAGTGGCCCGGGCCTCGGCCAGGACCGTGTGCCGCCCGGGGCAGCGCCGCCGCAGTGCCTCCGCCTCCTGCCGTACGCCCGGCAGCGGTTCCGGCGAGGGCGCGCACCCGGGCCACTCCCTCACCGCCGGGACCAGCAGGTCGCTTCTGCTGCCGGGGCTGCTCCTGGTGCTGGTGGCCGCCGCCGGATTCCCCCTCGGCCACGGGCACGCCTTCGACACCGGCCCGGTCAGCCCCGTGCCGGAGCCTGAGCGGCGGCCGGTGCGGGTGCCGCAGCTGCGGCCCGGGCCGGATCGGCCGCGTGCGCCGGAGCTGCATCCGGGGACCCTGCTCCGGGCCGATCGCCGGCCGCCGCGGAGCCGGCCTCCCCGGGCAGGGCGAAGACGCGCAGGAAGACCTGCGAGAGCGGACCGATGGCCAGTGCGTACGCCACGGTGCCCACGCCGGCCGTGCCGCCCAGCAGGACACCGGCCGCCAGGACCGTGAGTTCGATCCCGGTGCGCACCAGCCGCAGCGACCGCCCGGTCCGCCGGTGCAGCCCGGTCATGAGGCCGTCGCGGGGCCCCGGCCCGAAGCGGGCGGCGATGTAGAGGCCGGTCGCGACACCGTTGAGGACGATGCCCGCCGTCAGTACGGCGGCCTGCGCGAGCGCGCCGTGCACGTCCGGCATCACCGCGAGCGTGGCGTCCATGGACAGGCCGACGGCGAACACGTTCGAGACGGTGCCCAGCCCCGGCCGCTGCCGCAGGGGCACCCACAGCAGCAGGACCAGCGCCCCGACGGCCACGGACACCGTGCCGATGCTCCACCCGGTGAGCTCGGCGAGCCCCTGGTGGAAGACGTCCCACGGGTCCAGCCCCAGACCGGCGCGGACCAGGAACGCCGAGCTCGCGCCGTACAGCGCGAGCCCGACGTAGAGCTGCAGGAGTCGACGCGTGAGACGCCGCGCGGGGCGGGCGGGGGCGAGGGACACCGGTGGAGCCTTTCGGGGAGCCAAAGACCGACAGGCCCCACGATGTGGCATCCCCCGAACGGCCGGACAGGGCCAATCCAACCTAGGTGGCCTTACTTCGATGGCTTCGGTTTCCGTGGCGTGCCGACCGGTTTCCCTCGTGAGAACAGGCACATTTTTGCCCCGGTTAGTCCGAATTGGTGAATGCTGGTTCCCGGTCCACACCGACGTCCGAGCGCCACCCGCACCGGAAGAGACGAGAGACATGCGACGCGTACACCGCCTCACGATCAACCGGCGGACAGCCCTCCCCCTCGTGGGCGGAGCTGCCGTCCTCGGCTTCGGCGGCCTCTACCTCACCGGTCTGGCCGTGGCGGGCGACGCCATCGCCGACGGCACCCACGTACGAGGGATCGACATCGGCGGCATGAGCCGAACGGAGGCCCGGACGGCCCTCGACCGCACGCTCGGCCAGGCCGCTGCCGCCCCGATCGAGCTGCGGATCGGCGACCGCACCGAGAAGGCCGCCCCCGCCGCCTTCGGGCTGTCCCTGGACACCGCCGCCACCGTCGACCGCGCGGCGCAGGCCGGAGCGGACCCCTTCACCGTGATCGGGCGGCTGCTCACTCCGGCCGAGGACCGCGAGGTCGAGCCCGTGATCCGTACGGACGGCCCGACGAGCCCGGGCGAGGTCGACCGGATCGCCGCCGCCGGACGGCAGGCCCGTGACGGCGAGGTCACCTTCGAGGGCGGCACCGCCAAGGCCACCGCCCCCGTGACCGGAATCGCCCTGCGCGCCGACCAGGCCGCCGACACCGTCCGCGCCGCCTACCTGCGCCCGCAGGGCGGTCCGGTCGCGCTCCCGGTGGACCAGAAGACGCCCGCGGTGGGTCAGCAGGAGACCGCACGGGCCCTGAAGGAGTTCGCCGAGCCCGCGATGTCCGGACCGATCACCCTCACCGTGGCCGGAAAGCCCGTGACCCTCACCCCCGCCGTGCTCGGCCGGCACCTCGCGGTCGAGCCCGACGCCCAAGGACGGCTGGTTCCGAAGCTCGACGCCAAGGGGCTGCTGGCCGAGCCCGCGGTCGCCCGGCAGGTGGCCGCGGCCACCAGCCCGTCCCGCGGGGCCACCTTCCGCGTCGATTCCGCCGGCCGTGCGGTCGTCGCCCAGGACGGGCGCTCGGGGATCCGGGTCACCGAGAAGGCCTTCGCCGACGCCGTCGTCCCGCTGCTGACGCGCTCGGGCGCCGCCCGTACCGGTGTGGTCGCCGTCAAGACGGTCCACCCGCGGCTGACCGCCGAGAACGCACAGCGCCTCGGCATCAAGGAGAAGGTCTCGTCGTTCACCGTCAACTTCCCCGCCGCGCCGTACCGCACCACCAACATCGGCCGCGCCGTGGAGCTGATCAACGGATCCGTCGTACTGCCGGGCGAGACGTGGAGCTTCAACAAGACGGTCGGTGAGCGGACCAAGGAGAACGGCTTCGTCGACGGCATCATGATCAACGACGGCCAGTACGTGAAGTCGCCCGGCGGCGGGGTCTCGGCGGTCGCGACGACCATGTACAACGCCATGTTCTTCGCGGGCGTCAAGCCGCTGGAGCACGGGGCCCACTCCTTCTACATCGAGCGGTACCCCGAGGGCCGCGAGGCCACCGTCGCCTGGGGCACCCTCGACCTGCGCTGGAAGAACGACTCCGGCCACGCGATCTACGTCCAGGCCGAGTCCACCGACACCTCGGTCACCATCAGCCTGCTCGGCACGAAGAAGTACGACGAGATACGCGCGACCCACGGCCCGCGGACGAACGTCACCCCGCCGGCCAAGCGCACGGGCTCCGGTCCGACCTGTGAGGTGCAGACCCCGCTGGAAGGCTTCGACGTCGCCGTCGACCGGGTCTTCGTCCGGGGCGGGCAGGAGGTCAAGCGGGAGACCTACCGTACGCACTACACCCCGCGCGACGAGGTCACCTGCGATCCGCAGACCCCGACGCCCCCGGCCGCCCCGACGCCCCCGGCCGCCCCGACGCCCCCGGCCGGCCCGGCGACCGCGACCCCGGCCCCGGCCGCACCGAAGCCGGCGCGCGCCTGACGGGCCGCCGCGGACGGGGCCCGGACGGCCGGGCCCCGTCGGCGCCGCCGCGCCCCCGCTAGACGAGGGGGGAGGCCGGGCGGGCGCGCCACGACTGCGCGGGATGGTGCACGACCGACGGCACGTTGCGGTCCCAGTGGGCCCGCCGGTGCCGGGCGGAGTGCGGAGCGCGGGGCACGTGGGCCGTGCGCGCCAGGATGACCAGGGCGGCCGTGAGGGCCGCCAGTTCTATGTGGTCCGGGGTGCCCCGGACCACCCTGATCCGGTGCCGGCGTATCACCAGGACACCGGCAGGGTCTTGGGCCCGCGGATCAGCGCGCCGGCCTGCCATTCGATCTGCTCGCGCGGCACGGCCAGGGCCAGGCGCGGGTAGCGGTCGAGCAGCGTGGTGACGATGATCTCGGACTCCATACGGGCCAGCATCGAGCCGACGCAGTGGTGGGGCCCGTTCCCGAAGGCCATGTGGGCGATGGGACCGCGGTCGAAGTCCAGCGTGTCGGGGTTCGGGAAGACCTCGGGGTCGCGGTTGGCCGCCAGGTACGAGGAGTACACCGTCTCGCCCGCCTTGACCGTGACGCCGGCGATGTCCACGTCCCGCGTGGCGATCCGCGGGAGGCCCACTCCGCTGCGGTGCGGGATGAAGCGCAGCAGCTCGTCGACGGCCTGGGGGATCAGCTCCGGCTCCCTGCGCAGCCGTTCGAGGTGCTCCGGATGGGTGAGCAAGGCGAAGATCATGTTGGCGCTGTTGTTGCGTACCGCGTGCGCACCGCTCACCAGGATCGCGGTGGCGATGGAGACGGCCTCCGGATCGGTGATCTCACCGGCGTCGGCGGCCGAGGCCAGGACGCCGGCCAGGTCGTCGCTCTGCTTCTCCCGGCGCATGGCGAGCAGTGCGACGACGCACTCGCGCACCGTCTTCAGGGCGTCGGTGCTCTTGTCGGGCGCCGGGCCGGGGGTCATGATCACGTTGGCCCATGAGGTCATGTTCTTGCGCATGTCCTGCGGCATCCCCAGCAGGTCGGCGACGGCCGCGAGCGGGAACGGGCCGTGCAGGTGCTCGACCAGGTCCGCCGGCGAGCCGTGCCGCTCCATGGCGTCCAGCAGGCTGTCGGCGGTCCGCTGCACGGTCGGCCGCAGCTTCTGCATGCTCTTGCCGGTGAAGGCCCGTGCGACCACGCGGCGCATGTCGTTGAGGCGCGGCGGGTCGGCGTAGTTCATGGACGCCTGCTGCGAGGCGATGGCGTGCGGGGAGGAGGCGGTGATCGTGCGGCCGACCAGTTCCTGCCTGCTGAAGCGCGGGTCGGTGGTGGCCGCCTTCACATCGGCGTAGCGGGACATCAGCCAGGCGCTGCCCTGGCCGTACGGCAGCCGGATCCGGGCGGCGCGTTTGTCCCGCAGGCGGTCGTGCAGGAACGGGTCGAAGTCGAGCGCCTCGAAGTCGTCCAGGTTCCAGCAGTGCACCGGTTCGCCCGAGACCGGGTCCGTGTCCGGATCGAGGGCCGTGTGCGGGTCTGACGTCATGGTTCATCTCCCTGCGTGGATGTCACCCCCCAAGGCGCGATTCCGCGGGAAATCGGCACAGCCATCCCTTCCCTCTCGTCACACGCTCCGCTGCCTCCACGGCGCAGCGTCACCGGATTGGCTCATGTCCCCAACGCCGTAGTCCCGCGCGCGCATCGGCCAAAGGTCCGTGAGGCTGTGTCAGACACGAAAGGAGAGCCACCC
Organism: Streptomyces katrae; assembly: GCF_000717655.1. GTDB lineage: Bacteria > Actinomycetota > Actinomycetes > Streptomycetales > Streptomycetaceae > Streptomyces > Streptomyces katrae_B. Next base: position 114,011 of record NZ_JNZY01000015.1, read on the forward strand.
ATGGCGACTCTGTGCAGGCCAACGGTGTGCGTGCCCGAGCACGTGATCACGATGGAGCAGACCCTGGATCTGTGCCGTTCGGTGCACGCGGACCATCCGCAGCTCGACCTGGCGCTGCGTCTGATCCGCAACACCGGCGTCGCGAAGCGGCACATCGTGCGCCCCATCGAGGAGACCCTCAAGCACCCCGGTTTCGAATCGCGCAACGCGGTGTACGAGGTCGAGGCCAAGCAACGGGTCCCGGCGGTGGTGCGGCAGGCGCTGGAGGACGCGCAGCTGCGTGCGAAGGACATCGACATGATCATCTACGTGTCGTGCACGGGCTTCATGATGCCCTCGCTGACCGCTTGGATGATCAACGCGATGGGCTTCAGGACGGACACCAAACAGCTCCCCATCGCCCAGCTGGGCTGTGCGGCGGGCGGGGCGGCGGTCAACCGGGCCCACGACTTCTGCACCGCCTACCCCGAGGCGAACGCGCTGATCGTGTCCTGCGAGTTCTGCTCGCTCTGCTACCAGCCCAGTGACCTGGAGGTCGGCAACCTGCTCTCCAACGGCCTGTTCGGCGACGGCGTCGGCGCCGCCGTGGTCCGCGGCAAGGGCGGCACCGGCATGGAACTGCACCGCAACAGCTCGTACATCATCCCCCAGACCGAGGACTGGATCATGTACGACGTCAAGTCCACCGGGTTCCACTTCAAGCTCGACCGGCGGGTGCCGGGCACCATGGAACCGCTCGCCCCCTCCCTCAAGGAGCTCGCGAAAGCCCATGGGTGGGACGCCGCCGCACTGGATTTCTACATCATCCACGCCGGTGGGCCCCGCATCCTGGATGACCTCAGCAAGTACCTCGGTGTGGCACCCGAGGCATTCCGCTTCAGTCGGGCCACACTGACCGAGTACGGCAACATCGCCAGCGCCGTCGTCCTGGACGCACTGCGCCGGATGTTCGACGAGAACGGTACCGCCGACGCCGCGCGGGGCCTGCTGGCCGGCTTCGGCCCGGGCATCACCGCAGAGATCTCGCTGGGCAGCTGGACCTCGGAATGAGGGACCGGGTGAGGGAGGAATCCGAAGCATGCTGAAGGACGGCCCCGCAACCGCAAGGCCACCCATCACGCACTGGCCCACCCCGGCTCTGGACGGGGTCGACTTCGACCCCGTCCTCGCCGAACTGATGCAGGCGGGTCCGATCACCCGGATCCGTCTGCCGAACGGAAGCGGCTGGGCCTGGCTCGTCTGCCGGTACGACGACGTGCGCATGGTGGCCAACGATCCCCGGTTCAGCCGCAAGCTCGTCGCGGAACACGATGTCACCCGGCTGGCCCCCCACTTCATCCCCGCGCCCGGCGCGGTCGGGTTCGAGGACCCGCCCGACCACACCCGGCTGCGGCGCACCGTTGCCGCGGCCTTCACCACCAGCGGGGTGGAGTCCCTGCGCACCCGGGCCAAGGAGATGCTCGACGCCCTCGTCGACGGGATCCTGCGCGACGGCCCGCCCGTGGACCTGACCGAGCGCCTGCTCGCGCCCTTCCCGCTCGCCGTCGTGTGCGAGCTGATGGGCGTCCCGGAGGCCGACCGGCCCGTGGTCCACGAATGGACCAGCCTGATCCTCTCCTCGGCCCAGGGCGCCGAACGCAGCGAACAGGCGAAGAACGACATGTGCGCCTACCTCGGCGGGCGCATGCGCAGCGGGGAAGTGGCCGGCGGTGACAGCGTCATCGGGCTCCTCGTCAAGGCCGTCGAAGCCGGCGAGGTCACCGCCGAGGAGGCCACCGGACTCGCCCTGCTCATCCAGATCGGGGGTGAGGCCGTCACCAACAACGTGGGCAACATGGTCTACATCCTCCTCACCCGGCCGGACCTGATGGAACGGATGAGGAGCGAGCCCGGCCTGCGGCCCTCGGCACTCAACGAGCTGCTGCGCTACATCCCGCACCGCAACGCCGTCGGCCTCTCCCGGATCGCCCTCGAGGACGTCACCGTGGCCGGCCAGCTCATCCGGGCGGGCGAAGCCGTCTACGTCTCCTACCTCGCGGCCAACCGCGACCCGGACGTCTTCCCCGACCCCCACGAGCTGCACCTGGACCGCAACCCCAACCCGCACGTCTCCTTCGGGTACGGACCCCACTTCTGCCCCGGGAACATGCTGGCCCGCCTCGAGTCCGAACTGCTCGTGGACGCGCTGCTCGACCGCTTCGCGGACCTCCGCCTCAGCGTCCCCCCGAGCGAGCTGGGCTGGCGGCCGGGTGCCCTCATCCGCGGGCCCGAAGGTCTGCCCGTGACCTGGTCATGACCGCGCACATCGCCCGCGACGGGCTGCTCGTCCCACCGGGTCACGGCCGCAAGCTGCACACCGACGCCCAGCAGGTCACGTTCAAGGTCACCGGGGAGCACTCCTCGGTGGCCTCGAGCTTCGAGGTCGTCGTACCGCCCGGTTTCGACGTCGGGGCACACCTGCACACCCGGAGCGAAGAACTGTTCTACGTCCTGGAGGGTGAACTCGACGTCATGGCCTTCGAGCCGCGCGTGCGTTCCGGGGACGACTGGAGACACTGGGAAGCGCTCGACGGACGTCAGGTCGTCCGTGCCACGCCCGGAACCGTCATCGTGGTTCCGCCCGGTTGTCCGCACGCCTTCGCAAACCCCACCGGCGAACCGGCCCGGATGTTCTTCCAGGCCTCACCGCCGCCCGATCACGAGCGGTACTTCGAGGAGCTCCTCGAGCTGCTCGACATGAGCACCACCCCGGATCCCGTAGCGGTCCGCGAACTGCGGATGCGCTACGACATCGAACAGCTCACGCCGCTGCGCCACGAGCTGTCCTGACGACCGACCCCGCACGACATTCCCACCCAAACACCATGCTCGGGAGCAAAATCGATGCTGCGCACTCGCCGCACCCTACGCACCGCCTCGTACACCCTGGCCGGCACGATCGCCGTCGCCGCCTCGTTCGCGACGGGCCCGGCCCAGGCGGCCGAACCCCTGCCGTCCCACTGGTGCTACGTCAACGGTGTCGAGGCCCCGCCCGGACAGGAGGTGCGGGGCACGTCGGCCGACGACACGATCCTGTGCGAGAACGACGTCGAGAACGCGATCATCTACGGCGGTGGCGGCAACGACAACATCCGCGTCAAGGGCATGCTCATCGACGCCCAGGTGCTCGGCGGCGAGGGCGACGACACGCTCCAGGTCAACAACCTCTCCCCGCGCAACGGCAACGCGTCGGTGCGCGGCGGTGCCGGCAACGACACCATCATCACCGCCCTCGTCGTGGGCACGGCGGCGCACGGGGCCTCCGTCTACGGCGACCACGGCGACGACAAGATCACCACGGGCAGCGTCATGGGCCAGCCGGGCGAATACGAGCGCGGCGGCGGCCAGGTCTTCGGCAACGACGGCAACGACCTGATCCGCACGGGCAACATCGACCTCGGCGGCCGGGTCCTCGGCGGCAGCGAGAACGACGTCATCGAGCCCAAGTCGGTGGGCGCGGAGTCCGCGGGCATCGTCCAGGGCGGTCCCGGCAACGACACGGTCCGCGGCCTGAACGACAGCGTCCTGACGATCGGACCGGGCTACGGCCAGGTCGACGGCGGGATCGGGACCAACTCCTGCCGGGTGAAGCACTTCTCGACCGGCGACCGGGTCCGCAGCTCGATGGCGAACTGCCTGACGGCCGACGGCACCCCCGTGGCCCCGGTCACTCCCGCCAAGCCGGCCTCGCCGACGGCTCCCATGGCCCCCGCCAAGCCGGCCTCCCCGGCGGCTCCCGCGGCCCCCGGCGCCCACTCACCGCGCTGACGGGCGGCGGCCCCCGGGCGCGCCGTGTGCGCGCTCCATGGACAGGCCGCCGGGAAGCAGGAGCAGGGTCAGCACCGCTCCGACGGCGAAGATCGCCGCCGATGCCGTGAAGACCGTGCGGTAACCCTCCAGGGCAGCCCGCGCCATCAACTCCGGCGCGGGCTGCCGGCCCGCCAGGGAGCGGGTGACGGCTCCGGCGGCAAGGGTGCTCATCAGCGCCGTGCCGACGGAGCCGCCCGTCTGCCGCATGGCGTTGACCGTCGCGGAGCCGACTCCGGCGTCCCGTGGGTCGATGCCCGCCGTGCCGAGGTTCATCGCGGCGGCCGTGATCAGGCCCATGCCCAGACCCGTCGCCACTTGGCCCGGCAGGACGTCGACGACGTACGAGCCGGTCGCCGTCAGGTTCGCCAGCCAGGCCATGCCGCACGCCGACAGCAGCATCCCGGTGACGATGCGCGTGCGCCCGCCGATCCTGCCGAGCAGCCCCATGTTGCTGCCGATCGCGCCGATCATGGTGCAGCCGGACATCGGCATGAAGGCCAGGCCGGTCCGGGCCGGGCTGTAACCGCGGGTGTGCTGCAGGTAGTACGTGAGGAACAGGAACACCCCGAACATGCCGACCCCGGTGATGAACACGGACGCGAGCGCCGTACCCCGGACCCGGTCGAGCACGATCCGCAGCGGCAGCAGCGGGTGCGCACTGCGGCCCTGCCACCAGACGAACGCGGTGAGCAGGACGGCGCCGGTGGCCAGGAATCCCAGGGTGTGTACGGACTGCCAGCCGTGGGAGCCGGGCTTGGCCAGGCCGTAGACCAGGCAGAACAGCCCGGACGAGGCCAGCAGCGTGCCCGGCAGGTCCAGTCGGGGAGGGGTGGTCGGGGCCGGCCGCTTGAGCAGCAGCACACCGCCGACGACGGCGACGGCGGCGAAGAGCAGGTTCACGTACATGGTCGAGCGCCAGCTCAGGTGCTCGGTGAGGAACCCGCCCAGCAGCAGCCCCACGGCGCCCCCGGACGCGGCGAGCGATCCGAACACGCCGAACGCCTTGCCGCGTTCGGCGGGGGCGGAGAACGTGGTGGTGAGCAGCGAGAGCGCGGCCGGAGCCAGCAGCGCCGCGAACACGCCTTGCAGGGCGCGGGCCGTGACGAGGACCCCGAAGGTGGCGGCGGCCCCCCCGAGCGCGGAGGCCGCGGCGAATCCGATCTGCCCGAGGAGGAAGGCCCGCCGCCGCCCGAACTTGTCGGCCAGCCGCCCGCCGAGCAGCAGCAGGCTGCCGAAGGTGATCGCGTACGAGGTCACCACCCACTGCCGCTGGTCGTCGGAGAACCCGAGGCCGGCCTGGGCCGAGGGCAGGGCGATGTTCACGATGGTGGCGTCGAGGACGACCATGAGCTGGGCGAGGCCGATGACGGCGAGGATCCACCACCGGCGCGGATCGGGCTGCGCGGCGTCGTCGGCGACGGGTGGAGTGGTACTGGTCCCGGGGCGGGTCGGCTCTGCGGACATGGTGGCGCTCCATGGGTTCCGCTCGTTCTCGCTGGCGAGAGTGCGTGCGCGTGTGCGTGGACTGTCTGGTTCGACGATGCGTGAGCCGACCTCGTCGCCCACGCGCCACGCCACGATGCCCTCCGGATGGAGCAGTGAGCGCTCGGTTCTGCTATGGCTTCTTCGCCTTCCGGTCGGGATCCTTCTTCCTCTTGCGCGGGGTGCCGGCCGGGCGGCCGGCGTGGAGTTCCAGCGGGCCCGTGCCCTCGGTGCGGGCGCGCAGGCAGGCCTCGATCTGGCGGCGCAGGGACGGTTTGACCAGGGCGCGCAGCTCCCCGGCCGGCACCGCCCGCCAGCGGAGCAGTTCGAACGGGGCGAGCCGGATGCGGGCCAGGGTGGCGCCGTCCAGGACCCCGCCGTCGTAGAGGAAGCGGATGCGGGCCGGATAGCCGGGCTTGTGCGCCCAGTTCACGCCGAGCAGCCGGCCCGGCTCGAGGTCGAGGCCGAGTTCCTCGTGCACCTCCCGGTGGGCGGCGGCCCGCGGGGTCTCGCCCAGGTCGCTGTCGATCCCGCCGCCCGGCAGGTTCCAGCGGCCCGGCCTGCCGTACGACGGCTCCACCAGCAGGATCCGGCCGGCGGCGTCGGTGAACAGCACGCTCGCCGCGGTGAGGGCCTTGGGGCGGGCGGCCCGGTGGCTCGCGGCGTCGAAGGAACCGGCGTGTTCGAGGGCCGTACGGCGCGCCGGGTCCAGCCCCGCCGACGAGCCGGGCTGGGCCACGCCGTCGACGAGGTGCGCGAGGGAGCCGGAGTGGAGGGCGTCCAGGCCCGCACGCAGCCGGGGCGCGATCCGGGCGGGCAGCGCTGCGTACGCCTCCTCCGGGGGGAGCCAGCGGGCCGCGGTGATCTCGCCGTCCGCGAACGAGATCGCGGCGGCCTGCTCCGGCGAGAGCGGCCCGACGAGGTGGACGTGGGCGATCAGGGAGCGGCCGAGGGAGCCGGGCCGCCGGGAGTCCACGGCCAGCAGCCGGCCGACCGGCACGGAGAGGTCCAGCTCCTCCTTCAGCTCGCGGGCCAGCCCCTCCTCCGGGGTCTCGGTGTCCTCGACCGTGCCGCCCGGCAGTTCCAGGTCCGCCTTGTACGAGGGCGTCAGTACGAGGACCCGCCCGCCCGTGTCCAGCACGATGCCGGTGGCGGCGACGAGCGGGGACGGCCGGGCGGCGTAGTACGCGCGCACCGCATCGGGGGAGGGGTGGTCGGACGGGCGGTCGGGCACGGCGGGCTCCTGTGGTCGTGCGGCGGTACGGGGCGGATCCGTACCCCGCGCGCAGGCCCGCCGCAGTCCGCGGTCAGGCCCGGGCCAGGAGCATTCCGCCCATCGTGACCATGGTCGCCGCGACGAGCCCGTCCAGCACCCGCCAGGCCGAGGGGCGCGCCAGCAGACCGCCGAGCAGCCGGGCGCCGTAGCCGAGCGTGCCGAACCAGATCAGGCTGGCCAGCCCGGCCCCGATGCCGAAGGCCCAGCGCAGGTCTCCGCGGTCGGCGGCGAGGGATCCGAGCAGCAGCACGGTGTCCAGGTAGACGTGCGGGTTGAGCCAGGTCATGGCCAGGCAGGTCAGCACGGCCCGGCGGCGGGACCCGGCGGTGGCCCCGTCGGTGTCCAGTGCGGCGCCCGGGGCGGGCCGGAGCACCCGGCGGGCGGCGAGGAACCCGTAGCAGATCAGGAACCCGCCGCCGGCGATGGCGACCGCGGTCAGGGCGGCCGGCCAGGCGGTGACGAAGGCGCCGACGCCCGCGACGCCGAGGGCGATGAGGACCGCATCGGAGAGCGCGCAGATCGCGACCACGGCGAGGACGGCCTGCCGACGGGCCCCCTGTCGCAGGACGAAGGCGTTCTGTGCGCCGATGGCGACGATGAGGGAGAGTCCGGTGCCGAAGCCGGCGAGGGCCGCCGCGATGATGCCGTGTGTCATGTCTTCGACCGTAGGCAGCGGCAGGGTTTCAGTACAGCTAAAGATTTTTACGTACCCTTAGCCCTCGTGATGGATGAGCTTCCCCTGGACCAGGTACGGACCCTCCTCGCCGTCGTGGACGAGGGCACCTTCGACGCGGCGGCCGCTGCCCTGCACGTGACCCCGTCCGCCGTCAGCCAGCGGGTCAAGGCGCTGGAGCAGCGGACCGGGCGGGTGCTGCTGATGCGGACGAAGCCGGTCCGGGCGACCGAGTCCGGGCAGGTGGTGGTCCGGTTCGCCCGGCAGCTGGCCCGGCTGGAGCGGGACGCGCGCGCCGAGCTCGGGATGGCGCAGGAGTCGGGCGGCCCGGTGCGGCTGCCGATCGCGGTCAACGCGGACTCGCTCGCGACCTGGTTCCTGCCGGCGCTCACGCAGGTGCCGCAGGATCCGCCGGTCTCCTTCGAACTGCACCGGGAGGACGAGTCGCACACGACGGCGCTGCTCCGGGAGGGCCAGGTCATGGCGGCGGTCACCTCCTCGCCGGACCCGGTGGCGGGGTGCACCGTACGCAGGCTCGGACTGGCGCGTTACCTCCCGGTGGCGAGCCCCGGGTTCGTGGCGCGTCACCTCGCGGCCGGGTCGCTCGAGGACGGTCTGCGGGAGGCCCCGGTGATCGTGTTCGACCGGCGGGACGTGCTCCAGGACGTGTTCGTACGGTCGCTGACCGGCGATCAGGACGCCGGGGCCGGGCCGCTGCGCCACCACGTGCCGACCTCGGAGGGGTTCTGCGACGCGGTGGCGTCCGGGCTGGGCTGGGGACTGGTGCCCGAGCCGCAGGCGGAGCCGCTGCTGCGCGCGGGCGGGCTGGTGCTGCTGGTGCCGGGGCGGCCGCTGGACGTGCCCCTGTACTGGCAGCAGTGGAAGCTCGACTCCCCGGCGCTGTCGACGGTGGCGCAGGTGATCGCGGCCGCGGCGGCCGAGGCACTCCGCCAGGACGGGGCCCGGCACCCGTAAGCTGCGGCCATGGAGTCCTACACGATCGGCCAGGCTGCGCGGCTGCTCGGCGTGAGCGTCGACACCGCCCGGCGCTGGGCGGATGCCGAGCGGTTCCCCACCCGCCGGGAGGGCACGCGGCGGATGGTGGACGGGCCGGACCTGGCCGCGTTCTGCGTGGAGGCCGCCCAGGAGGGTGCCGACGCCGAGGACGCCCCGTACACCTCGGCGCGCAACGCCTTCCCGGGCATCGTCACCGCCGTCAAGCTCGGTACCGTCGACGCCCAGGTCGAGATCCAGGCGGGTCCCCACCGCATCGTGTCGCTGCTGACCCGGGAGGCGGTGGAGGAACTCGGCCTCGAGGTGGGCGCGCGGGCCGTGGCCCGGGTGAAGTCGACGAGCGTGTTCATCGACAGGGTCTGACGGGGGCCGATCGGCGACGGTGGCAGACTGGCCGCTGATCCGCCGAAGGGAAGTACCCCGTTGTCCATGTTCAGCAACTTGCGCCGGGCCGTGCGTCGCGGCTACAGGCGGGCCGTCGACCTGAGCCACCCGTCCCGCTCCCCGCTCGGCAGCGCGGTGGTCAACTGCGTGGTCTACGTGGACGGTGCACGGCAGGACGGCTGCGCCGAGGTCGAAGAGGCGCTGCGACGGGTCCGCAAGACGGGCGACGGGTTCGTCTGGATCGGCCTGCACGAACCGGCGAAGGAGGAGCTCGCCGGGCTCGCCGGGCTGTTCGGCCTGCACCCCCTCGCCGTCGAGGACGCCGTGAACGCGCACCAGCGCCCCAAGGTGGAGCGGTACGACGACATACTGTTCTCCGTCTTCAAGACGGTGCGTTACGTGGAGCACGAGGAGCTCACCGCGACGAGCGAGGTCGTGGAGACCGGCGAGCTGATGGCGTTCACCGGCGACGACTTCGTCATCACCATCCGGCACGGCGGCCACGGCACGCTCGGCCCCGTCCGCGAGAGCCTGGAGGCGGAGCCGGAGCAACTGGCCAAGGGACCGTCGTCCGTTCTGCACGCCATCGCCGACCACGTCGTCGACGACTACGTGGCCGTCACGGACGCGGTGCAGAACGACATCGACGCCGTCGAGACCGCCGTCTTCAGCGAGTACGGGGGCCGCGGCGACGCGGGCCGCATCTACCAGCTCAAGCGCGAACTGCTGGAACTGCGCCGGGCGGTGGCCCCGCTGAGCCGGCCGCTCCAGCACCTGGCCACGCAGCCGATACCGGTCATCCCGCCTGACGTCCGCGCGTACTTCCGCGACGTCGCGGACCACCTGACCCGGGCCACCGACCAGATCGGCGCGTACGACGGCCTGCTCGACTCCATCCTGCAGGCGCACCTCGCGCAGGTGACCGTCGCGCAGAACGAGGACATGCGCAAGATCACGGCGTGGGCGGCCATCGTCGCCGTGCCGACCATGGTCTGCGGGGTCTACGGCATGAACTTCGACAACATGCCCGAGCTGCACTGGACGTACGGCTACCCGATCGTGGTCGGCGTCATGGCCCTCGCCTGCTTCGTCATTCACCGGGGCTTCCGCCGCAACGGCTGGCTCTGAGCCGCGGGTTGACCACCGGCCCCATCCGCACGCGTGGCGTGCACGGGTATTGAGCTGTCCCGACCTCTGGTAGTAAAGTTTCCTAACGAAGTCGGGTAAGGCTCAACTCCCCCATGGAGGTCTTGTGTTCACCCCCCACCGCAAGAGAATGGCCATCGGCGCCCTGCTCGGCAGCGCCCTGCTCGCCGTGCCCGTGACCGCCCACGCCACCGCGGCACCCGCCCCCGCTTCCGCCCCCGCTTCCGCCCCCGCGTCCGCCGCCTCGCCGGCCGCCGCCGTCGGACTCGACGATCCGGCGAAGAAGGACATCGCCATGCAGATCGTCTCCAGCGCGGAGAACTCCTCGCTGGACTGGAAGGCGCAGTACAAGTACATAGAGGACATAGACGACGGCCGCGGCTACACGGCCGGCATCATCGGCTTCTGTTCCGGCACCGGCGACATGCTCGACCTCGTCGAGTACTACACCGACGTCAAGCCGGGCAACGTGCTCGCCAAGTACCTTCCGGCCCTCCGCCAGGTCGACGGCACCGACTCGCACAAGGGCCTCGACCCGAACTTCCCCAAGGACTGGGCGAAGGCCGCCCAGGACGGCGAGTTCAAGAAGGCCCAGGACCACGAGCGCGACCGGGTCTACTTCAACCCGGCCGTCAAGCAGGGCAAGTCCGACGGGGTCGGCACGCTAGGCCAGTTCATCTACTACGACGCCATCGTCATGCACGGCGACGGCACCGACTCCACCAGCTTCCGCAACATCCGCAAGCGGGCCCTGTCCAAGGCCAAGCCCCCGGCCCAGGGCGGCAACGAGACGACCTGGCTCAACGCCTTCCTCGACGCCCGCGTCTGGGCGATGAAGCAGGAGGAGGCGCACAGCGACACCAGCCGTGTCGACACCGCGCAGCGGGTCTTCCTCAAGAAGGGCAACCTGAACCTCAACACCCCCCTCGACTGGAAGGTCTACGGGGACCCGTTCCACATCGGCTGAACCGGCCGGTGCGTCCACGGCGTCCACGTCCCGCGCCCGGCCCCCGGCCGGCGCGGGACGTCCGTGCGTGTGGTGGCCGGTTCAGGTCGCAGAGCCGTAACGATGTGGGCGCGGACGGGCCCGCTCGGGGAGTTGCGGGGCCTCGCGCGTGCCGGCCCGGAGAGGATCAGGGGGCTCTCCAACCTCACAAATAGGGCCCCGTCACCCCTGTTTGGTCACCCCGTGTGACCTGACACGACCAGTGGGTCCCCAATGGCTCCCGATACCGGTGTTTTTGGTCGATGGACCCCAGGAAAGCGGTACTTCCGGTGACTTGAGAACTGGCTTGACCGCCACATAAGCGGGGCATAAGTTCTGCCTCGGCTTGCTCCAGCAGGACGGGCCGACGAACCGTCCTCAGGGGGGACCCATGCACTACTACACCGACGTCCTGAAGAAGTACACCGTCTTCTCCGGCCGCGCCCGCCGGCAGGAGTACTGGATGTTCACCCTCTTCAACCTGATCGCCCTGATCATCGTCGCCGTCCTCGACAACGCGATCGGCACCTACCCGCTCCTCTACGCGATCTACGCGCTGGCCGTCTTCCTCCCGGGCCTGGCCGTGGGTGTCCGCCGCCTGCACGACACCGGCAAGTCCGGCTGGTGGATGTTCATCGCCCTGGTCCCGCTGATCGGCGGCATCTGGCTCCTCGTCCTCATGGCGACCGAGGGCCAGCCGCAGCCGAACCAGTACGGCCAGAACCCGAAGGCCGTCCAGGCCTGACCGGGCCCGCAAGCCTGAGCGTCTGAATGGCCCGAGCGCCGCCCCCGGCTGGAAACAGCCGGAGGCGGCGTTTCGCCGTTCCACGGGGTCGCGGAGGACCGGGGTGACGCGCGTCTCCTCGAGAACTCGGGGAGGGGGCTGTCCGGACCGGCCCGATCACGAGATATCTTGATGTCGAGCAATGTTGCAGACGAGAGACGCAGACTGTGGAGCGGAGCATCCGGTGACTGACTCGACCATCATCTACACGCACACTGACGAGGCCCCGGCCCTCGCGACGTATTCCTTCCTGCCTGTGATCCAGGCCTACGCGTCGACGGCCGGTGTGAATGTCGAGACCCGTGACATCTCCCTGGCCGGTCGCATCATCGCCAGCTTCCCGGAGCACCTCGAGGAGGGCCAGCGGATCGCCGATGCCCTCGCCGAGCTCGGCGAGCTGGCGAAGACGCCGGAAGCGAACATCATCAAGCTGCCCAACATCTCGGCTTCGATCCCGCAGCTGAAGGCCGCGGTCGCCGAGCTCCAGGGCCAGGGCTACGCGCTCCCGGACTACCCGGACGACCCGAAGACCGACGAGGAGCGCGAGATCCGCGCCCGCTACGACAAGGTCAAGGGCAGCGCCGTCAACCCGGTCCTGCGTGAGGGCAACTCCGACCGCCGCGCCCCCGCCTCGGTCAAGAACTATGCCAAGGCCCACCCGCACCGCATGGGCGCCTGGACCTCCGAGTCGAAGACGAACGTCGCCACCATGGGCGAGAACGACTTCCGCTCCACCGAGAAGTCCGCCGTGATCGCCGAGGCCGGCACGCTCCGCATCGAGCACGTCGCCGCCGACGGCGCGACCACCGTCCTGCGGGAGTCCGTACCGGTCCTGGCCGGCGAGGTCGTGGACGCGTCCGTCCTGCACGTCGAGGCGCTGCGCACCTTCCTGGACGCGCAGATCGCCCGCGCCAAGGCAGAGGACGTCCTGTTCTCCGTCCACCTCAAGGCCACGATGATGAAGGTCTCCGACCCGATCGTCTTCGGCCACGTGGTCCGCGCGTTCTTCCCGAAGACCTTCGCGAAGTACGGCGAGGTCCTGGCCGCCGCCGGCCTGTCCCCGAACGACGGCCTCGGCACCATCCTGAACGGCCTGGCGTCCCTCCCGCACGGCCTCGGCGAGGAGATCAAGGCCTCCTTCGACGCCGAGATCGCCGCGGGCCCGGCCCTCGCGATGGTCGACTCGGACAAGGGCATCACCAACCTGCACGTCCCGTCCGACGTCATCGTCGACGCCTCCATGCCGGCCATGATCCGTACCTCCGGCCACATGTGGGGCCCGGACGGCAACGAGGCCGACACCCTCGCGGTCCTCCCGGACAGCAGCTACGCGGGCGTCTACCAGGCCGTCATCGACGACTGCCGCGCGCACGGCGCCTTCGACCCGTCCACCATGGGCTCGGTGCCGAACGTCGGCCTCATGGCCCAGAAGGCCGAGGAGTACGGCAGCCACGACAAGACCTTCGAGATCGCCGCCGCGGGCACCGTCCGCGTCGTCGACGCCGCGGGCAACACGGTCCTGGAGCAGGAGGTCGCCGCCGGCGACATCTTCCGCGCCTGCCAGACCAAGGACGCGCCGATCCAGGACTGGGTCAAGCTCGCCGTCACCCGCGCCCGCGCCACCGGCGTCCCGGCCGTCTTCTGGCTCGACGAGGGCCGCGCGCACGACGCGCAGCTGATCGCCAAGGTCAAGACGTACCTCGCCGACCACGACACCGACGGTCTCACCATCGAGATCCTCTCCCCGGTCAAGGCCACCGCGTACTCCCTGGAGCGCATCCGCCGCGGCGAGGACACCATCTCGGTGACCGGCAACGTGCTGCGCGACTACCTGACCGACCTGTTCCCGATCCTGGAGCTGGGCACCAGCGCCAAGATGCTGTCGGTCGTCCCGCTGATGAACGGCGGCGGCCTCTTCGAGACGGGCGCCGGCGGCTCCGCCCCGAAGCACGTCCAGCAGCTCGTCAAGGAGAACTACCTGCGCTGGGACTCCCTCGGTGAGTTCCTCGCGCTGGCCGTCTCCTTCGAGCACCTCGCGACCACCACCGGAAACGCCCGCGCCCAGGTGCTGGCCGACACCCTGGACCGCGCGACCGGCACCTTCCTCAACGAGGACAAGTCGCCGAGCCGCAAGCTGGGCGGCATCGACAACCGCGGCAGCCACTTCTACCTCGCCCTGTACTGGGCGCAGGAGCTGGCCAAGCAGACCGACGACGCCGCGCTGGCCACCGCGTTCGAGGCGCTCGCCAAGACGCTGGGCGAGCAGGAGGAGACCATCGTCGGCGAGCTCATCGCCGTCCAGGGCTCCCCGGCCGACATCGGCGGCTACTACCAGCCCGACGCCGCGAAGGCCTCGGCGGTCATGCGGCCGTCCGCGACCTTCAACCAGGCGATCGCGACCCTCGCGTAAGCTCCGGATGTCTTGACGGGTCCGCCCCGGTCGGCAGTCGCCGACCGGGGCGGACCCGTCTGCGGACGCGTACGTGGGCACCAGACGCCCGCGAACCCGGTTGCGGGGCGGCTCCGCCGGGGAGCGGCGGCCGGTGCGTTGCGTGCCGGATCAGAGGCGGTGGACGCGTTCCCCCTCGAAGGCCAGCGGCGAGCGCCCCGCGGCCAGGATGCGCAGCCCCGGGGCGGCCGTGAGCAGGCGCCGCAGCCAGGCCAGCGCCTCCGGTGCCAGGTGCTCGGTGCCGTCCAGGACCAGGAGCATGTCTCGCTCCGCGAGCCACGAGACGGCGTCCGTGGTCCCGTACGGCAGGAACGGCATGCCCGGTACGCAGCCCAGCGCGGCCGTCAGTTCGCGAACGCCGAAGGGCCGGGCCAGCCTGACGACGGCCGCGCCGTCGCAGAAGTTGGAGGAGAGCCGCTCGGCGATCTCCCGCACCAGCCGGCTCCGCGGCTCCCGGAACCGCCCGGTGATGGTCAGCAACCGCCCCCGCCGGACGGCGGTCAGCAGCCGCGACAGCTCGTCGGACGTCGCCGGAAGCGTGCCGGTCCGGCCTGAATCCCTCATCGGCACGATGCCCCCCATTGCATGCGTGTCCCATGCGCGGCCAAGGGTTCATTCGCGCCGCGTAGCGATGATTATGCGCCAGTTCTGCCGGATGGCCAGGGGAATGTCGGATTCCGGATAAGTTGTACACGCGGTGTACTTTTGTCCATACAGCCAGGTGGGGCACCGTGAAGAGCGCCCGCGACGCCCACGTCCTGCTGGAGGCCACCCCGCATGGCTGGACCTCGCCGACGTCCGGGTCCCTGACCGCGCACGTCGTGGTCGCCGCCGAGACCCTGCGCGCACACCTGACCGCAGGTGCCCTCACGCCCACCCGGCCCGGTGCGGTGCCCGGGGCAGCGCCCCGGCCGCCGCCGCCACCACCGGTGCGCTCCGCCGCGCGTGGTGCCGTTCCAGGTCCTCCTCCCGGTAGCGCCGGGTCTCCGCGTGCCACGTGGCGATCGCGGCCATCCACTGTTTGAGCTCGTCCGCGTACCGGTCCAGTGCCGCGCGAGCCGCCGCGTCCAGCCCGAAGTCCCGGTACATGGCGGGGAACTCCTTCTCCAGCACGTGCTCGAACTGCTTCATCCGCGAGGTCATCAGATCGTTCACGACCCTGAGCGCCGTCCGGTAGTCGCAGCCGAAGAAGGTCTCCGTGACGACCAGCATGTTGAGCAGCTCGCCCTCGTACTCCACCTCCTTCTGGTACGAGTACACGTCGTTCATCAGCGCCGAGTAGTCGAAGGCCGCCGCCTCCAGCGACTGCATCGCGGCGCTCCCGTAGACCTCCTCCGGTACGACGTCCATGTGGGCCATCCGGGCCAGCGAGGCCGTCATGGGAGAGCCGAAGGTCACCCGCCGCATCTCCAGGTAGTCCACCGGGTCCGGCACCCGGTGGGCCGCCTGGTTCTCCACCTCCCACAGCCAGCTGTCGAGCACGGCGTCCACCGCCGCCCGGAACATGCGCCGCCCGGCCGGGGCCATCGGTGTGATCGTGCGCAGCCAGACGTCGGCGAGCCCCCGCTCCACCGCGTTCACCGGGGGAGGCGTGGGCGCCTCCGGCTCCAGTGGCATGAGGGAGCGCAGCCGGGCGTCCTGGGCCCGGGCCCCGGCCAGGTCGCGGGTGGCGCCGAAGCGGAGCGGGTAGAGGTCGTCCGCGTACGTGCCCCAGCTCAGCCAGGCCGCGCTGACGTCGAGGTCCGCGGCCGAGGCCTTCGGGTCGATGCCCGCCGAGCAGAGCGCGAAGTCGTAGTCGACGGCCTTGTCCTCCCACCACAGGCCCTCGTCGAACATCCCCATCGCACGGTTCCACTCCACCAGCCGCCCGCGGGCGCCCTCCAGGTGCGGGCTGAGCCGGGTCGGGTACGGCAGGTAGAACTCCGGGATCACGGACGGGCCCACCGGGTGCGGGGTGCGGGTGTGCCGCCGGAGGCGGTCCGCGCCGCCGGTGATGCCCAGCAGCGCCTTGAGGCCGGAGGTGGCGCTGCCCAGCCCGGAGGGTCCGGACGGCAGGCCGGCCCGCCGGTTCATGTAGCGGCTGGAGCGCAGGTGCCATTCGTGGCCGCCGGACTGCCAGTCCTGCAGCCCGCGGGCGTACGTGAGCACCGCCGCGACCTGTTCCGGGGTCAGGCCGGCCCGCACGAACATCGGGGGCAGCTCGGCGAAGAAGGTGTGCTCGAACTGCTGGAGGCGTGAGGTGAGCAGCCGGTTCAGCTGATCGGCCGCCTCCTGAGTGGTGCACCCGAAGAACGTCTCCAGCACCAGCACCCCGTTGCTGAGTTCGCCCTCCTTGCCGACCTCCCGCTCGTACGAGAACAGGTCGTTGCGGAAGTGCACCGAGTCCGCGAAGCAGTCGCGCAGCACGCGCAGCGGCCGCTCGGCGGAGACGGCGGCGGGCACTTCGGCGCCCACGGCGTGCTCGACGAGCCCCGCCGACCAGGGCGCGCCGCCGACCTTGCGGCGCTGTTCGACGTACTCGACCGGATTGGCGACCCGGCCGATGCTGATGTTGTCGAGCTCCCACAGGGACTCCACGAGGAGATTGCGGGTGCTGACCGAGAAACGGGCGATCCAGTCCGGCGAATGCCCTGGGACGGTCCGGGCCCACAGGTCGGCGAGCCCCGCCTCCACCGGGTTGCGGGGCTCGGGGGCCCGCGCGTTCACGTCGTGTCCGGGTGGGCCGTCGGGCATGAACAGGGCCAGGCGTTCCAGCGCGGTGTGCCCGCCCGTCCGGTCGCCGGGGCGCTTGAAGACCTCGAGGAACCAGTCGTCGAAGAAGAACACCCACACGTACCAGTCGGTGACCAGCGAAAGCATCGAAGCATCGCACTCGGGGTGGGTGTAGGCGCACAGCAGCGCGTAGTCGTGCGCCTCCAGATCGGCCTGCTCCCAGACGCCGGAGCCCTCCAGCATGCCCATGCCGCGGGCCCAGTCGAGGGCGTGCGCGCGGGCACGGGCAAGGTGCGGGTTGAGGCGGGCGGGGTGCGGGACGTAGAACTCGGGCAGTTCGAAGGGCTGCGCGCTCCCTGTGCTGCTCATGCGGCCGCCGCCTTCAGTCGTCGAAGCGCGAGATCTCTACGTTCTCCAGCACCCCGACGGCGTCGGGCACCAGGATGGCCGCCGAGTAGTACGCGGTGACCAGATAGGAGACGATCGCCTGCTCGCTGATGCTCATGAACCGGACGGACAGGCCCGGCTGGTACTCGTCCGGCAGGCCCAGCTGGTGCAGACCGATGACCCCCTCGTTGTCCTCGCCGGTACGCATGACCAGGATCGAACTGGTCCGCTCCTTCGTGACCGGGATCTTGTTGCAGGGCAGCAGCGGCACCCCGCGCCACGAGGGCATCGAATGCCCCTGGAACTCGACGGAGGCCGGGTACAGCCCGCGCCGGCTGCACTCGCGGCCGAACGCGGCGATCGTGCGCGGGTGCGCGAGGAAGTACTGGGAGCCGCGCCGCCGGCTGAGCAGCTCGTCCATGTCGTCCGGGGTGGGCGGGCCGGTGCGGGCGTAGATCCGCTGCTCGTAGTCGGCGTTGTGCAGCAGCCCGAACTCCGGGTGGTTGACCAGTTCGCTCTCCTGGCGCTCCTTGAGGGCCTCGATCGTCAGCCGCAGCTGCTGCTCCGACTGGTTCATCGGCTGGTTGTAGAGGTCGGCGACGCGCGTGTGGACCCGCAGCACGGTCTGGGCGACGCTCAGTTCGTACTCGCGGGGGCTCAGGTCGTAGTCGACGTACGTGCCGGGCAGCATGACCTCGCCGGTGTGGCCGGCGGACAGGTCCACAGCCTCGCTGCCCTTGCGGCCCACGCGCTCCGCCTCCAGGTAGGCCTCGGCGTGCCGGCGCAGGGCGGGGGAGCGGCTCAGTGCCTCGTCCCAGTCACCGCGGTTGTACGTCATGGTCACCACGTCCGTCTGGGCCCGGGCGGTGAACTCCCAGCGGGCGTCCGGCAGCGGGTGGTGGCCGAAGTGGTCGCCGTCGCTCAGGACGCCGAGGCTTGCCTCCTCCCCGTACGCGCTCTCACCGAGCCGCTCGATGCGGCCGTGGGCGATGAGGTAGATCTTGTCGACGGGTTCGCCGCGGCGGACGATCACGTCGCCCTTGCGGAACTCCTCCTTGACGAACCGGTCGGCGATCGACTTGACGACCGCGTCGTCGGGGAAGTGCCGGAGCATGCCGAGCTCGCGCAGCATGGGCGGGATGACCCGGAGTTCGGAGCCGGTCTTGACGAAGCTGATGCGCCCGTCGCCGAGGGTGTAGCTGACCGTGCGGTTGACCCGGTAGGTGCCGCCGCTGGTCTGGACCCACGGGAGGATCTTCAGCAGCCAGCGGGAGCTGATGCCCTGCATCTGCGGGGCGGACTTGGTGGTGGTGGCGAGATTCCGCGCCGCATCGGTGCTGAGGCTCTGGCGGGCGTTGCGGTTCGGGCGTGCGGCGGCGCTCTCTTCGGTCGTCGGGTCGACAGACATGACGGAACGTCCTCTCGGTCGGTCTTCCTGGCTCCGGATGCGGCGTCGGTGACTGTCCTGCGCAGCGGCCCGGGTGAGGGTCGCGCACGCCGCGTACGTCGCGTACGGGGGCGATCGGAAGGAGTGATCCCGCTTGTGCGTGATCCGCTGTGCTCCCGCACGCCACGCACACCCGGTGTGACCGGGTGCCACCGTGTGCACACGTCTTAGTTAGAGGCAGGGCGGCCCCACCCGGTACACGGGCCCCTGTCCCACCCTGTTGAATCTCCGACCGTGTTGAAGCGCTGGACACACGTACGAGTTGGGCGGTTCTGGATGGCGAAGCGTGAACCCAACGGACAACTCCGCACCCTCCTCATCGAAGCCCGCTGGAGCGGGCAGGACTTCGCACGGGCCGTCAACGGCACCGCAGCCGAGGCCGGCCTCACCCTCAGCTACGACAGGACCTCCGTCTCCCACTGGCTCGCGGGCACCAGGCCGCCCGCCCACGTCGTCGACCTCGCCGCCGAGGCGCTGAGCAGGCGCACCGGGCGCCGGATCGCCGCCGCCGACACCGGGCTCGCCCGGCCCGCCGGGGCGAGGGCGCGGGAACGCCCCGGCGACGGGACGCACGGCGCGGACGTCCTCGCCGCGGCCGCGCCGACCGGGGCTGAAATGCCGGACTGCGGGCCGGACTTCGGGGTCGGTGCACTGGGCGAGATCCCGGTCTACTCCTCCGCGTGGCGGCCGCCGGAGGAGCAACAGCCGGCCCGTCCGGGGCAGACCGGCTCGCGGGCTGCGGCACGGGCCGGAGCGCGGGGCGGGGCGCGGGGCGGGGCACGGATCGGGCACGACCACGTACGCGCCGCCGAGGCGGTGCTCCCGGTCTTCCGCAACGCCGACATGATGTTCGGCAGCGGGCTCGCCCGGCCCGCCCTGACCGCCTACCTCGCCACCACCGTCGCCCCGTGGCTGCGCGCCGACGCGCCGCCCTCCGTACGCCACCTGCTGCTCGGCGCCACCTCCCGGCTGGCCTACACCGCCGGGTTCCTGTGCTTCGACAGCAACCAGCACGGGGTGGCCCAGGCCTACTACCGGGCGGCGTTGCGGCTGGGCCGGGAGGCCGGAGACCCGCAGTGTCACGCGCCCGTGCTCCGGGCGATGAGCGTGCAGGCCCACCACCTCGGCCACCGCACGCAGGCGCTGGAGCTCGCGGAGGCGGCCGCGCGGGAGGCGGGGCGGCTGCCGACGCTCCAGGCGGCGTTCGTCACCGGGCAGCTCGCCGTGGCGGAGGCCGCCTGCGGGGACCGGCGGGCCGCGGTCTCCCATCTGGCCGGCGCCCAGCGGCTGCTGGACCGCTCGGAGGGGCAGAGTGCGCCGATCGGCGACTACCACCAGGCCGCGCTGTGCCACCAGCAGGCGGAGGCGCTGGCCGCGCTCGGCGACGGCCGGGGCGCCATCGCCGCGCTCGGCGCCTCGCTGCGCCACCGGCCGGCGGCGGAGCGCCGCGCACGGGCGGTCACGGCGGCCCGGCTCGCCGAACTCCACCTGGGCCAGGGGCACCTGGAGCGCGCCTGCGCCGCCTGGCACGAGGTACTGGACGTCGTACCGCAGCTGGAGTCGGCCCGGGTGACGGACGCGCTGCGCCGGATGCGGGGGCGGCTGCGGGCCGTGCGCGCGAGCGGGGTGGTACGGCCGCTGCTGGAGCGGGTGGCCGCGGGAACGTGACGGGGGCCTCCTCGTACAACCGTTCAGAGCTTCAACCGCGTCGGATTTTCAACAGGGCCGGTGCCGGGGCGGCTACCCGTGCGCCGGGCCCGCATCGCACTGTCATGCCATGCAGAAGCATCCGCCCGCTGCCGACCCCGCCCACCCGCCCGACCGGTCCGCACTGCCCGGCCGGTCCGCCCTGCCTGATCTGACCGTCCCACCCACGCCGTCCGCCCCTCCCGTCGTGTCGGCCCCGCCCGTCCTGTTCGAGCTGCCCGACCCGTCCGTCCCACCCACGCCGTCCGCCCCTCCCGTCGTGTCCGCCCCTCCCGTACCGTCGCGTGCGGCACTGCTGGCCCGGCTGCGCGGGGGGCCGGGCGGCCCCGGCACCAGCACCCTGCGCATCCGTCCCGCCCTCCCGCCCCCGGCCCCGGCCCCGGCCCCGGCCGCCATGCCCTTTCCGACTCCCGCCGCGGTGCCGACGCCCGCGGCGCCCGGGCGGTCGCGGGGGAACCCCGCCGTCCCCGAGCTGTACTGCCCGCCCCCGCAGCGCGACGACCCGGCCCTCGCCGAAGCGGTCGATGACCGGCTCATCGCCTGGGCCGAGGAGACCGGGATCTACGCCGGCCGGCTGGACGACGTACGGGAGCTCTCGCTCGGCCGGTACACGATGCTCACGTTCGCCCACGTCGAGGACCCGGACCGGCTGCTCGCCCCCGCCAAGTGCACCCTCGCCCAGTGGGCCACCGACGACTACTACTGCGACGACGAGAGCGCCGGCGCCGTCCCGCTGCAGATCGCCACCCACCTGTCCCAGGCCCTGGCCGCCATCGACCCGGCCCATCTGCCGGCCCGCTACGCACCCCGGCTGGAGCAGGCCATGCGCGCCGATCCGGTCCTCGTCGCGCTGCGCTCCAGCACCGGGCACCTGTCCCGGTACGCCACCCGGTCCCAGCTCACCCGCTACCGGCACGAGATGGCCGCGCTGTTCTCCGGCTACACCGCCGAGGCGGGCTGGCGCGTCTCCGGGCGCACCCCGTCGGTCTGGGAGTTCCTCGCCGTCCGCCAGGACAACAGCTTCATCCCCACCATGGTGATGCTCGACCCGGCCGGCGGCTACGAGCTCCCCGTCGAGGCGTACGCCGACCCGCGCGTGCGGGGCGCGGTCCTCAAGGCCGCCTCCGCCAGCGTCATCGTCAACGACCTCTACTCCATGCACCGCGAGGACGAGAGCGCGGCCGTCAACTACAACCTGCCTGCGCTGATCGAGGCCGAGGAGGGCTGCTCGCGGGCCGAGGCGGTCCGCCGCTCCGCCGACCTCCACGACGAGCTCGTACGCGCCTTCGAGGAGGAGTCGGCCCTCCTCGTCGCGGCCGGATTCCCGACGCTGATCCGCTTCCAAATCTGGAATGGCACCGCACCACCGACCGCTACAACTCCGCGGGCCGGGACCCGGCCCGGGACGACAGCCCGACGCACGGTCCGGAGCACGGCCCGGCGCACGGCCCGAACGGAGGGACCCCGGCATGACCACCCCCGAAGCCCCCACCCCCGAGGCCGAAGCGGCGGCCCGGCAGGCCGCCCTCAGCACCGCGGCCGCCCGGAAGCTCGCGACCACCACCAAGTCCGTCCCCCAGATGCAGGGCATCAGCTCCCGCTGGCTGCTGCGCGTACTGCCCTGGGTGGACGTCACCGCGGGCACCTACCGCGTCAACCGGCGACTGAGCCACGCCGTGGGCCGCGGCCGGGTCTCCTTCGTGCAGACCGGCGCCGACGACGTGCGCATCCTCGCCCCCACCCTGGGTGAACTCCCGACCCTCAAGGGCTTCCAGGACCAGGAGGTCCTCGAGGACCTCGCCGTCCGCTTCGTCAAACGGGACCTGCGCGCCGGCGACACCCTGGTCGAGGAGGGAGCGCCCGTGGAGGAGGTCTTCGTCATCGCCCACGGCCGCCTCGAGAAGCGCGCCCAGGGCAAGTACGGTGCGCCGGACGGCCTCGGCGTCGTCGCCGACGGCGACCAGCTCGGCGACGACGCCCTCGGCCGGCCCGAACCGCGCTGGGACTACTCCGTACGGGCCGCCACCGCCGGCACCGTGATGGTGCTGCGCTGGCGCGCCTTCCAGGAGGTACTGGAGCGCTCCGCCGCCCTGCGCGCCCACCTCGAACAGTACGTGGAGAACGGCCGCCGCCCGGTCAACCGGCGCGGGGAGGCCGACATCGAGCTCGCTTCCGGCCACGCCGGCGAGGCCCTGCTGCCCGGCACCTTCGTCGACTACGACCTCAGCCCGCGCGAGTACGAACTCTCCCTCGCCCAGACCGTCCTGCAGATCCACACCCGCGTCGCCGACCTCTACAACGACCCGATGAACCAGTTCGAGCAGCAACTACGGCTGACCGTCGAGGCGTTGCGCGAGCGCCAGGAGTGGGAGCTCGTCAACAACCGGGAGTTCGGGCTGCTCCACAACGCCGCGTACGAGCAGCGCATCAACACCTGGTCCGGGCCGCCCACCCCCGACGACCTCGACGAGCTGGTCACCATGCGCCGCGGCACCAAGGTGCTGCTGGCCCATCCCAAGGCCATCGCCGCCTTCTTCCGCGAGTGCAACAAGCGCGGGCTCGTCCCCGACTCCGCCGAGGTCCAGGGCAAGTCGGTGCCCGCCTGGCGCGGGATCCCGCTGCTGCCCTGTGGCAAGATCCCGATCGTCGGCGGCCACACCAGCTCGATCCTCGCGCTGCGGACCGGCGAGGAGCAGGAGGGCGTCATCGGCCTGCGGCCGACCGCGATCCCCGAGGAGTACGAACCCGGCCTGAACGTCCGCTACATGGGCATCGACCAGCGCTCGATCATGTCCTATCTGGTCAGCGCCTACTACTCGGCGGCCGTCCTCGTCCCCGACGCACTCGGGATCCTGGAGAACGTGAACGTCGCCGCCGCCCGTTCCTGACCGCCGGCCGGCCCCGGCCCGGTTGCCGCCCCCTGCCCCTGCGAACGGTTGTCCGGAAGCCGCCGATCGGCTCTACTGCTGTGCAAGTCCCGCAACCGGGGCACAGTGCAGGGGAGGGCATCCACGATGAGTTCGCACCGCCGCCGCCGGGGGTTCCGGGGCCGGCCTCTGCTGACCCTGCTCGCCGCCGCCTTCCTGCTCGTCGGCGTCTGCGCCGCCACCGGCATCGCCTGGGACCCGTTCGCCCGCGCCTCCGGCCGGGAGGGCGCAGCCGCCTCCGCGATCGGCACGCCCTGGACCGCCGGTTCCGACACCGGCTCCGCGACCCCCACACCGGGTGCCACCGGCCAGGGCCCGCCCGCCCCCGGCGGGAGCCCGGGCGGTGAGGACCAGAGCCCGGGCAACGCTGCCGGCGCGGAGGACGCCGACGGTCAACGGCCCGCCGGAGCCCTGCCCTTCGACCTGCCCGCACCGGCCGCCCTGCGCACCGGCGGCGCGGGCAGGAAGCTGGTGTTCGCGCACTACTTCACCCCGTACCCGCTCTCACTGGACAACGCGAGCGCCGACGCCGACTACTACACCCGCAACTATCTGAACCCGGGCGGGGAGAACGGCAAGCACGAGCGGTACGGCGGCCTGCTGCGCGACCGGCCGCTGCCCGTCCGGCCCAAGGACGGCAACTGGGAGCGCGCCAACCTCGAGCAGGAGGTGCGCACCGCCCGCGCCGCCGGGCTCGACGGGTTCACGCTCGACATGCTCTCCCTGTCCGGGCCGAACCGGGACCGCGCCCGCCTCCTGATGGAGGCCGCCCATGCGGTCGACCCCGCGTTCAAGATCATGCTGATGCCGGACATGACCTCGTTGAACACCGACGAACCCGGCGTGCTCGCCGACGCCGTCGCCGCCCTCGGCAAGGCCCCCGCCGCGCACCGCCTCGGTGACGGCCGGCTCGTCGTCTCCCCGTTCAAGACGGAGGCGAAGGACGTCGCCTGGTGGACGAAGGTCCTCGACCTCCTCAAGAGCCGGCACGGCATCCGCACCGCCTTCGTCCCGACGTTCCTCGACTTCGACGCCAACAGCGCACGGTTCGCGCCGATCAGTCACGGCTTCTCCGAGTGGGGCAGCCGCAGCTACGTCGGCCAGGACAGCGCCACCCGCGACGTGCAGCGGGCCCACGGCATGGGCAAGATCTGGATGCAGCCCGTGTCGGTCCAGGACGCCCGCCCCAACCAGGGCATCTACGACGAGGCCGGCAACACCGCCACGCTGCGCTCCACCTGGACGCACGCCATCGACGACGGCGCCGACTGGGTGCAGCTCACCACCTGGAACGACTACTCGGAAGGCAGCCAGTTCGCGCCCTCGCTGCACAACGGCTACGCCTACCTGGACCTTTCCTCGTACTACCTGACCAAGTTCAAGACGGGCAGCTGGCCGGAGATCGTCCGCGACACGCTGTACGTTTCCGCGCGCACCCAGTTCGCCGCGGCCGACCCCACAGGCAGCCAGTCGCTGGTGATGTCCCTGCGCAAGGGCAGCGCCGCACCCCGCGACACGGTGGAGGTGCTCAGCTTCCTGACGGCCCCGGCGACCGTCCGCACGGCGGTGGGCACGGCCCGGGACGAGCACGAGGCCCCGGCCGGCATCCACTCCGCACTGCTCCCGCTGCGCCCGGGCACCAGCTCGGCGGTGGTGGTCCGCGACGGCAAGCCCGGCGCGGAGGTGAAACTGCCCTACGCGGCGGACCACACGGTGAAAATCCAGGACCTGCAGTATTACGCCGTCACCAGCGGGCGGGACTAGGGGGTGTACCGGCCACTTTGGCGGTATTGGCCCTTCCGGGCCGTCCCGGCGGCCTGCATCATCCGGGCAACCGCACACCACCCCTCGGAGGATCCGTGACCGACCCGACCACCCCCGCCGCGCCGTTGCGTCCTGCCGGGCCCGCCGTGTTCCCGGGGGGACCCGGGCTGTTCCGGCTGGACCCGGAGATCGCCCACCTCAACCACGGGTCGTTCGGCGCGGTGCCGATCCCCGTGCAGGAGGCCCAGGCCGCCCTGCGCGAGGAGGCGCACGCCGACCCCGACGCCTTCTTCATCGCAGCCGCGGACCGGATCGCCGGGGCCCGCGCCCGCATCGCACGGCACCTCGGCGCCGACCCCGACGGCGTCGCCTTCATCGCCAACGCCACCGAGGGCGCCAACCTCGCCCTCGACGCCGTCCCGTTCGCCGACGGCGACGAGATCCTGGTCACCGACCACGGCTACGGCACCGTCGTCGCGGCCGCCGCCCGCCGCGCCCGGGTCACCACCGTCGCCCTGGACCCGAACCTGCCCGACGAGGACGCCGTACGCGAGACCGTGCTGGCCGGGCTGACGCCCCGTACCAAGGTGGCGCTGCTCGACCACATCAGCTCGCCCACCGCCCGGCTCATTGCCTCGCCCCGGCTGCTCGCCGACCTGGCCGCCCGCGGCGTCACCACCGTCGTGGACGGGGCGCACGCCCCCGGCATGATCGCGGACCCGCTCGCCGGGGGCGCCGACTTCTGGTTCGGCAACCTGCACAAATGGGGGTACGCGCCCTCCGGCAGCGCCGTCCTCGCCGTCGCCCCCGGACACCGGAGCCGGGTCCGGGCGCTGGTGCCCTCCTGGGAGGACGCGGACGGGTTCCCCCGCTCCGTCGAGAACCGCGCCACCGCCGACTACACCGGCTGGCTCGCCGCCCCCGAGGGCCTGGACCTCCTCGACCGGCTCGACGCCGCGAAGGTGCGGGCCCACAACAGCGCACTGGCCGCCCACGGCGCGGCCCTGCTCGCCGAGATCCCCGGGCTCACCCCGCTCCCGTACACCGAGGGCCTCGCCATGCGCTCCTTGCGGCTGCCCCCCGGCACCGCCGAGACCCACGAGGACGCGTGCGCCCTGCGCGAGCGGATCGCGGCGGACCTGGGCATCCGGGTCCTGATCTGGGCGTGGCCGGGCGGCGGAGGCATCCGCGTCTGCGGGCAGGTCTACAACCGGCCCGAGGAGTACGAACGCCTCGCCGCCGAGCTCCCGGCCTTCTTGAACTGACGGAGAGTCAGCCGCGCCGGAGCAGGTACGTGTCCATGATCCAGCCCTTGCGGGCGCGGGCCTCGGTCCGGAGTTCCTCGATCCGGCCCGAGACCTCCGCCAGCTTCCCGGAGACCAGGATCTCGTCCGGTGTGCCGACGTAGGCGCCCCAGTAGATGAAGAGGTCCTGGTCGAGGTGGGCCGTGAAGGCGTGCCGCGCGTCCAGCATCACCACCACGTCGTCCACGTCCTGCGGCCAGCCCTCGGCCAGCCGCCGCCCGGTGGTGATCTGGACCGGCCGGCCGACCCGGTTCAGGTTGGTCCGGTGCCGGGCCAGCAGCGAGGAGATGCTGCTGATGCCGGGCACGACCTCGTGCTCGAACGCCACCCGGCCCCGCTCCAGCACCTCGTCCAGGATGGCGAGCGTGGAGTCGTACAGCGAAGGGTCGCCCCAGACCAGGAACGCCCCGGTCTCGCCCTCCGCCAGGTCCTCGGCGATGAACCGCTCGAAGATCTCGGCCCGCGCGCTGCGCCAGCCGTCCACCGTCGGCGCGTACTGGTCCGGGGTCCGGTCCCGGTCCGGGTCGCGGCCCTCCACGAGCCGGTGGCCGGGGCGGGCGTGCTCGTCGAGCATCGCGCGCCGCAGCCCGGTCAGATCCGCCTTCTCCTCCCCCTTCTCCAGGATGAGGAATGCGTCCGCCGCGCCGATCGCCTTGACCGCCTGGAGGGTCAGGTGGTCCGGGTCGCCCGCGCCTATGCCGATCACTGAGAACTTCTTCACGCCGCTATTCTGCCCCTCATGCGTGCCGCCCTGTTCGTCACCTGCGTCAACGACGCGCTGTACCCCCGGACCGGCATCGCCGTCGTACGCCTGCTGGAGCGGCTCGGCGTCGGTGTGGACTTCCCGGCGGCCCAGAGCTGCTGCGGCCAGCCGCAGTACAACACCGGCTACCGGCGCGAGAGCGAACCGCTGCTGCGGCGCACCGCCGCGGCCTTCGCGGGGTACCCCTACGTGGTCACCCCGTCGGGTTCCTGCGCCGCGATGGTCCGGGCCCACTACCCGCGCATCGCCCGCCTGGCGGAGCAGGAGGGGCGGGGCTCCGGGCTGGTGGCGCAGGCGGAGGACCTCGTACCGCGCGTCTACGAGCTGACCGAGTTCCTGGTCGACGTGCTCGGGGTGACCGATGTGGGCGCGTACTTCCCGCACACCGTCACCTATCACCCCTCTTGTCATGGCTTGCGGGGGCTCGGGCTGGGGGACCGCCCGCGGCGGCTGCTGGCCGCCGTCAAGGGCCTGGACCTGATCGAGCTGCCCGGCGCCGAGGAGTGCTGCGGCTTCGGCGGCACCTTCGCCGTGAAGAACCCGGACGTGTCGGCGGCGATGGGCACCGACAAGATCGACAGTGCGGTGGGGACGGGCGCGGACGTGCTGTGCGGCGCCGACAACTCCTGCCTGGCCCACCTCGGCGGGATCCTGCACCGCAGGGGGGACGCGATGCGCGCCCTGCACCTCGCCGAGATCCTGGCCTCGACGGAGGAGGAACCGCTGCGATGACGGGCACGTTCATGGGGATGCCCGCCTTCCCCGCCTTCCCGGAGGCGGCGCGCGAGGCCGTCGGGGACGGGGTGCTGCGCGCCAACCTCCGGCACGCCACCCACACCATCCGCGACAAACGGGCCCGGGCGGTCGCCGAACTGGCCGACTGGGACCGGCTGCGCGCGGCGGGCAAGGCCGTCAAGGACCACACCCTCCGCCATCTCGACCGCTACCTGCTCCAGCTGGAGGAGTCCGTGACGGCCGCGGGCGGCACCGTCCACTGGGCGGCCGACGCGGACGAGGCCAACCGGATCGTGACCGGGCTGGTGCTGGCCACCGGCCACCGGGAGGTGGTCAAGGTCAAGTCCATGGCCACCCAGGAGATCGGCCTCAACGAGGCCCTCGAGGCGGCGGGGATCGCCGCGTACGAGACGGACCTGGCCGAGCTCATCGTCCAGCTCGGCCACGACCGCCCCTCGCACATCCTCGTCCCGGCCATCCACCGCAACCGGGCCGAGATCCGGGACGTCTTCGCGGCGGAGATGGGCCGTTGGGGCCGCCCGGCGCCGGACGGGCTCGGCGACGACCCGCGCGAGCTCGCCGAGGCCGCCCGCCTCCACCTGCGCGAGAAGTTCCTGCG
The DNA here is from genome assembly GCF_000717655.1 of Streptomyces katrae. Taxonomy (GTDB): domain Bacteria; phylum Actinomycetota; class Actinomycetes; order Streptomycetales; family Streptomycetaceae; genus Streptomyces; species Streptomyces katrae_B. The sequence continues at coordinate 142,418 of NZ_JNZY01000015.1, forward strand.
GGCGAAGGTCGGGGTCTGCGGCGCCAACTTCATGGTCGCCGAGACGGGCACGATGGTCGTCTTCGAGTCCGAGGGCAACGGCCGGATGTGCCTGACGCTGCCCGAGACCCTGATCTCGGTCGTCGGCATCGAGAAGGTCGTGCCGTCCTTCCGGGACCTGGAGATCTTCCTGCAGACGCTGCCGCGCTCGTCCACGGCCGAGCGGATGAACCCGTACACGACGATGTGGACGGGGCTGGGCCCTTCGAGAGGGGCGGACGGCGACGGCCCCTCCGCCTTCCACCTCGTCCTCCTCGACAACGGCCGCACCGACACCCTCGCCGACCAGGTGGGCCGCCAGGCACTGCGCTGCATCCGCTGCTCCGCCTGCCTGAACGTCTGCCCGGTGTACGAGCGCGCCGGCGGCCATGCATACGGCTCGGTCTACCCCGGGCCGATCGGCGCCATCCTCAGCCCCCAACTGCGGGGCACCGGCAGTGAGATCGACGCCTCGCTGCCGTTCGCGTCCACCCTGTGCGGGGCCTGCTACGAGGTCTGCCCGGTCGCCATCGACATCCCCGAGGTCCTCGTCCACCTGCGCGAACGGGTGGCCCAGGGCGGCCCGGTGACCCGCGAGGGCGTCCGCGTGCGGATCCGCCCCGCGCACGGCCACACCGCCGAACGGGCCGCGATGCGGGCCGCCCGACTGCTCCTGGACCGCCCGGGCGCGCTGCGCGCGGGGGAGCGCCTCCTGGCCCGGTCCCGCCGGCTCCGGCCGCGCCGCCTGCCCGGCCCCGGCCGTGCATGGACGGACACCCGGGACCTCCCCGAGCCCCCGCCGGAGCCGTTCCGCGACTGGTGGGCGCGGGAGCGGGGAGGGCGGGCATGAGCACCCGGGACCGCATCCTGGGCCGGATCCGCCGGGCGGTGGCGGACGGCGCCCCGGACCCCGCCGTCCCCCGGGACTACTTCCAGGTCCACGGCACCCGTACGCCGGCGGAGACGGCGGACCTCCTCGCCGCGAACCTCGCCGAGTACCGCGCCGAGGTCCACCGGGTGGACGAGGACGGCCTCGCGCTGCTCCTGATGCGGCTGCTGGCCGCGCGGGGCGCGCAGACCGTGCTCGTGCCGCCGGCCCTGCCCCCCTACTGGCTCGCGGCAGCCGATCCGACCCGCATCCACGACCGGGCCGTGTCCACGACGGCCGAACTGGACGGGGTGGACAGTGTGGTGACCGGCTGCGCCCTGGCGATCGCCGAGACCGGCACGATCGTCCTCGACGGCGGCCCCGACCAGGGCCGTCGCCGCATCACCCTCGTCCCCGACCACCACATCTGCGTGGTCCGGGTGCCCGACCAGGTGGTCGACTCGGTCCCGCAGGCCCTGCGACGCCTCGACCCGACGCGGCCGCTGACCTGGATCTCCGGACCCTCCGCCACCAGCGACATCGAGCTCGACCGGGTGGAGGGCGTGCACGGCCCGCGCACCCTGGAGGTGGTCCTGCTGACCGGACGAGCAGAATGAGTCCCATGTCCGCATACATCGCCCTCACCGCCCTCGTCGTCCACGACTACGACGAGGCCATCGACTTCTACACCCGCGCCCTCGGCTTCACCCTCGTCGAGGACACCGCGCGCCCGGACGGCAGCCGCTGGGTCGTGGTCCGCCCGCAGGGCGCCACCGAGGCGGCACTGCTGCTGGCCCGCGCAGGCGACGAGGCGCAGCGCTCCCGGGTCGGGAACCAGACGGGCGGCCGGGTCGGCTTCTTCCTGTACACGGACGACTTCGCCCGGGACCACACCCGGATGACGGCGGAGGGCGTCCGCTTCCTGGAGGAGCCGCGCCACGAGACGTACGGCTCGGTGGCCGTCTTCGAAGACCTCTACGGCAACCGCTGGGACCTCCTCGAGCCGGCGTAGCCGTCGCCGGGCCCCGGCCGCCCGGAGCGGCACCACCGGCGACCCGGGCCGGGGTCAGACGGGGCTCGGGCCGTCCGGCGGCGCGGCGAGCCGCGGGGCCTCGGCCGCCGCGTCGACGGCCGGGCCGGCCTCCACCCGCCCGGCCAACTCCCGGGCCCAGCGGACCAGCCCCGGCACATCGATCCCGTGGAGCTCCCGAGCCCCGGCGACCCCGGCGCTTCCCCCCGCCCCGTCCCCCTCGGGCCCGGCCAGGGCGGTGGCCCCGCGGCGCAACAGGCGGGCGCCGCCGACGGCGTTTCCGCGTGCGGCGTGCGTGAGGCCGACCGCCAGCTGCGCGAGAGCCCGCCACAGCGGTGCCTCGGCCGGCGGGCCGGACTTCCAGGCGTCCTCGAACACCTCGTGCGCATGGAACGGCATCCCGGCGTCCAGCAGCCGCTGCGCCTCGCCCAGCGTCTCGGCGGGCGTCCGCACGACCCCCTCGGGCTGCCGCTCCACCCCCGGCGCCCCGTAGGGCAGCGGCCGCCCCAGCCCGTCCCGGGGCCGCGCGCTCCGCGCCCGCCCCTCACCGTCCCGATCCCGTCCGTTCACCAGGCCATCCTCCCTCCCGCCGGAAACCGGTGCATGCGCACCCCTCTACGTGGGGTAATGTTCTGCATGTGCCGCAGGGACGGGGAAACCCCAGATCAGCAGCACAACGGGACGTGGCGCAGCTTGGTAGCGCACTTGACTGGGGGTCAAGGGGTCGCAGGTTCAAATCCTGTCGTCCCGACTCGAAAGAGTCGTAGATCAGGGGCCGTTTCGGAGAAATCCGAAACGGCCCCTGATCGTTTTCCGGCACCTTCGGGGCGTCGATCGGCCGTCCGCCCGAGGCCGGTCGAGGGCGGACGGCCCGTCTCACGGCTACTCGCCTGCGGGGGACAGCTCCTGGGTGACACGTTGGACGAATCCGGTGGCCGACTGCTCCAGCGCTGGCGGCTCGGCGGTCAGGCCGATGAAATCGGGCAGCCTGTACCCGAGCTCTGCCAAACGGGATGCGATGGCGTGGGGGAGCGCTTCGTGGCGTTGGCAGGCCTGCAGGACGTGAGTGGGCCGGACCGACGGTGGGTGGCGGGAATCAGCCGAACCGTGAGGGGCGGCGTGACGGCGCGGTGGGGGGGTGCAGACCGGGCGGAGGGCGGCCGCTGCCGGGGCTGCCGGGGCGGCGTACGGGGTGTATGCGCTCCTTGTCGACCGCGGGTTTCGGCCAGATCCGGGAGGGTCAACCCGCTTGCTGCGTCCGGATCATGACCTGCTGTCAAGAGCCGTGCACATAGACGCTAAGATTCCGGGCCGTTGTCATATGATCATTCGCTTTCGATCGTTTGAGGGTTCTGATGGTTCGCGTGGGATCGTCGCCCGGAAGTCCAGGGCCCACCTCACCCGTCGCATGGGCGCTGCCCGCCCTGCTGACCGCCGCTGCTGCGGCGATCGCCGTGGTGCAGGTGTCCGCACCTGCCCGCACCCCCGTCGCCTGGATCGGTGCCGTGGCCTTCGTGGCCGTGGCCCTGTCCTGCGGTGAGGCCGCCCGGCGCGGCAAGGCGCTGGCCGCGCTGCGGCTGACGGTCGCCGCGCACGAGGCGGCCCTGCACCGGCAGCAGGCCGAGACCGTGCGGCTGGCGCAGGAGCTGCTGCCCGATGTCGTGGAGCGGCTGCGCAAGGGGGAGTTTCCCGAGGAGGTGCTCGCCTCCCTGGAGGAGCCCGACACCCACGGGCCCGGCCTGGCACCGGAGTTCAGGGCGGCGCACCACGCCGTGCTGCGCTCGGTGCTCGACGCCGTCGTCGCCGAGGAGGACCTGCGTGACTCCGCGCAGCGGGCCTTCGTCAACATCGCCCGCCGCGTCCAGGCCATCGTGCACCAACAGGCCCAGGAACTGCGGGAGATGGAGGACCGGCACGGCCGCAGCCCGGAGGTGTTCGGGGACCTGCTGCGGCTCGACCACGGCACGGCCCTCATCGGCCGTCTCGCCGACTCCATCGCCGTGCTCGGCGGGGCGCGGCCCGGCCGCCAGTGGAGCAAGGCCGTCCCGCTGTACAGCGTGCTGCGCGGTGCCATGTCGCGGATCATCGACTACCAGCGCGTCGAGCTCCACTCGGTCTCGCAGGTCGCCGTCGTCGGACCGGCCGTCGAGCCGCTCATCCACGCGCTCGCCGAGCTGCTGGACAACGCCACCCGCTACTCGCCGCCGCAGACCAAGGTCCATCTGACCGCCGTGGACGTGAACTCGGGCATCGCCGTCGAGATCGAGGACGGCGGCGTGAGCATGAGCGAGGAGGCCCGCAAGAGGGCCGAGCGCATGCTCCGCCAGGCGCAGCAGGGCATCGACCTCACCGACCTCGGGGAGACCCCGCGCCTGGGCCTCGCCGTGGTCGGCCGGCTCTCGCAGGCGTACGACTTCCAGGTCTCGCTGCGCGCGTCGGCGTACGGCGGCGTACGGGCCGTGCTCGTCATCCCGCAACAGCTGATCACCACCGCGTCCGCCGCGACCGGCGTCGCCCACGGCATCGGCACCGCCTCGGGGCCCCGCGCCGCCCTCCCGCCGGCGCCGGCCGGCGGAGCCATGACCGAGGCAGCCGTGGCAGACACCCGAGTACCGGCCGCCCGCCCGGTCACCGGCCCCCGGATGCCGGCAGCCGCCGACGAGGTACCCGCCGTGACCGAGCGGACCCCGAACGGCCTGCCGCAGCGCCGCCGCAAGACCCGCGCCGTGGCGCCGGAGCCGATAGCCACCGGGGACCGGATCACGGCAGCGGCCGAGGCGGCCGCGGACCGCGCCGGATACGGGTACGGAGCCGTGCCCGAGCCCGCGCCCGATCCCCAGCCCGAGGTACAGCCCGGGATGTGGCTGGCCGCCTTCCAGGGCGGCCTGTCGGGGGACAGCCAGACCGCCGCGAGCCAGACCGCCGCGAGCCAGACCACCGCGAGCCGGAGCGGCGCAGCAAGCCAGAACACAGACGCCTCGCCGGCCTCGGCGAGCAAGGGGGAACAGCCATGAGTCAGCAGCAGACCAATATGGACTGGATGCTCAAGGACCTGGCCGAGAGCGTTCCGCAGACCCGCCACGTCGTCGTCCTGTCCGCCGACGGCCTGCGCATGGCGCAGTACGGCGCGGAGACCGACACCGCCGACCGGCTCGCCGCCGCCTGCGCCGGACTGCAGAGCCTCGCCGGAGCCGTCGCCTCCGAACTCCCGGGCAGCAGCGGGCGGATGCGGCTCGTCGTCATCGAGATGGACGGCGGCTTCTTCTACCTGATGGCGGCCGGTGCCGGCGCCTTCCTCGCCGTACTGGCCGGCGAAGGCGTCGACGCGGGCCTGATGGGCCAGCGCATGCGCGACCTCGTCGCCCGGATCGGAGAACACCTGAGCAGCCCGCCGCGCCGCGACGGGCAGCCGGCGTGAGCAACCCCGGCGGGGACTGGGAGGACGGCACTCCCGAGCGGCTCTACGTGATCACCGGCGGCCGCAGTGGGGGGTTAGTCCCCACCCACGTCGACCTCGTCACGCTGATCATCGCCAAGTCGGGTCCCAGGCCCGGGATGCAGCCGGAGCACGCGGCGATCATGCGGCTGTGCCAGTCGCCGCTCTCGGTGGCCGAGATCTCCGCGTATCTCGGCCTGCCGGTGAGCGTGGTCACCGTACTCCTCGGTGACCTGCTCGCCGCCAAGCACGTGCTCTCCCGCCCACCCGTCGCACCCGCCAAACTCCCGGACCTGGCACTGATTGAGGCAGTCATCGATGGACTTCGAAAGCTCTGACCGGGCCACCGCGCCCCGGCGCGAGGACGCGCTGCCGGCCACGGCCGCCGCCGCAGTCAAGGTGGTGATCGTGGGCGGCTTCGGCGTCGGCAAGACGACCCTCGTCGGCTCGGTCAGCGAGATCCGGCCGCTCACCACCGAGGAGACGATGACCCAGGCCGGGGTCGGCGTCGACGACACGGCGGGGGTGGAACGCAAGACCTCCACCACCGTGGCCATGGACTTCGGCCGCATCAGCATCAACGAGGAGCTGGTGCTCTACCTCTTCGGCACGCCGGGCCAGGAGCGCTTCTGGTTCCTGTGGCGCGGCCTGTTCGAGGGCGCGCTCGGCGCGGTGGTCCTGGTCGACACCCGCAGGCTGGAGGTCAGCTTCGACGTGATCGGCCGGCTGGAAGAGCGCGGAGTACCGTTCGTGGTCGCCGTCAACTCCTTCCCCGACGCGCCCGAGCACCCCCTGGAGGAGCTGCGGGCCGCCCTCGACCTGCCCGCGTCCGTACCGCTCGTCTTCTGTGACGCCCGGCGTCGCGACTCCAGCCGCGACGTCCTGATGACGCTGATGCGCTACCTGCACTCCCTCGCCGCGACCCCGGAGGCACTGTGAGCACCACCCCCGTTCCCCAGCCGGGTGCGGCCGCCCCGCCGCCCGGCTGCCCGGCCCACCGGCTCTACGGGCCCGAGGCCGAGGCCGACCCCATGGGCCTGTACGAGAAGCTGCGCGCCGAGTACGGCGCGGTGGCGCCCGTCCTCGTCCAGGGCGACCTCCCGGCCTGGCTGGTGCTGGGCCACCGCGAGAACCTGGACGTGGCGCGCACCCCGTCCCGGTTCGCCCGCGACCCGCGCCACTGGCGGGACCAGCAGCAGGGAAACGTTCCGGCCGACCACCCCCTGACGCCGATGACCGCATGGCAGCCCGCGTGCCACCTGGTCGAAGGCATCGAGCACGAGCGGCTGCGCGGGGCGATCACCGAGTCGCTGGAGCGTTTCGACCGGCGCGGCATCCGGCGGTACGTCAAGCGCTTCGCCGACCAGCTGATCGACGCCTTCGCCCAGGCCGGAAAGGCCGACCTGGTCGCCGACTTCGCCGAGCCGCTGCCGATGCTGGTGATGACCCAGCTCGTCGGCGCGCCGGAGTCCTACGGACCCCGTCTCGTCGAGGCCGCCCGCGACATGATCAAGGGCACCGAGACGGCCGTCGCCAGTTTCGAGTTCGTCTCGGTAACCCTCCGCGAGCTGGTGGAACGCAAGCGGGTGGTGCCCGGCAGGGACTTCACCACCTGGCTGGTGGAGCACCCCACGGCACTCGGCGACGACGAGGCCGTGGAGCACCTGCGGCTGGTGCTGATCGCGGCCTTCGAGACGACCGCCAACCTGATCGCGAACACCCTGCGCATGGTGCTCACCGACCGACGTTTCCGCGCGAACCTGTCCGGCGGCCACATGACGCTCCCGGACGCCCTGGAACAGGTCCTGTGGGACGAGCCGCCGTTCATGACGATGCTCGGGCGCTGGGCCACCGGCGACACGGAGCTGGCCGGAACGCCGATCAAGGCCGGGGACATGCTGCTGCTCGGGCTGGGGGCGGGCAACGTCGACCCCGAGATCCGGCCCGATCTGACGGTACCCGTCCACGGCAACCGCTCCCACCTGGCCTTCAGCAGCGGCCCGCACGAGTGCCCCGGACAGGACATCGGCCGGGCCATCGCGGACACCGGCATCGACACCTTGCTGACCCGGCTGCCCGACCTGGAGCTGGCCGTTCCCGAGGACGAGCTCCAGTGGACGTCCTCGCTGCTGTCCCGTCATCTGGTGGCGCTCCCCGTACGGTTCACCCCGCGCGGCAGCACCGTCACCGGCTCCACTCCGGTACCCGGAGCGGGCCGGCCGGCCGCCGAGGCGCCCCGGACGGCGCCGGCGGCCCCGCCGGCCGTCCCCGTTGCGGGGAAGCGGCCGGCGGGCCGGTCCTCCTGGTGGTCACGCCTGCGCGGCCGCGGCTGACCTCAGCGCGACGAGTCGTCGAGCTGCTGCCACCACCAGGCGAGAGCCGGGACAGGCAGCGGCGCGACGCTCGGATCGCTGGGCGTGTCGCTCCAGGTGATGCCGTACGAAGCGCCCTCGACGGGCAGCACGTTGCGGTTGCGCGGACTGGCGTAGCGCGGCGCACGGTCGTGGTATTCGGTGTCCCCCGCGATCCAGTGCTCCAGCGCGGTGAGATAGCGCCCGAGCTGCTCGTCGGCGCCCTGCGCCAGCTTCTCGCTCAGCCGGACGAACAGCGTCACCGACCGGTCCCGCAGCGCGTACGCGGCGGGCAGCGCCTCAGCCGGCGTACAGCCGTCCTCCCGGGCCAGCACGTTGAGCAGGTTCTGTTCCAGCGGCCGGTGGTGGTCGTCCTTGTTGTACGAGAACAGGTCGTTGTCGCACGCGACAATGAATCCGGCGGCCTCGGTCAGGGCCTGGACGGGCGCCGAGTACAGCACCTCGGCCGGTACCTCGATGCCGGCGGCCGCTTCGCACCACGTCAGCAGGAACCGGGTCCCGCCGATCCAGCTCCGGGTCGCCGCGAAGTCGTTCAGGCTCGGCATGGTGCCCCGCTCGGCGTGGGCGGCCTGCGAGGCGGCGCCGAGCACCCACTCCTGTACGCCCTCGGTGAAGCGGCGCAGCTGGAAGGGGGTCAGCATCACCCGGGTGCGGGCCACCAGGTCCTCCAGCGCGGCGGTGTGCGGTCCCGCCGGCAGCAGGCCGGAGCCGGGCGCTTCGAGCGCGCGGATGACGCGGGTGCCCTGGTCGACGACGGATGCCGTGCGCCCCCCGCCGGTGCCGGAGTCCTGCCAGTCGTCGGCGGCGAAGGCCCAGTAACACCACTGGGCGAAGAGCAGCATCTGCTCGACGTCACCGTGGGGGACGATCCGGCTGACGAGGTCGGCGCTGCGCGAAGCCAGTCCCCACGCGCGCTCGGTGGCGTCGGGGTACAGTCCGAAGTCATCGATCCAGGCGATGGAGCGCTCTTCGAGCTCGGCCGCCTTGGGGTGGATCAGGCCCCTCTCGAACGGCCAGTAGAACGGCGGCAGTTGCCAGCCGATGCGGGAGGGACGGGTGTTCTCGCCGTACGCGGGTGCCATCGTCAGCCGCCCCCGCCGAGACGGAACAGCAGGAGCCGGGTCTCCAGCGCGTGGTCGCGCCAGATGCGGAACAGCTTGCCGTGCGTGATGGCGGACTCCCGGAGCCGCTCGCACGACCAGTGGGACGGGGTGCCGCTGCCCTCCGCACGATCCAGCTCGGCGGTGTTCCAGGCCATGGACTGGACCCAGAACTCGGCGACGCGGTCGGTGACGTCCTCGTCCTGCTCCAGCTCGAAACCGGCCGCCTCGGCGGCGGCGAGGTACTCGGTGAGGGTGCCGAGGCGCGTCTTGTAGTAGCCGTCGATGAACTCGGTCCACTCGGGCCGGCAGATGAAGTGCTCCTGGATGCCGAACCAGCCGCCGGGCTTCAGCGACCGGGCCACGACCTGGAAGAGCCGCTCGCGGTCCATGTAGCCGGAGCTCTCGTTGGCGTACGCGGCGTCGTACTTCCGGTCGGCGGCGAACGCGTGCACGTCGGCCAGGAGGGGGGTGACGCGGTCGCCCACACCCGCCTGGCGGGCGAAGTCCTCGATCACGGGTATGTGATCGGCCGCGACGGTGAGCCCGGTGACCGTCGCACCGTGCTCCTGGGCCCAGTAGAGCGACCCGCCGCCGACTCCGCAGCCGATGTCGAGGACGCTGCCCGGGGGTGTGGCGTAGGCCCCCCAACTACGTGCGGCGTGCTCGACGATGGCCTCCTGGGACTCCACGATGCGGCGCTTGAGCACCCGTTGGGTGACCGTGGTGTTCGGCGTCGCACCGGGGGCGAAGAGGCCCATGTGGAAATGGACCCTTGGTCCGGGGCCGTACTTGTGGAGGATTTCCACGGTCTTGCGGCTGTAGTAGAGCGGAACTTGGCTCTCGTCGAACTCCTGGCCACCAGCGGGGGTCTGGATGACAAGGTTGTGGTCCATCGGTTCTCCGGTCATGCGGTCGCGTGGGGGGTGTCAATCGGCCGCCCCACTCTGCCCATAAGTGATCGATGAAAGTCCTCGTTCACTTGGGTGATGAGCATAACCACAGCTGAAACGGCACCAATTCAGGCCATTTGATGTCACGTCAGATCATGGCCACGTGTGAATGGCTGGATGTCGTCAGCCGTTCAGTGCGGCGATGATCTCCGCGGTCGTGCTGACCTTGCCGATGCGCGGGAAGATCTTGCCGAACGAATGGGCGTGGGACGCGGGGTCCGTGTCGGCGGTGGCGTCCTCGGCGAAGACCAGGCAATAGCTGTGCTCCCAGGCCGTACGCGCGGTGGACTCGACGCCGACGCTGGTGGAGATGCCCGCCAGGACGATCCGGTGGATGCCGCGGCGGCGCAGCTGGAGGTCGAGCTCGGTGCCGGTGAAGGCGCCCCAGTGGCGCTTGGTCACGACGACGTCGCCGAGGGCGGCGAGCTCGGCCGGGATCTCCGAGAAGGCGGCGGGCGGCGCGGCGGCCGGGCCCGGGCGGTCGACGTCGGTGGTGGGCAGGTCGCCGCCGTCGGGCGACCAGGCGACCCTGACCAGCACGACCGGCAGCTTGTGAACGCGGAACGCCTCGGCGAGCGTGATGCCGTTCTCGAGGATCTCGGCGGCGGGCCTGGTGGTGGGCAGCGCCAGGATGCCCTGCTGGAGGTCGATCAGGACCAGGGCGGTGCCGTCGTCGAGGGTCGGGCGGGTGCGGTCGGTTGTGGCGGTCATGGGATCTCCTCGGATGGATCCGGGCGTCACGGGTCAGGCTCATGAAACACGGGTCGCGCGGGATTGGGGGCGTGGTGGCGGAGCCGGTCGAGATACCGGTTCCGGCCCCGTCGCCAACCCGGTAAATGCTCCCGGTCAGAGCACTAGTATGGGAACATGAGTACGAATACCGGGGAGGTCCGGCCCTCCCTGACCCCGGCGCTGACCGGGGCGGAGCTGACGCGCTGGTACTGGACGCTGGCCGAACTGTCCGCGCTCGCACGGGAGATGGGCCTGTCCGCCGGGGGCGGCAAGGTGGCGCTGACGGCCCGGCTGGCCGCTGCGCTCGACGGGCTCCGGCCGCCGGATCCGGTCCGGGCCCGGCGCCGCGCAGGGCGGCAGCTCACGGCCCCCGTCGACGGCGACACCGTGATCCCGGAGGGCCAGCGGTGCAGCCAGGTGCTCCGGGAGTACTTCGTCCGGGAGATCGGGCCCGGATTCCATTTCGACGCCTTCATGCGGGACTACGTCGCCCGGCACGCGGGACACACCCTCGCCGAGGCGGTCGCCCACTGGCACGGCACCCGCGCCCGGGCGGCCGAACCCCGGGAGGTCGCCTCCCAGTTCGAGTTCAACCGCTTCCTGCGCGACTGGCACGCCCGCCACCCGGAGGGCACCCGGCCGCAGGCCCTGGCGGCCTGGCAGGCCCACCGAGCCCTCCCGAAGGGCTGACCCCCGGGCGGGCAACCGCCCTTCAGGTGCCCGGCGCGGGTTCCGGCAGCCGCCGGGCCAGGGCCCAGGCCAGCAGCGGGAGAACGGCCAGGGGGAGCAGGGCCGTCCGCACGGAGGTGGCGTCCGCGACGGCGCCGATGAAGGGGCTCGCCACGCCGCCCACGCTGACCGTCAGGCCGAGGGTGACCCCGCTCGCCGTGCCCATGCGGGCCGGCAGGTAGTCCTGGCCCAGCGTGACCTGGAGCGAGAACGGCACGTACAGGGCGGCGGCCGCCAGCGCCGCGCAGACGTACACCAGGGGCAGCGGCAGGAAGAGCACGCCCGCGACGGCGGGGGCGGCCGCCGCGTACGCCCGGTGGACGGTGGTGACCCGCCCCCAGCGGGAGGCCAGCCGGCCGCCGAGCAGGGTGCCGCCCGCGCTGCCGGCGAAGAGGGCGAACAGGGCCACCGCCCCCGCGGTTTCACCGCCGCCGCGCTCGCGTACGTACAAGGCGATGAACGTGCTCAGCCCGATGAACGCGACGGACCGGACGACCACCACGAGGGAGAGCCGCAGGAAGGCCCGGCGGTCCTCGGGCCCGGCCGACGCGCCCGCGCCGCCCGCCCCCTGCGATGCCTCCGGTCCGGCCGTACGGTCCCGCGCCGGCCGGGGGAGGTTCAGTGCGACTCCGAGTGCCGCGGGGACGGCCAGCAGCCACCAGCCCGCCGCGCCGGGCACCGACAGGGCCCCCACGACGAGCAGCGGGGCACACGCGAAGCCGATGTTGCCGCCGAGCGCGAACCAGCTCATGGCCGTGTGCCCGGGGCCGCCCGCGCTCGTGCGGACCAGCCGGGCGGCCGCCGGGTGGTACGCGGCGACCCCCAGCCCGGACAGGGCGACCGCGGCGACGGTGGCCGGATAGCCGGCGTCCGCGCCGACAAGGGCGATGCCCAGCCCGGCGGCGGCCGTGCTCAGCGGGATCAGCCAGGGCATCGGGCGGCGGTCGGTCAGCGCCCCGAACAGCGGCTGGACCACGGAGGACAGCAGCGAGGCGGCCAGCACGACGCCGGAGGCGGCGGCGTAGCCGTACGCGCGCTCCGAGACCAGGAAGGGGACCAGGGCCGCGACGGCGCCCTGGTAGACGTCCACGCAGGAATGCCCGGCCGCGTAGGCGGCGATGCGGCGCCGCCGCGCCGGAGCGGTCTTGGCGGCGGTTCGTCCGGCGGGTCCGGTGAGCTGCTCTGCAGCGCTTTTCGACGGGTTCGGGTTCACCGGTCGAGAATCTCCGGTGTCGCGGGCGGCCCGCTTCCGATAAATTGCCGGGTGATGCAGGAAATCCGCCACACTCCCCGGGCCGCGACCAGCGTCCGCGAGCTCGACACGGGCGTCGGGATCGACCCGCACCGGCACGACGACCACCAGATCGCCTATGCCGGTTCCGGCGTGCTGTCCATCACCACCGATGCCGGTACGTGGGTGGCGCCCACGACCCGCGCGCTGTGGATCCCCGCCGGGACGGTGCACGAGCACCGTGCGTACGGGCGGACCGACCTGCACTCCGTCGGGCTGCCGACCCACCTCAACCCGCTGTCCCTCGACACCCCCGCCGTGATCGCCGTCGGACCGCTGCTGCGGGAGCTGATCCTGGCCTACACGCGAGCCCCCGACGACGACAGCCCACAGCGCCGCCGGATGCTCGGGGTGCTGCTCGACCAGCTGCGGGCCTCGCCGCTGCAGCCGCTGCACCTGCCCGCGCCCGCCGATCCCCGGCTGGCGGCGGTGTGCGCCCTGCTGCACGCCGATCCGGCGGACTCCCGCGGCCTGGCCGCGCTGAGCGCCGCGGCGGGCGCCGGGGCGGGCGAGCGGACGCTGAGCCGGCTGTTCCGCGCCGAGCTGGGCATGACCTTCCCGCAGTGGCGCACCCAGCTGCGGCTGCACCGGGCGCTGCGGCTGCTGGCCGTCGGCACCCCGGTCACCGCGGTCGCGCACCGCTGCGGCTGGTCCTCCGCGAGCGCCTTCATCGACGTCTTCCGGCGGGCCTTCGGCCACACGCCCGGAGCGCACCCGCGCGGGCTGTGAGCGTGGGGCGTCCTACGGGCGCCCGTACCGGAGCTGTACGACGCCGTTGCCGAACGTACGGGTGCCCTCGAGGCGGAGCGGTACCCGGGCGGGGGTCGGCGGGAACAGGGGTTTGCCGCGGCCGATGCGCACCGGCTGCACGTAGAGGCGGTAGGCGTCCACCAGGTCGTGGCGCAGGAACGAGGCGGTGAGATCGGCTCCGCTCAGCACCAGGTCGCCACCCGGGGCCGCCTTGAGCGCGGCGACCTCCGCCGGGACGACGTCCCGCACGAGCGTGGAGTTCCAGCCGAGGTCGGCCTGCTGCAGCGTGCGCGAGTACACGTACTTCGGCATGTCCCGCCAGATGCCGGCGAACTCGGCCATCGGCCCGCTGACGGCGGGGTCGGCATCGGCGGTCGGCCAGACCCCCGCCATGAGCTCGTACGTGACGCGGCCCTCCAGGAAGCCGCCCATCGCGCGGGTCTCGTCGTTGAAGTGCTGATGCAGCTCGTCGTCGACGAGGTGCCAGTCGATCTGCCGCTCGGGCCCCTCGAAGAAGCCTTCGAGGGAGACCGCACTCATCAGAATGATCTTCCGCATGCCCACCCACGCTACATACTGGCCGGTGTGAAGACCGAAGAAGCCGTCGACGACACGGTCCTGCTCGCCACCGATGGCCGGACGGGGCTGATCACCCTCAACCGTCCCAGGGCCCTCAACGCCCTCACCCACCCCATGGTGCTGCGGATCGACGCGGCACTGCGCGCCTGGGAGCAGGACCCCGGCGTCGACCAGGTCCTGATCCGCGGCGCCGGCGAACGCGGCCTGTGTGCCGGAGGGGACATCCGGGCCATACACGACGACGCCAAGGCCAAAACCAGCGCTTCCGCAGACTTCTGGCGCGACGAGTACCGGCTCAACGCCCGGATCGCCCGCTACCCCAAGCCGTACGTCGCCCTCATGGACGGCATCGTGATGGGCGGCGGCGTCGGCGTCTCGGCCCACGGCAGCGTCCGCGTCGTCACCGAGCGCTCCCGCGTCGCCATGCCCGAGACCGGCATCGGCTTCGTCCCGGACGTCGGCGGGACCTACCTGCTCGGCCGCGCCCCCGGCCTGCTCGGCACCCACCTCGCGCTCACCGGAACGGCCGTGGGCGCCGCCGACGCGCTGCTGTGCGGACTCGCCGACCACTTCGTGCCCGCCGGCCGGCTGCCGGAACTGACGAGGGCCCTCTCAGGATCGCCCGCAGCCGAGGTGCTGCCGCAGTTCTCCGGGAACCCCGCCCCCGGGGAACTGGCCGACCGGCGCGACTGGATCGACCGCTGCTACGCGGCGGACACCGTCGAGGAGATCGTCGAACGGCTGCTGACCGAGGGCGATCCGGCCGCCAAGGAGGCCGCGGAGACGCTCCTGGCCAAGTCGCCGACCTCCCTCAAGGTCACCCTCGCCGCGGTCCGCCGGGCCCGCGCCCTGGGCCCGCTGGAGCAGGTGCTGGTCCAGGAGTACCGGGTGTCCTGCAACGCGCTGCGCGCGTCCGACCTGGTGGAGGGCATCCGGGCCCAGGTCGTCGACAAGGACCGCAACCCCCGGTGGTCCCCGGCCGCGCTCGCCGATGTCTCCGACGCCGACGTGGAGCGGTTCTTCGCCCCGCTCGGTGCCGCCCGCGAACTCCGGCTGCCCTGAAGGCCGCCGGAGCGGCCCGACCGGCCGGCACGCTCAGCGGTATCCGGTCACATCCGCCGGGAGGCCCGGGTCCTGGACCTCGACCAGGTACCGCCAGGCGTCCGGCCGGCTGCCGTCGAGGTCCGTGAACCCGTAGACCCGGGCCAGCTGCCCGCTGGAGAGCGACTGCCCGTTCCAGCGGGAGACCTCCGGGTCCGCGGCCAGCGCCGCGACCGCCCGCCCGACGTACGACGGGGTCTCGGAGATGGCGAAGTGCGGGACCTTGGCCAGCGCGTCCCGCCAGTTCGCCTCGCCCACCCCGAAGTTGTCCAGCATCATCTCCGAGCGCAGCCAGCCCGGCGTCAGTGCCACCGCCGTCGCGCCGCGCGTCCCCAGTTCGTGCCCGAGCGCGAACGCCATCCGCAGGACTGCCGACTTGGCGAGGTCGTAGAAGAACGAGACGCGGTAGTTGGCCGCGTTGTACTCGGCCGTGCCGTCCGTCATCTCCACCACCAGCCCGCCCGGCGTGCGCAGCATCAGCGGCAGCGCGAAATGGCTGGTGACGGCGTGGGTCTCCACCGCGAGCCGCAGGATGCGCAACCCGTTGTCCAGGTCGTGCTCCCACACCGTGCTGTCCCACTCGAAGAGCCGCTCGCCGCCCCAGATGTCGTTCACCAGCACGTCCAGGCGCCCCTGCTCGGCGTCGATCCGCCCGACCAGCGCCTCCACCTGCGCCGGCACCAGGTGGTCCGCGACCACGGCGATGCCCTGCCCGCCCGCTGCCGTGACCAGCTCCGCCGTCTCCTCGACGGTCTCCGGCCGGTCGTACTCCGAACGACTGCCGCGCGTACTGCGCCCCGTCACGTACACCGTCGCGCCCTGCGCGCCCAGCTGGACCGCGGTGCCCCGGCCCGCGCCCCGCGTCGCCCCGGCCACCAGGGCGACCTTGCCTTCGAGAGTCCGCCGTGCCTCCGCCATGGCCCGACCCTACGCTGCGACGGCCCGCCGGACACGGAAGCGCGGACGCGCGCCGCTGGCCGGATCGGCGGCCTTTCAGGCACCTCGTCCGGCGGGATACGACTGAACCGCCGAGCCACGTCCTGGACCAGGGAGACGTCCGACCGATGACCACAGCAGACATGACCAGCTTCGACGACGCCTACGTGCTCCCGGACCCCCGCGGGTACTTCACCGCTCTCGGGCCGTACGGATACCAGACACCCGCCCACGCCCAGCCGGTGTTCCGCGCCCTGGCCGGCGAACTGGACGCCGGACGGCGGACGATGCTCGACGTGTGCTGCTCGTACGGGATCAACGCGGCCCTCGTGAACCACGACGTGACCCTGCCGCAGCTGTACGCGCGCTACACCTCGCCCGAGGCGGCCGGACTGACCACCGCCGAACTCATCAGCCGTGACCGCGACTTCTACGCCGCCCGACGCCGTCCCGAGGCCGTGCGGGCCATCGGCATCGACGTCTCGCGCCCCGCGGTGGACTACGCGGTGGCCGCCGGCCTGCTCGACGAGGGGTACTGCGTGAACCTGGAGACCGCCGAGCCGGGGGACCGGCTGCGGCGCTCCGCGGCCGGCGTCGGCCTGATCACCATCACCGGCGGCACCAGCTTCCTCACCGAGCGCACGTTCGCCCGGCTGCTCACAGCCGTCGGCCGGCCGGTGCCGGTGGCCGCCTTCGTCCTGCGCACCCACGACTACCGGGCGATCGCCGGCTGCCTGGAGTCCTACGGGCTCACCGTGGAGCGCGCCGAGGGCACGAACCCCCAGCGGCGCTTCACGGATCCCGGAGAGCAGCAGCGTGCGGTCGCCACCGTCACGGCACTGGGCGAGGACCCGGCCGGGAAGGAGTCGGCGGGCAGCTTCCACACCCGCTTGCACCTCGCCCGGCCGGTGTCCGCGCCGGTCAGAACCAGGTGAGGGCCAGCGCGAACGTGGTGCTCGCGCTCGCCCCGGCCGAGTCGGTGGCGGTGGCCGTCACCTGCACGGTGCCGCTCGCCCACGGCTTGCCGCTGATGCGGCCGGTGCCCGCGTCGACGGTCAGTCCCCACGGCAGACCGGTGGCGGAGTACCGGATCGGCGGCCTGCCACCGCTCGCGGTGAGCTGGATGGTGCAGGACTGGTTGAACTTGCAGCTCTGCGGGCCGGGGTCGGCGAGCTGCAGGGCGCCGGCCGTCGGAGTGGGCGTCGGGGTCGGAGTGGGCGTCGGAGTGGACGTCGGCGTGGGTGTCGGCGTGGGCGTGGGGTCCGTGGAGCCGGTGAACACCTCGCTGATCGGCTGCACGTTCGCCGCGTTCCCCGCGTGCGTCGCCGTGCCGAACAGGTCCTCGAAGGTGCGCAGCAGATGGTGGTGGCTGTAGGCGGTGGCGTACTTGCCGGTCTTGACGTTCGCCCCGGAGAACACGGTCGCGATCTGGTTGGAGCCGAGGTAGTTGTCCTCGTCCCACGTCAGCACCAGCAGGCTGTTGTTGGCCTTCGCCCACTGGGCGTAGGCGTCGAGGTTGTTCTTCGTCCAGGTGTCTCCCGCGTTGACCGAGCACGAGTGCATGTCGTTGCACTGGTTGGGGACGACGAACGACAGGTTCGGCAGCGCCGCGAAGTTGTTCTGCGGGAACTGCGCCCAGGTCTTGCCGGTGGTGAGCGGAACGTTCTTGAAGGCGAACCACGGATTGTGCTTCTGCGCGTACTGGCCGTTCGTGCAGGCCGTGGACCCCTCGGCGGGCAGGTCCTCGTTGTACGTCGCGAAGGTCTTCCCGGCCGCGATCAGCTCCTGGCCGAGGTTCGCGGCGGTCATCGACTGCGGGGTGTAACAGCCGTCCCCGGTGATGCCCTGGGTGGCGCCGGAGAACAGGTTGAAGTAGTTCGGCTGGCTGGGGTGCGTCAGCGCCTTCATACCGGTCAGGCTCGCGCCGCCGTTCGCCAGCTGGTTGATGTACGGGGCGTTCGCGCTGCCGATGATCTCGCCGTACTGCTTGTTCTCGTATACGACGACCACCACGTGGTCGTACGCCGGCAGCCCCGCGGCGGCGGTCGCCCGCCGGGTCGGATCCGTACTGCCGTCCGCTGCCTGCGAGTTGGCCACGGTGAAGGCGCCCAGCAGGCCGAGCGCGCCGAGTGCGGCCACGAGCGCGGACCTACGGGTCCTTCGTCTCGCGACGGCCTTGGGTGAGGGCATGAGCGGTTCCTCCTCGGGATCGGTGGTTCATTCCTCCCGCCGGGCCGCACCGGCCACGGCGATGTTCAGGAAGCGGGGTACCGGCCGTCCCCGGCCGCGGAAGTCCTCCGCGACCGCGGCCCGCACGGCCGCCAGACGCTCCTCGGGCAGCAGCACCAGGACGCTCCGCCCCGGCCGCGGCCCGGGCAGCCCCGGGGGCCAGGCGCTCAGCGCCCCCGCCCGGCTGGCGCAGGCCACGGCCTGCGCCAGCGCCGCCCGCAGGTCCGGGTGGTGCGGATCCGTGCGTACGGCCAGCAGCACCAGCCGCGCGTTCGAAGCCGCCGGGTCGAAGGCGACGTACCGGTGCGGCCGCGCCGGATCCCGGCCCGCCGACAGCGCCTCGCCCCGGCGGGCGAAGAACACCGCCCGGCGCAGCGCCTCGTCGCCGTCCGGCAGCGCGCCCGCCAGCAGCCGGGCCAGCTGCGCACGGTCCGGGTCCGTGCCCGGCGGTGTGTGGGCGTCGACCACCGCGAGCGCCACCGCGCAGTCGGCCGGCTCCGCGGTGGCCAGCCCGGCGGCGGCCGTCAGGGAACCCTGCACGTGCAGATCCGTCCCGCCGCGGCCGTACCCGGCTCGGGCCAGGGCCCGCAGCACCGTGTACGGCCGGGCGGCCCAGGCGGGCATCGAGGGCGCCGGCCCGGACAGCACCAGAGGAACGTCACAGCTGTCGGCGGGGTGCCCCAGGGAGCTGAGCCGCACCAGGCCGTCGCTGCGCGGCGCCGCAGCGGCCGCCACCGGCCAGCCCGCCGCCGCCACCAGCCCCGGCGATCCGAGGTGGAAGGCGTACGGGGCGCTCCAGACGGCCGCCGGGGGCCGTCCGTGCGCGGCCTCCAGAGCGTAGGCGACGAGCCGGAACAGCGGGTCGGCGGTGGCCCGCCGGGCGATGTCCTGTCCGGAGGTGTCCCGTCCGGCGGGGTCCTGCCCGGCCGGGGCACCGGTCCCGCCCTGCCCGCCCGGTCCGTCGGTGTGGGCGGGGGCCGCGGTCACGGTCCCTCCCGGCGGGCCAGCATCCGGTAGGCGTTCCCGCCGTCCGCGCGCCGGGCCGCGGCCGTGCGCAGTGCGTCGAGCACCGCCGCGCCGGCGAAGCAGGGCAGTGCCGCCACCCGTACGGCACCGGCCAGGGCCCGGCTGCGCGGCGTGGCGGGGGGACCCCACGGGCGGTCCGGATCCGGGGCCAGCCGCGTCGCGGTCAGCGCCACCGCGCCGAAGAAGTCGTTGCCCTGGTGGGCTGCGCCGTGCTCCTCGGCCAGGACGGTGAACCCCCGGTCGGCCAGCGCCTCCCGCAGGTTCGCGGCCGGGATCAGGTGCTGGTGCTGCGGCTGGAACCAGGGCAGCCAGGCCGGTCCCAGCAGCCGCGCCATCCGCGAATCCGGATCGGGGAGCTCGATGGCCAGGTGCCCGCCGGGGGCCAGCACCTCGGCCGCCGTGTCCAGTTCGGCGAGCGGGTCCCGGGTGTGCTCCAGGTAGTGGTACATGCTGACCACCTCGTACCGGCCGGCCAGCTTCGCCGCGAACTCCGGGAACTGGCCCTGGAATCCGGTGGCCACCCAGCCGCGCCGCTCGGCCCCCAGCACCCCGTCGCCCATGTCCAGCCCGTCGAAGCGGGTACCGGGCCACACGGCCCGCGCGGCGTTGCAGAAGTGCCCGTGCCCGGTGCCGACGTCCAGCCAGGAAGCAGGGGCCCCGTACGGGCGGAGCATCTCGGCGCGCGCCCGGTACGACGCACCGAGCCGGCCGAAGACCGTGCCCGCGCCCTCCCCGCCGCGGCCGTCGTAGAAATCTCGGTAGTAGAACTCCAGTCCCTCCGGCGTCAGTCGGGGGTTCTGGAAGACGTGCCCGCAGTCCCCGCACTGCTCCAGGGTGAACCGGCCGGGCTTGCCCTGCAGCAGGTCGGGCACCCGGACCCGGACGGTGAGCTGCCGGGACCCGCACCAGGGGCAGTCCGGGCGGCGCGGTTCGAAGAACCGGTCGATCCCGTCGGCCAGGTCGGCCCGGTACGACGCCGCCCGCGCGGTGTCCGCCGCGCCGCGCGGCGTACGGGCGGCCGCGGCGGCCGTGCGCAGGCCGGCGGCGAGGGAGTGCACCGGCCGGGCGGCGGTCGCCCGGGCCAGGTCGGCGGGGCGCAGCGGGGCGCCACGCCCGCCCAGGGCGAGGTACGGCTGGAGCCAGTACAGCCCGGCCGCCGCCGCGCCCCAGCGGCCCTGGCGCAGTACCGCACCCGCCAGCACCGCCAGCCCGGCGAGCTGGGCGGCGGCCAGCGCACCCGGCGCCAACCCCTGGGCCCGCAGCTCGGCGACCCGCCCCTGGCCGGTGGTCTCGAGGCCGGGGCGCCCGGAGCTCAGCGCCGGGGCGACGGCCAGACCGGTGGCGTCGGCCGCGAACTCCTTCAAGCGGCGGACGAGCGCCTGGAGTTCCGCAGGATCGCGCCGGGGCGAGCCGGGATCCACCCCGGCCCGCGCGAGCACCTCCTCGGCCACGAGCACCGCATACCCGGCGCCCCGCCCCTCGCCGAGCCGGTCCTGCCGGTAGCCGGCCGGGTCGACCAGGCGCAGCAGCCCCAGGGCACGCTCGGCGGCGAGATCGGCCGGCAGCAGGTCCAGCACCCGCAGCCCCTCCCGGTCGGCGTACGCACAGGCGGTCAGGAACGTCGCCGCATCGGGTTCCACGCCCTGCACGGTCAGCAGCCGCCACCCGGCGGTGCGCGGCAGACCGGCCGATGCGGCCGGAGCGATCGCGGGCGCGGGCAGCACCGGGAGGGCCCGCAGCCGCCGCCGGGCGCGTACGGTGCCCGCACCGAGCGCGGCCAGCAGCACGGCGGAGGTCCACGGGACTCCGCGAAGGGCGAGCCGTGGCGTCGGCATCGGGGCCGTCGGACGGATCAGGGATGTCACAGCAGCTTCTCCAACCGGTCGGCCGCGGCGGAGGCTCCGCCCGCCGCGGCGAAGGAGGCCTGGATCCGCCGGGCGGCCCGGCGGGGGCCGGGGTCGTCCAGCACGGCCGTGAGCGCGTCCCGCAGTTCTTCGGTACGAGTCCTGCCGAACCGGACCCGCACCCCGGCCCCGGCCCCGACGACCTGGCGGGCCACGATCGGCTGGTCGTCCCGGATCGGCGCGACCACCAGCGGAAGCCCGTACGCGAGTGCCTCGCAGACGGTGTTGTGGCCGCCGTGGCAGACCACCGCGTCCAGATGGGGGAGCAGCTCCGGCTGCGGCACCCGCTCCATCAGCAGCACGTTCCCGGGCACGGCCCCGATCAGGGCCGCGGGCGCCACGAGCACCAGCTGCACCTCGTCCGCCAGCCGCTCGGCAGCGCCCAGCACCGCCCCGTAGAACCGGCCGCCGGCCTCCTGGTTGAGGGTGCCCAGCGACACCAGGACCCGGCGGCGCTCCGGGTCGAGCCGCTGCCAGGGGAAACCGGGCGGGTGCGGCCGGGTCCCGAAGGCAGGGCCGACGAACGCGTAGTGCGGCGGGAAGCCGTCCTCCGTGCCGATGAGTTCGGGTGTCGAGAACACCAGGACGAGGCGTTCGGAGAACCGCGGGTCCCAGCCCGCCCCGTCCGGCCCCCCGGCTCCGTTCGCGCCCGCCGTCGCGTCCGCCCCGCACTCGGTGAGGAACCCGGAGATCTGCTCGTCGACCCACTCCCCGACCTTCGGGAAGTCCGCGAACGGCCGCGTCAGCTCGGCGGAGGTGCTCGCGGAGGTGGCCCAGGGGATCCCGAGCCGGCGCGCGACCACCGGCCCGGCGAGGGCCTGTTGATCGGCGACCATCAGGTCCGGCGCGAAGCCGCGCACCGCGTCCGTCACCCCCGGCACCATCGCCCGGGCCAGCGGAATCAGCGCCTCCTCCCACAGGAAGCGCAGCGCCCCCACCCCGCGCAGATCCCGCCAGCGGTCGTGCAGCGCCGCATAGCCGCCGCCCGTCTCCTCGCCGGCCGGCAGGATCCGGGCGTGCGCGGGCAGCAGCCGGGCCAGCGCCCCGGCCGGCCCGGCCCAGGCGACCTGGTGCCCCCGGGCGGCGAGTTCGGCTCCGACGGCCACGGTCGGATTGACGTGTCCGGCCAGCGGCGGCACCGTGAAGAGCACCCTCATGGCACCAGCGCTCCCGCCCGCGCGGCCGTCACCGCGGCCGTCGCCCCGAGGTGGGCCAGCACGGTCTCCCGCAGGGCCCCGCTGCTCTCCTTCAGCACGTCGTGCCCGAGCCCCGGCAGGATCCGCAATGTGGTGCTCGCCTGCGTCGCGTGCCGGGCCAGCTCTTCGGCTCCCGCGACGAGTTCGGAGTGCTCTCCGCACACGATCAGGAGGGGGCAGCGCAGCCGGGCGTAGTCGGCGGGAGTGAAGGTGCGGCTGGCCGCGATGTCGTCGATCAGGCTCGTCCGGTTGAGGAGCTCGTCGGCGATCGCCGTCAGATGGGCGGCCTTGCGCAGCCTGAGGCCGAGCAGTTCGGTGGGTACCGCACTGCCCTCCAGGCTCAGGGCGGCTGCGGACAGCGTGTCCACCATGTTCTCCACCCAGGCCCCGCTGAGCGGGGGCTCGAGCAGGGTCAGCCCGGCCACCAGGTCCGGCCGGACGAGCGCGGCGTGCAGGGCGAGCGTGCCGCCGTGGCTGTTGCCGACCAGGTGCACGCGGCGGTGCCCGAGTCCCAGTGCGCCGAGCAGCGCGAGGAGGTCCCGTACGGCGGTGCGGCTGTCGTAGCCGGTGGCGGGGCGTTCGGTGCGGCCGTGGCCGCGCAGGTCGTGGAGGACCACCTCGTGGCCCGCACGGGCCGCGGGGAGGGCGAGGGGGCAGTAGAAGGAGGAGAGGTTGTCGACGACCAGTCCGTGCAGGAACACGACGACGGGCTGATCGGGGCGGTCGGTGCGGTCGGTGGGGGTCCCGTCCGGGCCGGCGGCCGGGAGCCGCTGGACGTGGAAGCGGAGCGAGTTCGCGTGGACGAAGGCCATGGCGGGCTCAGCCGGCCGAGGCGGGCGGCGTGGCCGCCGCCCGGGCGAGGGAGGCATGGGTGACCCGGCCTATGTGCGTGACCAGTTCACCGACCGACATGGCGAGGATGGCGTCCATGTCCTTCTCGGCGAGGAAGCCCATGAGGTCGACTTCGGCGCCGTAGCGATGGTGGAGCAGCTCGGCGAGGGCGACGAACTCGATGCTCTCCAGGGCGAGATCCTCGTTGAACCTGGTCTTCATCGTGACCTCCTCGGCAAGCAGGAACTCGTCGCCGACGATCTCCACGAGCATGCCGGTGATCTCGGCGAGGATGTCAGTGGCCATGGCTGGTCTCCGTGAGGGTGATGGGGACGGGGGTGCGGCCGGGCGCCGCGGGGTGGGTGGTCCAGGCGACGACGTGGCCGTCGGGCAGGAGGGACGTACGGACGGCGTACGGATGCCCGTCGGGGGACAGCACCCGCAGCCCGCCGGAGCCGGAGCCGGAGCCGGAGCCCGGGCCCTCCACCGTCCGCCAGGCGCGCGGGCGGCCGCCGAGGCCGGTGCCCGCAGCCTTGGCTGCGGCCTCCTTGGCGCACCACAGAGCGGTGAGCGCGCCCGGCAGGCCGGTCCCCTCGCGGGCGGACAGGGCTTCGGCCAAGGAGAGTTCGTCCGGGGCGAGTGCGATCCGGATCAGCGCGTCGGGGTCGGCGGTCACCGGCTCCACGTCGATCCCCACCGCCAGGGACCGGTGGGCGACGGCGACGGCGATCCGGTCCTTGTGCGCGAGGGAGAGCCGGAAGCCGGAGGCCAGCGCACCCCCGGGCACCGGTCGCCCGTGGGCATCGTTCCCGACGGGGACTTCGGCCGGGAACACCGGCCCCGCACCGCCGTCCCACAGCAGCTGCCGCAGCGCGTCCTTGGCCGCGATCCGGCCCAGCAGCCACGGCGCCCGGGCACGGGGAGGCAGCTGCTCGTACGCCGCCCGCTCGGCGGCACCGAGGTAGCGGCGCATGACCAGTTCCTGCGAGGCGGGGTCAGTCCACCGGCGCCGGGCCAGGCACCATCCGGCGGGCTGCGGTTCGCCGATGCCGCACACCTCGGGGGTGAACTTCATCGGCCAGACGCGCTCGTCGGCGCCGAAGCGGCGGTACGTCCAGCCCTCGATCCGGGCCCACACCTCACCCGTGGTGCGGCTGAGCTCGAGGTCGCCGCGCACGGTGACGTCCCGTACCTCGCGGATCCGGGCGGTGGCGGAGATCAGCTCGCCGGCGGCGGGCGGTGGCCCGAAGAACCGGATGCGGTCGACGGTGGCGGGGAACACCAGCCTGTCGACGGGCAGTTCGAGCTGCATCCAGTGTCCGAACAGCTGCCCGGCGGCGTCCAGCAGCGCCCCCGGGTCGGGCAGGGCCCGCAGCACTCCGCGGATCCCGTCGGCGCCGACGGTCCGGACCTCGTGGACGCCCGCGAAGCGGGGGCCGTGGAACATCCACCGGTCCCGGTACAGGGCCTCGGCGCTGACAGGGGCGGGGCGCGGATCCCGCAGCGGGGTGGTGTCGGGCGGGGGCGGCTGCCCGTGGCCCGGGCCGAGCAGGACGACGACGGAGGCGTAGGGGCCGAGTCCGATCCGGATCCGCCCGGGCCCTTCGCTGCGGACACTGACCTCGATGTCGACGGCGGGTGCGGCGGGGAGCCACCGCAGGGCCCGTACCTCGTCGTAGCCGATGAGGGCGGCGCCGGGCGGGGCGTGCCGGCGGGCCGCGTCGGCGGCCAGCTCCAGCATGGTCGTCATGGGCACGACGGGGAACCGGTCGGAGTCCTCGGGCCAGCCGTCGGGCTGCAGGTACACGCAGTGGTCGCGCACGTAGGGCAGGGCGTCGAGGGACACCCGGAGCCGGTCGCTCCCCGAACGAGCGGCGGACCCCGCGCGCGGGACGGGTACGGCCGCGCCCGGAGGCGTCCCGGGCAGCCGGCCCGGGGCATGCGGGGCGACGGGGCCGGGCGGCGGACCGGCAGCGGTGCTGCGGGCCGACCCGCGTACGGTCGACCAGGCCTCGGTGACGGCCTGCGCGGCCGCGCGGGTTTCGGCGAGGACGGTGTCCAGCGCGGACAGCATCCCCGGCCGGTCGTCCCCGTCCGGCCGATCGCCACCCTCCGGCCGATCGACCCCCACCGGCCGGGCGGCCAGGCCGCCGAAGGCGATGCGGGCCCGCTCGCCGAGCCGGACCAACGGTGACCCGAGGTCCAGCGCGACGGCCCGGCCGGGGGCGGCCCGGCCCGGGGCGGTCGGCGTTGCGGCGGCCGGGTCCGGAGACAGGCGGGCCCAGTGCGGGGCGTGGCCCTCGGTCCAGAGCGCGGCGCAGGTGCGGCGCAGGGCGGGCAGGCCCGCGAGCCGCGGGGAGGAGGTGGCCACCGACAGGTGGGGGCGGTCCCGGAGGGTGTCCTCGACGAAGCCGTTCAGGCTGCCCGGCCCCAGCGCGACGAAACTCCGGACGCCCGCGTCCTCGTACAGCCGCAGCGTCAGCTCCCGGAAGCGGACCGGCTCCAGGAGGTGCCGCACGACCAGGTCCCGGACGGCATCCGCGCCGGCGGGGAAGGGCGCGAGCGTCGTCGCCGACCACACCGCCGCCGCCCCCGCCCGCACCGGCAGCCGGTCGAACGCGGAGCGGACCTGCCCGAGGTACGGCTCCCACATCGGCGTGTGGAAACCGGAACGGAACGGCAGTTCCTGGCCGAGTACGCCCTGCGAACGCAGCCGCTCCAGGACCCGGCCCACCCCGGCGGGGTCCCCGCAGACCACCGACTGGTGGGGGCAGTTGTCATGGCTGACCACCACCCCTGCCACGCCGTGCAGCGCCGCCTCCGCGCGGGCCGCCCCACACCCGAGCGCCGCGTAGACGAGGTCGGGGACCTTGAGCGAATCCGGCCGCAGCGAATCGAGGAAGGAGTCCGCCGCGTCCTGCGGATACATGCCGGCACTGACCATCGCCGCCCACTCGCCCAGGCTGTGGCCCGCCAGCACATCGGCCTCGATGCCCAGTTCCGCCAGGACCCGGGCGAAGAACCGTCCCGCGGCGATCGCGTCGAGGGCGCGCTCCATCAGCTCCCCGCCCCGGTTCAGCCGTGGCGCGGGGAAGCCGAGCCGCTCCGCGACATCGTCCACGACCGGTGCGAACTCCGGTTCCAGACCCGGGAACAGGAAGGCCACCCGGCCGCCCAGGGGCTCCGGTGTGAACCAGACGTCCCCGCAGCCCCGCCAGGCCCGGCCGCGCGCCACCGCCTTCCCGGCCAGCGCGAGCCGCTGCGGTGTCGGCCCGACCACGGCCAGCCGGCACGGCCCGTCACCCGCGGGTCCGGCTCCTGCACCCGCGGCTCCCGCCCCCGCGGCGAGCAGCTCCGCCAGCTCCGCCGGACTCTCCGCCGCGAGCAGGAGTACGTCGTCCCGCCCGCCTGGGGCGACCACCGGCGGGCCCGCGGCGCCCAGCGGCAGGAAGCGGCGTACCGGTGGCGCCGGGCGGGCGGCTCCCGGAGCCTCCTCCAGCACCACGTGCGCGTTGATACCGCCGAAGCCGAACGCGTTGACCCCCGCCCGGCGCGGCGCCGGCCCGCTCTCCCACGGCTCCGCCTGCGTGATCGGACGCATCCGGGTCCGGGCCAGGTCCGGGTGCGGATCCGTCAGGTGCAGGGTCGGCGGCAGCGTCCCCTCGTACACCGCGAGCGCCGCCTTGATGAGCCCGGCCATGCCGGAGGCCTGCATCGTGTGCCCGAGCATCGACTTCACCGAGCCGAACCCGATGCCGCCCGGCCCGGCGACCTCGGGCGGACCGAACACCTGGGCCAGGGTGTCCAGTTCGGCGGCATCACCGACCGGGGTCCCCGTGCCGTGCGCCTCCAGCAGGCCCAGCGCATCGGGCGCCCGCGGGTCCAGACCGGCCTCGCGCCAGGCCCGCTCCAGGGCCCGTACCTGGCCGGCGACCAGCGGGCTCATCAGGCTCGCGGCCCGGCCGTCGCCGGCCACGCCCGTACCACGGATCACCGCGTAGATCCGGTCGCCGTCCCGTTCCGCGTCCGCCAGCCGCTTCAGCAGCACCACCCCGGTCCCCTCGGAGAGCAGGGTCCCGTCGGCCAGCCGGTCGAACGGACGGATCCGCTCACTCGGGCTGAGCGCCCGCAGCTGGGTGAACACGCTCCACAGCGTGGCGATGTGGCAGTGGTGCACGGCCCCCGCGACCACCGCGTCGCAGCGCCCGCCGGCCAGCAGCCCCACCGCCTGGTCCACCGCCAGCAGCGAGGAGGCGCAGGCCGCGTCGAGCGTGTAGGCGGGGCCGCTGAAGTCGAGCCGGTTCGCCGTCCGGGCTGCGGTGAAGCTCGGCACGAGCCCGATCGAGGCGTCGGGGCGCTCCGGCCCCAGCGCATCCTGGAAGGCGGCGCGCACCGCGGCGATCCGCTGCTCGCCCAGCTCGGGCGCCAGCTCGCGCAGGGTCTGCGCCAACTGGTGGGCGGTGCGGACCCGTTGGTCCAGCCGGGCCGTGGCCACGCCCATGAACCCGCCGCGCCCCAGCACCACCCCGATCCGCGAGCGGTCGGCGGGCAGCCGGTCCTCGCCGCCCGCGTCGGCGATCGCCTCGGCCGTCGCGTGCAGGGCCAGCATCTGGTCCGGCTCGGCCCCCTCCACGGCGGCCGGCATGATCCCGAACCGGGTCGGGTCGAAGGCGGCCAGGCCGTCGATGAAACCGCCCCGCCGGCAGTAGAACCGGTCGCCGGCCGCGGGCCCGGCCGAGCTGCCCGGGTCGTAGTACACCTCCGGATCCCAGCGCCCGGGCGGCACCTCGCCGATGGCATCCGTACCGGCCAGCAGATTGCGGCGGTACGCGGCCAGGTCCGGTGCCCCCGGGAACACCGCGCCCATCCCGACGATCGCCGCGTCGGTCGGCCGCGGGCCCCGCCCCGCCCCGTGCACGCGCTCACTCATCGCCCTCGCCCTCCCGGGCCGTCAGGACCACCTGGACGTCGGTTCCGTACGCCAGCTCGGCGAGGAACGCGGCGGTGGCGGCCTCCGCGGAGAGCAGCGGGACCCCGCGCCGGGCGTACGCGCGCTCCAGCTCCGGCGTGACCATCCCGCCCGCCTCCGCGGCCCAGGGACCCCAGTCGACGGACAGCACCCGGCCCGGCAGGAACGCCGACCAGGCGTGCGCCAGCGAGTCGAGGGCGTCGTTGGCTGCGGCGTAGTCCGTCTGGCCGCGGTTGCCGTACACCCCGCAGACGCTGCCGAACAGGGCCAGGAACCGCGGCGCGGGCCCCGGTCCGTGCTCGGCGGCCACGGCCGCGAGGTTGCGGGCGCCGGTCACCTTCGTGGTGAACACCTCGGCGAAGGCGGCCGGTCGCTTGTCGCGCAGGAGCCCGTCGTGCAGCACCCCGGCGCCGTGCACGATGCCGTCGAGCCGGCCGTGCCGCTCCCGTACGTCGGCCACGACGGCCCGTACGGCCTGCTCGTCGGTGACGTCGGCGCGGTGGTAGCGGACGGAGGCCGCCACGGCGTCGAGCGCGGACAGGGTGGCCCGTACCTCGCGCTCGGCGAGGATCCGCGAGGCCGCGGCCTCGATCTCGGCGGGCTTGCGGAGGCCGTCGGCGATGAGGGCGGCGCGCAGTGCGACGCGGTCGGTCGCCCGGGCGAAGCGGTCCGCCCCGGCGGCGGGCAGCGGTGTACGTCCGACCAGCTCGACGTGGCATCCGGTGGCGCGGGCCAGTGCGAGGGCGGTCCGGGCGGTGATCCCGCGGGCCCCGCCGGTCAGCAGGACCACGGACCGGGCGTCGAGCGGTGGCGTCCCGTCGGCGGCGGCCAGGGGAGCGGGCACCGGGCGGCGGGTGATCCGGACCCCGTCGGCGGTGTAGCCCACGGAGGAGCCTTCGCCGTGCACGTCGCCCAGCTCGGCCAGGAGCTGCGCGGCGACCCGCTCGGGGTCCTCCTTGGCGTCGACCTCCACGGCGCGGATCAGGCTGCCCGGGAACTCGAGCGCCGCGCTGCGGGCGAAGCCGTGCAGACCGGCGCCGGGGGTTCCGCCGGGCGTGGTGGCGAGCAGGAGCCGGCGGACCCCGCCGGTCAGGGCGCGCTGCAGTGCGGGGAACGCGCCGGGCAGCACCGGCTCGGCGCCGGCCCGCAGCCCGGAGAGGTCGACGATCCCGTCGAGCCCGGCAGCGCCCTCGGCGTCCGCCTCGGCGAGGACGCGCACCTCGGCGCCGTGCCCCCGCAATGCCGTGCCGAGCGCGGCCGACACCCCCTGCCCGTCGTCGACCACCCCGACCCGCAACCCCCGCAGCGCCTCCGGCTCCACGACCACACCGGCCACGCTCACGTCCTCCACCCGCAACCGCCGCACCGCGCCCGCCGCGAGGCCCACGGCGGCCCCGTCCCCCGGGTGCCCGTGGCCGAGCCCCCTGCCCGCCACCGGCCCGCTCACCCCGGCCACGATCCCGCGAGCGGCCGACCCCCCGGAACCGGCCGTGCCGACCCCGGGCTGCCCGTGGGCGGCGGACCCTGCGGGTGCGTGGGCGCCACCCGCCAGGGGCTCGTCGGATCCCGGTGCACCCACCATGGCGTGGGCCGCCGCCGAACCGGCGGGCTCGGCCGCGCCGGAGAGGGCGCCGGCTGTGGACCCGGCCGGTTCGGATGCCGTCGGCGAGTGGCCGCCGCCGTCCACGCCCGCCCGGCCGGCGGCACTGCCCGCGCGGCCGCAGGCCGGATCCGCCGCGGGCTCGCGTGCGCCCGCCGGGCCGGCTGCACCCGCCGTGAGGCCGCCGGCCGGGGCTGCCGTGCGGGACGTGACCCAGTCGACGATGCCGCTCAGGGTCTTGAGGCGGGAGAGTTCCTCGAAGGCGGACCCGGCGGAGCCGTCGGGGTCCTGGGGGAGTCCGATCCGGTCGGCCAGGGCGCCGATGATCTCGACGCGCTTGATGGAGTCGATGGACAGGTCCGCCTCCAGATCCAGCTCGGGGCCGAGCATGTCGTGCGGGTAGCCGGTGCGGGTGTGCACGATGTCCAGGACCACGTCCATCACCTCGTCGGCGGACCTGGGTCCGGCATCCGGTCCGGCGTCGTGGGGAGGCTGTCCGCCCGCGGCGGCCCAGCCGTTGGCCGCCGGTACCGGAGCTGCGCCCGCGTCGGCCCGGAGCCCTGGGGCGGCCCGGCCGGGCAACCCCGTGCCGTGCGCGGGAAGCGCGTCCACCGCGGCCGGCCACGGGCGCCCGGGAGCCTCGGCCGACGGCCGTGCCGCAGGCGAGCCGACGCCCAGGAAGCCCAGCAGGACGTCCCGTTGGGCCTCGATCAGTTCCTGGGAGCCGCGCAGGTACGCGAGGACCGCCTCCTCGCGGCGGTCCGCCGGGGCCGGGGCCGGCGCCGCCGGGGCCACCCGACGGGCCGGCTGCAGCCCACCCGGCACCGGGGTACCGTCCGCGGTGCGGACCAGATGGCCGTCGACCAGCCAGCCCGGCCGCCGCGGGGCCCGCTCCGGCAGGCGCGTGCCGCGGCCGCGGAACAGGGCCTCGGGGGCCACCGGCACGCCCGCTGCGGCCAGTTCCGCCAGCGCGGTGACCAGCCGGGACAGGCCGTGCTCGCCCGGCACGTCCAGCGGGACCACCGTGTGCGGCCGGTCGCGCAGGATCCGGCCCAGGAGGCTGGAAAGGACCCGCCCGGGCCCCGCTTCCACGAACGTCCGGACACCGGACGCGTACATGGCCTCCACCTGCTCCACGAACCGGACCGGCTCCGCGACCTGGCGCGCGGCAAGGCTTCGTACCGCATCGGCGCCGGCGGGGTACGGACCTGCGGTGGTGTTCGACCAGACCGGGAAGGCGGCGTCGGCAACCGCCGTCCCGGCCAGCTCTTCGGCCAGCGCGGCGGCCGCCCCCGCGACCACCGGGCTGTGGAACGCGCACGCCACCTCGATCGGCTCCGCCGAGAGCCCTGCCGCCCGCAGCGCCGCCACCGCCTCGGCCACGCAGTCCGCCGGGCCCGAGACCGCGCACTGCCGCGGCGCGTTGTGGTTCGCGACCACGCACCCGGACCGCTCCGCGATCTCCCGTACCTCCTCGGGTGCGGCCGTGACCGCCGCCATGGACCCCGGATCCGCCCCCGCGGCCGCCAGGATCGCCTCGGCCCGGCGCGCGCTCAGCCGCAGCAGGCTCTCCGTGTCGTACACGCCGGCCGCCCACAGCGCGGTGAGCTCCCCGTACGAGTGCCCGGCCACGCAGTCCGGCCGTACCCCGAGCTCCCCGAGCAGCAGGTGCGCCGCCGCCCCGGCCAGCCCGAGGGCCGGCTGGGCGACCCGGGTGTCGGTGACCGCCGCCCGCTGCGCCGCCCGCTCCGCGGCGCCGAAGGCGCCCGGCGGGAACACCGCCGAGACCACGGACCGCGGAGCCGTCTCCAGCAGCTCCCGCAGCGCCGGGAAGGCGATGAACAACTCGCCCAGCATCCCGGGGCGTTGGCTGCCCTGTCCGGGGAACAGGAACGCCACCTTTCCGGGATCGGCCGCATCCTCCCGTACGTGGACCCCCTCGCCCGCGGTGAAGCCCCGGGCCCGCTCCAGCCGGGCCACGAGCTCGTCCAGGTCCCCGGCCACGACCGCCACCCGCACCGGGCCCGAGCCCTGCCCCTCGGCGGCGGCTTCCGCCGCGAGGTCGCGCAGGGCCCACGGCCGCCCGGCCGCCTCGTTCTCCTCCAGCCGGGCCGCGAGCCGGGCCATCGCCCGCCCCGCCGCCCGCCGGTCCCCGCCGCGGAAGCAGAACAACTCGGCGGGCCACTCCTCCATCCCGTGCGCGGCCTCCTCGGCGCCCCCGTAACCGGCCAGCACCGCGTGGTAATTGGTGCCGCCGAAGCCGAAGGCGCTGACCCCTGCGATCCGCCGCTCGGCGGGGACCGCCCACGGCCGTGCCTCGGTGGGGAAGGCGAAGGGGCTGCTGTCCGCCTGCCAGGCCGGGTTCGGCGTGTCGATGTGCAGGGTCGGCGGCCGGACACCCGTCTGGACGGCCCGGGCGGCCTTGATCAGCCCGGCCAGCCCGGCCGCGCACTTGGTGTGCCCGAGCTGTGATTTCACCGAACCCAGTGCACACGATCCCGGGGCGGCACCGGATGCGGCGAACAGCTCGGTCAGCACGGTCAGTTCGGTGCTGTCTCCGACCACCGTGCCGGTGCCGTGCGCCTCGATCAGCCCCACCTCGCCGGGGGTGATGCCCGCCCGGGCGTAGGCCCGCTCCAGGGCCCGCCGCTGGCCCTCCGGCCGGGGCGCGGTCAGGCCGAGGGAGCGCCCGTCGCTGGCCGCCCCGACCGCCTTGATCACCGCGTAGACGCGGTCGCCGTCCCGCTCCGCGTCGGCGAGCCGCTTGAGGACCAGTGCGCCCACGCCCTCGCCGAGCGCGATCCCGTCGGCAGACGCGTCGAAGGGCCGGCAGCGCCCGCTCGGGGACAGCGCCCGCACCGAGGAGAACATCAGGTAGTCGTTGATCCCGTTGTGTACGTCGGCGCCGCCGCACAGCACCATGTCGCTGTCACCGTCGCGCAGTTGGCGGCAGGCCAGGTCGAGCGCGGCCAGCGAGGAGGCACAGGCGGCGTCGACGGTGCAGTTGGCGCCGCCGAGGTCCAGCCGGTTGGCGACGCGGCCCGCGATCACGTTGGCGAGGATGCCGGGGAAGGAGTCCTCGGTGAGCCGGGGCAGCTGCTCGTCCAGCCCGGGCGGCAGCTCGCCCAGGTAGGCGGGGTGCAGCGCGCGCAGCCCGTACGCCCCGGCCAGCTCGGTACCGGCCTCGGCGCCGAAGACCACCGAGGTCCGGGAGCGGTCGAACTCCCGGTCCCGGCCGTACCCCGCGTCCCCGAGGGCCCGCGCGGAGATCTCCAGGGCCAGCAGCTGGACCGGCTCGACGGCGGCGAGGGAGGCCGGCGGGATGCCGTGCGCGAGGGCGTCGAACGGCACCGGGTCGAGGAAGCCGCCCCAGCGCGAGGGGGTGCGCTCGCCGGCCCGCGCCGGGTCGGCGTCGTAGTACAGCGCCGGGTCCCAGCGCTCGGGCGGCACCTCGGTCACCGCGTCCTTCCCGGCGAGGATCCGGGCCCAGTAGGCGGCGAGATCCGGGGCGCCCGGGTAGGCGCAGGCCATGCCGACGATCGCGATGTCCAGCGGATCGGCGGCGGGCTCCCCGGCAGCCGTGCCCCCCTGCCCGGCGGCCGCCAGCTCGGCGGCGCGCCGCTCCAGCAGCTCGGTCGCCCCCTCGGTGACCTGGGCGTGCAGGGCGGCGACCGTGGTGGTCCCGGTCCGCAGGGTCGCGGCCTGGCCGAGCATGAACAGCCCTTCTGCGTACTGTTGTCGTTCGTCGACCCGCTCCAGTGGCGCCGGCGCCTCCGCGGCCCGCCGCAGCCCCTTGCTCGCGATCCGCAGCCGCCCCAGGTTCAGCCGCTCCAGCTCCTCCCACACGACGCGCGCCTCGGTCCCGGCCTCCACGAGCCGCTGCCGGGTCGCCTCGAAGGCCTCGGCGTACGGAGTGGCCGCGCAGCGCGTGGCGTGCCCGGGCGCCGTGTGCAGCAGGACCGTCTCCGTGCACTCGACCGCGGCCCGCTGGAAGCCCGGCAGCACCGCGCCCGCGGCCACCGCCTCCTCCGTGAACAGGTACGCGGTCCCCATCAGCACCCCGATCCGCGCCCCCCGCTCGGCCAGCGGCGCGGCGGCCGCCACCGCCATCGCCGCGGAGCGCGCGTCGTGGATGCCGCCCGCGAACAGCACGTCCAGGGCAGCCGGTTCGGGACATCCCAGGAGCCGATCGATCTGCTCCTCCCACAGCGCGAACGAGGTGCGCGGCCCGACGTGGCCGCCGCATTCCAGCCCCTCGAACACGAACCGCCGCGCCCCTTCGGCGAGATACCGCTCCAGCAGCCCCGGCGAGGGCACGTGCAGATGCGTCGTGATCCCGGCCGCCTCCAGCGGCGCCGCCTGGGCCGGAGTGCCGCCGGCGATGACCGCGTGCGGCGGCCGGACCTCGGCCACGGCCGCCAGCTGCTCGCGGCGCAGCCCGGGCGGGGCGAAGCCGAGCAGTCCCACGCCCCAGGGGCGGCCCCCGAGCCGCTCGGCCGTCTCGGCGAGCAGTTTGCGTACGTCCGCACCGTCCATCACCGCGAGCGCCAGGTACGGGACCCCGCCCTCGGCGGCCACCGCCTCGGCGAAGGCGGCCTGGTCGCTGACCCGGGTCATGGGCCCCTGGGCGACGGAGTGCGGCCGCAGCAGCGGCCGGGTGCGCACCGCGGCCCCCAGATGCCCGGTGACGGCCGCCCGTACGGCCTGGAGCACCCCGCCCGTCGTCCGGTACCGCGCGGCCAGCCGGGCCGCCGAGGCGCCGTCCTGCCCGACGGGCAGCAACTGGGTCCGCAGGTCCCGGGCTCCGAGCAGGGCGGCGGCCGGCCCCTCGGGCGGGGTCAGATCGGGCCGCGCGTACACCCGGTGCCCGTCGTGCAGCCGGGTCTCCGAGCCGTCCATCGCCCGGAGCGCGGCGGCCACTTCGGCGGTCAGCGCAGCCTCGCCCTCGGCGGTCAGGGCCAGTTGTACGTCGACCAGCACGCCTGCGGCTCCGCCCGCGACGGCCGCGGCCGCCGTGTGCGGCCCGATGCCGCCCCGGGCGAGCACGGGCACCCCGAGTCCGGGCCCGGCCAGCAGCTGCTGGAGCAGGACGAAGGTGGTGGCCCCGCCCACCCGGCCGCCGGCCTCGTGCCCCTTGGCGACGAGCGCCCCCGCCCCGGCGGCCACCGCGATCAGGGCCTCCGCCCGGCGGGTGACCTCGGCCCAGGCGCGCCGCCGCCCGCCCTCGGACCAGGCGGCCATCTGCTCCGGGGTGTGCTCCGCGGGGTCGGCGAGGAGCACCGTGTCCACCTCGTCCGGCAGTTCCTCGGGCCCGAGCGGGCATCCGGCGGGCACCCGCACCCCGTACGGGCGCCGGCCGCCGAGCCGGCGGGCGAGCTCCGCGAAGCCGCGGCGGGCGGCTTCGGGATCCCGGCCGAGGTCGAGCAGTCCGAGGGCCCCGGCCCGTTCGGCGGCGATCACGATCCGCGGGTGCGGTTCCTCGAACGGGCTGACCGCGACGACCAGGTCACGGGTGGCGGCGGATCGCGGGGGCTGGGGGGTCACGAGCGCTCCTCTGGTCGGTGCTGTGTGACATCTCGCAATGCGGGGCAGCGCCCTCCGGCGCACCCTGGCGCACCTCGGCGCGCCCGTGGGGCGCACGGGGAGCGCACGGAGGGCGCACACAGGGGCCGGACGCGGCGGTACGGGGGGAGTGCGGGGGGTCCGGGCAGTACGGGGAAATGCGGGGCGCGTGCGCTGGTCGTGCCGTGGGGGGGGGGGCGTGCGCGGGCGGGGGTCTCCCGCCGGGTGGCGGTGCTGGGGCCGCCCGGGCGACCCGAGCACCTGCACAGGCGGGTTTGAACAGTGGTCAACTTCCCTGATGCCGCGATGCATCGTGCGGTGGCCGTCGTGCACTGTCAACGGTCATGCGGAGTACGCCGTTTCGCCCCTTCGGCCCCGGCGGCCGCCCCGGAATGCGGCCCGGCCGGTCCCACGGCGGCCCCGCCGGGGCCGGTGGCCTGCGCCGATCCCGCCCGCGCGGGGTCGGCCCCGGCGCGCCCGCCGACGTACCGCACCGGGCCGGGCTCATGCCGCACCGGCATACCTTGACGCCGACCGTGCATGAAATCCGCCACGGGGGTGGGCATTCGTTCACCGCTGCGGCCCTTACGGCTACGGCATGGCGAGGTTACCGTCCGGTCATGACCCCCACCCTCGCGCAGCTTCGCTACTTGGTGGCCGTCGCGGACTGCCGTTCCATCACCGGCGCTGCCGCCTCGGTCTTCGTCGCCCAATCCGCCCTGTCGCGGGCCATCCAGGCCATGGAACGCGACCTCGGAGTCGAACTCCTCGCCCGTCGGGGCAGGGGCGTGGACCTCACGCCGGAAGGGGCCCGG
Organism: Streptomyces katrae; assembly: GCF_000717655.1. Lineage (GTDB taxonomy): Bacteria > Actinomycetota > Actinomycetes > Streptomycetales > Streptomycetaceae > Streptomyces > Streptomyces katrae_B. Next base: position 178,445 of record NZ_JNZY01000015.1, read on the forward strand.
GCCGTGCGGCTCGCCCGTACGGTCCTCGACGCGGTGGAGGCGATCGACGACATCGGGACCGCGCACGGCAGCGGCGTCCGGGTCGTCCTGACCCTCGTCACCACCCCCACCCTGGCCCTGGACCTGGCCGCGGACCTCGTGCCGGCCTTCACCGAACGGCACACCGGAGTGGACATCCGGCTCCAGCAGCACGACAGCAGGGAGGCCCTCGTCCAGGAAATCACCACGGGACGAGCCGAGTTGGCCCTGGTGGACCTGCCGGTGGACAAGGAGCTGTCCACGCACCACATCCAGGAGCGCGAGGTGGTGCTCATCTCCCCGATCGGCTGCGGACTGCCCGACCCGATGCCCTTCAGGCTCCTCGACGGCCTTCCCATGGTGCTGCCGACCCCGGGCGCCGGCCGGCGCACCGAGATGGAGGCCATGTTCAGCTGCCTCGGAGTGCGCCCGGTGCCGTCCCTCGAGGCCGACGAACGGCTCGCCTGGGTGACGGGCGTGACGGACGGCCGCGGCTCCGTCATCTGGTACCGGGACGTGGCCGTGCGCGCCTTCGGCGACCGCGCGGAGATCCGCTCCTTCTCCCCGCCGCTGCTGCGCCCGGTGGGGCTCGCGCACGCCCGGCGGCCGCTGAGCCGCGCGGCCCGGGCGTTCATCGCGCACGCCCGGCACAACTCGCCCGTACGGGAGCCTGCGCGCTGACCGAAAACCACCGTCAGGTGGCGGCAGCCATGCCCGCTCGGCATTGAACCATGTTCAAAAGGTGTCCCCCGACCCTGGCGACACCACCTGACGTCCCATCACATTGTGTGCATGTCCCGACTCCTCACGCCCCCAGGGGCCGCCGCCCTCGCGACCGCGGTCCTCGCCACGCTCCTCCCGGCGGCCGTCTGGATGGCCGGCGCCGCCGCCGCCCCGGCCGGCCCGCCCACATCCGTGTCCGGGCCCGCGCCCGCCGCGGCCCTGGCTCCGGAGAAGAAGTGCACGCTCCCCGCCGGTCTGGCCGAGCTCAGCGGACTCGCCATGAGCCGCAAGCACCCCGGCGTGTTCTACGCCGTCAACGACAGCGGCAACACCAACCAGGTCTTCGCCGTCGACTGCACCACGGCGACCGGCCGGCTCCGGGCCACGTACACCGTCTCCGGCGTCGGCAACACCGACTGGGAGGGGCTGGCCCTCGGCAAGGACGCGGCCGGCCTCCCGGCGGTCCTGGTCGGCGACATCGGCGACAACTTCAGCGGGCGCGCCGAGATCACCGTGCACGCCTTCGCCGAGCCCGACCAGCTCGCCGATGCCACCGTCACGCCGGTGACGTACCGCTTCGCCTACGCGGACGGCAGGCACGACGCCGAGTCGCTGCTGGCCGACCCCGTCACCGGCCGGCTCTACGTCGCGAGCAAACTGATCGGCGCAGCCGGTCAGTTGTACGAGGCCCCGCTGCCCCCGCTGCCCGGTCGGGTCAACACCCTCACCGCGGTCCGCCCGGGTCCGGTCTTCGCCACCGACGGCGCGTTCTCGCCCTCCGGGGCCTCGTACACCCTGCGCAGCGGCGGGCCGCTCGGCGCCAACACCGCGAGCGTGTACGACACCACGGGCACCAAGCTCGCGGACGTCGCCCTGCCCGCCCAGTCCCAGGGCGAGACCGTCACGTACGCGGACTGCACCAGCCTGCTCGTCGGGTCGGAGAACGACACCCAGATCTGGCGCGTCCCGCTGCCGCCGGAGGCCACCCCCGGCTGCGGCACCACGCCGGCGCCCACCCCCACGCCGACTCCGACGCCCACCCCTACGCCGACTCCGACGCCCACCCCTACACCCACGCCCACGTCTTCCCCGGGCGATCTGAAGGTCGCCGACCCCGGCCCGCAGACCTGCAAGTTCAACCAGTCCTGCACCATCCGGCTCACCGCCACCGGTGGCAGACCGCCCGTCCGCTTCGCCGCCGCCGGCCTGCCGTTCGGCCTGGCCCTCGACGCCGCCTCCGGCCGTATCACCGGCAAGCCCTGGGGCAGCGGCACCGTACGGGTCACGGTGACCGCCACCGACTCCGGCGGAACCACCGCGAGCACCGCCTTCCCCCTCACCCTCACCTGGTTCTGACCCCGGACCCGGACGGAGCGGACTTGTACGACCCCGCCTACAGGCCGCACTGTTGGCCGAGTTTCGTCCATACGGTCAGGAGACCCGGCTTGTCACCCGACACCGCACCCACGCCCGCGTACGTCATCGACCCCGCCGGCGGCTGCCCGCACGCCCTCAACGCCCGGCTGCGCGCCCAGGGCAGCGTGGCGAACGTCGTCCTGCCCGGCGGGGTACCCGGGGCGGTCGTCCTCGGACACGAAGCGCTGAAGGAGTTCCTCGCCCACCCCGATGCGGCCAAGGACGCCCGGCACTTCCCCTCCCTGCACGACGGCACCATCCCCGCGCACTGGCCGCTGCGGGCGTTCGCCAACGCCCAGGGCATGCACACCTCCGACGGCGCCGACCACCGCCGGCTGCGCTCCCTGGTCGGCAACGCCTTCACCGCCCGCCAGGTGGAGCGGCTGCGGCCGCGCATCGAGGAGCTGACCGCCGGGCTCCTCGACGACCTCGGCCGTGCGGCGGGCGAGGCCCCCGACGGTGTCGCGGACCTGCGCACCCACTTCGCCCTGCCGCTGCCGATGAGCGTCATCTGCGAGCTGCTCGGCGTGGACCCCGAGCACCGGGGCCGGCTGCACCACCTGTCCCACACGGTGATCATCGCCACCGACACCACCCCGGCCGAGGCGATGGCCGCCGTACGGGAGCTCGTCGAGCTGATGGGCACGATAGCCGCCGCCCGCCGCGAGAAGCCGGGCGACGACCTGACCAGCGCGCTGATCGCCGCCCGCGAGGGCGACGGCGACCGGCTCAGCGAGGCCGAACTCATCGGCACGATGCGCCTGATGCTCGTCGCCGGCCACGAGACCACCCTCAACCTGATCAGCAACGCCGTCCGCGCCCTGTGCACCCACCGCGACCAGCTCGCACTGGTGCAGGAGGGGAAGGCCACCTGGTCCGACGTGGTGGACGAGACCCTGCGCTGGGACGGGCCGGTCAGCTGGTTCCCGTTCCGGTACCCCGTCCGCGACCTCACCGTCGACGGGACCGTGATCCCGCAGGGCACCCCGGTCCTCGCCGGCTACACCGCGGCCGGCCGCGACGAGGCCTTCCACGGCCCGGACGCCGACCGCTTCGACATCACCCGCGCCACCGCGGCCCGCAACCTCTCCTTCGGGCACGGCGCGCACTACTGCGTCGGCGCCCCGCTCGCCCGACTCGAGGCCGTCATCGCCCTGGAGCGGCTCTTCACCCGCTTCCCGGACCTCGACCTCGCCGTCCCCGAGCCCGAACTCCCGCACCAGCGCAGTTTCATCGGCAACAGCGTCGACTCCCTGCCCGTCAGCCTGACCAGGGGGTAGCTACCGGCCGTCGCCGGGCGGCGGGAGCTCCGTGCTCAGCCAGCCCAGCGCATCCGGGTACATCCCGGTCCAGGTCTGGAAGTTGTGGCCGCCGGCCGGGCGGACGAGGGTCCTCACCCGGACCCCGCTGCCGGCCGCGGCCCGGCCGAAAACCTCCAGCTGCTGCGGCGGGCTGTCCTTGTCCTGCGCCGAGGTGGCCAGGAACAGCCCGACGTCGCCCCCCTTGGCATGCCGGACCAGCCACAGGGGGCTGTTGCGCTCGCGCAGGGCCGGGTCGGCCAGCACCTCCGGATCCCCGGCCAGCGGATCCGGGTCCAGGGCCGCGCCCGCCCGGAACACCTTCGGGTACTGCAACGGCAGCTTGGCCGCGCAGAACGCCCCGGTCGACACGCCCATCACCCCCCACCCCTTGGGCTCGCGCAGGGCACGGAAGTTCTTCGCGACCAGGTCCGTCACGTCCTGCGCGAGCCAGCTGGCCACCTTCCGCGTCGGCGTGTTGCTGCAGTCCGTGTTCACCCCGCCCGGGTAGATCTCCGGGATCACGACGATGAACGGGTGCGCCGCGCCCAGCCGGACCAGCTGCTCCAGCGCGCCCGGCATGCCGCCCAAGTCGAGCCAGGTCCGGGGTGAGCCCGGATACCCGTGCAGCAGCATCAGCACCGGGAACCGGGTCTTCTCCGCACCCCGGGCCCGGTACTCGGGCGGAGTCCACACGATCACCTGCCCGGCGAGTTTCGAATGCGAGCCGCGGAAGTAGGTGGTCTGCATGCCGTCGCCGCCCTGCGTGAACTTGGCCCGGCCCGGCGGCGGCCCGGTCATCGCCGAGGAGTTCTGCACGTTCTCCGTGCCCAGCAGGTCGTTCCAGGAGGAGTAGAGCCCGTAGCTGCCGTTGATCCAGGTCGCGATCACCGCGATGGAGGTCAGCTGGCACAGCGCGATCATCAGCACCCGCACGGGCCACCGCACCCACCCCGGCGCCGGGATCCGGTTCCACAGCAGCAGTGCGGCCAGCATGGCGAGCGCGGTGACGGTGATCAGAGTGACGAGGAACGACGTACTGGTCAGCTCCACGAGGGCCGGCTCCTGACGTGCGGATCGGCTTCCCGGGACGTCGTTTCCCAGGATGTCCGCATCATGCCTTCCTCCCGGGCCCCGGCCGGACACGCACCGACACCGAGTGCCACCCGGTCGCCCCGTCGGGGACGGTCCCGGTGCGCACGCCCGTCTGGACGGCGCCCGTTCCGTCCGTGGCGCGGACCTCCAGCGTGTGCCGGCCCGGCGTCGCCTCCCACACCCACACCCACTGCCGCCAGGTGTCCTTGCCGTCCGCCGCCCCCAGCCGGGCCTCCTGCCACGGGCCCGCGTCCACCCGTACCTCGACCCGCGAGATCCCGCGGTGCTGCGCCCACGCCACCCCGGCCACCGTCACCCGCCCCTCCTCCGGCTCGGCGGACGGGCGCGGGGTGTCGATCCGGGACTGCGTCTTGACCGGGGCCTGCTGCGCCCAGGACCGGCGCACCCAGTACGCGTCGTACGCCGCGAACGTCGTCAGCTCCAGGTCGCGCAGCCACTTGCACGCCGAGACGTACCCGTACAGGCCGGGTACGACCATCCGTACCGGGAAGCCGTGCGCGAAGGGCAGCGGCTCGCCGTTCATCCCGACGGCGAGCAGCGCGTCCCGGCCGTCCATGACCGTCTCGACGGGCGTGCCGATCGTCATCCCGTCCACCGACCGCGCCACCAGCTGGTCGGCCGGGCCGCCCTGCGAGGGCGGCCGCACCCCCGCCTCCCGCAGCAGGTCGGCCAGGCGTACGCCGAGCCAGCGGGCATTGCCCGCGTACGGGCCCCCGACCTCGTTCGACACGCAGCACAGGGTGATGTCGTGCTCGGCGAGCGGGCGGGCCAGCAGCTCCCGCAGCCCGAATTCGAGCGGGTTGGGGACGCCGTCCCCATGGATGCGCAGCCGCCAGGTGTCCGCGTCCACCCGGGGGACGACCAGGGCGGTGTCCACCCGGTAGAAGTCCCGGTTGGGCGTGATGAACCGGGAGATCCCGGGCACCCGCAGGTCCGCGCCCGGCGGGACGGGCGGCGCGGGCACGGCCGGCTTCGGCAGGACCAGGTCCGCCCGGGACGCCGTGGCCCCCGCCGAGCCGTACGCGCCGAGCCGGCGCCCGGCGTACCCGATCCCGGCCGAGGCCACGAGGGCCGCGGCGACCAGCCGGCCGAAACCGCGCCGGTCCATCGACCAGGCCCCGCCCGGCGGCGCGCCCACCGGACGGGGCCTGGTCAGCGCGCGGACCAGCAGCAACAGCACCCCGGCGGCGGCCAGCCCGCCCACCAGCGACGGCAGCGCATCGCGCCAGGTCGCCTCTGGCCGGCTGAGCGCGGCCACCGCGCCGACCAGCCCGAAACAGCCGGCGAGCGCGATCCCGGCGGGCAGGTGCCGTACGGCGAGCACCCCGGCCAGAGCGGCGACCGCAGCCAGCACGACGACGATCCCGAGGGCCAGCAGCAGTTTGTCGGCGATGCCGAACTCCCGGATCGCCCATTCCTTGACGCCGACCGGCGTACGGTCGACGACGGCTCCGCCGACCGCGGTGACCGGGGAGGCCTCCGGCCGGACGGCCGCCGAAGCCAGCTCCGCCACGGCCAGTCCCGCGCCGGCGGCGACCAGCCCGCAGACGGCCCCGCCCAGGATGCGGCGCCGCCGCCCCAGGTCTGCCTTCACACGGGTCATGTGCAGTCACCGTCCGCCGCGAAGCCGGATGCCGGGTGCCGGACACCGGATGGAGCCGGGTGCCGGGTGCCGGTACGGGAGGGGCCCCGCCCGCCGGTTCCAGTGTCACTCCGACCCGGGCGGGCCTGCGCCCGGCCGCGCCCGTTCGGCCCCGTTCGGGTCAGTGCACCGGCGCCGGCGGCACCCAGCGCCCGGTGCGCGGCGCCTTCACCCCGTACTCCGCCTTCAGCTCCGCCGGGATGGCGTGGTGCATGACCCGGCCCCGGGTCAGCGCGGACAGCTCGAAGCCGGCGAGCAGCGAGCCCGCCTTGTCGAGCGCCCACTCCGCGAAGGGGCTGCTGTCCTCGATGGTCTCCAGCAGCCCCAGGAACACCGGGACGGCCCTGGCCGCCGAGTCCCAGGGGCTGCGCGGGACCTCCAGCCAGTCGCCGATGGTGTCGCCGACCAGGTAGCGGACGGTGGCCGGGACCATGGGGTCGAAGAGCGTGCCGGGGACCACGTCCTCGTACAGCCGCAGCAGCTGCGCGTTCAGTCCGGCGCCCTCGGGGGAGGGACCGAGATGGCGCAGGAGGTAGAGGTCGCAGTACGCGCGGGCCTCGGCGAGGTTCTCCGGTACGGCCGACATGTCGCAGCCCAGCAGGGCGGCCACGACCCGCCAGGCGTAGTGGTACGCCTCCGCGCCCTCCTCGCTCATGTGGATGCCGAGCCGGTGCATGGCGTCGAGCACCAGCAGCGAGAAGAACGTCTGCCCGGCGATCATGTCCTCCTGGCAGATCGGCAGGCCGTCCCGCTCGACGTCCCAGTGGCCGCCGTGGCGCAGGTGGTGGCGCACCGCCGCGTGCAGCAGCCGGACCTTCTGCGCGGCCGGGATGAACTTGCCGCCCTCCGCGAAGGAGTCGGTCCGCATGAGGTACGTGACGAACTGGCCGGTGTTGGCCATCCGCCGGGAGGGGTACGCGAGCGAGTGCGTCGAGGAGAGCAGCCGGGCCATCCGGGGTACGGCGTAGCTGACGGGCATCGCGGCGAAGGACAGACCGGTGTTGATGTGGGCGGCGTTGTCCATGAAGAACAGCCGGGCCTGTTCCATGACGTCCCAGTCGACCCACGCCGGGGGCACGGCGGTGGCCTCGAAATAGGCGCGGGCGGAGGCCGGGAGCCGCTCGGGGAGCGGGTCCCCGGCGGTGGTGAAGAACCGCATGAGCGTGTTGAAGTCGCCCACCTCACCCCGGTGGAACAGGGCGGCGACGGTCTCGTCGGCGAGCGGATCGCCCTGCACGGACAGGGCGTCGAGGGCGGCGTCGTCGTAACGGGGCCATGGTGAGGCGTTATTGGGGGTGGTCACTTCACTGTCCTTCTGGTCGGTTCGGGAGCGCGCGCTACAGCGAGCGCTCGGCGGCGGTACCGGCCAGCTCGCACAGCGCGGACCGCGCCTCCGCGGGCATCGGTACGGCGTCCAGAGCGGCGGCGGCCCGGGCGATGCGCTCCCGGATCATGTCCTCGACCTGCTGGCGGGCACCGCAGCGGTCCATCAACTCACGTACGCAGGCGGCCTCTTCCTCGCCGAGGTCGGGCCGGCCGACCAGCTTGGCGAGCAGCCGCCGGTCGTCGGCGCCGGCCGCCGCGAGGGTCAGGGCGAGCAGCGCGGTCGGTTTGCCGTCCCGCAGGTCGTCGACATTCGACTTGCCCGTCCTGGCCGGGTCGCCGAAGGTGCCCAGCAGGTCGTCGCGCAGCTGGAAGGCCTCGCCGAGCGGCAGCCCGTACGCGGAGAAGGCGTCCAGCAGGGCGGGGGAGCCCCCGCCGAGGGTGGCGCCCAGGTGCAGCGGCCGCTCGACGGTGTACTTGGCCGTCTTGAAGCGGGCCACCTCCAGTGACTCCGTCACCTGCGGCTCCCGGGCCGGCTGTGCCCGGGTGCGCAGCACCTCGAGGAACTCGCCCGCCATCGTCTCGCGCAGCAGCGTGGACCAGAGCGGGACGGTCCGGGCCAGATAGGCGCCGGGCAGCCCGCAGGAGCTGAAGACGTGTCCGGCGTACCCCATCAGCAGGTCGCCGAGGATCATCGCGAGGGCGGTGGAGCGCTGTCCGGCGGCGGCGAAGGCGGCGTGCGCGGTGAGCCGGCCGTGCCGCATCAGGCTGTCGTCGATGATGTCGTCGTGGGTGCAGGCCGCCGCGTGGACGAGCTCCATCGCGGCCGCGGCCCGGATCGCGCCCTCGCAGTCGGGCTGTCCCGCCGCCCGCCACCCCCAGTACAGGTACGCGGCCCGGATCCGCTTGCCGCTCGCCAGCGAGCGGCGCAACTGCTCGGACAGCGGGAAGAGTTCGACGTGCAGCCCGAGCAGCGCCTGCTCCTCCTCGTCGGCCAGCCGGACCAGCACCTCGTCGATGCGCTCCTTGAAGCCGGTGTGGTCATGCACGGGGGTGGCCCTCGCCGGCGACCCGCTCGGCGGCCCGCCGGGCCATGGTCTCCAGGTGGTTCTCCGCTCCCGCGCCCGACCTGCGGGTGGCCAGCTCGCCCCGCTTGCGCAACTCCACGACCCCGTCGGTGAGCAGGTCCCGCAGGTCGGAGCGGCGCAGTACGCCCTGGGCCCGCTCGGCGGACTGCCGTAACTGGTCGAGGGCCAGATCGGCGACCCCGGCGGCGAGGAGCGTCAGCAGCTCGAGGGTCACGGGCGGGGTGTCGGGAGCGGGGTTCTCCGGTCCGGGCGCTGACGGCTCCGCCTGCGGTGCGGGTCGCCCGGGCTGTGCGGGATGCCCGGTCTGTCCGGGCCGTTCGTGTCCGGTCTGGGACATGCGCGGTGCACTCCTGCTGGCGTCGGGCCGTCACGGCGTCCGAAGGGGCGGCCGCCGGATGCTCCGAGGGCCGCCCCTGATCGTTCCGGGCCAGTCAACCGAGTGCCCGTCCCGTGCGTCGAACCGCAGGGGGATTTCTCCCTCGCACGAGTACGGGGATTCCCACGGGCGGGTGATGATCAGCGCATGATCCGACCGCGGCCGCGCCGCGTGGTGTAGCCGGCCAGCGGGCGTCCCGGTCCCAGGACTTCAGGTCCGCCGAGACGGCCGTGGCCAGGGTGTGCGGATCCCCGCTCGGGCCGTTCGCCCCGCTCGGGGGCCGGGTGGTGCGCCGGGCCCGGTCCTCCTCGGGCTCCGTCCCGCGCCGGGTCCCGTCGGTGTGGTCGTGCTGCGTGCTGCGTGCTGCATGCTGCGTCGTGGGCCGGCGGCTCGGTGCCTGATCGGGGCCGCCGTCCGGGTGGGTCCCCGGACGGGCAGCACCGACGGGTCGTCAGACCGGCAGGGACCAGGCCTGATCGACCCGGTGGTCGCCGCACTCGGTCAGCCGCAGCCGCTCGGCCGGGGCGTCCGGGGTGGCGGCCGCGGCGGGAGCCGTCAGGCACATCCCGCTCACGTCCTCGACGAGGGCCCCGTCCCGGCGGTGCGTCCAGCGCCGGCCCGGCTCCCCGGGCGCGCAGCCGGCCAGTTCGACCAGGCCTTCCTCGCCCGCCGACAGGCACTTGCCGGTCAGGCGTACGCTCGCCTCCGGCCCGAGCACCCAGCGCTGGTCGGCGGCCGCGGTGCACGGAGCCAGGACCACCGCGCCGACTCCGCTGGTGTTGGCCCCGTCGGCGCACTTGGCGCCGTCACCGGTGATCTGCCCGGTGGGCGCGGCGGCTCCGCAGCCGTCGTGCGGGGTGAGCCGCCAGACCGCGGTGTCGTGCGCGGCCAGCTTCCCGGTCAGCGAGGTCGAGACCTCGGTGGTCTTGCCGCTCCACAGGTCCTTGGCGTCGACCGTGCAGGAGTACAGGCCGATGTCGGAGAGCGGTACGGAGATGTCCCGGGTGCTGCCGGACCTGTTGAGCACGGCGACGGCGCGGTCGCCGTTCGCCAGCGGCCGGGCGAGCACCTCGAAGGCGGCGTTGGAGGAGAGCACCGCGCCCTGGCGGCCCATGGGGTCCTGGTCGAGTGCGATCAGATCGGTGTTGCCCAGGGCGGCCAGTCCGGCCGGGGTGAGCTTCGAGACGTCGGAGGACAGGATGAACGGGGCCGCCATCATCGCCCACAGGCCCACCTGGCTGCGGCTCTCGGCCTCGGTGAGCCCGGGGGCGCCCGCGAGCAGGAAGTCGGGGTCGTTCCAGTTCCCGGGGCTCGCGTACCGGCCGAGCCAGCGGTTGTAGCCGTAGTTGCCCAGCACCGAGCTCCACCGGGAGGCTGCCGGAGCTGCCGCGTTGTAGACCTTGATGTCCTTCCCCTCGCGCCACAGCTGGCCGGTCTCGCCGACCCAGCCGAGGACCTTGTGCCAGTCGGAGCCGCCCCATTCGCCCTGCTGGAAGTAGGCGGGGGCGGAAGCCGAGAGCACCATGTCCCGGCCGCTCGCGCGCAGTCCTTCGGCGACGGCGTCGTACGCGTCGCGGTACGCCTGCTCCTTCGTCTTCCCGGGCGGCACCCACAGGTTGCAGCCGTCCATCTTGACGTAGTCGACCTTCCACGACGCGAACTGCCGGGCGTCCTGGGCATAGTGGTCCGGGCCGCCGCCGTCGGGGGAGCCGCTGCCGGGGTAGCGCTCGCAGGTGAGGGAGCCGGCGTCCTCGTAGATGCCGAACTTCAGCCCCTTGGCGTGCAGGTACTCGCCGAGCCAGGCCATGCCGTGCGGGAACTTCTGCGTGTCGGCGACCAGGCTGCCGTCCGCGTCCCTGCTCTTGGTCATCCAGCAGTCGTCGACGGTCACCGTGTCGTAGCCCTTGGCGGCGAGGCCGCTGGACACGAGTGCGTCGGCGTTCGCGACCACCTTGGCCTCGTCGATGTCGCACATGTAGTGCGCCCAGTTGTTCCAGCCCATGGGCGGGGTGAGCGCGAGCGGGCTGTCCGAGGTCGCGTAGGGCTCGGCCGCCGCGGGGGCGGGGGCGAGGCAGAGGGCGAGCAGGGCGGCCGCGGTCAGGCAGGGGAGCGACGCACGCAGGCGAGGCGGCACGGAGACTCCTTGAGGTGGGCTGCAGTGCGCCCAGTGCAGCGGTGCGACTACCCGCTGTCAACATAAGTCGATGGTTATGGCTCAATGACCAGCAATATGGCCGTAGTCGACGTCACGCGAGCGGGGAGGAGCGGCGTCGATACGTCGTATGTTCCACCGTCTGATACGGTGTATCTCATGCCGAGGAGATCAGCCGCCCTGGACCGCGCGACGCCCGAGGCGATCGCCGTCGCAGCCCTGCACCTCCTTGACGAGGAGGGGCCGGACGCGCTGAGCTTCCGTGCCCTCGCCGACCGGCTCGAGGTGTCCCACGCCACCGTCCAGCGCCGGTGCACCGACCTCGCCGGACTGCTCGACCTGTGCACCGAGCACCTCGCCGGGCAGCTGCCCGAGATCCCGGTCGGGACCGGTTGGGCCGAGGCCACCGAGCTGCGGTTCACCGCCTTCTACCGGCTGCTCACCGCCCACCCCGGGCTGCTGGTGCTCCGCGGCGGCCGCCCCTGGCTCGGCCGCCAGCTGCTGGCCCGGCTCGTCGAGCCCGCACTCGCCGACAGTGTGGCCGCCGGGATGACCGCCGCCGAGGCGATGACCGCCTACCGCCGCATGTACCTGCTCACCCTCGGCAGCGCCGCGTTCGTGGACCACCGGGATCCGGCCGGAGCCACCGCCGCCTCGAGGGCGGCCCTGGCCGCGCTGGATCCGGAGCGGTTCCCCGTGCTCTCGGGCGGACTGGCCGACGTACTGCCCGCACTGACCGACCACGAGGTGTACTACGGCGCCCTGCGCCAGCTGATCGAGGCCAACCGGCCCGCCGCCGTCCGAAGGGGATCCCCGTCATGCAACAGCAGCTCGACTACGCCGCAGTACGCGCCGCCGCCGACCGGATAGCCGGGTCGGTCCGCCCGGTCGCCGTCGTACCCGCCGCCGAGGGCCTCTGGTACGCGCTGGAGTACCTCCAGCACACCGGGTCCTTCAAGGCCCGCGGCGCCCGCAACTTCCTGGCCGCCCACCGCGAGGCCGGCACCCTCCCGGACGCGGGCGTCACCATCGCCTCCGGCGGCAACGCGGGCCTCGCCTGCGCCTGGGCGGCCCGCGCGCAGTCCGTCCCCGCGACGGTGTTCCTGCCCGCCAACGCGCCCCGCGTGAAGGTGGAGCGGCTGCGCGGCTACGGGGCCGAGGTGCGGCTCGTCGGTGACCGGTACGCCGAAGCGCTGGCCGCGTGCGAGGAGTTCGCGGCGGCCAGTGGCGCCCTGAGCAGCCATGCGTACGACCACCCGCTGATCGCGGCGGGCGCGGGGACCCTGCTGGACGAGATCCGGGCCGGGCTGCCGGGGCTCGACACCGTGGTCGTCGCGGTGGGCGGGGGCGGGCTGTTCGCGGGGGTCGCGGCCGCGGCCCGCGAGCACGGCGTACGGGTGATCGCGGCCGAGCCGGAGAACTGCCGGGCCCTGAACGCGGCGTTGGAGGCGGGCCGGCTCGTCGACGTCGGCGTGGACTCGGTCGCCGCGGACTCGCTGGGCGCCACCCGGGTCTCGGCTGCTGCGCTGGCCGCCGCGCAGGAGAAGAACGTACGGTCCGTCCTCGTCCCGGACGCGGCGATCACCGGGGCCCGGCGCGCGCTGTGGGAGGAGCACCGGATCGTGGTGGAGGCGGGCGCGGCCACGGCCCTGGCGGCCGTACGGAACGCGCCGGAGGCGATGGGCGAGCGGGTGGCCGTCGTCCTGTGCGGCGCCAACACCGACCCCGGGGACCTGACGGCCCCCGGGGAGTGACGGCCGGCGGGCCGGGCGTCGGTCTTCGTCCGCGCCCTCGCGTACGACGACCACGGTGCTCGCCGCGTACCGCACCATCTGCCGGCTCACCGGGCCGAGCAGACGCCCTTGAAGCCGCCGTAGGCCCCGGGTGCCGGCCACCGTCAGGTCCGCCTCCTCGGAGGCGTCGACCAGCTCCTGGTCCGGCGAGCCCCGTTCGACCCGGCGGAAGACGGGGACGCCCGGCGAGGCGCCGATGGCCGGGGCCACGGTGTCCGCGAGCTTCTGGCGGGCCGCCTCCTCGGCGCCGACCGGATCGGCCTGCGCGCCGGTGCCCACGCCGGCGCCCGCGGCCGTGCCCGGGGCGAACGGATGGGTGTTCCACTCCCAGCTCATGATGGCGTGTCCCCCCGCCCGCCCGCCGGTCGCCTTGGCCTGGGCGACGGCCCACCCTCGAACGACGATCGTCGTGAACGCCGAAGACTTTGGAGGACAGCGCACGGCCCCTGTGGCTTGCGAAGGTCTGGGTGTCAAGAAGACCGGCAAGGTACGGAGGAACGGACGTGGCACAGCGCAAGGGCTGTCTGATCGGCTGCGGAGTGGTGGCGGTGCTCGGCCTCGCGGCCGTTGCGGCACTCGTCTTCGGCGTCGGGAAGGTCGTCGACGCCGCCGGCAAGACGATGCTCGAACCCGGCGTCTACCAGTCGGTGACCGTCGGCGACCCGGAGGACGCGGTCCGCGCGAAGATGCCGTCCGGCGAGAGCTTCATCAAGGGCGCCCTGAAGTCGGGTGGCCCGGCCGAACCCGAGGGCTCCGTCTGCTCCTGGTACATATCCGCCGCAGAGAGCAAGGGCGGCGAAGAGACCGTGTTCCGCTTCTGCTTCAAGGACGGAAAGCTCGCCGAAAAGGTCGAGTACCGGATGAAGTAGGGGGGAGCGACGGCCGACCGGAGCCGGGCGAAGGCGGGTGAGAGGCGGGCCGTGTAAACCGCATTAGTGCGCCGCCTCTCGAACCGCCGATAAGAAGTCAACATCTGACGTCGGGGCAGGTTCGTTATCGAATCGATATCGTCTTGGGTCGGTTAATAACTAAAGCGCATTAGTCCAGGTCGTTGCGGTGTTGACTTCGTGACTTTCCTCTGCCTGCCGGGTCGCTGACACGATTCCAGACCTACGGGTACCCGCCCATCGGGACATTGGCCGCATTGACGCGATCGCGATGTGGGGTCAGCGTGGGCTGCGCGCTCCGGCAGTGAGGCCGGAACTCCCCCTGAAGGTGGCGACGATGACCCGTTCGAACGCGACCCGTACAGCCATCGCCGCGCTCGTGGCCGGCACGCTCCTCTCGGTCTCCGCCTGCGGCGTGAGCGGAGGCGCCGCAGATGTGCCGGAAGCGAAGAAGAGCGGCAAGGTGGCCGGCGAGATAGGCTTCCGCACCCTCCAGCTCAAGCCCAAGTTCACGGCGTACGTCCAGGGCGTCATCGACGCCTTCGAGAAGAAGTACCCCGAGGTCAAGGTCAGATGGGAGGACGTGCCCGGCGACGGCTACAACGAGAAGCTCGTCGCGGACGCCCAGGCCGGGGCCCTTCCCGACGTGGTCAACCTCTCCACCGACTCCTTCCAGCTCCTCGGCGACCGCGGCCTGCTCGCCGACGTCGCCAAGCTCGACCCCGAGGTCGCCAAGGAGTACGTCCCCGGGGCGTGGGAGCAGTTCAAGCTCCCGGGGAAGGGCGACGGGGTGTACGCGTATCCCTGGTACGTGACGCCGGAGATCCTCACGTACAACAAGGACCTCTTCGAGAGGTCCGGACTGGACCCCGCACAACCCCCCACCAGCGTCGAGCAGTTCTTCGACTACGCCGACAGGATCGCCGCCGCCTCGGGCGGCCGGTACTCCGCCTTCATGGCCGATCCCAAGGGACGGCTGCCCGGGGACTGGCAGAAGATGGGCGTGCCGATCCTGAACGGGAAGCAGGACGGGTTCGTGTTCGACACGCCCAAGGCCGTCGAGTGGGTCGAGCGGATGAAGGACCTGTACGCCAAGGGCGCCATGCCCAAGGAGTCCCTCCTCAAGTCCGACGACATCAACCAGCTCTACGGCGGCGGCAAGCTCGTCTTCGGCCCCGGCTCCCCGGGCTTCGTCAAGGACATCAAGCAGAACGCCCCGCAGATCTACGCCGGCACGCAGGTCGCGGGGGCCGTCACCGGCAAGCTCGGCCACATCGGCATCTACGCCCAGTCGCTCGGCATCAAGAAGGACACCAGACACCTCGATGCGGCGAGCGAGTTCGCCAAATGGGTGACCAACGGCCCCAACCAGGTGGAGTTCTCCAAGAACGCGACCATCTACCCGTCCAACGCCCAGGGCCTCGCCGACCCGCGCTTCGCGGACCGGGGCGACGGCAAGGACGCCGAGACGGTCGCCCGCGCGGTCGGCGCCGAGCAGCTGAGGAGCGCGGCACTCGACGCCAACACCCCGGTCCAGTGGACGAACCAGGTCGGTGACGCGGTCGTCCGAGAGGTGCAGAAGGCGATCCAGGGCGAGCAGGACCCGAAGACGGCCGTGCGCAAGGCCCAGGAGGAGGCGAACCAGCTGCTCGCCAAGTCGGCGCAGAAATGACGCGCACCGCCAGGGCGCGCCGCAAGGCCCTCGCGGCCATGGAAGTGGAGACGGGGCTGGTCCACCGCACGTGGTGGACCCCCTACCTCTTCCTCGCCCCCGGCCTGCTGATGGTGGCGCTGTTCAGCCTCTGGCCGTTCGTCAACACCGTCATCCTCTCCTTCACCGACGCCCGGATCCTGCGCGGCGGCACCTTCGTCGGCTTCGACAACTACACCCGTGCGTTCGCCGACCCCGACTTCTGGACCGCCACCGGCAACAGCGTGCTCTACCTGGTCGTCGTCGTACCCTGCCTGGTCCTGCTGCCCCTCGCGCTGGCGGTCCTCGTCGAGGCGAAGATCCCCGGCATAGGGTTCTTCCGCTCCGCCTTCTACACCCCGGTCATCGCCTCGGCCGTGGTCGTCGGCCTGATCTGGCAGTGGGTGCTGCGCAGCGACGGGCTCGTCAACACCGTGTTCCGGAAGCTCAGCACCGTCTCGGAGCCCATCCCGTTCCTGACGGACAGCACCATGCTGCTCGTCTCCGCGATGATCGTGACCGTGTGGAAGGGCCTCGGCTACTACATGGTGTTCTACCTCGCCGCCCTCGGGAACGTGTCGCCGTCGCTCCACGAAGCGGCCGCACTCGACGGGGCCGGCCCCGTCCGCCGGTTCTTCAGCATCACCGTCCCGCAGGTGAAGCCGATGATGCTGCTCGTCGCCACCCTGTCGGCCATCTCCGCGCTGCGCGTCTTCACCGAGATCTACATCCTGGGGGGCGAGAGCGGCGGCCCCGGAGGCGGCGCCCGTACCCTGCCGTTCCTCATCCGGCAGGTCGGCCTCGGGTTCTCCGGCGAGACGGGCTACGCCTCCGCCATCTCGATCCTGCTCTTCCTGCTGACCCTTGTCTTCAGTCTGCTGGGCCGCCGCCTGTCGAAGGGGGACGAGAGTTGAGCACCCCGGCAGGCCCCGGCGCCGACCGCAGGCGCCGGCGGCTCGGGCTCGCCGCCCGGTACGCCACGCTGGTCGTGATGCTCGTCGTGATGCTCGGCCCGATCGTCTGGCAGTTCCTGACCTCGATCCGCGGCCGTACCGAGAACGTGTACGACGGCGTGCTGCCCTCGCAGCCCACCCTGGACAACTACGTCCTCGTCGCCCACTCGTTCCCGCTGCTCCAGTACGTCGGCAACACCCTCGTGGTGGCCGCCCTCGCCGTCACCTCGAACATGCTGTTCGCCGCCATGGGCGGGTACGCCCTCTCCCGGGCCGGGTGGAAGGGGCGCAAGAGCGTCTTCACGGTGCTGGTGGCCACGCTCATGTTCCCCTTCGAGTCCGTGATGATCTCGATGTTCCTGACCGTCCGAGAGATGGGCCTGGTCGACACCCTCGTCGGCGTGTGGCTGCCCGGCGCGGTCTCCGTCCTCAACATCATGGTCATGCGCTCGGCGTTCCTCGCCGTGCCCAAGGAGGTGGAGGAGTCCGCCGTCCTGGACGGCGCCAACGAGTGGACCCGGTTCACCCGGCTCTTCCTCCCCGCGGCCAAGGGGGCCCTGGCCGTCGTCTGCATCACCAGCTTCATGGGTGCCTGGGACGACTTCCTCTGGCCCCTCCTGGTCCTCACCAACAGCGACCACTACACGCTCCAGCTCGGCCTGAAGACCCTGGCCGGGGCCAGCACCACCAACGACCAGCGGATCATCGCCGCCGGCGCGATGGCGGCGCTCCTGCCGATGATGCTGCTCTTCTTCGCCCTCCAGCGTTTCTTCTTCAAGGGAGTGGGCGAGGGAGCCGTCAAGACCTGATTCCCGCCGCCACGCGACCGACCTGCCGTCACACGACCCCTCCCTCCCTTGGAGCAGCCGTCATGCACGACGACCGCAGCATCACCGAACACCGCCTGCGCCGGGTCCTGAAGGAGCGCATCAAGCCCGCCGTCCACTCCCGTCCGGTCCCGCTGGAGATCGGGCGCTGGGAGGCCCCGGGCGAGCCCGTGCCGGTCGCCGAGGGTCTGGCGGCCCCGTACCGGCCCTGCTCGATCGGTGAAACGTGGGGCCCGGCCTGGGGCACCACCTGGTTCAAGGTCACCGGCTGCGTCCCCGCCGACTGGGCGGGCCGTACGGTCGAGGCCGTCCTCGACCTCGGCTTCGACCGGATGATGCCCGGCTTCCAGTGCGAGGGACTCGTCCACCGGGCCGACGGGAGCGAGGTCAAGGCCCTCAACCCGTACAACGACTGGGTGCGCGTCACCGACTCCGCGGCCGGCGGCGAGCAGGTCGAGTGGTACGTCGAGGCCGCCTCCAACCCCGTCCTGGTCGACCACTCGGTGACGTACGAGGGAGACCGGCAGACCAGCGGCGACCAGCCCCTCTACCGGCTCGCCCGGATGGACCTCGCCGTCTTCGAGACCGAGGTCTGGGAACTCGTCCAGGACCTGGAGGTCCTCTACGACCTGATGATGCAGCTCGGCGAGGCCGACGCCCGGCGGTACGAGATCCTGCGCGCCGTCGATGCCGCCCTCGACGCGGTGGACCTGGGCGACGTCCCGGGAACGGCGGCCGCCGCCCGCGCACGGCTCGCCGGGGTGCTCGCGGCTCCGGCCAACGCCTCCGCGCACCGGATCAGCGCGGTCGGCCACGCCCACATCGACTCCGCCTGGCTGTGGCCGCTGCGCGAGACGGTCCGCAAGGTCTCCCGCACCGCGTCCAACATGGTCAACCTGATGGACGGGCACACCGAGTTCGTCTTCGCCATGTCGCAGGCGCAGCAGCTCGACTGGATCAAGACCCACCGGCCCGAGCTCTTCGAGCGGGTCAAGAAGAAGATCGCGGACGGGCAGTTCGTACCGGTCGGCGGCATGTGGGTGGAGTCCGACACCAACATGGTCGGCAGCGAGGCGATGGCCCGTCAGTTCCTGTACGGGAAGAAGTTCTTCCTGGACGAGTTCGGCATCGAGACCCGCATCGTCTGGCTGCCCGACTCCTTCGGGTACACGGCCGCGATGCCGCAGATCGTCAAGCTCTCGGGATCGAAGTGGTTCCTGACGCAGAAGATCTCCTGGTCGCAGGTGAACAAGTTCCCGCACCACACCTTCTGGTGGGAGGGCATCGACGGCACCCGCATCTTCACCCACTTCCCACCCGTCGACACCTACAACAGCGACCTCGGCGGTGCCCAGCTGGCCCACGCGGCCGGCAACTACCGGGAGAAGGGACGTGGTTCACGCTCCCTGGCCCCCTTCGGCTGGGGCGACGGCGGCGGCGGCCCCACCCGTGAGCACCTGGCACGGGCCAAGCGGCAGCGCGATCTCGAAGGCTCCCCGCGCGTGGAGATCGAGCGGCCGGACGCCTTCTTCGAGAAGGCGCACGCCGAGTACGCGGACGCGCCCGTGTGGGCCGGCGAGCTGTACCTGGAGCTGCACCGCGGCACCTACACCTCGCAGGCCAAGACCAAGCAGGGCAACCGGCACAGCGAATCGCTGCTGCGCGAGGCCGAGTTGTGGGCGGCCACCGCAGCGGTGCGGGTGCCGGGGTACGGGTACCCCTACGAGGACCTGGAGCGGATCTGGAAGACCGTGCTGCTCCACCAGTTCCACGACATCCTGCCCGGATCGTCCATCGCCTGGGTGCACCGGGAGGCGCGCGCCACATACGCGGCCGTACGCGAGGAGCTGCGCGGGATCACCCTGGCGGCGCAGCTGGCCCTGGCGGGGAAGGGCACCGCGGAGCTCGTCTTCAACTGCGCCCCGCACACCCGGCGCGGCATTCCTGCGGGCGGCGCCGGTCTGCCGGAGGCGGCGGGGCAGCCCGTCACCGTGGAGGAGCGGCACGGCGGCGGGCACGTCCTCGCCAACGGGCGGCTGCTGGTGGAGATCGACGGGCGCGGGCTGATCGTGTCGGCGTACGACCTGGAGGCGCGGCGGGAGGCGGTGGCTCCGGGGCAGGCCGCGAACCTGCTGCAGATCCACCCCGACTTCCCGAACATGTGGGACGCGTGGGACATCGACGCGTTCTACCGCAACAGCGTGACCGACCTGGTGGCGCTGGACGCGCTGGAGGTGGTGGAGGCAGGGCCGGAGGCGGTGACGGTCCGCGTCTCCCGCTCCTTCGGCCGCTCGGAGGCGGTCCAGTCGATCACCCTGCGAGCCGGGGCCAAGACGGTGGACATGGTCACGGAGGTGGACTGGCACGAGACGGAGAAGTTCCTCAAGGCCGCGTTCCCGCTGGACGTGAAGGCCGAACGGTCCGCCTCGGAGACCCAGTTCGGGCACGTGTACCGGGCCACCCACACGAACACCTCGTGGGAGGCGGCCAAGTTCGAGATCTGCGCGCACCGGTGGATCCGCGTGGCGGAGCCGGGGTGGGGCGCCGCGGTCCTCAACGACTCCACGTACGGCCACGACGTGACCCGCGACGTGCGGCCGGACGGCGGCCAGACCACCACGGTCCGCCTCTCCCTCCTGCGGGCTCCGCGCTACCCGGACCCGGAGACCGATCAGGGCGCCCACACGCTGAGGTTCTCGCTCGCGCCGGGGGCGGAGATCGGGGACGCGGTGCGCGAGGGCCATGCGCTCAACCTGCCGGAGCGGGTGGTGTCCGGGGCGGGCCCGGTCGCCCCCCTGCTCACACTGGACGACGACGCGGTGGTGATCGAGGCGGTCAAACTGGCCGAGGACCGCAGCGGCGACGTGATCGTCCGTCTCTACGAGTCCTGCGGGGGCCGGGCGACGGCCGTCCTGACGGCGGACTTCCCGCTCTCGGCGGCGGTCGAGAGCGACCTCCTGGAACGCCCCCTGTCGGGCACTGCGGTCGGCGCCCCGACCAGGGCGGGCGCGGTCCCCCTGACCCTGCGCCCGTTCCAGATCGTCACGGTCCGCCTCCACCGCCGCTGATCCGCACCGGGCCCCGGTCCGCTCACCCGGCCCGAGGCCCGGCCGCCTCGTCCCAGGCCCGGGGGCTCCGGTGGTGGTTGACGTGCCCGGCAGCCAGCACGGCGCGCAGCGCGGCCAGGTGCTCGGTGTCCGCCGGCAGCCGGATCTGCTCCAACAGGGCCAGGGCGGGCGCCGGTTCGAGATCTCCGTAGAGGTCGTGATAGCTCGTCAGGACGGCGCGCAAGAGCGCGTACTGCAGAGCGGGCACGGTGGCCGCGGCCCGGTAGGCCCCGGCCTTCACCGGCCACGGGACCGGGCCGGAGCACTCCAGCACGCGCCGGGCGCGGCGCAGCAGCGGCTCGGGCGCATCACCGCGCAGCCCCGCGACGTCCTTGCCGAGCATCTCGCTGAAGGCGGTTTCGGCGGTCCTGTGGTCCTCGAACCAGTCGAGCCACAGCGCATCGGTGACCGCCTCGGGTTCCCCCACGGCCTCCAGCCGACGCCGGAAGCCGTTCCACAGCACGTCGAGTGCGTGGGGCGGCAGCGGGCCGTCGGGCCCGAGGTGGGTCAGCTGGATCTGGCCGGCGACCAGGGGGTGGCTGCCGAGCAGGTCCATCATCCCCAGGGCCAGCCGCACCCGGTCGGCCGGGCCGAGCCGTTCGTCGCCGAACATCTGCCATCCCCAGTCCTCGGCGATGCGCGCCGAGCCCAGCGGCTCTGCCGGGGAATCGGCATCGGTCCACACGCCGTCGCCGGTCTGGGTGAGGCCCTCCTCGGCCAGCCAGCGGCGGGCGAGCTCCGCTTCCCGCGTCATGCGGTGAGGAAGGCGGCGACGGTCGAGGTGAACTCCTCGGGCGCCGCCGCGTGGATGAGGTGTCCGTACGGGAGGGTGATCAGGCGGGCGCCGGGGATGCGGGCGGCGATCTCGTCGAAAGAGGCGGCCGCGAGGTGGCTCGTGGGGCCGCCGTAGATGACGAGCGTGGGGGCGGTGATCCGTCCCAGGCCGGCCAGCCACGCCGGATCGGGCCGGTCCAGCTCCGCTCTGACGGCGAGCACCATCGCCCAGTCGAAGTCCGGCTCCCCTTCGGGCCGTACGGGGGCGGCGGATTTGCGGGGGAGCGGCGCGGGGGCGTCCTCCAGTACGAGCCGGCCGATTCGGTGCGGCTGCTCCGCGGCGACCAGATACGCGACGACGCCACCCAGCGAATGCCCGATCAGGTCCACCCGGTCCAGCCCCAGGGCGTCCAGGAAGCCCAGGACGTCGTCCCGCATCAGCTCCGGCGAGTAATGCGCCGGCCGGTCGCTCAGGCCGTGCCCGCGCAGGTCGAGCGCGTACACCCGCCGGTCCCGCGCGAGTGCGTCCCGTACGCGCGCCCAGTCCGCGGCGCGCTCCCCGAGCGCGTGCAGCAGGACCACGGGCGGGGCGGCCCCGGCCCCCGCCGCCCGCAGCAGGACCACGGGCGGGGCGGCCCCGGCCCCCGCCGCCTCGTAGGCCAGCCGGACTCCGTTCACCGTCACGGTGAGGTGTTCTGCCATCCGGCCGAGCGTACGGGCGACCGCGCGCAGCGGCGTGGACGGGGTCGTCTTCGTACGGAGGCCCTCGGCGGTGCGGGGTCGCGGGCGTGAACTCCGCCACAGGCCTCGCCGCGCCGGGCCCCCACCGCCGGGAGATTCCGGCCCGGCGGGCACCCCGCAGGCCCCCACGCGGTTATGCACCTAGTTGCAAAACCCTGTCCTCCTCGCTAGAACAGGTTCATCACCCCCGCGCGAGGAGGCGCCCCCATGAGTTCCCAGAGCCGGTACCCGCACCTGCTGAGCCCCCTGGACCTCGGCTTCACCACCCTGCCGAACCGCGTGATCATGGGCTCGATGCACACCGGCCTCGAGGAGCACGAGGGCGGCTTCGAGCGCCTCGCCGCCTTCTACGCCGAGCGCGCCCGCGGCGGCGCCGGTCTGATCGTCACCGGCGGCATCGCCCCGAACGACGCCGGCCGCCCCTTCGAGGGGGGATCGCGCCTCACCACCGAGGAGGAGGCCGCCGAGCACCGGGTGATCACCGAGGCCGTGCACGCCGAGGGCGGGAAGATCGCCATGCAGATCCTCCACTTCGGCCGCTACGCCTACCACAAGGACCTGGTCGCCCCCAGCGCCCTCCAGGCCCCCATCAGCCCCTTCGTCCCGAACGAGCTGAGCGACGTCCAGGTCGAGCGCACCGTCGAGGACTTCGTCCGCGCCGCCCGCCTCGCGAAGCTCGCCGGCTACGACGGCGTCGAGATCATGGGCTCCGAGGGCTACCTCATCAACGAGTTCATCGCCGCCGCCACCAACAAGCGCACCGACCGCTGGGGCGGCGCGTACGAGAACCGCGTGCGCTTCCCGCTGGAGATCGTCCGCCGAACCCGCGCGGCCGTGGGAGAGGACTTCATCCTCATCTACCGCCTCTCCATGCTCGACCTGATCCCCGGCGGCTCCACCCTCGACGAGGTCGTCCGCCTCGCCAAGGAGATCGAGGCGGCCGGCGCCACCATCATCAACACCGGCATCGGCTGGCACGAGGCCCGCATCCCCACCATCGCCACCTCCGTCCCGCGCGGCGCCTACACCTGGGTCACCAAGCGGCTGATGGGCGCGGTGAGCATCCCGCTCGTCACCAGCAACCGCATCAACACCCCGGAGATCGCCGAGGAGCTGCTCGCCGACGGCCGCGCCGACCTGGTCTCGCTGGCCCGCCCCTTCCTCGCCGACGCCGACTTCGTCGCCAAGGCCGCCGCAGGCCGCTCCGAGACCATCAACACCTGCATCGGCTGCAACCAGGCCTGCCTCGACCACACCTTCAGCGGCAAGATCACCAGCTGCCTCGTCAACCCGCGCGCCTGCCACGAGACCGAGCTCGTGCTCTCGCCCACGCAGCTGAAGAAGCGCGTCGCCGTCGTCGGCGCCGGGCCAGCCGGACTCGCCTGCGCCGTCTCCGCCGCCGAACGCGGCCACGCCGTCACCCTGTTCGAGGCCTCCGGCCACATCGGCGGACAGCTCGACATCGCCCGCCGCATCCCCGGCAAGGAGGAGTTCGAGGAGACCATCCGCTACTTCGGCACCCAGCTCGCCGCCCGCGCCGTCGACGTCCGGCTGAACACCCGCGCCGACGTCGAGACCCTCCAGGGCTACGACGAGGTCGTCATCGCCACCGGCGTCACCCCGCGCACCCCCGACATCGAGGGCGTCGACCACCCCAACGTCGTCAGCTACCTCGACGTGCTGCGCGACGGCGCCCCCGTCGGCGAGCGCGTCGCCGTCGTCGGCGCCGGCGGCATCGGCTTCGACGTCGCCGAGTTCCTCACCGACAGCGGAGAGGGCGCCTCCCAGGACCCCGAGACGTACTTCCGCCACTGGGGCGTCGACACCTCGTACACCGGCCCGGGCGGCCTCACCGCCCCCGAGCGGCCCGCGCCCCCGCGCCAGGTCCACCTCCTGCAGCGCAAGACCACCAAGGTCGGCGCCGGTCTCGGCACCACCACCGGCTGGATCCACCGCGCGGAGCTCAAGCACCGCGGGGTCGTCTCGGTCGCGGGCGCCACGTACGACCGCATCGACGACGAGGGCCTGCACATCACCGTCGGCGGGGAGCAGCGGCTCGTCCCCGCCGACACGGTGGTGCTCTGCACCGGCCAGGAGCCGCGCCGCGACCTGTACGAGGCGCTGCTCGCGGCCGGCGGCAGGCCGCACCTGATCGGCGGCGCCGACGTGGCCGCCGAGCTGGACGCCAAGCGGGCGATCCGCCAGGGCACCGAACTGGCCGCCGGTCTCTGACCGAAAGGGATTGTGGCGGTCCGTCCGGACCGCCACAATCGCCCGGTGACGATCTCACCCGCAGACGCAGACAAGATCCTTTCCGACAACTTCGCGCCCTGGGTGCTCGCCCTCGGACTGACCGTCCAGGAGACCGGCGAGCGGCACGCCGTACTGCGGCTGCCCTGGTCCGAGGCGCTGGCCCGGGACGGCGGTGGCCTGTCCGGGCAGGCCCTGATGGCCGCCGCCGACACCGCCACCGTCATCGCGGTCTCCGCCGCGCGCGGGGCGTACGGGCCGATGACCACCGTCCAGCAGTCGACCAGCTTCCAGCGGCCGGTCCTCGGTACGGACGTGCGGATCGAGGTACGGGTGACCAAGCTCGGCAAGCGGATGGCGTTCGCCGACATCACCATGACCCCCGAGGGCGCGCCGGAGCCGGCCGCCACGGCTTCGACGGTCTACGCCCTGCTGGGCTGAGCCGGGGTGCCGGCCCCGGTCCACCCCTCGCTCTGGCGCAACCGCGATTTCAACATCTTCTGGCTCGGCCAGGCGCTGTCCGTCCTCGGCGGATCGATCTCGCTGCTCGCGCTGCCCCTGCTGGTCCTCGAAGCCACCGGATCCGTGGTCCAGATGGGCCTGATCACGGTCATCTCGGGGGCCGCCTCCATCGCGACCGGCCTGTTCGCCGGGTACGTGGTGGACCGGACGGACCGGCGCCGCCTGATGATCGCCTGCGATCTCGTACGGGCACTGCTGCTGGGCGCGGTCCCGCTGATCTGGCTGGCCGGGCCGCGGATCTGGGTGCTGTACGTACTGACGGCGCTGGTCACCGTCCTGAAGACGCTGTTCGACGTGGCGTACGTGACGGCGGTGCCGAACCTGGTGCCCGCCGAGCACCTGACCGCCGCCAACGGGCGGCTGACGGCCGCCTTCGCCTTCGGGACCCTGTGCGGGCCGGCGGCGGCGGGGTTCATCGCCGCCGCGCTGGGCCCGGACTGGGCGCTCGGCGTGGACGGGGTGACCTTCCTGGTCTCGGCCGTGAGCCTGCGGTGGGTGGCCTTGGGCCGGGAGGGGGCCGGCGCGGCGCGGGCCTCCGGGCCGGCGCCCGGGAAGCTGCACGAGATGTTCGTCGAAGGCTTCCGCTTCCTGTGGGCCCACCCCGTGCTGCGGGCGCTGACCGTGCTGCTCACGCTGCTGACCTTCGTCACCGTGGGCGCCACCGACCTGCTGATCTTCCGGGTCCGGGAGGAGCTCGGCCAGAGCAAGGCCACCGTCGGCTTCGTCATCGCCCTGAGCGGGCTGGGCGTCGTCGGCGCGGCCCTCGCCGCCGCGCCGCTGCGCCGGACCCTCGGCTTCGGAGCCTGCTGGCTGGGCTCGACCGCCCTGGTCGGCGGGGCGGTGGCGGTCACCGGCGTGAGCCGGAGCCTGCCGGTGATCACCGTGGCGGCCGCGGTGTTCATGTTCGGGCTCACCCTCGGCGCGGTCTGCTCCCTGACCCTGCGCCAGGAGGTGACCCCTGATGCCTTGCTGGGGCGGGTCACCTCCGCGTTCTGGACCGTGCACGGCGCCTCGGGTCCGGTGGGCGCGGCCGTCCTCACGGTGCTGGCCGCCCGGCACGGGGTCCCGGCGGTCAGCGTGGCCGCCGGCGCCTTCTGCCTGCTGATCGTCGGCGCGGGGCTGCTGACCCCGCTGCGGGGGAGCCGGGTCGGGGCTGCCCCGGCCGGGGATGCCGTCGCGGGATCCCCGGCCGAGGGGGTGTCGTGCCGATCGGGCCCGGCCTGATCGGCACGACACCCCCTGACTTCGGCCGCCGGATCAAGGCTGTCGTGGAGGCGTCCTGAGCGGCGGCCGAAGCCTGCGGGGTCAGAACCACTGCGCAGTCAGAAGCCCTGCGGGGTCAGAACCTCCGGTCGGAGAGGGCCGGGAAGCGCTGCGGCGACTGCGGGGCGATCTCCGAGCGGCGCTCCGGCGAGCCCGGCGTCGTCCGGCAGGTCACGTCCTGGGCGGGCAGCTTGCCTGTCGTCAGATAGGAGTTGACCGTCGCGTTGGCGCAGGAGTTCGGGTCGACGAGGTACACGCCGTGGCCCTCCCCGCCCATCGCGAGCACCATCCGTGAACCCTTGAGCGCCTTGTGCAGGCCCTGGCCGCTGACCAGCGGGGTCTGGGAGTCCCACTCGTTCTGCACCGTCAGCACGTCGGTCTTCGTCTTCATCGGCGTCGCGGGCTCGATCGGCCGCCGCCAGTCGGAGCAGGGCTTGATGTTGGAGGCGAAGTCCCCGTAGAGCGGGTACTTGACCTTGTCCTTGGCGGCCTCCCGTGCGTACTGCTCCGGGTAGCGGGGCCATTCCGTGTCCCCGCACACCACGGCCAGGAACACGGCCGTGCCGTTGTCCGACGCCGGCTCCGCGGCGGGCTTCAGCCACTTTCGCTGGGGCGCCGTCGGCTTGACGGGCTTTCCGTCCGCAGCGTCCTTGAGCGCCTTGACGAGCGGCGCCGCCTGCGAGGGGTAGAAGAACGCTCCGCGCGCGGTGCGGATGTCGTCGCCCGTGAGCTTGATGCCGTCGAACTCGATCGGCTGCTTGTCCGCCCGGGCCACCAGGTCCCAGAAGGTCTTGGAGACCGCGTCCGGGGTGTCGCCGAGCTGGAACTCGGCCGCCCGCTCGGCCGTCCACTGCGTCCACCGCTGGAACGCCGGCTCCGCCTCGGTCGCCCACACCTGGATCATGCCGCGCCACGCGCGCTGCGGGTCCACGCCGCTGTCGAGCACGAAGCGGTCGCTGCGGTTCGGGAACATCTGCGTGTACACCGCGCCCAGGTACGTGCCGTACGAGTATCCGACGTACGAGATCTTCTTCTCACCCAGCGCGGCGCGGATCGCGTCCATGTCGCGTGCGGTGTTGCGGGTGGTGATGAACGGCAGCACCGAGCCCGCCTTCTCGCGGCACTTCTCGGCGACCGTACGCGCCCAGGTCACGTCCGCCTGGAACGTCTCCTCCTTGTATGGCCGGTCGATGTTCTGCTCGGCGTCGGTCAGCCCGCAGGTGATCGGGCTGGAGGCGCCGACGCCGCGCGGGTCGAAGCCGATCAGGTCGTACTGGTCGCGCCCGTCCTTGGGCATCAGCTCGTTCATCATCAGCGGCAGGTCGAGCCCTGAACCGCCCGGCCCGCCCGGGTTCAGCAGCATGGCACCGTGCCGCGCGGCCGGGTTCTCGCTCTTCATCCGCGATATCGCGAGGTCGATCGTGGCGCCCTGGGGGCGCCGGTAGTCGAGCGGGACCTTGATGGTCGCGCACTCGTACGAGGCCGGCTGGTCGGTGCTGCAGCGCTGCCACGCGGGCTTCTGCGGGGTGTACTCGGCGGTCGTGGCGGCGACCGCCCCGGTCGCGGAGAGCAGGGGGATCGTGGTCGCGATCAGACCGGCTGCGGCGAGTACCGGTGCGAGGCGTTTCATGTTCACGAAGAGCCGTTTCCTTCCGTGAATTCGATGGCCTCATCACCTTGTTGCACGCGGGCTCCGGGCGAATCATCCCGAAGGGTCGGTCCGTATGCTCCTCACGAACGAGCTCACATCCGGACAACTGGCCGACACGCGGAAGGAGTCGATGTCGGTGGGCCCGTCCGCGGGCAGCGCGCGGCGGGCGGGAGCAGCGGAGCAGCGGGAGCAGAACCGGGCGCGGGAGGGCTGCCGGGTCAGGAGGAGCGGCCGCTGACGCGTTCGATGGCGACCATCGCCGCGTCGTCGCCCAGGCTGCCGCCGGGGGAGTGGGCCAGCAGGTCCGCGCACAGGTGGCCCAGTAG
This sequence comes from Streptomyces katrae, assembly GCF_000717655.1. Lineage (GTDB taxonomy): Bacteria > Actinomycetota > Actinomycetes > Streptomycetales > Streptomycetaceae > Streptomyces > Streptomyces katrae_B. Next base: position 206,381 of record NZ_JNZY01000015.1, read on the forward strand.
GGCGTCCGGGCCGTCGCCCTGCCAGTGCGCGGCGCGCTCCGGCAGGGGGTAGAACTCGCCGGCGGCGTCGCGGGCCTCGATGACGCCGTCCGTGTACAGGAGGATGACGTCGCCCGGCTCGAAGGAGAAGGACTGGGCGGCGAAGCCGGTGTCCACGTACTGCGTCAGGCCCAGTGGCGGCGCCGGGTGGTCCACCTCGAGGGGGACGATCCGGCCACCGCGCAGCAGAAGCGGCGGCGGGTGCCCGCAGCTGATGAGCCGTACGGTCATCTCCTGATCGGGGATGTCCAGGACCGCCGCCGTGGTGAACGCCTCGCCGGGGTCGTCGGCCGGCTCGCCCGTGCCGTCCGGGTCCGCCGCCACGGCGGCCTCCAGGTGGGCGACGAGGGTGGGCAGGTCCGCCTCCTGGTGGGCGGCGGCCCGGAACGCGCCGAGGACCAGCGCGGCGTCCCCGACCGCCTCCAGGCCCTTGCCGCGGACGTCGCCGATGATCAGCCGGGTGCCGTGCGGGGTGCGGGTGGCGGCGTACAGGTCCCCGCCGATCTGGGCCTCGGCCTCCGCGGCCAGGTAGACGGAGGCCAGCCGCAGTGGACCCATCCGGTCGCGGAGCGGCCGCAGGACCACCTCCTGGGCGGCCTCGGCGACCGAGCGCAGCTGGATCAGCTGTTTCTCGTGGGCCTCGCGCAAATGTGCGAAGAGGGTCACGAAGACCGAGATCAGGACCAGGGCAATGATCTGGAAGGTGTGGTTCAGATCGGTCACGGTGGTCCGCGTCACGGCGACCGTCACCTGGGCCAGGACGGCCACCGCGCCGACGAATCCCGTCATCCGCGGCCCGGCGAAGGAGGCGGTGAGGGCCGGGGCCGCGACCAGGAAGGGACCCAGATGGACATCGGGCGGCGCGAGGACGTCGACCACCGTGACGACCGCGATCAGCGCGAAGGGAACCGCCAGCAGGGGCAGGCCCGGTTCGCCGACCTGGCGGAGACTCGGATGCGGCGGCCGGGGGTCCATGACTCCTGCATACACCGCGCCCCCTCTTCCCGCGCTCCGTCGTCCGGCCGCTCGCTCCGTCGTACGGCCCCATCGGGGTGCGGCTGTGCTGCCGGTGCGGGGGAGTGGAGAGAGGATGGGAGACACCCCGGGGCGCGGACCCCGGGCGCGGAGAGCGAGCGGGCCGATGTACCGCCCCTGGGCAGCGGACGGGAAGGAGCGGCCGGCATGAGTACGGCGGACGCCTTCCCGGCCGATGCGGAACCGGCGCACATCGGCCCCTCCACCGGGCCGGGCCTGCTCGACGTGCTCGGAGTCGCGGCGGTGGTCCTCGACGCGGAGGGGCGGATCACGCTCTGGAGCCCGCAGGCCGAGGAGCTGTTCGGCTACACCGCCGACGAGGCGCTCGGCCGGTTCGCGGCGCAGCTGCTCGTCGACGACGAGCACCTGGGGCTGGTCCTCTCCCTCTTCGAGAACGTGATGGCCGGCGGAGAGCCCTGGGCCGGGGCGTTCCCCGTCGTGCACAAGGACGGCAGCAGCCGGGTGGCGGAATTCCGCAACATGCGGCTCGAGGACGGCCAAGGCCGGCTCTACGCCCTCGGCATCGCCTCCGACCAGGCCACCCTGCGGCGTGTGGAGCGCGACCTGGCCCTGTCGATGCGGCTGGTCGCCCAGTCCCCGATCGGCCTGGCCGTCCTGGACTCCGACCTGCGCTACGTCCTGGTCAATCCGGCCCTGGAGAGCATCAACGGCCTGTCCGCCGCCGAGCACATCGGCCGCCAGGTCCATGAGGTGCTGCCCCGTTTGGACGCAGCGTCCATCGAGGAATCGATGCGGTCGGTCCTGTCCACCGGCAGGCCCCAGCTGGATCGGTTCACCGTCGGCCGTACCCCCGCGGATCCCGACCAGGACCACGCCTGGTCCGTCTCCCTCTACCGGCTCGACGACCCGGCCGGGCGGCCGATCGGGGTCGCCGCGTCCGTCGTCGACGTCACCGAGCAGCACAAGACCTCGGTGGCCGTCGCCCTGGCCCGCCAGCGGCTCGCCCTGATCGCCGACGCCTCCGTGCGCATCGGCACCACCCTCGACCTTTGGGTCACGGCGCGCGAGCTCGGCGACATCGCCGTGCCGCACCTGGCCGACCTGGCGACGGTCGACGTCCTCGACGCCGTGCTCACGGGAGACCACCCGCCCGGGGACCCGACGGACGAGACCGTGCGCTTCCGCGCCCTCGCCGTCAAGGCCTCGCGCCCCACCCCCGCCACCCTCGCGGCCGACCCGGTCGGCTCGATCGCCCGCTACGACGCCACCCGGGTGGTCACCCAGTGCGTACAGTCCGCCCGCCCCGTGCTCCTGGCGGACCTCACGAAGGGCGACCTCCCCAGCGTCGCCCGGGACGCCGCGGCCGCCACCCTGCTCGCCGAGGCCGGGCTCCACTCGTACCTCGCGGTGCCGCTGATCGCCCGCGGCGAGGTCATCGGGGCCCTCGGCCTCCAACGCACCGACAACCCGCTGCCGTTCGACCAGGACGACGTCCTGCTCGCCAGTGAACTGGCGGCCCGCGCCGCCGTCTGCATCGACAACGCCCGCTGGTACCAGAAGCAGCGCCGGACCGCCCTGACCCTCCAGCGCCATCTGCTGCCCCACCACCCCACTCCCACCCCGGGCCTGGAGATCGCCTACCGCTACCAGCCCGCCGGGGCCGCCGGCGAAGTCGGCGGCGACTGGTTCGACGTCATCCCGCTGCCCGACGACAAGACCGCCCTCGTGGTCGGGGACGTCATGGGGAGCGGCATCAACGCCGCCGCCACCATGGGCCAACTGCGCACGGCCGCCCGCACACTGGCCGAGCTCGACCTCGACCCGGCCACCGTCCTGGCCCGGCTCGACCACACCACCACCGGGCTCGGGCACACCATGGCCACCTGCGTGATCGTCGTCTACGACCCCCACCGCAACCGGTGCCGCATCGCGACCGCCGGCCACCTGCCGCCCGTACGCACGAGCCCCGGGCGCCCGACCGAGCTCCTCGACCTGCCGACCGGGGCGCCTCTGGGCGTCGGCGGCGTACCCTTCGAGGCCACCGCCCTCGACCTGGGCGTCGGCGACGAGCTCGTCCTGTACACCGACGGGCTCGTCGAGACCCGCGACCAGGACATCGACACTCGCCTGGAGGCGCTCACTTCGCTGCTCGGCGACCCGGTCCGTCCCCTCGAGGAGACCTGTGACCTGCTGCTGAGTGAACTGCGGCAGCCGGACGACCGCGACGACGTGGCCCTGCTCATCGCCCGGACCCGCCCGCTGTCCGAGGCGCCGGGGGAGTAGCGCCCGCACGGTACCAGCCTTTCGAGGCGTTGCCCGGATGTTTGTCCATTCGTGATGGTCCTTCCAAACAGGCACCACAACTGGCACTAGCGTCCCGTGGCACCCGGGGAGCGCGGGTGCCACGGCACGGTCAACTGCCGGAGCCCGAGCGGCCGCAGCCCCTCCCGGTCCACGCAGCAAGGAGGCACAGTGCTGTCTTTCCGTCGGTCGGCCGTCGGCAGCATGTCGGTAGCTTCGAGACACGTGATGGCTACGGGCGTCGTCATCGGCGCCCTCGCCTTCACCCTGATCGCGTTGCTGATCCCCGTGCAGAAGTTCGGCGGGAGGAACGCCGCGGCCGCCACGGCTCCGGCGGCCGAGGACGACGGCGCCGGTATCCAGAGCACGGCCTTCGGGCCGCTCACCCCCCAGGACCGGGACTTCGTCCGCAAGGTGCGGCTCGCCGGCCTGTGGGAGCTGCCCGCAGGGCGCCAAGCCCTGCAGCGCGGCACCCGGCCCGCGATCCGCACCGCCGGGGAGCACCTCGTCGACGGCCACACCGAACTGGACCGCAGGGTCCTGGAGGTGGGGCAGGCCCTCGGCATGGAACTCCCCAGCAGACCCAGCGCACAGCAGCAGGGCTGGCTCGACCAGATGGACCAGGCCCAAGGACCCCAGTACGAGCAGCTGTTCGTCCAGCTGCTGCGCAGGGCCCACGGCAAGGTGTTCACCGTCGTGGCCCAGATCCGGGCACAAACCCGCAATTCCATGGTCCGGGCCCTGGCCACGGACGCCAACAACACCGTCCTGGACCACATTTCGGTCCTCGAGGCCAGCGGGCTGGTCGACTTCGACGGCCTCGCGGACGCCCCGCCGGGCACCCCCTCCGCGCCGCCCCCCGCCTTCTCCCCCAATTCCCGACCGACGAAGTGAAGTGATCGCATGAGTCAAAAGGGCCACAAACGCCGTCTGCGGCCGAAGCACAAGATCCTCGCCGCGATGTCCGCCCTGGTCCTGGGCGGTGGTGGGGTCGTGTTCGTCTCGCAGGGCGCCTTCGCAGGGCAGGATTCCCGTAACGCGCCCGTGACCGCCACCATCGACTGCCCGGACGTGGGCGACAAGCTCGACAACGTTCCCGACCCGGCCCGCAACGAGGTGGACGCGAACCTGGCGCAGCTCGACACCCAGGTCGCCGACGCCTACAAGCAGCTCTCCTCCGGCCAGGCCAATCGCAAGGCGCTGCTCGGCGGACTGAAGCAGCAGCGCGACAAGACCATCACCAACCTGTCCGACACGCTCGGGAAGGCGGGCCAGAAGCCCGCCGGACTGCAGGGGCTCAGCGGGTGCGTGATGAAGGAGGCGGCGGCCGCCGACCCGGCGGACGAGCCGGCCGCCGACAACGGTGGCCAGGACGCCGCGAAGCAGAGCGCACCGCAACAGCAGCAGCAACAGCAACAGCAGCAACAGCAGGCCAAGGGCGGACCGGCCCGCAGCGACTTCGTGGCCATCGGCAACGTGAAGCCCAACGTGCGCAAGCCCGCCGCCCGCGGGGGCGCCTCCACCGGATCCTTCGCCGTGCAGTGCGGGCGCAACGAGAACGGCCACTTCAACCCGGACAACGTCATCGTCGCGCCGGGTGTGAGCAACGGCGCCCACCACATGCACGACTACGTGGGCAACAAGACCACCGACGCCTTCTCCACCAACAACAGCCTCGCCCAGTCCGGGACCACCTGCACCAACGGCGACCAGTCGACGTACTACTGGCCGGTGCTGCGCCTGCGCGACGGCAAGGCGGAGAAGGACGCCAAGGCGCCCGGCGGCGGCCAGGACGCGAACGTCGGCACGATCCTGAAGCCGAAGCAGGTGACCATCGAGTTCAAGGGCAGCCCCGTGAGCAAGGTCGCGGCGATGCCCCGCTTCATGCGGATCATCACCGGCGACGCCAAGGCCCTCACCAACGGCAACGCCAACGCGAACGCGTCGTGGAGCTGCACCGGCTTCGAGAACCGCCAGCTGAAGGACAAGTACCCGGTGTGCCCCAAGGGCAGTGACGTCGTACGGACGTTCAACTTCCAGAGCTGCTGGGACGGCAAGAACATCGACAGCGCCAACCACCGCACCCACGTGGCCTTCGCCGATGCCAACGGCAACTGCAAGAAGGGCTTCAAGGCCATCCCGCAGCTGGTGCAGCGGATCGTGTACAGCGTTCCGCCCGGCTCCCGGTTCGCCGTGGACAGCTTCCCCGAGCAGCTCCACAAGCCGGCGACCGACCACGGAGACTTCATCAACGTCATGTCGAACGGCCTGATGGCCGGTGCGGTGCGCTGCATCAACGACGGGCGCGCCTGCCGCTGAGTCCCTCGGGGTGACGCTCCCCCTCCCACCTCCCCAGCGTCGCCCCGAGAGCGGTGCCGGACCGAAGCCGACTTCGGGCCGGCACCGCGTTCGCGCTTGTGCCACTGCCCGAAGGGGCCCGCGGCCCTGAGACCCACACGAGGAGTGCCATGTCCGGCTCTCGTCACACCACGCCCGGTCCGCAACGCGAGTCCGGGCCCGAGCCAGCGCCCTCCGACCACGACCTCATACAGCAGCTCAGAACGGCGTACGCGGCGGGCGACGGGGATCCGGCCGTCTGCGAGCTCCTGTACCGGCGGCACAGTGCCGCCGCTTTTGCATGTGCGCGCCGCTGCTGCCGCACTCCGCAGGACGCCGAGGACCTCGTCTCGGAGGCGTTCATCCGCACCCTGCAGGCCGTCCGATCCGGCGCCGGGCCCCGCGACCACTGGCGCCCGTACCTCCTGTCGGTGGTCCGCCACACGGCCGTCGAGTGGCGGGACGGCGCCGGCCGGACCCTCCTGACGCCCGACGTCGAGGCCTGGTGCAGCCCCGGACCCGACGGGGACGACCCGCAGCGCCGGCTCCTGGACAGCGAGGACCGCCGGCTCGTCGCCCGCTCCTTCCAGGCCCTGCCCGAACGCTGGAAGGCCGTCCTCTGGCACACCCTCGTCGAGGACGACTGCCCGCACCACGTCCCCCTGCTGCTCGGCATCACCCCCAGCGCCGTGACCTCGCTGGCCTTCCGGGCCCGCGAAGGGCTGCGCGAGGCGTACCTGCGCGCGCATCTGGACACGGCTGCCGACGAGCGGTGCCGGCACTACGGCCGGGTGCTCGGGGCGGTGATCAGGCGCCGCGGAGCGCCTCGGGGCCGCGGCCTCGCCCGTCATCTGGCGGGCTGCCGGTCCTGTTCCCGCGCGTACGCCGAACTCCTCGACCTCAATGCCGCGCTGCGGGCGGGGGCGTCGGGGGTGCTCGTCGGCCCGTGACACGCGGCGGCCCCGGTCCTCCTGCTCCGCGTGGGCGGGGAGGGGACCGGGGCCGGATGCTTGCTGCGGGGGTTCCGGGGGTTCCGGGGGTTCCGGGGGTTCCGGGGGTTCCGGGGAGTCGAGGGTCGAGGGGTTTGAGGGGTTGAGGGTTCGGGGGTTCGAGGGTGGGGAGGTCGGGGGGTTACAGGCCGTTGACGCGGGCCATGCGGCCCACGCCCAGCGGCCGGAAGTCCGTCGTGGCGACCCGTACCTTGCGGCTCACCCGGGAGTTCTGGCGGCGTACCTGGGCCATCAGGCGCCGGCTGCGCAGGGCCATCTCGAGCTCGAAGCGCGTACGCGGGTCCCGCAGCCCGGGACCGAAGAGCTTCTCGAGCTGCCGCATGCGGTAGCGCACGGTCTGGGGGTGCACGCTCAGCGCCTTCGCGGCCTCGGGGGCGCCGCCGCCCTCCAGCCAGGCCAGCAGGGTCACTTCGAGCCGTTCGCTCTGGCGGGGGGTCAGGTTGGCCAGCGGCCGCAGCCAGCGTGCGGCCAGTGCGTGCGCCAGGGGCTCGTCCTGGAGCAGCAGGAGGGTCGAGAGGTGGTCGTCGACGAACAGGGCCCGCGCCTCCAGGCCGGCGCGGTTCGGGGTCAGGGACAGCAGCCGCAGGGCCCACCGCAGGGAGGAAGCGGTGTCCCGGGGGGCGACGGGGTGGCCCACGGCGGCGAACCGGCCGCGGAGCAGGGCCTCCAGGGCGGCGCGGGTCTCCGGGTCAGGACTCGGGACCAGCAGGCACGGCTGGCCGCCGACCATGCCGGCGAGTCCGTCGTCCAGGACGGCCGCGAGCTGCTGGGTCTCGCCCGGTGTGGCCAGGGCGATGGCGCGTATCTCGGCCGGGAGGGGCCAGTCGGCCGCGGCGGCCAGCTCGGAGAGGGCTATTTCAGCCATGGGCATGTCACTTGTAAGAGCGGAGAACAGCTCACGCCGAGCGCGTTCGGAGGGGGTTGCGAACCCTTCGGGAGGGACGACCTTCAGGGGGGCCAACTGCCTTCGCCGGCCCGGGTCGCGGAGCCGGGGCGGGCCGCGGTGCTCCTCTTCCTCCTCTTCCACCTCGTCGTCGGGGTGGTCGAGCTCGGCTGCGTAGTCGTGCTCGTCCTCCTCCTCGTCCCGGACCGGGTCCGAGTCGGAGTCGAGGTCGGGATCCGGACCGGAGCCCAGATCGCAGTCAGGACGGGGGCCGGGATGCGGGGCCGCCGGCCGCGCCTGTTTCTGCGGCGCGGGCTCGCGGTACCCGAGGGCGGTGAGCAGGGCCACCTCGAGCCGCTGTCTGACCACCTCCTCGTCGAGGTCGTCGACCAAGGCGGAGAACCCGGGGAGCTCCTCCCTCAGCTCCTCCACCATCCCTGCGGCCAGCGCGGGGAGTTCCCTGCGCAGGACCCGGGTCCATTCGCCTCGGGGACGGGCCCAGATGCGGTTCAGAAGTTCGCACATTGTTACCTCGTTCATGCCGGGGTACGGCCTGCCCCGTGGGAGGGTGACAAGCCTGCCGAGCCGCCTCCCTCCCCGTCGGCGCCAGTGCGGACGGGTGAGTTGAGCGTCTCGTACACCCTCCAGGAGAGTGCCATCCACTTGCAGTCCCGCGGCTTTGCTTTCATTTTGCCGTCGGGGAGGTGTGGTGGCGGACGAAACGTCTAGGGGGTGCCACCGCACCGGTTGGAAGGGAATCTTCCGCGGACGTTCGGTGTGACGATGCCACGCGCGCAAGAACTTGTCACGATTAGATAAATACTGTGGAGGCGTTGCGAAGCTCCACGATGCTTCTGCACTCCGGCCCCCGCTCCCGGTCGGTGAGACCTGAGACCTCATCTCCCGCCCACCGCGGAGCAGTTCCGTCGACTACCCCGGGCGCCGAGTGCGCGGTGGAGTGCCTCGGGCCTGGGCGTATGGGAGAACTAGATGCCCCTGTCCCCAGCCCGTACGCCCCGCTCACACCGGGCCAGCCGCACCAGACGCCATGCGGGCGTGGCCGCTGCCGCGGCCGCCGGCCGGCGGGCCGTCCGGAGGCCGCCCCTGCTGTCCCCGGCCGGAGGCGTGCGCCCCGCCACCCTCGTCACCGCCGCCCTCGCGGGCCTGCTCGCCCTGGCCGTGGCGGCCCGGGCCGGCGTCACCCTGACCAACCTCTGGGACTTCCTCGACTTCGGCGCGGGCGTCCTCTCGCTCGTCTCGCTCACCTCCGCCGTCCTGTGGGGCCTCGCGGCCACGGACCGTACGGTGCTCACCTCCGGGCACCGGCTCGTCGCCCAGGGGGCCCACCGCGGCCTCGCCGTCGCGGGGCTGGGCTTCCTCCTCCTGCACATCTGGGTCAAGGTCGCGGAGGCGCAGACGGGCGTCGCCTCCGCCTTCATACCGTTCACCGATGAGGACCGGCCGGTCCTCATCGGCCTCGGCACCCTGGCCGGATACGTCTTCGTCTCCACGGCGGTCTCCGGCGCGGTCCGCAGCGCCTTCGCCACCAAGGGCCGCTCCGTGTGGTGGCGCGCCCTGCACGTGGGCGCGTACCCGGCGTGGGGAGCGTCCCTCGTACACGGGCTGAAGTCCGGCCGCGCCGCCAGCGGATGGGTGACCGTGGCGTACGCCCTCTGCCTGATCGGGGTCGCCGGCGTGCTCGCCATCCGGCTCCGGGCCAGGCTGCGCGCGGCGCCGCCGCGCCCGGCCGCCGCACCGGCGCCCGCCCCCCCGGCGGCGCCGCCCCGGCCCAGGACGGCGCCGCAGCGGTTCGTCCGGCAGCCCGCCGAATGGGCCGCCGAACGGCTGACGGCGCGCCTCGCCCGGCAGTCGGGCCGACGGGCCGTCGGACGGGAGCCGGACCCGGTCCGCGCCCCGGCGGGCCTCGGCCCCGTGCCCTCGCCCCGGCAGTCCCTGGAGGCCACGACCGAGATCCTCCCGCCGTACGGATCGGCGCCGTACGGCGCGGCGTACGGCGCCGATCCGTACGACACGGTGTTCATCCCTAGCGGCATCGGGGCCGGGCCGGCCACGGACCGGTTCGGTGAGCCGCTCGACGGGATGCGGGGCCGGCAGTGACCTCTATCGTCGATCCCGCCCTCGGGTGCGTCGGCCAGCCCAGGCTGCTGGCAGGACTCGACGCGCTGCCGCGGCTCGATCGCGCCAACCACCTGGTGGTGCACGGCCCGGTGGCGCAGTACAACGCGGACGATCTCGTGGAGCTCGCCGAGGGCATAGACCTGCGGGGCCGCGGGGGAGCGGGCTTTCCGTTCGCCCGCAAGCTCAAAGCCGTCATCCGGTCCGCCCGGACGAAGGAGGGGCGGACCGCCGTCGTCGTGAACGGCACGGAGGGCGAGCCGAGTTGCCTCAAGGACGCCGCCATGCTGCTGCACTCCCCGCACCTCGTGCTCGACGGCGCGCTGCTGGCGGCCGACGCGATCGGGGCCGAGGAAGTGGCCATCGGAGTGACCAGGGACGACGTGGAGCGGTCACTGCGGGCCGCCGTCGCCGAGCGCGGCCTCGCCGGCAGCCGCGTCCGCGTCGGCAGGCTCCCCGAGCGCTTCGTCACCGGAGAGGGGACCTCCCTCGTGAACGGCCTCAACGGGGGGGCCGCCGTTCCGAACGGGCAGAAGGTCCGGACCAGCGAGCGGGGCCTGAGCGGCCTGCCGACCCTGCTCTCCAACACCGAGACGTACGCCCAACTCGCCGTCGCGGCCCGGCTCGGGGTGCCGGGATTCCGCTCGGTCGGCCTGCCGGGCGAGCCGGGTACCGTCATGCTGACGATCAGCGGTTCGACGGTCGTCGAGGCGCCGCTCGGGACGTCCCTGGCGTACGTCCTGGACCTGTGCGGCTCGTCCCCCGGCCAGGGAGTCCTGGTCGGCGGGTACCACGGCAAATGGCTGACGGCGGCGGCGGCGCGGACGGCACTGCTCTCCCGGGAGTCCCTGACCTCGTACAAGGCCACGCTGGGGGCGGGCGCGGTCCTGCCGCTGCCCGAGGACACCTGCCCGGCCGGCGAAGTGGCCCGCGTGATGCGCTGGATGGCGGACGAGACCGCCGGCCAGTGCGGTCCGTGCGTCAGAGGGCTGCCCTCGCTCGCCGACGCCGTGGAGGCCCTGGTGGCCGGGGGAGGCCGGGCCGCCCTGGAGGCGGTCGAGGTGCGGATGCGGGGGGTGCTGCGCCGCGGTGCGTGCAGCCATCCCGACGGCACCTCGGCCTTCATGGCCTCCGCGCTCGCGGTCTTCCCCGACGAGATGCGCGACCATGCCCTCGGCAGCGGCTGCGGGCGCCGTGTCCTCGGGGCGCTGCCCCTGCCCGAGGACGAGAACCCCGAACGGCTCGTCGTGGACTGGACGCTGTGCAAGGGCCACGGGCTCTGCGTGGACGTGCTGCCCGACGTGGTGCGCCTCGACCGGGACGGCTACCCGGCCGAGGCCGTCATGACGGTCCCCGGAAGGCTGCGGCCGAAGGCCCTCCGCGCGGTGCGGCGCTGTCCCGCGCTCGCCCTGCGCATTCAGGAATGAGCCCGCGGTAAACGACTGCCGGTGGCGGGAGTTCAAGCGTTAGCGTCATCTGACAAATTCCCGTTCATTCGAATTCGGCGCCCTTCTCAGGCCTTATGAATAAGGCAGTAGACGAACCCCCCGGGTTCAACCCGAAGGAGTGATCGTGAACAAGATGCGTCGTTTGACAACTGTCGGATCGGTGGCCGCGGTTCTGTTGCTGGCGGCGGGTTGCGGAAGCGGCGACAATACTGCGCGCAACTCGAACTCCGTACAGCCGGCGGGGGCCGGCAAGCCCCTCGGAGGCGCATACGACACGGGCTACGGCGGCGCGGGCGGCTACGGGGCGGACGCCGCCGCCGGCTCCGGGTCGGGCTCGGACGTCGGCTCGGGCTCGGGTGCAGGCTCGGGCACCGGCTCCGGCAAGGCCGGGCCGGCGGGACAGCTGTCCGTACGCGACATCGCGAGCGTGGGCAGCGTGGTCACCGACAGCGCCGGAATGGCCCTCTACCGCTTCGACAAGGACACGCCCCAGCCCCCCAAGTCCAACTGCGAGGGGGACTGCGCCACCACATGGCCCGCCGTCCCGGCCGACGACGCGTCGGCCGCCGCCGGGATAGACGCCGCCCTCCTCGGCTCCGTCGCCCGGGCCGACGGCAGCAAGCAGCTGACCCTCGGCGGCTGGCCCGTGTACCGCTACGCGAAGGACACCAAGGCGGGCGAGGCGAAGGGCGAAGGCGTCGGCGGCACCTGGCACGCACTGGCACCGGACGGCAAGAAGGCGATCGACAAGAAACAGAAGACGGACGGCGGCGGCGGAACGGGGGGGATGGATATGAAGGCGGGCACGGAACTCTCCGTGGCCGACAACGAGAAACTCGGCAAGATCCTGGTGGACGGGAAATGGCGCACGCTCTACCGATTCGACAAGGACAGCGCGTGGCCCATGAAGTTCGGCTGCCTCGGTGCCTGCCTGGACACGTGGAAGCCCGCCCCCGCCGTGGACAAGGCGAAGGCCGAGGGAATTGCCGGAAAGCTGGTCGGATCGGTGAAGCGGCCCGACGGCAGCGAGCAGCTGACGATCGACTGCTGGCCGGTCTACACGTTCACCGGCGACACCGAGCCCGGCCAGACGAACGGGCACAACAAGCAGGGGCTCTGGTTCGCTGTCACCCCCGAGGGCAAGAAGGTGCCCCCGACGGCGTGACGAGCCCCGGGCCGTCGTGTCCCGCGCCGCAGGCCCCGATCCCGCCCCGACCCCTGTGAGGCAGCCAGCCATGCCCCGTTCACCCCGTATCGCCGCTGCCGCCGCGCTGCTCGCGACGCTGCTGTGCGGCGGCTGCGCCGCCCGGGTGGCCGCCGGTCCGCAGGATCCCGCCGCGAGCTCGTCCGCCCCGGCCTCGTCCGCCCGCCCCGCCCCGCTCCAGGAGATCGCCGCCGCCCTCGGCTGCACGCCCGAGATCACGGTCGACGCGGAGGAACTCCGGGAGGGGGCGTGCGGAGCGGGCCAGGAGGGCTTCCGGATGGCCACCTTCACCACCGAGCAGGGCCGGCAGACCTGGCTGACGGAGGCGCAGATGTACGGCGGCACCTACCTCGTCGGGCCCACCTGGGTCGTCACGGCGGCATCCGCCGAGGCCCTGGCCCCCGCCCGCAGCCGCCTCGGCGGAACCATCGAGACCGCTCCGGGCCACGGTGCCGCCGCGGCCGGCCCCGGTGCCGGTCCCGGCGCGTCCCCCGATGCCCCACACGACGCCCCCCACGGCTCCTCCCACACCGGCGGGCACGACTCCCCGCGTCCCGCCGCCTCCTGAGGGGGCGTCCGGCCCGGCACCGCGGTTAATTGCGGTGCCGGGCCGCTGCCGTGTCCCTACACTCGCTCTCATGCCGCCACGGGATGTGGTGTGCGATTCGTCGATCGAGGGGAGCCGGGCCGTGTGTCACCGCATCGCCGTCTTCGTTCCCCGGTCCCGGTACGACGTGATCCTGGTGTCTTCGCCTTCCCGATGACGGCTGCGCGGCCGCCATCGGATGTCCGCGACGGATGACACGACCCTTTGATCGGCAGGCATGCCGGCCCCGTGTGCCCGGGCTTGCCCGGGCCGTGGTCAGGCCCTGTCCCGGTACGTACGTCCTCGTCCTTCCTTCGTCCGGAAATCGCGCTGCCCTCTTCTCGATCCGGCAGAAAGACCTCGGGCCATGCGCACCGACCAGAACACCTCGACCACCGTCCGCAACCTCGGCATCCTCGCGCACGTCGACGCCGGGAAGACCACCGTCACCGAGCGGATCCTCTACGCCACCGGGGCCACCCACAAACGCGGCGAGGTCCACAAGGGCACGACCGTCACCGACTACGACCCCCAGGAGCGCGACCGTGGCATCACCATCTTCGCCGCCGCCGTCAGCTGTACCTGGGACGGCCACCGCATCAACCTGATCGACACACCGGGACACGTCGACTTCTCCGACGAAGTGGAACGCTCGCTGCGCGTACTGGACGGGGCGGTCGCGGTGTTCGACGCCGTCGCCGGAGTCGAACCGCAGAGCGAGTCGGTGTGGCGGCAGGCCGACCGCCACGGCGTGCCGCGCATCGTGTTCGTCAACAAGATGGACCGTGTCGGCGCCGATCTCGACCAGGCGGTCGCGTCCGTACGGGAGCGGCTGCACGTGGTCCCGCTGGTCGTCCAGCTGCCCATCGGGCAGGAGGACGGCTTCACCGGGGCGGTGGACCTCGTCCACATGCGTGCGCTGGTCTGGGGTGAGGGGCCCGAACCGTTCGTGACGGGCGCCGTACCCGAGGCCCTCTACGACGAGGCACGCCGCCGGCGACGGCTGCTGGAGGAGCGGGTGGCGGAGCTCCATCCGGCCGCCCTGGAGGAATACTGCGCCACGTCGGCGCTCTCCGCCTCCACGCTGACCGCCGCGCTGCGCGACCTGACCCGCAGCGGTGAAGGCGTCGTCGTGCTGTGCGGCTCGGCGTACCGCAACCGCGGGATCGAGCCGCTGCTCGACGCCGTCGTGTCCTACCTCCCCTCGCCGGCCGACATGCCTCCGGTACGGGGGACCAGCGGCGCGGCGGTGGAGGAACGGGCCGCCGATCCGTCGGCACCCTTCGCCGCGCTGGCCTTCAAGGTGAGCGCGACGGCGACCGGCCGGCTGACCTGCCTGCGGGTCTATTCGGGAACGATGAGGAAGGGGGACACCGTGCTCGACGCGGGCACCGGCCGGACCGAGCGGATCGGACGGATCCTGCACGTGCAGGCCGACCGGCACGCCGAGGCGGACCGGGCCGTGGCCGGAGACATCGTCGCCGTGGTCGGCCTCAAGGGCACCCGCGCCGGCTCCACGCTGTGCGCACCGGACGCTCCGCTCGTCCTCGAACCGCCGAAGGCCGCCGCACCGGTGGTGTCCGTGGCGGTGGAGGCGGGCAACAGCACCGAGACGGCGCGTCTGTCCTCGGCACTGGCCGGACTGGTCGAGGAGGACCCCTCGCTCGTGGTCCGGACTGATCCCGAGACGGGCCAGACGGTCCTGTCGGGCATGGGCGAGCTGCACCTGGAGGTGGCGGTGGAGAAGATCCGCCGCAGCCACGGGCTGCACATCGCGGTGGGCCGCCCGCGCGTGGCGTACCGGGAGACGGTGGCGCGCGGCGTGACGGGTCTGGTGTACCGGCACGTCAAGCAGGACGGCGGCGCCGGTCAGTTCGCCCATGTGGTCCTCGACGTCGAGCCCCTGGAGGACGGGGACGCCGGCAGCGGCGGGGCCGGCGGTGACGGCGCGTTCGAGTTCCGGTCGGCCGTCGTCGGCGGGCGGGTACCGCAGGAGTACGTCCGCGCGGTGGAGTCGGGCTGCCGGGACGCGCTCGCCGAGGGCCCCCTCGGCGGCCATCCGGTGACCGGGCTGCGGGTCACCCTGACCGACGGGGCCACCCATCCCAAGGACTCCTCGGAGATGGCGTTCCGGGCGGCGGGCAGGTTCGCGCTGCGCGAGGCCCTGCGCGCCGCCGAGATGGAGCTGCTGGAGCCGGTGGTCGAGGTCGTGGTGACCGTGCCCGACGACGCCGTCGGCGGGGTGCTGGGCGATCTGGCCGCGCGGCGCGGACGGGTCTCGGGCTCGGCGGCGAGGACGGGGACCACGGCGGTCACCGCCACCGTGCCGCTGGCCGAACTGTTCGGCTACGCGTCCCGGTTGCGCAGCCGCACCCAGGGCCGGGGCACGTTCACCGCCCGCCCCACGGGCTACGCCCCCGTCCCGGCGGCGGCGTACCAGCAGGCCCTGTCCGGCTAGTACGCGGCACGACGCTCAACCATTCCTGGAGGAGGCATCCGCCTCCTCCAGGAACCCCGCGGGGAAGGGCTGTTCGGCCCAGATGGTCTTGCCGCGGGCGTGGTAGCGGGTGCCCCAGAGCTGGGCGAGCTGCGCCACCATGAACAGCCCGCGCCCTCCCTCGTCGGTCTCCTCCGCTCGCCGTACGTGGGGGGAGGTGCTGCTGCCGTCCGAGACCTCGCAGATCAGCTCGCGGTCGCGGATCATGCGCAGCTGGATCGGCGGACTCCCGTAGCGGATCGCGTTGGTGACCAGCTCGCTGACCACCAGCTCGGTGGTGAACTCCAGCTCCTCCAGCCCCCATACGGTCAGCTGGCGCGTCGCGAGCGTGCGGGCGCGGCCGACGACCTCGGGCTCGGCGGGCAGGTCCCATGTGACGTGGTGGCCCGCGTCCAGTTCGTGGAGGCGCACCATCAGCACCGCCACGTCGTCCTGCGGGAGCACCGGCAGCAGCCGGCCGATCACCGCGTCGCAGGCCTCGTCCAGTCCGTTCCCACGGCGACCGGGTCCGGACGGCGCGGCGAGCGGGATGCCCGCCAGCGCCTCCGGGATCCGTTCGAGGCCGAGGTCGACGCTCCGGTCGGGCGCCGCGACCAGGCCGTGCGTGTACAGCACCAGTACGTCCCCGTCGTCCAGCGTCAGCTCGGTGCTCTCGAACGGCGATCCACCGAAGCCCAGGGGAGGCCCGGCGGGCAGGGCGACGAGGGCGGGCTCCCCGCCCACCGGCGCGAGCACCGGCGGCGGATGTCCCGCGCGGGCCACGGCGCACTGCCGCGAGATCGGATCGAAGACCGCGTACACACAGGTCGTCCCGGCCGCCCCGCCGGGGCGCGGGCCGCTGAACTCGTCCTGGCCGTGCTCGTCCACGAACCGGTGGATCTGGTCGTCCATGTACGAGAGCAGCTCGTCGGGGGAGAGGTCGAGGTCCGCGAGGGTCCGTACGGCGGTACGCAGCCGGCCCATGGTCACCGCGGCGTTCAGGCCGTGCCCCTGCGCGTCGCCCACCACCAGCGCCACCCGGGCGCCCGACAACGGGATCACGTCGTACCAGGCCCCGCCCAGCTCCGCGTGGCCGTGCGCCGGCAGGTAGCGGGTCACCGCCTCCAGGGCGCCGAGGACGGGCAGCCGCTGGGGCAGCAGGCTGCGCCGCAGGGCCAGGGCGGCCGTCCGCTCCCGCGTGTAGCGGCTCGCGTTGTCGATGCACACCGCCGCGCGGGCCGCGATCTCCTCGGCCAGCAGCACGTCGTCCGGCTCGAACCCGTGGGCGCGGGCGTGGCGTACGAAGACGGCGGCGCCGAGCACCGCCCCGCGGGCGGACATCGGTACGAGCAGCCAGGAGTGGACTCCGTACGCACGGACCCGCCCGGCCTGCCGGGGGTCGACGGGGGTGAGTTCCGCGATCAGCTCCTCGCCCGTCAGCAGCAGCGGCTCGCCGCTGGCCATGGCCCGGGTGAACAGGGAGCCCGGCCCGGTGGTGAAAGGGTCGGGATCGCCCGTTGCGACCGCCGCCTTCACCGGGATCCCGGGTGCGGAGGAAGTCGCCGCGCGCAGCAGCGTCTCGGCCTCGCCCACCGGGCCGACGAGCGGCTCCACGCCGCCGAAGACCTGGGCGGGGAGGTTGACGTAGGCGTGGTCCGCGAACTCCGGGACCGCCACGTCGACGAGCTCCTGCGCGGTGTGCAGGACGTCCAGCGTGGTGCCGATGCGCGTGCTCGCGTCGTTGATCAGCGCCAACCGCTCACGGGCCCGGGCCCGTTCGGTCACGTCGGCCACGGCGTGCGCGAGCGCGATCAGCTCGCCGGAGCTGCTGCGCAGCGGCAGGATGGTCTCGGACCAGACGTGCTGCCGGTCGGGATCACCCCGCAGCAGGCCCCGTACCTCGGTCTGGACCAGAGCCTCACCGGTCTCCAGGACATGGCGCTGCCGCGCCTCGAGGGCCGCCATGTCCAGCAGATCGGGCGGCGCCACCTCGGACATGGTCCGCCCGACGAACTCCTCGTTCGCGAACCCCCCGCCGCGCCGCAGGGCGTCGTTCTGCGCGATGAAGCGCAGCTGCGTGTCGAAGATGTCGATGAGGAAAGGGGACTCGGTGAACAGCCCCCTGATCAGGGCCTCGCTGAGCTCCTGCCGGCGCGTGGCGTCGGTGTCGGTCGCCTGGATCAGCCACTGCCGGTCACCGGTGGTGGACACCATGGGACGCGCGTGCAGCGCCACCTCGACCCCGCGCCCGCTGCGGTGCCGCAGGACGGCGTGCCCGAGCTCCGTCCGCCTGACCAGCAGATCCGACCCGCGCCACCCGTGCACCTCCCGGGCGGTGTACCCGAGCAGCCGCTCCGCCCCCGGGCCCCAGCCGATGACCACGCCGCGCGCGTCGAGGAGGGCGTAGGTGTCTTCGTCCGCATCCGAAAACACGCCGGAGGCATCGCGGAACACCGGGTCGTGCATCGCTGCGCCCCACTTCCGGATCTGCGGAACGACTCCTGCCCTACCCGTGCAATTATCGCTCTGCGTCACCGCTTGTGCAGCGTGGGTCGGGACCTCAGCCCGAGACGGCCTTGGCCCAGCCGCGGTTGACGGTGTCCCTCGCCTTCTCCGTCTGTGCCTCCGTCGGAAACGCCGGGGTGCCTTCGACCGTCGGCAGTTTCTCCGCAGCGGCCTTGTCGAGGGTGCCGTCCTTCTTCATCGCGTCCATCAGGACGGGGCGGGCATAGGCGCCGAGCCGGATGTTCTGGCCTTCCGGGCTGAAGACGTACTCCTGCCACAGACGTGCCGCCGCGGGGTGCGGGGCGTCTTCGTTCACCCCGTTGGCGTAGTACTCGGCGAAGCTGCCGTCGAAGGGGATGGCGGTCCGCCAGTCGACGTCCGTGCCCTTCTCGCGGAACGCGTCGGCGTATCCGAGGTTGAGGAAGTCCCAGTCGATGCTGATCGGGGTCCGGCCCTCCGCGATGGCGGCCGGTGACGATTCGACGGGGATGAAGTTGCCGTTCTTGCTGAGCTCGGCGAAGAAGTCGATACCGGGCTGGATGTCGTCGAAGGACCCCCCGTTCGCCAGGGCCGCCGCATACACTCCGGCGAAGGCGGAGGCGGACCTGGTGGGATTGCCGTTGAGCGCGACCTGGCCCTTGTACTCGGGCTTGCGCAGATCGGCGAAGGTCGAGGGGCAGGTCTTGACGCGCTTGGCATCACAGCCGATCGAGATGTAGCCGCCGTAGTTGTTGTACCAGCGGGCCTGCGGGTCCTTCTGTTCCTCGGGGATCTGGTCGTACGCGGCGACCTTGTACGGAGCGAGCAGGCCCTGCCGAGCCGCGGACTGCGCGAACGAGCCCCCCACGTCGATCACGTCGGGGGCGCGGCCTTCGCCCCTGTGCTCCTTCAGGGCGTTGACCTCGTCCTGGCTGGTGCCCTCCGGGTTCTCCGCCGTGACCTTGATCCCGTACTTCCTCTCGAAGCCGTCGATCAGCGCGCCGTAGTTGGCCCAGTCCCTCGGGAGCGCGATCGTGTTGAGTGCGCCCTCCTTCTTCGCTGCTGCGGTCAGTGCCGCCATGCCGCCGGCGTCTGCCGCGGAAGTGGCCACCGCGGGCGTTCTGGGCACGGCGGCGGGCTCGTCCCCGCAGCCACCGAGGGGCGCCGCCGTGAGGGCCAGGCAGGCGGCGACGGAGGCGGTACGGAGACGGGGTGCGGGCACAGAGGCTCCATAACGGGCGGTCGCGTACTGATCGAGGCCAGCGTACGGGCGGCGGCCTCGGCGGCGCAGTCCCAGACGGTGGTGTCCGCCGTCTTGCGTGCGGCTGCCGTACCGGCGCGTCCTCAGACCCCCTCGTCGTCCCACCCCTCCAGGAGCGCGTTCCCGAGATCCGCCCCGGGCGGCGCAGGCCCGTCGTGGAGGGCCTGCTCACTCCAGATGATCTTGCCGCGGGCGGTGTAGCGGGTGCCCCAGCGCTCGGCGAACTGCGCGACGAGGAACAGGCCGCGGCCGCCCTCGTCGGTGTCCGCGGCCCGGCGCAGGTGCGGGGACGTGCTGGACCCGTCGGAGACCTCGCAGACCAGGCACCGGTCGTACAGCAGCCTCACCCGGATGGGCTCGGTGCCGTAGCGGATCGCGTTCGTCATCAGCTCGCTGAGGATGAGTTCCGTGGTGAACACGATGTCCTCGAGGCCCCAGTCCACCAGCCGGCGGGCGCACGCGTTGCGCACCGGGGACACCGCCGCAGGTTCGGGGGACAGGTCCCACTCGGCGATCCGCGCAGGGTCCAGCAGTCGGGTGCGGGCCACCAGCAGCGCGACGTCGTCGCTGGGCCTGGTGGGCAGCATCGCGTCGATCACCGCGGTGCACGTTTCCTCCGGGGTGCGGGCGGGCCCGGCCAGGGCGGCGCGCAGCGCGGCCAGGCCGGCGTCCGGATCGCGGTCGCGGCTCTCGATCAGCCCGTCGGTGAAGAGCGCCAGCCGCGAGCCCTCGGGCACGGTGAGCGTCATGGTCTCCATCGGCAGACCCGCGCCCAGGCCCAGCGGCGGGGAGACCGGCACGTCGGGGAAGGACACGGTTCCGTCGGGGTGGACCAGGCCGGGACCCGGATGCCCGGCGGTGGCCGCGGTCACCTGCCCCGAGACGGGATCGTAGATGGCGCACAGGCAGGTGGCTCCGGTGATCCCCTGCCACTCCTGCTCGTCGGCGTCGATGTGGGCGACCAGCTCGTCCAGGTGGCTCAGGAGTTCGTCCGGGGGCAGGTCGAGGGTGGAGAAGTTGTACACGGCGGTGCGCAGGCGGCCCATGGTGGCGGCGGCGTGGAGACCGTGTCCGACGACGTCACCGACCACCAGGGCCACCCGGGTGCCGGGCAGCGGGATGACGTCGAACCAGTCACCGCCCACCCCGGCCTGGGCGGCCAGATAGCGGTGCGCGACCTCGACGGCGGACTGCTCCGGCACGCCCCGGGGCAGCAGGCTGCGCTGCAGCGTGACGGCCATGGTGTGCTCGCGGGTGTAGCGGCGGGCATTGTCGACGGACACGGCCGCCCGGGCGGTCAGCTCCTCGGCGAAGGACACGTCCTCCTCGTCGAACGGCGGGGAGCCCTGCCCCCGCCAGTAGCCGGCCATCCCCAGCACCACGCCCCGGGCCCGCAGGGGCACGACGATCAGGGAGTGGATGCCGCGGTCCAGGATCTGCGAGGCGTTGGCCTGGTGCTGGGCCCGCCAGCGGTGGGTGGCGCGCAGGTCGGCCTCCAGGACCGCGTGGCCGCCGGCCAGCCCGGCGGCCATGGGACCGGCGGGGGCGAACCGGATCAGCTCGCCGACGGGGGTGAGCGGGTGGTCGCCCTGCAGGCCGACGACGGCGGTGCGGCGCATCTCCGTGTTCGCCTCGGGCGGCTCCTCGCCGCGCAGCACCGGGTCCAGCAGGTCGACCGTGACCACGTCGGCGAACCGCGGGACCGCCACTTCCGCCAGTTCCTGCGCGGTGCGCTCCACGTTCAGCGTCGTTCCGACCTGCACCCCCGCGTCGTAGAGCAGCTTCAGCCGCTCCCGGGCCACCTCCGCCCTGCCGGAGAGCGCCCGCAGCTCGGTGGTGTCGCGCAGCGTGACGACGGTCCCGGCCTGACCGTAGGGGGCGGTGGGCCGGATGTTGACCGCCAGCAGCCGATCGGCTGCCATGTGCAGCTCGTCGGTCGCCGAACGGCCCGATGCGATCGGATCGGCGATCCCCTCCTCCAGGCCCAGGTCTTCGACGGGGAGCCCTTCCGCGTCCACCGGCAGATCCAGCAGCCGCCGCGCCTCGTCATTGGCCAGCAGCAGCCGTCCGCCGCCGCCGACGATCAGCACGCCCTCTCGCACCGCGTGCAGCACCGCGTCGTGGTGCTCGTACATCCTCGTCATCTCGGCCGGTCCCAGGCCATGGGTGCGGCGCAGCAGCCGGCGGCTCACCAGAGCCGTCCCGCCCGCGGACAGGGCGAGCACCGTGGCTGCGCTGCCGAGGACCACCGGCAGCTGCCGGTTCACCATGCTCTGTACGTTCTGGACGGTGACCGGGGAGGCGACGACGGCGATGACCGCGCCGTGGGAGTCCTTGACGGGCACCACGGAGACCACGGACCGGCCCAGGGACCCTTCGAACGTCTCGGTGAAGGACTTGCCGGCCGCCGCCCCGGCGAAGGGACCGACGACGCGTTTCCCGATCTGTTTCGGGTCGCTGTGGGCGACGGTGACCCCGTCGAGCGTGTACACGTTGATGCCGTCGACCTCGGCGATCTTCCGGGCCGCCTCGGCGCTCGGCTGCAGCAGCGCGCTCGGATGGGGGCTGCGCAGGGCCGCGACGATTCCCGGGGATTCCGCGAACGTCCCGGCGGCGGCGAGCGTACGGTGCCGGGCGTCCAGCATGGCCGCGCTGCGGGACTGCACCACGAGGGCCGCCACCGCTGCGGCGACGAGGAGCACCACGACGGCCAGCTGCAGGAGGAACACCTCGCCGGCCACGCTGCGCACGCTCAGCAGGGAGGACAGACGCTGCGGCCGCCGCGCCCTTGCCTCGGGGGGCCGGGCGTGCTCCTGGTGCTCCTGGTGGCGTCCTGAGCGGGGACGCCGAGGGGGAGAGGAAGAGCTCGTGGTCGAGCCGAGCAGCCACCGCCGGAAAGGTCCCAGGAGGTTGCTCATAGTCCATTCTCTAACCTCTACGGGCTGTCGGCAGCGGGGGGAGCGACGGCCGCGGCGCAGCAGCGGTCCGGGCGCCCCTCCGCAGAGCGGGGGCGTGGCGTTCGACGCCGGGCCCCACCACCTCTGGCCAGGCCCCCGAGGAGGTGCGACACCGTCCGTCGATCCCGGTGCGTTTCCTTCCCCGCGGGCGGGTGCTCGCGCCCGCGGACGCCGCGTACGAGGAAGGCCCCGACCGGTGTGTACCGGTCGAGGCCTTCGGTGTCGTTCTGCCGCTCAGACGGAGACGGGGCTGCCGAGCATCGCGGACGCCTGCTGGAGCGGGCTCGGGGCCACCACGGGAGCCTCGGGCAACCCGCGGACGACGAAGCCGAGCTGGGCCATGGCCCGGATGACCTCGCCGGCGCTGAAGTCACGGCGGTCCTGGCGGGTGATGACCTGTCCCACCTGCATGACGGGGTAGGCGCGACGGCCGATGACGACCGATTCACCCACGACGGTTTCGGGCTTGACGCCCTTCATCGATTCCTGCACGCCGGCCTTGGTGAGGTCGAACGGGAACCGGGCGATGACACAGCGCATGATGCCTCACTCGCGGGAAGAGGGGGAAGTACGGAAGGGGGTCTGAGCTGGGCGCGCGGGAGCTCTAGGCCGCAGCGTCGAACGTGCCCTGGCGCCGGCCGCCGCTGCGCGAGGCCGAGGGGCGGCCGCGCCGGCCGCGCGAGGAGGCGCTGCGCTTGGGGCGCTCGCTCACCGGCGCCGTGATGACGACGGGGATGCCGGACGGGGTCCGCGCGCCGGTGATGCGTTGCAACTCGGCCTCACCGGAGCGGACCTGGGTGGTCTGCGGGGTGATCCCGGCGGCCTGCATGAGGCGGGTCATGTCGCGTCGCTGGTTGGGGGTGACGAGGGTGACGACGCTGCCG
>NZ_JNZY01000016.1 GCF_000717655.1 Streptomyces katrae
CACCCGCACCCCGCCCCCGAAGCCCCGGCCTGATGGGACATCAATTTCTGTGTGCTTTGGGCGAAAGCAAGTCATTGACTTCTCATCACCGCGACGCGTCAATGTCGGCCACCGCACCGGCTCGGCCTCCCCCACACAGCGGGTGGGGGGGAGGGGTTCGTCTGACGAAGGAGTCGCGACCCAGTGAGTACAACGTTCCGACGAAGAATTCTGGCCGGGGCGGGCGCCCTGTCCCTCGCGCTGACGGGCGGCGTGGTGGGCCTGACCGGCACCGCCCGGGCGGCGACCGTGACCACCCCCGTCTTCGAGAACTGCGACGCCCCGGCTCCGCAGCCGGACGGTTCGGGCAACCAGAACTACACGGTCACGGTGCCCGGCACGGCCAAGGCCGGCGACGTCGTACCGATCACGATCGACCCGGGTGCGAGCCCGCTGATCCCCGGCTTCTCCGTCACGACGGTGAACACCACCAAGATCACCCTCAAGGTGGGCGCGACCACCCAGGTGGTCACCAGCCCGCCCGAGACCGTCAGCGTCGTCGCCGGTACCCCGCTCGACCCGAAGGCCTTCTCCGGAACGATCAAGATCCCGGACGGTACCGAGGGCACCGCGGTCGACATCAAGCTCGACCTGGCGGTCACGGACGCCGACCTCAGCGGTTCGGTGTTCACCACGACCTGCACCCCGGCGCCCCGGCCGAGCGCCACGCTCGGCTCGGTCGCCGTCGAGGCCCTGCCCAAGGACCCGGTCACCACCAAGCTGACGCCCAACAGCGGCAAGGCCGGCACGGCCGTCGTCGTCAGCGGCGCCAACTTCGCGGCCGGGCCCGTCACCTGCTCCGCCCTCCTCGCGGGCGCGGCCACCGGTGACACCGGCACCGGTACGGCGGACGCCACGGGCGCCGCCACCTGCAACATCACCGTCACCAAGAAGGCCGACGCCCTCAAGATCGACGGCTCGGTCACCCCGTACAAGTCCTTCGTGTACCTCGAGGACCAGGCGGGCGTGAAGAACCCGGTCGACATCGAGGTCCTCCCCGGCCCGCTGGCGCTCGGCCCGAAGGACGGCCAGCCGGCCGTGGCCTTCCCCTCGGTCACCATCAACGGCAAGGCCCAGTCGGTGGTCGGCGTGTTCAACGCCGCGACCGTCCAGGACTTCCGCGGCGGCACGCTCGGCTGGGACGTGACGGCGACCCGTACGCCGTTCCTGAACCAGACGACCGGCCACTCGATGGCGAAGGCGCAGATCGGCATCCAGCCGTCCTGCACCGTGACCAACCCGGACAGCCCGAGCACCTGCACCGCGGGCACGCCCGGCGCGATCTCCGAGACCCCGATGAAGGTGGCCTCGCAGGCCGCCGGCGGGGACGAGCTGACCGGCGGTGAGTTCGCCGTCGGCGGCGCCGGGATGATCCAGCTCCCGCCGTTCATGTTCGCCGACACCTACCAGACGGTCGTCACCTTCTCGATCGCCTGATCCGGCAGGAGCAGTGCACCCAGGGTGGTGCGGCGCCACGGCGCCGCACCACCCCCTTCGCCTTCCGCCCCCGAACCGCCTCCCCGCGCCGACTGGAGAACCGCCCATGCGCCCCCGCGTCCCTGCTTCGTACGGCCCGCTCCTCGCGCTGTTGCTGCTGGTCGCGGGCCTGCTCCTGCCCGCCGCGACGGCGAGGGCCGCGGACAACGGCACCTGGGGGGTGTTCCCGACTCCCCCGGCGGGCGCCGCGATGCCCGACCGCGCGTACTTCTTCCACCAGGGCGCGGCCGGGACCACCGTCCGCGACAGCGTGACGATCCTGAACTCCTCCGACAAGGAACTGACCTTCCAGGTCTTCGCCACCGACGCGGTGAACACCCCTGCCGGGGGCGCCTTCGCGCTGCTGCCGGTGGACCGGAAGCCCGAGGACGTGGGGGCGTGGACAGCGCTGCCGCCCGAGACGGCGACCACGGTGACCGTGCCGCCCAAGGGCCGCAAGGACATCCCGTTCACGGTGAAGGTGCCCGAGGACGCGACGCCCGGCGACCACGTCGGCGGGATCGTCGCCCTCAACACCGCCGTGGAGGGCATCCGGCAGGAGGGCAAGGTCCAGGTCGGGGTGAAGCGGCAGGTCGGCTCGCGGCTGTACTTCCGGGTGCCGGGGCCGGTGACGCCGGGGCTGAGCGTGGAGAACGTGAAGGTCAGCCGGTCCGCGCCGCTGCTGCCGTGGGTCGAGGAGGCCCGCGCCACGGTCTCGTACACGCTGGTCAACCGGGGCAACGTGGTCGTCGAGCCCAAGGTGGCGGTGTCCGCCGAGGGGCTGTTCGGCCGTACGGTGCTGGACCGGCCGGCCCGCGAGCTGAAGCTGGTGCTGCTGCCCGGCCAGCGCATCGAGCTGACCGAACCGTGGGCGGACGCACCGCAGTCGGACTGGGTCACCGTACGGATCTCGGCCGGGGCGAGCGCCTATCCGGACCTCGCCCCGGCCTCCGAGGCGGAGTTCGTCGCCGTGCCGTGGCCCGCCGCCGGCGCACTGCTGGTCCTGGCGGGCGCCGCGCTCACCGCCCGGGCACTCCGGCGCCGCCGCCGGGCCCCCGCGGAACAGGCCGATTCCGCACCGGACTTGGCTGCAACGCACTGACGGGCGAGGGTGTGGTGCCCCCCGGTGACGGCATACGGCCGTCACCGGCCACGGGGAGACGGCCGACGGAACGCCTCGACCGCCGCCGAAGTCCCTGCTCTGAACGCAAGCTCGCCTCCCGCGTGAGGGGTGCGGAAGGCGAGCTGGTCTTTACGGTGCTACGCGGTCAGTGGTTGCGGGGGAAGCCCAGGTCCACGCCCGACGGGGCCTCGGACGGGTCCGGCCAGCGGGTCGTGACGACCTTGCCGCGGGTGTAGAAGTGGATGCCGTCGTTCCCGTAGATGTGGTGGTCGCCGAAGAGCGAGTCCTTCCAGCCGCCGAAGGAGTGGTAGCCCACCGGCACCGGGATCGGCACGTTGACGCCGACCATGCCCGCCTCGATCTCCAGCTGGAAGCGCCGGGCCGCGCCGCCGTCGCGAGTGAAGATCGCGGTGCCGTTGCCGAACGGCGAGGCGTTGATGAGCGCCACGCCCTCCTCGTAGGTCTCGGCGCGCAGCACGCACAGCACCGGCCCGAAGATCTCGTCGCGGTAGGCGTCGGAGTCGGTCTTGACGTTGTCCAGCAGCGAGAGGCCGATCCAGTGGCCGTTCTCGAAGCCGCCGACCGTGTAGCCCGTACCGTCCAGGACCACGTCGGCGCCCTGGTCGGCCGCGCCCTTCACGTACGAGGCGACCTTGTCGCGGTGGGCGGCGGTGATCAGCGGGCCCATCTCGGAGGTCGGGTCGTTGCCCGGGCCGATCTTGATCTTCTCGGCGCGCTCGCGGATCTTCTCGACCAGCTCGTCGCCGATGGAACCGACCGCGACGACCGCCGAGATCGCCATGCAGCGCTCGCCCGCCGAGCCGTAGGCGGCCGAGACCGCCGCGTCGGCGGCCGCGTCCAGGTCGGCGTCCGGCAGCACCAGCATGTGGTTCTTGGCGCCGCCCAGCGCCTGGACCCGCTTGCCGTTGGCGGAGGCGGTGGTGTGGATGTGGCGGGCGATGGGCGTGGAGCCGACGAAGGAGACGGCCGCGATGCCCGGGTGGGCGAGCAGCGCGTCGACGGCGACCTTGTCACCGTGGACCACGTTGAGCACACCGGCCGGCAGGCCGGCCTCGGCCGCCAGCTCGGCCAGCTTGTTGGCGGCCGACGGGTCCTTCTCGCTCGGCTTGAGGATGAAGGTGTTTCCGCAGGCCACGGCCAGCGGGAACATCCACATCGGCACCATCGCCGGGAAGTTGAACGGGGTGATGCCCGCGACCACGCCGAGCGGCTGGCGGATCGAGGAGACGTCGACCCGGTGGGAGACGGAGGTCGACAGCTCGCCCTTGAGCTGCGTGGTGATCCCGCAGGCCAGCTCGACGATCTCCAGGCCGCGCGCGACCTCGCCCAGCGCGTCCGAGTGGACCTTGCCGTGCTCGGCGGTGATCAGCTCTGCGATGGCGTCGCGGTTGGCGTCCAGCAGGGCGCGGTAGGCGAACAGCACCTTGGTGCGGGCGGCCAGCGAGGACTGGCCCCAGGTCCGGAAGGCCTCCCGGGCGACCCGTACGGCAGCGTCGACCTCATCGGCGGACGCGAGCGCGACCTGCGTGGTGACCTCGCCGGTGGCCGGGTCGGTGACCGGGCCGTAGTTGCCCGACGCGCCCTCGACGGTCTTGCCACCGATCCAGTGGTTGACGGTCTTCATTGCCTTGCTCCTTCACAGATGGCGACGTCGCTGCGCGGCTTGCCGGTCGTACTCTTCGCGGGCCGCGTTCGCTGACGCACGGGTCGCGGTCTCGGCCACAGGAACATCCCACCACGCCTGTGCCGGGGGCGGGCCCGACACAGTGTCGGGTGTTCGGGTCTGTGCGTAGACACATGTGGGACGGTCCGCCTCACGCGCTTCGGCGAGGGCTTTCCGCAGGTCACCGATGGTGCGGGTGCGGATCACGGCCATCCCGAGGGAGGCTGCGTTGGCCGCGAGGTCCACCGGCAGGGGCGCGCCGGTGTACGAGCCGTCGTCCGCCCGGAAGCGGTACGCCGTCCCGAAGCCCTCCCCGCCCACGGCCCCGGAGAGGCCGCCGATGGAGGCGTAGCCGTGGTTGTCGAGGATCACCACCCTGATCGGGATGCCCTCCTGCACGGCCGTGACGATCTCGGTCGGGTTCATCAGGTACGTCCCGTCGCCGACCAGCGCCCACACCGGGCGGCCGGGGGCGGCGAGCGCGGTGCCGATCGCGGCGGGGATCTCGTAGCCCATGCAGGAGTACCCGTACTCCACGTGGTACTGGTCGGCCGAGCGGGCCCGCCACAGCTTGTGCAGGTCCCCGGGCAGCGAGCCGGCGGCGTTGATCAGGATGTCGGAGGCATCGACGACCGAGTCGAGCAGCCCGAGCACCTGGGCCTGCGTCGGGGCGGCGTCCTCGTCGGGGGCCGCGTAGGCCCGGTCGACCAGCTGCTCCCAGCTGCGTTTCTCTTCTTTGTACGCCGTCTCGTACGCGGGGTCCACGCGGTACCCGGCAGCCGCGTCCCGGAGGTCTTCCAGGCCCACCCGCGCATCGCAGACCAGCGGCCGGGCCGCGAGCTTGTGGGCGTCGTACGGGTCGAGGTTGAGCCCGACGAAGCGGACGGCGGGGTTCTGGAACAGGGTCGCCGAGGCGGTGGTGAAGTCGGTGAGCCGGGTCCCGGCGGCGATGACCAGGTCGGCGCCGCGGGCCAGCTCGTCGGCGGTGGCCGTCCCGGTGTGCCCGATGCCGCCGACATCGGCGGGGTGGTCGTAGGGGAGCACCCCCTTGCCCGCCTGCGTGGAGGCGACCGGGATCCCGGTGGCCTCGGCGAACTCGGCCAGTGCGGCCTGGGCCGCGCTGTGCCGGATCCCGCCGCCGGCGACGATCAGCGGGCGCGCGGAGCCCCGTACGGCCGCGGCGGCCCGGGCGAGCTCGTCACGGTCGGGCCGGGGCCGGCGTACGCCCCACACGCGCTCGGCGAAGAACTCGGGCGGCCATGCGTACGCCTCGGCCTGGACGTCCTGCGGCAGCGCCAGGGTGACCGCGCCGGTCTGGACGGGGTCGGTGAGCACCCGCATGGCCTGGAGGGCGGCCGGAATCAGGGCCTCGGGGCGGGTGATCCGGTCGAAGTGGCGGGAGACGGGCCGCAGGGTGTCGTTGACGGACACGTCGCCGGCGTACGGCACCTCGAGCTGCTGCAGCACGGGATCGGCGGGCCGGGTGGCGAAGGTGTCGCCGGGCAGCAGGAGGACGGGGATCCGGTTGATGGTGGCGAGGGCGGCCCCGGTGACGAGGTTGGTGGCGCCGGGCCCGATCGAGGTGGTCACGGCGTGGGCCGAGAGCCGCCCGCGCTGGCGGGCGTACCCGACGGCGGCGTGCACCATGGCCTGCTCGTTGCGCCCCTGGAGGAAGGGCATCTCCTGCGGGCCGCTCTCGAGGAGGGCCTGCCCGAGGCCGGCGACGTTCCCGTGCCCGAAGATCCCCCAGGTGGCGGCGATCAGCCGCTCGCGGCGGCCGTCGCGCTCGGTGTACTGCGCGGCCAGGAACCGTACGAGGGCCTGGGCGACGGTGAGCCTCATGGGGTCTCGTCCTCCGCTCGGTGTCGGTAGAAGGGCAGCCGGGGGTCGGTGTCCTGGCCGGGCCAGGTGTCCCGGATCCAGCCGTGGCCGGGGTGGTCCCGGATCAGCCACTCCCGGGGCGGGCCCGGGGGCCCGGCCATGACGTTGAGGTAGTACATGTCGTGCCCGGGGGCGGCGATGGACGGCCCGTGCCAGCCGTCCGGGATGAGCACCGCGTCGCCGGTCCTCACCTCCGTGAGGATGTCGGTCTTCCCCGAGGGGGAGGGGGTGACACGCTGGTAGCCGAGGCCGGGGGTGTCCCCGTGCGGGGCGATCTCGAAGTAGTAGATCTCCTCGAGGCGGGACTCCTCGCCGGGGTGGAACTCGTCGTGCTTGTGGGGCGGGTACGAGGACCAGTTCCCGCCGGGGGTGAGGACCTCGACGGCGATGAGGCGGTCGCAGTCGAAGACGCCGGCCGCGGCGAAGTTGTTGACCTGGCGCGCGCAGTGGGCTGCGCCGCGGATCTCCACCGGGACGTCCCGGGCGGGCCCGTACCGGGCGGGCAGGACCTGCTCGCACCGCGCCCCGACGAGCGCGAACCGCCCCCCGGCGCAGGACCCGATCTCGGCCTGCCCGTCCCGGGGCAGATACGCGAAATCGGTCAGCCCGCTGAACACGCTGTCCCGCCCGAGGAGTTCGAACACCTGCGGCAGGTCCGGCCCCGCCTGCGTTCGAGGCGCCGGGTCCGGGGCGGAGCCCCGGTTTCGGGAAGGGGCGGGCCGGGGAACCGGCTCCGCGCAGCGGATCGTGCAGCTGCCGGCCAGCGGGAGGACGATCCACTCGTGGTCCCCGCACGCATGCGCGTACCGCTCGCCCGGGCCCAGCTCCAGCACCCGCAGCGCGGTGAACGCCATCTCGTGCGACGCAGTCACGGTCACGGCTCCAGCACCTCCTCCACTTCCTTCGCGTACGGCATCGCCGCCGAGCACGCGAGCCGTGACGCCACGATCGCCCCCGCCGCGTTGGCGTAGCGGACCACCCGCGCCAAGTCCCAGCCCGCCAGCAGCCCGTGGCACAGCGCCCCGCCGAACGCGTCCCCCGCGCCCAGCCCGTTCACCACCTCCACCGGCACCGGCGCGGCCTCCACCACCGTTCCGTCCCGCCGCATCGCCAGCACCCCGTCCGGTCCCCGTTTCACCACGGCCAGTTCCACCCCGGCCGCCAGCAGCGCCCGGGCCGCGGCCCGCGGTTCGGACTCGCCCGTCGCGATCGCGCACTCCTGCGCGTTGCCCACCGCCACCGTGGCGAGGCCCAGTGCCTGCGCGTACGCGTCCCCCGGCGCGCCTTCCCACAGCATCGGTCTCCAGTCGAGGTCGAAGACCGTGATGCCGGACTTCGCGCGGGCTTCCAGCGCGGCCAGGGTGGCGGACCGGCTCGGCTGCGCGCTCAGTCCGGTCCCCGTCATCCAGAACACGCGTGCGGCCCGCACCGCTGCCAGATCCAGCTCCGCCGGTTCGATCTCCAGGTCGGGGGCCTTCGGCAGCCGGTAGAAGTAGAGGGGGAAATGGTCCGGCGGGAAGATCTCGCAGAAAGTGAGGGGAGTCGGATGGCGCGCGTCCTCCCCCACCCACCGGTCGTCCACCCCGAACCCGCGCAGCTCGGCCCGCAGGTAGGCCCCGAAGGGATCCGCTCCCGTCTTGGTGATCACCGCCACCCGGCGGCCCAGCCGGGCCGCCGCGACGGCGACGTTGGTGGGCGAGCCGCCCAGGAACTTCCCGAAGGTGTCCGCTTCCGCCAGCGGTACGCCCGTTCTCAGCGGGTAGAGATCCACCCCGATGCGCCCCATCGTGATCAGGTCGAACGCGACATCGTCCGCGGTGGTCACAGGCAGTCCTCCCAGTCGTCTCGCACCCTAAGGTGGCCGTCATGACGTCCTCCCCGCCCGCGTTGACCCGTATCCGCATCGGTTCGGCTCCGGACTCCTGGGGTGTCTGGTTCCCCGACGATCCGCTGCAGACCCCGTGGGACCGGTTCCTCGACGAGGTCGCCGATTCCGGGTACGAGTGGATCGAGCTGGGCCCGTACGGCTATCTCCCCACCGACCCCGCCCGCCTCGCCGAGGAGACCGCCAAACGGGGCCTGCGCGTCAGCGCCGGCACCGTCTTCACGGGACTCCATCACGGGCCCGCCGTCTGGGCGGACACCTGGGAGCACGTGTCGCGGATCGCGGCGCTCACGCAGGCCATGGGCGCGGGACACCTCGTCGTCATTCCCTCGTTCTGGCGGGACGACAAGACCGGCGAGGTGCTGGAGGACCGGACCCTCACGCCCGCGCAATGGCGTGAACTGACCACGCAGACCGAGCGCCTGGGCCGCGAGGTCCGGGACCGGTACGGGCTGCGGATCGTCGTCCATCCGCATGCGGACACGCACATCGACACCCCTTCGAACGTGGCCCGCTTCCTGGACGCCACCGACCCGGACCTGGTCTCCCTCTGCCTGGACACCGGGCACTACGCCTACTGCGGCGGCGACAGCGTCCAGGCCGTCGAGACCTTCGCGGAGCGGATCGGCTACCTCCACCTCAAGCAGGTGGACCCGCGTATCCTCGCCGAAGTCGTCGCGCAGCAGCTGCCCTTCGGGCCGGCCGTGGCCCGCGGGGTGATGTGCGAACCGCCGTCGGGGGTGCCCGCACTGGAACCCGTACTCGCGGCCGCCCAGCGGCTCGGCGTGGACCTCTTCGCGATCGTGGAGCAGGACATGTACCCGTGCCCGCCCGACCGGCCGCTGCCGATCGCCCGCCGCACCCGTGCCTACCTGCGCTCCTGCGGCGCCCGCTGACCATCCGGAAGGACACGAACATGAGCACGCTGGGCATCGCCGTCATCGGGACGGGGAAGATGGGCGCCGACCACGTCCGCCGGATCGGGCTGACGGTGGGCGGAGCCCGGGTGGTGGCCCTGGCCGACCCGGACGGCGACCGGGTCAAGGCCGTCGCGGCGGGGCTGGACGGCGCGAGCGCGCACACGGATCCGGTGGCCGCGATAGCCGCACCCGGGGTGCAGGCCGTACTGATCGCCTCCCCGGGGCCCGCCCACGAGGAGGCGATCCTTCAGGCCCTGGAGCGGGAGCTGCCGGTGCTGTGCGAGAAGCCGCTGACCCCCGATCCGGCGGGTGCGCTGCGGGTGATGGAGGCGGAGCAGCGGCTGGGCCGGCGGCTGGTGCAGGTGGGGTTCATGCGGCGGTTCGATTCCGAGTACGAGTGGCTCAAGGAGCTGCTGGACGCGGGCGGGATCGGCCGGCCGCTGTTCCTGCACTGCCGGCACCGCAATGCCTCCTCGCCGTCGTTCTTCACCAGCGACATGCTGATCAGCGACTCCGTCGTGCACGAGGTCGACGCGGCGCGCTGGCTGCTCGGGCAGGAGATCACGGCGGTGTCCGTGCTCTCCCCGGCGCCCACCTCGGCGGCCCCCGAGGGGCTGCGCGATCCCCGGCTGGTCCTGCTGGAGACCTCGGGCGGGGCCATCGTGGACGTGGAGATCTTCGTCAACTGCGGCGTCGGCTACGAGGTCCGCTGCGAGGCGGTCGGCGAGTCCGGGAGCGCCCAGATCGGCGCGCAGCAGGGGCCGGTCGTCCGGTCCGCGGGGCGCAGCTATGGGGAGATCCCCCAGGACTTCACCGTGCGCTTCGCCGACGCGTACGACCGCCAGCTGCGACGCTGGGTGGCCGCGGCCGCGCAGGGGAGGGTGGCCGGGCCCGACGCCTGGGACGGCTACGCGGCGGCCGCGGTTTCCGCAGCAGGGCTCGCTGCCGCGCACAGCGGGGTACGGACCCCGGTGGAGCTGGTGGAACGGCCGGCCCTGTACCGCTGAGCCGCCCTCCCCTCCCGCTCACCGCTCTCTGTACACCTCCTATCCGTTGTGCCGCATCTGTCACAGGCGTCGCCCTTGTGTCACGCATATCCGCATTACGCAGGTCTTCCGTCACAGCAACTCAACAGCCCCTCCCCCGCCTTCACCCTCCTCGTTCTCCGGGCACAACCTGACTGATCGTCTGTGTCCACGCGTCGGCTCCCCCGACGGCCTCCAGGCCGGCCCCGCGGCGTGGACAAGGAGGTGTCGTGGATGAGCGACCGACAGCTGTGGTCGTACAAGGAGATCGCCGCCCACATCCGGGTCCAGCCGGACACGGTGCGCTCGTACCGCAAGCACGGGCTGCTCCCCGCTCCCGACCACGTGGAAGGCGGAAAGCCCTACTGGTACGCCGACACGATCCGCACCTGGGTGGCCCGCCGCCCCGGCAACCGGGGCCGCCGGGAGGACTGACCCCCACGCCCGGGGCCCCTGCGGACGGGACCGCCGCGGCCCCGCCCGCAAGAGCCGCCCCCAGCCGCGCCACCAACCTGTCCGGGCAACACACCTAGCGGCTTCCCGCGGGTATCCGCTCCGGCTCCGGTGTCTCCCCCGGCACCTGTGGCAGCCCTCGCGGCTCGGACTCCCCCTCGCTCAGCCCGAACCGCTCGTGCAGTCGCCGCAGCGGGCCCGGCGCCCACCAGGTGGCCTTCCCCGTCAGCTTCATGACCGCCGGAACCAGGAGGCTCCGCACGACCAGCGCGTCCATCAGCACGGCCAGCGCGATCCCGAGCCCCAGCATCTTGGTGTTGGTCACCCGGGAGCTGCCGATCGCCACCATCACCACCGCCAGGATCACGGCCGCCGCGGTGATCAGCCCGCCCGTGCGGACCAGTCCGGTGCGCACCGCCCCCTCGTGGTCCCCGGTCCGCTCGTACTCCTCCTTGATGCGGGATATGAGGAACACCCCGTAGTCCATGGAGAGTCCGAAGGCGATGCAGAACATCAGGACGGGCAGGGTGGTCTCGATGTCCCCGGTGGAGGTGAAGGAGAGCAGTCCGGACAGGTTGCCCTCCTGGAAGACCCACACCACCGCCCCGAACATCGCCGTCAGGCTCAGCGCGTTGAGCAGTACCGCCTGGACGGGTATCAGCACGCTCCCGGTGAGCAGGAAGACCAGCAGCAGCGTGGCCAGCACCACCAGGGCCAGCGCGGCCGGCAACTTCTCCGCTATCGCCTTCTGGGCGTCGACGAGCACCGCCGCCTGCCCTGTCACCGCGGTGTCGAACGGGGCGTCCACCTTGCGCACCTCGCCGACGAGGTCCTGGGCCTGCTGCCCCACGGCCTCGCCCTTGGTGGCCACCGAGAAGTACGCGTACCCCGGCCGGGCCTCGGAGCTCACCGGCCCGGCCACCCGCACCCCGGGCAGGGCGGCCAGCCGGTCCCGGTAGGCGGCCAGGTCTGCGGGGCCGGCCGCACCCTCGGCCAGCACGGTCAGCCCGGCGCCGGGGCTGCCCGGGAAGCCGTCACGGATCTGCTGCTGGACCAGGTGGGACGAGGCGGTCTCCGGCAGCTGCCGGTCGTCCACGGTGCCGAACTTCACCCCGAGGAACGGCAGTCCGAGGAGGAGCAGGCCGGCCGTGGTGGCGATGGCGAACACGGGGGCACGGCGCATCACCAGCGCGGTCGTCCGCGCCCAGCCCCGCCCTGCCTCCCGCCCGGCATCGGCCTCGGCACCCGGCGCCCCTGCGGCCGCCCCGGCGCGCCTGCGCCGCCACAGCCGCCGCAGGTCGAGGGAGTTGACCCGCTCCCCGAGCAGCACCAGGGCCGCCGGCAGCAGGATCAGGGCGGCGCCGGCCGCGAGCAGGACCACCGCGACCCCGGAGTAGGCGAAGGACCGCAGGAAGTACATCGGGAAGAACAGCATCGCCGAGAGCGAGACGGCCACGGTCAGCGCCGAGAACAGCACCGTGCGCCCGGCGGTCCGCAGCGTGGCCCCCACGGCTGCCACCGGATCCCGCCCGGCGGCCAGCTCCTCGCGAAACCTCCGCACGATGAACAGGGCGTAGTCGATGGCGAGTCCGAGGCCGAGCGCGGTGGTCAGGTTCTGGGCGAAGACGGAGACGTCGGTGAACTCGGTGAGGCCGCGCAGCACGGCATTGGTGCCGAGGATGGCGACGATGCCCACGCCCAGCGGCAGCAGCGCGGCGACGGCGCTGCCGAAGACGATGACGAGAAGGACCAGGGTCACCGGCAGGGCGATCACCTCGGCCCGCAGCAGGTCCTCCTGGATGGTGGTGGTCACCTCGCGCTGGACGGCGACCGGCCCCCCGAGGGAGACGCGCACCGGCCCGTGCTCGCCCCGGTAGCGCGGGGTGATCCGCTCCAGCACCGCGGCGCGGGCCTTCTCGTCGCCGAGCACCCGGGCGGCGATCAGGGCCTGCCTGCCGTCCTCGGAGCGCAGCGCGGGCAAGTGCGTGCGCCAGTACGAGCCGACCCCGGCCACCCCTTGCTCGGAGGCGAGCTGCGCGGTCAGCCGCTCGGCCTCGGCGGCAACGGCGGGATCGTCCACCCCGGCCGCCCCCGGCCCCGCGCCCGCCGCGGCCCCGGTGCCGGCGTCCACCAGCAGGAGCAGATTGGGCTGGGAGCCGGGAAATTCGCGCTCCAGGACCTTGGCGGCGTAGGTGGACCGGGCGTCCGGGTCCTCCCAGCCGCCGCTGCCCATCCGGTCGGCGACGCCGCCGCCCGCCAGAACGGCCAGCGCGGTGACCACGAGGGCGAGCAGCAACGAGAGCCGCGGCCGGGCCGTGACGATCCGGGTCCACCGTCCGCTCTCCCCTGGCGACGGCGGTTTTTTGACTTCGGACATGACTCGGTGTCCCCTTCACCGTGATTGCCAGGAAACTTAGACTGGCAAACACGAGCAGTCGCTCGCGTTTTCCAAGAATGCGAGCGCCCTCTCGCGTTTGTCAATCACCCACGGGAAGCAAGGGACGTGACATGCCGGAGAGGCCACAGGTCGAAATCACCACAAAGGCCGCGAAGGCCGCGAAGAAGGCCGCCGCGCCCCGACGCCAGGCCCGGGGGGAGCGCCGGATCGCCCAGCTCCTCGCGGCCGCCGCGAGCGTGTTCTGCCGCACCGGCTACGCCGCGGCCAGCACCAACGCCATCGCCCGCGAGGCCGAGGTCTCGCCGGGCACGCTCTACCAGTTCTTCCCGAACAAGGAGGCCATCGCCATCGAGCTGGGAGGCCAGCTGCTGCGGCGCGCCCACGAGATGCACGGCCAGGCCTTCCTCCCCGAGAACCTGGACCGCCCCCTGCCCGAGCTGCTCGACGCCGTTCTGGACCCGGTCATCGCCTTCAACTGCGAGAACCCGGCGTTCTGGGCCCTCATGCACGGCTCCGGCATCCCCGGCATCACCCAGGAGCACGAGGAGCTGCACTCCGGGCTGCTGACCCGGGTCCAGGGGATCCTGCGCAGCTTCCGCCCCGACGGCACGCCCGACGAGCTCACCCACGTCTCCAACATGATCCTGGGCATCTTCAAGGCGTCGCTCGACCTGATCCTGGCGAGCGAGGGCGCCGAGCGGGCCGCGTACGTCGCCGAGCTGAAGACCGTGTTGCTGCGC
This sequence comes from Streptomyces katrae, assembly GCF_000717655.1. Taxonomy (GTDB): domain Bacteria; phylum Actinomycetota; class Actinomycetes; order Streptomycetales; family Streptomycetaceae; genus Streptomyces; species Streptomyces katrae_B. The sequence goes on from NZ_JNZY01000016.1 coordinate 13,625, forward strand.
TACCTGGAGCCGATGGTCACCGCACCCCGCGCGCACTGACGTACGTACATCCGGAACCGGCCGGAAGTGGCGGCGAACACTCGCATTGATACCCCCTAGGGGTATAGTCTCCATGAGTCGGGAGGACGGTGGTGGCGAAACCGCCGGCCCCGGCGACCGGACACGCCCTTGAAGAGGAGAACGACATGACCGCCGAGACGGACACCCAGACCACCACCGTCTACCGGGTGACCGGCATGACCTGCGGGCACTGCGAGGGCGCGGTGACCACCGAGATCTCCGCCCTGCCGGGCGTGAGCTCGGTCAAGGCCGTCGCCGCGACCGGCGAGGTCACCGTGGTCTCCACCGCAGCGCTCGCCGACGAGGACGTCCGCGCCGCCGTGGACGAGGCCGGGTACGAGTTCGCCGGCCGGGCCGCCTGAGCACCCCTCCTCCGCAGTACCCCGCCGGGTCGTGCCGGCCAGCTCATACTGGTTCCGTACGACCCGGCCCTCCCCCTGGAGCCGGACATGAGCAGCAGCACAGTGCACGACGGGCCCATAGCGGCGGACGCAGCCGCCGAGGTCGAGCTGAGCATCGGCGGGATGACCTGCGCCTCCTGCGCCGCCCGCATCGAGAAGAAGCTGAACCGGATGGACGGGGTCAGCGCCACGGTGAACTACGCCACCGAGAAGGCCCGCGTCTCGTACGGCGACGGGGTCCAGGTCGCCGACCTGATCGCGGCCGTCGTCAAGACCGGGTACACCGCCGAGCAACCCCCGCCGCCGGAACCGGAACCGGAAGCAGAGGCCCCGGAGGCCGCGCAGGCCCACGCCCCCCGCGACCCCGAACTGGCCGCACTGCGCCAGCGGCTGCTGGTCTGCGCCGTGCTGGCCCTGCCCGTCGTACTGCTCTCGATGGTCCCGGCCCTCCAGTTCGACAACTGGCAGTGGCTCTCGCTGACCCTGGCCGCGCCCGTCGTGGTCTGGGGCGCCCTCCCCTTCCACAAGGCCGCCTGGACCAACGCCCGGCACGGCGCCGCCACCATGGACACCCTGGTCTCCGTCGGCACGCTCGCCGCCTTCACCTGGTCGCTGTGGGCCCTGTTCTTCGGTCACGCCGGGATGCCGGGCATGCGGCACAGCTTCGACTTCACGATCTCGCGCACGAACGGGTCCTCCGCCATCTACCTCGAGGTGGCCGCCGGCGTCGTCAGCTTCATCCTGCTCGGCCGGTACCTGGAGGCCCGCTCCAAGCGGAAGGCGGGCGCCGCCCTGAAGGCCCTGCTGGAGCTGGGCGCCAAGGACGTCGCCGTCCTGCGCGGCGGCGCCGAGGTACGGATCCCCGTGGCGCAGCTCGCGGTCGGCGACCGGTTCGTCGTCCGCCCCGGCGAGAAGATCGCCACCGACGGCACGGTCGCCGAGGGTGCTTCCGCCGTGGACGCCTCGATGCTGACCGGCGAGTCCGTCCCGGTCGAGGTCGCCGTGGGCGACTCCGTCACCGGGGCCACCGTCAACACCTCGGGCCGCCTCGTCGTCCGGGCGACCCGGATCGGCGCCGACACGCAGCTCGCCCGGATGGCCAGGCTCGTCGAGGAGGCGCAGAACGGCAAGGCCGAGGTACAGCGCCTCGCCGACCGGATCTCCGGGGTCTTCGTGCCGGTCGTGCTGCTGCTGGCGCTCGGCACCTGGGTCACCTGGCTGCTGATCACCGACAACCCGACGGCCGCCTTCACCGCCGCCGTGGCCGTCCTGATCATCGCCTGCCCCTGCGCCCTGGGCCTGGCCACGCCGACCGCCCTGATGGTCGGCACCGGGCGCGGCGCGCAGCTCGGCATCCTGATCAAGGGCCCCGAGGTGCTGGAGTCCACCCGCCGCGTCGACACCGTCGTCCTCGACAAGACCGGCACGGTCACCACCGGCCGGATGACCCTGTCCGGCGTGCACACCGCCGCCGGTACGGACGAGCGCGAGCTGCTGCGCCTCGCGGGCTCTCTGGAGCACTCCTCCGAGCACCCGATCGCCCGGGCCATCGCCACCGGCGCCGCCGAGAGGGCCGGCTCCCTGCCGGTCCCGGAGTCCTTCGAGGCCCTCGCCGGGCTCGGCGTCCAGGGCGTGGTCGACGGGCACGCCGTTCTGGTGGGCCGCGAGCAGCTGCTGGCCGACTGGTCGATCACCCTGCCCGCCGGCCTCGCCGGGGCCAAGGCGGCCGCCGAGGCCGCGGGCGGCACCGCCGTCCTGGTGGCCTGGGACGGGGCGGCGCGCGGGGTCCTGACCGTGGCCGACGCCGTCAAGGAGACCAGCGCCGAGGCGGTGTCCCGGCTGCGGGCGCTGGGCCTGGCCCCGGTGCTGCTGACCGGCGACAACAAGGCCGTGGCCGAGACGGTGGCCCGCGCGGTGGGCATCGACGAGGTGATCGCCGAGGTGCTCCCGCAGGACAAGGTGGACGTCGTACGCCGGCTCCAGGCGGAGGGCCGAACGGTCGCCATGGTGGGCGACGGGGTCAACGACGCGGCCGCGCTGGCGCAGGCGGACCTCGGCCTGGCCATGGGGACGGGCACCGACGCCGCGATCGAGGCGGGCGACCTGACCCTCGTACGGGGAGACCTGCGGGTGGCGGCTGACGCGATCCGGCTCTCCCGGCGGACCCTGGGCACCATCAAGGGCAACCTGTTCTGGGCCTTCGGCTACAACGTGGCGGCCTTGCCGCTCGCGGCCGCCGGCCTGCTCAACCCGATGATTGCGGGGGCAGCGATGGCGTTCTCCTCCGTTTTCGTGGTGACCAACAGCCTCCGGTTGCGATCCTTCCGCTAGGGGATCTTCTCCCCATTGCACGCACACTTCCTTCACGGGAGACGCAGATCACAGTGATTGGAACGTAACCATCCGGCACTGCAGTGGGTCTAATGGGGCGATGCCAGGAACGTCTTGGGGGACGTTCACGGGGGTCTTGGGGGACGTCCGGGGCATCAGCCGGCCGGGACGCGTGCTCAACGGGGTGCTTTGAGCGGCCCTCCCGACCCGTACGGGTCCCGGCAGACACCCACTGGGGCGCACCGCGCGTGCGCTCCTCGCCGACACCCCGGCTCGGGTCCCGTGGGGGGAATCCGTTCCGGGGAAAGGAAAGCGCCCCGGCCGTCGACCCGTGGGGGGATCGACGGCGGGGCGCTTTTCGCTTGCTCGAGGTGCCTCGGGTCAGCGGGCCTCGACCGGGACGAAGTCGCGCAGGACCTCGCCGGTGTAGATCTGGCGCGGACGGCCGATGCGGGAACCCGGCTCCTTGATCATCTCGTGCCACTGGGCGATCCAGCCGGGAAGGCGGCCGAGCGCGAAGAGCACGGTGAACATCTCGGTCGGGAAGCCCATGGCCCGGTAGATCAGGCCGGTGTAGAAGTCCACGTTCGGGTAGAGGTTGCGCGAGACGAAGTACTCGTCGGCGAGCGCGTGCTCTTCCAGCTTGAGCGCGATGTCGAGCAGCTCGTCGCTCTTGCCGAGCGCCGAGAGGACGTCGTGCGCCGCCGCCTTGATGATCTTCGCCCGGGGGTCGAAGCTCTTGTAGACGCGGTGTCCGAAGCCCATGAGGCGGACGCCGTCTTCCTTGTTCTTCACCTTGCGGATGAAGGCGTCGACGTCGCCGCCGTCGTTCTTGATGCCCTCGAGCATCTCCAGGACGGACTGGTTGGCGCCACCGTGCAGCGGACCCCACAGGGCCGAGATGCCGGCGGAGATCGAGGCGAACATGTTCGCCTGCGAGGAGCCGACCAGGCGCACGGTGGAGGTCGAGCAGTTCTGCTCGTGGTCCGCGTGCAGGATCAGCAGCTTGTCGAGCGCCGAGACCACGACCGGGTCCAGGTCGTACTCCTGGGCCGGCACGGAGAAGGTCATGCGCAGGAAGTTCTCGACGTAGCCGAGGTCGTTGCGCGGGTAGACCACCGGGTGGCCGACCGACTTCTTGTACGCGTACGCCGCGATCGTCGGAAGCTTGGCCAGCAGCCGGATCGTCGAGAGGTTGCGCTGCTTCTCGTCGAACGGGTTGTGGCTGTCCTGGTAGAACGTGGACAGCGCGCTGACCACGGAGGACAGCATCGCCATCGGGTGCGCGTCGCGCGGGAAGCCGTCGTAGAACCGCTTGACGTCCTCGTGCAGCAGCGTGTGCTGGGTGATGTCGTTGCGGAACGACGCGAGCTGGTCGACGGTCGGCAGCTCACCGTTGATCAGCAGGTACGCGACCTCGATGAAGGTCGAACGCTCGGCCAGCTGCTCGATCGGGTAACCGCGGTAACGCAGGATTCCCTGCTCACCGTCGAGGTAGGTGATCGCGGACTTGTAGGCGGCGGTGTTGCCGTAGCCGCTGTCCAAGGTGACGAGCCCGGTCTGGGCCCTCAGCTTCGAGATGTCGAAGCCCTGGTCACCGACGGTGCTTTCGACCACCGGGTAGGTGTATTCACCGTCCGCGTACCGGAGTACTACAGAGTTGTCGCTCACGTCATCCCTCACCGACGTAGTGCCTCTTCTTCGAGGTGCCCTGACTGCCTCTACCTTCCCCCATTTGGCGCAGGAGAGTGCACTCGGGGTCGGCGTTCGGTCTTTTTGACGGCACTGAGTGCCTTCAACCTGCTCATCCTGCCCCCTCCGCGCCGGTGCCGTAACCCCAAATGATCGATCATTTAGGTGATGTTTCCCACCGGTATCCGTCCGGACAGCCTGGGCGCCACCGCCGTGTACCTCCTGCCTGCAGAAACGGTACGCACAGCCTGGCCGAGGGCCTTGCGGGACCCGACCAGCACGACGAGTTTCTTCGCCCTGGTCACCGCCGTGTAGAGCAAGTTGCGCTGGAGCATCATCCAAGCCCCGGTGGTGACCGGGATCACCACGGCCGGATATTCGCTCCCCTGGGACCGGTGGATGGTGACGGCGTACGCATGGGCCAGCTCGTCCAGTTCGGTGAACTCGTAGCCGACCTCCTCGTCCTCCTCCGTCCGCACCGTCAGCCGCTGCTCGTCCACGTCGAGGGCGGTGACCACGCCGACCGTGCCGTTGAAGACGCCGTTGGCGCCCTTCTCGTAGTTGTTGCGGATCTGGGTGACCTTGTCGCCGACCCGGAAGACCCGGCCGCCGAACCGCTTCTCGGGCAGGTTGGGCCGGGCCGGCGTGATGGCCTGCTGGAGCAGGCCGTTGAGGTTTCCGGCGCCGGCGGGGCCGCGGTGCATGGGCGCGAGCACCTGGATGTCGCGGCGCGGGTCCAGCCCGAACCGGGCCGGAATCCTGCGGGCCGCCACGTCGACGGCGAGCCGCCCGGCCTCCTCGGTGTCCTCCTCCGGGAACAGGAAGAAGTCCGGCAGCCCGTCGGTGAGCGGCGGCAGGCCCGTGTTGATCCGGTGGGCGTTGGTGACCACGCCCGACTGCTGGGCCTGCCGGAAGATCCTGGTCAGCCGGACCGCGGGCACCGGCCCGCCCTCGGCGAGCAGGTCCCGCAGCACCTCCCCGGCGCCGACCGAGGGCAGCTGGTCCACATCACCGACCAGCAACAGGTGCGCACCCGGTGCCACTGCCTTGACCAGCTTGTTCGCCAGCAACAGGTCCAGCATCGAGGCCTCGTCGACGACCACCAGATCCGCGTCCAGCGGGCGTTCCCGGTCGTACGCCGCGTCCCCGCCCGGCTTGAGCTCCAGCAGGCGGTGCACGGTGGACGCCTCGGCGCCGGTGAGCTCCGCGAGCCGTTTCGCGGCCCGGCCGGTGGGCGCGGCGAGCACGACCTTGGCCTTCTTGGCCCGGGCCAGCTCCACGATCGAGCGCACGGTGAACGACTTCCCGCAGCCCGGCCCGCCGGTGAGGACGGCCACTCTGCGGGTCAGCGCCAGTCGGACGGCATCCCGCTGCTCGGGGGCCAGCTCGGCCCCGGTGCGCCCGGCCAGCCAGCCCAGGGCCTTGTCCCAGTCCACGTCCCGGAAGCCCGGCATCCGGTCTTCGTCGGCGTTCAGCAGCCGCCGGACCTGCCCGACCAGCGAGAGTTCGGCGCGGTGGAAGGGCACCAGGTACACGGCGGTGAGCGGGTCCGGGCCGCCCTGCGGATCCGGCACGGATTCCCGTACGACGCCCTCCGGGTCGGCGGCGAGCTCGGCCAGGCATTCGATGACGAGTCCGGTGTCCACCTGGAGCAGCTTGACCCCGTCGGCGATCAGCCGCTCCTCGGGCAGGAAGCAGTGTCCCTGGTCGGTGGACTGGGACAGGGCGTACTGGAGCCCGGCCTTGACCCGTTCGGGGCTGTCGTGCGGTATGCCGACGGCCTGGGCGATCCGGTCGGCGGTGAGGAAGCCGATGCCCCACACGTCGGCTGCGAGCCGGTACGGCTGGTTCTTGACCACCGAGATGGAGGCGTCGGCGTACTTCTTGTAGATCCGGACCGCGATGGAGGTGGAGACGCCGACGCCCTGGAGGAAGACCATGACCTCCTTGATCGCCTTCTGCTCCTCCCACGCGGCGCCGATCAGCTTGGTCCGCTTGGGGCCGAGCCCGGGCACCTCGATCAGCCGCTTCGGCTCGGCCTCGATGACGTCGAGGGTGTCGGTGCCGAAGTGCTCCACGATCCGGTCGGCGATCTTCGGGCCGATTCCCTTGATCAGGCCCGAGCCGAGGTAGCGGCGTATGCCCTGGATGGTCGCGGGGAGCACGGTGCGGTAGTTCTCCACCGTGAACTGCTTGCCGTACTGGGGGTGGGAGCCCCAGCGGCCCTCCATGCGCAGCGATTCGCCGGGCTGGGCCCCGAGCAGGGAGCCGACGACCGTGAGCAGGTCCCCGCTGCCGCGGCCGGTGTCGACCCGGGCGACCGTGTACCCGCTCTCCTCGTTGGCGTAGGTGATGCGCTCGAGCACCCCCTCGACCACGGCCAGCTGCACCGCCCCGTTGATTGCCATGGCAATGAAAGTACCGCCCGCCGCCGACAGCCCGTCAGGCCTGTGGACAACCCGGCAAAAACCCAGAAGGGGGTCCGGCCTCGCGGCCGGACCCCCTCACGGTTACCCCTCCCGTGCCGGACTTCCCGATCCCCCCAGATCCCTCCCCGGAAGTGCCGACGCACCATACGACCCGCTGCCCCGTCCGGGGGTTGCACACGGAATCGGAACTTTACGTTTCCGTTACTTACAGGCGCGCCGGGGCGGGTCCGAAGTGCCCTTGAACCACCACAGAAGTAGCGTTTCCGGCATGAGCGAACCTTCATTCCAGGACGACGTGCTCGGCGAGCTGGGCCCCGGCGGGCTGACCGAGATCGCCGGCCTGCTCGGCACCGACGCGGCGGGCGCCCGGGAGACCGTCGCGACCACGGTCGGCGCCATGGCCGGCGGCCTCCGGGAGAAGGCGGACGCCGCGGGCGCCGGCGACGACGAGGTCCGCCAGGCCTTCGCCGAGGTCGCCGAGCCCCCGCTGAAGGGTGTGGCCACGCTCGGCGGCGGGCTGCTCGGCGGCGGGGTGATGGCCGGAGTGCTGGCCAAGGTGAGCAAGCCGGCCGCCGCGGCGGTCTCCAAGAAGACCGGCATCCCCCCGGCCACCGTCAGCCGCGTCATCGAACTGCTGATCCCCGTGCTGCTGACGGTCTTCGCCAAGCGCGCGGCCGTCGGCGAGGGCGCCGCCGCCGGCACCCCGGCTCCCGGAGCCGCGCCGGGAGCCGCCCCGGCGGAGGGCGGCGGACTCGGCGACCTGCCGGGCCGGATCCTGGGCGGCGGCAGGCAGTAGCCCGCTACCCTGGGGCGCCATGGAGCCCCCTGCTGACAACTCCGCCGCAGCGGTGCGGCTGCGGGACCCCCAGCCCGGGGAGCTGGGCTGGATCGTGCAGCGGCACGGCGCGCTGTACGCCGCCGAGTACGGCTGGAACGCGGACTTCGAGGGCCTGGTGGCCCGGATCGTCGCGGACTTCGCCGAGGACCACGACCCGTATCTGGAGCGGGTCTGGATCGCCGAGCTGGGCGGCCGGCCGGTCGGCTCGGTGATGTGCGTCCGCGAGGACGGCTCGCCCGGTACGGCGCGGCTGAGACTGCTCCTCGTCGAGCCCGGGGGCCGCGGCCACGGCATCGGGTCCCTCCTCGTCGACACCGTCGTCGCGTTCGCCCGCTCGGTCGGCTACCGCGAGCTGGTGCTGTGGACCAACGACGTACTGGCCTCGGCCCGTTCCCTCTACGAACGCGCCGGGTTCACCCTGGTCGCCGAGCGCCCGCACCGCTCGTACGGCGTCACGCTCACGGGGCAGGACTGGCGGCTGCCGCTGCAGGAGGACTCACCGCACTGACCGCCGCGTTACCGCCCTGCGCCGCGCCGCCGCCCTTCGTACGGGTTCCCGCGCGGGCGGGGGCCAGCGAGGTCATGCCCACCCCGCCGACCAGCAGCAGCGCAGCCACCCAGCGCAGTCCCGAGACGCCCTCACCGAGGACCAGCGCCGCCGAGGACATCCCGAACACCGGCACCAGCAGCGAGAACGGCGCGACCGAGGAGGCCGGGTAGCGCTTCAGCAGGTGGTTCCAGGCGCCGAAGCCGAACACGGTGGACACCCAGGCCACGTACCCGATGACCGCGATCCCGGACCAGTCCAGCCCGCGCAGCGCGGCCAGGTCCCGCTCGGGCCCCTCCAGCAGGAGCGAGAGCCCGAACAGCGGCAGCACCGGGACGGTGCACACCCAGACCATGAAGTTCAGCGCATCGGGCGGGGAAGCCTTCCGCGTCAGCACGTTGGACACGCCCCAGCAAGCGGCGGCCGCGACGACCAGCGTGAAGCCGAGCACCGGCCCGGAGGTGCCCCCGTCCACGGCGGCGACGGCGATCCCGGCGAGCGCCACGGCCATGCCGGCGATGCGGACCCGTCCGGGCCGCTCGCGCAGGACGAGGGAGGCGAGGACGGCGGTGAAGACGGACTGGACCTGGAGCACGAGGGAGGACAGCCCGGCCGGCATCCCCGCGGCCATGCCGGTGAACAGGAGGCCGAACTTGGCGACGCCGAGGGCCACTCCGACCGCGATGATCCACTTCCAGGCGGTCTTGGGCCGGCCGACGAAGAACACGGCGGGCAGCGCGGCGACGAGGAAGCGGAGAGCCGACAGGAGCAGCGGCGGGAAGTGGCCGAGACCGATCTCGATGACGACGAAGTTGAAGCCCCAGACGGCGGCGACGAGTACGGCGAGTGCAGTGTGAACGGGACGCATGCTTCGAGCATCGGCGGCGCAACCATGTAGCACCAGCGCGGATTTCTTCCGGGATGGATGAAGCACTGCTTACGGGTGACCGGCGGTCCGGCGATGCCTACGATGGGCCGCATGCTCGACCTCTCCCGGCTGCGCGCCCTGCACGCCGTCTCCGTCCACGGCTCCGTCGCGGGCGCGGCGGCCGCCCTCGGCTACACCCCTTCCGCCGTGTCCCAGCAGATCGCCAAACTGGAGCGGGAGACCCGGACCACGCTGCTGGAGCGGCGCGGGCGGGGGGTCGCGCTCACCGAGGAGGCCCGGCATCTCGCCGAGACCGCCCGGGAGTTGCTGGCGATCGTGGAGCGCGCCGAGACCACCCTGGAGGAGCGGCGCGGGCAGCCGAGCGGGCTGCTGACGGTGGCCGCCTTCGCCTCGGCGGCGCGCGGCCTCCTGCCCGGGGTGCTCGCCGATCTCGCGCGCCGGCATCCCGCGCTGGACGTGCGCCTCACGGAGGTCGACCCCCATCTGTCGGTGGACCTGGTGGCCCGGGGGGTCACCGATCTGGCGGTGGCCCACGACTGGGACATCGCCCCGCTGCCGGCCCCGGAGGGCGTCGAGCAGGCGGTCATCGGGGACGACCCCTGCGACCTGGTGGTGCCGCACGACCACCCGTTCACCGCACGGGCGGTCATCCGCAGGGCCGACCTCGGCGGCCAGCGCTGGGTCTGCCAGCCGCCCGGCCGGGTCTGCCACGACTGGCTGATGCGGACGCTGCGCACGGCCGGGTTCGAGCCCGACATCGCGCACGTGGCCGAGGAGAACCACACCATCGTCGCGCTGGTCGCGGCCGGGCTCGGGGTGGCCGTCGTACCCCGCCTGGGCACCGGGGCGCTGCCGCCGGGAGCGGTGGCCGTACCGCTGGAGCCCGGCCCCGTACGCAGGTTGTACGCCCTGTGGCGGACGGGGGCGGCCCGCCGGCCGGCGATCACCGAGGCGGTGCGGACCCTGCAGGAGCACTGGGCCCAAGCAGCCTCGGGCCGCTTGGCGGCACCCCTTCCGGGGGACCTCCCGAGTGTCCGCGGCGCCGGGGGCGCGGCCCGGCAGTAGGGTCCGGCGCGTGTCGTACCACGCGTCCCGCAGGTCCCTGCTCACCGCGGCCGCCATGGCCGCCGTCACGGCCGCCGGGGTGGCCTCGTACGCCGTGGGCGGTGGCCCGGGCGGCGAGGGCGGCGAACCGCACGCCGACGACCCCCGCCCGGGCGACCGCCCGCCCGGCCGGGCGCCCGACCGGGCGGCGCTGCGCCGTCTGGTGGCCGGGATGAGCCTGGCCGAGAAGGCCGGGCAGCTCTTCGTCTCCCGCGCGTACGGACATTCGGCGACCGACCCCGACCCGGCGGACGCCGAGCAGAACCTGAAGCTGTTCGGGGTGCGCACGGCCGCGGAGCTGGTCGCCCGCTACCACCTCGGCGGGATCATCTACTTCTCCTGGGCCCACAACACCCGTGGCCCGCAGCAGATCGCCGAGCTGTCGGCCGCCCTCCAGCGGGCGGCAGCCGGCACCGGTTCCGGCATCCCGCTGATGCTCTCCACCGACCAGGAGCACGGCGCCGTGGCGCGCATCGGCAAGCCGGCGACGCTGCTGCCGGGGGCGATGGCGCTGGGCGCGCGGCACGGCGCGAGCGGTACGGGCGGTACGGGTGGCAGTACGGGTGGTACCGGCCCCGGCTCCGATTCCGCGGCCACCGCCGAGGCCCGCCGCGCCGCGCGCATCGCGGGCGCCGAGCTGGCCGCGATGGGAATCCGGCAGGACTACGCGCCGGTGGCCGACGTGAACGTCAACCCGGCCAACCCGGTGATCGGCGTACGGTCCTTCGGCGCCGATCCCCAGGCGGTGGCGGCCTTGGTCGCCGCCCAGGTCCGCGGCTACCAGGGCGCCGGGGTCGCCGCCACCGCCAAGCACTTCCCCGGCCACGGGGACACCGAGACCGACAGCCACGTCGGGCTGCCGGTGATGCGGCACACCCGGGCCCAGTGGGAGGAGCTCGACGAGCCGCCGTTCCGGGCGGCGGTGGAGGCGGGCGTCGACGCCGTCATGACCGCGCACATCGTCTTCCCCGCGCTCGACCCGTCGGGGGACCCGGCGACCCTCTCGAGACCGATCGTGACCGGCATCCTGCGAGAACGCCTGGGCTTCCGCGGGGTGGTGGTCACCGACGCCCTCGACATGGCCGGGGTCCGCCAGAAGTACGGGGACGACCGGGTCCCGGTACTGGCCCTGAAGGCGGGCTGCGACCAGCTGCTGAACCCGCCGGACCTGGGCCTCGCGCACCGCAGCGTGCTCGCGGCGGTGGAGGCGGGCGAGCTGACGCAGGACCGGATCGATGAGTCGGTGCTGCGGATCCTCGAACTGAAGGCCCGCCGGGGCCTGTTCGACGCGGCGCACACCGCCGCCGGACAGATGGACGCGATGGTGGGGATCCCGGCGCATCTGAGCGCCGCCGACGAGATCGCGGCGGGTACGACGACCCTGCTGGCCAATCCCGTGAAACTGCTGCCCCTGGATGCGACGACCGGGCCCCGGGTGCTGGTCACCGGGACCGACCCGGCCTCCCCCAGCGGTACGACAGGGCCCCCTACGGCGGTACTGGCCCGGGAGCTGACCGCCCTGGGCTGCCGTGCGAGGGCCGTACCGCCCGCCCGGGCGGTGGCCGCGGCTCCCGGCAACGCGGCGGTGCTGGTGTGCACGTACAACGTCCCGGAGGGGGACGATCCGCAGCGCACGCTGGTCACGGAGCTGCTGGCCACCGGGGTGCCGGTCGTCGTGGTGGCGATCCGCAATCCGTACGACCCGGCCCGGCTGCCCACCTGCGCGGCGGAGCTGGCGACGTACACCTGGACGGACGTGGAGATGCGGGCGGCGGCCCGGGTGGTCACCGGGGCGGCCCGGCCCTCGGGCCGCCTCCCGGTCCCGGTGCCGGGCCGCTACCCGCTGGGCCACGGGCTGTCGTACGACTGAGTACGCCCTGGAACCAAGGACCAGGACCGGGGTCAGCCGTACTGCCCTCCCGTGGCCCCCCCGGGCCCTGCCCGGGAGCTACGGCCGCAGTTGCGGCTCGCGCTCCATCTCCTTCTGGTCCAGCACCGCGTCGGGCTTCGCCAGCGGCGTCGCCCGGCCCGCGTCGGCGAGCGCGGCGGCCGGGGCGACCCCGGCCCACTGCAGGATCTTCTGCGTGGCCAGCGCCTTCTCGCCCTCCTGGAGCTTGGCGACGTTGGCCCCGTGGTTGGCGCCGGGCGCGATCATCACGTAGCTGTCGCGGACGGTGTAGCCGAGGTGGAACGGTTCGGCACCCCACGGGTCGTTCTGCCCGTACACGAACAGCATCTGGTTGGCGTTGTTCTTCACCCAGTTGTCCACCTCCGCCATGACCCCCGGCTGGAAGGTCATCGGGATCTCGCGCGGCACGAAGTTGCGCGGCGGCTGGTAGCCGTAGCGGCTCAGGCTCCCCAGGTGCGGCTGCTTGATGTCGGGCGAACCGAGCTGCGTACCCGCCTGGTAGTAGTACGGCGTGTACGTCTCGAGGCCCTGGTCGGCGTAGGCCGAGAAGCCGGAGATCGTGTCTATCGAGTCCCAGATCTCCTGGTCGCTCGCGGTCGCGGCGGCCGGGATGGAGGCGCAGTCGGCGAGCAGGCTGTACTGCCAGAAGGCCCACACGTAGTCGAGCACGACGGCCTCGTAGGCCTTGTCGAGGTTGCCGACGGTGGTGAAGGTCCAGCCGTTCTCGGCTGCGGCGGCCGCGTACTTGGCCTCGAGCGGCTCACGGCGGACGAGCGCCTCGCGCTGCACCGCGTTCAGCTTGTCGCGGCACTCCTTGGTGCCGACCTTGGCGAAGAACCGGTCGTACGCCGAGTCCTCCTTGTTGACGACGTCGTTGGGCGCGACGTACGCGACGACACCGTCCATGTCACGCGGGTAGTAGCGCTCGTAGTACGTCGCCGTCATACCGCCCTTGCTGCCGCCCGTGGCGAGCCAGTTCTTCTTGTAGACCTTCTTCAGGGCGGTGAAGATCCGGTGCTGGTCGCTGGCGGCCTGCCAGATGTCCAGGTTCGCCCAGTTGGCCGGGTCGGGCCGGGAGGGCGTGAAGAAACGGTACTCCAGCGACACCTGGTTGCCGTCGACGATGGTCGTCGGCTCGCTGCGGCGCGGGTTGGTGTTGACGTTGTAGCCGGAGGTGAAGAACACCGTGGGCCGGGAGACGTCCTTGTGCAGCAGGGTGAGGCGCTGCTTGAAGGTGCCCTTCGACGGGTTCCGGTGGTCGACCGGCTGTTCGTAGTTCAGTACGAAGAAGCGGTACCCGGGGTACTCCTTCTCCTCGATCAGGCTCATCCCCGCAATGGCGAGGATCTCGTCCTTGATGTCCGTCGCGGCGGACGGCCCTGCGGCGGTGGCCGCCTGAGCCGTGAAGCCGGCTGCGCCCATGGTGCCGATCAGCACCACGAGCGACAGCAGCCAGCCGAGCGTCTTGCGCATTCACCCTCCCCTGAGTTCACTTCGGTCGCCCGTGAACCTAGCGGGGTCAACGCATCGCTGACCAGACCTAGTTGGGTCGCTCGTTCAGCACAGGATCCAGCCGGATTCGACGGATCCGGCCTCGATGCTCCCCTTTACATACACGCAGCGGCTGATCGCGCCGACGGTGACGGGACCGGCATATCGGGTGAACTGCCCCGCATCGCCCACGGGAACCCCGCCGCGCGGCTGGATGCTCACCGCCATCGCGCGGCGCCGGCCCGGGTCCTGGGCCACCGTCACCGCGCAGGCCTGGGTACGGCTCTTGTAGATGCGCACCTCGCCCGTGGGCAGGGGCAGCGTCCTGACCAGCCCGCCCCCACAGCCGCCGGTCGCCGCGTGCGCCGGAGGCGCGGCGAGCAGCCCGCCGACGCACAGCATCAGCCCCGCCGTGAACACCCTCGCCGACGCGGCCCCCCGGCCGCGCCCCTTCCGCCCGTGCTCCACCCTGCCCCCCGATCGGTCGTACGTAACACGTACGCACGTACGACGCACGGATCCCCCGGAAGGTTGCATACAGCAAGATCCGGCCCGCGGGACGCTGCGTGGCGCGTTCCTGCGTGTTGCCCCGGATCCGTACGGACCACAATGGGATGTCCCATCCAAGTCCGGTGTAAGGCACGGCAGTTGATGAACCAGAACGAGCTGTCACCCGTCATCGGCCCGATCTGAAGGGTGAGTCGTTGAGAAGTCGTCATCGGTTCCGCCTCCGGTTAACGGGTGCATCCCACGTCGCCCAGTCAGCCGAACGAGTCGGGACCGGTCTCGCCTGATCCTGCGATGGCCGAGGCAGATCGTGGGAGCTGAGCCGGAAGCGGGCCCCGACAACCACCATTTCCCGTGAGTGCGTTGAAGGAGAACCGTGAGGGCAAAGCCGAAGACCCTGCATTTCCCGCCGTCGTGGCCGACGGTCGTCATCGTGGTCGTGATCGTTCTCTTCCTGGTCCGTCCGGACCTCGGAACCGATCAGATCAGGGCCGTCGAGACCATCGTCTGCCTACTCGCGGGAGGCGGCCTTGCCGCCACCTCAGGCGGCAGGCAAACCAAGCCGGTGCCTGAGCAGGGTTAGTGGTCAACGGCCCCGGATCCGTCATGTGACGGATCCGGGGCCGTCGTCACCCGAGACCCCCTAGAGCGCCGCGGCCGGCTCGTCCTCGCCGACGAAGGTGCGCCACAGTTCGGCGTAGTGGCCGCCGCGGGCGACGAGTTCGGCGTGGGTGCCGTCCTCCACGACCCGGCCGCGGTCCATGACGACGACCCGATCGGCGCGCGCGGCCGTGGTCAGCCGGTGTGCCACCACGAGGGTGGTGCGCTTGCCGGCGAGCCGGTCGGTGGCCTGGTTGACCTGGGCCTCGGTGGCCAGGTCGAGCGCGGCGGTGGCCTCGTCGAGCAGCAGCACGTCCGGGTCGACGAGTTCGGCGCGGGCCAGGGCGATCAGCTGGCGCTGGCCGGCCGAGAGGTTGCGCCCGCGTTCGGCGACGGTGTGCAGGTAGCCGCCGTCGAGGGTGGCGATCATGTCGTGGGCGCCGACCGCGCGGGCGGCCGCCTCCACTTCGGCGTCGGCCGCCTCGGGCCGCCCGTAGGCGATGGCGTCGCGGACCGTCCCCGGGAAGAGGTACGGCTCCTGGGGGACGACCCCCAGCCGGTGGCGGTACGCCGTCAGGTCGAGCTCCCGCAGATCGGCGCCGTCGGCGGTGACCCGGCCCGAGGTCGGGTCGTAGAACCGGGCCACGAGCTTGACCAGCGTGGACTTGCCGGCGCCGGTCTCGCCGACGAACGCGACGGTCTGCCCGGCGGGTATCCGCAGGCTGATCCCGGCGAGCGCGTCGCCCTTCTCGCCGCGCTCCTCGGCGGTGCCGTACGCGAAGCGCACGTCCTCGAAGGCGATCTCGCCGCGCAGCTCCCGCACGGGGGCGGGGTCGGCGGACCGCGGGGTGCTGGTGGGCTCGCGCAGCAGCCCCTGGATCCGGCCGAGGGAGACCGTGGCCTGCTGGTAGCCGTCGAAGACCTGGGAGAGCTGCTGGACGGGGGCGAAGAACAGGTCGATGTACAGGAGGTACGCCACCAGCGCGCCGGTGGTGAGGGTGCCGGCCTCTACGCGGCCCGCGCCGACGATCAGCACGGCGGCCGCCGCCCCGGAGGACAGCAGCTGCACGAAGGGGAAGTAGACGGATATCAGCCACTGGCCCCGCACCCGCGCCTCGCGGTACGAGTCGCTGCGCTCGGCGAACCGGGCGGCGCCGGCGCGCTGGCGGCGGAACGCCTGGACGATGCGCAGTCCGGAGACGGACTCCTGGAGGTCGGCGTTGACCAGGCTGACCCGGTCGCGGGCGAGCTCGTACGCGGCGACCGACTTGCGGCGGAACACGAACGTGCCGAGGACCAGCACGGGGAGCGTCGCGAACACGATCAGCGCGAGCTCGACGTCGAGGACGAGCAGGGCGATCAGGATGCCGAAGAAGGTGAAGACGGAGACGACGGCGGTGACGAGCCCGGTCTGCAGGAAGGTCGACAGGGCGTCCACGTCGGTGGTCATCCGGGTCATGATCTTGCCGGTCAGCTCGCGCTCGTAGTAGTCGAGGCCGAGGCGCTGGAGCTGGGCGAAGATCTTGACGCGCAGGGCGTACAGGACGCGCTCGCCGGTGCGCCCGGTCATCCGGGTCTCGGCGAACTGGGCGGCCCACTGCGCGACGACGACGCCGAGCGCGAGAAGGGCGGCCACCCAGACGGCGCCGAGGGCGGCCTGCTCGACGCCCTTGTCGATGCCGTGCCGGATCAGGATCGGGAGCAGCAGCCCGGAGCCGGCGTCGACGGCGACGAGGCCGAGGCTGACGGCGAGGGGCGCCCAGAAGCCGCGGAGCAGCCGGCGCAGGTTGTAGCTCTTCTCGGCGGACGCGGCCTGGTCCTCGTCCACGGCGGGCTCGTCGTCGGCGGGCGGCAGCGCGGCCACCTGCGCGAGCAGCTCGGGGGTGGCCGGCATGCCGGCGACGGCGCCCGCCATGGAGGGCGCGGCGCCGGGGGCGGCGGCTGCGGCGGTCCCGGCCGCCGCGGCGGACTCGGATTCCTCCTGGCGGCGCCAGAGCTCGGGGGTCACCCCGTCGGCGACCCGCCGCTTGGCGTTGACCGGCTCGGAGTCGATCTCGGCCTCGAGCTCGATGTCCCGTTCGAGGTCCCCTTCGATGTCCCGCTCGAACTCGGACATCGCGGGCGCCTCGGGGGTGCGCGGCGAGCCGGCGCCGAGCGCGTCCGGATCGGTGAGCAGCCGCCGGTAGAGGGGCGAGCGGCGCTCCAGCTCCTCGTGCGTTCCGATGTCGGAGAGCCGCCCGCGGTCGAGTACGGCGATCCGGTCGGCCAGCGCGAGCGTGGAGCGGCGGTGGGCGATGAGGAGGGTGGTGCGGCCGGACATGACGGCGCGCAGCGCCTCGTGGATCTCGTGCTCGACGCGGGCGTCCACGGCGGAGGTGGCGTCGTCGAGGAGCAGCAGGCGCGGGTCGGTGAGGATGGCGCGGGCGAGCGCGATGCGCTGGCGCTGGCCGCCGGAGAGGGTGAGCCCCTGCTCGCCGACCTTGGTGTCGTACCCGGCGGGCAGGGCCTTGATGAACCCTTCGGCCTGGGCGGCGCGGGCGGCGGCCCCGATCTGCGCGTCGGTGGCTTCGGGGTGGCCGTAGGCGATGTTGGCGCGGATGGTGTCGGAGAAGAGGAAGGAGTCCTCCGGCACGAGCCCGATGGCGGCGCGCAGGGAGTCGAAGGTGAGCCCGCGGACGTCGTGACCCCCGACGCGTACGGCGCCGCGGTCGGCGTCGTAGAAGCGGGGCAGGAGGAGGGAGACGGTGGACTTGCCGGAGCCGGAGGCGCCGACGACGGCGACGGTCTCGCCCTCGGTGACGGAGAGCGAGAAGCCGTCCAGGACCGGCCGCTCGGGGTCGTACCCGAAGACGACCCCGTCGAACTCGACGGTGGCGGGGGCGTCGGCGGGCAGTTCGTGCGTGCCGTCCTCGATGACGGGCTCGGTGTCGATGAGCTCGAAGACGCGCTCGACGCCGGCGCGGGCCTGCTGGCCGACTGTGAGGACCATGGCGAGCATGCGGACGGGGCCGACGAGCTGGGCGAGGTAGGTGGAGAAGGCCACGAAGGTGCCGAGGGTGACCTGGCCGTTGGTGGCCATCCAGCCGCCGAGGGCCAGCATGGCGACCTGCGCGAGGGCGGGCACGGCCTGCAGGGCGGGGGTGTAGCGGGAGTTGAGCCGGATGGTCCGCATCCGCCCGGCGAACAGCCGCCGCCCGGCGGCGCGCAGCTTGCCGGTCTCCTGCTCCTCCTGGCCGAAGCCCTTGACGACGCGGACGCCGGTGACGGCTCCGTCGACGACGGTGGCGACGGCGGCGGCCTGGCCCTGGGCCCACCAGGTGGCGGGGAAGAGCTTCTTGCGGCTGCGCTTGGCGATGAACCAGAGCGCGGGGGCCATGAGCAGTGCGACCAGGGTCAGCAGCGGGGACAGCCACAGCATGACGCCGAGGGATATCCCGAACAGCAGGAAGTTCCCGATGGTCATGGGCAGCATGAAGAGCAGCCCCTGGATCAGCTGGAGGTCGCTCGTGGCCCGCCCGACGACCTGCCCGGTGGACAGCTCGTCCTGGCGGCGCCCGTCGAGGCGGGCGATGGTGTCGTACATGTCGGTGCGCAAGTCGTGCTGGACGTCGAGCGCGAGGCGGCCGCCGTAGTACCTGCGGATGTACGTCATCACGTACACGAGGACCGCGGCGCCTATGAGCAGCCCGGCCCATATCCCCATGGGCTTGGTGTGGTCGCCGATGACGTCGTCGATGATGACCTTGGTGACCAGCGGCACGAGCGCCATGACCGCCATGCCGCCCAGGGAGGACCCGAGCGCCAGCAGCACATTGAGCCGGTACCGCCACGTGTAGGCGGCGAGCCGCCGGGCCCAGCCCTGTTTCCCGCCCGCTGCCATCTCTGCCGCCGCCACGTGGAGCCTCCCCGTTGATCCTGTCCTGCCGCCTCCCCCAACGCCCCGACCGGCGGATTTCATCCCCCGGCAACAATCGCACTGCCGCACGGAAGCCCGCACGCAGAGTTCGCCCCTTCGGGGGCCCCTCACTCGTCGGCCGGTCCGTGCGCCAAGGCGCCACGGCCGCTACGGCCGCTACGGAGCGTCGAACTCGTACTCCAGCACGTAGGCGGAGGCGTCGAGGACCATGTCGTTGACCTCGACCGCCCGTCCGTCGGCGGCGAAGGCGGTACGGCGGACCAGCACCACCGGGGTCCCGGCCGCCAGGCCGAGCCGGTCGGTCTCCTCCGGGGACGGCATCCGCGAGCGGACCTCCTCCCGGAACCGGGCCGGCCCGTGACCGAGCTCGGCGAGCCGGGCGTAGATCCCGCCGGGGCCGGAGTCCGGCTCGGCGATGGGCGTACCGGCGACGAGCACGGCGTCGAGGTACGAGGTGGCCAGCATGACGGGCTTCCCGTCGAGCAGGAACCTGCGGCGCCGCACGCAGGCGGGCGCTCCGCCCTCCAGCCCGAGCACGGCCCCGACGGCGTCGGGCACCGGCTCGTCGACGACCTCGGTGCCGGCCTCCGGGTCGTGGCCCTTGCCGTCCGCCGCCCAGATGGAACCCCCGGCGCCCCACACCTCGGCCGAGAGCCGCGGGATCCCGCGCCGCCGGATCCCGGCCGCTCGCCCCGCGACGTCCTTCGTCATACGGTCCTCCCGGTCATGTGCCGACAGCGTAGGGACCGGATCACGACGCAGAGCCCCGCTCGCCCGCCGACACGCGCCGGCATCGAACGCGTCCGGACCCTCTTGCCGCCGGCGGCTACGGGCTGGGGAGCGGTTTCACCACCCGACCGGCCCTCAGACGTGCGTCGGGGCGAACATGCGGAGCTTTGCCGGAAGCACCAGCACCGAGGGGCCGGGGGTGCCGAGGGACTTGGCCAGGTCTTCGCGGAGGGTCTGCGGGGTCGTCGTCGACGCCGGGACGCCGAAGGACCGGGCCAGGGCGACGAAGTCCGGGCGGGTGAGTTCCGTGCCCGTCGTGCGGCCCTCGAAGGAGTCCGCCATGTACTCGCGCAGGATGCCGTAGCCGCCGTCGTCCACGATCAGCCAGGTCACGTCCAAGTCGTGCTGCCGCGCCGTCGCCAGGTCCGCGATCGAGTACATCGCGCCGCCGTCGCCCGAGACGGCCAGGACCGGGGTGTCCGGCTCCGCGACGCAGGCGCCGAGGGCCGCCGGGAAGGCGTAGCCGAGGCCGCCCGCGCCCTGGGCCGAGTGCATCGTGTTGGGGTGCTTCGCGTCGAACGCCGACCAGGCCCAGTAGGACAGGATCGTCATGTCCCAGAAGGACGGGGAGCGGGCGGGGAGGGCCGTGCGGATCGAGGTGAGGAGCTCGCGCTCCAGCGTCACGTCCTGCGTCGACAGGCGAGCCCCGATCTCCGCCAGGACCATGCGGACGCGCTCCGGCGCCTGCGCGTCCTCGCGTTCCGGGACCGTTTCCAGGAGGGCCTGGAGGGCCAGGCGGGCGTCCGCGTGGATGCCGAGGGCCGGGTGGTTGGACTCCAGCTTGCCGAGGTCCGCCTCGATCTGGACGACCCGGCCCGTCGGGAAGAACGTGTGGTAGTTCGACGACAGTTCGCCCAGGCCGGAGCCCACGACCAGGAGGACGTCCGCGTCCTCCAGGAAGTCCGTCATGTGGCGGTCCTCCAGCCAGGACTGGAGGGACAGCGGGTGCGTCCACGGGAAGGCGCCCTTGCCGCCGAAGGTGGTGACCACCGGGGCGTTCAGCCGCTCCGCGAGCTGCCGCAGCTTGCCGGCCGCGTCCGAGCGGATCACCCCGCCGCCCGCGATGATCACCGGGCGGGAGGCCCGCCCCAGCCAGTGCGCCGCCAGAGCGGTGAGCTCGGGCCGCGGGGCGAGCTCGTGCGGGGTCGCGTCCACCCCCGTGACCTGGGGGATCACCGTCTCTGCGCGCAGGACGTCCTCCGGGATCTCCACCCAGACCGGGCCGTGCGGAGCCGTCAGCGCCGATTCCCAGGCCTCCGCGATCACGGACGGGATCTGCGACGGGGTGCGGGCCGTGTGGACCGACTTCACCACGTCCCGGAACGACGCCGACTGGTCCCGCAGCTCGTGCAGGTGCCCGCGGCGGCCGCCGCCGAGGCCCGCGACGGGGACCTGCGAGGCGATGGCGAGGACCGGCGCCGAGGCGGCGGCCGCTTCCGCCAGGGCCGGCAGGGCCATCAGCGCGCCCGGGCCGGTCGAGAGCAGCAGGGGAACCGCCTCGCCCGTGATGCGGCCGTACGCGTCGGCGGCGAACCCCGCGTTGTTCTCCGTACGCAGCCCGATCAGCCGCAGGTCGCAGCGGCCCACCGCGTCGAAGATGCCGAGGGCGTGCTGCCCCGGCAGGCCGAACACGGTGGTGGCGCCGAGCGAGCGCAGCGTCTCCACGACCAGGTCCCCGCCCGTCCGCCCCGGCGGCGGCGCGAGGGCGGCCGCCGTCTGGGCCTCGGTGGGACGGAGTACCAGGTCGTGGTCGTGCGTCACGTGCGCTTACTCGCCCTTCGTCACGGTTGCTCCGCCGCTCACTTCGTCCTCGACGCAGCGATCTGGCGGCTCATGATCGTCGTCAGCTCGTACGCGGTGTGCGAGGCCGCGACCGAGGTGATCTCGGCGTGATCGTACGCCGGGGCGACCTCGACCACGTCCGCCGAGACCAGGTTGCAGGAGGACAGGCCGCGGATGATCTCCAGCAGCTCGCGGGAGGTCATGCCGCCCGCCTCCGGGGTGCCGGTGCCGGGCGCGTGCGCCGGGTCGAGCACGTCGATGTCGATCGAGATGTACAGCGGGCGGTCGCCGATGCGCTGGCGCAGCTGGTCCGCGACCTCGTCCGCGCCGCGGCGGTAGACGTCGGCCGAGGTCACGATGCCGAAGCCCATCTTGGCGTCGTCGTCGAGGTCCTGCTTGCCGTAGAGCGGGCCGCGGGTGCCGACGTGGGAGAGCGCCTCGGTGTCGAGGATGCCCTCCTCCACGGCGCGGCGGAACGGCGTGCCGTGCGTGTACTCGGCGCCGAAGTACGTGTCCCAGGTGTCCAGGTGCGCGTCGAAGTGCAGCAGCGCCACCGGGCCGTGCTTCTTCGCGACGGAGCGGAGCAGCGGGAGGGCGATGGTGTGGTCGCCGCCGAGGGTCATCAGGCGGGAGCCGGCACCGAGGAGCTCGTCCGCGGCCGCCTCGACCGTCTCGACGGCCTCGTTGATGTTGAAGGGGTTCACCGCGATGTCACCGGCGTCCGCCACCTGGGCGAGCGCGAACGGGGACGCGTCCTGCGCCGGGTTGTACGGACGCAGGAGGCGGGAGGCCTCGCGGATGGCGTTGCCGCCGAAGCGGGCACCGGGGCGGTACGAGACACCCGAGTCGAACGGCACGCCGACGACGGCGACGTCCGCGGAGCCGACCTCGTCCAGGCGCGGAAGCCGGGCGAAGGTCGCGGGGCCCGCGTAGCGCGGGATGCGGGAGGAGTCGACGGGGCCGCGCGGCTGCGTGCTCATGGGGGGTGCCCTTCTGGAGGTCCTACGGTGCGGTCCTTCGAGCGTAAGCGGATGCGTCCGGGCCGCGAAGTGTACGTTTCATCCATTATCCGCCTGCACTGTGTACGGAGTATCCATGGAGGCCTCGCCCCCGACCCCGCCGATTCCGCTGGACCGGCTGCTGGCCGACGCCGAACTGGGACTGCGGCTGCTGGCCGGACCCGCCGAGGCCGAGGTGCACGGGGTGCACGCCTCCGAGATGGCGGATCCGTCGCCCTACCTGCTCGGCGGGGAGCTGCTGCTGACGGCGGGGGCGGAGACCGGTGCGGGCGGGGGCGCGGATGCCGGGGAGTACGTGGCCCGACTCGTGCGGGCCGGGGCGGCCGGGGTCGGCTTCGGGGTGACCCCGGTGCACGCGTCCGTGCCGCGGGCCCTGGCCGACGCCTGCGAGCGGCAGGGGCTGCCGCTGGTCGAAGTACCGCCGGGGACCCGTTTCACGGCGGTGGCCCGGGCGGTCTGGCGCCTGATGGCCGAGGCGCGCACCCGCGAGCTGCGCCGGGTCGCCGAAGCGCAGCAGGCCCTCGCCGCAGCGGCCGCCCGCCCCGACCCGGTGCCGGCGCTGCTGTCCCGCCTGGCGGCGAGCCTGGGCGGCTGGGCCGCCCTCCTGGCCCCGGCCGGTGCGGCAGCCGCGGGGTCGGGTCCTGCGGACGTCCCGGCGGAATCCGCAACCGCCGGGATCCCGGCGGGCGGCTCGCCCGGGCCCGACGCCGCGGGCGCCCCCGCCGGGACCGCCGGCGCCGGATCCGCCCCCGTCGGGGTCGTGCGGGCCGCGGGGACCGGGGTCGGGGAGGAGGCGCTCGGGGCGCTCGGGGTGCTCGCCCGGCGGGTGGGCGGCGGGACGGCGGCCACCGCCACCGATTCCGTCGGCGGAATTCAGCTCGCCGTCTACGCCGTCGGCGGCGGCCGGGTGCTGGCACTCGCCACCCCGGCCCGGGCTGCGGGCGACCACACCATCGCCTCCATCGCCGCCGTCCTGCTGACCCTGCTCACCGCCGAACGGCCCACCGGGACCGAGGCCGCCGCACTCACCCGCCTGCTGCTCGGCGGTTCTCCCGCCGAGGCCCTCGGCCCCGGACCCTGGTACGCCGTCCAGGCCGTCGGCGGCGGGGATCCACAGGCCCTCGCCGCCGCGCTGGGCACCGTACTGCTCGAGCCGCACGAGGGCGGCGTACGCCTGCTCACCGACCGGGAGCCCGCCGCGCAGCCCGGATGGCGGCTCGGGGTGAGCGCCCCCTCCGGACCCGAAGCCCTGACCAGGGCTGACGCGCAGGCCCGCCGGGCGCTGGAGCGTGCCGAGGCGGCCCGCACCTCGCTGGTCCGGCACACCGGGGCGGGGCTCCACGTCCTGGTGGACCCCGCCGAGGCCCGCGCCCACGCCGAGGCCCTGCTCGCCCCGCTGTCCCCGGCCCACCGGGAGACCCTGCGCACCTGGCTGGCGCACCACGGCAGCTGGGACCGGACGGCCGCGGCGCTCGGCGTCCACCGCAACACCGTCCGCCAGCGCATCGCCCGTGTCGCGGCCCTGCTGCGCAGCGACCTCGACGACCCGGACACCCGGATGGAGCTGTGGTTCGCGCTGACCCGGGACACCGGGGCGTGAGGGGGAACCCCGGGGGCGGCTGCGCCGTACGGATGGACTCGGGCCGTACGGCGGCGGGTGCAGTGCCTCCCGGCGCGCGGCCGCCTACGTTCGCACTGTTCCCCCCACCCCCTCATCGAAAGGCACTACTCGTGCGATCGATCCGCCTCGCCCTGACCGCTCTCGCCGCCGGCGGCATCATCCTGGCCGGTGCGTCCGCCGCCTCCGCCGACGACAACTTCGTCGTGTACGCGCCGATCGACAACACGTACTCGATCGTCTTCGGCGACCTGACCCAGGTGGCCGGCGACGACGTGTTCAACGCCGGGCGCGACAACACGGTCGGCTCCCACAACGGCGCGGCACCGGCCGGCGACATCGGCATGGCCTCCCTGCCCGGGACCCAGGTCCTGAGCAACGAGTCCCTGATGCAGGGTGCCGCCGGCCAGTGGACCGGCAGCGTCCTCGGCAAGTAGGCCTGAACGCCGGGTGTCCGGCGGCCCGTGCCACAAGGCCGCCGGACATCACACCCGCTACGCCTCCGCGACTCTGGACAGCCCGCCCAACCCACGGGTAACTTAATGGTCTGAGCAAGCGCTTAGACACGGCGCGACAGCGCGACGGGCGACAGGATCGAGGAGGCGGCTGTGCGCCGTACCGTTTTCAACGAGGACCACGAGGCGTTCCGCGAGACCATCCGCGCCTTCATAGAGGCCGAGGTCGTCCCTGTCTACGACGAGTGGTTCGCGGCCGGCCAGGCCCCGCGCGACTTCTACTACAAGCTCGGCGAGCTGGGCGTCTTCGGCATCAACGTCCCCGAGGAGTTCGGCGGCGCGGGCCTGGACACCCACAAGTTCGAGGCCGTCCTCTACGAAGAGACCTCCCGCGCGGGCGTGAACTTCGGCGGCTCCGGCGTCCACGTGCTGCTCGCCCTCCCCTACATCAAGATGCTGGCCGACGACGAGCAGAAGAAGCGCTACCTGCCGAAGTTCGTCTCCGGCGAGGAGATGTGGGCCCTCGCAATGACCGAGCCGGGCACCGGCTCCGACGTCGCGGGCATGAAGACCACGGCCAAGCTCTCCGAGGACGGCACGCACTACGTCCTCAACGGCTCCAAGACCTTCATCACCGGCGGCGTGCACGCCGACCGCGTGATCGTCTGTGCCCGCACCGCCGCCCCGCGCGAGGACGACCGCCGCTTCGGCATCTCCCTGTTCGCCGTGGACACCAAGTCCGAGGGCTACTCGATCGGCCGCAAGCTCGACAAGCTGGGCCTGCGCACCTCCGACACCGCCGAGCTGGCCTTCGTCGACGTCAAGGTCCCGGTCGAGGACCTGCTCGGCGAGGAGGGCAAGGGCTTCTACTACCTCGGCCACAACCTGGCCTCCGAGCGCTGGGGCATCGCGTTCGGCGCGTACGCCCAGGCCGCCGCGGCCGTCCGGTTCGCCCAGCAGTACGTCACCGACCGCACCGTCTTCGGCAAGCCCGTCGCGCACTTCCAGAACACCAAGTTCGAGCTGGCCGCCTGCCAGGCCGAGGTGGACGCCGCCCAGGCCGTCGCGGACCGCGCCCTGGAGGCCCTGGACGCCGGCGAGCTGACCCCCGCCGAGGCCGCTTCCGCGAAGCTGTTCTGCACCGAGGTCGCGCACCGCGTGATCGACCGCTGCCTCCAGCTGCACGGCGGCTACGGCTACATGAACGAGTACCCGATCGCCCGCCTGTACGCCGACAACCGCGTCAACCGCATCTACGGCGGCACCAGCGAGATCATGAAGTCCATCATCGCCAAGTCGATGGGCCTGTAAGGGCCCTTCGGGACAAGGGACTTGCCCTTCCCCTCATGAACGAGGCACTGACGACCCTCCTCGATCTGCTCGACCTCGAGCAGATCGAGGAGAACATCTTCCGCGGTACCAGCCGACCTTCGCTGGTACCGCGCGTCTTCGGCGGCCAGGTCGCGGCCCAGGCCCTGGTCGCGGCCGGCCGGACCGTGCCCGAGGACCGCACCGCGCACTCGCTGCACTCGTACTTCCTGCGCGCAGGGGACCCGGGCGCGCCGATCGTGTACGCGGTCGACCGGATCCGCGACGGGCGCTCCTTCACCACCCGCCGGGTCGTCGCCGTCCAGCACGGCCAGCCGGTCTTCCACCTCTCCGCGTCCTTCCAGACGTACGAGGAGGGCCTCGACCACCAGGTCGCGATGCCGGACGCGCCCGATCCGGAGACCCTGCCCACGGCCGCCGAGTCCCTGCCCGCGTACCGGGAGATCTTCCGCGACCCGGGCACGGTGGAGCGGCTGGTCGAGGCGCGCGGAGCGGTGGACCTGCGGTACGCGACGGTCCCGCCCTGGGGCAGCGTCGGCGTGCCGGTCGAACCGCGCTCGCAGGTGTGGTTCCGTACGGCCGGCAAGCTGGAGAGCGACGACGCGCTCCTTCACACGTGCCTCGCCACGTACGTCTCGGACATGACCCTGCTCGACTCGGTGCTGCTCGCGCACGGCCGGGGCGGCTGGGCGGTCGGCGACGTGGTGGGCGCCTCGCTGGACCACGCGATGTGGTTCCACCGGCCGTTCCGCGCCGATGAGTGGCTGCTGTACGACCAGGAGTCCCCGTCGGCGGCCGCCGGGCGCGGCCTCGGGCAGGCCCGGATCTGGACGCAGGACGGGCGGCTCGCCGTGACCGTCATCCAGGAGGGCGTGGTGCGCGTCCCGCGCGCCTGACCTCGGAGCTCCGCGGGCCGGGCACCGCGTGGGCTCGGCCACAGTGCGGAACTGACCGGACGGGCAGGGCGTCGACTGCAAACATGATCGTTCTCCTGTTCGCCTTCACCCTGATCTCCCCGTTCGTGGGCGTCCTGGTCCTCGGCCGGCTCGCCGTCCACGCGGTGGTCACGGTCCGGCGGCGCTCCGCCCCGGAGCCGCTCGGTGCGGGCACCTTCCTGCTGGCCGCCCTCCTCGCGCTGTGCGCCGCGGGTTCGGTCTACATCTGGGGCGTGTCGTACGGCGTCTACGTCCTCGATCCCGACGAGGTGTGCGGGTACGCCCAGTGGGGCGAGCACGAAAAGACGGTCGTCTGGGAATCTTCGCTCCCGCTCTCCGTCCACTGCGCCGACCACCCCGGGGATCCGGGTGGGCGGCAGCTGATCCCGGACTGGGTGAACCCGGCCTTCATGGCCGCCGCCGCAACCGCTGCGGCCTGCGCGTTCGCGGCGCCGTTCGCGGCCCTGCGGCGGCGCAAGGTGCTCGGGGGCCGGACGACACCTCCCGGGCCTGAGCCGGCTGTCAGTTCTCCGGGCGGGCCTTGAGTTTGGCCCAGATCGCCTCCAGCGCGGCTATGTCCGCATCGTCGAGGCGGTCGTCGAAGACCTCGGCGAGGGCCTCGCGGCGGGTGGCGTCGGCCTCCGCGAAGGCGCGGCGGCCCGCCTCGGTCAGGGCGATCCCCACGGACCGGGCGTCCGTCGGGGAGGGGACCCGTTCGACCAGGCCGCGGGCCCGGAGGGAATCGGCGACGCGGGAGACCTGGCTGCGGCTGAGCAGGGTCCTGGCACCCAGCTCGGAGGGCGCGACCGGCTCCTGCTGGACGCTCAGCCAGAGCATGACCTCGAACCACGACAACGGCAGGTCGTGGCGGCGCGTGAGCACCTGGTCGACCCGGGCGGTGAGGGTGGTTCCGGCCCAGACCAGTCCGTAGAAGGCGTGGTCGCGGGGGGTGAGGCCGTCCAAGTTGAGCTGCGTGTGCGCCATGGGGAGAGGATACCTGGTTGCGTGCACACGCACACAAGGTTAATGTGTGTGTGCACGCACAAATCTAAGGAGCCCTCGTGAGCACCAAGACCACCGCCAAGACCGTCCTCATCACCGGCACCTCCTCCGGGATCGGCCTGGCCGCCGCGGTCGCCGCCGCCCGGGCGGGCTGGCACGCCGTCGCCACCATGCGGGACACCACCCGCGCCGACGCCCTGCAGAAGGCCGCCGCCGAGGCGGGCGTCTCGGACCTGGTCCAGGTCAAGCGGCTCGACGTGACCCACGCGGACTCCGTGGCGGCGTGCGTGGCCGAGGTCGTCGCCGAGCACGGCCACCTCGACGCCGTCGTCAACAACGCGGGCGCCGGCTTCGTCGGCACCATCGAGCAGCACAGCATGGAGCAGCTGCGGTCCGTCATGGAGGTCAACTTCTTCGGCGTCGCCGAGCTCACCCGGGCCGCGCTGCCCCACCTGCGCGCCTCGGGGGGCCGGGTCATCACCGTGACGAGCGTCGGCGGCGTCGTCGGCCAGCCGTTCAACGAGTCTTACTGCGCGGCCAAGTTCGCCGTCGAGGGCTTCATGGAGTCCCTCGCCCCGGTCGCCGCGTCCGCGGGCGTCCAGGTGGCCGTCGTCGAACCGGGCGCCGTCGCCAGCGAGTTCGTGAACAACGTCGGGCTCGACATCCCGGCGCTCCTCACCCAGGCGGGTCCGTACGCCCCGGCGCTCCAGGGCTACATCAACCACGCCCTGCGGTCCTTCGGCAGCGACACCGCGCAGACCTCCGAGCAGGCGGCGGCGCCGGTCATCGAGGCGCTGACCGCCGAGAAGATGCCGTTCCGGATCCAGACCTCCGACTGGGCCCGCGACTTCGTGGGCATGAAGCTCGCCGACCTCGACGGCTCGGCCGTCCAGACCGAGATGACCGGCTGGCTCGGCTGAGCGGTCTCGGTCCGTCCCTTCCGGGCCGCAAACGCCGGCGGGGCCGGAACGGGGCCCCGCCGGGCCGGCTAGAGCAGGCCGGCCGCCGACAGCAGGTACGCCACCATCGGGTCGTAGAAGCGCGGGTCGCGGACGTGGTCGTCGAGCGGCACCGCCACCTCGAGGGTGCCCTCCGCCTCGCCGATGAACAGCGCGGGGTCGTTGCAGTCCGCGTAGCCCACCGCGTCCAGCCCGCGCTGCGCCGCGCACCCCGCCCAGCCGTGGTCGGCGACGACCAGGTCCGGCTGGGGGCGGCCCGCCGCCGTCAGGCCGTCCAGGATCGCGGCCATCGGCTCCGGGGAGTGGGTGTGCCACAGCGTGGCGCCCCGCTCCAGGACGGCGACGTCCGCGAACTGCCACACCGAGCCCTCGTCCGCGACCAGGCCGGGCGGGATCACCACGATCTCGCAGCCCGCGGCGCGCAGCGCGGCCGCCGTCGCCCGGTGGACGTCCAGCAGGCCGCCCGGGTGCCCCGTGGCCAGCAGGACGCTCTGCCGGTCCAGCGCCGCCTTCCGCAGCCGCGCCGCCATCCGGTCCAGGCCGGACACCGTCAGCTCCGGGTCGATCGTGTCCTGGCCGAAGCGGTACGCGGCGTCGTCGACGACGCCGACCCGCTCCGCCATCACGGCGAGCACGTCCTGCTCGTCCGCCCAGCGGTCGCCCAGCTCCAGGCCCAGCCAGTAGTGCCGGTCGCCGTTGGCGAGCTTGCGGTAGTGCGACAGGTTGTTCTCACGGGGCGTGGCGACCTGGCCCGCGATCCGGGTGCGGACCAGGTGGTCGACGAGTTCGGTGCGGCTCGGCGGTTCAACTGACAAGGCGGGCGTCTCTATCGGCTTCGGCATGCGGCCCATTCTGCCGCCGCCGGGCCCCGGTCGCCGGTTCCATTCCGACCAGCGGGCGCGTCGCTTCACCCCGACAGCGCCCCGAACGCCCCGTGCGCCAGGCGCCGCAGCAGCGATTCCGTCGCCTCCCGGCCGAGCGCCGCCAGGTGCGGGGTGGAGTTGAGCAGGCCGAAGACGGCGTGGACGGACACCCGGACCTCCGCCTCGCCGACCTCCGGGTGCAGTTCCCGTACGACCTCCACCCAAAGCTCGACGTACTTGCGCTGCAGCTGCCGGACGAGCTTGCGGTCGGTCTCCCGCAGCCGGTCCAGCTCCCGGTCGTGCAGGGTGATCAGCGCCCGGTCGTCGAGGGCGAAGTCGATGTGGCCGTCGATGAGGGAGGCCAGTACACCGTCCGGGTCGCCCGCGGCCTCGGCCACGCGGTGGCGTCCGCCGGTCAGCAGCCGCTCGCTGATCCCGACGAGCAGCTCGGCGAGCATGGCGTCCTTGCCCGCGAAATGGCGGTACAGGCCGGGACCGCTGATGCCGACCGCGGCCCCTATCTCGTCCACGCCGACGCCGTGGAACCCGCGCTCGGCGAAGAGGCGGGCGGCCTCACTGAGGATCTGCTCGCGACGGGTCGGGGCGGCCGCTCTGGTGCTCATGGGAGTCCATTCTAGACAGGGCCGTTAGCGCTCGTTAACCTAGGCGGTACATGCGTTAACGCTCATTAACAGCGTGCACCGAGCAAGGGAGCTCGACCGATGCAGCAGGCACCAGTGCTGACGAGCGCCGCGGACCCGGCGTCCGAGGCCTGGCGGACCAACGAGGCCGCCCACCGCGAGCTCGCCGAGGGGTTGCGGGCCCGGCTCGAAGCGGCCCGGCTCGGCGGCGGTGAGAAGGCCCGCGCCCGCCACACCGCCCGCGGGAAACTGCTCCCCCGCGACCGCGTGGACACCCTCCTGGACCCCGGGTCCCCCTTCCTGGAGCTGGCCCCGCTGGCCGCCGAGGGCATGTACGGGGGCGCCGCCCCGGCCGCCGGGGTCA
Organism: Streptomyces katrae; assembly: GCF_000717655.1. GTDB lineage: Bacteria > Actinomycetota > Actinomycetes > Streptomycetales > Streptomycetaceae > Streptomyces > Streptomyces katrae_B. The sequence continues at coordinate 44,095 of NZ_JNZY01000016.1, forward strand.
TCGCGGGCATCGGCCGGGTCAGCGGCCGCGAGTGCGTGATCGTCGCGAACGACGCCACCGTCAAGGGCGGCACGTACTACCCCATGACCGTGAAGAAGCACCTCCGCGCCCAGGAGGTGGCCCTGGAGAATCGTCTCCCCTGCCTCTACCTGGTCGACTCGGGCGGCGCCTTCCTCCCCATGCAGGACGAGGTCTTCCCCGACCGGGAGCACTTCGGCCGCATCTTCTACAACCAGGCGCGCATGTCCGGCGCCGGCATCCCGCAGATCGCCGCCGTCCTCGGCTCCTGCACGGCGGGCGGCGCGTACGTCCCGGCGATGAGCGACGAGGCCGTCATCGTCCGCGGCCAGGGCACGATCTTCCTCGGCGGCCCGCCGCTGGTGAAGGCCGCCACCGGTGAGGTCGTCACGGCCGAGGAGCTCGGCGGCGGCGAGGTCCACTCCCGGACCTCGGGCGTCACCGACCACCTCGCGGAGGACGACGCGCACGCGCTGCGGATCGTACGGAACATCGTGGCGACCCTGCCCGAGCGCGGGGCCCTGCCCTGGTCGGTCGAGGCCCCGGAAGAGCCGAAGGTGGACCCGTACGGGCTGTACGGCGCGGTCCCGGTCGACTCGCGCACCCCGTACGACGCCCGCGAGATCATCGCCCGGATCGTGGACGGCTCCCGCTTCCAGGAGTTCAAGTCCGAGTTCGGGCAGACGCTGGTCACCGGCTTCGCCCGGATCCACGGCCACCCGGTCGGGATCGTCGCCAACAACGGCATCCTCTTCTCCGAGTCGGCCCAGAAGGGCGCTCACTTCATCGAGCTGTGCGACCAGCGCGGGATCCCGCTCCTCTTCCTCCAGAACATCTCGGGCTTCATGGTCGGCCGCGACTACGAGGCCGGCGGCATCGCCAAGCACGGCGCCAAGATGGTCACGGCCGTGGCCTGCACGCGGGTCCCGAAGCTGACCGTGGTCGTCGGCGGCTCGTACGGCGCGGGCAACTACTCGATGTGCGGGCGGGCGTACTCGCCGCGGTTCCTGTGGATGTGGCCCAACGCCAAGATCTCCGTGATGGGCGGCGAACAGGCCGCGTCCGTGCTCGCCACGGTCAAGCGGGACCAGATCGAGGGCGCCGGCCAGGAATGGCCGCTCGAGGACGAGGAGGCCTTCAAGGCCCCGGTCCGCGCGCAGTACGAGGAACAGGGCAACGCCTATTACGCCACCGCGCGGCTGTGGGACGACGGGGTCATCGACCCGATGGAGACCCGGCAGGTGCTGGGACTGGCCCTGACCGCGTGCGCGAACGCCCCCTTGGGCGACTCGGGCTTCGGCATCTTCCGTATGTGACGTGAGGACCTCACTGATGTTCAGCACTGTTCTGGTCGCGAACCGGGGCGAGATCGCCGTACGGGTCATCCGCACGCTGCGCGAGCTCGGCGTGCGGTCCGTCGCCGTCTTCAGCGACGCGGACGCGGACGCCCGGCACGTACGGGAGGCCGACACGGCCGTCCGGATCGGCCCGGCGGCGGCCGCCGAGAGCTACCTGTCGGTGGAGCGGCTGCTCGACGCGGCGCGGCGCACGGGGGCCGAGGCGGTCCACCCGGGGTACGGCTTCCTCGCCGAGAACGCGGCCTTCGCGGCCGCCTGCGCCGAGGCGGGCCTGGCCTTCATCGGGCCGCCGGCCTCGGCGATCTCCCTGATGGGCGACAAGATCCGCGCCAAGGAGACCGTGAAGGCGGCCGGGGTCCCGGTCGTGCCCGGCTCCTCGGGGAGCGGCCTGTCGGACGCCGAACTGGTGGCGGCCGCCGAGGAGATCGGCATGCCGGTGCTGCTGAAGCCCTCTGCGGGCGGCGGCGGCAAGGGCATGCGGCTGGTCCGCGACGCGAGCGCGCTGGCCGAGGAGATCGCGGCGGCCCGCCGCGAGGCGCGGTCGTCCTTCGGCGACGACACGCTGCTCGTGGAGCGGTGGGTGGACCGGCCGCGGCACATCGAGATCCAGGTGCTGGCGGACGCGCACGGGAACGTGGTGCACCTGGGCGAGCGCGAGTGCTCGCTGCAGCGGCGCCACCAGAAGGTGATCGAGGAGGCCCCGTCGGTCCTGCTCACGCCGGAGCTCCGGGCCTCGATGGGCGCGGCGGCGGTGGAGGCGGCGCGCTCGTGCGGGTACGTCGGCGCGGGCACGGTGGAGTTCATCGTCCCGGGCGGGGACCCGTCCTCGTACTACTTCATGGAGATGAACACCCGGCTGCAGGTCGAGCACCCGGTGACGGAGCTGATCACCGGGCTGGACCTGGTGGAACAGCAGCTGAGGGTTGCGGCGGGCGCTTCGCTGGCCTTCTCGCAGTCCGATGTCACCCTGACCGGGCACGCGATCGAGGCGCGCGTCTGCGCGGAGGATCCGGCGCGGGGATTCCTGCCGTCGGGTGGGATGGTGCTGGCCCTGTCGGAGCCGTCGGGAGGTTCCGTACGGAGGGACTCCGGCCTGGTGGCGGGGGTCGACACGGGGTCGACGTACGACCCGATGCTGTCGAAGGTGATCGCGTACGGTCCCGACCGGGCCGCTGCCCTCCGGGTGCTGCGGGGTGCCCTCGCCGACACCGTGATCCTGGGTGTCCAGACCAACGCCGGTTTCCTGCGGAGGCTGTTGGCGCATCCGGACGTCGTGTCCGGGGACCTGGACACCGGGCTGGTGGAGCGCGACCTGGGCTCGTTGCTCCCGGAGGGCGTCCCGCCGGAGGTGTTCGCGGCAGCGGCGCTGTTGTCCCTCCCCCACCCCGCCCCTTCCCGGAACCGGGGCTCCGCCCCGGATCCCGCGCCTCGAACGCCGGCGGGGCTGGACGGGTGGGTCGACCCCTTCGGGGCGGCCGACGGCTGGCGCCTCGGCGGCACTCCCGCCTGGACGGTGCACCACTTCCGCCTCCCGGGCCAGGATCCGATCACGGTCCGCACCCGCCCGTCGGGCACGGAGACGGAACTGCTGCTCGCGGACGCCGGGGAGGATTCAGCCCCGCCGGCGATCGAGGCGCGGGGTCTGGGGCAGAGCCCCGGCACACCGGCCCGGGGCCGGATCGTCAGCCGGAGCGGCGACCGCGTCACCGTCGAGCTGGACGGGGTCACCCACACCTTCGGCCATGCCCGCTCCCCCGAAGGGACCTGGCTCGGGCGTGACGGCGACTCCTGGCACGTCCAGATCCACGACCCCGTCACCGCGAAGGGCGCGGCCGGCGCGGGCGCCGATACGCTCGCCGCCCCCATGCCCGGCACCGTCACCGTCGTCAAGGTCGCCGTCGGCGACCGCGTCGCCGCCGGGCAGAGCCTGCTCGTCGTCGAGGCGATGAAGATGGAGCACGTCATCTCCGCCCCGCACTCCGGCACGGTCACCGAGCTGGACGTCTCCCCCGGCACGACCGTGGCCATGGACCAGGTCCTGGCCGTCGTCACCCCGGACGACGAAGAGAAGGAGGTGGCGTCGTGAACGGGCTGCCCATGACCGTCCCGGCCCCCGGACTGCCGGCCCGCGTCCGCATCCACGAGGTCGGCGCCCGCGACGGGCTGCAGAACGAGAAGTCGGCCGTACCCACCGACGTCAAGGCCGAGTTCATCCGCCGGCTGGCCGCGGCCGGGCTGACCACCGTCGAGGCGACCAGCTTCGTGCACCCCAAGTGGGTGCCCCAACTGGCGGACGCCGAGGAGCTGTTCCAGCAGCTCCAGGGCCTGGCCGGGGTCCACCTCCCCGTCCTCGTCCCCAACGAGCGCGGGCTCGACCGCGCCCTGGCCCTCGGCGCCACCCGCATCGCGGTCTTCGGCTCGGCCACCGAGACCTTCGCCTCCCGCAACCTCAACCGGACCGTCGCCGAGTCCCTCGCCATGTTCGAGCCCGTCGTGGCCCGCGCCAAGGAGGGCGGGGCGCACGTCCGCGGCTATCTCTCCATGTGCTTCGGCGACCCCTGGGAGGGCCCCGTCCCGGTCCACCAGGTGGTGAGCGTGGCCAAGGCCCTGCTCGACCTCGGCTGCGACGAGCTCAGCCTCGGCGACACCATCGGCGTCGCCACCCCGGGCCATGTCCGGACCCTCCTCGGCGAGCTCAACGAGGAGGGCGTCACGACCGACCGGATCGGCGTGCACTTCCACGACACGTACGGCCAGGCCCTGTCCAACACCCTCGCCGCGCTCCAGCACGGGGTGACCACCGTCGACGCCTCCGCGGGCGGGCTCGGCGGGTGCCCCTACGCGAAGAGCGCCACCGGCAACCTCGCGACCGAGGACCTGGTGTGGATGCTCGACGGGCTCGGCATCGAGACCGGCGTCGACCTGGCCGCCCTCACCGCCACGAGCGTGTGGATGGCCGAACAGCTGGGACGTCCCAGCCCCTCCCGTACCGTCCGCGCCCTCTCCCACAAGGAGTAACGAAGACATGCCCCTCGACCACCGGCTCACCCCCGAGCACGAGGAACTCCGCCGTACCGTCGAGGCGTTCGCGCACGACGTCATCGCACCCAAGATCGGCGACCTGTACGAGCGGCACGAGTTCCCTTACGAGATCGTCCGCGAGATGGGCCGCATGGGCCTGTTCGGCCTGCCCTTCCCGGAGGAGTACGGCGGCATGGGCGGCGACTACCTCGCCCTCGGCATCGCCCTGGAGGAGCTGGCCCGCGTCGACTCCTCGGTCGCCATCACCCTGGAGGCGGGCGTCTCGCTGGGCGCCATGCCCCTCTACCTCTTCGGCACCGAGGAGCAGAAGCAGCAGTGGCTGCCGAAGATGTGCGCCGGCGAGGTGCTCGGCGCCTTCGGCCTGACCGAGCCGGACGGCGGGTCCGACGCCGGCGGCACCCGCACCACGGCCGTCAAGGACGGCGACGAGTGGGTGATCAACGGCTCGAAGTGCTTCATCACCAACTCCGGTACGGACATCACCGGTCTGGTCACCGTCACCGCCGTGACGGGCCGGAAGGCCGACGGCCGCCCGGAGATCTCCTCGATCATCGTCCCGTCCGGCACCCCCGGCTTCACGGTGGCCGCCCCGTACTCGAAGGTCGGCTGGAACTCGTCGGACACCCGCGAGCTGGCCTTCGACGACGTACGGGTGCCGCTGGCCAACCTGGTGGGCCAGGAGGGCCGCGGCTACGCCCAGTTCCTGCGGATCCTCGACGAGGGCCGCATCGCGATCTCGGCGCTCGCCACGGGCCTCGCGCAGGGCTGCGTGGACGAGTCGGTGAAGTACGCGAAGGAGCGCAAGGCCTTCGGCCGGCCCATCGGCGACAACCAGGCCATCCAGTTCAAGCTGGCGGACATGGAGATGCGCGCCCACATGGCGCGGATCGGCTGGCGTGACGCGGCCTCCCGCCTCGTGGCCGGAGAGCCGTTCAAGAAGGAGGCGGCCATCGCGAAGCTGTACTCCTCGACGGTCGCCGTCGACAACGCGCGCGAGGCCACCCAGATCCACGGCGGTTACGGGTTCATGAACGAGTACCCCGTGGCGCGCATGTGGCGGGATTCCAAGATCCTGGAGATCGGCGAGGGCACCAGTGAGGTGCAGCGCATGCTCATCGCCCGTGAGCTGGGCTTCGCCGGCTAGGCACCGCAACGTCGCAGTACCACGAGGGGGCCCTGAAAACTTAGGGCCCCCTTACCGCTTTCAGCCAAGGTTAGGCTAACCTTCCCTCCGAACGGCCCAGTGGCCGCCCGGCACGCACGAAAGCGGACATAGACATGCCCAAGTCCCGTACCTACCTCTCCCGTCGCGGTCTCATCGCCGCCGGCGGCGCCCTCGGCCTCGTCGCGGCCCTGACCGCATGCGGCGGCTCCGACTCGGCGAAGAGCGAGGCGGGCGACAAGGACGCGGGCGCTGCGGCCTCGGGCGCCTGGAGCTTCAAGGACGACCTCGGCAAGGACGTCAGCCTCAAGGCCAAGCCCAAGAACATCGTGGCCTACACCGGCACCGCCGCCGCGCTCTACGACTACGGCATCCAGGTCAAGGGCGTCTTCGGCCCGACCAAGACCGCCGACGGCAAGGCCGACGCGATGGCCGGCTCGATGGACATCTCCAAGGTCGAGATCCTCGGCAACGTCTACGACGAGTTCAACGTCGAGAAGTACGCGGCCCTCCAGCCCGAGCTGCTCGTCACCAACACCTGGGACGGCAGCTACTGGTTCGTCCCGGAGGCCTCCAAGGACAAGATCCTGAAGCTGGCCCCGCCCGTCGCGATCGGCGTGGGCGGCGACGCCTCCCTCGACAAGGCGCTGGAGCGCACGGCCGACCTCGCCAAGTCCCTGGGCGCCGACCTGAACACCAAGCAGACCGCAGACGCCAAGGCCCGCTTCGAGTCGGCCGCCACCAAGGTCCGCGAGGCCACCAAGGCCAACCCGGGCGTCAAGGTGCTCGTCGGCTCCGGCTCCGCCGACCTGTTCTACGTCTCCACCCCGAAGACCTCGGCCGACCTGAAGTACTTCGAGACCCTCGGCGTCGAATTCGTCGCCCCGGAGCAGGGCAAGCTGGACGCGGGCGGCTTCTTCGAGAGCCTCAGCTGGGAGAACGCCGGCAAGTACAAGGCCGACCTGGTCCTGCTCGACAACCGCACCGGCACCCTGCAGCCGGAGGAGCTGAAGGCCAAGCCCACCTGGACCGAGCTGCCCGCCGTCAAGGCCGGCCAGGTCGCCCCGCGCGTGACCGAGCCGATCTACTCGTACGACAAGTGCGCCAAGATCCTCGAGGACCTCGCGAAGTCCATCCAGAACGCCAAGAAGGTCAGCTGACCCTCGGCGCCCCGACCAGGCGCCGTTTCCACCGACGAGGGGGACTCTCCGCATGACCGCCACCGCATCCGACGCCGTCCCGGCCGCCGCCCACTTCCGGTTCTTCGAACTCGAAGTGCTCCGCACGCGCCGGCTCGGGCACTCGTTCCTGCGGGTCACCTTCGGCGGGGAGTCCCTCGCGGGCTTCCGCTCGGGCGGCTACGACCAGAGCCTCTCGCTCTTCCTGCCGCCCGCCCACCGGGAGCACACCGTGCTCCCGTCCACTGACGAGGACACCTGGTTCGCGGCCTGGCGCGGAATGCCGGACGAGGAGCGGCCGGTGATGCGCTCGTACACCGTGCGCGAGCAGCGCCGTACGCCCGAGGGCGCCGACGAGGTCGACATCGACTTCGTCCTCCACGGGACTGCGGCATCGGCCGCTGACGCGGCGGGCTCCCCGGCGGCGTACTGGGCCGGGCGGGCCGTGACCGGCCGCCGGATCATGGCGATCGGCCCGGCCGTCGCGGAGAACAAGTCCGTACGGTTCCAGCCGCCGGCCGGCATCGACGCACTGCTCATGTACGCGGACGAGACCGCGCTCCCCGCGGCCGCCGCGATCCTGGACCGGCTCCCCGCCGGGACCCGGGTCGCCGCGTGGTTCGAGGTCCCTCACGCCGACGACCGGCTCACCCTGCCGACGCCCGCCGACGCGGACATCACCTGGATCGTGCGGGAGGGCGGCGCGGGCAAGGAGCGCACCGAGCGCGTGCTGGCGGCGCTCCGGGCGGCCGAACTCCCCGTCGCCGAAGCTCCGTACGCCTGGCTCGCGGGCGAGGCCGGCACGGTTCGGGCGGTCCGCAGGCATGTCGTGCAGGAACGTTCCATCGACCGGCGCGCGGTGCGCTTCACCGGCTACTGGCGTCTCGGTGCGAGCGAGGAGGAACTCCTCGCCGAGGCCTACGCGGGCCAGGCGGCCAGCGAGGAACCCACCTCAGAGCTGTAGCAACTCTCCTTCTCCTCACCCCTTTTCAGCGATGGGCCCCGGCTTCCGGCCGGGGCCCATCGCCATTTGGCCGGAAAGTTAGGTTAGGCTAACCTAAGAATCTCTTCCCCACCCGCCTCTTTCCTGCCCGGAGGAACGTTGATGCGCTCGCATCTGCTGAATGAGACGACCGCGGACCTGTACCGCCGTTCCGTCACCGAAGGCGTCGAGCGCGTCGCTGCCAAACTCGCGACCACCGAACGGCCCCACTCCGGTATATCCGTCGACGAACTCGCCCCGGTCATCAACGGGATCGACCTGGACCGGCCGCTCGAAGACCCGGCCGCCGTCCTCGACGAGCTGGAAGAGGTCTACCTGCGCGACGCGGTGTACTTCCACCACCCGCGCTACCTGGGCCACCTCAACTGCCCGGTCGTCATCCCCGCCGTCCTCGGCGAGGCCGTCCTCTCGGCCGTCAACTCCTCCCTGGACACCTGGGACCAGTCCATCGGCGGCACGCTCATCGAGCGCCGCCTGATCGACTGGACCGCGCAGCGCATCGGCCTCGGCCCGGACGCGGACGGCATCTTCACCTCCGGCGGCAGCCAGTCCAACTTCCACGCGCTGCTGCTGGCCCGTGACGAGGCCTGCCGCAAGGTCATGCAGAGCAGCGAGCGGGCGCTCCCGAAGTCCGAGGTCCTGCCCAAGCTGCGCATCTTCACCTCCGAGGCCAGCCACTTCAGCGTCAAGAAGTCGGCCGCGATGCTCGGGCTCGGCTACGAGGCCGTCATCGCCGTCCCGGTCGACCGCAACCGCCGCATGGACACCTCCGTGCTCGCCCTCGAGCTGGAGAACTGCGCCGCCGAGGGCCTGTTCCCGATGGCCGTCGTCGCCACCGCCGGCACCACCGACTTCGGGTCCATCGACCCGCTCCCCGAGATCGCCCACCTGGCCGCCGAGCACTCCGCGTGGATGCACGTGGACGCCGCGTACGGCTGCGGACTGCTGATCTCCCCCACCCGCCGGCACCTGCTCGACGGCATCGAACGGGCCGACTCGGTCACGGTCGACTACCACAAGTCGTTCTTCCAGCCGGTCAGCTCCAGCGCGATGCTGGTCCGCGACCGCGACACCCTCAAGCACGCCACGTACCACGCGGACTACCTCAACCCGCGCCGCATGGCGGAGGAGAGGATCCCGAACCAGGTCGACAAGTCCATCCAGACCACGCGCCGCTTCGACGCGCTCAAGCTCTGGATGACCCTGCGCACCATGGGCGCCGAGGGCCTCGGCTCGCTCTTCGACGAGGTCATCGATCTGGCCGCGGCCGGCTGGGACATCATCGACGCCGACCCGCGCTTCGAGGTCGTCGTCAAGCCGCAGATCTCCACCCTGGTCTTCCGCTACGTGCCCGGAGGCGACGTCCGCAAGGACCTCGTCGACGAGGCGAACCTGCACGCCCGCAAGGCGCTGTTCGCCTCCGGCGAGGCAGTCGTCGCCGGCACCAAGGTGGACGGCGACCAGTACCTGAAGTTCACCCTCCTCAACCCGCAGACCACGACGGCCGACATCGCGGCCGTCCTCGACCTCCTCGCGTCCCACGCCGAGCAGTACCTGGGAGAATCCCTTGTCCACGCCTCGTGAGCCCCGCCAGCCGTTCGATTTCATCGGTATCGGCCTCGGTCCCTTCAACCTGGGGCTCGCCTGCCTGACCGCTCCGATCGACGAGCTCGACGGCCTCTTCATCGAGACGAAGCCGCACTTCGAGTGGCACGCCGGGATGTTCCTCGACGGTGCGCACCTGCAGACGCCGTTCATGTCGGACCTGGTCACGCTGGCCGACCCGACCTCGCCGTTCTCCTTCCTGAACTACCTGAAGGACAAGGACCGGCTCTACTCCTTCTACATCCGGGAAAACTTCTACCCGTTGCGGACCGAGTACAACGACTACTGCCGCTGGGCCGCCGACCGCCTCGACAACGTGCAGTACTCCACCTCCGTCACGGAGGTGGAGTACGACGGGCAGGCCGGCCTGTACGAGGTCCACACCGACCGCGGCGAGACCCACCTGGCCCGCCGCCTGGTCCTGGGCACCGGCACCCCGCCGTTCGTCCCGCAGGCCTGCGCCGGGCTCGGCGGAGACTTCACGCACAACTCCGCGTACATGCAGAACAAGGCGGAGCTCCAGCAGAAGAAGTCGATCACGCTGGTCGGCTCGGGCCAGAGCGCGGCGGAGATCTACCACGACCTGCTGTCCGAGATCGACGTGTACGGCTACCAGCTCAACTGGGTGACCCGCTCCCCGCGGTTCTTCCCGCTGGAGTACACCAAGCTGACGCTGGAGATGACCTCCCCGGAGTACGTGGACTACTTCCACGCGCTGCCCGAGGAGACCCGCTACCGGCTCGAGCACCAGCAGAAGAACCTCTTCAAGGGCATCGACGGCGAGCTCATCAACGCCATCTTCGACCTGCTCTACCAGAAGAAGGTCACCTCGCCCGGCCCGGTCCGGACCACCCTGCTGACCAACACCTCGCTGAACTCGGCGGCGTACGACACCACCACGGGCGCGTACACCCTCGGGCTGCGCCAGGAGGAGCAGGAGCGCGACTTCTCCCTCGCCACCGAGGGCCTGATCCTCGCGACGGGCTACACGTACACGCTCCCGGAGTTCCTGAACCCCGTGCGCGAGCGCCTCTCCTTCGACGGCCACGGCCGCCCCGACGCGGCCCGCAACTACAGCATCGACGTGACCGGCCGCGGGATCTTCCTGCAGAACGGCACGGTCCACAACCACTCCATCACCTCGCCCGACCTGGGCATGGCCGCGTACCGCAACGCGTACATCATCGGAGAGCTCCTCGGCCGCGAGTACTACAAGGTCGAGAAGTCCATCGCGTTCCAGCAGTTCGCCGCCCCGGAAGGCACGCACGCATGAGCACCGCCGAAATCCTGTACAGCCGCGTCGACGCGGACCTCGGAACCTTCTCCGTGAGGCCCCTGGACCCCTTCGCCGACGCGGAGCTGCTGCACGGCTGGGTCACCCACCCGAAGGCCTCGTTCTGGATGATGCAGGACGCCTCGCTGCCGGACGTCGAGCGCGAGTACATGCGGATCGCCGCCCACGAACACCACCATGCCTTCATCGGCCTGCACGAGGGCCGCCCGGCCTTCCTGATGGAGACGTACGACCCGAGCCGGCTGGAGCTGGTCGGCCTGTACGACGCCCGGCCCGGCGACGTCGGCATGCACTTCCTCGTCGCCCCGAGCGACCGGCCGCTGCACGGCTTCACCCGCGCGGTCATCACCACCGTCATGGCGGCCGCCTTCGCGGACCCGGCGACCGAACGCGTCGTCGTCGAGCCGGACGTCGCCAACACCGCCGTGCAGGCCCTGAACGAGGCCGTCGGCTTTGTACCGGAGCGGCAGGTCACCAAGCCGGAGAAGGAAGCGCTGCTGAGCTTCTGCACCCGTGCGCAGTTCGAGGCGGCCACCGGCCTGACGGGAGCGTCCATATGAGCCTCGCCGATGCGATCTCGCACCTCTCCCCCGAACTGTGGGCCCGCGCGAACCGTGCACTGGTCCGCAAGGCCCTGGCGGAGTTCTCGCACGAGCGCCTGCTGACCCCGAAGCCGCTCGGCGGCTCGGCGTACTCGGTCCTGAGCGACGACGGCACCGTGGAGTACCGCTTCACCGCGGCCCTGCACGCCCTGGACCACTGGGCGGTCGACGAGGCCTCCGTCACGCGCCACCGGGACGGCGCCGAGCTGCCCCTGGACGCGATCGACTTCCACATCGAGCTGAAGGACTCCCTCGGCCTGAGCGCCGAGGTCCTGCCCGTGTACCTGGAGGAGATCTCCTCCACCCTGGCGGGCTCGGGCTTCAAGTACACGAAGCCGCAGGTCCCGGCCGCCGTCCTGGCGAAGTCCTCCTTCCAGGACATCGAGACGGGCATGACCGAGGGCCACCCCTGCTTCGTCGCCAACAACGGCCGGCTCGGCTTCGGCGTGCACGAGTACCTCTCGTACGCCCCGGAGACCGCGAGCCCCGTCCACCTGGTGTGGGTGGCGGCCCGCAAGGACGTCTCGACGTTCACGGCCGGCGCCGGCCTCGACCACGACTCGTTCATGCGCGAGGAGCTGGGCGAAGCCGCCATCGCCGGGTTCGAGGCCAAGCTGTCCGCCCTGGACCTGGACCCGGCCGACTACCACTTCCTGCCGGTGCACCCCTGGCAGTGGTGGAACAAGACCACGGTGACCTTCGCGGCCGAGATCGCGAACCGCCGTCTGGTGCTGCTCGGCGAGGGCGAGGACGCGTACCTGGCCCAGCAGTCGATCCGTACGTTCTTCAACACCACGACGCCGGCGAAGCACTACGTGAAGACCGCCATCTCGGTCCTCAACATGGGCTTCATGCGCGGCCTGTCGGCGGCCTACATGGAGGCCACCCCGGCGATCAACGACTGGCTGCACCAGCTGATCGAGGGCGACGAGGTCCTGCAGTCGGTGGACTTCTCGATCATCCGAGAGCGCGCGGCCATCGGCTACCACCACCGCCAGTACGAGCGCGCCACCGACCGCTACTCGCCGTACCGCAAGATGCTGGCCGCCCTGTGGCGCGAGTCCCCGGTCGAGCACCTCCGGGAGGGCGAGCGCCTGGCGACGATGGCCTCGCTGCTGCACGTCGACTCCGAGGGCAAGTCCTTCGTCGGCGCGCTGATCGAGGAGTCGGGCCTCACCCCGTCGGAGTGGCTGAAGCCGTACCTGAGGGCCTACCTCCTCCCGCTCCTGCACTGCTTCTACCAGTACGACCTCGCGTACATGCCGCACGGCGAGAACACCATCCTCGTCATCGAGAACGGCGTGGTGAAGCGGGCGGTCTTCAAGGACATCGCCGAGGAGATCGTGGTCATGGACCCCGACGCGGTGCTCCCGCCGGCCGTCGAGCGCGTCAGGGCCGACATCCCGGAGGACATGAAGCTCCTGTCGATCTTCACGGACGTCTTCGACTGCTTCTTCCGCTTCCTGGGCTCGATCCTCGTCACGGAGGGCATCTGCGAGGAGGACACCTTCTGGCGGGCGGTCGCGGACTGCGGCCACGCCTACCAGGAGTCGATGCCGCAGCTCGCGGAGCGGTTCGAGCGGTACGACCTGTTCGCCGAGGAGTTCCAGCTGTCCTGCCTGAACCGGCTCCAGCTGCGCAACAACAAGCAGATGGTGGACCTCTCCGACCCGTCGGCCGCCCTCCAGCTGATCGGCACCCTCAAGAACCCCGTCGCGCCTTACGCATCGCGACGGTGATCAAGGGGGCGGGTGCGGCGCCGATACGGTCCCTCGACGCCGCACCCGCACCTACGCCATGAGGCGGGGGCCGCGGAGCCCGGACCCACCGCCGGCCGGCGTGCGGCTTTGCCGGAGGAACGGCGTCTCAGGACCACGGCACGTCCGGGGCCCGGTGGTACGTGATGTCCTGGGCGTCCAGCCTGGGGCCCTGTGCCGCCACGCGCCGGCGGTATTCGGTCCAGTTGCGCGGGCCCGGGCTCCAGCCCAGTTCCGCGAGGCCCAGGACCCGCGGGAAGGCCATGAACTCCAGGTCGGACCGGGTCGCGATCGTCTCCGTCCACAGCGGTGCCTCGACGCCGAGGACCGCGGATTCCGGGACTCCGGCCGCCGCCAGGTACGCCCCCGGGTTCCAGTCGTAGGCCCTGCGCACCGGGACGAAGCCCGCCCAGGCCAGTCCCGGCTTCGTCGTCAGGTCGTACTTCATGTCCAGGTACAGCCGGTCCGCCGGCGACAGGATCAGCGGGTGGCCCGCCTTCGCCGCCGTGGCCACCGCCGCCTTCTCGGCGGCCCCGGTCCGGTCGTGGCCCCAGTACTGGAGCACCGCCCCCGGCGCCGGGCGGGCCGTCGCCAGCTGGTGCCAGGCCACCACCGTCTTGCCGTGGCGCCCCACCACCTGCTGGGCCCGGTCCATGAACGACGCGTAGTCCGCCGCGGGCGTCGAGAGCGCCTCGTCGCCGCCGATGTGCAGGTAGCGGCCCGGCGTCAGCTCCGCCAGCTCGCCGAGCACCTCGTCGATGAACTCGTACGTCCGCTCCTTGCCCACGCACAGCGAGCTGAAGCCGACCTTGATCCCGGTGTAGCGCTCGCGCGCCTTCCCGTCGCAGTTCAGCTCCGCGTACGAGGCCAGGGCGGCGTTCACGTGCCCCGGCATGTCGATCTCCGGGACCACGTCCACGTACCGCTGCGCCGCGTACGCCACGAGGTCCCGGTACTGGTCCTTCGTCCAGTGGCCGCCCGGCCCGCCGCCGACCTCGCTGCCGCCGCCGTACTCCGCCAGCCGCGGCCAGGAGTCGATCGCGATCCGCCAGCCCTGGTCGTCGGTCAGGTGCAGGTGCAGCGTGTTGACCTTGTACTGGGCGAGCTGGTCGACGTACCGCTTGACCTGCTCGGCCGGGAAGTGGTGGCGGGCGATGTCCAGCATCGCGCCCCGGTACGCGAAGCGCGGCGCGTCGGTGATCTCGCCGCCGGGCACCGTGCCAGGACCGGCCACCGGCAGCAGCTGCCGCAGCGTCTGCCCGGCGTGGAAGAGCCCCGCCGGGGTCCGGGCGGTCAGCGTGACCCCGCTCGGAGCGGATTCCAGCCGGTACCCCTCGGCGCCGACGCCCTCGGCCTGTTCGTCGAGGCGCAGCCGGATCCCGTCGCCGTCGGCCCCGTCGACCACCGGCAGCGGAAGCCCGCTGGGGCCCCTGAGCTGCTCGGCGAGGAGCTCGCCGACCCGGCGGACCTCCTCGCCGCCGCTCGCGCCGGTACGGACGACCGTGCCCGCCCCGACGGCGTACCCGGAGCCTTCGGCGCGTACGGAGGCGGGCGCCGGCAGGAGCTGTTCGTAGGGGGCGAGGGCGGCGGGGCGCTCGTCCCCGGCTCTGGCGTCGTCGCGGGGGGACGTGGCGCAGGAGACGGCCGTGCCGAGGACGAGGAGGGTGCCGAGCGTGCGTCGCAGGACTCTCATAGGGCAGGTATAGGCCAACTGGCCTGCTGCGGCCGGTGCGAGAATCGATGGATGGCGGAAATCATCCAGAAGGACGGCACATGGACCTTCGACGGGGACGCGGTGCGTATCGTGCCCGGCCGCGACAAGGGGGTGGGGCTGCTGCGCCAGACGCTGGGCGAAGTGGTCGTACCGCTGCGCGCGCTCGCCGGGGTCAGTTACGAACCGGGCCGCAAGACGGGCCGGTTGCGGCTGAAGCTGCGTGACGGCGCCGACCCGCTGCTCCAGGTGACGGGCGGGCGGCTGCCGGAGGCCTCCGACCCGTACCGGCTGACCGTGGAGGCGGACCGGACGGGGGTGGCGGAGTACTTCGTGGACGAGGTCCGCAATGCGCTGCTGCTGGACCAGGTCGACCCCGGCCCGGCGGACGCGTACCTGCTGCCGGGGCCGGCCGTGCCGATCACGGTGGCCGCGGGGGACGGGACAGTGGCCTTCGACGGGGACCGGGTGGGGCTGGACTGGAACTGGACGACGGAGGAGGCCAAGAGCTCGGGCGGTCCGCGCGAGTTCCGGGTCGCGGACCTGCGGGCGGTGGAGTGGTCCCCCTCGAAGGGCCTGGACAACGGATGGATCCGGTTCACGCTGGCGGGCGCTCCGGCGGCTCCGGCACCCAAGTACGACCCGTACACGGTGGAGCTGTTCGGTTTCAAGAAGGACCCGCTGATGGCGCTGGTGGCGGCGGCCGTGGCGGTGCGGATGCCCCATCCCCGGGGCGCCTCTGCGCCGGCCGAGGCCGCCGCGGTCCTGTCCGCGGCGCCGGTGCCGGAGCTGGCGGCCTCGGCGGCCGAGCCGACGGCCCCCGAGGACCACGACGCGCTGCTGCGCCGGCTGCGCGAGCTCGGCGATCTGCATCAGGGGGGCATCCTCACGGCCGAGGAGTTCGCCGCAGCCAAGCAGGCCGTTTTGCGCCGTTTCTAACCGTTTAGTGAGTGGATTTACGCATTCCGCTGGTCTGGACCAGATGGATCCTGCCCGCTTTCGGGCAGGATCTTTGCGTTCCCGGCCGTATCCCGTCAGTATCTACGGGTGCTCGACCGCCGCCCGTCTCATGACGATCTTGTCGACCACCTGGTGCGCAGCACCGCGCTGCAGCGCGGTGAGGCAGCCCGGGTGGTCCTCGACGTACTCGCGTACTTCGACGAGACGACGGAGGAATTCGTGCGCCGCCGCCACCGGGAGCTCCAGTCCGGCGGCGCGGTCAACGCGGAGATCTTCGAACGGATCGCGGCCGAGCTGCCGCACCGCGCCGTGGCGCCGCCGGAGCTCTCGCTCCGGCAGCTGCGCCGCATCGTCTACGGCTGAGCAACAGGGCCGGCCGACGGACCGGGCGCGGACAACAGCGGCAAGAGCAACCGAACTTCAGGAGGGGCAAGACTTTATGTGCGGAATCGTGGGTTACATCGGCAAGCGTGACGTGGCACCGCTGCTGCTGGAAGGCCTGCAGCGACTGGAGTACCGCGGATACGACTCCGCGGGCATCGTCGTCAACAGCCCGAAGTCCCCCGCGCTCAAGGTGGTCAAGGCCAAGGGCCGCGTCCGCGAGCTGGAGTCCCGGGTCCCCAAGCGCTTCACCGGCACCACCGGCATCGCCCACACCCGCTGGGCCACCCACGGCGCGCCGAGCGACATCAACTCGCACCCGCACCTGGACGCCGAGAGCAAGGTCGCCGTCGTCCACAACGGCATCGTCGACAACGCCGCCGAGCTCCGCGCCAAGCTGGAGTCCGAGGGCGTCGTCTTCCTCTCGGAGACCGACACCGAGGTGATCGTCCACCTGGTCGCCCGCTCCCAGGCCGACACCCTCGAGGAGAAGGTCCGCGAGGCCGTCAAGGCCATCGAGGGCACCTACGGCATCGCCGTCATGCACGCCGACTTCGCCGACCGCATCGTCGTGGCCCGCAACGGCTCGCCGGTCGTCCTGGGCATCGGCGAGAAGGAGATGTTCGTCGCCTCGGACGTCGCCGCGCTCGTCGCCCACACCCGCCAGGTCGTCACCCTCGACGACGGCGAGATGGCCACCCTCAAGGCCGACGACTTCCGCACCTACACCACCAGCGGTGCCACCACCACGGCCACGCCGGAGACCGTGGAGTGGGAGGCCGCCTCGTACGACATGGGCGGCCACGACACGTACATGCACAAGGAGATCTCCGAGCAGCCCGACGCGGTCGACCGCGTGCTGCGCGGCCGGATCGACGACCGCTTCAACACCGTGCACCTGGGCGGCCTGAACCTGGACCCGCGCGAGGCGCGCGGCATCCGCCGGGTCAAGATCCTGGGCTGCGGCACCTCGTACCACGCGGGCCTGATCGGCGCCGGCCTCATCGAGAGCATGGCCCGCATCCCCGCGGACGCCGAGCCGGCCTCCGAGTTCCGCTACCGCAACCCGGTCGTGGACCCCGACACGCTCTACATCGCCGTCTCGCAGTCCGGTGAGACGTACGACGTGCTCGCCGCCGTGCAGGAGCTCAAGCGCAAGGGTGCCCGCGTCCTCGGCGTCGTCAACGTGGTGGGCTCCGCGATCGCCCGCGAGGCCGACGGCGGCGTGTACGTGCACGCCGGCCCCGAGGTCTGCGTCGTCTCCACCAAGTGCTTCACCAACACGGTCGTGGCCTTCGCTCTGCTCGCCGTGCACCTGGGCCGGATCCGGGACCTGTCGGTCACCGACGGCAAGCGGATCATCGAGGGCCTGCGCAAGCTGCCCGAGCAGATCCAGGAGATCCTCGAGGGCGAAGAGGACATCAAGAAGCTGGCGGCCGAGTACGCCGAGGCCAAGTCGATGATGTTCATCGGCCGGGTCCGCGGTTATCCGGTGGCCCTGGAGGCCTCCCTCAAGCTGAAGGAGATCTCCTACATCCACGCCGAGGCCTACCCGGCCTCCGAGCTCAAGCACGGTCCGCTCGCGCTCATCGAGCCGGCGATGCCGACGGTCGCGATCGTCCCGGACGACGACCTGCTGGAGAAGAACCGCGCGGCGCTGGAGGAGATCAAGGCCCGCAGCGGCCGGATCCTCGCGGTCGCCCACCGCGAGCAGGAGAAGGCCGACCACACCATCCTCGTGCCCAAGAACGAGGACGAGCTGGACCCGATCCTGATGGGCATCCCGCTCCAGCTGCTGGCGTACCACACGGCCCTGGCCCTGGGCCGGGACATCGACAAGCCGCGCAACCTGGCGAAGTCGGTCACCGTCGAGTAGCCGGGCAGTCGCACCGAGCACGCGGAACGGCCCCCGGGGAATCCCGGGGGCCGTTCCCGTACGTCCGCTTCGCCACGCGCCTCAGCCCGCGGCGACCGCGCCTCGGCCGGAGGCCTTGCCCAGTGCGGTGGGCCAGTGGGCCAGCGCCGCGGTGGCGCCGTACCAGAACAGCAGCCCGGAGACCGCGGCCACCCAGCCGGCGGCCTTGGCGAGGCCGCCGCTGCCGGCGAAGGAGCCGACCGCGAGGAGCAGCAGGGAGAGGGTGAGCAGGGCGTACGCGCCCTGGCCGAACAGTCCGCTCGAGGCACTGACCGTGAGGGTCAGCGCGAGCAGGGCGAAGAGGACCAGGAACAGTCCGGCGGCGTGTGCCGAAACCTTTCCGTCCGCCCCCGCGGCCCAGGTGAACCAGAAGGCGCCGAGGCCCGCGAACGCGGTGCCGTTGAATCCGTTGCCGCCGCGGAATTCGAGGATCCCGAGGACGAACAGGGCGAGACCGCCGACGTAGGTGGCGAGTGACACGGAGTTGGCGACGGACACTCCGCTGACGATGGCGGTGTGGCCGATACCGAATGCGAGAAGGGTGAGACCCAGGGCTATGTTCCCGAGGGTCGAAGTCGAGGCCGTGCTTCCCGCAGAGACACCATTGTCCACGGCGGGCTCCCTTCGATCTGCAGTTGTTTGCTGCGTCCCAGCAGCACTTATCTACCCTTTACATGGGGGTTCACAACCGCACGACCGACGTACAGGGGGTTACGGAATGACAACGACCGGTCGCTGTGCGCGCTTGGCCAGCCGGCCCGCCACGGACCCGAAGATCCGGCCCACGATCCCGTGCGTGGAGCCGACCACGATGGCGTCCGCAGAGTACTCCCGGCCGACCTCCTCCAGCTCGTGGCAGATGTCCCCGCCCCGCTCCACCAGGATCCACGGCACCTCGGCCAGATAGTCCGCGCAGGCGAGTTCCAGCCCCAGCACCTCGGTGCGGTGGTCCGGTACGTCCACGAAGACGGGCGGCTCGCAGCCGGCCCACACGGTGGTGGGCAGCCGGTTGGCCACGTGCACGATGATCAGGCCGGATCCGGACCTGCGGGCCATCCCGATCGCGTACGCCAGGGCGCGCTCACTGGACGTGGACCCGTCGAACCCCACCACGACCCCGTGCCGGAAGGCCGGATCGCAGGGATGACGTGCCTGTTCCGCCGCGCGCAGATCGCTCGACGCGTGATCGGCGAGCGGTTTGCGCTTGCGGTCCGCGGGTTCGGGGAGTTCGTGACCGGCCATGGATGTCTCGGCGAAGGGGTCCTCGGGGGAAGGGACAAGGCGACGGGGCGGCAATGAGCGGAAGCGACGATTGAAAAAACGACGACGCAGTGTGACGGAGCTCTGTCCGGGAAGCATCTTCCCAAGCCCATACCCCCAGGGTACGGCGACACTCCTGTCCTGCACAGGGCATGCCGCCCTTGGAGAGCGTCCCAGGGAGCATGCCGGAGCGAGGGCTCCTTGGCAATGGCCGCTGCCCCCTACAGCCAGTGACGAGCGACGCCGCGCGCCACCCGTGCGCGCAGTGACCGAGCACCGCCGCGCACCGTTGGACAGGCGTCCGACCGTCCAGGAAGAGCCCGCAGGGAGCACGCCGTGCCCGGCCATCCGGTCCAGCCCGTCCAGCCCGCTCAGCCGCCCCAGTCCGTCCGCTCCGTCCGGACCGCGCAGCACACCGACCGGACCGCGCAGCACACCGACATGACCCCGCATGTCACCCCCGCCCCCGTTCACCCGTCCGTGCATCCCGGCAGACGCCCCCATGACGACCCCGCGGGTGACGTGGTGCGCTGGGCCGCCTTCAGCTGCCTGCTCGTCCCCGTGGTGCTCGTCGTCTACGGGACCTCCTTCGGCGGGGCCGCCGTCGCCACGCTCGGGCTGGTCGCCGTCACGGCCGCGTGCCGGGCGATGCTGCGGTACTCGGAGAAGGCGGAGCGGGCCTCCCTGGTCCTCGCGGAGGGCCGGCTGCCGCCGGGCGGGCGCCGCCGCCGTCCGCGGGCCGGGGCCGGCCCCGCGGGCCGTGCGCACCGGGGATGTCACACCTCTGGTGGAATCTCCCCTGAGGACTGACTGATTCGTACACCCACACCCGCACGTTTTCAGCCAACTTCCCGGCACAGTGGCGTTCTTGCCGGAATGCCCCATCAACCCCCCTACCACCAGCAACTACACCGCCAAGGGGGCTCCGAGACCCTACGGGTACTGGCCATGGCCGGACGGCGAGCTTCCCACTCCGGTAGCGGAGTGGAACGCTTCCTGATCGAATGCTTTTCGCCAAGTTGCCAAGTCGACATAGCGCTGCGTGCTGAACTTGTCACGCCGACACCACGGGACGCAGTAGATTCGATCATGTATTTACGGCGGGGGATCCACGTGCAAGGCCGAGGGGAAACGTGCAGGTGCGACCAGACCAAGGAGTCGCGACACCCAAGGGGGGCTTAGCCATGAGCCAGGATTCCACCGCCGTCGTCGCGGACGCCGGCAGGAAGCTCGCGGGGCGTCGCCGCAGGGAGATCGTCGCGGTGCTGCTGTTCAGCGGCGGGCCGATCTTCGAGAGCTCCATTCCACTTTCCGTGTTCGGCATCGACCGGCAGGACGCGGGAGTTCCACGCTATCGACTGCTCGTCTGCGCCGGGGAGGACGGTCCGCTGCGGACCACCGGCGGGCTCGAGCTCACCGCGCCGTACGGGTTGGAGGCGATCGCCCGGGCAGGCACGGTCGTCGTTCCGGCCTGGCGCTCGATCACTTCACCGCCGCCTCCGGAGGCGCTCGACGCACTGCGCCTGGCGCACGAGGAGGGCGCCCGGATCGTCGGACTGTGCACGGGAGCCTTCGTGCTCGCCGCCGCCGGTCTGCTGGACGGCCGGCCCGCGACGACGCACTGGATGTACGCGCCGACGCTGGCCAAGCGGTACCCGTCCGTCCATGTCGATCCGCGCGAGCTGTTCGTCGACGACGGCGACGTGCTGACGTCCGCGGGCACCGCGGCCGGAATCGACCTGTGCCTGCACATCGTGCGCACGGACCACGGCAGCGAGGCGGCCGGGGCACTGGCCCGCCGGCTCGTCGTCCCGCCGCGCCGCACGGGCGGCCAGGAACGCTATCTCGACCGGTCGCTGCCGGAGGAGATCGGCGCCGACCCGCTGGCCGAGGTCGTCGCCTGGGCGCTGGAGCACCTCCACGAGCAGTTCGACGTGGAAACGCTCGCCGCCCGCGCGTACATGAGCCGGCGCACGTTCGACCGGCGCTTCCGCTCGCTGACCGGCAGCGCGCCGCTGCAGTGGCTGATCACCCAGCGGGTGCTCCAGGCGCAGCGGCTGCTGGAGACCTCCGACTACTCGGTCGACGAGGTCGCCGGGCGCTGCGGGTTCCGCTCGCCGGTCGCCCTGCGCGGGCACTTCCGGCGCCAGCTGGGGTCCTCCCCGGCCGCCTACCGCTCGGCCTACCGGGCGCGCCGGCCGCAGGCCGACGTGTCCCAGGTGGCCGAGATCCAGGGGTCCCCGGTACCGCACCAGCGCACGCCGCAGCCCCAGCGGGCCGCAGCGGCCCTGGCCGCGGCCGGCCCGACGGTGACGGAGCTGTACGCACCGAACCGGGTCCTGCGCGAGCACGCGTAGCTCCCGCGACGGGCACTGCCTGAGGAAGGTCCCCCGCATCGGTCGTCACCGAGGCGGGGGACCTTCCGCGTAATCCGCATAAGCTGGGCCGCATGAACGATCGCATGGTGTGGATCGACTGCGAGATGACCGGGCTCTCGTTGACGGACGACGCACTTATCGAGGTGGCCGCACTGGTCACCGACTCGGAGCTCAACGTGCTCGGCGAAGGCGTGGACCTCGTGATCCGCCCGCCGGACGCGGCCCTGGAGACCATGCCCGCCGTGGTGCGCGAGATGCACACCGCCTCAGGACTGCTCGACGAGCTGGCCGGCGGGATCACCCTCGCGGACGCCGAGGCGCAGGTCCTGGCGTACGTACGGGAACACGTGAAGGAGCCCCGCAAGGCTCCGCTCTGCGGGAACTCGGTCGGCACCGACCGCGGTTTCCTGCTGCGTGACATGCCCGCGCTGGAGAGCCACCTGCACTACCGGATCGTGGACGTGTCCTCGGTCAAGGAGCTGGCGCGCCGCTGGTACCCGCGGGCCTACTTCAACAGCCCGCCGAAGACCGGCAACCACCGGGCGCTCGCGGACATCAAGGAATCCATCGCCGAGCTGCGCTACTACCGGGAGGCGGTCTTCGTTCCGCAGCCCGGGCCCGACTCTGACACCGCCCGGGCCATCGCCGCCAAGCACACCCTGTCCGCCGAATAGGACCCGGCAGGACGCTCCGGAGACGGGTCGGGGGAAAAGGAGGGCGCGAGCACCCTCCCGGACCCTGTACCCTTTTCTTCGGCCGGTCGGTTTTCCGACCGGACATGGTGGGTGTAGCTCAGTTGGTAGAGCACCTGGTTGTGGTCCAGGTGGCCGCGGGTTCAAGTCCCGTCACTCACCCTGCGAGAGGGCCCCGGTCCGCGAAAGCGGACCGGGGCCCTCTGCGTTTTCCGGCCGCTGCGTTTTCCGGGCGCTGTGGCCGGTCACCAGCCGCCGGTCAGGGTGGTGGGGCCGGCGAAGGAGGCGTCGCCGTGGCCGGCCCGGCTGCGGAGCTCGCCGGTGCTGTCGTCGCGGGCGATCAGGTCGGACTTCCCGTCGCCGGTGAAGTCGGCCGCGACGGTCTGGGAGAAGTTCCAGCCTCCGGTGACGGTGGCCGGGGCGTTGAAGTAGCCGCCGGCGCAGCGTCCGCAACGACCCGCCCACGCTGGGCTACGCCCAGTGGACCACCGAACGCGGCGGCCAGGTGCGCACCAGCCCCATGCTGCCGCCGCGGCTGCTGGTCTTCGACCGGACGACGGCCATCGTCCCGATCGACCCGGCCAACTCCCGGCTCGCGGCGCTGTGCACGACGGCGCCGGGCATCGTCGCCTCGCTGATCACGCTGTTCGAGCAGACCTGGGAGACCGCGGTACCGCTCGGCGCGGACCGCAAGCAGCCGCCGGAGGACGGGATCAGCGCGGGCGAACGGAAGCTGCTGAAGCTGCCGGCGTCCGGGCTGACGGACGAGGGCGCGGGCAGGCGCCTCGGGGGTCTCGCTGCGCACCGTACGCCGCCAGAGGGCCGGGCTGATGGAACGCCTGCACGCCACCAGCCGTTTCGAGGCCGGCCTCAAGGCAGCCCAGCGCGGCTGGCTCTGACGCTCCGGCCTGAGCGGTCAGGCGCGGAAAGCGGCCGCGTGGTCCTCGGCCCAGGTTTCGAAGGAGCGGGCCGGGTGGCCGGTGAGGCGCTCGACGGCGTCGGTGATCTCGACCGGAAGGCCGTCGCTCGCGGCCCAGTAGTCGAGGAGCGCATCGGCATAGGGGCCGGGTATGTAGCCCTCGACCCCGGACTTCCACTGCTCGGCGGTGACGGACTCGAAGGGCACGGGGGCACCGAGCACCCCGCCGAGTATGGCCAGTTGGGTCGCGAAGGTCAGGGAGTGCGGGCCGGTCAGGTGGTACGCGCGGCCGCTGAGGGCGGGGTCGGTGAGGACGGCGAAGGCGGCCTCGGCGAGGTCGGCCTCATGGACCGGGTCGCAGTGGGCGCCCGGGTAGGGCAGCTGGACCGCGCGGCCGGACTTCAGCGACCAGGCCCAGCCGAGGGCGTTGCTCGCGAACGCGCCGGGACGCAGCAGGGTGGTGCGCAGCGGGGAGGCCAGCAGGGCCTCCTCGACGGCGAGATGCGAGGCGGACAACGGGCTCCCGGCGGCGGCCGGCCCGAGCACCGAGGAGGAGGACAGGAGCACGACGTGCTCGACTCCGGCGGTGACGGCCTCCTTGACGAAGGCACCGATGGCGGCGGCCTCGGCATAGAGGAAGACGGACCGGACGCCGGCCAGGGCGCCGGGGAAGGTCGACGGATCGGTGAGGTCGCAGTGGACGGCATCGGGCGTATCCGGCTCGCGCGAGGCGAGGCGGTGCGGGATGCCGCGGGCGGCGAGGAGGGGGACGAGGCCGCGGGCGACGGCGCCGCGGGCACCGGTGACGAGGATCGACATGGCGGGTTCCTGTTCCTGTTCTGGTTCTGGTTGCAGTTCTTCTTGCAGTTCTTCTGGCTGTTCTTGTTGCTGTCCTGGCGTGGAGCTCACGCTAGGATGAGTACGTGGCACAGATTCTGCACGATCAATATTCTGCGTCACGCAGATAAATTTGAGGCATGGAGAAGCCGATGTCAACCGATTCCCCCCGTTCGAGTGACTCGCGTGCTGAGTGGAGCCGCGCCGAACTGCTCACGCGCATCGTCACCGAGAGCCAGCGGCACTACGCCGACTACTCGCTCTTCAACCAGGCCATGGCCGACCACGTCGGGCTGCACCCCACCGACATGCAGTGCATCGCCCTCCTCGACATGGAACCCGGCCCCGTCAGCACCGGCGACATCGCCCGCCTCACCGGCCTGACCTCAGGTTCCGCCACCCGCCTCGTCGACCGGCTGGTCAAGGCCGGCGTCGTCGAGCGGCACGCCGACCCCCACGACCGCCGCCGCTCCCTCGTCTCCCTCGCCCCCGAGGCGCGCCGGCGCATCGGCGAGGCCTGGGACACCCCAGGCCGGGCCTTCGGCGCGGTCCTGGAGAGCTACTCCGACTCCGAACTCGCGGTCATCGCCGACTACCTGCACCGCGCCGCCGAGGTCGGCCGGTCCCAGGCCCAGCGCCTCAACTCCGGCGGCTGACCTCCGGGCCACCCCACTCCCCCGGCCGAACACGCGGGACTCCCGAAGCCCGCATTCCGCGGCTACGGTCCTGCTCAACGGGCAACGGTGCGCGCCGGAGACACGGGAGGGTCGGCGTGCGGATGGAGGTTGTCCGTGTCCGGATCCGAAGCCGCCCCCGGCGGCTTCCGCGGAGTGTTCGCACTCGGCGGCAGCGCCCTGCCCGTCCATGCGTTCCTTGCGCGGCTGCCCGCCGCGCTGTGCCCCATCGGGACGCTCCTGCTCATCAACGAACGCGACGGCATCGGCGACGCCGGCACCGTCGCGGCCGCCCTCTGGCTCGGCCAGGCCCTCGGCGGCCCGGTCATCGGCCGGCTCGCCGACCGGCGCGGCCACCGCCCCGTGCTCCTCGTCGCCTGCGTCGCGAACGCCGCCGTGCTGGCCGCCCTCGTCGCGGCCGTCCTGGCCGGGCTGCCGCTGCCCGCCCGGACGGCCCTCGCCGTCGCCGCCGGGCTCACCGTGCCGCAGGTCGGCCCGCTGGCCCGGGCCCGCTGGGCGCACCTGGCGGGCGAGGACAAGGCCCTGGTCGGTACGGCCCTGTCCTTCGACACCACCCTCGACGAGGTCGGGTTCGTGGTCGGGCCCGCGCTCGCCGGGATCCTGGCCGTGACCGTGCACCCGGCCTCCGCGCTCGTGCTCGCCGCCGGGCTGATCCTGCTCTTCGGGACCCTGTTCGCCGTCCACCCGACCGCGCCCGGCCCCCTCGGAGCACCGGATGCCGATGCTCGTGCCGACGTACGACTGTGGTCGCCGGAGCTCGTGCTGCTGTGCACGATGGCCGTGCTGCAGGGCGCCGCGTGGAGCGGGGCCAACACCGGGGTCAACGCGCTCGCCCAGTCGCTGGGCGAGCCGGGAGCGGCCGGGCTGGTGTGGGCGGCCATGGCCGTGACCAGCTCGATCGCCGGCTTCGTGACGGTCGCCCGCCCCGGGTCCGCGGACCTGGGCGTACGGCTGCGCCGGACCATCGGCGTCCAGGCGCTGCTCACGCTGCCGCTGCTGGCCGTGTCGGGACTGCCCGGCGCCGCCTTGGCCGTCGCCGGGATCGGGCTGGCCGTGGCCCCGCACCTCATCGCGCTGTTCGGGCTCGTCGAGCGGGCGGGACCGGCGCAGCGGAGGGGCGAGGCCATGACCGTGGTCGGCAGCGGCCTGATCGTCGGTCAGGCACTGGCCGCCGCGGCCGCCGGACCGCTGGCGGCGTCATACGGCCACCGGGCCGCGTTCGCCGTGTCGTGCGCGGCGGCGGCCGCCTCCGCGGTGCTCGCGTGGGCGGCCGCCGGCCGGGGGCGGGGTGGGGTACGGGGGCCGTCGCCCCGCCCTACTAGGGCTTCATCGCCCCGAGACCCTTCGCCAGGTCCTCGGTGTTCATCACCGGACCGACCTCGATCTCGGCGTTGAACTGCACGAACAGGTCCTCCAGCAGCGGCGGCAGCTGCGAGCTGTCCTGGAGGTCGAAGACGAGCCAGCACGACCTGACGCCCTCGTGGAGCCCGAAGTAGGCGGCCTCCGGCTTGATGGCGTCCGTGAGCTTCTTCATGGTCTGCTGGAGGGCTCCGCTCTTGATGCCCTCGTTCGTGGCCGCCGTGTCCAAGTGGGCCCGGAGCATGACTCTCATGCCTGACTCCTTCCGTCAGGCCCACACTCGGCGCGGCCACCGGGACCGGCAACCTCTCGGCGTCCATCCGGGACGGGCAGGTCAGCCGCCCTGTTGCGCGCTCTGCTGCGCGCCCTGGATGTGGAAGTTGAAGTCCGTGTGGCCGAGGGTCCCCATCAGGCGGAGCCAGAGGGGGAGCAGCATCTCGGTGCCGCGGGCCGTCTCGATGCCGCCGAGGTCCAGCACGCTCGCCTCCGGCCAGCCGAAGGAGTACAGCAGCTCGCGTACGGACTTCTTGGCGTCGGCGTCCTCGCCCGAGAGGAACACGGTGTGCTCGCCCGGCACGCGCGCCGGGTCGACCATGATCCGGCAGTTCATCGTGTTCAGCGTCTTGACCACCCGCAGCCGCGGGAACGTCCGCTGCAGCAGCTCGCCCAGGCTGTCGTCGTCCACCGGGTCCAGGGTGGGCGGGAACCCCTGCGAGAAGTCCAGCGGGTTGGCGATGTCGATCAGCACCTTGCCGTCCAGGTGCGCGGCGTCCGCCTCCGTCAGGGCGGCGACGCTGACCTGCCCGCCGGTGGCGTTGACCAGGACCTCGCCCTGCCGGGCGGCTTCCGGGAAGGAGGCGAGGCCGGCCTGCGGGTGGGCCTCCTGCCATTCGGCGTACTCGGTACGGGCGAGGGTGGCCCGGGGGTCCCGGGTGCCGATGACCACCTCGTGTCCGAGCGAGACGAGGCGGCCGGCCACCGTACGGCCGACGATCCCGGTGCCGAGGACTGCGTAGCGCATGACCAGTTCCATTCCGTTCGGGGGAAGGACAACCAACCACCCCGTACGGTATGCCGCCCGCGCCCGCCGCGGGCGAAGGCGGGCGCACCGGCGAACCGGCGAACAGCCCGTCAGCCGCCGCGCCGCTTGCGGCGGCCGCGGCGCGTCCGCACACCGCCCGCGCCGCCCCGCGCCCGGTCGTCCAGGGCGATCCACACCCGGACCTCGGTCCCGCCGAGCATCGAACGGCCGATCCGCACGTCGCCGCCCGTCGATTCCGCGACCCGGCGCACGATGTCCAGGCCGAGGCCCGTCGAGCCGTCCCGGGCGCCGTCGTTGCCGCGGCGCAGAGCCGCGTCGGGATCGGCGATGCCGGGGCCCGCGTCCGAGACGAGCACGATGACGGCGTCCCCCGCGTCGTGGACGTCCACCGCGAACGGGGTGCCCTCGGGGGTGTGCCGGAACACGTTGCCGAGCAGGGCGTCGAGGGCGGCCGCGAGCTCCGGACGGGCGACGGGGAGCCGTACCGTGCGGTCGACGCCCGCGAGCCGCACCTCGCGACCCTCGTCCTCCGCCAGCGCCGACCAGAAGTCCATCCGGTCGCGGATCACCTCAGAGGCGTCGCAGCCCGCCCCGGCCCCGCCCGCGGCGGCCGCGGGTGCGCGCTGTTCACGGGCCGTACGGATGATCGTGTCGACCTCCCGTTCCAGCTGCTCCACCGCCGCCCGGGTCTGCTCCGCGGCCGGCCCGTCGCCGAGCGAGGCCGTGTTGAGCCGCAGCACCGTCAGCGGCGTCCGCAGCCGGTGCGAGAGGTCGGCGGCCAGCTCCCGCTCGTTGGCGAGGAGTTCCACCACCTGGTCCGCCATCGAGTTGAACGCGACGGCCGCCGAGCGGAGTTCCTTCGGCCCGTCCTCCGGCACCCGCGCCCCCAGCCGGCCCTCCCCCAGCTGGTGCGCGGCGTCCGCGAGCCGCTCGGCGGGCCGTACCAGCCGGGCGCCGAGCCGGTCGGCGACCGCCACCGAGCCCACGATCAGCGCCAGGCCGACGCCCGCGAGGACCACCCAGGCCGTCGCGACGCCGTTGCTGACCTCGCTCTCCGGTACGAAGATCTCCACGACGGCGATGTCCCCCGATCCGAGCGCGGTCGGCTGGAGCAGCGCCGAACCCCCGCCGGCCAGCGGGGTCGTCATCGCCCGGCCCATCCGCCGGGTCTCCGCCACGGCGTGCGCCCCCGCCCGGGCCGTGCCGATCTCCACCGGCGCGCTGCCGCCGATCGCCGGCACGTGGACCGCCATCCGCTGGGCCGCGCCCATCTGCGTGGACTCCACGGCCTTGCGCAGCTGCACCGGGTCGGTGGTGATGGACAGGGTCGGCCCGATGGTGGCCGCCTGCCGCTCGGCGTTGGAGAAGGCCCGGTCGCTGGCCATCTCCTGGACGACCAGCCCGAGCGGCACGGCGAAGGCCACGACCACCATGGCCGTGACCGCGAGGCACACCTTGACCAGCGCCCATCTCATCGCGCGCTCACCTGGGCGGCTCCAGCTTGACGCCGACCCCCCGCAGGGTGTGCAGATAGCGGGGGTTGGCGGCCGTTTCACCCAGTTTGCGGCGCAGCCAGGACAGGTGCACGTCGATGGTCTGGTCGTCCCCGTACGACTGCTGCCAGACCTCGGCGAGCAGCTCGCGCCGGGCCACGACCACCCCGGGCCGCCCGGCCAGGAAGGCCAGCAGGTCGAACTCCCGCCGGGTCAGGTCCAGCACGGCCCCGTCCAGCTCGGCCTGCCGCCGCAGCGGGTCGATGGCCAGCCCGCCCACCCTCAGGACCCGCGAGGGCGGCTCGGCCCCGACGGCGGCGCGGGCGCGGCGCAGCACGGCGGACATCCGGGCGGAGAGGTGCTCCACGGAGAAGGGTTTGGTCAGGTAGTCGTCGGCGCCGTCGTTGAGGAGCCGGACGATCTCGGCCTCGTCGTCGCGTGCGGTGGCGATGATCACCGGCACGTCGGTGATGCCGCGCAGCATCTTCAGCGCCTCCGACCCGTCGAGGTCGGGCAGCCCGAGGTCGAGGATGACCACGTCGAACCGGTGGTGGGCGACCTCGCGCAGCGCCTCGAGGGCCGTGCCGACGCTCCGCACGGTGTGCGAGGCCTCGGTCAGGTGCCGGATCAGGGCGGAACGCACGAACTGGTCGTCCTCGACCACGAGCACACTTGCCATGGGCGGCACCGTAGTCCATTCGGGGGACCACGCGGGGTGTCGGGACGCCTCTGGGGCGAGTGGTGCAGTATGTGCCCTGATGCACCGAGGACTTGTTCATGCTCTCGCCTGGACGCTGGCGACCGGGGCGGCGGTGACGCTGTCCTGGTGGGGCGTGCACACCGTCATGTCCGGAACGGCCTACGATCCGCCGCTGGCGGTGCCGCTGACCACGCAGCCGCTGTCCTCCTCGACGCACCGCGCGGCGGCGCCGTCGCCCGAACCGGCCGCGGACTCGCCGTCCCCGCCGGCCTCCCCGTCGGCGTCGGCCTCCGCCGGCGCCTCCTCCGCGAAGCCCCCGCAGAAGGCGGCCCCGCCGAACCCGCGCCCGGAGGAGCAGCAGGGCGGCGGCGGGGATCCGGGCAAGGTGAAGGCCTACCCGGTCACGGGTGGCCGGGTGGTCTTCGACCTGGGCACGGCCTCGGCCGAGCTGGTCTCGGCGACGCCGGACCCCGGCTGGCAGATGCAGGTGTGGAAGCAGCCGTACTGGATCCGGGTCACCTTCACCAAGGCGGGCCGGGAGATGTCGGTCTTCTGCACCTGGAACGGCCATCCGCCGCTGGTGGAGACGTACGAGAGGTAGTCCGCCGTCAGAGGGTGACGATGCTCTGCGCCTGCGGCCCCTTGTGCCCCTGCCCGACCTCGAACTGGACGCGCTGGCCCTCTTGGAGCTCCTTGAAGCCCTGCCCCTGGATCTCGCTGTAGTGGGCGAAGAGGTCCTGGCCTCCGCCGTCCGGCGAGATGAAGCCGAATCCCTTCTCCGCGTTGAACCACTTGACGTTGCCCTGAGCCATGTCCGTGTCTCCCTGCTGCCTGCAGACCTGCTGATGACCGCTCACCCCGACGGGGCGTTCGTGACGAAGACCTACCCGCTCCCGCGGCGTTCGGAGCGCAAGGTCATCCGTACGAGGGCGTGGCGCGGCAGGTCACGGCCCCTCAGCGGAAGACCGACGGCGGGGGCTCCGGCGAGGCCACCGCCGAGGCGTCGGCGACCGCGGCCGCGCCGCCCGCGAAATCGGCGAGGGCCCGGCCGTGCTCGACCCGGCCGGGATGCGGGTCGCTCGCCACGCGGCGGGTGAACTCGGCGACCGGCAGCTCCCGGTCGGCGGCCGCCAGCACCGCATTGCCGAACCGTTTCCCCCGCCACACCACCGGGTCGGCCGCCAGCGCCAGGTGCTCGAAGCGGGACGCGGCCGTCGCGATCTGGCCCTTCAGGTGCGCGAGCGGCGGGCCGTCCGCGAGGTTGGCCACGTACCACCCGCCGGGCGCGAGGGCGCGGCGTACGTCGTCCAGGAACTCTCCGCTCGTCAGGTGCGCCGGGGTGCGCGCGCCGCTGAACACGTCCGCGATCACCAGGTCCGCCCAGCCGTCCGGGACCTTGGCCAGGCCCGCCCGCGCGTCCACCGCCCGGACCCGGACCCGCGCCTGCGGGTCCAGCGGCAGGTGTTCCCGTACGAAGGCCACCAGCGCGGCGTCGATCTCCACGACCTGCTGGGTCGAGCGGGGGCGGGCGGCGGCCGTGTAGCGCGCGAGGGTGAAGGCGCCGCCGCCCAGGTGCACCACGTTCAGCGGCTGCCGGGCGGGCGCGACGAGGTCGATGAGATGGCCGATCCGCCGCTGGTACGCGAAGTCCAGGTACGCCGGATCGGCCAGGTCCACATGCGACTGCGGAGCACCGTCGATGAGCAGCGTCCAGGCGTCCGCGCGCTCGCGGTCGGGGGCCAGCTCCGCCGTGCCGCCGGCCACCTGCCCGACGACCGCCTCGGAGGTACCGCGCCCGCGCTGTCTGCTGCTGCCTCTGCCCTTGCCTGCCACCACCCCATTGTCGCCGGTCAGCGGCAGTTGTCCGCCGCCTCGATCAGGCGGGCCGCCTCGCCGAGCGCGGCGCGCAGCACCTCGGGGTCGGTGACCGGACCGACGGCCTCCGGGGGGAGCAGCCAGCCGGTGTCGCCGGCGGTGGGCGACACGTCGCCGAAGCGCATGCCGCGCCCGTTGGTCTGGGTACAGGCGCTGCCCGGCAGGTCCCAGGCGTCGGCGGTGCCGGGCGGGACGAGGAAGCCGAGGGTGTCGCCGGCCCCGTCGTGCAGCACCGGGCCGACCCCGCCGGCCAGGCTGGCGGCGCGGCGGATGATGTCCACGGCCTCCAGGCCCTGCCGGGTGGGCACGGTCACCAGGTCCGGCGCCTCCGCCGGCGCGGCGACCGCGACGGCCACGATGCCCGGGGCGACCGCGACGGCCGGGACGGGGGTCGCGCCCGAAGACGCGGGCGCGGTGTTCGTTCCAGTGCTCTCCATGCCGCCCTCCACCAAGGGAACCCCTCCTCGATCCGCGTACGAACGGGGCGTGAGTCAGCTCACACCCCGCATGGGCTCAACGCGCCAAAACGTCAACGGGTGCGGCGGCAAGACGCTGCAAAGGATGGCAGTTCATGGCGGATCGCGGGTGAGATATCCCTTTTGTAGCCAAACACCGCATGAACCGCCCGCCGCTGGCGGTACGTTCATGCGCGCCGGGCCCGGCTCCATCCCGCGGAACCGGCGGTGCGTCCCTTGCCAGAGAGGCCACGTCCATGGCGGCGTTCCCCCACTCACCCAATCAGACGTTCCGGCGGCTGCGCGGGCAGCGCTCCCCGGCCGAGTTCGCGGGCATGGTGCGCCGGGCCGCGAAGGAGATCGGAGAAACGGTTTCCTGCGACGCCCGCTACATCGGCCGGGTCGAATCCGGCGAGATCCGCTGCCCCAACTACGCGTACGAGCGGGTCTTCCTCCACATGTTCCCCGGCCGGACCCTGGCCGACCTGGGCTTCTCCCCGCGCGAGGCGGTGCGCGGCCGGTCGGCGCAGCGCACCGGCCCCTTCACCCACAAGGAGAGCGACGTGCTGCGTCGCGCGTTCATGGCGGGCGGCTCCGCGACCGTGGCGGCCGCGGCGATCGGCCTCCCCCTGCTCGGCGACACCCGGCGGCCGCCCTCCCGGGCCGGCGAGTCCGAGGCGGTGGCGGTCGAGGAGGCCGTGCGCCAGATCCGGCTGCTGGACGACCGGCACGGGGCCGACGCCCTGTACCGCCGGGCCGCCGAACCCCTGCGCGCCGCCTACGCGCTGCTGGACGCGGGAGCCACCCGGCAGTCCACCGAGGACCGGCTGCACGCGGGCGCCGGTGAACTGGCCATCTCGGTGGGCTGGCTGGCCCACGACTCCGGCCGCTTCGAAGACGCCCGCTCGCACTACGCGGAGGCCCTGGCGACGGCCCGGGTCGCCGGGGACCCGGGCCTGGAGGCGCACGCCTTCAGCAACATGGCCTTCCTGGCCCGGGACTGCGGACGGCCGCGGGAGTCGGTACGGGCGGCCCAGGCGGGCCGCCGCGCGGCCCGCCCCCTCGGTTCCCCCCGGCTGCTCTCGCTGCTCGCCCTGCGCGAGGCGGGCGGCTGGGCGGGCCTGGCGGACCGCAAGGCCTGCGAGGAGGCGCTGACCCGCGCGCACACGGAGTTCTCCCGCGGCGAGGCGGGCGCGGACCCAGAGTGGATGTCCTTCTTCGGCGAGGCCGAACTGGAGTCCCTGGAGTCGCGGTGCTGGGCGGCCCTCGGGGAGCACGCCCGCGCGGCCCGGCACGCCCGCCGCGCGGCGGACCTCCAGGACCCGCACTTCGCCCGGAACGTGGCCCTCTACACCGCCGAGCTGGCCGACGACCTGGCCCGGGCCGGCGCCCCCGACGAGGCGGCCTGGGCGGGCGGCCGGGTCCTGGACCTGCTCACCGAGGTCCAGTCCACGCGGATCCGGTCCATGCTGGCGGGGACGGCCCGCACCCTGGTCCCGCACCAGCGCAGTCCCCGCGTGGCGGACTTCCTGACCCGACACGCCACGGCCTGACCGGCACCGGCCGCACCGCCCGGTCCGGTCAGCCGCTGACGTACTCGTACACGGCGCCGTCCGGGTGCCGGAGCACGGCCCGCCGGCCGTTCGGCGTCCCGGCGGGTGCGGCGACGACCTCGGCGCCGGCCGCCTCGCCCTGCGCGACGACCGCGTCCAGGTCCGCCACGCCCAGGGTCGCCGCCACCCCCGCGAACCGCTCCGCGACCGCGTCCGGTCCGCTGAAGAGGAGGAAGGGGCCGACGGCCGCCAGCTCCAGGCCGGCGAACGCGAACCGGTTCGCGGGCTCGCCGGTCAGCTCTTCGTAGAAGGCCGAGGCCGCGTCGAGGTCGTCCACGCGTCGTCGCAGCACCACGGAAGTGATCGTCATGGCCTCATCCTCGCAGCCGCAGCGATCGCTCAACCACCCGCCTCCGTACGGGATTTCCGGCTGCGGTCAGGCGTCCAGATGGCCCGTGTCGTTCCAGCGCTCCAGCGCGGGGGCCCCGTAGGCCCAGCCCAGGACCGAGAGGGAGGTGGGCTCCAGGCGGATGCGGGCGCCGAAGGAGGCCTCGAAGCCGAGCCAGCGGGCGGCCAGGGTGCGCAGGACGTGGCCGTGTGCGAAGACCAGCACGTCGCGCTCCGCCGCACGGGCCCAGGCGACCACTTCGTCGGCACGGGCCGCCACGTCGGCGACGGACTCGCCGCCCGGAACGCCGTCGCGCCAGATCAGCCAGCCCGGACGGACCGCCTGGATCTCGGCCGGGGTCATGCCCTCGTAGTCGCCGTAGTCCCACTCCATCAGCGCGTCCCACGGCTCCGCCCGGGCGCCGAAGCCCGCCAGGTCGCAGCTCTCGCTCGCGCGGACCAGCGGGCTGGTGCGGACCTCCACGCCGGGCAGGCCGTTCCACGGGTCGCGGGCCAGCCGCTCGCCGAGCAGCTTCGCGCCCCGCCTGCCTTCCTCCAGCATGGGGACGTCCGTGCGTCCGGTGTGCTTGCCGAGCTGGGACCACGCCGTCTGGCCGTGGCGGGCCAGGAGGATGCGGGGGGCCATAGGAGATTCTCCCGGTACGTAAGGGCCTAAGGCCGTAAGGGTTCGCGCGCTTTCGTGGCGGTTCGGGCGATTGCGTCGTCCGTCCATCATCCATCACATGAACACCAGGCAACCCACCCTGTCGCACAAGCGTCCTACACCGTATGACTGATCGGCAGAAGCCCACCCGGTGGTGGGCCGAACTGCTGCTCCTGGGGCTCGTCTACGGCGCGTACACCGGTGGCAGACTCCTCGCCCGGGGCGACGTGCACCTCGCCGTCGGGCACGGGCTCGCGATCCTCCGGGCGGAGGAAGTGCTGGGGATCGACTTCGAACGGCCGCTCAACCGGCTGTTCTCCCACGAGGGACTGCTCGGCATACCCGCCGACTTCGTCTACGCCTCCCTGCACTACCTCGTCACCCCGGCCGTGCTGGTCTGGCTGTACCTGCGCCGGCCGCAGCAGTACCGCAGCGCCCGCACCTGGCTGGTGGTCTCCACCCTCCTCGGGCTCGTCGGCTTCACCCTGATGCCCACCTGCCCGCCCCGGCTGCTGGACACCGCGTACGGGTTCACCGACACGATGGCCCAGTACAGCGCCTACGGCTGGTGGGGCGCCGAGGCCAGTGCGCCGCGCGGGCTCGGGGGCCTGACCAACCAGTACGCGGCCATGCCGAGCCTGCACGTCGGCTGGGCCCTGTGGTGCGGCGTCCTGCTGTGGCGGTACGGGCGCCACCCCCTGCTGCGGGGGCTGGGCATCGCCTATCCCGCCGTCACCACGCTCGTGGTCATGGGCACGGCCAACCACTACTTCCTGGACGCGGCCGCCGGGGCCGCCGTGATGGCCTCCGGGTACGCGATCTCGCGCCGGCTGCCCGCCCGAACGGCCGGATTCCGCAGTAAGACCACGATTGTCAGTGGCGGATGGGACACTTCCGCCCGTGAGCTCCTACCCGCCCAGCGACCCGCCCCGGAAGACGACTCTGCGGCAGCGGCTCGCTGACCTGCGCGGCCCCGCCGTGCCGCCCCGCCCGCTCGACGCCCGCGCGCTGGCGGCGCTCGCCGCCAACCCCGGATGCGGCAGACGAGCCCTGCTCGACGGCGCCGGCGTGGACAAGACCGCCCTGGCCGCGGCCCTCGGCTCGCCCGCCGCCTTCGGCCAGTCGCAGTTCGCCATCGTCCGCGGGAACTCCTTCGAGGCCAGGGTCAAGGGCGACGGCGGAGCCGTCCTGCTGGAGCTGGTCCACCGGTACCTGGGCGCCGGCGCCGAGCCGCCCGGCCCCGGCGCCCGCGTCCCCGACCTGACCGCCGCCGGGCCCGAGGGCCGCGCCGCGCGCACCGCGCTCGCCCTGCGCGAGGCCACCGCCGCCGGGGCCGCCTCCGGGGCCTGGACCCTGCTGGACCACCCGATGCTGGCCCTGGAGGTGGCGGGCACCCCCGCCTATCTGGAACCGGATGCCGTCGTGGTGCATCCCGACGGCCGCTGGACCGTCGTGGAGATCAAGTCGTTCCCGCTGATCGACGGGGCGGCCGATCCCGCGAAGGTCGGCGCCGCCGCCCGGCAGGCCGCCGTGTACGTCCTGGCCCTGGAGAACACCGCCGAGAAGCTGGCCTCCGCCGTGGTCGGGCACACCGTGCTGCTCGTCTGCCCGAAGGACTTCTCCAACCTGCCCGCCGCCGCGCCCGTCGACGTCCGCCGCGAGCGGGCCGTCACCCGGCGCCAGCTGGACCGGCTGACGCGGGTCGAGGAGCTGGCCGCGGCCCTGCCCGATGGGCTCAGCTTCGACCCCGCGCGGCCCGCCGAGGAGCTGACCGAGGCGGTCTCCGCCGTCTCCGCCGCCTACGCCCCCGAGTGCCTGGCCGCCTGCGAACTGGCCTTCCACTGCCGGGAGCGGGCCCGCGCCGCCGCCGAGGTGACCGCCCTCGGCCGCTCCGTACGGGGGGAGCTCGGTGCGCTCACCACCGTCGAGGAGGCGCTCGCAGCCGCCGCCGGCGACGGCTGCCCCGACGACCCGACCGCGGCCGCGCTGCACCAGGCGGCCCGGCTGCGCGCCGAGGCCCTCGAGGCGGCCGCATGTCCCTCCTGAACACCCTCGCGCGCCTCGAAGCCGTCCGGGCGGGCCGGGCCCGCGCGCTGGCGACCGTACGGCACCGGCATCTGAGCGAGCGCCCGCTGGTCCTCGTGCCCCTGACGACGGCGGGCGAGGCCGGGGCCCCGCTCGGCGCGCTGATCGGGACCGATCCCGCGGAGCCGCGGCTGCTGGTGGTGCCGCAGCCACGCGACCGGGACCTGCGCTGGGCGTTCCTGGCGGAGCTGGCGGACGTGGTCCTGCCGTACGTGGACGGGTACGCGGACGACGTCGAGTACGTGGAGCGGACCGAGACCGATCCGGAGACCGGCGCGAAGAGCAAGGTCTGCGCCGAGCTGTGCCTGGACGCGCCCCAGGTGATCGTGCCGAGCCGGGCCGGCATCGAGTACGTCCGGCTGCTGGGGCGGTCGATGCGGTTCCGGCGGACGGCCGAGGAGGATCCGGAGAATCCGTATCCGGCGCCCACCCGGGTCCCGCTGCTGGGGCGCTGGTTCACGCACCTCGGCGAGCGCTCCCGGGTCCCGGGGGCCTCGATGCTGCTGTCGGCGACGGAGCTGCTGGGGCGGCACTGGGCCACCGGCCAGAGCCACCTGGAGGACCAGCACCTGGGCGCGCTGCTGTCGTGGATGGTTCCGCCGGAAGGGGAATCGGGCGCCGAGGCGGCCCTGCGGGCCGAACTCGGCCGCGACCGGGACGGGCAGCTGCTGGTCCCGCCCGCCGGACCGGCCACCGACCCGGCCTTCGACAACAAGCTGCTCGCCCCGGCGATGGCCCGCTACGACGCGGCGCGCACCGGCGGCGATCCGCAGGCCCTGGCCCGCGCCGAAGCGGCCGTGCGGGAGCTCCTGGCGGAGCAGATGCGGCCCACCTGGCGGGCGGTGTGGCAGTCGCTGGAGCTGCTGCGCGCGCTGCCGCCCGGGGAGCGCGCCGAGGAGCGCTGGACCCGCGACCGCTGGTCGTACACCGGCCACCGCGACCGGGTCCGGGCCGGCGAGCCCCCGCAGCCGCGCCGCGACGACGCGGTGACGGCTGCCCGGAAGCTGGCGACGCGGGAGACCGAGCAGGTGCGGCTCGACGCCCAGGAGGCGCTGGACGATCCGCTGGTCATGGCGGGCCGGCGGCTGTCGGGCGAGGCCTTCGCGGGCGAGGTCACCGAGGTGGTGATGGAATGGACGGAGTCGAAGCGGCCGAGCCCGCGCCCCCTGGTGACGGTGGCCACGGAGGACCGTCCGCAGCTCGCGGAGGGCGGCGGCGGCAAGGTCTACCGCTCGCTGGAGGGCCGCCCCCAGGCGGCGCAGTTCGTCCGCTTCGAGGACGACGGCCGGCTCGTGCTGCGGCTGCTGGACAAGATGGGCCGCGGCCGGGAGCCGGAGCCCGGCTCGGTGCCGGAGAAGGGCGACCGGGTCTGCTGGACGCTGTTCGAGCACGACGCGCGCGGCGGCCCGAAGCTGCCGGAGCCGGAGCAGACCCCGTGGACGCACGGCGGA
Source organism: Streptomyces katrae (assembly GCF_000717655.1). Classification (GTDB taxonomy): domain Bacteria; phylum Actinomycetota; class Actinomycetes; order Streptomycetales; family Streptomycetaceae; genus Streptomyces; species Streptomyces katrae_B. Next base: position 81,926 of record NZ_JNZY01000016.1, read on the forward strand.
CCGCCGGGATCCGCGACCGCCGCCGTGCTGCCCGACGCCGTGCCCGACCCAGTGACCGCCGAGGACATCCTGTGAGCACCGCTTTCGATCCGGGTACGGCCGCCGCCGAGGCGACCGCCGCCATCCTGCGCGACACGCTGCACGGGAGCGAGCGCGGCGTGGTCGTCGACTCCCCGCCGGGGGCCGGCAAGTCCACCCTCGTGGTGCGGGCCGCCCGGGAGCTGGCCGCGGCCGGGCGTCGGCTGATGGTGGTCGCGCAGACCAACGCACAGGTCGACGACCTGGTGCTGCGGCTCGCCGGCAAGGACCCGGAGCTGAAGGTCGGCCGGCTGCACAGCAGCGACGGCGAGGCGTACGACCCGGCGCTGCGCGAGCTGCCCTCGGTGACCCTCTCGGCCAAGCCGGGGGACCTGGCCGAGCTGCCGATCACCATCTCTACGGCGGCGAAGTGGGCGTACGTGAAGGACACGGAGCCCTGGGAGCACGCGATCGTCGACGAGGCGTACCAGATGCGTTCGGACGCGCTGCTGGCCGTGGCCGGGCTGTTCGAGCGGGCGCTGTTCGTCGGCGACCCGGGACAGCTGGACCCGTTCAGCGTGGTCGGCGCCGAGCAGTGGGCCGGGCTGTCGTACGACCCGTCGGCCTCGGCGGTCAGCACCCTGCTGGCCCACAACCCGCAGCTGCCGCAGCACCGGCTGCCCGTGTCCTGGCGGCTCCCGGCGACGGCCGCGCCGCTGGTCTCGCAGGCGTTCTACCCGTACACGCAGTTCCGCAGCGGTACGGGTCCGGGCGAGCGGCGGCTGTCGTACGGGGTCGCGGGCGACGGATCGGGCCCGGACCGGGTGCTGGACGAGGCCGCCGAGTCGGGCTGGGGCCTGCTGGAGCTGCCCGCCCGGCACACCCCGCGCACCGACCCGGAGGCCGTGCGGGCGGTGGCCCTGGTGGTCCGCCGGGCGCTGGACCGGGGGGCGGTGACGGCGGACGAGCAGTCCGGGACGCCGGCCCCGCTGACCGCCGACCGGATCGCGGTCGGCACGGCGCACCGCGACCAGGCGGCGGCGGTCCGCGCCGCCCTGGCGGAACTGGGCGTCGCCGGGGTCACGGTGGACACCGCGAACCGGCTCCAGGGCCGGGAGTACGACCTCACGGTGGTGCTCCACCCGCTGTCCGGCCGCCCGGACGCGACGGCGTTCCACCTGGAGACGGGCCGCCTGTGCGTACTGGCCTCGCGGCACCGGCACGCCTGCGTGGTCGTGGCCCGGGCGGGCATAGCGGAACTGCTGGACGACCACCCGTCCACGGAGCCGGTCCAGTTGGGGGTGACGGTGAAGTTCCCGGATGGCTGGGAGGCCAACCATTCGGTCCTGGCTCACCTGGCGGAGCACCGGGTGGTCTGGAAGCCCTGAGGGGCGGCGCTCTTGCGCGGCGTTGGACAATGGAGGGTGGCCCGGAAGGATCCCGAACGCGCAGCAGGAGGACACGCATGGCAGAGCCCGAGCGGACGACCGAGCGGAAGCTGCGGCCCGCGCCGCTGCTCTTCGAGCCCTCGGAGGCCGCCACGGACCCGGAGCACTTCTTCGACCTGGAGTCGATCGAGGACCCCCGGGAGCTGCTGACCCGCGCCACCGAGCTGACGCTCGCGTTCCGGGCGGCGCAGGACCGGGCGGTGGAGTTCCAGGCCCTGGCCGCCGCGCAGCTCGCCGATCCGCGGCGGTTCGACCGGCTGCCGCCGGCGGCGATCGCCGCGCAGGCGGAGTGGACCGAGGACTACGCGCGCAAGATGATCGAGTTCGGCGAATCCCTGCAGCGCGAGGCGGGCCCGGAGGCCCCGTAGGCCGCCGTGGTCTCGGGACGGGCCCGGACGGGCCCGGCTACTGGGGGGCCTGGCGGCATGCCGCGGTCGCGACGATCCCCGCCACCCCGGCCTGGGTCAGCCCGTTGGTGCAGCCGTCCTCGTCTCCCACGAGACCCACGTAGCACGCGATCCTGATGGCGTCCGTGACCTCGGCACCCTGCAGCTGGACGATGTCCTGGCAGGCCTCGATGTCGGCGTGGGCCGCCGGAGCGGCGACGGCGACGCCGCCCAGGGCGAGGGCCAGGGCGGCGAGGACACCGGGGATACGAGCCGAACGACGCATGGGAATGCACCTGCTCTCGGTCGGGACCGCGGTCCCGGGTGTCCCGGACCGCGCACGGGGGCGGCAGCCGGGCGACCTGGGGCGGAGGCCGGAGTCGCCGGTGCCGGAGAGCGGGCTCACCGGCGCACCGAGCGGGCGGACCCCCGCTCATACGACGCTAGAACAGTTCCGGAACGCACGCACTCGCGACCGCCACGGCTCGCCCGCGGGCCCGGTTCACCGGCTACGCACCGCCCTCGCTCCGCCCTCACGCCGCGGCCGCGGCGTACGACGCACCTGGCATATGCGGGGCGCAACATAGCCCACCATCCCCCGCCCTGTCCCGGTTTTCCGTAACTCCCGGAAACCGGATCACTACGCCCGGTAGACCGGTCCGCATGACGACGCTGACGACGGCACCCGCCTGCCCCACACACGACGCACGCACCGCCACCCACGTCACCCCCCAGGGCGCCGCCTGGCTCGCCTCCGCGTCCGCGCACCCGCACAGCACCCTCGCCCTCTGGGAGGCCCGGGCCACCGCCCCCGCCACCCTGCCCTGCGGGACCGCCTTCGACGTCGTCAACGTCCCGCTCGTCCTCGGCCGCCGCATGCTCGACCTGCTCCGGGCCGAAGGCCCCGGCTCGGGGCCGGTCGCCGTGCACCGCGGGCGGATGCTGCTCTTCGCCGCCACCGGGACCGCCCACCGGCTCCCCGCGCTGCTCGCCTGGGAAGAGTGGGGCAGCTCGGCGCCCGCACCCCTGTGCCACGGCCGCGGCGACGCCGTCACCGTGCCGCCGCTCGCCGCCACCCCCGGGCCGTCACGCTGGCTCGTCGCCCCCGACACCCGCGCCCCCTGGCTCCCCGGCCCCGAGGCACTCCTGTGGGCGTACGTCCGCGCCGCCCGAGCTGCGGATATCGATTTTTCCTTCCGGCCGTCTCCCTGCTAATGTCTTCCTCGTCAGCAAGCGCCGCTAGCTCAGTTGGTTAGAGCAGCTGACTCTTAATCAGCGGGTCCGGGGTTCGAGTCCCTGGCGGCGCACAGACGGAAGAAGGCCCTCACGCAAGTGGGGGCCTTCTTCGTGTCCGGTGCGCGTTCCGGTGCGCGTTCCGGCAGAACGCGCTACGTGGTGATCTTGACCGTGTACGCACCCGACGGAGTGCGGTCCGCCACCTCGATCCTGATCCGCTCCCCCGGCACCGTGAACGCCTGCCCCACCTCGAGCGGCGCGTCCGCCAGCGGCGGGTACACCGAGCGGTCCCAGCAGGCCTCCGTGTCCGGATGCCCGTCGAGCACCTCGATCGGCCCGCCGCCGGACGCCGCCTCGTTGCGCACCCGGTAGACCAGGACCCCCTCCGTGCAGGTGTCCCCGTCGTTGCCGGCGGATCCCCGCGCCTCGACGGCGATCGCACTGCCGGTCCCCGTACGGATCACCGCGAGCCGGGTCCCGCCCGAGGCGCCGGCCACCGGGGCCTGGGCCAGCGGCAGCAGGGTGTGCAGCGAGGAGCCCGACTGCACGCAGTCCACCTGGGACGCGTCCAGCCAGCCGAGCTTCCACTTGTGCCAGGCGAACAGGTCCGGGGCCATCCCGAACTGGCTGCCCATGACGTCCCAGTCGCCGACGTGCGTGTCCCAGTCGCCCTTGCCGTCCGTCGGCCGGTGGTAGAGGTCGGGCAGGTCGAAGACGTGCCCGGTCTCGTGCGCCAGCACGTTCCGGTCCGGCGGGTGCCGCTCGAAGACGGTCACGATCCGCCGCAGGTCCGTCCCGTCCGCCCTGATCGGCCGGTCGAAGTTGACGACCTTGGTGGCGTCCGAATCCACTCCGGGCGCGTCCGGGTCGGCGACGAAGTACACGACGTCGTACCGGGAGAAGTCCACCTCCCGGTCGGCGGCGGCGACCGCGTCCCGCAGGTACGCGGCCCGGTCCTGCGACGCCCAGTCGCGCTGTATCCCGTACGCCGTGGACGGTTTGGGCATCCGGATCCACTGCTTCTGCGGGTGCGGGACCAGCCGGAACCTGCCGTACGAGGCCCGCTCGAAGAAGTCGCCGGTCGCGGGGAAGTAGTCGCCGGTCAGCTGCTCGGTCGTCAGGGTGGCCCGGTGGTCGGGGAAGGAGAGGAAGACCATGACCGCGTCGAGGGTGCGCTCCGGCTTGGGGTAGGCGCGGTTCCAGCTGTCCAGGCCGAGGGAGTGGTGCGCGGACGTACGGGTCAGGGCGCACGGCGCGGCCCCCGGAACGGCGACCGCGGGACCCGCGACGAGCGACATGGCGGCGAGCGCCGTCAGGGAGGTGAGCGCGGCCGCCGTGCTTCTCATGCGGGAGCGTTCCACTCCCCCGGGTGTCTGCTGTCGCGCCACATCGACCTCCGGTGGTGGATTCGTGCCATCTCGTTCCACCTTGGGGCGATTGTCTTACTAATGCCCTGTTCCGCTGCCCCACAAGAGTGAGCACTACGGCAAGCCGGTGACCCACGGGGTTCACCCACACGCCTACAGAACGTCACGACCGATCACGGGAGATCAGCAGGAGACTTCCGCTGCTCAGAGCCGTGCAGAAACGATCGCCCGGGATCCGCCCGGCGGGGCGTCAGCACGCCGAAGTCCCGTGCCCCGCACGGCGACGCCGCTGGATAGGGCCGTACGGTGCCTCTATGATCGGCACACTTTCCTGCACGGACACTCACGAGCACTGCGGGAGCCAACGGTGAGCGGAACCTCAGAGGGAACCGGTTCGGCGGCCGACAGCATCCGATCGGCCATTACGGAGCGTCACCAAGCAGTGCCGGCCGTGCCGACGTCGCCGCCCCGCACCGAGTCCGAACTGCATGATTACCGGGCCGCCTTCAACGCGGCCCACCTGGCGATGGCCGTCGTCGACCGCTCCGGCTACGTCGTCGCCGCCAACGCGGCGCTGGCCGGGCTGCTGGGCACCGAGCCGCACGCGCTCGTCGAGCAGTGCGCGGCCGACCTGGTCGACCTGGGCGCCGAGGCCCGTACCTGGCAGGCTTACCAGGAGGTGCTGCGCGGCCGGCAGGCCAGACTCCGCTGCACCCGCCGGCTCAAACACCCGGACGGGCACTCGCTGTGGACCGAGGTCACCCTCGGGCCCGTGCCCGGGACCCGGGACGTGCTGCTGTCCGTCGCCGACATCAGCGACCGCCGCGACCTCCAGGCCCGGCTGCGGCACCTCCAGATGCACGACCCGGTGACCCGGCTGCCCAACCGGGCGCTGTTCTTCGAGCGGCTCTCCGCCGCCCTGGAGGCCTCCTCGTACGAGCAGGGAGGCACGGGGCGGATCGGCCTGTGCTACCTCGACCTCGACGGGTTCAAGGCCGTCAACGACACCCTCGGCCACCGCGTCGGGGACCGGCTGCTGACCGCCGTCGCGGCCCGGCTGACCCAGTGCGCCGACCAGTCCGGGTACGGGCGCACGGGCGGGCACCTCGTGGCGCGGCTCGGCGGCGACGAGTTCGCCCTGCTGGTCGAGGACTCCACCGGCACCGAGCAGCTCGCCGACCTGGCGCGCAGCGTACTGGCCGCCGTACAGGAGCCGTTCGACCTGGCCGGGCAGCGGCTGTCGGTCTCGGCGTCGATCGGCGTGGTGGAGCGGGCCACGGACGGGACTTCGGCGACCGGGCTGATGCAGGCCGCGGACACGACCCTGTACTGGGCGAAGGCGGACGGCAAGGCCCGCTGGACGCTGTTCGACCCGGAGCGCAACGCGCATCGCATGACCCGCCAGGCGCTCAGCTCGACGCTGCGGCCGGCCGTGGAACGGGGCGAGTTCGCGCTCGAGTACCAGCCGCTCGTGGACCTGGAGAGCGGTGCGGTGCGCGGGGTGGAGGCGCTGGTCCGCTGGAACCACCCGCAGTTCGGCACGCTGACGCCGAATCGGTTCATCGGAATTGCGGAAGAGGACGGCTCCATCGTCCAGTTGGGGCGGTGGGTGCTGCGGACCGCCTGCCGGCAGGCCCGGCGCTGGCAGATCGAGCAGCCGAGCGACTGCCCGGTCTTCGTCTCCGTCAACGTGGCGGTCCGGCAGGTGTGGGACTCGGACCTGGTCGGCGACGTGGCGGAGATCCTGGCCGAGACCGGGCTGGCCCCGCAGCTGCTCCAGCTGGAGCTGACCGAGTCGGCGGTGATGGGCTCCGCGGGACGGCCGCTGCAGGCCCTCCAGGCGCTGAGCGACATGGGGGTGCGCATCGCCATCGACGACTTCGGCACGGGGTACTCGAACCTGGCGTACCTGAGCCGGCTCCCGGTGTCCGTGCTGAAGCTGGACGGCTCCTTCGTACAGGGCTTCCGCTACGACGAGGGCACCCATCCGAACCCGGCCGACGAGACCATCGTCGAGGCCCTGGTGCAGCTCGCGCACCGGCTGGGCCTGACGGTGACGGCCGAGTGCGTGGAGACGGCCGGCCAGGCGGCCCGGCTGCGCCGCGTCGGCTGTGACACGGGCCAGGGCTGGCTGTACTCGCGGGCGGTGGCCCCGGAGCTGATCGCCGAGATGATCGGCACCCGCCCCGGAGCCTGACCCCGTCTGCGCTGGAGCACGCCCGCCCCGTACCCCTCCTGTGCAGGGGTACGGGGCGGGCTGCCGCTCGGCGCGGGGTGGGGGGAGATCAGCAGGCGCCGAGGTCCTTCCAGACACCCCATTCACCGGTCGTGCCGGGCTCCTCGTTCTGCGTCCACCACTGGGCCTTCCACTTGTGGCCCTTGTGCGAGACCTCGCTGCCGCCGGTGTAGACGGTCCCCGCGACGTACGCCGGCGCCGGGCAGCCCGAGGTGGGCGGCGTGGTCGGCGGAGTCGTCGCAGGAGTGGTCGGCGGGGTGGTCGGGGGCGTGGTGGGCGGAGTCGTCGGGGGCTGCGTGGTGCCGCCGAGGGCGTCCGAGATCTGGTTGAGCAGCGTGGTCTTGTCGTCCAGGCCGAGCAGGGAGTACATCATCGCGCCGGCCAGGCCGCGCTGTTTGCCGTAGTCGACGCGGGCCTGGACGGACCGCTGGTTCAGGCCGGTGAAGAACTCGCCGTCCTTGTAGAAGTACGAGGCCTTCGCCTGGTCGTCCCAGAAGGTGGTCGCCGGGTTGTCGACGATCCCGCCGAGCTCCTTGTAGTTGGCGATGCCGGCCTGCTGGCTGGTGGGCCGGGCCGCGGAGGGGCCGGTCGCGCTCCGGGCGAGGCCGCCCGCGGTCCCGGCGGGGACGCCCTTCCAGCCGCGGTAGTAGAACTCGTAGCCCAGCGTCAGCTTGCCCGCCGGGAAGCCGCCCGCGATGCCGTACGCCGCGTTGCCGTCGATCCAGGAGTCGATGGCGTTCTTGATGCCGTACTTCTGGGTGCCCGGCGCGATCGGGTCGGTCGGGTCGGCCGCCGAGTTGTCCAGCGGGGACTGGTGGTACGTGGGCCCGTCGCCGTCCCAGGCGCCGTGCATGTCGTACGTCATGATGTTCGCGTAGTCGAGGTACGAACCGATCTTGTCCGTCTCGATGTACTTGATCTTGTCCTGGCCGGCCGGGAGCGCCGCGGTCAGCAGGTACTTCTTGCCGCCGTTGGCCGCGCCGTACGCGTCGAGCTGCTCGCGGAACTCCTTGAGCAGGAGCGTGAAGTTCTGCTTGTCCTCGGGGGCGTAGTGGTTGCCCAGGTGCCCGCCGGAGGAGCCGGGGTACTCCCAGTCGATGTCGATGCCGTCGAAGATGCCGGCCGCGGTGCCCGGGCCGCCGTAGCCGCCCTCGACCGGCAGGTTGCCCTTGATGTACTGGTCGATGCAGGAGGAGACCAGCTTCTTGCGGGAGGCGTCGGTCTTGGCCGCGTCGCTGAAGTACTTCGAGTACGTCCAGCCGCCGATCGAAATGTTGATCTTCAGGTTCGGGTACTTGGCCTTGAGCTGCTTGAACTGGTTGAAGACGCCGACGATCGGCTGGTCCCACTTGTCGGCGACGCCGCTGACACTGTCCGCCGCGCCGAAGGACTTCTGGTAGTCGGCGTACGAGTCACCCGCGCCGTCACCGGCATTGGGGTTGTTGTCGTCGCCCGCCGCCTTGTTCGCCTCGAAACAGGTGAGGTTCGTGGGGTGGATGTTGCCGAACGAGTAGTTGATGACGTCCAGCTTGCCCGCTATGCCGCGGGTGTCGAGGTGCTTGGGGTAGAAGGCGTTCCCGTACACGCTCCACTGGTCGTAGTACGCGATCTTGACGTTGCCGCCTGCGCCCGCGGCGGTGGCCGCACCGGCGGCCTGTGCGGTGCCGAGCCCCGCGAAGCCGGCCAGCGTTCCGGCGGCCAGCGCGGCCGTGGCGGCGGCCGCGAGGAGGGGTTTACGGAAGTGCATGAACTGCCTCCGGGGGGTGGGAGGGGAGAGCAAGAGGTTCGGGTGGGAGAAGAGATAGCGATCACCCGAGGGTCGCGTCAATGGTTTGGACCAAAGAAGGACTAGACCATTCGCCACGCAAATCCCCTTGTCAGAGGCCTGCAAGCACAGCAGAAACCGCCCGCCACCCCGGGTGACGAGCGGTTTAAGGGTGCCTTAGGGCACCCTCGCGCAAGGTTTCGGCAACAAACCAGCCGAACTGCGTTCGCACGCGATCAAGCAGCTCGCGGCGCCTCCACCGGCATCCCGTACACATCTGCGACGAGCTCGTAGGAGCGCAACCGGGCTGCGCCGCTGTGCGCGTTGGAAGTCAGCATCAGCTCGTCGGCGCCCGTGCGCTTGGCCAGGTCGTCGAGCCCTGCGGCCACCTCGTCGGGGGTGCCGTGGACGACGTTCGCGAGCCAGCCGTCCACGAACTCCCGCTCCGGTGGGGAGAAGGCGTACGCCGCCGCCTCCTCGGGCGTCGGGATCAGCCCGGGCCGGCCGCTGCGCAGCCGCAGCATCGACAGCGCCCCCGTGAGCACCTGGGCGCGGGCCTGCCCGTCGGTGTCGGCGGCCAGCGCCGCGACCCCGATCACGGCGTACGGGGCGTCCAGTACCGCCGAGGGGCGGAAGGCCTGCCGGTAGAGGTCCAGCGCGGGCAGGGTGCCGGCCGCCGAGAAGTGGTGGGCGTACGCGAAGGGCAGGCCGAGCTCGGCGGCGAGGCGGGCGCTGAACCCGGAGGACCCGAGCAGCCACAGCGGCGGCCGCCCGGCGGGGCCCTGCACGGGGCCGGGCACCGCGTGGACACGGGCGTACGGGTGCCCGTCGGGGAAGTCGTCGTCGAGGAAGCGGGTCAGCTCCACGAGCTGCCGGGGGAACTCCTGCGCCGCCTCGTCGAGGCGGCCGGGGCCGCGCAGGGCCGCGGCCGTGCGGCCGTCGGTGCCGGGCGCGCGGCCGAGCCCGAGGTCGATCCGCCCCGGGGCGAGCGCCTCCAGCGTGCCGAACTGCTCGGCGACGGCGAGCGGAGCGTGGTTGGGCAGCATGACCCCGCCCGAGCCGAGCCGGATGCGGGAGGTGTGGGCGGCGAGGTGGGCCAGGATCACCGCCGGGGAGGAGCTGGCCACCCCGGGCATGGAGTGGTGTTCGGCGACCCAGTGGCGGTGGTACCCGCGGGACTCGGCGAGCCGGGCGATCGCGACGCTGGTGCGCAGGGAGTCGTGGGCGGTGCTGCCGCTGCCGACCGTGACGAGGTCGAGCACCGAGAGCGGCACCGGCGCGCGGCCGCGTACCGCACCCCGGACCGGATCTCCGGGGCCGTCCCCGTCCGCAGCCCGGCCCGCGTCCCCGGTGTCACTCATAGTCGCTCCCGTCTCGGTTCGCCGTCCGTACGAAGAACTCGAACCATCGGCGGCCTGCGGCCATTCCCGGCATCCCGGGACAGCAAGCGTGACCTTGGCATATGCCACCGGATTAGACACAGGCTAGGGGACCTGATTGCGCCATCAATCTCATCAACAGGCGCTCCACATGGGCCTCTTGATGGCTATCGTGGTAGGGCAAGCGGTAACAACCTGCTAGGGGGAAAACCGTGGCGCTGAAGCCCGAGCCGACCGCGCCGTTCCACTCGGTGCAGTACGCCCTGCGCGTACTCGAAACGATCGCCCGCCATACCGGCGGTGTGACCGATGTACAGATCGCGCGTGAGACCGGCCTGCCCGCGGTCCATCTCGCCCCCATGCTCCTCATGCTGCGCCGTGAGGGGTACGTCCTCCAGGTGGCGGACGGCGCCTATGCCATAGGGGACTCCCTGGTCCTGCTCGGCTCAGGCATAGACAGGCAGCAAGCCCTCCAGAACAAGCTGCAGGACACCCTGGACCGGCTGCGGGACTCGGTGGGCGCGGCGGTCTACATCAGCCGGTACGTGGACGGCGAAGTGAAGATCACGCAGTTCGCGGACAGCCCGCGCACCCCGAAGGTGCACGAGTGGGTCGACTTCCGCTCCGCGGCGCACGCCAGCGCGGTCGGCAAGTGCCTGCTGACGCAGCTCGACCAGAACGGGCGGCGCGACCACCTCTCGCGGCACAAGATCGCCCGGCTCACGTCGAAGACGATCGTGAACGAGCGGATCCTCTTCTCCAAGCTGGACGCCCAGCCGGCCACGGTGCCGGTGCTGGACCTGCAGGAGTACGCGGTGGGCACCGTCTGCGCCGCGGTACCGATCACGGCCGGGGCCTCGGTGGGCTGCCTGGCCCTGTCGATGCCCGTCGAGCACGCGCACCGGCTGCGGGCCGCCGCGGACGCGCTGAACCGGAAGGCAGCGCCGCTGCTTCTTTCGCTCACCCTGTGACAACGGTCACGGTCGGGCGTTGCCGGCGGATCTCACGGCGGGAACGGCGGGAGACGGCAGAGGAGCCCCGGAAACACTTCGGGCGGTTCCCGGTGAACCGGAAACCGCCCGAAGTACAGGTGCGCCGCCAGGGACTCGAACCCCGGACCCGCTGATTAAGAGTCAGCTGCTCTAACCAACTGAGCTAGCGGCGCCTGACAGAGAAAATACTACCTGCTCCTCAGGGGTGCTCAAAACCCATACCCGCGGCCCGCGGATCAGCGCTCCAGGAGCTCGTCGCGGCCGTGGGCCGCGTACGCCGCGAGCAGCCCGGAGAGATCGGCCGGGCCCAGGAGGCGGTAGCCGGCAGTGCCGGGCGGGGACCACCAGACCGGGTCCGGGCAGCGGAAGCCGGCCCGGCGCAGCGCGACCCGGTGGACCTTGTTCGTCGCCGTGGTCGGCATGGACTCCACGATCCGGACGTAGCGCGGGGACATCTTCGTGCCCAGGTCCGGCTGGGCGGCCAGGAACGCGGAGAAGGCCTCCGGCAAGAACCGCTCCCCCTCCTCGAGGGCGACCGCCGCCATCACCTGGTCGCCGGCCGCCTCGTCCGGCACCGCGTACACGGCGACCGCGGCCGCCGGGGACCAGCGCGCCAGGATGTTCTCGATCACCGCGGCGGCGAGGTTCTCGCTGTCGACCCGCAGCCGGTCGTCGGTGCGGCCCGCGAAGTAGAGGAACCCGGCCGCGTCGCGGAAGAAGAGGTCGCCCGTCCAGTACCAGCCCTCCCGGGTCCGCGCGGCCTCCGCCTCGGGGTTGCGCCAGTAGCCCTCGAACAGGCTCCGGCCGCGGTTGACCAGCTCACCGATCGCCGCGGAGCCGCCCAGGAGGCGGCCCTGCGCGTCCAGGACGGCCGGCGGGCACTCGGCGCCCGTCTCCGGATCGATCACGGCCAGGTCGTCCCCGGCCCCCGCCCGGCCCAGGGCGCCCGGCGGGGTGTCCGGGGTCCGCTGAACGGAGGCCCCGCCCTCGGTGGCCCCGTACCCCTCGACCAGCCGGACCCCGAACCGCTCGGCGAAGCGGGCCGCGTCCACCGCGCCGGCCTCGGTGCCGAAGCCGAGGCGCAGGCTGTGCACGCGGTCGTCGGGGCGGGGCTCGGTGGCCAGCAGGTACTGGACGACCCGGCCGACGTAGGTGAAGTACGTCGCCCCGTACGCGCGGACGTCGTCCAGGAACGCGGAGGCGGAGAACCGGGGGCGCAGCGCCACGGACGCGCTCCCGGCGAGGGCGGGCAGCCAGTCGGCGATGACCGCGTTGCCGTGGAAGAGCGGCATGCAGATGTAGTGGACGTCGTCCGGGGTGACCGAGAACCGGCGGGCCAGGGAGTCGCCGGCGGCGGCGATCCGGCCCTGGCTGCACAGGGCGGCCTTGGGGGCGCCGGTCGAGCCCGAGGTGAAGTAGAGGAGGTAGCGGGAGCCGGGGCCCGGGGTGCCGATCACCGCCTCGCCCGGCTTCGCGGCCGCGTACGGGGCGAGCAGGTCCGCGTACTCCTCGGTGTCGGTCACGAGGATGCGTACGCCCGGCAGGTCGAGGCCGCGCAGCAGCGGCAGGTGGGCGCGCTCCGTGACCAGGATCCGGCAGTCGGTGTGCAGGACGTCGCGCGCGAGCTCCGGGCCGCGCCGGGTGGGGTTGATCCCGGCGACGGCGGCCCCGGCGAGGGCCGCCGCGCCGAGCCAGAACGGGAACTCGGGGGTGTTGTCGAGCAGCACCCCGATGTGCGGTTCCGCGTCCGCCGGCAGCAGGTCGACGAGCAGCGCGGCGCGCGCGGCGGCCGCCTGGGCGGTCCGGTGGCGGCTGAGGACGGCGGTGTGCGTGCTGCCGCCGTACTGCAGCCCGGGCCTGTGGTCGCCCCATTGGCGTGCGATGAGCTCCGCGACGGTTTCGGGTGTCGTCCGCATGCCGCCGGAGGCTAGCTGACGTCCCGTCAGAATTGAAGGTCGGAATGGAAGGTCAGAACTGGACGTCGGAGCAGGCGTAGAAGGCCATGGCCGTGTCGTTGACCGTCCAGACGGCCAGGATCATGTGCCGGCCGGTCTTGCCGCTCGGCATGGTGCCCTGGTGGACGGTGGTCATGGGCGGCCGGGCGCCGTTGTAGGCGACGGTGAGGAAGGGCTGGGACTCGAGGGCGGCGCGGGTGAGCGGCCTGGTGGGGTCCCAGCCGTTCTTGGTGACGTAGTACTTGAAGTCGGTGGTGGAGTGGTTGGCGGTGAACTGCCACCGGAAGCCGTAGCTCTGCCCGCTGGTCACCTTGGTGGTGGGCCAGGTCCCACCGCGCGGGTCGTCGAGCTGGGCGAACTCGCTGTGGCCGCCGGCGCATATCTGCCCGTCCGCCGGACCGGCGGCCGGGAAGCCCTTGTAGCCCTCGACGCTCTGCGGCTCCCACTGGACCGGGCCGCAGTCGGAGACCGTCTTGTTGGCGCAGAGCTTCTGGCGGCTGATGGGGGTGTCCGTGTAGCCGTGGCCGCTGGCGGCGGGGGCGGTGAGGAGCGCCAGGGAGGCGACGACACCCAGGCCGAGCGCAGCGGCGCCGGCTCGTCCTGGCAGGTGAACGGGCATGCGAAGGGGACGCATGATGCTCCTTGAACGTGGGGGGAGTTCGGCGAGAGCGTGCGCACGCGTGGGGTCGAGCGTGGGGATTCAGGTCTAGACCAAGTACCAGACTATGGACGGAAGTTGGCCATGTCCAGACCAATGGGGGAACGGGTGGTCCGGTCGATTCCGGCCACCCGTTCCGTATGCGATCCGTGTCCCTCGCTCCGCCCTACTCCGGGCGCCCCGTGTAGAAGGCGACGGTGAGGTCCTTCACGAGGGCCTTGCGCTCGTAGTCGTCGAGTTCGACCAGCCCGCGTGAGGTCAGCCGGTGGACGGTGTCGTCGACCGCGTCCACGATCGAGGTCAGCACCGTGTCCCGGTGCTTGGCGTCGATGGCCGCGACCCGGCGCCGCCGCATCGCCTCGGCGACGTCGGGGGCGTACTCGATCCGGGTCGGCTGGGCCGAGTACACCTCGATCCCGACCGCCTCGGTCTCGGTCGCGAGCATCCGGGTCAGCGCGTCGCCGACGGCCTCGGCGTCGCGCAGCGTCGGGGCGTCGTCGTGGAAGGCATCGGCGGGCAGCTGGGACAGGACCCGGGCCATCGCGGATTCGACCTGCTCGGCGAGGTAGTCGGTGTGGTCCTCGACGGCGAGGGTGGCCCGGGCGGTGTCCTTGACCTGCCAGACGACCTGGACGACGACCCGCAGGGCCAGGCCCCCGGAGTCCACGGCCGGCATGGGCTCGCTGCGCCAGTGCCGCAGCCGGACGTCGACGCGCTGGCGCAGGAGGAGCGGGCTGACCCAGGTGAGGCCGGTACGGCGGACCGTGCCGCGGTAGCGGCCGAAGAGGGTCAGCACCCAGGCGTGGCCTGCCTTGGCGCGGCCCAGTCCGCCGAGCGCGAGCAGCGCGACGATGCCGAGGAAGGCGAGCGGCGGCCAGTGGGTGGCGCGGAGCCCCTCGTAGGCGCGGGGGGTCGCGCCGAACGCGGCCACGAGGGTGGCCGGCACCGCCCCGGCCCGCCAGAGCACCGCCAGGCATCCGGCGAGGGCGAGCCCTCCGACGCCGACGCCGACCCAGCCGGGCAGTACGGGCCCGCGGTGCTCCCTGAGCCGGTCGTCGCCGCGCGGGACCCGGCGGCCGGGGGCGGGACGGGCGGCACGGGACCGCTGCACGGCGGCGGGGGCGGCGGCCGGGGGCCGGGCCTGGGCTCGGGCCGGCCGGGACTCCCCGGGGAACGGCAGGTGCACCGGCACCTCGGTGACCGCGGTCCCGCGGGCGGGCGCGGTGCGCGGCAGCTCCTGCGTGTCGGGCTCCTGGCGCTCCGCGCCCATCCCGCGGGCCACGGCCTGCGCGACGATGTCCGCGACCGCGGGTCCGGGCACTGCGGCGGGCACTGCGGCGGCCGGTTCGGCCGGGCCGTACGGCACCCCGGTCCCTGCTGTGCCGTGCCCGTGCGCGTGCCCGTGGGCGGACTCGGAGGCGGCTCGGAGGCCGGCCTGGCCGGACGCGTGGACGGGCTCGGGATCGGCCTGGAGGCCGGCCTGGCCGTGCGGGTGCGCGGAGTCGGAGCCGGCCTGGGGGCCGATCTGCCCGTGCAGGTGCGCCGGCTGGGGGCCGGCCTCCGGGTAGGCCTCGGGGTCGGCCACGCCGTACGCGGGGGCGCGACCGTGTGCCGCGGCCTCGGGCTCGGACTCGGGCTCGGGCTCGAGCTCGGCCTGGGGACCGGCGGGCGGCCACGCCTCGCCGTACCGCTGTGCGGGGCGGTCCGTCACCGGCTCGGTCCCGGCATCCGCCTCGGGACCGGCAGGCGGCCAGACCTGCCCGTGCGGGGGCGGCGGCTCGCCCCCGCCGCCGAAGCCGCGCAGGCGCAGGGTGGCCACGCCGGTGTGTGCGGCCTCGTCCGGGCCGGGCCCCGCCGGGGCCGGTACGCAGACCAGCGGATCGGGTTCGTGGCGGTACGGGCCCCCGCCGGACTCGGCGCGGTCGACGGCCCCGGCCAGTGCGGGCACCGGCTCGGCCTCGGCCCGGTTCCGGGCCGCCGGGACCTCGCTCCGGGCGGCGTCCGCCGCCGGGCGCCCGTGCGGCAGGGCGACCTCGCGTGGCGCGGCCACCAGCCTGGCCGGAGTCCCGGCAACCCACCCCCGCCGGCCGGAATCCGCCACCCCGGCCACCATGCCCGGAGACCCCGCCCCGGGGCCGGCCTGAGCGGCGTACGAGAGCGGGCCCGCAGCCGGAGCGGCCTGCGCCGCGTGCGGGAGCGGAGCCACGAGCCGCAAGGTCTCGGCGGGAGGCTCGGCCCCCGCCCCGGCCGGGTGCGCAGGCAGGTCCGCCGCTGCCCCGGCCACCCGAGCGGCCTGCCCGGAGTCCGGGACGACGGGGTCCGCGGCCGGAAGCCCGGCCGTCGGAGCTGCCTGCGCCGTGTCCGGGAGCGGATCCGTGAGCACGGCGGTGACGCGCAGCGGGTGGGGTGGGGTCGGGTACAGGTTGCCGGTGCCCCGCAGGGCCGGGGCTTGGGGGGCGGGCGGGGGCGTGGCTGCCGCGGAGGGGACGCGGAAGGTGCCCGTCGTCGAGGTGGTGTGCGTGGGGTACATCGTTGCCTCCGTCATGCGAACAGCCGGCGCCAGGTTTCCGGGCCCGGGTAGCCGTCGGCCGCGGCGCCGCGCCAGCCCTGGGCGCGCTGGAAGGCCTCGACGCCGCGGCGGTCGGCCTCGCTCCAGCGGCCCCCCGGGCCGGACGGGTGGTTCTTGCCGAAGCCCTTCTTCACCAGCTGGCGGCCCAGGACGGCGATGAACGGGTGGGTGGACCCGGGGCGGAACGCCGACGGCCCCGGATAGGCCGGCACCCCGGCGGGGCCCGGTGCGGCGTCCACCGTGGGCCGGATGTCATTGCCCTTGTGTTCGACGAGCAGTTGCCAGGTGTGCGCGCCCGGGATCCCGTCGGCGTCCGCGCCCGTCCAGCCCTGGGCGGTCTGGAAGGCCTGGGTGGCCAGCCGGTCGGAGTCGCTCCACGCCTTGCTCGCGCCCTTGGGGTAGAAGCGGCGGCCGCCGCGGTCGATCAGCATCCGGCCCAGCTGGGCGACGTACTCGTTGTTCGCGCCCGGCCCGAACTGCGTGGCGCCGGGGAAGACCGTCGGGACCGCCGGCTTCGGGTCGGTCGCCGGGTCCGGCTCCGCGATGCCGCCCGTCACCCCGTTGAACCGGTACGGCACGTACTTCGTCGCGTTGGTCCAGTAGCCGTACGGGGTGGTCCCCTTCCGCGTGGTCGGGCGGGTCTGCTCGTACGCGACGTAGTGCGTGCGCGTCTCGTCGACCCACCCGCCGAAGAGCACCACGTGCGAGCCGTTGGTGGGGTTCGACGGGTTGTGGAAGAGCAGCATGTCGCCCGGCAGCAGCTCCTCCTTGGTGATCTTGGTGGCGAATTTGTCGAGGCTGCCGGTCCACTCGTTCGTACCAAGGTTCCAGGCCATCGAGACGTAGCCGGAGCAGTCCTGCCGGTAGCCGTCGGACCAGTACGCGGACATGCTGTACGGGACCTGCGCGTCCAGCCACAGCTTCGCCCGGGTGATGATCGACGTCCGGTCGATCCGCTTGACGGCCGACGGCGCCCCGGGCAGACCCGCCGGCTTGGCCGGTGCCGGGCGCCCGTGCAGCGGGGACCGGCCGCCCTGCGGCGAGCCGGGGATGTCGGCGTCGGGGGCGTCGGGGGCGGGGGTGTCCAGGGAGACCGGCTCCGGGCCGGCCACCGGGGTGGCCGCCGCCAGTGCGGCCGAGCCGCCACCGCTCAGGACCACGCCCGCCGCGGTGGCCAGCACCAGCGCCCGGCGGGTCCCGCGGGCGGCCGGGTGGCCGCCGTCACGGAGCGGTATGGCCC
Organism: Streptomyces katrae; assembly: GCF_000717655.1. GTDB lineage: Bacteria > Actinomycetota > Actinomycetes > Streptomycetales > Streptomycetaceae > Streptomyces > Streptomyces katrae_B. Next base: position 99,175 of record NZ_JNZY01000016.1, read on the forward strand.
GTGCGCGGGCGAGGGCACGACGGCGCTGCGTGCAGCCGAGGCAGGCGCAGTCGCCTGCGGGCTCGTACTCCTCGAAAACGGGCATCGGCATCGCTGCAGGCATGGGTGCAGGCATCTGCACATGCATCGGCGGCTGGATCGTCATGCGGTTCCGTCCACTCCCCTGCTCGTCGCTGGTCCGGCGGGCCACGCATCTGTCGGGGCATCAGATTCGGTTCGGCCCAGACATATCGTGCACGATAAACCCCTTAAACATGGGTTAATCGGACAAGGCGGGCGCGGCTGGTCACGAGCACCACTCGAGGTGGGGTAGAGTTTTCCCTGTCAGCAAGCGCCGCTAGCTCAGTTGGTTAGAGCAGCTGACTCTTAATCAGCGGGTCCGGGGTTCGAGTCCCTGGCGGCGCACAGACAGGAAAAGCCCCTCGCAGCGAAAGCTGCGAGGGGCTTTTTCGTCGTGCCGCCCGGCCCTAGGGTGGCGGGGGCCTCCTGCGCCGGTCCCCGGACTCCTCCCGCGGCCCGGGCGCGCCGCACGGTCGAGGACCGGACGTCCGGCGGTGCCGGGGCGGGTGCGCGCGACCGTGCGCGTGTCGCCTCACGCCGCCGCGCCGGACCGGACTCCCGCTCCGGCGCCACCGCCCGCGCCGGTACGTGCGCCCGTACCCGGCCCCGGGGGCGGGGTCGTGCCCGTCAGGTAGGCCGAGACGACCACGTTCGCCGTGTACTCCTTGGCCGCCTTGTCGTACGTTCCCCCGCAGGTCACCAGGCGCAGCTCGGCCCGGCCGGGGACCCGCGGACCGTAGGCGCGGTGCGCGTCGAAGCGGGCCCGCTCGTAGACCCGTACGTCCTCGATCGTGAACTCGGCGACCGAACCGTCCATCCGCACCACGCGCACCGTGCCGCCCGGGCGTGCCGAGCTCAGGCCGTAGAACACCGCCGGCTTCGAGGCCGTGTCCACGTGCCCGACGAGCAGCGCGGCCCCGGCCTCGCCCGGCTTGGCGCCGCCGCCCCACCAGCCGACCGTGCCGGGGCGGTCGAACGGCGGCGGATCGACGGCGCCCTGGGCATCGAGGCCGCGGGAGATCACCGGCGCCTGGATGCCCATCGACGGCACGTCGACCCGTGCCGGCACGGACGCCGCCAGCGGCGCGTGCGCGACGGGCAGCCCCGGGACCGGGATCGACGATCCGCCCGCCGGTGCGGCGGACGGGCTCGGCGGGACGCCGGTGATCTCGCGGCCCCACAGCCACAGGCCGAGCACCAGCACGGACCATGCGGCGAAGGTCAGCAGCCGCCCGCCGCCGGAGGACCTGGGCTCCCCCGAGCCCGTCACCGGCGGGCCCTCACTCGCCGCTGCGGCGCCGGCGCAGCGTCAGCGCCCGGAACGCGACGGCCAGGGTGGCCGCGGTGGCGAGCACGGCGCCGATCACGGTGTGCGGGAGGCCGGGGCCGTCGCCCCCGTGGTTCTTCTTGGCGGCCGCGGCCTGTTCCTGCGCCGCGAGCTCGGCGGACATGCCGCCGCCGCCCGCGTGGACGGGCCAGACGGGAGACCGGTGGGGATTCGGCCGGTCGTGCTCCTTCTCGCGCTCCTTGTCACGGTCCTTCTCGTGGCCGTCGCGCCGGCGGACGACCTCGATGGAGCCGCGGACGCGGTCCTCACCCCCGTCGCACTTCACCCGGATGTCGTGCCAGCCGGGCTGGGCCGTGGAGCTGACCATCGCGTCGCCCGTCAGCGTCCTGTCCCCGTCGCGGCCGGACGACAGGTGGACCTCCGACACGAAGACGGCGGACCTGGCGGACGCCCATCTGTCCTCACATCCGCGGACGCGCAGCTTGACCTGCGCCCCCGGCTCGGCCTGGTGCGGATCGACCGAGACGCCGCCGCGGTTCTCCTCGCCCGCCGCGAGAACGGTGGGCGCGGACACGGCGGTGAGCGCCGTCAGGGCGACGGCCACCCCGGTGACACGGAGAGCGATCAGAGCACTGCGCATGGTGAACCTCCTCAACAAAGAGGTTCACGCGCGGCGCGGCGCTCCGCATCCGGAGCGCCGCGGGCTTGACCCGTTCGGATCAGACGAGATCGACCAGGTCGGCGATGGAGTCGACGGTCTTGGTCGGGCGGTAGGGGAACTTCTCGGTGTCCGCGGCGGAGGTCAGTCCGGTCAGGACGAGGAAGGTCTGCATGCCGGCCTCGAGCCCGGCCAGGACGTCGGTGTCCATGCGGTCGCCGATCATCGCGCTGCTCTCGGAGTGCGCGCCGATGGCGTTCAGGCCGGTCCGCATCATGAGCGGGTTGGGCTTGCCGGCGAAGTACGGCCGCTTGCCGGTCGCCTTGGTGATCAGCGCGGCGACGGCGCCGGTGGCCGGGAGCGGTCCCTCGGTGGAGGGGCCGGTCTCGTCGGGGTTGGTGCAGATGAAGCGGGCGCCGGCGTTGATCAGGCGGACCGCCTTCGTCATCGCCTCGAAGCTGTACGTCCGGGTCTCGCCCAGGACGACGTAGTCGGGCTCGTGGTCGGTCAGGATGTAGCCGATGTCGTGCAGGGCGGTGGTGAGGCCGGCTTCGCCGATGACGTACGCGGTGCCGCCCGGCCGCTGGTCGTCGAGGAACTTGGCGGTGGCGAGCGCCGAGGTCCAGATGTTCTCGACGGGGACGTCGAGGCCCATACGGGACAGCCGGGCCTGGAGGTCGCGCGGGGTGTAGATGGAGTTGTTGGTCAGGACCAGGAAGGGCTTGCCGGATTCGCGCAGCCGCTTGATGAAGGCATCGGCGCCCGGGATCGGGGTGCCCTCGTGGATCAGGACCCCGTCCATGTCGGTGAGCCAGGATTCGATCGGCTTGCGCTCTGCCACTGGACTGTTCTCCGCTCTCGGTGGCCGTGACTCTGACCTGTCACCTTCGGCCGGTGACCGCTGGTCTGAACCACCCTATCGGGGCCGGGCCATGGACGCTGCGGGCGTCCACAGCCCGGAACGCGGGGGTCTGGATCAGCCGAGCTCGACGTTGTCGACGGTCCAGTACCAGTTGTTGGTGCCGGCGTAGCGGAAGCGGATCTGGACGTCGGTGGCGCCGGCCGGGACCTGGAGGCCCAGGGACTCCGACCTGGCGACCGCGTCGGCGGTGTAGTTCTTGACGACGGTCGGCGTACCGCCGTCGTAGGAGACCAGGACCTGGGCGGTCTGGCCGGCCTCGTGGTGGTAGTGGGTCTGGAAGGTCAGGTTCCTCGTGGTACCGCCGGTGACCGCCCACTTGGGGGTGATCAGGGTGGAGTCGTAGGAGCCGGTGTGGGACTTGTCGTCCCACTCGTCGGAGTCGGCGACGGCGAACACGTCGCGGGAGCGGACGTTCAGCTCGCGCCACTGGTCACGCTGGGCCTGGCTCCAGAACTCGTCGGTCGCGAAGGCCCAGCCGGCCCACTCGGTGACGCCGCCGGTGCCCATCTTGGAGTTGTCGACCGCCCAGCCGGCCGGCGGGGTGTGCGTGAAGCCCTTGACGCCCGCGGGGATGCCCGTCTCGTCCACGCGACCCTGGAGGTTCGGCCGCAGGGTGTCGAACGGGTCGTTGTCGCCGGGGGCGTTCAGCGGGATGCCGTCGATCGCGGAGCCGGGGTCGACGCCGACCTGCGCGAGGGCGGTGGCCGCCACGTCGACGAGCTTGACGTCGGCGCGGACCGAACCGGCCGGGATGCCTCCGCCCTTGGCGATGACGAAGGTGCCGCGCTCCTGGATGGTGGAGCCGCCGTGGCCGCCGGCGTCGGTGTGCCCGTGGTCGGTGGTGACCAGGATCTTCCAGTTCTCCTGGGCGTACGTGGGGCGGTTCTGGACGGCGGTGAGGAGCTGGCCGACCATCGCGTCGACGCGGCCGATCGCGTCGAGGTACTGCCGGCTGGCGGCGCCGTAGGAGTGCCCGGCGCCGTCGACCTGGCCGAAGTACACGAACGCGGCGTCCGGGTTCTGATCGCGCAGCTCGGCGGAGGCCGCGGCGGCGATCTTCGGGTCCTCGGTGCCGTAGCCGTCACGGTCACCCTTGAGGCTGAGGCGCTTGTCGACCTTGGCGGAGAAGATCGGGCCGCCCGCGTCGGTGGAGGTGATGGGCTCCCAGTCGGCGGCCGCGTACGTGTTGAGCGACGGCTTGGCGTTCTCGATGCGGGTCAGGAAGTCGGGGTGGGCCGTGGGGTTCCGGCCGGTGAAGGTGTTGTCCTTCACGCCGTGCTTGTCGGGCCAGACACCGGTGGCGATGGTGGACCAGCCGGGGCCCGAGGAGGTGGCGGCCATCGGGTTCGCGTAGAGGGTGCTCTTCGCGGTCAGGCCCTGGGCCATCAGGCCTTGCAGGTGGGGGGCGTCGGCGGCCTTGACGCGGTCCAGGACCGTGCCGTCGATGCCGATGACGAGGACCTTGCCGGTGATCGTCGCAGTGGTGGTGGCGGCCGTTTCGGCGGTGGCGGCGTGCGCAGTGAGGGCGGTGGCGAGCAGGGCCGTGGCGGTGGCGGTCACGGCGAGGGCGCGTCCTGACAGGACAGTGGGCACGTACTCCTCCGGGAGTGATCGTGGGGAAGGCGCAGGTGGACTTGCCTGGGGCGTACCTGAGGGCGTACGCCGCGAAGTGCGTGGACGTGCGCCGGGCCCGGACCGAAGGTGCGGTCTTCGGTCCAGACCCGTTATGCAAGCGTCACTTTCCTGGTCGTGGGTGACCAGGAGGCAACCGGTCAGCTTCCGGTTGCCGACTTCCACGCGCCGACGTAGCCCGCGAGGTTCTTGTCGATGTCGGCCCAGTCCGGCTCGAAGACCTCGACACCGGTCATCAGCTTGGTGAGTTCGACGGCGTTGGCGTCGGTCGGCTTGACGTCGGTGCGCGCGGGGAAGCCGCCGCCGACCTCGCTGACCAGCTTCTGGGCGTCCTCGCTGAGCAGGTGGTCGAGGAGCTTCTTGCCGTTCTCGGTGTGCGGGGCCTTGTCCACCAGGCCGGCCGCGTACGGGAGGGCGAAGGTGGTCGGCTTGCCGGCGTCCTTGGCGGGGAACCAGATGCCCAGGTTCGGCATGGACTTGGACTGCGCGAAGTTCATCTGGACGTCGCCGTTGGCGACGAGCAGTTCGCCCTTGTCGGTCTTCGGCGCGAGCTTGCTGGTGGAGGAGGACGGGCCGACGTTGTTGGCCTGGAGCTTCTTCAGGTACTCCAGCGCCGGCTCCTTGCCGCCGAAGTCGTGCATCGCCTTGATGAGGACGGCGGTGCCGTCGCCCGCGACGCCCGGGGTGGAGTACTGGAGCTTGCCCTTGTACTCGCCGTCCAGCAGCTCCTCCCAGGTCCTGGGCGCCTCGGCGAGTTCCTTCTTGTTGTAGACGAAGCCGAAGTAGTTGTTGACGACCGAGGTCCACTTGCCGTCGGCGGCCTTGTTCGCCCCGTTGACCTTGTCGGATCCCTGCGGCTCGTAGGCCTGGAGCAGACCCTTGCCGTCCGCCTGCTGGATGAACGGCGGCAGGGTGACCAGTACGTCGGCCTGGGTGTTGGTCTTCTCGCGGACGGCGCGCTGCACCATCTCGCCCGAGCCGCCCTCGACGTACTTGACCTCGATGCCGGTCTTCTTCGTGAAGTCGGCGAAGACCTTGTCGTACCAGCCGTCGCCCTTGTCGCTCTTGAGGCCGTCGGCGCTGTAGACGGTGACGGTCTTCTCGCCGCCCTTGGACCCGTCGGAGGACGAGCCGCCGCAGGCGGTGAGGCCGGCGGCGAGGGCGAGGCTGCCGGTGACGGAGGCGGTGATGCGCAGGAAGCGGCGACGGCTGGGGGCGATTGCGAGGTTGCTGGACATGGAACTTCCTTACGGGGAAAAGGGAGTCAGCGGTAGGTGGCCCTGGTGCGGATGCGGGAGACGGCCAGGAGGACCAGCAGGGTGGCGGTCATCAGGACCACGGCGACGGCGGAGCCGCCGAAGAGCGAACCGCGGTCGGTGGCGGTGAAGATCCGGACCGGGAGGGGCGTCCAGTCCGGCGGGTAGAGCATCATCGTGGCGCTCAGCTCGCCCATGGACAGGGCGAAGCAGAGTCCGGCGGCCGCCGTCAGGGACGGCAGCAGGAGGGGGAGCTTGACCCGCCACAGCACGTACGCGGGACGGGCGCCCAGGGAGGCCGCCGCCTGTTCGTACGCGGGGTCGAGACGAACGATGGCGGCGGAAACCGACTGGTGGGCAAACGCCGTGACAAGAATCGTGTGCGCCAGGATCACGACTGAGCTGGTGCCGTTGAGCAGCAGCGGGGGCTTGCTGAAGGCGACCAGGACGGCGAGGCCGACGACCACGGACGGCACGGCGACCGGCAGCATGAACAGGGCGTCCAGGCAATGCCGTCCACGCTTCTTCAGCCCGGCTGCGGCCAGCGCGGCCCAGGTGCCGACGGTGAGCGCGAGCAGGCTCGCGACGAGGGCGGTGACCAGCGAGGTGGTCAGCGCCCGGAGGGATTCGCCCCGTACTGCGGAGGCGTGGTTCTCGGTGGTCGGGCCGGAGGGGAAGGCGCCCGACCAGTGGGTGGAGAAGGACGCGGCGACCACCACGAGCAGCGGCAGTGCGAAGAGGGGAAGGAAGAGGAGCCCGAACAGGCCCCGGGCGGCCCAGCGGCCGGTCCTGCTATGCACCAGCACGCTTGCTCACCACCCGGTAGAGGCCGAACAGGCCCACGGAGATCACGATGTTGACGACGGCGACCACGCAGGCGGCCGAGTAGTCGGATTCGAGGATCGCCTTGCCGTAGATGAGCATCGGGAGCGTGGTGACGTCCTTGGCTCCGGTGAACAGGACGATCCCGAACTCGTTCAGGCACATGACCAGGACGAGGCTGCCGCCGGCGGCGAGCGCCGGAAGGGCCTCGGGGAGGATCACGCGCCGGATGATCCGGGCGGGCTTCGCCCCGAGCGAGGAGGCCACTTCGAGCTGCGCGGTGTCGAGTTGGGAGAAGGCGGCGAGCAGCGGACGCATCACGAAGGGCGTGAAGTACGTGATCTCCGCGAGCAGCACCCCCCACGGCGTGGTGAGGAAGCGGAACGGCCCCTCGGCGGCGCCGGTCGCGTCGGTCCAGAGCCCGTTGGCCATGCCGACGGTGCCGTAGATGAAGAGGAGGGCGAGGGTGATGAGGAAGGAGGGGAAGGAGAGGAAGACGTCGATGAACTTCGCGACGCCGCGCGCCCCGGGGAAGGACACGAACGCGATGATCAGCGCGAGCACGAAGCCGAGGGCGAGGCAGCCGACGGTGGCGCCGGCGGCCAGCCAGACCGTGGTCCCGAGCGCCTCGCGGAAGGCGTGGGAGCCGAGGACGGAGGTGTACGCGTCGAAGGCGCCGCCGCCGTTCTCGGGCGTGAGGGACTGCTGGACGACCAGCGCGAGCGGGTAGAGGAAGACCAGCGCGAGCACAGCCACGGGCGGTACTGACCAGAGCCAGCCGGGCACGGTACGGGGCGCCCGTGAGGCGGGGGCCGCAAAGCCGCCCGGGGCTCCGCCCGGGCCGTCGGGACGGCCCGGTGCGAAGCTTCGTACGGTCTGGGTCTTGTTCCGGTGCCGGGCCCCGGCCCGGTGCCCGGGGCGGGTCTGCTGCGGGACGGTCGTGGCGGCCGGGGCGGGGACCTCAGCCATCGGAGACCCCCGCCGACAGCAGGACCGCGTCGCGCGGTTCGAAGTGCAGCGTCACCGGGTCGCCCAGCGCGGGCGTCTCGCGCAGCTCCGGCAGGTCCGCCTTGACGCGGTGGCCGTCGACGTCGACGTACAGCCGGTGCGTCGAGCCCCGCCACTGCACCTCGGTGATCGTGCCGGTCAGCGCGTTGGGCCCGGCCCCGAGGCCGAGCAGGTGCGGCCGTACGCACAGGGTCGCGCTCGCGCCCGGCGCCGCCTGCCCGCGGTCCAGCTCCAGCACCCGCCCGGCGAAGAGCGCCCCCGAGTCGGCGACGGTGACCGGCAGCAGGTTCGCGTTGCCGACGAACGACGCGGTGAACTCGGTGCGCGGCGCCCGGTACAGCTCCTGCGGAGTGCCGCAGTCCTGCAGCCGCGCCTTGTCCATGACCGCGATCCGGTCGGCGAGGGTCAGGGCCTCCACCTGGTCGTGCGTGACGTACAGAATCGACACGTCGGGCAGTTCGCGGTGCAGCCGGGCCAGTTCGGCGAGCATCCCGGAGCGCAGCTGCGCGTCGAGCGCGGACAGCGGCTCGTCGAGCAGGAGCACCCCGGGCCGGATGGCCAGCGCCCGTGCGATCGCCACGCGCTGCTGCTGCCCGCCGGAGAGCTCGCGCGGGTAGCGCTTGGCGTACGCCGCCATGCCGGTCATCTCCAGCGCCTCGGCGACGCGCCCGGGTATCTCGGCCTTGGGGGCCTTCTGCGCCTTGAGGCCGAACGCCACGTTGTCCTCCACCCGCATGTGCGGGAAGAGCGCGTACTGCTGGACGACCATGCCGATGCCGCGCTTGTGCGGCGGGAGCGCGGTGACGTCCCGGCCGCCGATCAGCACCCGGCCCGCGGAGGGCCGTACGAAACCGGCGACCGCGCGCAGCGCCGTGGTCTTGCCCGAGCCGGAGGGGCCGAGCAGCGCCATGACCTCGCCCGGCCCGACGGTCAGGTCGAGCCGGTCGAGCACGGTGTTGCCGCCGTACGCGACGCTGACGCCCTCGAAGCGGATGCCGCTCACGGCGACTCCATCAGGACCGCGGGCAGTTCGGCGATCGAGTCGAGGACGTGGGTCGCGCCGTGCTCGGTGAGCGCGGCGAGGTCGTGGGCGCCGGTGAGGACGCCGGCCACGGTCCCGGCGCCGGAGCGGCGGCCGCTGAGCATGTCGTACGCGGTGTCGCCGGCGACGACGACCTCCCGTACGTCGTCTGCGGCGCCGGTGCGCAGGAACGCGGCGAGCACCATGTCGGGGTAGGGCCGGCCGCGGCCGCCCGCGTCGGCGGGGCAGAGGGTGAGGTCGGCCAGGCCCTGCCAGCCGAGGGCGTCGAGGATGGCGTCCTGGGTGACGCGGGCGAAGCCGGTGGTCAGGACGACGGTGCGGCCGTCGGCGCGGAGCTTCTCGATGGCCCGGCGGGCGCCGGGGACCGCGGCGATGAGCCCGCCGTCGACGAGCTCGCCGTACGCCTCCTCGAAGGCGGAGTTGGCGCGCCGGGCCGTCTCCTCCGTGCCGAAGAGGTGGCGGAAGACGGAGATCTTCGACTCGCCCATGGTGTCGCGGACGTACTGGAGCTTGGCCGCGTGCTCGGTGGTGCCCGGCTCGACGCCGATGCGTTCGGCGGCGCGCTCGAAGGCGCGCTCGACGAGGCCGCCGTCGGCGACGGTGGTGCCGGCCATGTCGAGGACGACGAGGTTGCGGGACGCGTTCTTCATGCTGCTGTCGCTCATGTTCTCTACCAGCCCAGTTCGTTCGCGGTGGTCTCGGCTATGGCGGGCGAGCAGGTCATCCCGCGGCCGCCGGGTCCGGTCACCAGCCATACGCCGTCGGCCACCTGCTGGCGGTGGACGACGCGGGTGGTGTCGGTGCACTGCGCGTACACGCCCGCCCAGCGGCGCCGGATCTCCGGCAGCGGGCGGCCCAGGAAGGACTCGACGACCTCGGTGAGGTACGCGTACGGGTCTTCGCGGGTGTCGAACGCGAAGGGGTGCTCGTACTCGTGGGTGTCACCGATGGTCAGTCCCCCGTCCTGGCGCTGGACCATCAGCAGCTGCATCTTGTGCGCGGCGGCGATCGGCGCCTGCGCCTGCTCGGCGTTGAGGGCGTCGAGCGCGTCGCTCCGGTACGCGGGGTAGTAGCGGAAGCTGTCGGCGTCCGCGAGGGAGGTGGTGAGCTCCTCGCCTAGCGGGGCGGTCTGCATCATCTGGAGCCGGACGCGGCGCACGGGCAGGCCGGGGACCAGCTCGCGGACGAGTCCGGACAGCCAGGCGCCGGTGGCGAGGATGACGGCGTCGCCCTGGTGGACGTCGCCGTGGTCGTCGCGGACGGCACCGTTGCCGACGACCTCGCGCACCTCCCGTCCGGGCAGGAAGGTGTAGCGGCCGCTCGCCTCGAGGGCTTCGCGCAGGTGGAGCTGGGCGGTGCGCGGCTCGACGGCCGCGTCCCGCTCGCACCACAGGGCGGCCTCGAAGGCGCCGCGCAGGGCGGGGTTGATCCGCCGGGCCTCCTCGGCGGTGACCAGTTCGTAGCCCCGGGCGGCGGCGTCGGGGCGGGCGGCGGCCGCCTCGGCGACCGCGTACTCGCGGGCGTTGCGGACGGGGGTGAGGGAGCCGATCGCGCGGAAGCCCAGGCCGGGCACCTCCGCGCCGATCCGCTCCCAGAGCTCGCGGGCCCGCAGGGCGGTCTCGAGCTCCTCGCCCCCGGCCCGTCCGCTGACCCAGATCTGGCCGAAATTGCGCAGTGACGCGCCTCGGGCCTCCGCCTCTCGCTCGATCTGGACGACCTCGTGGCCGCGTTCGACTGCTTGCCAGGCGTGCATGGTGCCGACCACGCCGCCTCCGACGACTATGACTCTCACGCGTTCCACGGTGGTCGCGGCCCGTGGACCGGGGGGATCGCGGTGACGACGGGACGGTGAACAGCCCTCGACGCCTGGACTAGACCCGTTATCTTCTCGTTACTTGAACGCGTCGTGAATACGTCCCTTTTGGGCCGCCTTACCGGTGATCCGCTCGGGGCTACTCAGGGCGGAGGTGGGTCGTGAAGCTGAACCGGTCACCACGGTAGAGCGAACGCACCCGCTCCAGCGGACGCCCGTCCCGGTCCCGGGAGAACCGGTGGATGAGCAGCATGGGGAGGGCCGGCGGGGTGCCGATCAGCAGGGCCTCGCGGGGGGTGGCGAGGACGGTCTCCAGCTTCTCGTCGGCGTCCCCGAACGAGATGCCGAGCCGGTCGAGGAGGTACCCGTAGAAGGAGGAGTCCGGCTGGAATTCGGTGTCGAGGCGGGGCGCCCGCGCCACCCGGACGTACGTGCTCTCCAGGCCCACCCGCTCGTCGTCGGCGAGCAGGACGCGCTCCAGGTGCCAGACGGGCTCGCCGGGCTCGGCGCCGATGCCGGGGGCGAGTTCGGGCGGGCAGGGGAACTGCTCGAGCCCGATGAGGTGACGGCCGGGCCGGCGGCCCTGGCGCCGTACGCCCTCGGTGTAGCTCGCGAGGGAGAGGGGCTGTTCGAGCTTCGGCCCGGCGACGACGGTCCCGCGGCCGGAGCGGCGGAGCCGCCCCTCCAGCAGCAGCTCGCGCAGGGCCTGCCGCACGGTCTCGCGGGACACCTCGTACCGCTCGGCGAGATCCCGCTCGGTGGGCAGCAGCCCGCCCTCGCCGAGGTCGTCGAGGAGGTCGGCGACGAGGGCCTTGACGGCGTAGTACTTGGGGATGCGCCCGTGCTCCGGAATCCCGGACCGAACGGGCGAGCCGGGACGGTGATGCCGGTTCTGTTCTTCCACCCTGGGACTGTACGCGGCGGGGGTGTACGCAGATCAGCGCGACGGGGTACGGGGGCGGCGGCGTGCCGGGGAGTACCCGGCGGGGCTGGGGACCTCCCCGCACCGGGGGCCCCGGGTGCGGGGAGGGTACGCGGGGGGCCCGGCCGTACCCGGGGGTGCCGAGGGGGACGGGGACCGGCGGGGCACCCGGCGTGCGCGGGGGCGGGCCGGCGGGGGTCGACGGGCGTCGGCGGGCGTCGGCGGGCGTCGGCGGGCCCGGGGTCGGGGCGGCGGCCCGGCTATGCGGGGGTTCGCAGTCGGCGGGCCGTCAGCAGGAGGCCGCCGCCGGCGGCGAGGGCGGCCGCGGCGCCCGCGGCGAACGCCCAGTCGCGGGGCCCGGTGTGGGCGAGGGCGCCGGCCTCGCCCCTCTCCTCCTCGGGGCCCTCGATGGAGAACCGGTAGCCGCCGGCCTCGCCGACCCAGTCGCCGTCGTCGGCCCGCCGCTGCACGAGGGCGGCGTCGGCGACCACCTCGCCGGCGGGGGCGCTGGGCGCGAAGGACAGGCGGACCGTGACGGTCAGCGAGCCTCCGCCGCGCACGGCGAAGCCGGAGAAGGCCTCGCCGCCGTCGAAGACGGCGATGATCTCGTCGCGGTCACTCCGCTCGAGGCTGACGGGGAGGGTTCCGCCGGGGGCCTCGAACTCCATCCGGAAGTGGGCGGGGAGCAGGGCGCGGGCCTTGTCCGTGAACACCACGACGGGGTGGATGGCGGTGCACTCGGAGTTCGTCGTGTTCGTGAGGTCCAGGAACCAGGTCTGCGGCCCGCCGCCGGTCCGGTACACGGCCGGCCCGCCCCGGATCCGGGCACCGATGGGGAAGGCGGTGCTCTTCCCGTCGCCGCAGGTGGCCTCGATCCGGGACGGCAGCGCGGGCGCGGGGTGGGCGCCGCCGCCGTTGCCGATGTCCGCGGCGGAGTTCGGCGCGGAGAGGGCGACGACGACCAGGGCGGCGGAAAGGGCAAGGGCTTTGCGCAGTCGCATGGAAGACCTTCGCTTCGCTGCTCGCCGGACGGGAGGATGGTCGGACGAGGCGACAATCACCCCGGCCTCCCCGCACCCTCCCACGCCCCCACACCCCCCTCCTCCCGCCACGCCACCCCACCCCGCGCTTACGCCTGATCGGCCCACGGGGCCGGGCCACCGCCCCCACGGGCTCGCCGCCGGCGGCGCACCCACCGCCGGGCGGCACCCACACCGTCACCACCGTCACCGCGCCCCTCGGCGACAGCACCGGCTCACCCCCACACGCAGGCCGGCGCGTTGCATGACGTCGCGCCAGGAATCCGCCGCCGCATCACGGTTCCGGGGGACGGACGTGAAGCACGGACGGCCTCGGTGCACGGACGGCGCCTCACTCAATGCACGGACGGCCTCGATGCACGGACGGCGCCGCGACGCACGGACGGCCACCGCGGAAGGCTGCGTGATCGCGCCGGGCGATGGACCCTCAGCGCACGCGGCCGAAGAGCGGGGCCAGGGCCAGTTCCGCCGCGCCTTCGGCGACGCCGTCCTCGGACGCGGCGACCTCCGGAATCGGGCCGCCCAGGGTGCGGGCCGCCAGGACGCGGCGGACGCCCTGCGTGAAAACCTCCGGGGCGGAGTCCACCACCCGCCCCCCGAGCCACACCCGGTCCACGTCCAGCAGCGCGACCACGTTCGCAGCGCCCTCGCCCAGGATCCGCGCTGCCTCCGGGAGGTCGCCGCGGGCCACCGCGGCGAGACAGAGCACCTCCGCGCAACCGCGGCCTCCGCACCGGCAGGGCGGGCCGTCCAGGCTCAGGACCTGGTGTCCGAACTCCCCGGCCGCGGACCGCTCCCCCCGGTAGACCTCGCCGTTGAGCCGGAGCCCGGCCCCCAGCCCGGTGCTCAGGTGCAGGTAGAGCGAGGTTTCGAAGGCACGGCGGCCGGGGGCGGCGGCGCCCGCGCTGGTGTCCTTGTCCAGCACCACCGGCGGGGCCTCGGCTCCGAGCCGCTCCGCCACCGCCTGCCGCAGCGGGAACCCCTCCCAGTCGGGGTGTCCCGTCACCCGCCCGAGTACGCCCGTCTGCCAGTCCAGCGGCCCCGGCGTGGCGACGCCCACGCCCAGCAGGGACCGCGTTCCCGCCTCCCCGCACAGCCGGATCACGGCGCGTACGACCTCCTCCGCGGTGGCCTCCGGTCCGGCCCGGAAGTCCAGGGGGCCTCGGAGCCGGTCGACGACGGTGCCCGCAATGTCCACCCGTACCGCCCGCAGCTCGTCGCGGTCCGCGTGGACGCCGACGGCGTGCCGGGCACCCGAGACCAGCCGGAGCAGCGTCCGCGGCTTGCCCCCGGTGGACTCGCCGCGCCCGGCTTCGGCGACCAGCCCCTCCGCCCGCAGCCGCGCCGCAATCTTGCTGACGGCCTGCGGGGTGAGACGTGTGAGCGCCGCGAGGTCAGCGCGGCTGAGGCCTTCGATGCCCGCCTCGCGCAGCAGGCCGAGCACCAGCGCGTCGTTGTGCCCGCGCAGCGCCGGCAGGTTCACGCCGCTTCCGTTGCCCTTGCTCTCCCGGTCCACCTCTCCATTGTCCACCCTCCTTGCACTTAGGCAACACTGTTGCCAAAGTGGGAGCCATGACCGCCACCACCTCCGCCTCCGCCCCCCTCCGCGTCGGCCTCGTCGGCTACGGACTCGCCGGCTCCGTCTTCCATGCGCCGCTCGTCTCGGCCACGGACGGCCTCGTCCTCGACACGGTCGTCACCTCCGACCCCGGCCGGCAGGCCCAGGCGCGCGAGGCGTACCCCGGCGTCCGGATCGTCGGCTCCGCGCAGGAGCTCTGGGACCTCACCCCGGCCCTCGACCTGATCGTCGTCGCCTCCCCCAACAAGACCCACGTCCCGCTCGCCAGCGCCGCGCTCAACGCCGGCGTCCCGGTCGTCGTGGACAAGCCGCTCGCCGCCACCGCCGCCGAGGCCCGCGAACTCGCCGCCCTCGCCGACAAGACCGGCACGTTCCTGTCCGTGTTCCAGAACCGCCGCTGGGACAACGACTTCCTCACCCTGCGCCGCCTCCTCGCCGACGGCGAACTCGGCGAGATCCAGCGCTTCGAGTCCCGGTTCGAGCGGTGGCGCCCGCAGCTCAAGGGCGGCTGGCGCGAGTCCGGGGCCCCGGAGGAGGTCGGCGGCCTGCTGTACGACCTCGGCAGCCATGTCGTCGACCAGGCGCTGGTGCTGTTCGGCCCGGCCGTGCGCGTGTACGCGGAGACCGACGTACGCCGCCCCGGCGCCGAGGCGGACGACGACACCTTCATCGCCGTCACGCATGCGAACGGCGTCCGTTCCCACTTCTACGTCAGCGCCACCACCGCGCAGCTGGGTCCGCGCTTCCGTGTGCTGGGCTCCCGCGCGGGCTACGTGAAGTACGGGCTGGATCCGCAGGAGGCGGCCCTGCGCGACGGGCAGCGGCCGGGCGTCGGGGAGACCCCGTGGGGCGAGGAGCCCGAGCACCTGTGGGGCCGGGTGGGCTCCGGCGAGTCCCCGCTGACCGGCGGCGGGGCCCCGGTGCCGACCGTGCCGGGCGACTACCCCGCGTACTACGCGGCGGTGGCGGCGGCCCTGCGCGAAGGCGGCCCGGCGCCGGTCAGCGCGCACGAGGCTGCGCAGTGCCTTGCGGTGCTGGAGGCGGCGCGGATCTCGTCCCGGGACGGAGTGACCGTAGAGCTGGGTGCCGCCATGTCTTGAAAATGGACAGTTTGAGGTGCAGGGGCCATCTATCCTGCACAGGTTGTAGATCATCACATGTGTGAAGAACGGAACCTGTCTGTGAAGCTGCCCCGGATCGCATCGGTCGTCGCCACCGCCGCGATGGCCCCGGCCGTCCTGCTCGCGTCTCCGGCCTTCGCCGCCGACTCCCCGGCGCCCGCCGCACCGGCCGCACCGGCCGCTCCGACCGTGCCGGACCAGACCGCGGACGAACCGGCGGCGCGGCCCGCGGACAGGCCGGCTGCGAAGCCGGAGGACAAGCCCGCGGACCGGCCCGCGGACAGGCCCGCGGACAAGCCGGCCGAGAACCCGGCCGAGGGCCCCCAGGCGGCGAAGGACCGGGCCGCCATCCAGGCGATCCTCGCGGACCCGTCGAGCGGGCCGGGCGTACGCGAGGCGGCCGAGAAGGCGCTCAGGGGATCGGCCGCGGACATGCGGAAGTTCCTCGAGGTGGAGTGGGCCCGCGAGCAGCTCACCGACGACCGGGTACGGGTCTCGCAGATCATCAGCGCCGGCGGCCCGGCCGTACAGAAGGCCGGCAAGGCCGCACTGAAGGCGGACACCCAGGCCGCGCTGACCGAGTTCCTCGAGAACGGACAGCACACGGCCCGCTTCGAGGACGACAGGGTCGAGCTGGCGCGCATGCTCGACGGGGCCGGCCGCGGGATCACCGAGGCGGTCAACCGGCTGCTGGACAGCGGGACGCCGGAGGAGGTCCGCGAGTTCGTCGCGCACGGGCAGCACAAGATCCGGGCGGTGGACGACCGGGTGGCGCTGTTCGCGATGCTCGACGGCGCCGGCCCGGGCCTCAAGGAGGGCATCATCCGCCTCCTGAAGGGGAACCCGACCCCGGCGGAGCTGCGCACGTTCGTGACGACCACGCAGCACGAGCTGCGCGACGACGACAACATGGTCCTGATCTGGGCGATGCTCAACAAGGCCGGCCCGGAACTGAAGAAGGCCGCGATCACCGCGATCAATGGCACGCCCGCGGACCGCGTCGAGTTCCTGAAGACCGGGCAGTTCACGGCACGCGACAAGGACAAGGCCGCCGCCGACGCGCAGAGCGGCAAGACGGACGCGGGCAAGGACGGCAGCGTCCGGCACACGGTGGCCACAGGCACGACGGCGAACGGCACCACCCAGCTGACCGCGGTGGGCGGGTCCGGCACGCTCGCGAGCACGGGCACCCGGACCGCCCTGATCGCGGGCGGCGGCGCCGCGGCGCTCGGCGCGGGCGCGGGCCTGGTCTTCGCCGGCCGCCGACGCCGCGGGTCCTCGAAGGGCTGACCGGCCGGCACCGCGTCCGTACGCACGCATCCGGAGGTGACCGGAGGGGAGGGGGGACCGCCAAAGGCGGCCCCCCTCACGCTTCGCCCGCCCGCTCGCGGCTACGCGCTCTTGAACTCCTGGCGCTGACGCCCGAGGCCCTCGATCTCCAGCTCCACGACGTCACCGGCGCGCAGGTACGGCTTCGGCTCCGGCTGGCCCATGGCCACTCCCGCCGGGGTGCCGGTGACGATGACATCGCCCGGGTACAGGGTCATGAACTGGCTCAGGTACCGGACGACCTCGCCGACCGGGAAGATCTGGTCGGCGGTGTTTCCGTCCTGCCTGAGCTCGCCGTTGACCCACAGCTTCACGTCAAGGACCTGCGGGTCCTCGACCTCGTCGGCGGTGACCAGCCACGGCCCCAGCGGGGTGAACGTCTCGCAGTTCTTGCCCTTGTCCCAGGTGCCGCCGCGCTCGATCTGGAACTCGCGCTCCGAGACGTCGTTGACCAGCGTGTATCCGCCCACGTGCGCCAGGCCCTCCGCAGCGGAGGACAGGTAGCGGGCGGCGGCGCCGATGACGACGCCGAGCTCGGCCTCCCAGTCGGTCTTCACGCTGCCGCGCGGGATCAGCACGGTGTCGTCCGGGCCGACCACGGTGTCCGCGGCCTTGAGGAACAGGATGGGCTCGGCCGGCGGCTCCGCACCGATCTCGGCCGCGTGCCCGAAGTAGTTCAGCCCGATGCCCACGATCTTGCCGATCCTGCCCACCGGCGCACCGATCCGCAGGCCCTCCGCGTCCAGCACCGGAAGCTCGCCGGCCGCCGCCGCGTCCCGTACCCGGGACAGCACGGAGTCGTCGGCGAGCAGGGCGCCGTCCACATCCGTGATCAGGCCGGACAGGTCGCGCAGGGTCCCGTCCTGGTCGAGCAGCGCGGGACGCTCCGCTCCGACCGGTCCGACACGCAGCAGCTTCATGGGCATTCTCCCGTGGTCGTGGGTGGTCGGCCCATGGGCAAGCACGGGCCTGCCGATGGGTTGCGGCCATCGGAGAATTGGTTGATCCTCCAAGATGGCCGCCCCATCCGCAAGACCCTGTTCACAGACTGGAACGCTCGCGGCCCTCGGCCGCCTCCTTGCGGTACTGGAGCCAGGCCCGCTCCGCCACGGACCATGCGGTGGTGGTCACCAGGTACAGCCCGGCGGCCAGCGGCACCACGGCCGCCGTGATCAGCGTCCCGAACGACAGCAACGGCAGTACGCCGCCCAGCTTGCGCAGCATCTCCTGCTGCTCGGCGCTCACCTCGGCGGCGACCCCGGACTTGCCCTTTGCCCGGGGGACGGCCGCCACCGGAGCCGAAGCCGCCGCTGCAGCAGCCAGGGCGGCAGTACGCCGCCCCCGAACGGCGCTCCACGCGGCGACCGCCGCAATGGCGGCGAACAGCCCGAGGAAGACCAGCCCCTGCGCCCCGAGGAAGCCGCCGTCCCCGAGGGCATCGCTCCACCTGGCCCCGAGCGGGGCGGCGAACAGCCGGTGGTCCAGCAGCTCCCCGGACGAGGAGAAGGCCTGGTACATGAGGAAGAACACCGGCAGCTGGAGCAGTACGGGCAGACATCCGGCCACCGGGGTCGCACCGCGGAACGCGGCCCGGTTCAGCGGATGCAGGGCGAGCCGTACGAGCACGGTGAACAGCACGATCGCGGCAGCGGTCGCGGACTCGGCCAGTACCGGCTCCAGGAACCGGCCCAGCTCGACAACAAGAGAGGTGAAAACGGACACGCGGGCCCTCCGAGGGGTCTCGTCAACGTCGAAAGAACTGCATTTCGGCGCGACGACCACGAGGGGCACGACGGCAGACCAACAGGAATGGAGCAGGTGCCCCTACGCGGCCGTCAGGACGAGCCGGCCGGGCGCCCTGGGCCGCGACCGGCCCGAGGCATCGGGATCGCGCTGCGGCAGGAACGCAGTGCGCTGCTCACGATCACGTATCGCGGTGCGTATGCGGTGGGGCGGCACGGGCCGTACCAGCCGGGCGGCGAGCGCCGCGGCACCCACGGCGACGGTGGCGGCGAGCGCGACCACGACGGCCCCGAGCCCGCGCAGCCCGCCCTCCCCGGCGAACAGCCCGAGGAACCCGAGAAGCCCGGCGAACAGGAGCAGGGAGATCAGGAGGGACATCAGCAGCGGCATCACCAGCCGCCCATGATCATGCCGAGCCATACTGTCCGCCCCCCTCCCGAGATCCGTACTCACTGCATACAAGGACGCGGGCTATCTCCTCAAAGTTCCCCACACCACGAGCCGATATGTGGAGGTGTATTCGGGAGTGCAGGTGGTGAGCGTGATGTACGCGCCCGGCTCGCCGTACCCGTACTCCGGCCGGACCGTGCTGCGCGGCACGGGCGCGATCACTCCGGTGTCCCGCTCGCTGGTCTCCGCCAGCACCTTCCCCACCACGTACGTGTACCGCCGCCCCCGTACATCGACGATCAGCTCGTCCCCCGCCCGCAGCCGGTTGATGTACCGGAACGGCTCGCCGTGGGTGTTGCGGTGCCCGGCGAGCGCGAAGTTCCCCTGCGCCCCGGGCTGCGCGGTCCCCGGGTAGTGCCCGGCGTACCCCTTGTCCAGCACGGCCCGCTTGTCGACCCCCTGCGCGACGGGCACGACGACACCGAGCCGCGGGATGCGCAGCACCCCGTACGCCGACTCCGGCGCCGGCGTCGGCCGGGCGGCGGGCGGAGCCGGCGCCGCGGAGGCGACCGGCGCCCCGGACGCAGCAGCGGAAGCAGAAACAGAAGGCGCCACGGAAGGCTCCGCAGCCGCGGAGGCATCGGAACCCACATCAGCAGGGAGGCTCCACTCCCTCTCCAACTCCCGGACCTGCTCGTGCGCGCCGGCGAGGGCCTGCCGGTTGGTCCACCACACCTGGTGCACCACCAGCAACAACACCACCACGCCCACGGTGACGGCCAGTTCGGCGGCGCCCCACAGCACCCCGGCGAGACCGGCCCGGCGAGAGCGTCGCCCGCTCCCCTGCACCACCACACGCATGTGATCCCGCACGGGCTGCACCTTAAGTCCTCCCCCGTCAACAGACCAGCCGCAGTACGGTGTGAACCATGCGCCCTGACACGCCTGCCGAGCACATCGCCGAAGCCGAGCGCCTCATCCGCACGGCGACCCGTTACCCCGAGGACCAGGAGCCTTTGCTCCTCCAGGCCGCGGCCCACCTCGAACTGGGTGACGCCCGGGACCGCGCCAGCGCGCTGTACGACCAGCTCCTCGCCGCCTCACCCGCCGACCCCCACCTGATCAAGGCGCTCCAGGCCGCGAACCTGTGGGAGTACGGCCACGAGCCCGAGGCCCGCGCCCTCATCCAGGGCATCCGCGCGGCGGCCCCCGCGGACCCGGCCCCCTGGGAGGTCATTGCGGAAGCCCTCGAAGCCCACGACGAGTTGACCGCCTCGGAGGAGTGCTTCACCCAGGCGGCCACCCTCCTGATCACGGAGAGTGCGCCCCTCACCCCGGCCACCACGGCCCTCCTGACGGGCCGCCACCGCGTCCGCCGCCTCCTCGGACTCCCGCACGACGACTGGGACATGGTCGCCGACACCCGCCACATCGGCCCGATTCCGCTGGACGAGCTCCACGACCCGAAGCGCATCTGGGCCCTCGGCTCCGACGACCCGGCCGAGCTCCGCGCCGAGATCGCCCGCCTCCGCGCCGAACTGGGCGACCGACGCGCCGCCCTGTCCCGCCCGTTCCCGGTGGCGATCCTCCACTGGCCCCAGCGGGAACTGGCCGAGCTCCTCACGTCGTACCCCACGCTGTCGGCGGAGTACCCCTCGCACGAGGCGCACCTGCGGGAGATCGAGACGTCCCTGCGTGCCCTGGCGGCCTCGGGTACGACGAACCTCGGCATCGTGACGGCGAGCGTCCCCTCGTACGAGGCCTTCGCGGCATCGGAGAAAACCTCCCCGGCCTCCCCGTCCCTCCTCCCGGAATACGCCACGACCCTGGCAGCCCGCGGCAAAGCCACCCCCTGGCCCCCCACCCCCACGTCCCCCTGCTGGTGCACCTCGGGCAAGCCGTACGCGGAGTGCCACGGCTCCGCCGAGGCTGAGGGCCGATGAGCAGAGGCCGACGGCTCGTTCTGCAGGAGCCGGGGGAGGTCTGCGTCAATACGCTAGCCGGAGAGCACGTCCTGCTGGCTCCGGAGCAGGACTCCGAAATGCTGGCCGTGGTGGACTCGCTGCGGACTCGCAACGTTGGGGGGCTCTACACGCGCGCCATAGCCAATGCGATCGACTACGTCCTCGACGGCCCCAGGACAGGCCGGTACGACCTGCTGGCCCCCGACGTCCATCCGGGTGAGAAGGCCTCGGTCGGCGCCAAACTCGAGTACGAGGTACTACGGTCTTTCGGTCTGCCGAAAGAGCCTCCGCTCGACACCCTGATCGCCGACGTGCCCGTCGACATCAAAGCGACCGTGGGATCCAACTGGTCGATCCCAGCCGAGGCGCAATGCCAGGTCTGCATCTGCACGCAGATACAGCTGGGGAAGAGCAGGCACCGTTCATGGCTGGTCCGCGCGCACCGTTCCTGGCTCTACCGTGGCGCAGGCAACCGCGATGGCAAGCGTGGGCTCGCGGTGCACGCCCGCGATAACTGGAGCTTTCCGCTTTACGACTGGACTCCGCTCCCCGTGAATCCCCTGACCCTCCTCACGCCGGAACAAGCCGGGCAGGTGCTGGCCGAGAAGCCGGGTCAGGAGCCGCGGCTCACGATGATGTTCCAGTTCCTGGCAGGGCACGTGATCCCGCGCAGCGTGCTCTCGACGGTAGGGGCAGGAAAGCACGACCCTCTGAGGCGCGCCCGGAACGTGAGGGCGAGCCTGGAACGTGGCGGCCTTACGCTGCTGTGTGGCAAGTTTCCGGAGCAGCGGGACATTGCGGCGGCCCACAAGATCACGCTGGGGCCTGAGGACTGGATCGCCTTGCGGATGGACGGAGAGCACAGCAGTGCCGGATGAGCCGGACTGGCAGCCGCCCGAAGGTTCCTGGGCTTCCTCAGCAGCTCGTCGGCGCAATATGCAGGCCATCAGGAGCCGCGATACGAATCCTGAGAAGGTCATCCGCCGACTCGTCCACGCGCAGGGGCTGCGCTACCGGGTTGCCGTCCGCCCGGTTCCGGATCTCCGCCGGACGGCGGACCTCGTCTTCCGGCCGGCCAAGGTGGCCGTCTTCGTCGACGGCTGCTACTGGCACGGCTGCCCAGAGCACTACGTACCGCCGAGAACGAACCCAGGCTATTGGTCGGAGAAAGTTGCCAGGAACATCGCCCGCGACCGCGATACCGACCAGAAGCTGACGGAAGCCGGCTGGCTCGTGCTCCGCTTCTGGGAGCATGAGGAATCGGGCCGCTGCGCGGCGGAGATCGCCCAAGCGGTCCGGGAGCGTCAGAGCCGCTCCCGGACCGGAGACGACGGTTAACTGCCGCTCTGCCCTGCGGGGCGCGCGGCGCGCAGCACCTTGGCAATGGACTCGCCGACGGCGTGGGCCACCGGCGGGGGGAATGCGTTGCCTACCTGACGGTACTGGGCAGTCTTACCCGGCAGCGGCTTCTCCGTCTTCTTGTCCCCTGCGAAGTCCCACTCTTCGGGGAAGCCCTGGATGATCGCGGCTTGTGTGACGGTCAGCATCGGGCCTTCTTCGCGGAGGAGGTCCCGTTCCCAGCTCTTCTTGTCCTCAACTTCGTCAGGTGAGTTGGCGACGCCCAGGGCATTGACTCCGAAGAGCTTCCACGCGGCCTTCGCACGGCTGGGGCCAAGGTCGGCGCCGCCATGCTTTTTGGATCCGCCGACGAGTGTCGGGGCGATCCCGTCGGGCTTGCCTTCCCAACGCTCAAGGGCTTCCTGTGCCTTGGCTCCCAGCACCCCGCCCTTGTCCACGAAGGGCTTGAACCGCGCTCTCATCGACGTGCCAAGAGCAGCCCGTACCGTAAACGCTCCCGGCTTCGGCTCCGGCCACTCGAATTCTGCATCCCCCAGCACGTCGGTCCGGATGGCTACGAGGATGGCCCGCGGGCGTAGCTGCGGCACTCCGAAGTCGCTGGCCTCGAGAACTTCCCAGCCGCAGACCCGGTAGTCGCCTTTGTACTCGACTTTCTCACCGGTCTGCGGGTCCTTGGCAACGCCGCCTTCCAGGCGCGCCACCACCCAGTCGCGGTAGTCCTGGAACTTGTCGTCCTTAATTCCCCGGACGTTCTCGATCATGACGGCCTTCGGCTTGAGCTCGTCGACGAGTTCAAGCATGCGAGGGAACAGGTCACGCTCGTCATCCTTGCCCAGCTGCTTTCCCGCATGCGAGAAAGGGGGGCACGGGACTCCGCCCGCGAGAAGGTCAAGATCGCGTTCCTTGAGCGGCCCACCAAGGTATCCGACCGGCTTTTCCAGTTCACTGAGCGGCTTGAATTCATTGACATCCTTGTGGATGATGTCGCAGTATTCACGCTCGAATTCCCAGCCGTCTCGATGAGCGATGTTGCGGCGCAGCGTCGCCGCGGCGTACTGGTCGATCTCGACGAGCGCTAGGTGGCTGAAGCCTGCCTGGTGGAGGCCGATGGCCTGTCCCCCGGCTCCGGCGCAAATCTCAATCGAGGTCAGCGTTCGCTCGCTGGCACCCATCGAGTCCTCCTGGTGTGGCAGATGCAGACAGGCAAGTGTCGCATCTGCCACTGACAGCGCGCCCCCTCCTGGCAGGAGCTGGTGCGCCACCCGTCAGCTGGCGCACGTTCGCCACGGTGGTCTCACCGGGCCGGCGCCGCCCCCATGTGCTCCAGGAGGGCGCGCACATCGGCTTCGTCCATGCCCGCCGTCACAGGGCCTTCCTCCTGGAGATCACCCAGCTGCCGGACTGATGGATCATCGAGGATCGCACCCATGAACTCGAGCTTTTCCGCGAGCCTGAGCGCCACCACCTCATCGATCGTGCCAGAGGAGGCAAGCACGGTCACCCGGGTCTGCGTGTCCGGGGCCAGCCCCAGGCGGTGGATGCGGTCCAGACTCTGAAGGAACCGGCCTGCCATGAAATCCCGGTCGACATAGACCGCGTCGTGGCACTCACGGTGAAGACTGATGCCTTCGCCCAGGGTGGCCGGGTTGGAGATCAGGACGCTGCAGTCCGCGTCCGCCCGGAACCTGCGGATCTCCTCCTCCCTGTCCGCCGTACCGCCATGGACCACGGCGGGCTGGAAGTCTCCGAGGACCCGTTCCAGGCTGGTGATATTCCGCACGAACGTCGACCACACCAATGTCTTCCGCCCGGCGGCCGCGTTTTTCGACACGATGTCGCGGACTTCGAGATATTTCGGCGGCACCTCGTGCTGGTGCAGGTTCTGGAGCAGCTTGAAGAGCGACTCTCCTTCCGGGATCTCCAGAGGAGGCACCTGGAAATTGAGGGGCTCGTACTTGCTGGTCCCTTCGACCAGCAGGGCGGGGCTCGTAGCAGCCATGAGCAGCCTGAGCATCGCCTTGCCCAGGCCATCGAAATCCTCACGGGACAATTCCGCCCGGGCGGTGAAGCGCCCCACGAGGGCGTCGTAGATCTCTCTGTGCAGACCGTCCAGAGGCACCGAGCGGATGACCGGCTGGAAGGGCGGCAGCCCCAGTTCCTTCTTCGTGGTCCGTGTGAAGAGCGGCCGCAGCACGGAGCTGGCATGCGCGAGGTCCCCGCCCGCCACCGCCTGGGTCACCACCCGGCGTCCATGACCGGGCCAGACGAATGACAACAGGTTCTCCAGATCCCGTGCCCCGTTCGGGGCGGGCGTGCCCGTGAGGATCAGCCGTCGGCGGCTCAGGGGGCCCAGAGCCATGCAGGCGCTTCCGTACGTGCCGTCCGCTCCGAGCTTCATCCGGTGCGCTTCGTCCAGGATCACCATGGAGGGCGCGGCCCGCAGCCAGCCCGCCAGCCCGGTGAGGGAGCGGTCGAGCCGCTCGTAGTTGATCACCATGATCTCGGCGTGCGGATCCGGGCCCCTTCCCATGACCTTGGTCACCGGCGCCTGGTCGAAGCATTCGCCGCTTTCGGTGATCCACGACTCGTAGGCGGACTTCGGGCTGACGACCAGCAGCCTCCGGGCGTCGCCCTTCTCCTTCGTCGCCGCGTACACGGCGAGTCCGACCCGGGTCTTACCCGCCCCCGGGACGCTGAAGTTCGCACCATGGCGCATGGAGAGCAGCCGGGCGATGTCCCGGCGCTGAAAGCTGGTCAGATCCGCCCGCCACCCAGCACCGAGACTGCCGGGGAGGGATCCGGCCTCCACCCCGTCAACGCGCTCGGTGCTGTGGTCCAGGTAGTCGGCTGCCTGGTCCGCGTCGTCGAGGACGTCGTTGACGAGGGTGAGGAGCTCTCCCTCCCATTCCACGGATTCGGCGTGCGGCCAGTCCGACAGGATGTGGAGACCCGACAGGAAGTCGTCGAGGGGTACTTCCAGCGTCAGGGGACCGCGCTGACCCCCTACGGGAAACCCCGCGGCCAGATGCGTCAGATCGACGCCGAACGGCTCTGCGGCGCGGAGGACAGCCTTGGTCCGTGTGACGTCAAAGCCGATCCGCAGGGACAGGTCGCCCAGTTCACTCTGCTCGGTCACGCCTGCTCCTGCCGCACCGCGGCGAGCAGCCACGCGACGCCCTCGCCGTGTTCCTCGATCCGCGCGGCCTCACGGGCAAGCTTGAGCAGACTGCCCTTGAGGGAGAGGAGGGCTTCATCCAGGGTCTCCTCGTCCAGGTTGCGCGAGGCGCGGGCGAGCGTCATGTCGGTCACGCATTGATCGATGCTCTGGACGGCATCGTGGAGCCGGTCCGGCGCGGCCTGCTTCCGCTTGCGGACCCGGGCATCCTTGCCCGCCGGCACCAGGGCCTCTTCCACCGCTTCACGCGCCTGCTTCCACAGGGCGGCCGCCTGGTCGGACTCCTCCTGGGTCACCGTCTCGGGCGCACGTTCCACCGCCTTGGCCCGCAACAGCAGGTTCGTGAACTCCTTGGCCACCGCCACCTGGGGGCTGTCGCCCCGCACAGCACGGTTCAGCCCTGGGATCACCCGGGCCTCCTGCGGCTGGGCAGGAACCTTCTGGAGGTCCTCGGAGAGGTGGCGCTGAAGGTAGCGAGCCCGGAAGTCAACGTCCGCGAGACGGACGTCCGTCTTGGAGAAGTCGAGCACGATCAGGGCGAGCTTGTTCTCCTTCAGCAGGTCGGCCTGGGCCGGATTCTGCCGCGAGGCCTTGGCGAAGGCGCGGTGGAGCTCCCTCAGCTTTTCCTGCTGGTCCTCGAAATCCATCAGCTTGAGCTCGGCCGGACCGGTCTTGGAACGGTTCACGAGGTCGTTGAGCGTGGCCAGAACCCATCGGTCCTGCTCCGCTGTCTCCGTCCGGATGCGGAACTCCTTCGCGATCTCAGCAATCGGCCGACCCGCGGTGACCTGCTCTTCGATAGTGAGCAGCCGGTTGATGTACGAGTACGGCCGGCGCGTGTCATGACGGAGCTGAAGGGACAACTCAACCGCGTTGATATCGGTCCAGGTGCAGGACTCCGGGAGGACGCCGACCCGGACGCTCGGCACTCCAAGCTCGCGCAGAGCCGCCACACGGGTGTTGCCGTTGACGAGAATTCCGTCACGCGTGATAAGTCCCGGCTCGTTCTGGCGGTACTCCTTGAGGCTGCTCATGAGTTCGTCGAAGTCGACGTCCCGCTTGGCCGGGTTCGAAGGGAGGGCCTTGAGCAGGTAGTCGAGGTAGTCCTGGCCCTCGGAGCCCCAGGGGTTAGCCGTGAGCAGCCCGTCACGGGCGGGATCGAACGTGCGCTGCGCCCGGATCCGGTGCGTCGAAGGGTTGAAGTACACCTGATCGATGGGCATATCGATGACCTGCACCACCAGGGGCTTCGTCCGCCACTCGACCGTCAGCGTCTCCTGCAGCCTGCCGTCGGCGCTGACTTCCTTGAGCCGCTTCTCCACCAGTTCCTGGTTCTCGACGGCGCGGGGCGGCCGGCCGAAGTCCATGCTCACGGGGTGTTCTCCTTCTGACTGCAGGTCCATGATGTGCGTGGGGCTAATCGAGGGGCCGGGTTCACACCCGGCCCCAGTGTCGTGCCTATTGTCAGACCGGGGGCAGCGAGAGGGCCTCGCGGACCGTGTTCCGGGCATCGGCCGGCAGCGTCCGGATCGCCGCCCACAGGCGCTCCACCTCTGCGAACTCCCGCGCGTCCGCGAGCATCCAGTCCGCCAAGGTCTTGCGGTCCATGCCACCGAGCCGGCTCAGGCGAGCCAGAACGTCGGGAAGGTCAGCCGTCAGCCCCCTGCCGCCGACACGGCAGCGGTTACATTCGGCCACGTGTTCCACGAGGGTGGTTCCGTCCGGCTGCAGCACGGGGCGCCGCGCGATATCGAGCTGGGCCGACACGTACGTGCCCGGGAACGTCTCTCCCGACGTGATGCCGCACGACCGGCAGTGGTGCCCGTCACGCGCCAGAACCTCACGTCGCTGGGTGTCCGTGATAGACGCGGCCGGCCGCGTCCCCTTCCCGGGTTCCCAGACCGGGTCGCCCTGCGCCACGAAACGCTGTTCGTGCTGCCCGAGCGTCAGGTCTTCGCGGTTGGTGTCGATCCGCCACCCGAAATCCCGCAGATCCCGCACCCTGCGGTCCGCCTGGCTCACCCCGGGGAAGGCCTTCTTCACGTCTTCCTTCGTGAAGACATTCCCCTCCCCCACCACGGCGACAAGCCACAGCCCGGCACGCTTCATGGTGCCAAGCTTCTGGTCCGTCCAGGACGGAAGCCCCATTGACTCTCTCCTTGTTCGCGTCAGTCACGAAGTGCCGCCGTGTGCACGAGGATCCCCCACCAGCACTCCCGGCGGCCTCCACAACTCTTACGCAGCACAGGACGCCAAAGCCACCCTTCATCCAGTTTCGAGGGCAGATGAAAACATGAGGCGGTTCACCTGACGGACTTTTACCGGAAGACTTCGAGGAACCAGTTTTGAGCGGGGAGATTGGAGTTGTGGTGCCACGGAAGCCGAGAAATTGGAAAGCGCTGCCATTTGGACTGTCTGAAGAACACCGGACGTTCGTGACGATGCTGCGCAAGGTCCGCGACTGCAGCACGCGAACCCAGGCCGAGATCGCCCGGCACGGGCACATCGTGGCAACGACTCTCTCCAACCACCTCAATGGCGGTCGGATCCCGGAGGAGCCACAGGTCACGGCGTTCTTCCGGACAGTCCAGCAGGAAGTGGAGACGGCGGGCAACGCAGGCCTGGAGCTTCCCTGTTCCCTGGATGACCTTCTGGAACTGCGGCGGCGCGCCCGAGTGCAGCACTGCAACTGCGTCCCGCACGCCGGGGGAGACAAGCCCCCGCCGGTAGATCCGCCTGACGAGTCGCCGGCTTCCCCCGCCTCAAGTCCCGTGTCCAGCCCGGGCCCGGTTCCTGAACCCAATAGACGTCCGTCTGGCCCGCAGCCGCTTCCTCCTCGTTCGCTGAGACGACGTCTGCGCTCCCGCTCCAGAGCTCTGTCGCGCGCCTCCGTGCTGGCGGCGTCGGCTCGGAGGAAGGTGCCGGTCCCCCCTGAGGAGGGGGACCGGCCGCACAGGGACTCCCCTCGGGCCCAGTGGACCGAGCTGGAGACCCTGACCGGGTTCATCTCGAGCGGCAGGGAACGCGACGCCGGACTGCTCTTGTGGCGTGCTGGTAGGACGCTGTCCGCGCCCGAACTCATCGCAGCCGTCGACTCCTGCCGGACCGCAGGGCTGAACGCGGCTGCGGAATCTGTGCTCTCCGGTGTCACCGAACGCGCTGACCGGCAGGCCGTGCTGAACATCACCGCCGCGTTCCAGCATGCCGGCAGGCACGAGGATGTCGGCTTCCTGCTGGCGGCTGCCAGTCAGTGACCGAACGGCAGTGGCAGAGAGAGCTGTTGGTGGCCGCGGGCTTGGGCTGTGGGTGGGGTGGGGCGGGTTGCGGCCAGGGTGAGGAGGGTGCGGACGGCGGCGATGACCTGGGGCGGGGTGTCGCGGATCATCGACGGGGTTGCGCTGACCACCAGGATGCCGTGGGACTCCAGGCGCAGGCGGCGCAGGAGGGTGGCGTGCCAGGCGTCGCGGGTGTAGTGGTACTCCGCCGAGTCGATCTCCAGGGCGACGCCCTCGTCGGGCCAGTACGCGTCCGGGCTGGCCAGGAACGTGCCGTCCGGGGTGTACAGCCGGGTGTTCCACAGCGGGGTCGGGAGGTCCGTCGCCGTGAGGGTGTCCCGGGCCAGGGCCTCGGCGATCGAGCGGACCCCGGCGACGAGTTCCGACGCGGCGGCGCGGATCGCGGGGCGGGTGAGGAGGCGGGCCGCGCGGAGCTCGGCGTGCAGGTCCTGCGGGTGGCACCAGCCGGACTGGACCACGTGGGCCAGGGTCGAGCGGATGCGGTCGGGGTCCTCGGCCCGGGCGGCGAAGTCGGCCGCCGCGCGCACCGGGCGGGTGCTCGGGATGCCGGACACCGCGATGGTTCGCGGCCAGCGCGCGGTGGCCAGCGGGCGGACCTCCGGGGTCCCGGTGAGCCGGCGCGGGGCGCGGGGCGCGGACCAGGACGTCGGCCGGGGCGTACGGGACGTCGCGGATGCCGAGGAGGGCCAGGGCGGCGCCGCCGGTGAGGACGGCCGTGTCGCCGGACAGCGGGTCCGCGGCGGGCTCGGCGGCGTACAGGACGGCGGCGAGGGCTCGTTGGCGGTGGTCCGGGGGGCCGGTCTGCAGGAGGTAGACCCTGGGCAGCAAGCGCTGCCAGGGCCCGCCCGGGCGGGTGCGGGAGGTGATCGTGCCGTCGGGCACCCCTGCGCTGATGAGCTGGTGGCGGGTGGCCAGGTTGAACTGCCGGCGGGCCGCGTGGGCGGCGGCCGTCCGCCCGGTCGCCTTCCCGGGCCCGCGGGCATTCGTCGCCTGCCCGGCCGACTGCACGGTCCTCCGGCCGGTTGCCGTCCGGCCGGGAGGCCGGTGGGTCGGTGGCCGGGTGTGGTCTGGCGTCTGCTGCGGTGTGATCATGCCGGCGGTATGCCCTGACCCGGGCCGGGGACACCTAGCGGCCCGGGTGGTCCGGGGACAGGAAGACGATCACCCCCGTCTGCGTGCCCGGCCGGGCGGTGACCTCGTGCCACCCCAGGCGCCGGTACGTGGCCACCGTGTCGGTGGCCAGGCGGGAGGTCAGCAGCCAGGCCCGCCGGTCCGGGGCATCGGCGGTGATCTCGGTGAGCAGGGTCCGGCCCGTGCCGTGGCCGCGCGCGTAGGGGCGTACGGCGAGCTCGCCTATCTCCAGCGCACCCGTCAGGAGTTCCCGCACGCGCTCCGGGCCGAGCTGCGCCGCGACCTGGGCGTACCCGCGGTCCTTGGGGAACGCGGCCGGGGTGAGCCAGCCCGTGGCGAAGCCGTCGATGCCGGCCGCGGACTGGGCCAGAGCCGTACGGAAACCACGGCGCCGGGCGTCGGCCTGGAGGCGGACCGCGAACTGGCGAATGGTTTCTTCGTCTTCGTTCCACGGCGGAGCGGAGAAGACGTCGGCATAGGCGTCGACCAGTTCGTCCGCGAGGTCGAGGACGGCCCGTCCGTAGCAGATCACGATGTCCGAGCTCCTCTTTTTCCCGTTTGGGATGGGAGAGTCAATTTATGCCGGACCGGTTCCTGGAGCACGTATCGCACGGATCCGGCGAGTGTGCGACAAATCCCCTCCCCGCGCTCCGTGTCGGGGCGACGCGAGGCGCGTTGAGCAGCCCGTGGACAGACTGCTTCGGGCCACCGGCCGGTGCGTGCTCGCCTTCCTTCTCGTCCTGGGTGTGGTGGCGCTGCTGCCGCGCGCCGTCAAGGACGCCGTGCCGGACGGTGTGGTCGGCGGGGCCGTGCTCGTCCTGGGGGCGCTGGGGGCCCGCCGAGTGGTCAAGCCCCCGCGTTAGCCTCGTAGTAGCGCAAGTGAGATCAGTGAGATCACCAGATCAGTCAGATCAGACGACTTGAGGAGTTGGGCATGGCGCGCGTACCGAGTTCCGCAGTGGCGGCCGCCGGACTGGTCGGCGGGTACGCCGTCGCCCGGTGGACGAAGAAGCGTCCGCTGGGCGGTGTCGTGCTCGGCGCGGCCGGGCTGGCCGCCGGGCGGGAATGGCACCGGCGCGGCGGCACCCCCGCGGCGGCCGGGCTCGGCGCGCTGTACCTCGCCGGCTTCGCGGGCGCGCACCCGCTGGCCAAGAAGGTCGGGGCCTGGCCGGCCGTCCTCGGGGCCGCGGCCGTCGTGGCGACCGCGTCCTGGGTCGTCGCCGACCGAGGCTGACCCGACCACCGGGCAGGGGCCACGGGGCACGGGGCAGGAGCCACAGGGCAGGGGCCACAGGGCACGGCCCCGCCGAGCAGGCTGGGCCAGGCCGGCCGCCAGACCCTCCGCCGGGGCCGGCCACCCGGCTCCCGGCCCCCGGCGGAGGGCTTGGCCTACGCGCCGAACGCCTGCGACACCGCGTAGATCAGCAGCCCTGCCAGGGCGCCGACCACCGTGCCGTTGATGCGGATGAACTGCAGGTCGCGGCCGATGTGGGCCTCGATCTTCCGCGACGTGTGCTCGGCGTCCCACCCCGCCACCGTGTCCGTGATCAGCGAGGTGATCTCGGTCCGGTAGGTGGTCACCACGTACACCACCGCGCCCTCGATCCAGCCCTCCACCTTTTCCTGGAGCCGGCCGTCCGTCGCCAGCCGGGACCCCAGCGACATCAGCGAGGACCGGACCCGCAGCCGCAGCTCGCTGTGCTCGTCCTCCGCCGCCGAGATGATCATCGACCGGATCGCGGTCCAGGCGGAGGCGATCGCGTCCTGGACCTCCTCCCGCTGCAGGATCTCGGACTTCAGGCGCTCCACCCGGGCCTGGGTGTCCGTGTCCGACTGGAGATCGGCCGCGAAGTCCGCCAGGAACCGGTCCACCGCCCCGCGCGCCGGGTGCTCCGGCATGTCCCGCATCTCCGTCAGGAAGCGGAGCAGTTCCTTGTACACGCGCTCGCCGACCTTGCGGTCCACGAACCGCGGGGTCCAGCCGGGCGCGCCGCCCTGGACGGCGCCCATCACCGATTCCCCGTGCGTCACCAGCCAGTCGTGGGCCTTGATGCAGACGAGGTCGACGACGCGGCGGTGCCCGCCGTCCGCGACGACCTTCTCCAGGGTCTTGCCGATCCCCGGCGCGATCTCGGCGGTCTCGGCCCGCCGGGTGATGGCCTCGCCCACGACGGCCTGCACGTCGGAGTCCCGCAGGACGGTCAGGGCTCCGCGCAGCGCGGTGGCCAGCTCGGCCGTGACGCGGTCGGCGTGCGCGGGCTCGGCCAGCCAGGCGCCGAGGCGGCTGCCGATGCGGAGGGCGTGCAGGCGTGCGCGGACCACGTCCGGGGAGAGGAAGTTCTCTCCGACGAACTCGCCGAGGGAGATGCCGAGCTGGTCCTTCTTGGTCGGGATGATCGCGGTGTGCGGGATGGGCAGGCCGAGCGGGCGCCGGAACAGCGCGGTGACGGCGAACCAGTCCGCGAGCGCGCCGACCATGCCGGCTTCGGCGGCGGCCCGGACGTACCCGGCCCAGCCGCCGGCACCGGAGTGCTCGGCCCAGGTGGTCAGTACGTAGACCAGCGCGACCAGGATCAGCAGGCCGGTCGCGGTGGTCTTCATGCGGCGGACGCCGCGGCGGCGCTCCTCGTCGGCCTCGCTGAACACGAAGCCGCCAATGCCAGTGCCGTTGCCAGGGCCAGGCCCAGTGCCTACGGCGTTGGTGCGGTTGTCCACGTGTTCCTCCCTTCCCCCGGGCGCCGGTTTCGTCTGCATAGCATCCGACTCCCCGGAGCCCCGGGGAGTTCCCGGCACGCCGATTCACTGCCCTCGGGGCGCCCGGCGTCCCGTACGGCCCCACCGGACCCGGCGGCCCCGGGCGCTCGCTGCCCGGCCGGGCGCGGGCCGGCGTCCGCGCCCGGCCGGGCAGCGGGGCCCGGTACCCCCGGCGGCCCGTGCGGGCTGCGAGGCCCCGGCCGGGCCCGGCCCGGGGCTCCGGCCGCCCGTACCGCCCGTACGACCCGTGCCGTCCCGGCTGCGCCTCGTTGAGCGCCCAGGCTCCGGTTCGGCCGCGAGGGTGACGGCGCCCCGCTACAGCTCCTTGCGGAGGTCCGGGCCGCCCGGCAGGGGCTTGGAGCGCTTCGGGGGTTTGGTTTTGATCTCTACGCCGCCCCAGAAGGCGAAGCCCGTCACCACCACCCGCGGGGCGCCCGGGGTGACCGGGCCCGGGGTGTCGCGCTGGTCGAAGGCGCCCATGAAGCCGATGCCCCGGACGTCGACCTCCACGCCCGGCGGGACGGTGATCTCGATCCCGCCCATGATCGCGACGCAGTTGATGACCACCTCACGCTGCGCGAAGTTCGCCTCGCGCAGGTCGAGCTCGCCGCCGCCCCAGAACGCCACCGCGTCCAGGCGGGCGGGCACCGTCCAGTTGCCCTTGCGCTGGAACGACGACATGACC
This sequence comes from Streptomyces katrae, assembly GCF_000717655.1. Lineage (GTDB taxonomy): Bacteria > Actinomycetota > Actinomycetes > Streptomycetales > Streptomycetaceae > Streptomyces > Streptomyces katrae_B. The sequence continues at coordinate 132,164 of NZ_JNZY01000016.1, forward strand.
GCGATGGCCGGCGACGATCCTGCGGGCAGACCCGGGCCGCCGATCCTGGACGGCCACGAGCGGTCCCCCGGAGCATGCACCGGGGGCGCCGACGCCGCGACCGCCATCGGGACTCCGCCCGGCGCGGGCAAGTCGCGGGTCAGTGGTTCCAGTTCGGCGTACGTCTTCGACTTGTACGCCGCCTCCAGCCGCTCCTCGAACTCCTCCATGTCGATCCGGCCCTCGGCGACGGCGTCCCGCAGCCGCTCCACCACCCGGTCACGGTCGGCGTCCGACGCCCTCAGCTCCGGCAACGGCTTCTCCGGCCGCTCGTCAGTCATGGGGAACAGCGTATGCAGCCCCGCACGGGAGTTGTAGGGCCCAGCCCTGGACCCGACCCCCGCTCACCCCTGATTTGTCCCCTATCCCGGGCCCCGCCGAGCCCCCCCCCCCCCCCGGCCCCCCGCCCCCCACCCCCC
>NZ_JNZY01000017.1 GCF_000717655.1 Streptomyces katrae
GGCGCCAAAACGGTACAAACGACCCGCAGTCGCATCCCAGGCCGGCTTGTGCCGGTCGTGGGCGGCCTTGCCCAGCCCCAGACGGCCGTCGGACGCCGAACCGGGCGGAGCGCGTAGCGAATTGCTGCGTCCGCGGGCCCACCCCTACCGACATGGGCATCTGGTCGCTGTCTGGTGCGGGTTGACCGCACCCAGACCCGGAAAGGGTGCCTATGGGCCCTCGGGGGAGGTGTGGCCCTCCCCGCGGTGCCATCGGCCGTCCCGGCCGGGTCCTGGGGGGCTGGGTGCGGATGGACGGGGGACGAGGCCGGACATCTCTGACGAACCCGTGTGGGTATCTGTCCCCCTGACCGTTCCTTCTGGGGCTTCCCGGCAGTCTTATGGCATTCCGGGGCGGGTCGGTCGGTCAAGGGTGGCCGAAGGCCATCGCGTAGCGACGCGACGACGAAGGAGGAGCGCCCTTGAGGGACCGGCACGACACGGAAGGACAGTGGACTGGCGGGAAACCCCCGGACTCCCTCTGATGCCGGATGAGCGCACCCCGCCCCCCGGGGATCCCGCCCCCGGCAACGCAGCCCAGGCCGTCAGCCCAACGGCCGGCCCGGCCGTCACCCCGCCGCCGCTTCCGCCCCGCCACCGCTTCCGCCCCCCGCCCCGCCCCGCCCTCACTCCCGCTCCGTCAGGGCCTCGTCCTGGGCCGCCAGGACCTGGTGCCAGGCCGACTCGTGGGCGTCGCGGGCCGCTTCGTCGTAGAAGCCGGCGTGCGTGAGGTGCAGCCGTGTGCCGATCGGGTGGGGGCTGAGCTCGACGGTGACCACCGTCTCGGCGCCGGCCGTGCCGGCCCGGCCCGTCACCCAGGTCAGCTCCACCAGCCGGTCGGGCACCAGGCGCAGGAAGCGCCCGTAGTGCGGATGCCTGGTCCGCGGAGCCCCCGGCTCCTTCGCGAACTCCGTCTCGAAGAAGAACGGCGCGTTCACCTCGGCCGTCATCACCACCGAGCCCGGCGCGGCGAACCAGCGGTCGAACTCCTCGGTCCACGCCGTGTACAGGGTGTGCTCGGAGGCGATCATCGCGCGTTCGACGGTCAGCCGGTGGGGGCGCTCCGTCAGGTCGGGGACGCGGATCGGTGCGGTGTCGGTCATGGCACCTCACCGTAGTGAGCGGGGAACCCGGCGCCCGGGTGCGACGCTCAGTACGACTGGAGCTCCCACAGGTTGCCCTCGGGATCGCGGACATGGGCGCTGCGCAGGGTCGGCCCCCAATCCGCGCGGTCGGCCGGCGGGCCGGCGGCTCCTGGACGAGCTGGCCGCAGAGGTCGCGGCCGTCCGCGACGGCCTGCTGGCCCCTCTCGACGAGGCCGAACGGGCCACCCCTGCACGCGCTTCTGCTGCGCGTGCACGTCCACGCGGCGCGCCGGTGACTCAGCGCTTGGGCAGGGCCCGGAGTACGGCGAGTTCCTCGGTGTGGCGGCGCATGGCCAGGCTGACGGTGCCCGAGGTGTACTGGAAGAGGCCGACGGCCGCGAGCGGCAGGGAGACCACGAGCGTGGCGAGCAGGTCGGCGGAGTCCCGTGCGGCCGCGCAGCGGTCGCCCTCGGCATCGGCGTAACTGCGCTTCCCGGAGTCCCCCTCGTCGTAGAAGACGCGGGAGGCGCACGTCCGGCTGCTGCTCGAGCCGTAGCCGAGGCTGAAGGGTGCGAACAGCTGGTAGGCGAGCCAGAGCCAGATGCCACCCGTCGCGATGAACAGGAAGACCCCCACGGTCCGCTTGCGCTCCGCCCGCTCGCGGAAGTTCGTCTCGTACGCCTCAGCAGTCATGGGCGTCGAATCTAGCCGAGGCCGGCGGCCTGCTCCGGATCCTTTCCTTCGCGCGCGGTGCTGCGCGCCCACGAGCCAAGGACGGTCAAAACAGGGAGTATTGGGGTGTTTCCGGCGCGATCCTAGATCCTTTGTTCGTTCGGCTGTGAGGGCCCGGTGAAGCCGAGACGAATGGTGTGCCACATATCCCGGGGCGGCGGCGAGTCGTATCCGAATACCTGATAGACAGTGGATATCCACGGCTCGACCCGCCGTATACCTTGTCGGCCGCCTTGGGGGGATCGCCGCACCGTGAAGCCGCTTCACCGTCACCTCGTCAACACCTCGCGCAAGGTCCTGTGCACGGCCGCGCTCGCGGCCAGCCTGACGACCGCCGCCGTGGTGACCAACACGCCGACCGCAGACGCGGGCGAGTCCGAGCCCACCCCGGACAGCCCCCAGGCCAACGATCGCGGCGACGCCCGCCTCGACCTGCCCGACCCGCTCGCCGACCCGGCCGTACCGCCCGCCGGCACTGGGGCCGAGGGGGCCAGCGGCATTCCCGCGACCGCCCTCGACGCGTACCGGCGCGCCGAGGTCTCCGTCGCCGCTGCGCTCCCCGGCTGCAAGCTGCCCTGGCAACTGCTCGCCGGCATAGGCCGGGTCGAGTCGGTGCACGCCTCCGGCTACGGGCTCAAGGCCGACGGTTACACCGAGAAGCCGATCCGCGGCCCCCGCCTCGACGGCAACGGCTTCGCCGAGGTCAAGGACACCGACAAGGGCGAGTTCGACGGGGACGCCGTCTACGACCGCGCCGTCGGCCCGATGCAGTTCATCCCCTCCACCTGGGCCACGTGGGGCGCCGACGGCAACGGCGACTCCAAGCGCGACCCGAACAACATCTACGACGCGGCGCTGGGCGCGGGCCTCTACCTGTGCGCGGGCGACCGGAACCTCTCGGACCAGGCGCAGCTCGACCGGGCGATCCTCAGCTACAACAACTCCCGCGAGTACGTGAACACCGTGGTCGGGTACATGCACCAGTACCAGAACGGTGCCGCCGGGGTGCCGAACCCGCCCGTCGGGAACTACCCGACGCCGCCCGTGACGACGCTGCCGACGCCGTCGCAGACGAAGCCGAGCACTCCGAGCACGTCGAAGCCCACGCCGACCCCGACCCCGACGCCCACGCCGTCGAAGCCGGCCGAGCCGCAGAAGCCCACGCCGGCCCCGACCCTGGCCAAGCTGGAGCTGCTCGGCAGCCCGGAGCTCAAGGCCGAGGCCGGGTCCGCGTTCGGCGTGGTCCCGCGGATCAAGGCGGTGCTCAGCGACGGCAAGCCGGCCGCCGCGAAGCCCATCCTGTTCGAGCTCAAGGGCGACACCACGGGCAGCTTCATCGGCGCCGAGGGCAAGACCTTCCTCGTGGTGGAGACCGACGCCGAGGGCATCGCGGCCCTGCCCGGCCTGAAGGCCGGGGCCAAGACGGGCGGGTTCACCCTGCGGGTGGCGGCCTACAACACCGAGGCCCAGCTCACGGTGAACTTCACCGGTACGGTCACGGCGAAGCCGGCCCCCGTCGCGGACAAGCTGACCCGTACCGACGCCGGTGCGGCGCAGCCGCTGGAGGTCGTGGCGGGGACCAGCTTCACGGGCGTGCAGGTCACGGCCACCGCCCAGGACAAGGCGGCGGAGGGTACGCAGGTCACGGCCGGACTGGTGGAGAAGAACCAGGACGGCAGTGCGTGGGTCCCGGTGGACCCGGCGAAGTCCAAGGGCCCGTGGTTCAAGGACAAGGACGGCACGAAGGTGACCAGCCTGCTGCTGGCCCCGACCGGCGCGGACGGCAAGATCGCGCTGCCCGAGCTGTTCACCACGGACGTCGCCCCGGGCACGTACCACCTCCGCCTGATCACGAAGGACAACGTGGTCCTGGTCCTGGACCTGAAGATCACGGCAGCCCCGACGGCGCCTCCGGTGACGCCGGCCGCCAAGCAGTAACGAGCCGGGCCCCGGGACCGCGTTCCGGAATCCGTGCCCGCGGGCCCGCCCGCAAAAAACGCCGACCGCCCCTGGTCACCGTGCAACGGTGACCAGGGGCGGTCCTGTTCGCCCCGTCCCCCGCCCGGGAGGAAAAGGCAGGAGCCCCGCGACCTCCGTCGGAACGGGGGAGGCAGGGCTCCTTGGGTACTGCTATCCAACCGCGATTAGGTTGGCCCAGGCGACTAGGCCGGGGTGACGTTCTCCGCCTGCGGGCCCTTCGGACCCTGCGTGACGTCGAAGTTCACCATCTGGTTCTCCTCGAGGGAGCGGAAGCCAGAGGCGTTGATCGCGGAGTAGTGGACGAAGACATCCGGGCCGCCGCCGTCCTGGGCGATGAAGCCGAAGCCCTTTTCAGCGTTGAACCACTTCACGGTTCCGGTAGCCATGAGCCCTCCTATGGGCCAAAGGGTCGCCCTGCTCCAGAACCTGCTAAGAAGTCTGAAAACTACAAAAGCCTGCGGGTCACATTCTCCGCAGGCCTCGTACTGCAAGGGAAACCAAACTGCAACTTGCGTCGAGCCTAGCACGCACCCTGCGGCAGAGACCAGAGGGAAAGATCACGTCACCCGGACGTTTGAGGCCCGCCCGAAGGCTGACGGAGACCCGGGGGCTAGTCTCGCGATGTGGACGTCTATCGCAGCCGGCCCCGCGTCGGCCACATTCAGTTCCTGAACTGCCTTCCCCTCTACTGGGGACTGGCAAGAACCGGCACGCTGCTGGACCTGGAGCTGACCAAGGACACCCCCGAGAAGCTCAGTGAGCGGCTCGTCCAGGGGGACCTGGACATGGGTCCGATCACTCTCGTGGAGTTCCTCCGCAACGCCGACCAGCTCGTCGCGTTCCCCGATCTGGCGGTCGGCTGCGACGGCCCGGTCATGTCCTGCGTGATCGTTTCGCAGGTGCCGCTGGAGCAGCTGGACGGGGCGCGGGTCGCCCTCGGCTCGACCTCCCGTACCTCTGTACGCCTCGCCCAACTGCTGCTTTCCGAGCGGTACGGGGTCCGGCCGGACTACTACACCTGCCCCCCCGACCTGGGCCTGATGATGCAGGAGGCCGACGCGGCCGTGCTGATCGGCGACGCCGCGTTGCGCGCCTCGCTGCACGATGCGCCCCGGCTCGGCCTCGACGTGCACGACCTGGGACTGATGTGGAAGGAGTGGACCGGACTGCCGTTCGTCTTCGCCGTCTGGGCCGCCCGCAAGGACTACCTCGCCCGCGAGCCGCTCGTCGTGCGCAAGGTCCACGAGGCCTTCCTCGACTCCCGCGACCTCTCCCTGGAGGAGGTCGCCAAGGTCGCCGAGCAGGCGGCCCGCTGGGAGGCCTTCGACGCCGATCTGCTCCAGCGGTACTTCACGACGCTCGACTTCCGCTTCGGACCCGAACAGTTGGCCGGTGTAAGGGAATTCGCCCGTCGTACGGGACCGACCACGGGCTATCCCGCGGATGTCGCGGTGGAGCTGCTGAGCGGTGACGACGCCCGCCTCTGATCGCTGCCGACCCCTTCTGCTGATCGAATTACCGGGCGGTAGCCCGGGTTCCGGTAGGGGGATATGCCGTTTCCCGGGAATTCTTCCTCTTTTCGCTTTCCTGTCCGCTTCCCGTCCGCCCCACCGGAATGCACGGATCCCGGTGCGGCGTGCCCGACCCGCGGTGCCCGCGCACATGCGGGGCCGGGCCGCGCGGGACACCATGGACAGAGAGGGGAGGCACCACCTCCTCGGGCGGCCGCGTTCGTTCTCATGCCAGGGGGCCATGGGAGCGCGCCATGACCAATCGCAAGATCGCCGCGGACATCACGGTCCTCGGAGACAGCATCGAAGTGCCCGGGATCGGCTTCCTCCCGGTCAACGCGTACGTCCTGCACGCCAGGGAGCCCGTCGTCGTCGACACCGGGCTCGGCCTGCCCGACCGGGACTTCCTCGAGGTGCTGGGCACGGCCGTCGACCCCGCCGACATCCGGTGGATCTGGCTGACCCACCCCGACCGGGACCACACCGGCGGGATCTTCGCCCTGCTGGAGGCGGCCCCGAAGGCGAAGCTCGTGACCACCTTCCTGGCCGCCGGGATCATGTCCTGCGAACGGCCGCTGCCCATGGACCGGATCTTCCTGCTCAATCCCGGGCAGTCCCTGGACGTCGGCGACCGCTCGCTCGCCGCCTTCCGGCCGCCGCTCTTCGACAACCCGGCGACCGTCGGCTTCTACGACGACCGCTCACGGGCCTGCTTCAGCTCCGACTGCTTCGGCGCGCCCATGCCGAGTGCGGAAGCCGCCGACGGCGGCGATGCCGGGGCCGTCGCAGCCGAGGACCTGCGGGCGGCGCAGCTGCTGTGGGCCTCGGTGGACAGCCCGTGGGTGCACGTCGTGGACCGCGACCGCTACCTCGCCTCGGTGGCGCCGCTGCGGGAGATGGACCCGGAGATCGTGGTCTCCACGCACCTGCCGCCCGCCGCGGGGATCACCGCGCGCATGGTCGAGACGGTCAGCCTCGCGGCGGGCATCGACCCGTTCGTCGGCCCCGACCAGCAGGCCCTCGAGCAGATGCTCGCCGGGTTCGAGCCCGGAGGAGCGACCGCCCCCGCGCCCGAAGGGGCGATGCCCGTCGCGCCGACCTGAGTGCGAGCCCGGCCATAGGGGGATGACACCCCCTAAGGTGCTCTTGGCGATCAGGGACCGAACGGGGGAGGGGGACGCGATGCAGCCGCTCGAAGCCGGCGAACCGCGGACCATCGGTGCGTACCGGCTGCTCGGCCGGCTCGGCTCGGGTGGCATGGGGCGGGTCTACCTGGGGCGCAGTACGGGCGGCCGGACGGTGGCCGTCAAGATCGTGCACCCGCACTTCGCCTCCGACGAGGAGTTCCGCGCCCGGTTCCGCCGCGAGGTCGAGGCCGCCCGGCGGGTCGGCGGCGAGTGGACCGCGCCCGTCCTGGACGCCGACCCGCAGGCGCCGGTCCCGTGGGTGGCCACCGGGTACGTGGCGGGCCCCTCCCTTGGCGGTGCGGTGGCCACGCACGGACCCCTTCCCGAGGCCTCCGTACGGGCCGTCGGCGAAGGTCTGGCGCGCGCGCTGGTGGCCGTCCACGGGCTGGGGCTCGTCCACCGGGACGTGAAGCCGTCGAACGTGATGCTGACCCTCGACGGCCCCCGGCTGATCGACTTCGGGATCGCCCGCGCCACGGACGGCACGGCCTCGCTCACCTCCACCGGCGTCTCCATCGGCTCACCCGGCTACATGTCCCCCGAGCAGATCCTCGGCAAGGGGGTCACCGGGGCGGCCGACGTGTTCTCGCTCGGCGCCGTGCTGGCCTTCGCGGCGACCGGTCAACCGCCGTTCACCGGGGACAACTCGGCGACCCTGCTCTACAAGGTGGTCCACGAACCGCCGGACCTCGACGCGGTCCCGGCCGGCGGGCTGCGCGAACTGATCGCCGCCTGCCTGGCCAAGGCGGCCGCCGACCGGCCCGCGCCGGAGGCGATGGCGGAGGCGCTCGCCGGCTCCCTGAGCGCCCCCGGGTGGCTTCCCGCGCCCCTGGTGGAGGAGGCCAGCCGCGCGGCGGTGGCCCTGCTCGACCTGGAGGCCGCACCGGCCGGTCCCGTAGAGGAGGCCGCCCCGGCGCCCGCCGCCGAACCCGCTTCGGGGCCGGTGCCGTTCACGGCCTCCTCGTACGGGGGTCCGGCGGTCGGTTTCGGGGCGCCGGACCCCTCGTACGGCAGCGCGGCGGTGTCCGGCGCCGGCTCGGCCGGCAGCTCGTACGGCCCGTACGGTCCGCCCGCGAACGCGGTGCACGGCCCCTACGGTCCGCCGCCCGCCGCCGACCACGGGAGTCCCACCGAGACCGCGGGCGGGGGTGTGCCGAAGCCGCGGACCGCACCCGACCCGACGCGCCAGGTCACCTTCAGCGCGGCCGGGCGGCGGTTCAGCTGCTCCCTGGTCCTCGCGGCGACGGCCGTACTGGCCGTGCTGTCGGGCGGCGGGCTCTACGGGCTGGGGTTGCTGCCGGGCACGGGCGGCGACTCCGACCAGCACGCGTCCGGCGACTCCACCGCCAAGCCGCCGGCGGCGTCGAAGGGCGACCCGACCCCGAGCGGAACCAACAGCTCGGCTCCGCCCCAGGGCACCCGGGGCGATGTCCCCAAGGAGCTCACCGGCACCTGGAAGGGCACGGTCACCACCGCCCGCGCCGGGGTCTCCAGCGAGTTCGAGATCACCATCAAGGGCGGCAAGGTCGGCGAGGTCGTCGCCCGGGACAAGTCGATCCTCCCGATCCTCGGCACCGACTGCAGCGGTGACTGGAAGCTCGCCTCCGCCACCGACCGCTCCCTCGTCCTGGACACCGCGGGCGGCCCCAACCCGGCCCCCGGCATCTGCTCCAACGGCTCCGCCGACGAGCGCTTCACCCTCAACCCGAACGGGACGCTCCACTACAAGTCGGGCGACCGGCCCGCCGGGTACCCCGAGGGCGACCTGACCCGCGTCCCGTGAGATCCCGCCGGACTCCGGTGGGCGGGCCTGGCGTAGGCTGGATCGGTCCGGATCTCCTGACCCTCTTGACACACCGCCGAAAGGTGACGCACCGGTGACCGACCAGGCCGCTCTCCAGTCTGTCCTCGACCGCGCCGCCGCAGGGGGCCGGATCACCAAGGAAGAGGCGCTCGACCTCTACCGGCACGCCCCCCTGCACGCGCTCGGCCAGGCAGCCGACGCGGTGCGCCGCCGCCGCTACGCCGGCATCGAGCACATCGCGACGTACATCATCGAGCGCAACATCAACTACACCAACGTGTGCGTCACGGCGTGCAAGTTCTGCGCCTTCTACGCGGCCCCGAAGGACACCAAGAAGGGCTGGTCCCGCGACCTCGACGACATCCTGCGCCGCTGCGCGGAGACCGTGGAGCTCGGCGGCACGCAGATCATGTTCCAGGGCGGGCACCACCCGGACTACGGCGTGGAGTACTACGAGGAGCACTTCTCCGCCATCAAGAAGGCGTTCCCGCAGCTGGTCATCCACTCCCTCGGCGCGTCCGAGGTCGACCACATGGCCCGTATCTCCGGTGTCTCCGCCGAGGAGGCCATCCGCCGCATCCACGCGGCCGGCCTCGACTCGTTCGCGGGCGCCGGCGCCGAACTCCTGCCGGAGCGGCCGCGCAAGGCGATCGCCCCGCTGAAGGAGTCCGGCGAGCGCTGGCTGGAGATCATGGAGATCGCCCACGAGCTGGGCGTGGAGTCCACCTCCACGATGCTGATGGGCACCGGCGAGACCAACGCCGAGCGCATCGAACACATCGCGATGATCCGTGACACGCAGGACCGGACGGGCGGCTTCCGCGCGTTCATCCCGTACACGTACCAGCCCGAGAACAACCACCTCAAGGGCCGGACCCAGGCGACGGTCTTCGAGTACCTGCGGATGATCGCCATCGCGCGCCTCTTCCTCGACAACATCGCCCACATCCAGGGCTCCTGGCTCACCGTGGGCAAGGAGGCGGGCCAGCTCTCGCTGCACTACGGCGCGGACGACCTCGGCTCGATCATGCTCGAGGAGAACGTGGTCTCCTCGGCCGGAGCCAAGCACCGCTCCAACCGCCAGGAGATCATCGACCTGATCCGCAAGGCGGGCCGCGTCCCCGCGCAGCGCGCGACGACGTACGAGCACCTGCTCGTGCACGACGACCCGGCGAACGACCCGGTCGACGACCGCGTGGTCTCGCACATCTCGTCCACCGCCATCGAGGGCGGCACGGCGCACCCCGAGCTGAAGCTCATCTCGACGAACTGACGACCCGACGATCTGACGACGGACTGACGACGGACCGACACGCCCGTGCTGACCCTCCACACCGCTGAACTCCTCGTCCCGGGGGCGGGTTCCGCCGCGCTGCCCGGCGGCGCGGTCCTCGTCGACGGCGACCTGATCACCCGCGTCGGGGCGTACGAGGAACTCGCCGCGGAGTTCCCGCACGCGCGGGTCCGGCGCTGGCCCGGGGTGCTGACCCCGGGGCTGCTCGTACGCGGCGCGGACGTGCTGCTGGAGCGCACGTACTACCCGGACGACCCGTACGAGGTCACCGAGCTCGGCGCCGACCCGATCACCGGCGCCGAGGCGCTCGACTCCCTCAAGCTGACCGAGTCCCGCTGGGGCAACAGCGCCCGCCGGGCCACGCAGAGGCTGCTGGCCCGCGGGGTGGTGGCGGTCGCCGGGCGGCTCACGGTCCCGGCGGTACGGACGGCGGTGGTCCGCTCGGGGCTGACGCTCCTCCCGCCGACGGCCGCAGTGTCCCCGGATCCGCCGTCGCTGGACCCGTTCGCCGGCCGGGACGCGGCCGAGCAGGCCTTCTTCGGCACCCTGGAACCGGGCGCCCCGGCCCGCTTCGCGGCGTTCGCGGCCCCCGACCCCGAGGCGCTGCTGGACCAGGGAGCCACCACCTGCGTGGCCACGGTCATCACCGGCCGCCTTCTGCACCGCCGCCGCTAGGGGGTGTCGTCAGTCGCGGCGCTAGGTTCTGACGCCCTCGCGGGCCAGGGCGGCCAGGAGACAGGCCTGGAGACGGCTGATTCCGCCCAGTTTCGCCCGTATGTTGTGGACGTGGAACTTGACGGTGCTGACGGACAGTTGCAGCTCGCCGGCGAGTTCCGCGTTGGAGGCGCCGGTCGCCAGGCACAGGAACACGGCCGACTCCTGCTCGGTGAGCTGGACCTCGCGCCGCACCTCCTCCCCGGTCCGCGGCGGAAACCAGGCCGGGACGCTGAAGCTGACGACGCGCACGGTTACCACTCCTCGCCCCCGGCCGATGCCCCTGTGGTCAACCCATCGGCTCTCCCTGTGCTCTAAGGGACGTTCGGGCCCGACAGGTAGGTTCCCTTCCCGTCGAACGGCCAGGCATTGGCCTGGCAGCCGAGCAGCCCCTTGATCTGCTGCATCATGGCCGGAGCGGGCTTGCCGGGGCCCGGGCAGGTCTCGTGGCCGCGGCCTATCTCGTGGCCCACCTCGTGGTTGACGATCAGCGCCCGGTACTCCTCCACGGGGCCCTTGAACTGGGGAGACCCCTCCTGCCAGCGCTTGAGGTTCACCACGACCGTGTGGCCGGCCCGGCAGTTGGTCTCGCCGACGAGCTCGGGGGTGACCACCTCGCACAGCCGGTCGGTGGTCGTGGGCGTCGCGATCTTCACCGTGAAGTCCACCGGCTGGCCGGCCCCGACGAGCTGGAAGCCGTACGCCGGATCCCGGATCCAGCCGCGCGGGTCCCCGAGGATCGCCTCCACCGACTGGGCGGCGGCGTCGGGGTCGACCCCGCTGCCCTCCTCGACCTCGATCCGCCAGCGGCGGGCGGGCCCCTTGCCCTGCGGCTGCCCCGAACGCGAGGAGGCCGCGAACACCCCCGGCCCGGACTGCGCCACCGGGGCGGCGGCCGAGCTGCCGCCGCCCGGTTTCGACGATGCGGCGCCGGGGTTCGGCGGGGCGGCGGAGGACTGCCCGGGCGCGGGCGAGCCGGACGAGACCGACGGGGACGGAGCGGCGCCGGGATCCTGGTCGGGCGCCACGGCAGCAGGCGCGGCCACGCTGTCGGAGACGGAGGCGGCGTCGTCCAGCGGCACGATCGCGTACGCGGTCGCCGAGACGGCGACCACCGCGGCCGAGCCGAGGACCGTACGGCGCAGCCGCCTGCGCCGCTCGGCCCGGCGCTTGGCGCGCGGACCGAGAGCGGAGCGTCGACCGGTGGAATGGCCTGCCGGCATCGTGAACCCTTTGTTCGGCAATATCTTCGTGATCTTCACGAACGTGTTCGTGAAGATGCTCGTGTATGTCGTGTTTCGGTAGGCCTTGTCGGGCCGTACCAGCCAGTCAACGCGGACGCGCGGGCTCCGCGTAACTGTCCTTCGGGCCAGTTGTGCCCCCGGCGGTGCGGCGTGGGGGCGCCTGCGAGAATGGCCCGGTATCAGCCCACCCGCACCGCACCGCACCTGAGGGGCCAACGCCAGTGACCCGCGCTTCCCTGGACAAGCAGCCGCACGAAGTCGCCTCCATGTTCGACGGTGTGGCGGCGAACTACGACCTCACCAACGACGTCCTCTCCTTCGGGCAGGCCCGCCTGTGGCGCAAGGAGGTGGCCAAGGCGGTCGGTGCGCGCCCCGGGCACAAGGTGCTGGACCTGGCCGCCGGAACCGCGACCTCCTCGCTGCCGTTCGCCGCGACCGGCGCGTACGTCGTCCCCTGCGACTTCTCCCTCGGCATGCTCCGCGAGGGCAAGAAGCGCCACGCCTGGCTGCCGCTGACCGCGGGCGACGCGACGAAGCTGCCGTTCAAGGACGACGTCTTCGACACCGTGACGATCTCCTTCGGGCTGCGCAACGTGCAGGACACCGACGCCGCGCTGCGCGAGCTGTACCGGGTGACCAAGCCCGGCGGCCAGGTCGTCATCTGCGAGTTCTCGCAGCCGACGTGGGCGCCGTTGCGGACGGTGTACGTGGAGTACCTGATGCGGGCCCTGCCGCCGGTGGCCCGCGCCGTGTCCTCCAACCCCGACGCGTACGTCTACCTCGCCGAGTCGATCCGGGAGTGGCCGGACCAGCCGGCGCTGGCCGCGCTGCTGCAGAAGGCAGGCTGGTCCAAGGTCGCCTGGCGCAACCTGAGCGGCGGGATCGTCGCGCTGCACCGCGGTTCCAAGGCGTAGGAAGCGTGGATTACCAGGCCCTCCTGGAGCAGATCGCGGCGGACGTCGCCCCGTTGGTGGGCAGCGGCACACCCGCCGAGTACATCCCGGCCCTCGCATCGGTGGACCCCCGGCAGTTCGGGATGGCCGTCGCCGACCTCGACGGGAACGTCTTCGGGGTCGGGGACTGGGAGGTTCCGTTCTCCGCCCAGTCCATCACCAAGGTCTTCGCCCTGGCCCTGGCGCTGGCCGAGGGCGGCGACAGCCTGTGGGAGCGGGTCGGCCGGGAGCCGTCGGGCAACCCGTTCAACTCCCTCGTGCAGCTGGAGTACGAGAACGGCATTCCTCGCAATCCGTTCATCAACGCGGGCGCGCTCGTCGTCACCGACCGGCTGCAGACCCTGACGGGCGACGCGAGCAGCGAGCTCCTGAAGTTCCTCCAGGAGGAGAGCGGGAACCCGGAGCTCGGCTTCGACGCGGAGGTCGCGGCCTCGGAGCACGAGCACGGGGACCGCAATGCCGCGCTGGCTCATTTCATGGCCTCGTACGGCAACATCGACAACCCCGTGCCGACGCTGCTGGACCACTACTTCTGGCAGTGTTCGATCGAGATGACCTGTGCGGACCTGGCGCGGGCGGGCCGCTTCCTGGCCCGCCACGGGCTGCGCGCGGACGGCTCCCGCCTCCTCACGCGCAGCGAGGCCAAGCAGGTCAACGCGGTGATGCTGACGTGCGGGACGTACGACGCGGCGGGGGAGTTCGCCTACCGCGTCGGCCTGCCGGGCAAGAGCGGGGTGGGCGGCGGGATCGTCGCGGTCGTCCCGGGCCGCTGCACGCTGGCCGCGTGGAGCCCGGGCCTCGACCTCCACGGCAACTCCGTCGCAGCGGCAGCCGCCCTCGACCGCTTCACGACCCTGACGGGCCTTTCCGTCTTTTGACCCCTCCCGTTTCCGACCCCCTCCGCGTCTCGGGGCCGGCGGGGGTCACTCGGGGGCGAGGGACAGTTCGTAGCGGCGGCCCGGGTTGCCGCCCGGAGTGATGAACTCCGCGGCCAGGTCCATCCCGAGGCGCTCCGCGACCGCCACCGAGCGGGTGTTCCGGGCGTGGATCATCGCGACCACGTGCGGCACCCCCGCCTCCCGGAGCCGGTCGAGGGTGGCCAGCGCCGCGGCGTACGCGTAGCCCTGGCCCCAGGCGGAGCGGGCCAGGCGCCAGCCGATCTCGATCTCCCCGACGGGCCCCCACTCCTCCTGCGGCCACGGCTGCGCGCCGGTGAACCCGATCACCGCCCCCTCCGCGTCCAGCAGCGTCCACAGGCAGTAGCCGAGCCGGGCGTCGTGCAGGCGCTGCCGCGCCGTGAACTCCTCGTACAGGGACAGCTCGGCGGGACCGCCGAGGAACTCCATCACATCGGGGTCGTCGAAGACCCCGTGCCAGGCCCGCGCGTCCTCATCGGTGGGCACGCGCAGCTGTACGACGGGGAGCGAGGCGGGCGAAGCAGGCGAGGTGGTCATCGGGGGGCAGCCCTTCGGGTTCGTGATCTCTCTCGCTGCATAGACTGCACATGTCCTGTGCCGTTGGGCACCCCTTATCGAGCCTTCGGGAGACCCCGCAGTGACCGAGCCCCTCTCCGAACACTCCGCGGATGTGATCGTCGTCGGAGCCGGGCCCGCCGGCTCGACCACCGCCTACTACCTCGCCAAGGCCGGACTGGACGTCCTGCTGCTGGAGAAGACGGCCTTCCCGCGCGAGAAGGTCTGCGGTGACGGCCTGACCCCGCGCGCCACCAAGCAGCTGGTGGCGATGGGCATCGACATCTCCGAAGAGGCCGGCTGGCTCCGCAACAAGGGCCTGCGGATCATCGGCGGCGGCCAGCGGCTCCAGCTGGACTGGCCGGAACTCGCGTCCTTCCCGGACTACGGACTCGTCCGCAAGCGGGACGACTTCGACGAGACCCTGGCCCGCCAGGCCCAGAAGGCCGGCGCCCGCCTGTACGAGCGCTGCACCGTCGGCGAGCCCGTCCGCGACCCCCGCACCGGCCACATCACCGGCGTGCACGCGAAGCTGGGCGAGGACAAGACCCCCGTCACCTTCAGCGCGCCGCTCGTCGTGGCCGCCGACGGCAACTCCTCCCGCCTCTCCCTGGCGATGGGCCTGCACCGGCGCGAGGACCGCCCGATGGGCGTCGCGGTCCGTACGTACTTCACCTCGCCGCGGCACGACGACGACTACCTCGAGTCCTGGCTGGAGCTGTGGGACCGGCGCGGTCCGCAGGACCGGCTGCTGCCCGGCTACGGCTGGATCTTCGGCATGGGCGACGGCACGTCCAACGTCGGCCTCGGCATCCTCAACTCCTCCTCCGCCTTCAAGGAGCTGGACTGGCGCGAGGTCCTCAAGGCCTGGTGCGCGTCCATGCCGGAGGACTGGGGCTACACCCCCGAGAACATGACGCAGCCGATCCGCGGCGCGGCCCTGCCGATGGCCTTCAACCGCCAGCCGCACTACACCAAGGGGCTGCTGCTGGTCGGTGACGCGGGCGGGCTCGTCAACCCGTTCAACGGCGAGGGCATCGCCTATGCGATGGAGTCGGGGCAGATCGCCGCCGACGTCATCGTCCAGGCGCACTCCCGCGCCACCCCCGCACTGCGCGAACTGACGCTGCACAGCTACCCGAAGGTGCTCAAGGAGACCTACGGCGGCTACTACACGCTCGGCCGCGCCTTCGTGAAGCTGATCGGCAACCCGAAGGTCATGAAGGTCGCCACCCAGCGCGGCCTGACGCACCCGGTGCTGATGAAGTTCACGCTGAAGATGCTCGCCAACCTGACCGACCCGGCGGGCGGCGATGCGATGGACCGCATCATCAACGGCCTCTCGAAGGTGGCCCCCAAGGCCTGAGTCGCGCGACGACACCCCCTAAGGGCTGTCCCGCAATCCCCGGCGGGCGCACGACGCCGGCTACGCCGCCTCGCCGCGTTGTCGGAACACCCGAATACGCCCAGTATGCGGACGCTCCTCCGCCTTGCGATGCACCGCATCCGACGCCGCGCGCTGATCCACCGGGGATTACGGGACAGCCCTTAGGGAGCGGGTCGGGCCGGGGTTCCACCGGTTCGGCCCGCTTCGTCACTCATGGCTCCGCCGGGTCCGGTCCCCGTACGTCCCCTGCCGCGGGCCGTGGACCGTCCGTACGCAGCGGGCCACCAGCACCGTGCCCCAGAGCAGCAGCGCGAGGGCAACGGTCCAGCCGAGTCCCAGGATGACGGGATGTCCGGGTTTGTGCCACGGGCGGGTGGTGTTGAGCAGCCAGCCGCCGATGGCGAGCAGGAAGAGCCCGGCGGCGGCAGGTACGGGGGTCGGGTCGGCCGCGGGGTCGGCGCTCTCCCCGCCGGAGCCGTGTTCCTCGTACGCGTCGGTCATCGCGGTCCGACACCTCCTGGCCTGAATCGGGCGCTGCGCACCGCCATCCTCTCAGGGCGCCGGCGTACGCGGAAAGGGCCGGCACTCCGCCCCCGAGCGGGGGAGTGCCGGCCCTCGGGCCGTGCTGAGACGTGCCGAGACGCGCGCTGAGAGGGGCTCAGGAGCCCCTGGGGAACCTCAGGGACGCCCGGGACCTCAGAGGACGCGGACGGCGCCCGTCGGCTTGTCGTAGCTCAGGGAGCGCTCGACGATGCCCGTGCTGGGGTTCTGCGCGCCCACGAACTTGCCGCCGCCGACGTAGATGGCGACGTGGTAGGCGTTGCCGCGGGAGCCCCAGTACAGGATGTCGCCCGGCTGAAGGGCGCTCAGGGAGACCGAAGAGCCCTTCGAGGACTGGTCCTGCGACATGCGCGGCAGGGAGATGCCGGCCTGGCGGTACGCGGCCTGGACGAGGCCGGAGCAGTCGAACGAGGAGGGACCGGTGCCGCCCATGACGTACGCCTTGCCGACCTGAGCGCGGGCGAAGTTCACGATGGCGGCGGCGGAGCCGGTCGCCGGGGCGGTGACGGTGCCCGAGCCCTGCTCGCCGGAGTCGGACGCGGAAGTGCTCTGCAGCGAGGCGCGGGAGGAGCTGCGGGTGGCGCGCTCGGCCGCGGCCTTGCGGTCCGCCTCCTCCTTCGCCTTCTTCTCGGCGTCGGCCTTCTCGGCGTCTTCCTTGGCCTTCTTCGCCTCGGCGGCGGCGCCGGTGCGCGCCTGCTCCTCCTGGGAGCGCAGCTCGCCGGTGACGGCGGCGGCAGCCGTGTTCTCGGCGGCGGTGGTGACGGCGGAGGAGACGTCGGCGGCCAGGTCCAGGTTCAGGACCGGCATTTCGAGCGTCGTCTCGGTCACGGGCTCGGACGGGGACGCGCTCGCCGTGCCGGCCATCGCCAGGGTGCTGAGGACGCCACCGGCAACTCCGGCGCGGACCGCGAGCTTCGAGGCGCTGCGACGGGGCTTCCGGTGGCTGGGTATGTGAGCGGTGTGGGACATGAGGACAACCGCTATCAGGGCGTCCGGGTTCCCTTCAAGAAACGTGGTCTGCGCCACAGTTGCGCGCGAAGCGGGCTAACCGGGCGCGTCGCGCGTCTTATTGACGCCGTAACGGACGTATCGGACACGCCTTCACAAGGCTGTGATCAAGGGGTTTCTGTAATAAGTCCGAATTGATCTGCGGCCTACCATCCCCGCGCACAGTTGGCCAAGCCCTCTTTCGGAACCAAGAATTCGGCGTGGCGCAGGTCACAGGAATGTCTCACTGTGGGGGCGCTGTGGTCCGTCCGTGACCCAGCCGTGAAGTTGCCGTGTGGGGGGACCCCGGCGCTCGTGAACGTGTGCACGCGTCCACTCCCGTCCCCGGGGGCTCCCCCGACCGGGCGACGCGGCTCCCTTTACCCTGCAAGGCTTGACGGCGCAAATTTGCCTGCACTGGACATCGTTTGATAGTGCCATCCGCCTTCTACCTGCGGTAACGGGGTCGGATGTCACCTTTGGTGATCATGTGGATGCTTCGCGTATGAAGATCACGGCTCATCGGACTTCATGATCGTTCGTCAGGTGGTGGAGATCACAAACTCGTTGTTGTTACCCGTGTCGCAGATCACAGACCGACGGGCATAAGATGCGCAGCAGTCCGGCTTGTGAACTGCCTCACATGCAAATGCCCGATCGCGGGGTGATCTTCGCGAGGCGGCTCGCTCGGCGCCGGCACAGCGGTCCAACGGTCAAGGACGACTGGAAGGAGCGAGGAGCGTGAATGCGTACGCGCCCATCCTCGTGCTCGGCGCCCTCGGCGCAGGGTTTGCGATCTTCTCCGTGGTCATGGCCACGCTGATCGGCCCAAAACGGTACAACCGGGCGAAGCTCGAGGCGTACGAGTGCGGCATCGAGCCGACGCCCACGCCGGCCGGCGGCGGTCGCTTCCCCATCAAGTACTACCTGACGGCGATGCTCTTCATCGTCTTCGACATCGAAGTTGTCTTCCTCTACCCCTGGGCCGTCACCTTCGACTCCCTGGGGATCTTCGGGCTCGTCGAGATGCTGCTCTTCGTGCTCACCGTCTTCGTCGCCTACGCCTACGTGTGGCGCCGCGGCGGCCTGGAATGGGACTGAGGGGCTGAATTTCCCATGGGACTGGAAGAGAAGCTGCCGAGCGGCTTTCTGCTGACCACCGTCGAACAGGCCGCGGGCTGGGTGCGCAAGTCATCCGTCTTCCCCGCGACCTTCGGCCTGGCCTGCTGCGCCATCGAGATGATGACCACCGGAGCGGGCCGGTACGACCTGGCCCGCTTCGGCATGGAGGTCTTCCGCGGCTCACCGCGCCAGGCCGATCTGATGATCGTGGCCGGCCGGGTCAGCCAGAAGATGGCGCCGGTGCTGCGGCAGGTGTACGACCAGATGCCCGCTCCCAAATGGGTCATCTCCATGGGGGTTTGTGCATCTTCAGGCGGAATGTTCAACAACTACGCGATCGTCCAGGGCGTAGACCACATCGTCCCCGTGGACATCTATCTGCCCGGCTGCCCGCCCCGCCCCGAGATGCTGATCGACGCGATCCTCAAGCTCCACCAGAAGATCCAGGGCGGAAAGCTCGGCGTGAACCGGGAAGAGGCGGCCCGCGAGGCGGAGGCGGCGGCCCTCAAGGCCCTTCCCACGATCGAGATGAAGGGGCTGCTCCGGTGAGCGACACGAGCGACACCACCCCGGGCACCGGCGACCAGGGCAACGGGAACAACGTTCCTGCCCCGAGGGGCTCCGCCGGGGGCCCCGAGGTCATCGGCGTCCGCAAGGGCATGTTCGGAGCACGGGGCGGCGGCGACACCAGCGGCTACGGCGGCCTCGTCCGCACCGTGGCCATGCCCGGCGCCAGCCACCGCCCGTACGGCTCCTACTTCGACGAGATCGTCGACGAGCTCGAAGGGGCGCTGGAGGAGCAGGACCTGCTCCCGGAGAACGCGATCGAGAAGGTCGTCGTCGACCGGGGCGAGCTGACGCTCCACATCGCCCGCGAGCACCTGCCCCGCGTCGCGAAGACCCTCCGCGACGACCCGGCGCTGCGCTTCGAGCTCTGCACCGGCGTCTGCGGGGTGCACTTCCCCGACGACAAGAGCCGCGAGCTGCACGCCGTGTACCACCTGCGCTCCGTCACCCACGGCCGGGTGGTGCGCCTGGAGGTGACCGCCCCGGACGCCGATCCGCACATCCCGTCGCTCGTCTCCGTCTACCCGACGAACGACTGGCACGAGCGCGAGACGTACGACTTCTTCGGCCTGGTCTTCGACGGGCACCCGGCGCTCACCCGGATCATGATGCCGGACGACTGGCAGGGCTTCCCGCAGCGCAAGGACTACCCGCTCGGCGGCATCCCCATCGAGTACAAGGGCGCCCAGATCCCGGCTCCCGACCAGCGGAGGTCGTACAGCTGATGTCCACGTCGAACCACGCCTCCTCGAACCACACCTCCTCGGACCCCGCGGCCTCCCGGGAGACCACCGAGGGCACCGTCTACACCGTCACGGGCGGCGACTGGGACGAGATCGTCCGGTCGGCGGCCAAGGCCGACGACGAGCGCATCGTCGTCAACATGGGTCCACAGCACCCGTCCACCCACGGAGTGCTCCGGCTGATCCTGGAGATCGACGGCGAAACGGTCACCGAGGCCCGCTGCGGCATCGGCTACCTGCACACCGGCATCGAGAAGAACCTCGAATTCCGGAACTGGACGCAGGGCACCACCTTCGTGACGCGCATGGACTACCTGACGCCGTTCTTCAACGAGACGGCGTACTGCCTCGGCGTCGAGAAGCTGCTCGGCATCACCGACCAGATCCCGGACCGCGCCACCGTCATCCGCGTCCTGCTGATGGAGCTCAACCGGCTCTCCTCCCACCTGGTGTGCATCGCCACCGGCGGCATGGAGCTGGGCGCGACCACGATCATGATCTACGGCTTCCGCGACCGCGAGCTGATCCTCGACATCTTCGAGCTGATCACCGGCCTGCGCATGAACCACGCGTTCATCCGCCCCGGCGGCCTCGCGCAGGACCTGCCCCCCGGCGCCGTCGACCAGCTGCGCGACTTCCTCAAGACCATGAAGAAGAACCTGCCGGAGTACGACAAGCTCGCCACCGGCAACCCCATCTTCAAGGCCCGCATGCAGGACGTCGGCTACCTCGACCTCACCGGCTGCATGGCACTCGGCGCCACCGGTCCGATCCTGCGCTCCGCCGGCCTGCCGCACGACCTGCGCAAGGCGGATCCGTACTGCGGCTACGAGACCTACGAGTTCGACGTCCCGACCACCGAGACCTGCGACTCGTACGGGCGGTTCCTGGTCCGCCTGGAGGAGATGCGCCAGTCCCTGCGGATCGTCGAGCAGTGCCTGGAACGGCTCGAGCCGGGCCCGGTCATGGTCGCCGACAAGAAGATCGCCTGGCCGGCGCAGCTCGCGATGGGCCCGGACGGCCTCGGCAACTCGCTCGACCACATCAAGAACATCATGGGCACCTCCATGGAGGCCCTCATCCACCACTTCAAGCTGGTGACCGAGGGCTTCCGGGTGCCGGCCGGGCAGGCGTACGCGGCCGTCGAGTCGCCGAAGGGCGAACTCGGAGTCCACGTCGTCTCCGACGGCGGCACCCGCCCCTACCGGGTCCACTTCAGGGACCCGTCCTTCACCAACCTGCAGGCCATGGCAGCGATGTGCGAGGGCGGCCAGGTCGCCGACGTCATCGTCGCCGTCGCCTCCATCGACCCCGTGATGGGAGGCGTCGACCGATGACCACTGCGTTTTCTGGAGGGGACACCCCCCAGGCCCCCCTGTCTCTGGGCATGCCCCAGCTGCCGGCCCCCGACTTCCCGGCCGACGTACGCGCCCGGCTCGAAGCGGACGCCAAGGACGTCATCGCCCGCTACCCCGACAGCCGCTCCGCGCTGCTGCCGCTGCTGCACCTGACCCAGGCGGAGGAGGGTTTCGTCTCGCGCACCGGCATCCGGTTCTGCGCCGAGGTGCTGGGCCTGACCACCGCCGAGGTCACCGCCGTGGCCACCTTCTACACGATGTACCGGCGCAAGCCCTCGGGCGACTACCAGGTCGGCGTCTGCACGAACACCCTGTGCGCGGTCATGGGCGGCGACGCCATCTTCGACGAGCTCAAGCAGCACCTCGGGGTCGGCAACAACGAGACCACCCCCGACGGCAAGGTGACCCTCGAACACATCGAGTGCAACGCGGCCTGCGACTACGCCCCCGTGGTGATGGTCAACTGGGAGTTCTTCGACAACCAGACCCCCGAGTCCGCCAAGGCCATCGTCGACGACCTGATCGCCGGCCGCGAGGTCTCCCCGACCCGGGGCGCGCCGCTGTGCACGTACAAGGAGACCGCCCGGATCCTGGCCGGCTTCCCGGACGAGCGCGAGGGCGCGGTCGAGGCGACCGGCGGGGCCGGCCCCGCCTCCCTGATCGGCCTGCGCATCGCGCGCGGCGAAAGCACCCAGCTCGGCAAGGTCGTGCACCCGCGTGGTGAGGCTCCGGCTGCCACCGAGGAGGGGGAGTGATGACGGTGACTGCCGAAATGCATGAGAACGGCGCCCCGGAGAAACTGCTGGCGCCCGTGCTGTCGGCGTTCTGGGACGAGCCGCAGTCGTGGACGCTGGACACCTACCGGCGGCACGGCGGCTACGAGGGACTTCGCAAGGCACTTGCGATGTCGCCCGACGAGGTCATCGCCTACGTCAAGGACTCCGGTCTGCGCGGGCGCGGCGGCGCGGGCTTCCCCACCGGAATGAAGTGGCAGTTCATCCCGCAGGGCGACGGAAAGCCGCACTACCTCGTCGTGAACGCGGACGAGTCGGAGCCGGGAACCTGCAAGGACATCCCCCTTCTCTTCGCCAACCCGCACTCCCTCATCGAGGGAATGATCATTGCCTGCTACGCGATCCGGTCGGAGCACGCCTTCATCTACCTGCGCGGCGAGGCCGTGCCGGTGCTGCGACGCCTGCACGAGGCGGTGCGCGAGGCGTACGAGGCCGGCTACCTCGGAGAGGCGGAAGATCGTCAAAAGAGCGGTCTCGGGAGCGGGCTGAAGCTCGACATCACGGTGCACGCGGGGGCGGGCGCGTACATCTGCGGTGAGGAGACGGCACTCCTCGACTCCCTCGAAGGCCGGCGCGGTCAGCCCCGGCTGCGTCCCCCCTTCCCTGCCGTCGAGGGGCTCTACGCGTGCCCCACTGTCGTCAACAACGTGGAGTCCATCGCCTCGGTTCCCGCGATCCTGGACAAGGGCAAGGACTGGTTCAAGTCGATGGGGACCGAGAAGTCCCCCGGCTTCACCCTGTACTCGCTCTCCGGACACGTCGCAGGCCCCGGCCAGTACGAGGCCCCGCTCGGCATCACCCTGCGCCAGCTCCTCGGCATGAGCGGCGGGATGCGGCCCGGGCACCGGCTGAAGTTCTGGACCCCGGGCGGCTCGTCCACCCCGATGTTCACGGACGAGCACCTCGACGTCCCCCTGGACTACGAGGGCGTCGGCGCGGCCGGCTCCATGCTCGGCACCAAGGCGCTCCAGTGCTTCGACGAGACGACCTGCGTGGTGCGGGCCGTCACCCGCTGGACCGAGTTCTACGCCCACGAGTCCTGCGGCAAGTGCACCCCCTGTCGCGAAGGCACCTACTGGCTGGTCCAGTTGCTCCGCGACATCGAGGCCGGCAAGGGCGTCATGTCCGACCTCGACAAGCTGAACGACATCGCCGACAACATCAACGGCAAGTCGTTCTGCGCGCTCGGCGACGGCGCCGCCAGCCCGATCTTCTCCTCGCTCAAGTACTTCCGCGAGGAGTACGAGCAGCACATCACGGGCAAGGGCTGCCCCTTCGACCCCAGGAAGTCGACCCTCTGGGCTGACACGGAGGTGAACGCGTGACCGTCACCACTAACTCCCCCGCCGGTGGCGGCGAGGCTGCGGGGCGGCCGAAGGCCGCCGAAGACACCGTCTCCCTGACCATCGACGGCGTCGAACTGTCGGTGCCCAAGGGGACCCTGGTCATCCGGGCCGCCGAGCAGATCGGCATCGAGATCCCCCGGTTCTGCGACCACCCCCTCCTCGACCCGGTCGGCGCCTGCCGCCAGTGCATCGTCGAGGTCGAGGGCCAGCGCAAGCCGATGGCCTCCTGCACCATCACCTGCACCGACGGCATGGTCGTCAAGACGCAGCTCACCTCCCCGGTCGCCGAGAAGTCCCAGCGCGGCGTGATGGAGCTGCTGCTCATCAACCACCCGCTGGACTGCCCGGTCTGCGACAAGGGCGGCGAGTGCCCGCTGCAGAACCAGGCGATGTCCCACGGGCAGAGCGACTCGCGTTTCGAGGGCAGGAAGCGCACGTACGAGAAGCCGGTCCCGATCTCCACGCAGGTGCTGCTGGACCGCGAGCGGTGCGTGCTGTGCGCGCGCTGCACCCGGTTCTCCACGCAGGTGGCCGGCGACCCGATGATCGAGCTGCTCGAGCGCGGCGCGCTCCAGCAGGTCGGCATCGGCGAGGGCGACCCCTTCGAGTCGTACTTCTCCGGCAACACCATCCAGATCTGCCCCGTCGGCGCCCTCACCTCGGCCGCGTACCGGTTCCGCTCCCGCCCGTTCGACCTCGTCTCCTCCCCGAGCGTGTGCGAGCACTGCGCGGGCGGCTGCGCGACCCGGACCGACCACCGCCGCGGCAAGGTGCTGCGCCGGATGGCCGCCGAGGACCCCGAGGTCAACGAGGAGTGGATCTGCGACAAGGGCCGCTTCGGGTTCCGCTACGCGCAGCGCCCGGACCGGCTCACCACCCCGCTGGTGCGCGGCACGGACGGGGTCCTCGCCCCGGCCAGCTGGCCCGAGGCCCTGGAGGCCGCGGCCGCCGGGCTCGCCGCCGCGCGCGGCCGGGCCGGGGTGCTGACCGGCGGTCGGCTCACCGTCGAGGACGCGTACGCGTACGCCAAGTTCGCCCGGGTCGTCCTCGACACCAACGACATCGACTTCCGGGCCCGGATCCACAGCGCTGAGGAGGCCGAGTTCCTGGCCGCCACCGTCGCCGGCACCGGCAAGGACCTCGACGGCACCGGGGTGACGTACGCGAAGCTGGAGGCGGCGCCCGCCGTCCTGCTCGCCGGCATCGAGTCCGAGGAGGAGGCCCCCGGCGTCTTCCTGAGGCTGCGCAAGGCCCACCGCAAGCACAAGCAGCGGACCTTCGCCCTCGCCCCGTTCGCCACCCGCGGCCTGGAGAAGGCGGGCGGCACGCTGCTGGCCGCCGCCCCCGGGACCGAGCCCGAGTGGCTCGATGCACTCGCCTCCCGGACCGGCCTGGAGACCGGCGGGGCCGAGGCCGCCGACGCGCTGCGCCGGTCCGGCGCGGTCATCGTCGTCGGGGAGCGGCTCGCCGGGGTGCCCGGCGCGCTGACCGCCGCCGTACGGGCCGCCGCGGCCACCGGCGCGCAGCTGGTGTGGATCCCGCGCCGGGCCGGGGAGCGGGCCGCCGTCGAGGCGGGCGCGCTGCCGTCCCTGCTGCCGGGGGCCCGTCCGGCCACCGACCCGCGGGCCCGCGACGAGGTCGCCACCGCCTGGCGGCTGGACGAGCTCCCGCACCGTTACGGCCGCGACACCGGCCAGATCGTCGAGGCCGCGGCGGGCGGGGAGCTCGCCGCCCTGCTGGTCGCCGGCGTCGAGATCGCCGACCTGCCGGATCCGGCCCGGGCGCTGGTCGCCCTCCAGGAGGTCTTCGTGGTCTCGCTGGAACTGCGGCCCGGCCAGGTCACCGACCACGCGGACGTCGTCTTCCCGGTCGCCGCCGCCGCCGAGAAGGCCGGGGCGTTCATCAACTGGGAGGGCAGGGTCCGGCCGTTCGAGGCCGCGCTCAAGCCCGACCAGATGACCCGCCCCCTCGCCCCCGCCGACGCCCGCGTGCTGCACATGCTGGCCGACGCGGCCGACCGGCCGATCGCGCTGCCCGACGTACACGCCGTGCGCCGCGAGATCGACGCGCTCGGCCCGTGGACCGGGGAGCG
This sequence comes from Streptomyces katrae, assembly GCF_000717655.1. Taxonomy (GTDB): domain Bacteria; phylum Actinomycetota; class Actinomycetes; order Streptomycetales; family Streptomycetaceae; genus Streptomyces; species Streptomyces katrae_B. The sequence continues at coordinate 24,973 of NZ_JNZY01000017.1, forward strand.
GGCGGCCGGGCAGTCCGCGGACACCGTGCCGCTGCCCCGCCCCGGGGCGGGCGAAGCGGTCCTGGCGGGCCACCGGCTCCTCCTCGACCAGGGCCGGCTCCAGGAGGGCGACGACGCCCTGGCCGGCACCCGGCACGAGGCGAGCGCCCGGCTCTCGGCCGCCACGGCCGCCGAGACGGGCGTCAAGGACGGCGACGTCCTCGCGGTGACCGGCCCGGCCGGCTCCGTGGAACTGCCGCTGCGGATCACCGAGATGCCCGACCGCGTGGTCTGGCTCCCGCTGAACTCCACCGGCCACGGCGTCCTCGCCGACACCGGGGCCCACCCGGGCACCCTCGTACGGATCGGTCCGGCGACCCCGGCCGACAGCAGCGGCACCCCTGCGGAGGTGGGCGCGTGAACGCGGTACAGCTCGCTGCGGAGGACCTCTCCCTGTTCGGCAGGGACGTCTGGTGGCTGGTCGTCGTCAAGGCTGTGTTCTGCTTCGCCTTCCTGATGGTGACCGTGCTCTTCTCCATCGTCTGGGAGCGCAAGGTCGTCGCCTGGATGCAGCTGCGCATCGGCCCCAACCGGCACGGGCCCTGGGGCATGCTCCAGTCGCTCGCCGACGGCGTGAAGCTGATGCTCAAGGAAGACATCATCGTCAAGCGGGCCGACAAGGTGGTGTACGTCCTGGCCCCGATCATCGCGGCGATCCCGGCCTTCATGGCCATCGCGGTGATCCCCTTCGGTCCGCCCGGCGACGAGGTCTCGATCTTCGGCCAGCGCACCACGATGCAGCTGACCGACCTCCCGATCGCGATGCTCTACATCCTCGCGGTCGCCTCGGTCGGCATCTACGGCATCGTCCTGGCCGGCTGGTCCTCGGGCTCGACGTACCCGCTGCTCGGCGGCCTGCGCTCCTGCGCGCAGATGATCTCGTACGAGATCGCGATGGGCGCGGCCTTCGCCTCCGTCTTCCTCTATTCCGGGTCGATGTCGACCTCGGCGATCGTGGAGGCGCAGGCGGACCGCTGGTACATCGTGCTGCTGCCGGTCTCGTTCATCATCTACGTCATCACGATGGTCGGTGAGACGAACCGCGCGCCGTTCGACATGCCGGAGTCCGAGGGCGACCTCGTCGGCGGCTTCAACACCGAGTACTCCTCCATCAAGTTCGCGCTGTTCATGCTGGCGGAGTACGTCAACATGGTCACCGTCTCGGCGGTCTCGGTCACCCTCTTCCTCGGCGGCTGGCGGGCCCCCGCGCCGATCTCCACGTACTGGGAGGGCGCGAACCACGGCTGGTGGCCGATGCTCTGGTTCGTCATCAAGGTCCAGCTGCTGCTGTTCTTCTTCATCTGGCTGCGCGGAACGCTGCCCCGCGTGCGCTACGACCAGCTGATGAAGCTCGGCTGGAAGGTCCTGATCCCGGTCTCCGTGCTCTGGCTGATGCTGGTCGCGACCGTCCGGGCGCTGCGCAACGAGCAGTACGACTTCTCGGAGATCGTCCTGTACGTCGGCGGCGCGGTCGTCGCGATCCTGCTGCTGTCCTTCGTCGCGGACCTCTTCCGGGACAAGAAGGAGAAGGCGGCCGCCGAGCAGGCCGGCGCGGCCGCCGGGGCCGAGCCCTTCGACCCGTTGGCGGGCGGGTTCCCCGTACCGCCCAAGCCCGGCCAGCACCTGGCACCCGTACCGCGCAGGCGGCCTCGCAGTGAGCGGGAGCTGATTGTCAGTGGCGGGACGAATACTGACAGTGACCGAGAGGAGGGTGCTGAGAATGTCTGACAAGTCTGACGCCGAGCAGGGCGAGAAGTGGCAGAACCCGGTGGCCGGCTTCGGCGTGACCTTCAAGGCCATGTTCAAGAAGCGCCTCACCGAGCAGTACCCGGAGCAGCAGAAGACCCCCGCTCCGCGCTTCCACGGACGGCACCAGCTGAACCGGCACCCGGACGGTCTGGAGAAGTGCATCGGGTGCGAGCTGTGCGCCTGGGCCTGTCCCGCCGACGCCATCTACGTGGAGGGCGCGGACAACACCGAGGAGGAGCGGTACTCCCCGGGTGAGCGGTACGGGCGGGTCTACCAGATCAACTACGCCCGCTGCATCCTGTGCGGGCTGTGCATCGAGGCCTGCCCGACGCGGGCGCTCACGATGACGAACGAGTTCGAACTGGCCGACGCCAGCCGCGAATCGCTCATCTACACCAAGGAGCAGCTGCTTGCCGGCCTGACCGAGGGCATGGTGGAGTCGCCGCACTCGATCTTCCCGGGCATGGACGAGCAGGACTACTACCGCGGGCTGGTGACCGGGGCGGCTCCCGGTACGGAGCGGCAGGTGGCGGTCTCGAAGGGCGAGCAGGCGGCGCCCTCCGAGGAGGTGCAGGCATGAGCGCCCTCGCAGCGGCCACCCTGACCTCCACGGGCGAGGCGGTCCAGTTCTGGGTCCTCGGCACCGTCGCCGTCATCGGCGCGCTGTCCACGATCCTGATGAAGAAGGCCGTGCACAGCGCGCTGAGCCTGGCCGGGACGATGATCATCCTGGCGGTCTTCTACCTCGCCAACGGGGCGTACTTCCTGGGAGTGGTCCAGGTCATCGTCTACACCGGCGCGATCATGATGCTCTTCCTCTTCGTGGTCATGCTCGTCGGCGTCACCGCCGCCGACTCGCTGAAGGAGACCCTCAAGGGGCAGCGCTGGCTGGCCGCCCTGTGCGGGCTCGGCTTCGGCGTCCTGCTGATCGCCGGCATCGGCAATGCCGGGCTCAGCCACTTCAACGGGCTCGGCCGGGTCAACTCCGCCGGGCACGTGGAGGGGCTGGCCACGCTGATCTTCACCAAGTACGTGTTCGCCTTCGAGATCACCGGCGCGCTGCTGATCACGGCCGCCGTCGGCGCGATGGTCCTCACCCACCGCGAGCGCACCGAGCGGGCCGCCACGCAGCGCGAGCTCGCCGAGCGCCGCGTCCGCGAGGGTGTCCAGCTCCCGCCGCTGCCCGCGCCCGGCGTGTACGCCCGGCACAACGCGGTCGACGTCGCCGGTCTGCTGCCGGACGGCACCCCGTCCGAGCTGACCGTCAACAAGACGCTGCGCGCCCGCGGCCAGATCCGGGACGTCTCCAGCGAGGCGCTGAACGACCTGAAGGCGCTGGAGCAGGCGTCGGCCGAGCGGCTCGGCCGTGAGGAGGCCTCGAAGTGAACCCGGTCAACTACCTGTACCTGGCCGCCCTGCTGTTCACCATCGGCGCGGCCGGAGTGCTCATCCGGAAGAACGCGATCGTGCTGTTCATGTGCATCGAGCTGATGCTCAACGCCTGCAACCTCGCGTTCGTCGCCTTCTCCCGGATGCACGGCAACCTCGACGGCCAGATCATCGCCTTCTTCACGATGGTCGTCGCCGCCGCGGAGGTCGTGGTGGGCCTCGCGATCATCGTGTCGCTGTTCCGTACCCGCCACTCGGCCTCGGTCGACGACGCCAGCCTGATGAAGCTGTAAGGGGCGCTCACAGTGGAGAATCTGATTGGGCTGCTGATCGCGGCGCCCCTGCTCGGAGCGGCGGTGCTGCTCTGCGGCGGCCGCCGCCTCGACAAGGCCGGCCACTGGCTCGGCACCCTGTTCGCCGCCGCCTCCTTCGCGATCGGCGTGGTCCTGTTCGCCGACCTGCTCGGGCGCGGCGCCGAGGACCGGACCCTGTACGAGAAGCTGTACACATGGATCCCCGTCGAGGGCTTCCAGGCGGACGTCGCCTTCCAGCTCGACCAGCTGTCGATGACGTTCGTCCTGCTGATCACCGGGGTCGGCACGCTCATCCACGTGTACTCGATCGGGTACATGGAGCACGATGAGCGCCGCCGCCGCTTCTTCGGCTACCTCAACCTGTTCCTCGCGGCGATGCTGCTGCTGGTCCTCGCCGACAACTACCTGCTGCTGTACGTCGGGTGGGAGGGCGTCGGCCTCGCCTCGTACCTGCTCATCGGCTTCTGGCAGCACAAGCCCAGCGCGGCGACCGCCGCGAAGAAGGCCTTCCTGGTCAACCGGGTCGGCGACATGGGCCTGTCGATCGCGATCATGCTGCTGTTCACCACCTTCGGGACCTTCGCCTTCGGGCCGGTGTTCGCCTCCGTGGGCAACGCGACCGAGGGCAAGCTGACGGCGATCGCCCTGATGCTGCTGCTCGCCGCGTGCGGCAAGTCGGCCCAGGTGCCGCTGCAGTCCTGGCTCGGCGACGCGATGGAGGGCCCGACCCCGGTCTCGGCCCTCATCCACGCGGCGACGATGGTGACGGCGGGCGTGTACCTGATCGTCCGCTCGGCCGCCGTTTTCAACGGGGCGCCGGACGCCCAGCTGGTGGTCACCATCGTGGGCGCGGTCACGCTCCTCTTCGGTGCGATCGTCGGTTGCGCGAAGGACGACATCAAGAAGGCCCTCGCAGGGTCGACGATGTCGCAGATCGGCTACATGATCCTGGCGGCGGGCCTCGGCCCCATCGGGTACGTCTTCGCGATCATGCACCTGGTGACGCACGGGTTCTTCAAGGCAGGCCTCTTCCTCGGCGCGGGTTCCGTCATGCACGGGATGAACGACGAGGTGGACATGCGCAAGTACGGCGCCCTGCGGAAGTACATGCCGGTCACCTTCGTCACCTTCGGCCTCGGCTACCTGGCGATCATCGGCTTCCCCGGTCTGTCCGGCTTCTTCTCCAAGGACATGATCATCGAGGCGGCCTTCGCCAAGGGCGGCACCCAGGGCTGGATCCTCGGCGGGGTCGCCCTGCTGGGCGCCGGCATCACCGCCTTCTACATGACCCGGGTCATGCTCCTCACCTTCTTCGGTGAGAAGCGCTGGCAGCCGGCGCCGGCCGCGGACACCGTTCCCAGCGCCGAACCCGCCGCCGAGCACCGGGCCGGGGAGATGCCGCACCCGCACGAGTCCCCGAAGTCCATGACCATCCCGATGATCATCCTGGCGTTCGGGTCGGTCTTCGCCGGCGCGTTCTTCGAGATCGGCGAACGCTTCCTGAAGTGGCTGGAGCCCGTAACCGGTTACGAGCACGGCAACTCGCCGGTCAGCGCCATGACGGTGACCGCGTCCACCATGGTCGTCCTGGTCGTCGGCGTCGGCATCGCCTGGTCGATGTACGGCCGCAGGCCCGTCCCGGTGGTCGCCCCGCGCGGCAGCTGGGTCACCCGGGCGGCCCGCCGGGACCTGCTCCAGGACGACTTCAACCACGTCGTGCTGGTGCGCGGCGGGGAACACCTGACCCGCTCGCTCGTGTACGTCGACCACAGCCTGGTCGACGGGGTGGTCAACGGGACGGCCGCCTCGGTGGGCGGTGCGTCGGGCCGGCTGCGCAAGCTGCAGAACGGCTACGCCCGCAGCTACGCGGTCTCGATGTTCGGGGGCACGGCGATCCTCATCGCCGCGACCCTGCTGATGAGGGCGGTGTGAGATGAGTTTCCCGCTTCTGACGGTGACGGCCGCGGTCCCCGCGGTCGGCGCCGTCCTGACGGCGGCCGTCCCGGCCGCCCGCAGGACCGCGGCCAAGTGGCTCGCGCTGCTGTTCTCGCTGGCAACGCTGGCCCTGGCCGTGCTCGTCGCGGTCCGCTTCGAGCCCGGTGGCGCCCGCTACCAGCTCACCGAATCACATGCCTGGATCGCCGACTTCGGCGTCCGCTACGCACTGGGCGTCGACGGCATCGGCGTGGCGCTGATCGCGCTCACCGCGCTGCTGATCCCCTTCGTCATCGGGGCCGGCTGGCACGACGCCGACCCGCTCGAGACCGAATCCCCGGCGAACTCGCGCTGGCGGCCGACGCAGGGCTTCTTCGCCCTGATCCTGCTGGTCGAAGCGATGGTGATCATCTCCTTCGAGGCCACCGACGTCTTCCTCTTCTACATCTTCTTCGAAGCCATGCTCATCCCGATGTACTTCCTCATCGGCGGCTTCGGGGACCGGGCCCATGCCGGGTCCGACGAGAACGCGGCCGCGCAGCGCTCGTACGCAGCGGTCAAGTTCCTCCTCTACAACCTGGTCGGCGGCCTCATCATGCTGGCCGCGGTCATCGGGCTGTACGTGGTCGCCGGGAACTTCTCGCTCCAGGAGATCGCCGCCGCCCGCGCCGCGGGCACGCTCGACATGGCGACCAACACCGAGCGGCTGCTGTTCCTCGGCTTCTTCTTCGCCTTCGCGGTGAAGGCTCCGCTGTGGCCGCTGCACACCTGGCTGCCGAACGCGATGGGCGAGTCCACCGCCCCGGTCGCCGTACTGATCACCGCGGTCGTCGACAAGGTCGGCACCTTCGCGATGCTCCGCTTCTGCCTCGGGCTGTTCCCCGACGCCAGCAAGTGGGCCACGCCGGTGATCCTCGTCCTGGCCCTGATCAGCATCGTCTACGGCGCGCTGGTCGCGGTCGGGCAGCGGGACATCAAGCGGCTGGTCGCGTACGCCTCGATCTCGCACTTCGGGTTCATCATCATGGGCATCTTCGCGATGACCTCCCAGGGGCAGTCGGGCGCCACGCTCTACATGGTCAACCACGGGCTCTCGACGGCCGCGCTGATGCTGGTGGCCGGCTTCCTGATCTCGCGGCGCGGCTCCCGGCTCATCGCCGACTACGGCGGTGTGCAGAAGGTGGCCCCGGTCCTGGCCGGCACCTTCCTGATCGGCGGCCTCGCCACGCTGTCGCTGCCCGGCCTGGCCCCGTTCGTCAGTGAATTCCTGGTCCTGGTCGGCACGTTCGCCCGGTACCCGGTCATCGGCATCATCGCCACCATCGGCATCGTGCTGGCCGCGCTCTACACCCTGGTGCTCTACCAGCGCACGATGACCGGCCCCGTGAAGGAGGAGGTCCGTCCGATGAAGGACCTGCGCCTGCGGGAGGTGCTGGTGGTCGCGCCGCTGATCGCGCTGCTGATCGCGCTCGGCGTGTACCCGAAGCCGCTCACCGAGATCGTCAACCCGGCGGTGGAGCACACCATGTCCGACGTACACCAGAAGGACCCGAAGCCACAGGTGGCCGTCGAGGCCAAGAACGGGGAGGCGGCGAAGTGAGCACCATGGCTGCTGCCCAAGGGCTGCTGACGCTGGCGGCCGCGGATCCGGTCGACCGGATCCCGGCCCCGCACATCGAGTACGCGCAGCTCGCGCCCACGCTGATCGTGGTGGGCGCGGCGATCATCGGGGTCCTCGTCGAGGCCTTCGTACCGCGCAAGTCCCGCTACTACGTCCAGGTGTTCCTGGCCGTCGCCGCGCTGGCCTCGGCCTTCGCGGCGGTCGTCGGCCTCGCCGCCGGCGGGTACGGCGGCGACAAGGCGCACATCGCGGCGATGGGCGCCGTGGCCGTGGACGGCCCGGCGCTGTTCCTGCAGGGCACCATCCTGCTGGCCTCGATCGTCGCGGTCTTCACCTTCGCCGAGCGGCGCCTGGACCCGGCCGCGCACGGCAACCGGGTGGACTCGTTCGCCGCGCAGGCGGCGTCCGTACCGGGCAGCGACAGCGAGAAGGCCGCCGTCAAGGCGGGCTTCACCACCACCGAGGTCTTCCCGCTGGTGCTGTTCGCGATCTCCGGGATGCTGATCTTCCCGGCAGCCAACGACCTGCTGACGCTGTTCGTGGCCTTGGAGGTCTTCTCCCTCCCGCTGTACCTGCTCTGCGCCGTCGCCCGCCGCCAGCGGCTGATGTCGCAGGAGGCGGCGGTCAAGTACTTCCTGCTCGGGGCCTTCTCCTCGGCCTTCCTCCTCTTCGGCATCGCGCTGGTCTACGGGTACGCGGGCTCGGTCTCGTACGCGGCCATCGCCGACGTGGTCGACGGCACCGTCACGAAGATCGACCCGGCGCTGGCCGACACCATGGGCAACGACGCGCTGCTGCTGATCGGCGGGGCGCTGATCCTGATGGGCCTGCTCTTCAAGGTCGGCGCCGTCCCGTTCCACATGTGGACCCCGGACGTGTACCAGGGCGCCCCGACCCCGGTCACCGGCTTCATGGCGGCGGCGACGAAGGTGGCCGCCTTCGGTGCGATGCTGCGCCTGCTGTACGTCGTCCTGCCGGGCCTGCGGTGGGACTGGCGGCCGGTGATGTGGGGCATCGCCATCGTGACGATGCTGGCCGGCGCGGTGATCGCGGTGACCCAGACCGACGTCAAGCGGCTGCTGGCGTACTCCTCGATCGCCCACGCCGGCTTCATCCTGGCGGGTGTGATCGCGACCTCGGCGGAGGGCGTCCAGTCCGTCCTCTTCTACCTGGGGGCGTACTCCTTCGTGACGATCGGCGCGTTCGCGGTGGTCACGCTGGTGCGCGATGCGGGCGGCGAGGCGACGCACCTGTCCAAGTGGGCGGGCCTGGGCCGCCGTTCCCCGCTGACGGCGGCGGTCTTCGCGGTGTTCCTGCTGGCCTTCGCCGGCATCCCGCTGACGTCCGGCTTCACCGGGAAGTTCGCCGTGTTCACGGCGGCGGCGGAGGGCGGCGCGGGGGCGCTGGTCGTGGTCGGTGTCATCTCGTCCGCGATCGCCGCGTTCTTCTACATCCGGGTGATCGTCCTGATGTTCTTCAGCGAGCCGAAGCCGGACGGCCCGACGGTGGCCGTTCCGTCGCCGCTGACGATGACCACCATCGCGGTGGGCGTGGCGGTGACGCTGGTCCTGGGCCTGGCGCCGCAGTACTTCCTGGACCTGGCGGGACAGGCGAGCACGTTCGTGCGGTGACCGTCATTCACGACGCAGGGCCCGACCCCTCCGGGGTCGGGCCCTGCGTCGTGTGCGGGACTACTCCGGCCGCCGCCGCTTCGGCATGATCCCGGTGAGATCCAGGTCGATGGGAAAGGGGTCGGAGACCTTCAGCCGGTCGTGGAAAATGCCGGCCGCGACGTAGGAGCCCGTCACCGGCTCGCGTTCGCACACATAGACAACGGCTCGGCCGTCCTTGTTCTCGACGCGCCAGTAGTGCGGGATGCCGGCTCGGGCGTACTTCACCGGTTTGGTCTCGCGGTCACGGTCGATGGACTCCGGAGACACAACCTCGATCGCCAGCAGGACCGCTTCGGCCGGAAGGCGGGTCTGGGCCAGGTCGTTGACGACGTCCTCACGGCACACGATGACATCAGGCTCGGGGCGGTTATGCCGATCGATGTCGATGGTGAACTCGCGGAGGACCTCAAGGCCTTCCGGGACCAGCGACTCGATCTGCCTCTCGAAGAAGGTGACCGCCCGCGAGTGGAAGAGGGTCTGCGGACTCACGAAGATCAGGCTCCCGTCGATCAGCTCCGTGTGCGGAGGCAGATTCGGAAGCGTGTCCAGGTCATCGGCAGTCCAGCCGCCCGCGGGCGGGATCGGCCAGCTGTGTTCCGGGTTCATCAGTGCTCCCATGAGCCGAGTCTCGCCAGTCCGTTCAGCGTATCGCCGGACATCGGCTCCGGACCGCCCACACGTGTGAGCGCACGGTCGACTGTTGACCATGTGTCGGAGTCACAGACGAACGGCATATGCGCGGACGTCCGCGTCCGGGTCCGAGGCCGCCGTGGACAGGGCCGTGCGGGCCTCCGGGACGGTGCGGTGGGTGCGGAGGGAGAGGACAGCGGCCTTGCGGACGTCCGCGTTGTCGTCCTTCAGGGCGTGCGCCAGGGGGGCGACGGCCGTGGCGGGCTCGGCCGCCGAGAGGGCCGTGGCCGCGCCCGCACGGACCTGCCAGGCCGGGTCGGCCAGGGCTGCCACCGCCCCGGCCGCGTAGCCGTCCGGGCAGCCCGTGGCCGCCAACGCCGCCAGGGCCGCGGCGCGGACCAGCGGGTCCGGGTCCGCGAGGAGGGGGTCCAGCGGGGCGGGTGCCGGGACGTGCACCGCCGCCAGGCCCTTGGCCACCGCGACCCGGACCTCGCGGGCCGGGTCCAGCGCCGCGCGGGCCAAGGCCTCGACGGCGTCCACCGAGACCAGCGCCCGTACCGCGTGGATACGGACCTCCCGGTCGGGGTCCGCCAGGGACTCCGCGTACAGGCCGGCCTCGCCGAGGCGCAGCGCGCGCAGGGCCTCCAGAGCGGCGGCGCGCACCACCGGGTCCGGTGCGGCGAGTGCCGCGCGCAGGGCGGTCCCGAGTTCCGGGTCGGCCGGCAAGACCTCGAGCAGCTCCCGCAGCGCGGCCGCGGCCGCTGCCCGTACCGCGGGATCGGCGTCGCCGAGGCGGGCCGCCAGCTCCGGGCCCGCACCGGCCGGGACGGTCTCGCCGATCACGGCCACGCATGCGGCCCGTACGGCAGGTTCGGGGTCGGTGAGGTACGGGCGCAGGGCCGCCAGGTCAGGGGACTCCTCGGCCAGGGCCAGGAGTTCGAGGACCCGGGGCGAGGCGCCACCGACCGCCCAGGGCGTGGCCGCAGCCGTGGACGTGGTCCCGGCCCCTGCCCCGGCGGTGCCTGCAGCGGTCAGCGGGTCCGGGGCGGTGCCGGAGGCGGTCCCCGCGCCGGAGGCGGTACCGGCGTCGGAGGCGGTACCGGCGTCGGCGGGGCGGGCCCCGGGCGGCGCTGCGGGATCCGTGTCCGCCCCGGACCGGGCACCCCGGCCCGGGGTCCCTTCGGCCACGGGCTCCGCTGCCGCGAAGGGTCCGGTCCGGCCCGGCCGGGGCGCGGCCCCGTGCGGGCCCGCCGTCGCCACGCCGACCAGTTCGACCTCGCCCAGGTGGCGGGAGGGGCCGCCGGTCGGCGTGAATTCGGGGACGGGGACCACGTACGGCTCCACCGGCCGGGCCGTGAACTCCATCGCCCCCGAAGCCGATTTGCGCAGGTCCAGGTGGTGCAGCCAGCCCGCGTCGTCGCGCCCCGGGTGGTCGAGCCGCTCGTGGTACAGGCCCCAGCGGGACTCCGTCCGCGCCAGCGAGGCCCGGGCCGCCATCTCCGCGCAGTCCCGGATGAAGGACACCTCCGCGCACCGCATCAGCTCGTGCGGGGTCCGCGCCCCCATCTCCTCGATCTCGCCGCTCATCCGGGTGAAGGCCTCCACGGCGAGGGAGAGCTTCGCGCCCGTCTTCGGCGGGGCCACGTAGTCGTTGACGAAGCGCCGCAGCTTGTACTCCACCTGCGGCTGCGGCGGCCCGTCCGGCCGGCGCAGCGGACGGTAGACCAGCTCGTGCGCCGCCGCCACCTGGTCCGCCGGGAGCGGGCCCTCGTACGCCGTGTACTGCGCCGCGTCCTCGCCCGCCAGGTCGCCGAAGACGAACGCCCCGATCATGTAGTTGTGCGGTACGGAGGCCAGGTCCCCGGCCGCGTACAGCCGCGGCACGGTGGTGCGGGCGTGGTCGTCGACGCGCACGCCCGATGCCGAGTGGCCTCCGCACAGTCCTATCTCCGAGATGTGCATCTCGATGTCGTGCGTGCGGTAGTCGTGGCCCCGGCCCGCGTGGAAGGTGCCGCGGGTCGGCCGCTCCGTGGTGTGCAGGATCGATTCGACAGCGGAGACGGTCTCCTCCGGGAGGTGGCTGAGCTTCAGGTACACCGGCCCCCGGTCCGAGGCGAGTTCGGCCGCGAACTCGGACATCATCTGCCCCGACCAGTAGTCGGAGTCGACGAACCGCTCGCCGTGGCGGTTGACCTGGTAGCCGCCGAAGGGGTTCGCGACGTACGCGCACGCCGGGCCGTTGTAGTCCTTGATCAGCGGGTTGATCTGGAAGCACTCGATCCCGGTGAGGGCCGCGCCCGCGTGGTAGGCCATGGCATAGCCGTCGCCCGCGTTGGTCGGGTTCTCGTACGTCCCGTAGAGGTATCCGGAGGCGGGGAGTCCGAGCCGGCCGCAGGGTCCGGTCGCGAGGACGACCGCGCCCGCGCGGACCGTCACGAACGCGCCGGTACGGGTGTCGAAGGCGGCCGCGCCGATGGCCCGGCCGTCCTCGGGCGAGGTGAGGACCCGTACCGGCATCACCCGGTTCTCGATCCGGATCCGCTCGCGCATCTCGCGGCGGCGCAGCTGCCGGTAGAGGACCTTCTTGATGTCCTTGCCCTCGGGCATGGGCAGCACGTACGAGCCGGAGCGGTGGACCCGGCGGACCGCGTACTCGCCGTGCTCGTCCTTCTCGAACTTCACGCCGTACGACTCCAGGCGCCGGACCATCGCGAAGCCGCGGGTGGCGGTCTGGCGGACGGTGGACTGGTCGACGACGCCGTCGTTGGCACGGGTGATCTCGGCGACGTAGTCGTCGGGCTCGGCGCGGCCGGGGACGACCGCGTTGTTGACCCCGTCCATGCCCATGGCGAGGGCGCCGGAGTGGCGTACGTGCGCCTTCTCCAGCAGCAGGACCCGCGCGCCGCGGCCGGCGGCGGTCAGCGCCGCCATGGTGCCGGCGGTGCCGCCGCCGATGACGAGGACGTCGCAGGAGAGTTCCTCGGCGTCGGCGATCGCGGGGATGTCCATGGTGGGGGCTGTCCTTCGAATCGGGGTCGGGTCGGGGTCGGTGGTCAGAGGGAGCAGAGGATCCGGCGACGGAGGGCGGAATGATCGGCGGACCGCTCGCGCGGGGCCGGCACGTCCAGCACCGAGTTGGTGTGGAGCAGGGCGATGCGGTCGCCGACGAACAGTGCCTCGTCCACGTCGTGGGTGACGAAGACGACGGTCGCGCCGGTGTCGGCGAGGACGTCGACCAGGAGGTCCTGCATGCCGGCGCGGGTCTGGGCGTCGAGCGCGCCGAAGGGCTCGTCCATGAGGACGGCGCGGGGGCCCGGGGCGAGGGCGCGGGCCAGCTGGACGCGCTGGCGCTGGCCGCCGGAGAGCTGGTGCGGGAGCCTGTGCGCATGCTCCGCGAGGCCGACGCGGGCCAGCCATTCGCCGGCGGTCCGCCGCCGCTCGGCGCGGGGCACGCGCCGGATGGCGAGGGGCAGTTCGACGTTCCCGCGGACGGTGCGCCAAGGCAGCAGGGCGTCGTCCTGGAAGACGAGCGCCCGGTCGGCGTCGGGGCGGGTGACGGGGGTTCCGTCCTGCGTGACGGTGCCGGACAGCGGGGGCAGCAGCCCGGCCAGGGTGCGGAGCAGGGTCGACTTCCCGCATCCGGAGGGCCCTACGACGGCCAGCACCTCGCCGGGCCGGACGTCGAGGTCGAGCCGGTCGAGGACGGCCGGGCCGCCGGACCGGCCGAGCCGGACGGCCTGGAGGCGGAGGGCGGAGCCGGGGGGTTCCGGGGCGCTGGTGGTGGCTGGCGCCGCCGTCGCGGATGCGGACACGGGGGGCCTCCTGTGCGTAGTCGGGTTCCGGTGGCCGGTGGCGCAGGGGCAACCACCGGCGGCGGGTCAGGGGAGTGCCGGTTCAGCGGAGGGGCGGCGGCGGGGGGCTGCCCCCGGGGCCGCGGCCGCCGCGGGGCGCCGCGGGCGGGGCGGGAGCCAGTGGGTCAGCCGGCGGCCCAGGCGTTCCACCGCCGTCGAGGTCAGCCAGCCCAGCGCGCCGATGGTGGCCATGCCGACGAAGACCCCCGGGTAGTCCACCACCGTGTAGTCCTGCCAGGTGCGGTAGCCCACCCCGTACTCGCCCGAGATCATCTCCGCCGAGATCACGCAGATCCATCCGACGCCGATGCCGACCGACAGGCCGCCGAAGATGCCGGGCAGCGCGCCGGGGACGATCACCGACAGCAGGATTCGGCCCCGGCCCCCGCCCATCGTCAGGACCGCCTCCTCCCAGACCGGTGACAACGCCGCCACCGCGTGGCGCGTCGAGACCAGCACCGGGAAGAACGCCGCCGCGCACGTGATGAACACGATCCCCTGCTCGTTGGAGGGGAAGAGCAGGATGGCGACGGGTACCAGCGCGATCGCCGGGACCGGGCGGACCACCTCCAGGACCGGACCCAGCACGTCCGCCGCCACCCGCGAGCGGGCGATCGCCGTGCCCACCGCCACCCCCAGCACCGCCGCCAGCGCGAAGCCCGACACGATCCGGCTCAGGCTGGAGACGAGGTCCTGCCAGTACGGGCCGGTCGACGCCCGCTCCGCCAGCTTCGACGCCACCTCCGTCGCCGTCGGGAACTGGCCGAACCGGAGCCAGAGTTCGACGTCCAGCGAAGTCAGCAGCTGCCATGCCAGCAGGGCCGCCCCGAGCGAAGCCAGCCGCAGCAGCCGGCGCCCCGGGGTCATGAAGCGATGCCTCCGGCCTCGGCGAAGCCCACGATGCGCGCCCCGGATCCGCTGTGCCGGTCGACGTACGACCTGGCGCCCGCCGGGGTGACGAACGCCCGCAGTTCGGATCCCTCCGCCACCCACACCGCCTTGTCGGCGAACCACGGGGTCCCGGTCACCGCGTCCGGCACGTACGCCGCCCGGACCGCGGCCGCGCCCGCGTCCTTCAGGGCCTTCAGCAGGGCTGCCGGGGTGTCGAACGTCCGCGTCGCCGGCTCGTTCCGCAGCCACAGCTCGGGCCGGGCGGGTCCGGCCACCGGGTAGTCCGCCTCCGGAACCGCCCGCTTCAGCGGCTCCCGATCGACGAACCCCTCCACGTCCACATCGGCCACCAGCTTCGCGTCCCGCAGGACCGGAACGTCCTCCTTCAGCGCCGCCAGCAGCTCCGGCCGCAGCGCCGGGTCGAAGGTCGCGATCCCGTTCGCGCCGTTGTACAGGTACACGACCTCCGCCGGCAGCCCGGTCTCCTTCGCCACCGACTCGGCCGCCGCGACCGGCCGCGTCCGCAGGTACTCGGTCGCCTTTCGCTGCGCCCGCAGGAAGTCGTCCAGTACGCCGGGCCGTTCGGCCGCGAACTCCTGCCGCACCGTGACACCGTGGAACGTCGGCAGGTTCAGCTCGGCGCCGTCGTACAGCGCCTTGGCCTTCCCCTCGTACGCGAGCTGCCCCGGCCAGGCCACGAACTGCGACAGCGCGTCCGCACTGCCCGCCTGGAGGGCCGAAGCCCCCACGCTGGGCTGCTGGTTGAGCTTTTGGATACCGCTCGAAGGATCGATCCCGGCGCGTTGCAGGGCCCGTACGAGGGTCCCGTCCGCGGCGGAGCCGACCGAGGTCGACACCTTCTTGCCGCGCAGGTCGGCCAGCGACTCGAACTTCGCGTTCGGCGCGGTGACGACGGTGTTGAGGCCGCCGCGCAGGTTGTAGCCGGTCACGGACACGAGGCGGGTCGGCTGCTTCAGCTCCTTGCCGCGCGCCGCGTTGATCAGGAGCGGAAAGTCGCCCATCGAGCCGATGTCGATCTTCCCGGCGGTCATCTGGGCCGTGATCGGCGCGCCCGTGGCGTAGTCCTGCCAGTCGACCTTGTACGTGATGCCGTCCTTCCTGCCGCGCGCCGCGAGCTCCTGCTCGAAGTAGCCGAGGGAGCGCAGCAGGGTGCCGGCGGTGACGGTGTTGATGGTCTTGGACTGGTAGCCGACGGTCACGGTCAGGGTCTTGGGGCCGTCGGCCCCGGACGCCTCCCCACCGCACCCACTGGCCAGCGGGACGAGGAGTACGGCGAGGGTGAGGGACAGTCGCGGGATGCGCATCGGAACAGGGCCTTTCACCGGAGCAGGTACGGCATGTTGACGGTCACCGCGCCCGTGGGGCAGCGGGCGGCGCACGGGCCGCAGTACCAGCACTCGTCCACGTGCATGTACGCCTTGCCGCTGTCCTGGTGGATCGCGAGGGAGTCGAGCGGGCACATGTCGACGCAGAGGGTGCAGCCGTCGATGCACAGGGACTCGTCGATGGTCACGGGCACGTCGCCGCGCTGGGGGACCAGAGGCATGGCTGTCTCCAGGATGGTGAGTACGCAGGGGGCGGGTCAGAGGGAGCGGCGGAGCAGGCCGCTCATGGTGATCCGGTCGCCGCGGAAGCGGATGAACTCCAGGTCCACGGGCCGGCCGTCACCCAGATGGGTGAGCCGCTCCAGCATCAGCACGGCGGCCCCGCGCGGTGCCTGCAGGACGGCGGCGGAGTGCGCGTCGGCGTTGACGGCTTCGAGGGTGATCTCGGCATGGCCGAGGGGCTGCCCGGTCAGGGACTCCAGGAGCCGGAAGACGTCGGTGTTCTCCAGGTCGCAGCCGAGCAGTTCGGCTCCGATGTCCAGGGGGACGTACGTGAGGTCGAGGGAGAGCGGGAGCCCGTTCAGGCTCCGCAGCCGCTCGATGTAGAGCACGTCGGCGTGCTCGGGAAGCCGCAGCCGACCGGCGACCGGGGCGGGGGCGCGCACCGGGCCGACGGTGCGGACCTCGTTGGTCACCCGGCCGTGCTCGTGCAGGGTTTCGGCCAGGCCCTGGAGGCGGTCCAGGCCGTGGGGGTACTTCTCGCAGACGACGACGGTGCCGACGCCCGGGCGGCGTTCGACGAGCCGCTCGCCGCGCAGCAGGTCGAGGGCCTGGCGGACGGTGTTGCGGCCGGCTCCGTAGTCGGCGGCGAGGGCGTCCTCCAGGGGGAGGACCCCGCCGGGGTAGCCGCCGGCCAGGATCTGGTGGCGCAGCAGGTCGGCGAGCTGCCGCGCCTGGTCCGCGCGCAGTCGCCGCCGACGCGCGGCGGCGACCGGGACGGTGTGCTCACGGGTGCGTTCGGCTGGCATGGCACGGAACATACCGACGGGCCCCGGCCGGTGGTGTTGCCGCAGTGTTGCGCCACCGCGAGCACTCAGCGGCAGGGCTGTGACCTGCTACGACGCCGGGGCGGCGGAAAGATCCGCCACCCCGGTGAGGCTGTTCGTCCCGAGGGGCGGACTAGCGGGATCCCACAATGCGGCCGGTGACCTCGCCGAGGCCCACGCGGGTGCCCTCGGGGCCCGGGGCCCAGGCGGTCATGGTGACCGTGTCGCCGTCCTCGAGGAAGGTGCGCTTGCCGTCGGCGAGCTCGATGGCGTCGCGCCCGTTCCACGTCAGCTCCAGAAGCGAGCCGCGCTGCCCGACCGCGGGGCCGCTGACCGTGCCCGAGCCGAAGACGTCACCGGTGCGCAGGGAGGCGCCGTTGACGGTCATGTGCGCGAGCTGCTGGGCGGCGGTCCAGTACATCGTCGCGAACGGCGGCTGCGCGACCTCCTGCCCGTTGATGGACACGGTGATGTGCAGGTCGAAGCCGCCGGGCCGGTCGGCGTCGGCGTCGTCGAGGTAGGGCAGGAGCGGGAAGTCGCGGGCCGGCGGGGCGACCCGGGCCGCCTCCAGGGCCTCCAGCGGGGTCACCCAGGCGGAGACGGAGGTGGCGAAGGACTTGCCGAGGAAGGGACCCAGCGGCACGTACTCCCAGGCCTGGATGTCGCGCGCCGACCAGTCGTTGAGCAGGAACAGCCCGAACACGTGGTCCTCGAAGGCGCCCAGCGGCACCGGGCTGCCCAGCTCGGACGGGGTGCCGACGACGAAGCCGACCTCGGCCTCGATGTCGAGCTTGACGGACGGGCCGAAGACGGGCGCCGGGTCGGCGGGCGCCTTGCGCTGCCCGGACGGGCGGACGACGTCGGTGCCGGAGACCACGATCGTGCCGGAGCGGCCGTGGTAACCGATCGGCAGGTGCTTCCAGTTGGGCGTGAGCGCGTCCCCGTCCGGGCGGAACATCTTGCCGACGTTGGTGGCGTGGTGCTCGCTCGCGTAGAAGTCGACGTAGTCGGCGACCTCGTACGGCAGGTGCAGGGTGACGGCGTCCAGCGGGACGAGGTGCGGCTCGACCGTCACGCGGTGGCCGGGATCGGTCACCCACGCGGTCAGCGCGCGGCGCACGTCGCGCCAGGCGGTGCGCCCGGCGGCCAGCAGCGGGTTGAGTGAGGACTGCCCGAGCAGTGCGGCGTACGGGGAACCGAGCGCGACGGCGGCCGCCCCCGCGTCGAGCACGTGTCCGCCGATGCGCACACCGATGCGGCGGCGGGTGTCCCCGGAGGTGGAGAAAACGCCGTACGGGAGGTTGTGCGGCCCGAACGGGTCGCCCTCGGGCACATCGAGGGGGCTCTGCTGGGGCATGGGGTACTGCCTCGCTTTCGACGCGGTCCGGGGGTGTCCCGGTGGGCTGGTTGATACGTTACGTGGCCTGTGGGGCCTGCGGGAGGCCGGATTCGGGCTCTATTTGTAGGACTTGTCCAAAGGGGTCCGTATCCTTGCGCCGTGACTTCCGCCCCGCTTTCGGCCCTCCCCTACGCCTTGATCGCCACTGACCTGGACGGGACCCTGCTGCGCGCCGGAGACACCGTCTCCGCGCGGTCGTACGCGGCGCTCGCGACGGCGCGCGCCGCCGGCGCCCAGCACATCATCGTCACCGGGCGCCCCGTCCCACAGGTCCGGCACGTCCTGGACGACCTCGGCTATACAGGGCTCGCGGTGTGCGGGCAGGGCGCGCAGGTGTACGACACGGCGTGCGCGCGTCTGCTGCACTCCGTTCCGCTGGACCGGGACCTGGCGGAGGTGGCGCTCGGGAAGATCGAGGCGGAGATCGGCGAGGTGTACGCGGCGGTCAACCAGGAGGGGGTGGACGCCGAGATGCTGATAGGGCCGGGCTACCGGATGTGGCACCCGCACCTCCCGACCGTCCGGGTGCACAGGCGCGGCGACCTGTGGGCCGCGCCGATCAACAAGGTGCTGCTCCAGCACCCGGAGCTGGACGACGACGAGCTGACGCGGGTCGCCCGTTCGGTGGTCGGGGACCTGGTGAACGTGACGATGGCGGGGGAGCACACGGTGGAGCTCCAGCCGCCGGGCGTCAGCAAGGCGAGCGGGCTGGCGCTGGCCGCGGAGGTACTGGGCGTCGGCCCGTCGTCGACGATCGCCTTCGGCGACATGCCGAACGACATCCCGATGTTCGCGTGGGCGGCGCACGGCGTGGCCATGGCCAACGCCCACCGCGAACTGATGGCCGTGGCCGACGAACTGACCCTCTCGAACGAACAGGACGGCATCGCGGTAGTCCTGGAACGCCTCTACCCCAACTGATCCGTCCCCGCCGGCCGGACCGTCCCCGTCGGCGTTCGAGGCGCGGGGTCCGGGGCGCAGCCCCGGGCGGGGGTCCCTCCCGGACGGAGTCCGGGCGAGGCGGAAGGGCGGGCAGGGGCCGAGCCCGGCAGGGCCGTCAACCCGCCGCCCGCGGCAACCGCCGCTCCCACGTCCGGTGGAAGACCACCTCCTCCCCCTCCCGGCACACCACCTCGTTCGACGCCACGAAACCACCCGCGTCGCACGAGACCTCCGACCGCGTCTCCACCCGCACGTCCCATCCCGACTCCGGCCGGTGCAACCGGATCCGCCACTCCGACCGGGTCCGGGCCGACAACGGATCCGCCGAGTCGATCTCGTAGACCTCCTCCGCGTCCTCCCCGTACTCCAGCCCGTCCGGATACACCCGCGTCCCCCCGTACCGGGGGTCCACCTCCAGCCGCCACCGCCCGCGCGCGACGTCCCGTACGACCAAACGCTCCGGCCGCGGCTCGTCCAGCGTGGCCGGGACGATCACACCCAGCGGTTCCGCCTGCTCGGGCGGCTCGAACACCACAGCCGGTTCCGATGCCGCAGCCCTGACCGGCAGGACCACCGCACTCCCCGCCGGATCCAGCGTCCAGCCCGCCTCAGACCCGGCCCGCGGCCAGATCCACGGCCAGTACGCCGAGGACAGCGCGAGCCGGATCCGGTGCCCCGCCGCGAAGCGGTGCCCGATGCCGTTCAGCTCGAACACCACGTCCTCGTACGCGCCCACCGGCCACGGCACCGCCTTCTCCCGGCCCAGCCGCGCCGACAGATTCAGCGCACCGCGCGTCACCAGCGTCGACGACCCGTCCGGCGCCACGTCGCACAGCCGGGCCACCACCTGCCCGTACGGGACGTCCATCCGCAGCCGGGCCGTCACCTGCGCGCGGCCCAGGACCTCCACCGGCTCGCGCCCCACGGGGAACTCGAAGCAGGCCGACTTCGCGTCCTCCTCCCGCTGGTCCGGCGGCAGGTCCGCGGCGTTGCCGAACGGGAAGAACCGCCCGGCGTCCAGCCCCGTGTGCTGCGGGGAGGCCACGTTCACGGGCGCGCCCTGGAGCGCGTACGTGACGGGGGTGACGGCGGGGGAGGGCCACTCGGCGTCCCCGACCCAGCGGCCCGGCAGCACCTCGTACGTGGTCGCCGGCGGATGGGACTCCGAGATCCAGGACCGCAGCAGGGGCTCGTCCATCACCCCGTTGTCCGCGCCCTTCAGCCAGTGGTCCCACCACCGCAGGGTCTCCTGGAGGAACCCGATCGCAGGTCCCGGCGGCAGGCCCCGGTCCGGGTACTGGTGCGACCACGGGCCGATCAGCCCCCGTACCCGCTCGGCGGGCAGATGGGAGACCAGCCGCAGTACCGCGTCCCGGTACGGGTCGTGCCAGCCGCCCACCG
Source organism: Streptomyces katrae (assembly GCF_000717655.1). GTDB lineage: Bacteria > Actinomycetota > Actinomycetes > Streptomycetales > Streptomycetaceae > Streptomyces > Streptomyces katrae_B. The sequence continues at coordinate 45,199 of NZ_JNZY01000017.1, forward strand.
CGAGGACGGCCGCGCCGATCGCCCCGTAGTCCTCGCGGACGCTGCCGTGGCGCCAGTAGTCGTCCCGCGTCTGGTGGGCCAGCCAGGTGTGGATCAGGGGTTCGACGGCTTCCAGCCGGGCCAGCCACTGCTCGCGCCAGCCGTCGCCGACGAACAGCGGGTCCGGCGGGCGCGCCGCGAAGGCCAGCATGGTCGCCGCCCATGCGTGCATGTCCACGGCCAGCACCGAGCCGCCCATGTAATGGACGTCGTTGTCGTACCGGTCGTCCGTCGAGCAGACCGTGACGACCGCCTTCAGGGCCTCCGGCGCCAGCGCCGCGATCTGGAGCGAGTTGAACCCGCCCCACGAGATCCCGAACATCCCCACCGACCCCGTGCACCACGGCTGGGCCGCCAGCCACTCCACCACCGCGACCCCGTCGGCCAGCTCCCGCGCGTCGTACTCGTCGCCCGGGTTCCCGCCGCTGCAGCCGTGGCCCCGGACGTCCACCCGGACCGAGGCGTAGCCGTGGCCCGCGTACCAGGGGTGGCGCTGCCGGTCCCGCGGGGCGGTCCAGTCCGTCAGCCGGTACGGCAGGTACTCCAGCAGGGCCGGAACCGGCTCGTCCGTCACGGGGCGCCAGATCCGGGCGTACAGCTCCACGCCGTCGGCCATCGGGATCCGGACGTCCTCGTGCGTCGACTCATACGGGAACTCGGTACGGATGATCATGCGGGAACCACCTCGTTCGCCTCAGTGGACGGGGTGCGTCGTGCGCCGCGGCCACGGCGCCAGGGCGGTCACGGCCAGGCCCGCCGCCACCGCGACGCCGCCGTTGACGCCGAAGTGCACGGGCGTGGACACCTGGCCGTACAGCCTCACCACCTGTGCCCGGATGCCGTTGGCGAGGGCCGGCGAACCGGCCCGTGCATCAGCCACCCGACGGCGGCCGGAAGGGTGGCGAGCGCGCCCGCGGCGAGGAGCCCGGCGACGGTGCGGCGCATCGCGTCGGGCGCGAGGGCGTACTCGGCCGAGTGCTTTCGTCCGGCCAGATGGCGGCGGCCGAGTACGTACTGGACGAGGCCCGCGGTCATGCCGAAGGCGGCGGCGGAGAAGCCCCCGTGCCGGCCCTGGCGCTCGCCGAGCCAGCGGGCGCCCAGGGGGCCGGCGAAGGCGCCGATGCCGATGCCCATGGAGTAGAGCGCGAAGCCGGCGTCGCGCCGGTCGTCGTCCGCCCGGTACAGCTTGCCGGCCATGCCGGCCACCTCGGGCCTGAGCAGGCCGGTGCCCGCGCTGATCAGGCCGACACCGGTCCAGGTCATGGCGGCCGTCGGCACCGCCATGGCCCGGTGGCCGGACCTCCCGGTCCGGACAGCGTGGCGAGGCCCGGGGGCGCCGGAGGAAGGCGTGGTCGCCGGAGGGCGGCGGCTGGTCCGCCTGCGGGTCGACCGGCTCCTCTGTTGCGGTGGCAGTTTTGGACAAAACGCATTCTCCGGTTGTTTCGGCTTCTGAAGAACATACCGGTGCGCATCGGGCGATGCGCGGGTGGCGACATGGCGGGCGCTCTCGGTGATCGAAAACAGACCGGATACGCTGGCTTGAGTGATGGCAGCGACACATCGACAATCCAGGTGATCGTCAGCGTGATCGTCAGCAGACAGGAGTACCCCTCGTGACCGTCGTCGGGCCGTTCGGACTGAGCGTGCGGGACCAGGCTCTTGAGACCGATGTCCAGGCCGGACTGGCCGCCGTCGAGGCGGGTCTGCTGGAGGCCACCAAGAGCGAAGTCCCCTTCATCACCGAGGCCGCACAGCATCTGGTCAAGGCCGGCGGCAAGCGGTTCCGGCCGCTGCTGGTGATGCTCGCCTCGCGGTTCGGCGATCCCTATGCGCCCGGGATCGTGCCGTCCGCGGTGGTCGTCGAGCTCACCCACCTGGCCACGCTCTACCACGACGACGTCATGGACGAGGCGGACGTGCGCCGCGGTGTGGCCAGCGCCAACGCCCGCTGGGGCAACTCGGTGGCCGTCCTGACGGGTGACTTCCTGTTCGCCCGCGCCTCGCACATCCTGGCCGACCTCGGACCGGAGGCCGTACGCATCCAGGCCGAGGCCTTCGAGCGGCTGGTGACGGGCCAGATCCTGGAGACGGCCGGCCCGCGCGACGGCCGCGACCCGGTCGCCCACTACCTCGACGTCATCGCCGGCAAGACCGGCTCGCTGATCGCGGTCTCCGGCCGGTTCGGCGCGCTGATGTCCGGCGCCGACGAGTCGGTCGTCGACATCCTGACCCAGTACGGCGAGCGCCTCGGCACCGCCTTCCAGCTCGCCGACGACGTCCTCGACATCGCCTCCGACTCGCACGAGTCCGGCAAGACCCCGGGGACGGACCTGCGCGAGGGGATCCCGACGCTGCCCGTACTGCGGCTGCGCGAGATGGCGGCCCAGGGCGGCGCCCCCGACGACCTGGAACTCGTGGGACTCCTCGACGGGGACCTGAGCGACGACGCCCTGCACGCCGAGGTACTCGCCCGGCTGCGGGTGCACCCCGCGCTGGAGAAGGCCCGCCGCGACACCATCCGGTACGCGCAGGACGCGCGGGCCACGCTCGCACCGCTGCCGGAGTGCTTCGCGAAGTCGGCGCTCGAGGAGCTGTGCGACGCGGTGGTGCACCGCGCCGGCTGATACCGGCCGTTCGGCAGGGGCGAGGGCCCGGCATCCCCTACGGGTGGGGGATGCCGGGCCCTCGTCGTGTCATCCCAGGGGCGTACGCGGAGTTGGCCCCGGGGAGTGACGCCCCGGCCCCCGCCCCTTTGGTCAGATGGAGACACACCAGAACGGGTGACGAAGAGGTAGGGCAGACATGGCAACGAACGCAAAGACCCGCAAGGCCGCCCGGTACGCCGTACCGGTCGCGGTGGCGGGTGTGGCCGCCGCGACCGTGGCGATGGTCCCGGCCTTCGCGAACTCCGGCAGCCCGGACCTGCCGAAGGTGACGGCACAGCAGCTCATCGAGAAGGTCGCCGCCTCGGACGTGCAGCAGCTGTCCGGCAGCGCGAAGATCAGCACCGACCTCGGTCTGCCGGCCCTGGCGAGCGGCCTGCTCGGCGGCGGGGGCATCGCGGGCGGCTCGGCCAACCCCGAGGACAAGATCGCGCAGCTGGCGAACGGCACGCACACCGTGCGCGTCGCGGCCGACGGCCCGGACCGCCAGAAGCTCACGTTCGTGGACGGCAAGGACGAGTACAGCCTCATCCACAACGGCGCCGACGTCTGGGGGTACGACAGCAAGGCCAACGAGGTCTGGCACGAGAAGGACACCGAGGGCGCGGCGCAGGGCAAGGACCAGCAGGGCAAGGACCACAAGAAGACGGCCGACCGGAGGGGCGGCGCCTCGCCCCAGCAGCTGGCCCAGGACATCCTGAAGGCCGCCGGCCCGACCACGGACGTCAGCGTGGGCGACACCGCGCAGGTGGCCGGCCGGGACGCCTACCAGCTGGTGCTGAAGCCCAAGCACGGCGGATCCACGGTCGGTTCGGTCAAGATCGCGGTGGATGCCAAGAACGGCGTGCCGCTGCGGGTGCAGCTCCTGGCGGCCGAGGGCGGCAAGCCGATCGTGGACGCCGGGTTCACCAAGGTGGACTTCGCCAAGCCGTCCGCCGACACCTTCGCGTTCACCGCGCCCAAGGGCGCCAAGGTGTCCGAGGGCTCCGACCACGCCCCGGGCGGGCGCGGCAAGGAGTTCAAGGGCCTCGAGTCCTTCCCCGGCCTCGACGCCCTGACCGGCGGCGCGGGCCTCGACGGAGGCAAGGGCGGCGAGACGAAGGTGCTCGGCGAGGGCTGGTCGACCATCGCCCGGATCGACACGGGCGCCGGCAAGAGTCTGAAGGACATCGAGAACGACAAGAACGCGCCCAAGGAGGCCAAGCAGTTCCTCGACTCCCTCGGGGGCAAGGTCACCGGCAAGTTCGGCGAGGGCCGGGTCTTCAAGACCCGCCTGGTCAACGCCCTGATCACCGACGACGGCAAGGTCTACGTCGGCGCGGTCACCAAGGACGCGCTGGTGAAGGCGGCCGACGCCAACAAGTAACCCCGTCTGAGGGGTGGGCCCGAAGGGTGGGCGGGGACTGTGTCCCTGCCCACCCTTCGGCCGTTCCGGCCCTGTGTACAGCAGGCCCGCTGTACCGTGAAAAGCATGTCGAGACACGTCACCATCCGCCTGGACGAAGAGTTCCACGAGCGCCTCAAGGCGCGCGCGGCGGCACTGGGGACGACGGTCACCGCGCTGATCACCGAGGTGACGGAACGCGAACTCGACGAGGACCGGAAGAACTTCCTTTCCGGGATCGAGGAGTTCGCCGACCACTGGGGCTACTTCCAGGAGCGGTTCGGCAATTGAAGATCACCATGGAGTGGGCCTGGACCGCTCTGGCCCACCATCTCCCGTCGGACCCCGCCGTGTGGGACCCCTCCGGGGTGGCTGCCGCGGTCGCCCGGCACCAGAACGACCTCGTCCTGGTGCCCGAACAGCCCGCCCCGGACACCGCGTGGCGGGCCGCCGCGTTTCTGCACACCCTCGCGGTGTGCCCGGCGCTGGAATCGCCGATGAACGAGTTCTACGCGGCCGCCGCCACCCGCTCGTACCTGCGGGTGGCGGGAGCCAAGCAGCTGCCCTCGCCGGAGGACCTCGGCGACCTGGTGGAAGCGGCCAAACTGGGCCGCGCGGACATCGGCGCCGTGGCCCAGGAGCTCCGCGCGCTGATACAGGAGCCGCTGACGGTCCCGCCGCAGGACCGTACGGAGGACGCGCCCTGAGCGGGCGCGCCCCCGGGGCGAGCGCTAGAAGGTGATCTTCCAGCTGTTGATGTAGCCGACGTCCTGCGCCGCCACGTCCTTGGCCTGGAGCTTCCAGACGCCGTTCGCCACCTCGCTCGAGGCGTTGACGGTGTACGCCTGGACGAGGTTGTCGGCGCTGCCGCCACTGCGGTTGTGGAGGTTGTAGACGGTGCCGTCGGGGGCCACCAGGTCGACCACCAGGTCACCGCGGTAGGTGTGGACGATGTTCACCTCGACCTTGGTGGTGGCCGGGGCGTTGCCCGTGACGCCGGAGACCGTGATCGGCGAGGTCACCGCGGCACCGGGGGAGTCCGGGATGTTCACGTCCGCCGTGTTCTCGAACGACGGGCCCGGCGGGACCGGGGTGGCCGCCCCGAGGTTCCAGATCGCGTAGGCGATGGCGTCGGAGTTGCGGTCCAGGGCGGTGTCGTTGAGGTTGGCCGTGGTGTCGCACGCGGAGTGGTAGCAGCGGTCGAAGGCCTGCCCGGAGGTGCCGCCCCACTTCTGCGCCTGCGCTGCCGTCTTGGTGTAGTCGGCGCCGGAGAACAGGCCGCCGACCGGGATGCCCGCGTTCTTGAACGGGGCGTGGTCGGAGCGGCCGTCGCCCTCGGTCTCGATCTCCGTCGCGACGCCGATGCCCGCGTAGTAGTTCTTGAAGGTCTGCTCGATGGTCGGGTCGTCGTCGTAGACGAAGTAGCCCGGGTTCGGCGAGCCGATCATGTCGAAGTTCAGGTAGCCGGAGATCTTCGACTTCTCGGCGGCCGGCAGGCTGTTCACGTAGTACTTCGACCCGATCATGCCGAGCTCCTCGGCGCCCCACCAGCCGAACCGCAGGTGCTTGGTGGGCTGGAGCTGGGCGCGCGAGACGGCCAGGGCCGTCTCCAGGATGGCGGCCGAGCCGGACCCGTTGTCGTTGATGCCGGGGCCGGCGGAGACCGAGTCCAGGTGCGAGCCGGACATCAGCACCGAGTTCGGGTCGCCGCCCGGCCAGTCGGCGATCAGGTTGTAGCCCGTCGCGCCGCTGCTGGTGAAGGTCTGCAGGGTGGTGGTGAAGCCGGCCGCGTCGAGCTTGGCCTTCACGTAGTCGATCGAGGCCTTGTAGCCGGCCCTGCCGTGGGCCCGGTTGCCGCCGTTGGCGGTGGCTATGGACTGGAGCTGCGCCAGGTGTGCCTTGACGTTGGCCACCGGGATGTCGGGCGGTGTCGGCGCCGCGGCGGCCTGCGTGGGGGCGGCGAGTGCGGCGGGGGCGGTGGAGGCGAACAGGCCGGCGACCGCGATCGCGGTCACGGCGGCGAGGCGCCGGGAGACGGACAGGCTCATGTGGGGGACTCCGGGATTCCGTTGGGGATTGAACGGAACGTGCGGGGTGGCGCAAGTGAGCGATCGTGCGTCAGTGCGAGCCTGATGTTCAGTGGAAGTGTGACTGTCCGTCAAGACCGAGATTCGGTCAGGGTGGTTCGGAAAACGGACGATCCCCGCTACGGGAGTTCCGCAGCGGGGATCGTGGGGGTATGTGGGCGGGACGCCCGGTACTGCGCGGTGCTACGCGTGCTCCGGCTCCGGGGCCGTCGCCGGCCGGGCCGCACGGGCGGCCTCGAGCCGGGCCCGGGTCTTGCCCGCCGTGCGCAGCGCATCCCAGGTCAGCAGCGCGAGCGCGGCCCAGACCAGGGAGAACCCGGCCCAGCGCTCGGGCGGCATCGCCTCGTGGAAGTACACGACGCCGAGCCCGAACTGGAACACCGGGGCCAGGTACTGGAGCAGCCCGAGCGTGGACAGCGGGACCCGGATCGCGGCCGCCCCGAAGCAGACCAGCGGGAGCGCGGTGACCAGCCCGGTCGCGGCGAGCAGCGCCCCGTGCCCGAGGCCCTCTGCAGCGAAGCTCGACCGGCCCTGCGCGCCGAGCCACAGCAGGTAGCCGAGGGCGGGCAGGAACAGCAGCGCGGTCTCGGCGGCGAGCGACTCGACCCCGCCCATGTTGAGCTTCTTCTTGATCAGTCCGTAGGCCGCGAAGGAGAAGGCCAGTACCAGGGAGATCCACGGCGGCCGCCCGTATCCGACGGCGAGCACGACCACCGCGGCGACGCCGATGCCGACGGCGGCCCACTGTGCCCGGCGCAGCCGCTCGTCGAGGACCAGCACGCCGATCGCGATGGTGACGAGCGGGTTGATGAAGTAGCCGAGGCTGGCCTCGACGACCGCGCCGTTGTTCACGGCCCAGATGTACAGGCCCCAGTTCACGGAGATCACCGAGGCGGCCAGCGCGGTCAGGCCGAGCTTGCGGGGCTGCCGGAGCAGCTCGCGTATCCAGCCCCAACGGCGCATGGCCAGCAGCAGGATCCCGACGACGCCCAGTGACCACACCATGCGGTGGGCGAGGATCTCGATGGCCCCGGAGGGCTTGAGCAGCGGCCAGAAGAGGGGGACCAGCCCCCACATTCCGTATGCGCTGAATCCGTAGAGCAAACCCGTGCGCTGCTCGTTCTCCGCCTTCACGGGGCCTCCAGTCACATTCCAGCCAACTTCACGAAGGTAGCGCCGGACGAGCCGGATGTCATGCCCGTTTACGGGAGATACTCATGACACCTCCGAGGTCTTGTGCGGCCGGGGCGGCCCGGGCTCAGGCCAGGGCGGAGGTGATCGCGTGGGCCACCGGGGTCGTCGGGCGGCCGATGAGCCGGGACAGGTCCCCGCCGGTGTGGGCCAGCCGGCCGCGGGAGATCGCCGCGTCCACGTCGACGAGGATCGCCGCGAAGCCCTCGGGAACCCCGGCGCCGGTCAGGATCGACAGGTGCGCGTCGGCCGGGACCTCGGTGTACGCGACCTCCTTGCCGGACTGCGCCGCGATCTCGGCCGCGTACTCCGCCAGGCTCCACGCGGTGTCGCCGGAAAGCTCGTACACCTGGTTCAGGTGGCCCTCGCCGGTCAGTACGGCGGCCGCCGCGGCCGCGTAGTCCGCCCGCGCGGCGGAGGCGATCCGGCCCTCGCCCGCGCTGCCCACGACCGCGCCGTGCTCCAGGACGGCGGCGAGGTGGTGCGTGTAGTTCTCGTGGTACCAGCCGTTGCGCAGGAAGGTGTACGGGAGGCCGGAGTCGAGGATCGCCTGCTCGGTGACCTTGTGCTCGGCGGCCAGGTCGAAGTCGGCCTCGGGGCCGCCGAGGACCCCGGTGTACGCGAGCTGGGCGACGCCGGCGGCCTGCGCGGCCCCGATCACCGCGGTGTGCTGCGGAACCCGGCGGCCGACCTCGTTGCCGGAGATCAGCAGGACGCGGTCGCCGGAGCGGAACGCGGCGGCCAGGGTCTCGGGGGCGTCGTAGTCCGCGACGCGCACCTCGACGCCGCGCCCGGCCAGGTCGGCGGCCTTCTCCTTGCTGCGGACGACGACGGCGACGCGCTCGGCGGGGACCCGGTTCAGCAGCTCCTCGACGACCAGACGGCCGAGGGCTCCGGTGGCTCCGGTGACGACGATGCTCATGGTGTGCGCTCCTTGCGTTGGGGTGGTGTCACCGCGTGGGGGCCTGTCCTGCTGCGCGGTACGACACCACCCTAAAAGGTAGCGCTAACCTTTTGAAAGTACCCACTTCAAAGTAAGGTACTGGTATGAAGGTAAGCGTGAAGGCCCCGATGTGCCCGTCCCGCGGAGTGCTGGAGCACGTCACCAGCCGCTGGGGCGTGCTGGTCCTGGCCGCCCTCGTCGAGCGCTCGTACCGGTTCAGCGAACTGCGCCGGGAGGTGGGCGGCGTCAGCGAGAAGATGCTGGCCCAGACCCTGCAGACGCTGGAGCGCGACGGATTCCTGCTCCGCGACGCCAAGCCGGTGATCCCGCCCCGGGTGGACTACTCGCTCACCGAGCTGGGGCGCGAGGCCGCCGAGCAGGTGTGGGCCCTCGCCCGCTGGACCGAGCGGCGCACGGCCGACGTCCAGGCGGCGCGCGCCGCGTACGACGAAGCCCGGAGCTCCTGAGGGAGCTCCGGGCTGTCGTAAGGACGTGCCGGCCGCAGGGATCAGCCGACGACCGTCCACGTGTCGTTGCCGGCGAGCAGGGTGCTGAGGTCGCCCTTGCCCTTGTTGTCGATCGCCGTGTCGAGCTGCTCGGCCATCAGCGTGTCGTAGACCGGCCGCTCCACGCTGCGGAACACCCCGATGGGCGTCTGGTGCAGGGTGTCGGGGTCCGCCAGCCGGGACAGCGCGAACGCGGTGGTCGAGCCGGCGGTGTGCGCGTCGTGGACCAGGATCCGGGACTCGTTCTCCGGGGTCACCGCGACGACCTCCAGCTCCCCGGTGGCCTGGTTGCGCACGACGCCCTTGTGCCCGTCGACGCCGAAGCGGATCGGCTGCCCGTGCTCCAGCCGGATCACCGCCTCCTGCGCCTGCGTGCTGTCCTTCAGGACCTCGAAGGCGCCGTCGTTGAAGATGTTGCAGTTCTGGTAGATCTCCACCAGTGCGGTGCCCTGGTGGTCCGCGGCCGCCCGCAGCACCTCGGTGAGGTGCTTGCGGTCGGAGTCGACGGTCCGGGCCACGAAGGAGGCCTCGGCGCCGAGCGCCAGGGACACCGGGTTGAAGGGCGCGTCCAGCGAGCCCATCGGAGTGGACTTCGTGATCTTGCCGACCTCGGAGGTCGGCGAGTACTGGCCCTTGGTCAGCCCGTAGATCCGGTTGTTGAAGAGCAGGATCTTGAGGTTGACGTTGCGGCGCAGCGCGTGGATCAGGTGGTTTCCGCCGATGGACAGCGCGTCGCCGTCACCCGTGACCACCCACACCGACAGGTCGCGGCGCGAGGTGGCCAGGCCGGTGGCGATCGCCGGGGCGCGGCCGTGGATGGAGTGCATCCCGTACGTGTTCATGTAGTACGGGAAGCGGGAGGAGCAGCCGATCCCGGAGACGAAGACGATGTTCTCCTTCGCCAGTCCGAGCTCGGGCATGAAGCCCTGGACGGCTGCGAGCACCGCGTAGTCGCCGCAGCCGGGGCACCAGCGGACCTCCTGGTCCGACTTGAAGTCCTTCATGGACTGCTTGGCCTCGGCCTTGGGGACCAGCGAGAGCAGGTGGGGGGCGTCGGTCACCTCAGTCATTGATGGCCTCCTCGAGAACCTTCGCGAGCTGCTCAGCCTTGAACGGCATTCCGTTGACCTGGTTGTACGACTGGGCGTCCACCAGGTACTTCGCCCGGATCAGGGTGGCGAGCTGCCCGAGGTTCATCTCCGGAACCACTACCTTGTCGTAACGCTTCAGGACCTCCCCGAGATTCCTCGGGAAGGGGTTGAGATGGCGCAGGTGGGCCTGTGCGACCGGGGTCCCGGCGGAGCGCAGGCGGCGGACGGCGGCGGTGATCGGCCCGTAGGTCGAGCCCCAGCCGATGACGAGGGTGCGGGCCCGGTCGGGGTCGTCGACCTCCAGGTCGGGGACCTCGATACCGTCGATCTTGGCCTGGCGGGTGCGGACCATGAAGTCGTGGTTGGCCGGGTCGTACGAGATGTTGCCCGTACCGTCCTGCTTCTCGATGCCGCCGATCCGGTGCTCCAGACCGGGCGTCCCGGGGACCGCCCACGGGCGGGCCAGCGTCTGCGGGTCGCGCTTGTACGGCCAGAAGACCTCGGTGCCGTCCGCGAGCTCCTGGTTGGGGCCCGTCGCGAAGGGCGTCTTCAGGTCCGGGAGGTCCGCGATGTCCGGGATCCGCCAGGGCTCGGAGCCGTTCGCGAGGTACCCGTCGGAGAGCAGGAACACCGGCGTCCGGTACGTCAGCGCGATCCGCGCCGCGTCCAGGGCCGCGTCGAAGCAGTCCGCCGGGGTCTTCGGGGCCACGATCGGGACCGGGGCCTCGCCGTTGCGCCCGTACATGGCCTGGAGCAGGTCCGCCTGCTCGGTCTTGGTCGGCAGGCCCGTGGAGGGGCCGCCGCGCTGGATGTCCACGATCAGCAGCGGCAGCTCGAGCGAGACCGCGAGCCCGATCGTCTCGGACTTGAGCGCGACTCCGGGGCCGGAGGTGGTGGTCACGCCGAGGGCGCCGCCGAAGGCCGCGCCGAGCGCCGCGCCGATGCCGGCGATCTCGTCCTCGGCCTGGAACGTCCGCACGCCGAAGTTCTTGTGCTTGCTCAGCTCGTGCAGGATGTCCGAGGCCGGGGTGATCGGGTACGAGCCCAGGTAGAGCGGCAGGTCGGCCTGCCGGCCCGCCGCGATCAGCCCGTAGGCGAGGGCCAGGTTCCCGGAGATGTTGCGGTACGTGCCGGTCGGGAAGGCCCGGGTCGCCGGGGCGACCTCGTAGGAGACCGCGAAGTCCTCCGTGGTCTCGCCGAAGTTCCAGCCCGCCCGGAAGGCGGCCACGTTCGCCTCGGCGATGTCGGGCTTCTTCGCGAACTTCTGCCGCAGGAAGTTCTCCGTGCCCTCGGTGGGCCGGTGGTACATCCAGGACAGCAGGCCCAGCGCGAACATGTTCTTGCTGCGCTCGGCCTCCTTGCGCGAGAGCCCGAAGTCCTTCAGGGCCTCGACCGTGAGGGTCGTCAGCGGCACCGGGTGGATGTTGTAGGCGCCCAGCGAGCCGTCTTCCAGCGGTGACGTCTCGTAGCCCACCTTGGCCATCGGGCGCTTCGTGAATTCATCGGTGTTGATGATGATCTCGGCGCCGCGCGGGACGTCCCCGATGTTCGCCTTCAGCGCCGCCGGATTCATCGCCACCAGTACGTTCGGGGCGTCGCCCGGCGTCAGGATGTCGTGATCGGCGAAATGCAGCTGGAACGAGGAGACGCCCGGCAGCGTGCCGGCGGGGGCGCGGATTTCGGCCGGGAAGTTCGGCAGCGTGGAGAGGTCGTTCCCGAAGGAAGCCGTCTCCGAGGTGAACCGGTCGCCGGTGAGCTGCATACCGTCACCCGAGTCACCTGCGAACCGGATGATCACCCGGTCGAGGCGGCGTACTTCCTTGCCGCTCGGGCCCGGGGGTGTCCGTTGTTCGCCGACTACAGCCCCTTCGGCCCCGTCGGCCTGTTCGGCTGGGCTACTGACCTGGCTGGTCACTGAACTGGACCTCCTTCGAGGCTTGGCGTTCCCGCTCCCAAGGTCAACCCTACTTCGGTAGGAGTGGCCTCCTCGGGGGACGCTCGTATTCTGGACCGTCGTCTGCGGCGGTCTGTCGAGAGAATTCCGCGGGATTCCGCGGAATTCCGAGAGATTCCGAGATTGCGTGCCGTGCAGAAATAGTGCGAGCTCCCTGCGGCCAGGTGCGGTACCGCCGTACCTGATAGCGTGTCAGTTGATCAAGGTTTTGATCAATGCCCCGCATTTCGATCAGGGGTGTCCGATCAAGACCGCAGGTAGGTGAGGACGGCCAGGACTCGCCGGTGGTCCCCGTCGCTCGGGGACAGCCCGAGCTTCATGAAGATGTTGCTGACGTGCTTCTCCACCGCTCCGTCGCTGACCACGAGCTGCTTGGCCACCGCCGAATTGGTCCGGCCCTCGGCCATCAGGCCCAGCACCTCGCGCTCGCGCGGGGTCAGCCCCGCCAGCACGTCCTGCTTCCGGCTGCGCCCGAGCAGCTGGGCGACCACCTCCGGGTCCAGGGCGGTCCCGCCCCCGGCCACGCGTACGACGGCGTCCAGGAATTCCCGTACGTCGGCCACGCGGTCCTTGAGGAGGTACCCCACTCCGGTACTCGAACCGGCCAGCAGTTCGGTGGCGTACTGCTCTTCCACGTACTGGGACAGCACGAGCACGCCGACCCCGGGATGCTCCCGGCGCAGCCGTACGGCGGCCCGTACGCCTTCGTCGGTGTGCGTCGGCGGCATCCGTACGTCGGCCACCACCACGTCCGGCAACGCGTCCTCGGCCGCCAGCTCCGCCACCGTCTTGATCAGGGCTTCCGCGTCCCCGACGCCCGCTACGACGTCATGCCCCCGGTCGGTCAGCAGCCGGGTCAGGCCCTCACGCAGCAGCACTGAATCCTCGGCGATGACCACCCGTACCCTGTCTTCCACGATCCAGCAGCTCCCGCGCTCACACGTTCCCCGATGTCCCTGACCCAGCCAAGCATCCCAGCCTCGAGGACGGATGTAGGCGAGACCGGATCAACGCGTGGCCGCGGGAAACCGAAGCCGTGGAGCCGTGGAGCCGGGGAGGTTGGTCCGGGATCCACCCGGGGTGTCCGGGATCTACCTGGTACGCCAGGGGAGCTCGGCGGTGACGGTGGTGCCGCTGCCGGCCGGCGAATCCACGACCAGCACCCCGTCCACGGCGTCCAGCCGCTCGGCGAGCCCCGCCAGCCCGGTGCCGGTGCCCTCGGTGCCCTCGGTGCCCGCGCCGCCGCGCCCGTCGTCCGCGACCTGGATCAGCAGCCGGTCCCCGGACTTCCACACGTCCACCCCCGCGGTACGGGCCCCGGAATGCTTGCTGATGTTCTGCAGCAGCTCCGAGACGGTGAAGTACGCGATCCCCTCGACGGCGGAGGCCGGCCGGTCCGGCAGATCCACGCAGACCCGCACCGGCACCGCGCACCGGGAGGCCACGGAGGACAGGGCCGCGTCCAGGCCGCGGTCGGTCAGCACGGCCGGGTGGATCCCGCGGGCCAGGTCGCGCAGCTCCTGGAGCGCGATCTTCACCTCGCCGTGCGCCTCGTCCACCATCCGGGCGGCGGCGCGGGGGTCCTCGGCGAGCTTCTCCTTGGCCAGCCCCAGGTCCATGGCCAGCGCCACCAGGCGGGCCTGCGCGCCGTCGTGCAGGTCCCGCTCGATGCGCCGCAGGTCGGCGGCGGCGGTGTCGATCACGACCCCGCGGTCCGATTCGAGCTCCGTGACGCGGTGGTCGAGGCGCGACGGCCCGAGCAGCCCGCCGACGAGCACGCGGTCGACGGTGGTCAGGGCCCGCACCACCCAGGGCGTGACCAGGGTGAACCCGAGCCCGAGCAGGCAGCTGAGGGCGATCTCGGCGGGGGAGTCGAGGTAGAAGCTGTAGTCGCCGTTCTGGAACAGCTGCAGGCCCGGCTGGTCGGTGTAGGCCGGGAAGACCCAGAACCAGACCGGGTACAGCAGGAAGGCCCATCCGTACGCCCAGAACACCAGTGCCAGGGTGAAGGCGAAGATCGCCCACGGGAGGTGGATCACCGAGTACAGCGCGTGCCGCCAGGCGCTGCCGCTCTTGAGCATCGCGCCCATGGCGGCGAGCGGACCCCGCTTCTCGGCCCGGACGGGCGCGGGCTCCGCGATGTCGACCCCGAGCATGCCGCGCACCCGGGCCCGCTCGACCCTCCCGAACCCGCGGCACATGGCGAGCACACCGGCGAGGACCGGGACCCCGAGGAAGGTGACGAGCAGCCCGGCGCCGATGCTGACGCCGGTGATCGCGAGCGAGAAGTACAGCAAGCTCAGCGGCAGTCCGAGCATCAGGTACCCGAACTCCCGCCACGTCCGCCCCTCGACCGGAGCCCGCAGCACCCCACTGATCCGCATGATCCCGACCCACCCTTTCGCCTGCCCGACAACCCACCCCCACCCTCGCGCCCACCCGGCCCCCCGATCCATCGGGCAGGTAGGCGTCCCGACAGGGGGGATAACCCCACCACCCCGATCTCCAGCCCCGCCGGCGCTTGAGACGCAGGCCCCGAGCCGAAGGCCGGCCCCCACTACCGCCCCCGCCGAGGCCACCCCCGCCCCACGCCCTGCCCTGCCGTCCCAGGCCCTGCCGGCGTTTTGAGCCGCGGGCGCCCGGACCGGGTCCAGCCCAGGCCGCGCCCGGCCCACCCCAGGCCGCGCCCGGCCTACCCCAGCCCCGCCGGCGTTTTGAGCCGCGGGCGCCCGGACCGGGGGCCAGCCCCCGCCCGCCCCACGCTGCCCTGCCGCCCCCAGGCTGCGCCCGCCCCGCTCCCTGCCCTGCCGTCCCAGGCTGCGCCCGGCCCACTCCCTGCCCTGCCGACGTTTTGAGGCGCGGGTGCCCGGACCGGGGGCCAGCCTCCGCCCTGCCCGCGCCCTGCCGTCCCAGGCCCCGCCCGGCCTTGCCAGCGTTTTGAGGCGCGGGCGCCCGGACCGGGGGCAGCCCCCGCCCGCCCCACGCCCTGCCCGCCGCCCCAGGCCTCGCCCGTCCCGCTCCCAGCCCTGCCGGCGCTTGAGATGCGGGGGGTGCGGGGGCGCAGCCCCCGGTCTTTCCCGGGGTCTGGGGCGCAGAGCCCCCAGTCCCCGCCCGCCTCACTCCCAGCCCCGCCGGCGTTTGAGGTGCGGGGGTTCGGGGGCGGAGACCCCGGGGCTTTCCGGGGTCTGGGGCGCAGCCCCGGGGAACGGTGGAAGGGCGGGTAGGGGACAGCCCCGCAGGGCCCGGCCACCCTCCGCCGGACACGGGCACGGGCACGGCCGGACGACGGCACCCCCGCCCCACCCCGGACGGGGGTCCCGATCACACGGCCCGCAGCCCAGCCCCAAGCCCCGGCATCAACCGCGCCCGCGCCACGGCAACTCCGCCGTCACCACCGTCCCCTCCCCCTCGGGGGAGTCGACGACGAACACCCCGTCCACGGCCCGCAGCCGCTCCGCCAGCCCCGCCAACCCCGACCCCCCCACCGCATCGGCCCCGCCCCGCCCGTCATCCGAGACCCGGATCAAAAGCCGCGCCCCGGCGGCGGCCCCGGCGGCCCCGACGCCCCCGGCGGCTCGGCCACCCGCGGCGGCCGTCCGCCACACCTCCACACTCGCGCCCCGCGCCCCCGCATGCTTGCTCACGTTCTGCAGCAGCTCCGACACCGTGAAGTACGCGATCCCCTCGATCGCGGCCGCAGGCCGCTCCGGCAGATCCACCGCCACCTTCACCGGCACCACGCACCGCGAAGCCACCGACGACAGCGCCGCATCCAGCCCCCGGTCGGTCAGCACCGCCGGGTGGATCCCCCGCGCCAGATCCCGCAGCTCCTGCAGCGCCAGCTTCACTTCCCCGTGCGCCTCGTCCACCATCGCCGCCGCCCCCTCGGGATCCTCCAGCAGCTTCTCCTTGGCCAGGCCCAGCCCCATCGCCAGCGCCACCAGCCGCGCCTGCGCGCCGTCGTGCAGATCCCGCTCGATGCGCCGCAGGTCGGCCGCCGCCGTGTCGACGACCACCCCCCTGTCGGACTCCAGCTCCGCGATGCGCCGCTCCAGCTCGTCCGAGGGCGAGAGCAGCCCTCGTACCATCAGCCGGTCCACGTTCGTCAGCCAGCGCGTCACGTACGGCAGCACCGGCCACAGCACCAGCAGCCCGGCCAGTGCCACCGCGAAGGTCAGCACCCCCCACGGCAGCCGCACCAGCTCGTACAGCACGGTCCGCCAGGCCACCGGGTCCTTCACGCCCGCCCACAGCCAGGGGAAGAACCCGCCGGCCCGCCGCGGCCCCGGCAGCGGACTCGGCTCCTCCACCCGTACGCCGAGCAGCGCGCGCGCCCGCGCCCGCTCCAGCCGTCCCAGCTGGCGAGACACGAGCAGACCCGCCGCGAGCAGCGGAAGACCGATCGCGGTCACGGACAGCCCGCCCGCGGTCGCCACCATGGTCACGGTGTAGACGAACCCGACGAGTGCGAGCGGAAGATTGCTCAACAGATGGACGGTCTCCTTCCACGCCACGGCCCCCAGAGCCGGGCGTACGGGAGGAGGCCGGTCGTTGTCGGGAACCTGGTGGGAGACTTGAATGGGCGCGGTCATGCGCCTCAGCCTGCCAATATCGCCCCGCGGGTGCCATGGGGCAGCCGGGCCGCAGTAAACGGGGGATAACCCCACCCTGTGTGAACCAGGCCCTAGACTCCCGTCCGTACCAGATCGTCGACAGTGGCCAAGGAGCGAGGAACGGACGTGCCCGACCCAACGGTATCGACCGTAACCGTGCTCGCAGCGGACTATTTCCGGAGTTATTCGGTCGTCGGCCTGCTGGCCGTCCTCGGTGTGCTCTTCGTGGCCGTCGCGTTCGGTGCGGGCCGCCTGCTGAGACCAGTCGTCCCGACTCCTGAGAAGCTGCTGACGTACGAGTGCGGTGTGGACCCCGTCGGCGAGGGCTGGGCGCACACCCAGGTCCGCTACTACGTCTACGCGTTCCTCTATGTCATCTTCGCCGTCGACTCGATCTTCCTCTTCCCGTGGGCGACGGTGTTCGCCGCCGCCGGTTACGGCGCCACGACGCTCGTGGAGATGTTCGTCTTCCTGGGCTTCCTGGCCGTCGGCCTGCTCTACGCGTACAAGAAGGGCGTCCTCGAATGGACGTGACACCGGCCGTGACGTCGGCCGAGCCCCAGCTGCTCCCGGAGCCCAAGCGCCTGGGAGTCCTCTCCCGCCTCGCCCCGGAGCCCATGAAGGTGGTCCTGAACTGGGGCCGCCGCTACAGCCTGTGGGTCTTCAACTTCGGCCTCGCCTGCTGCGCGATCGAGTTCATCGCCGCGTCGATGGCCCGGCACGACTTCATCCGCCTCGGCGTCATCCCCTTCGCGCCCGGCCCGCGCCAGGCGGACCTGATGATCGTCTCGGGCACGGTGACGGACAAGATGGCCCCGGCCGTGAAGCGGCTGTACGAGCAGATGCCGGAGCCGAAGTACGTCATCTCCTTCGGCGCCTGCTCCAACTGCGGCGGGCCGTACTGGGACTCCTACGCGGTGACGAAGGGCGTCGACCAGATCATCCCCGTCGACGTCTACGTCCCCGGCTGCCCGCCCCGCCCGGAGGCGCTGCTGCAGGGCATCCTCAAGCTCCAGGAGAAGATCGCTCGCGAGTCGCTCGCGGACCGCTACGCGGCGGGGCCGTCGGTCGCGCAGCTCACCAGCGGCCTGGTCACGCCGCCGCCCGCACCGGGGGCCGGCGCATGAACCTCTACGACTCCCTCCCCGACGCGGCTGCGACGGTCTTCGGCGCGGAGGCCGTTGCCTCGTCCGAGTACGAGGTGCTGACGGTCGACGTGCCGGCCGGCAGCTGGATCCCGTCGCTGGAGATCGCCCGGGACAAGCTGGGCTGCACCTACTTCGACTGGCTGAGCGCGGTGGACGAGCCGGGCACCGGCTTCCGGATCTGCGCGCACGTCGTGTCCCTGGAAAACCGCCGGGTACGCCGTCTCCTCCTGCGTACGACGGTCCCGCACTCCGCTCCGTCCCTCCCCTCCGCGGTCGCGATCTACGCGGGTGCGGAATGGCACGAACGCGAGACGTACGAGATGTTCGGCGTGGTCTTCACGGACCACCCGCACCTCGCCCACCTCCTCCTCCCGGAGAACTTCGAGGGGCACCCGCTGCGCAAGGACTTCGTCCTGGCCGCGCGCGTCGCGAAGGCCTGGCCCGGCGCCAAGGAGCCGGGCGAGGCGCACGACCCCGACGCCCCGAAGCGCCGCCAGATGCTCCCGCCGGGCGTCCCGGACCCCAACGACTGGGGCCCGCTCAAGGGCCAGCTCCCGCCGGCCCCCACCCGCCCGGCCCGCACCGCCCGCGCCCCCCGCGAGGGCGCCCCGGCTCGCCGCTCCCGCCCGGGAACGGACGCCCCGGCGACCCCGCCGGCGGAGGCCGCGGCAACGCCGGAAGCCGCCGCGGTCGAGACCCCGCGCCCGGCCCGCCGCACCCGCACGGCCTCGGACGGCTCGGCGAGCCAGGCGGTCCCGCCGGCGGAAGCGCAGGGAGACGCCCCGGCCGAGACGCAGCCCGCGGCCCCGCGCCCGGCCCGCCGCACCCGCACGGCCTCGGACGGCTCGGCGAGCCAGGCGGTCCCGCCGGCGGAAGCCGCAGCGACGCCGGCCGCGCCGCCAGCTGCCGCCCCGGCAGAGGACGCGCCGCAGGCCGACGACGCTCCGCGTCCGGCCCGCCGTGCCCGTTCGGCAGCCGACGGTTCGGCGAGCCAGGCGGCCGCCGGGCGCACGGTGGCGCCGGGCAGGCGCCCGGCCCCCCGGAGCACGGACGCCCCCTGGCACAATCCCCAGCCCGCCTTCGCGGACCAGGAGCAGGACTCGGCACCGGCACCGGCACCGGAACCCAAGCCTGGCTCCGCACCCGCGGCCGACCGCCCGGGCCCCAAGGCCGAGCCGAAGTCCACGCCGAAGGCCGGCCCCAGGCCCGAGGCCGAGCCGAAGGCACCCGCCCCCGGCGCGGCCGCCCCCGGCGCGGCCGACCCCGGCACCGCCGACACCGGCACGGCCGACCCCGGCGCGGAGTCCGCGGCCGGGACCGGCCACACCCCTGAATCCGAATCCGACAACGGAGGCGACGCGTGAACGACGTCCTCGACGTCGCCCTGCGACTCATCGTCGTCTTCGCCGTCTTCCTCGTGCTCCCGCTCGTCGTCGGGCAGACCGAGCACAAGGTGATGGCGCACATGCAGGGCCGCCTCGGCCCCATGTACGCCGGCGGTTTTCACGGCTGGGCCCAGCTCGTCGCCGACGGCGTGAAGTTCGCGCAGAAGGAAGACGTCGTCCCGGCAGGCGCCGACCGCCGCATCTTCCAGCTCGCCCCCGCCGTCGCCCTGCTCCCGTACCTCCTCGTCCTCATCGCCGTCCCCATCGGCCCGGGCGAAGGCGCGGTCGGCCAGGTCATCGACGCCGGGCTGTTCTTCGTACTCGCCGTCATGGGCGTCGGCGTCCTCGGCAGCCTGATGGCCGGCTGGGCCTCCGCCAACAAGTTCTCCCTGCTCGGAGGCCTGCGCACCGCCGCGCAGCTCCTCGCGTACGAGCTCCCCATGCTGCTCGCCGCCGCGTCCGTCGCCATGGCCGCCGGGACCGTGTCCCTCCCCGGCATCGTCGGCGCCTTCCAGTGGTGGTGGCTGCCCTGGCAGATCACCGGCGCGCTCGTCTTCTTCATCGCCGGCCTCGCCGAACTCCAGCGTCCCCCCTTCGACATGCCCGTCGCCGACTCCGAGATCATCTTCGGCGCGTACACCGAGTACACCGGCCTGCGCTTCGCGCTGTTCCTGCTCGCCGAGTACGCCGGCATCGTCGTCCTCTGCGCCCTCACCACCGTCCTGTTCCTCGGCGGCTGGCACGGGCCCGTCGCCGACGGCTGGGTCTGGACGCTCCTCAAGACCGCGGTCCTCGCCTTCGTCGTGATCTGGCTCCGCGTCACCTACCCGCGGCTGCGCGAGGACCAGCTCCAGAAGCTCGCCTGGACCACACTCATCCCGCTCGCGCTCGCCCAGATCGCGCTCACCGGCATCGTGAAGGTGGCGATCCAGTAATGCCCATCCCCGGATCCGGCCTCGCCAAGGGCCTCGCCGTCACCCTGCGCACGATGACGAAGCGCGCGCACACCGCCCAGTACCCCGAGGTGCAGCCCGAGCTCCCGCCCCGCACCCGCGGGGTCATCGGACTGTTCGAGGAGAACTGCACGGTCTGCATGCTGTGCGCCCGCGAGTGCCCCGACTGGTGCATCTACATCGACTCCCACAAGGAGACGGTCCCGGCCGCCGCCCCCGGCGGCCGCGAGCGCAGCCGCAACGTCCTCGACCGGTTCGCCATCGACTTCTCCCTCTGCATGTACTGCGGCATCTGCATCGAGGTGTGCCCCTTCGACGCCCTCTTCTGGTCGCCGGAGTTCGAGTACGCGGAGACGGACATCCTCGAACTCACCCACGAGCGCGACAAGCTGCGCGAGTGGATGTGGACGGTCCCGGCGCCGCCCGCCCTGGACCCGGCCGCCGAGGAGCCCAAGGAGATCGCCGCCGCCCGCAAGGCTGTGGAGAAGGCCGAGGCCGCCGCCGCCGCGGCAGCTGCCGCTGCCGCCGAGCCGGCCGCACCCGCCGCGCCCGACACCGATGCCCCGAACACCCCGGAGGGAGACGCGTGACCCCCGCAGCCACCACCCTGGCCGCCGCGGCGACGGGCAACGGGTTCCTCTCCCCGACCGGCGTCGAGATCGCCTTCGTCCTCGTCGGCCTCGCCACCCTCGGCGCGGCCGCGATCACGGTCACCACCAAGCAGCTCGTGCACGCCGCCCTCTGGCTGGTCGTCGCGCTCGGCGGGATCGCCGTCGAGTACCTGCTGCTGACCGCCGAGTTCATCGCCTGGGTCCAGGTCCTGATCTATCTCGGTTCCGTGGTCGTCCTCCTCCTCTTCGGGCTGATGCTCACCAAGGCCCCCATCGGCCGCTCCCCGGACGCCGACTCGAACAACCGCTGGGTCGCCGTCGGCGTCGCCCTCGTCGCGGCCGCCGCACTCGTCTGGGTCGTCGTCGACGCGTTCCGCACCACCTGGATCGATCTCGACGGCCCCGCCCAGGGTTCCACCGAAGTGACCGGCGAGATGCTCTTCCAGCACTGGGTCCTGCCCTTCGAAGCCCTCTCCGTCCTCCTCCTCGCGGCCCTGATCGGCGCCATCGTGCTCTCCCGCAGGGACGACGCCGCCAGTGGACCCGACGACAAGACGAAGGGGCAGCAGCGCTGATGCACCTCGCCTATCCCGCCGTGCTCGCGGCGCTCCTCTTCTGCACGGGCCTGTACGGAGTGCTCGCCCGCCGCAACGCCATCCTGGTCCTGATGTCCGTCGAGCTGATGCTCAACGCCGTCAACCTCAACCTGGTGGCCTTCGACGTGTGGCTGCGCGACACCCTCCACGCCGGCCAGGCCCTCACCCTCTTCACGATCGCCATCGCCGCCGCCGAGATCGGCATCGGCCTCGCGATCGTGCTGATGGTGTACCGCAACCGCGGCACCTCGGACGTGGACCGGCTGC
The DNA here is from genome assembly GCF_000717655.1 of Streptomyces katrae. Taxonomy (GTDB): domain Bacteria; phylum Actinomycetota; class Actinomycetes; order Streptomycetales; family Streptomycetaceae; genus Streptomyces; species Streptomyces katrae_B. The sequence goes on from NZ_JNZY01000017.1 coordinate 66,630, forward strand.
GCGACACCGCCGAGGGCCACGAGCCCGCCCCGAACAACCAGAGCGAGGTCACCGCGTGAGCACCACGACCCTCGCGGTCCTCGTCCCGCTCCTGCCCTTCCTGGGCGCGGTGGCGGGACTGCTGCTCGGCCGCAGCGCCCCCGGGTTCGTCCGGCCCCTCGCGGTGCTGCCGGCGCTGGCCGCGGCCGTGCTGGCCGTGGTCGTCGCCGTACGCCAGGGCGGCGGCAAGCCGATCGTCGCCTCCACGGAGCTGACCCCGACCGGCTCGGTGCCGATCGACCTCGCGCTCTACCTGGACGGCTTCGCCGTCCTGGTCGCCGTGCTGGTCGGCGTCGTCGCCACCTGCGTACAGCTCTACTCGACGGCGTACCTCCGCGAGGACCCGCGCTACCCGTCGTATGCCGCTCTGGTGTCACTGTTCACCTCCGCGATGCTGCTCGTCGTCTACTCCGGCGACCTGATGGTGCTGCTGGTCGGCTGGGAGATCATGGGCATCTGCTCGTACTTCCTCGTCGGCCACTACTGGGAGACCGAGGCGGCCCGCTCCGCCTCCCTCAAGGCCTTCCTCGTCACCAAGCTCGGCGACGTCCCCTTCCTGATCGGCCTGTTCGCGCTCGCCGCCGACGCCGGCTCCTTCCAGATCACCAAGGTCCTGGGCACCGTCGCCGCGGGCGGCCTCGACCACCCGACGCTGATCGCGCTCCTCCTGCTCGCCGGCGTCGCGGGCAAGTCCGCGCAGTTCCCGCTGCACACCTGGCTTCCGGACGCCATGGCGGGCCCCACCCCGGTCTCCGCACTGATCCACGCCGCGACGATGGTCGCCGCCGGTATCTACTTCGTCGCCCGTCTCCTCCCGGTCTTCGCGGCCTCGCAGGCCGCACTGGTGGTCATGGCCGTCATGGCGGCCGTCACGATGGTCGGTTCCGGCCTCGCCGCCCTGGCCCAGGACGACATCAAGCGCGTGCTCGCCTACTCCACGGTCGGCCAGCTCGGCTACATGCTCGGGGCCCTGGCCGTCGGCGACCGCGGCGCCGCCGTCTTCCACCTCCTCTCCCACGGCGCCTTCAAGGCGCTCCTGTTCCTCGGTGCGGGCGTGATCATCCACGCCGCCGGCACGAACTCCCTGGCCGCCATGTCCCGGATGGACGGCCTGGCCAAGCGCATCCCCGACGCCTTCTGGACCATGACGATCGCGCTGCTCGCGCTCGCCGCGATCCCGCCCTTCGCCGGCTTCTTCTCCAAGGAAGCCGTCCTCGTCGCCGCCGAGCACACCGCCGGCGGCCACTCGGAGTTCGCCCCCAGCGCCGCCGGCTGGGTCGTGCTCGTCGGCGGCGTGCTGACAGCCCTGCTCACCGCCGCCTACGCCGCCCGGCTGTGGCTGATGGCCTTCCGCGGCCGGGGCGCCGCCGCCCCCGACCACGGCAAGGAGCCCGTCGCCATGACCGGCGTGCTGTGGCTGCTCGCGATCCCGACGATCGGCTTCGGCCTCGCCGCCGGACCGATCGCCGACTGGTTCGACGGCAACGAACTCACCCCGTCCCTGACCACCTCGGTCCTCGGCACGGGAGCCGCCGCCGTCGGCGCGGTGCTGACCTACGCCCTGTGGCAGCGGGCCACGGCCAAGGCCGCCGCCGTCGGCTACGGAGCCGGCGCATCCGCGTCCGCCGCCGCCGCGGAGTCGGCCGCCGAGACCCCCGAGGTCGCCGAGGTCACCCACGACCACCCCGCCGTCCCGGCCGGCGCAGCCCCCGACCCCGGCCGCGCGCTGCTCGGCCCCCTGCACCGCCACGCGGCCGACGGCTTCCACCTCGACGCCGTCTACGACCGGCTGTTCGTCCGCCCCGTCCGCGCCGCCGCGAGCCTCGTCCGCTTCCTCGACCGCGAGGTCGTGGACACGTACGTCCGCGGCGCCGGCGCCGGCCCCCGGCTGCTCGGCAGCCTCGTACGCCGGGCCCAGACCGGCAACGTGCAGAGCTACCTGAGCGCCCTGCTCGCCGGCGCCGTGGTCCTGGCGATCGCCACCGCCGTCCTCGCCAACGTCAACGCCGGATCGTGAGCCGTGAGTCAGCCGTGATTGATATCAGCCCGTCCGTGATGCAGTTCCTTCTGGCGTTCGTCGTGGCCGCACCGCTCCTCGGCGCCGCCGCGGCCCTCCTGCCGGCCCCGCCCGGCCTCAAGGGCAAAAGCCCCGAACAGGCCGTGCTGCGCCACGGCGTGACCGTGACGGGCGTGATCCTCGCCGCGGCCGTCGCCCTCGCTCTGGGCTTCGACCACGACGCCCCGGCCGGCTTCCAGGCGACCACGGACCTCAGCTGGATCCCGGCGCTGAACGTCCGCATCCACCTCGGCATCGACGGCATCTCGCTCCCCCTCCTCCTGATGACCGCGCTGCTGTTCTTCCTCTGCGCGCTCTACAGCTACTTCAAGCTCCCCGAAGGCCCGTCCCCGAAGGCCTTCGTCGCGCTGCTCCTCGTCCTCGAGTGCGGCACCCTCGCGACCTTCGCCGTCCTCGACCTGCTGTTGTTCTTCCTCGCCTTCGAGATGGTCCTCATCCCGATGTACTTCCTCATCGCCCGCTGGGGCGGTGCTCAGCGGCAGGCCGCCGCCTGGAAGTTCATCCTCTACACCCTCCTCGGCTCCGTGGTCATGCTGCTCGGACTGCTGCTGATCGGGCTGAACAGCGGCACTTTCGACATGGTGGCCCTCGCCTCCGACAACGGCCGCGAACTGAGCCACACCACCCAGCTCCTGGCCGTCCTCGCCATCGGCATCGGCCTCGCGGTGAAGACCCCGATGTGGCCGCTGCACAGCTGGCTGCCCGACGCCCACACCGCCGCGCCCACCGTGGGCTCCGTCCTGCTGGCCGGCGTACTGCTCAAGATGGGCACGTACGGGTTCGTGCGCATCCTGCTCCCCGTCACGCCCGACGGCATGGCGACCTTCGCCCCCTACCTGGGCGCCTTCGCCGCCATCGGCATCGTCTACGGGTCCCTCGCCTGTCTCTCGCTCGCCCGCAAGGGCAACAAGGGCGACCTCAAGCGCCTCATCGCGTACTCCTCCGTCGGCCACATGGGCTTCGTCCTCCTCGGCATCGCCTCGATGACCCCCACCGGTGTGAACGGCGCGCTGTTCGCCAACATCGCGCACGGTCTGATCACCGGCCTTCTCTTCTTTCTTGTCGGTGCGCTCAAGGAGCGTTACAAGACCGCCGATCTGGACACCCTCGCCGGAGCCACCGGGGCCGCCCTCTACGGCCGCGCCCCCCGCCTCGGCGCCCTCCTCGCCTTCGCCGCCGTCGCCTCCCTCGGCCTGCCCGGACTCGCCGGCTTCTGGGGCGAGATGCTGGCCCTGTTCGGCGCGTTCGACCCGGCGCAGGGCCTGTCCCGGCCCGCCTTCCTCACCTACACGGCCTTCGGCGCGTTCGGCACCCTGCTCACCGCCGCCTACCTGCTGACCGTCGTACGACGCGTCTGCATGGGCGACCCCAACGCCCTGCCCGAGCCCGGGCCCGCGCTCGAACTCGCGGACATCCAGCGCTACGAGTTCGCCGCCTGGACCCCGCTCGCGGCCCTCACCGTCCTCGCCGGCCTGTGGCCCGCTGTCCTCCTCGGCCTCACCGACCCGGCCGTCCAGAAGCTCCTCGCAGGAGGCAACGCATGACGGCCCTGTCCGCCCTGACGGCCGCCACGGCCCCGGCCGCCGAGACCGCGAGCGTCGTCCAGAGCATCGACTGGCTCGCGATCACCCCCGTGGTGCTCCCCGCCGTCGTCGCCCTGGTCGTCCTGGTCGCCGACCTGTTCGTACCGGAACGGCTCAAGCCGCTGCTCGGCTGGCTCTCCGTCGCCGGCCTCGCCGCCGCGACCGTCACCCTGCTGCCGCTGCGCGCCGGCGACCGCGCCACCTTCTGCCTCTCCACCGACCCCGGTGCCTGCAGTTACACCGCCGACCACTTCACGCTCGTCATCGAGTTCCTGGTGCTGACCGGCGCCCTGGTCACCGCGCTGCTGTCGGTCACCACCGTCCGCGACGCGCGCATGCCGGCCGGCGAGTACTGGTTCCTGCTGCTGTCCTCCGCCGCCGGCGCCGCCCTGCTGCCCGCCTCCCGCGACCTCGCCACCCTGATCGTCGCCCTCGAAGTCGCCTCGCTGCCCGCCTTCGCCCTCGTCGGCATGCGCCGCGGCGACCGCCTCTCCTCCGAGGCCGCCCTCAAGTTCTTCCTCTCCTCCGTCACCGCCACCGCCGTCTCGCTGATGGGCGTCAGCTTCGTCTACGCCGCCACCGGCTCCCTGCACCTCACCCAGGTCGCCGACCGCCTCGAGGAGGTCCCCGGGCAGCTCGACACCCTCGCCATGGCCGGCGTCGCGCTCACCCTCGTCGGCTTCGCCTTCAAGACCGCGGCCGTGCCCTTCCACTTCTGGGTCCCGGACACCTACGTCGGCGCGCCGCTGCCCATCGCGGGCTACCTCTCCGTGATCGGCAAGGCCGTCGGCTTCACCGGCCTCATCCTCGTCACGGTGATCGCCTTCCCGGCCTACTCCGACATCTGGGGCCCCGCCCTCGCCGTCCTCGCCGCGCTCACCATGACGCTCGGCAACGCCGCCGCCCTGCGCCAGCGCGCGGACCGGCCGGGCAGCGCCGTCCGGCTGCTCGCCTGGTCCTCGGTCGGCCAGGCCGGCTACCTGCTGGTCCCGATCGCGGCCGCCGCGTACTCCGATCGCGACCAGATCGGCTCCACCGTCGCGTACGCCCTCATGTACGCCGCCGTGAACCTCGGCGCCTTCGCCGTGGCCGCACTGGTCGCCCGCACGAAGCCGCTGCACCGGATCAGCGACTACCGCGGCCTGTACGCGGAGCGCCCCGCCGCCGCCCTCGCGCTGGCCTTCTTCCTGCTCTGCCTGGCCGGCCTGCCGCCGGGCCTCATCGGCCTCTTCGCCAAGGTCACCGTCTTCCGCTCCGCGGTCGACGCGGGCCTGGGATGGCTGGCCGTGGTCATGGCCGTCAACGTCGTCATCGCCCTGTACTACTACCTGCGCTGGACCGCGCTGCTCTTCCGCGCCCCGGAGGGCCCCGCCGAGGCCGTCCGTTCGAAGGCCCCGTGGCCGGTCACCGCAGCGATCGCGATCACGGCCGTCACCGCCGTGGTGCTCTCGGGCGCCCCGCAGCTCGTCCTGCGGTTCGCCGGGGGCAGCCTGTTCCCGCAGTAGCCCGCTCCGGCAGACCCGTACGCCGGCCTTGTACGCCGGCCCCGTAGGCCGGCTCGCGCACGGTCCGGACGTACGCCGTGACCCGTACGGAGCAACGCCCGCCGCCGCACCGCCGCCCCGGACACCGGGGCGGCCGCCCCGGCACGCCCTGGGAACCAGAAGCCCTCACCTCGCGTTGAGCGAGAAGGGAGGGTCCACTGGACCGTAGACCCTCAGATCCGCAGATCCCGGACGGGGGTCCCCCTGCCGCACCATTTGGAGGGCGTACCGTGCACCGCCGGCACAACGGGCTGAAGACCGCCGTACTCCTCGGCGGGCTGTCCGCACTCATCATCGTCATCGGAAGCTTCTTCGGGCGCGGCGGGCTGATCATCGCCGTCCTCGTCGCCCTCGGGACGAATGCGTACGCGTACTGGAACAGCGACAAGCTGGCTCTACGCGCGATGCGCGCCCGCCCCGTCAGCGAGTTCGAGGCCCCCCAGCTCTACCGCATGGTGCGCGAGCTCTCCACCTCCGCGCGCCAGCCCATGCCGCGGCTCTACATCTCGCCGACCGAGGCGCCGAACGCCTTCGCCACCGGCCGCAATCCGCGCAACGCCGCGGTCTGCTGCACCGAAGGCATCCTGCGCATACTCGACGAGCGCGAGCTGCGCGGGGTGATCGGCCATGAGCTGAGCCACGTCTACAACCGCGACATCCTGATCTCGTCCGTCGCCGGAGCCCTCGCCTCGGTCATCATGTTCCTGGTGAACTTCGCCTGGCTGATCCCGATCGGCCGGTCGAACGACGACGAGGGGCCCGGCATCCTCGGCATGCTGCTGATCATGATCCTGGGCCCGCTGGCCGCGTCCGTGATCCAGCTGGCCATCAGCCGTTCGCGCGAGTACGAGGCCGACGCGTCCGGCGCCCAGCTGACCGGCGACCCGCTCGCCCTGGCCAGTGCCCTGCGCAAGCTGGACGCCGGCGTCAAGCAGCTCCCGCTGCCCCCCGAGCCCAGGCTGGAGACCGCGAGCCACATGATGATCGCCAATCCGTTCCGACCGGGCCAGGGCCTTTCTAAGATGTTCTCCACGCACCCACCGATGGCCGAGCGCATCGCCCGGCTCGAACAGATGGCAGGCCGTAGTCAGTGAAGACCATCCTCAACATCATTTGGCTCGTCCTCAGCGGCATCTGGCTGTTCCTGGGCTACTGCCTCGCGGGCGTGCTCCTGTGCATCACCATCATCGGCATCCCGTTCGGCATCGCGGCCTTCCGCATCGCGGTGTACGCCCTCTGGCCCTTCGGCTACACCACGGTCGAGCGCCGGGACGCGGGCACGGCCTCCTGCATCGGCAACGTCCTGTGGCTGGTCCTGGCGGGCTGGTGGCTGGCCCTCAGCCACATCGTCACCGGCATCGCCCTGTGCGTCACGATCATCGGCATCCCGTTCGGCATCGCCAACTTCAAGATGGTCCCGCTCGCCCTGCTGCCGCTGGGCCGCGAGATCGTCCCCACCGACGCGCCGTTCGCCTCCCGGTAGACGGCGGGCGGCGAGGGAACTCACGGGCAGGGAGAACCAGTGTCGGCTGCGCGCACGGCCACGACCCTGTCGGTCATCGTGCCGATGTACAACGAGGAGGAGGCCCTCCCCGCCCTGGTGAGCCGCCTGCGGCCGGTGCTCGACGACACAGCGGTCACGTACGAGGTCCTCGCGGTCGACGACGGCAGCACCGACCGGACCTCCGAACTCCTCGAGAAGTTCCGTACGGACTGGCCCGAGCTCCGCATCGTCCGGCTGCGCGGCAACTCCGGCCACCAAGCCGCCCTGCGCGCCGGGCTGCACAGCTCGGTCGGGGCGTACGTGGCCAGCATCGACGCCGACCTCCAGGATCCGCCGGAGAAAATACCGGAGATGCTGGACCTGGCCCGGTCCGAGCACCTCGACATCGTCTACGGCGTCCGCTCCGACCGCAGCACCGACACCGGCTTCAAGCGCCGCACCGCCGCCGCTTATTACTGGTTGATGCGCCGCATGGTCGGCAAGCAGGTGCCCGCGCAGGCCGGGGACTTCCGGCTGCTCAGCCGCGAGGCCGTGGAGGCCCTCAAGGCCCTGCCCGATCAGCAGCAGGTGTACAGGCTGCTGGTGCCCTGGCTCGGATTCCCGAGCGGGCAGGTCACGTACCGCCGGGCCGAGCGGGTGGCGGGCGAGACCAAGTACCCGCTGAGCAAGATGATCCGCCTCGCCGTGGACGGCATCACCAACTTCTCGGCCGCCCCGCTGCGGCTCGCGACCTGGCTCGGCGTCATCAGCTTCGTCACCTGCCTCGTCATGATCGCCTGGACGCTGGTGGTGTTCCTGCTCGGCAAGACCGTGCCCGGCTGGACCTCGCTGTTCGTCGGCATGCTCTTCCTCGGCGGTGTGCAGCTGATCTGCGTCGGGCTGCTCGGCGAGTACATCGGCCGGATCTACACCGCCGTACAGCGCCGGCCCACGTACTTCATCGGGTACGACTCGGCGCGCGACGACGCCGACAAGGGGCCGGAGGAGCCCGGGAACTGACGGTGGATCCGGCATCCGCAGGCGGTTCGCCCGGGAGCCCGTTCCGGGGCGACGGTGCAGGTCAGGGCGATTGTCAGTGGCGTGGGTCACCATGGATGCATGGACGAGACCGAGCAGTTGCTGGAGCAAGTCGCCACCCGCGCGCACGATGCTGCGGACGGGCACGGAAGGCCCCTGCCGGCGCCGCTGGACGCCGAGGAGCCGGCCCGGGCCGCGCTCGTACTCGGCTTCGAGCTGCCGCCGCTGCTCGCCGGTCTCTACACCCGCGTCGGGGACGGCGGGTTCGGCCCGGAGTGCGGACTGCTGCCCCTGAAGGACGGTGTCGCCACCTACCGGGCGATGCGCGGATCCGGATGGAAATGGCCCGGCGGCGTGCTGCCGATCGCCCACTGGGGCTGCGGCATGTACGTCTGCGTCGACTGCAGCTCGGAGACCGCCCAGGTCCTGCTGTTCGACCCGAACCTGGGGGATCCGGACCTCGCCTGGTTCATGGACACCCCGAGCCTCGCCGACTGGCTGCGCGGCTGGCTCGACGGCACCGCCTGGTACTGCGAGGACTCCGCGGCGGGGGAGGAGTACGACCTGGACCTGGCGCCCTGGGCCGAGTTCAGATCCCGCGTGTGAGCCGCCCGCGCAGGCCGTAGGCCAGCGCGCCCGCGGCCAGCACGGCAGCCCCCGCGACCGCCGACGCAAGGGGCAGCGCGCAGGCCAGCACGACACAGCCGGACAGCCCGACCGCTGCCACGGCCCGGCCCTTGACAGCTGAATCGAGAGTCCAAGCGGAAGCGTTCGCGATCGCGTAGTAGGCCAGCACTCCGAACGAGGAAAAACCGATCGCACCCCGCAGATCGGTGGTCGCCGCGAGCACCGCGACCACCGCACCCACGGCGAGCTCCGCATGCTGCGGCACCTGATGCCGTGGATGTACGGCGGCCAGCGCGCGGGGGAGATGGCCGTCCCGGGCCATCGCCAGGGTGGTCCGCGACACCCCGAGCACCAGGGCCAGCAGCGAGCCCAGCGCCGCCAGGGCGGCACCGACCCGGACCACGGGGGTCAGTCCGGGCTGTCCGGCCGCCCGCACCGCGTCGGCCAGCGGGGCCGTCGAAGCCGCCAGGGCGTCGGCGCCCAGCACCGACAGCGCCGCCACCGCCACCGCGGCGTACACGAGGAGGGCGATCCCCAGGGCGAGGGGCACCGCCCGCGGGATCGTGCGCTCCGGATCGCGTACCTCCTCGCCCAAGGTGGTGATCCGGGCGTATCCCGCGAAGGCGAAGAACAGCAGGCCGGCCGCCTGGAGCAGGCCGCCGGCGCCGCCCCCGGCCAGACCGCCGAGCCGTTCCGCCCCGGCCGCGCCGGAGGTCAGGCACACCACCACGACCCCGGCCAGCACGGCCAGTACCGCCGCCACGATCACCCGCGCGATCCGGGCGGACTTCTGCAGACCCCCGTAGCTCGCGGCGGTCAGCGCCACCACCGCCGCGACGGCCACGGCATGCTGCTGCCCGGGCCACACGTACGCCCCCACGGTGAGCGCCATCGCCGCACACGAGGCGGTCTTGCCGACGACGAAGCCCCAGCCGGCCAGATATCCCCAGAACGGGCCGAGCCGTTCCCGCCCGTACACGTAGGTCCCGCCGGAGGCCGGATACCGGGCGGCCAGCCGCGCAGAGGAGTGCGCGTTGCAGTAGGCGATCAAGGCCGCCACCGCGAGGGCGGCGAGCAGCGCACCGCCCGCGGGACCCGCTGCGGCTGCCGCTGGGGCGAGCGCGGCGAAGATGCCGGCCCCGACCATCGCCCCGAGGCCGACGACCACGGCGTCGAAGACTCCCAGCGTGCGTTTCAACTCGTTGTCCACGGGCGGAGGGTAGCCGCTCTAGATGACGCCTTCCCGGCCGGTCAGCGGCGCGCGGTTCTGCTCCCACCCGTGGAGGGCGGTCAAGCAGGCGTGGTCCAGGTGGCGCAGCCCGCTGAGGTCGAGGCGTACGGGCTGTCCGGCGGGCAGTGCGTCCAGCGCGTCGAGCAGCTTCGGCAGCCGCAGGAAGCTGGCGCTCCCCATGACCTGGACGCGCAGCTCCCCGTCCTCCCACACCTCCTCGATGTGCACGTGGGAGGTCTCCCAGGCCGCCTTGACCACGGCCAGACCCAGCCCGACCAGCACTCCTTCGAAGAGGTTGGTGGCCACGATCGCGGAGGCCGTCGCCACCAGCACCACCGCCTCGCCCCGGTGCGTCTGCCACAGGCCGGCGACGGCCCGGGCCGGCAGCAGCTTCCAGCCGGCGTGCAGCAGTACCCCGGCCAGCGCGGCGAGCGGCACCACTTCGAGCAGCTGGGGGAGCGCGACGGCGAACAGCAGCAGCCAGCCGCCGTGCAGGATGCGGGACGCCCGGGTGCGGGCCCCTGCCTCCACGTTGGCGGCGCTGCGCACGATCACGGCGGTCATCGGCAGCGCCCCGAGCAGTCCGCAGACGGTGTTGCCGACGCCCTGGGCCATGAGCTCGCGGTCGTAGTGGGTCCGTGTCCCGTCGTGCATCCGGTCCACGGCCGCCGCGCTGAACAGGGTCTCGGCGGAGGCGATCAGCGCCAGGGCGATCACGGTTCCGAGGGCCCCACCGGAGGCCAGCAGCCCCAAGTCCCCCCAGCCGGGCGGGGCCACGGCCTGCAGGACCCCGGTCACCGTCACCTTCCCGACGGGCAGCTGCAGCAGCATCGACACGGCGGTGGCGGCGGCCACCCCGACGAGCGCGCCCGGCACGAGCCGCAGCCGGGCGGGCATCCGGCGCCAGGCCACGAGGACGGCGATGGTCCCGGCCCCGAGTGCCACGGCGGACCAGTCGGCCCGCCCGGCCAGCCCCGGCACCGCGGCCAGTTTCTCCAGGGTTCCGCCGGGGGCCTGTACGCCGCCCACGGCGTACAGCTGCCCCGCGATCAGCACGAGCCCGATCCCGGCCAGCATCCCGTGCACGACGGCGACGGAGATCGCCCGGAACCACCGCCCGAGCCGCAGCGCCCCCATGCCCAGCTGCAGCAGCCCGGCGGCCAGCACCAGGACCCCGAGCGCGCGGAGACCGTGCGTGTGCACCGCCTCGTAAACGAGCACGGTGAGCCCGGCGGCCGGCCCGCTCACCTGGAGCGAACTCCCCCGGAACCACCCGGTGACCAGCCCGCCGACCACTCCGGTGATGATCCCCAGCTCGGCCGGCACACCGGAGGCGACGGCCACGCCCACACAGAGGGGCAGCGCGACGAGCGCCACGACGACGGACGCCCCGAAGTCTTCGCGAAACGTGTCGACCCCAGGCATCCGAGAACCTCCCCTGTCCCGCGGTGATGATGGCCACCACAGTGGCGGGCGCGCGCAGGGCTCCCCAAGTGCTCATCGGGGGCCGCTGAGGCGCATGCGCCGCGCACGCCGGGCTCATGATCCGCACGCCCCAGGAAACGGTCGCGGCCCGGCGGTCCTGGAAGGACCGCCGGGCCGCCGGACGGCAGGTGGGGGACCGCGATCAGCGGTAGTTCACGAACTGGATGGCGAAGTCCAGGTCCTTGCCCTTGAGCAGTGCCTGGACGGCCTGCAGGTCGTCACGGCTCTTGGAGCTGACGCGCAGCTCCTCGCCCTGCACCTGGGCCTTGACGCCCTTGGGACCCTCGTCCCGGATGATCTTCGCGACCTTCTTGGCGTTCTCCTGGGAGATGCCCTCCTCGATGGAGGCGAAGATCTTGTACTCCTTGCCGGACAGCTGCGGCTCGCCGGCGTCGAGCGCCTTCAGCGAGATCCCGCGCTTGACCAGCTTGGTCTCGAACACGTCGAGGACGGCCTTGACGCGCTCCTCGGAGTTCGCCTCCATGAGGATCTTCTCGCCGGACCAGGCGATGGTGGCGCCGGTGCCCTTGAAGTCGTAGCGCTGCGAGAGTTCCTTGGCGGCCTGGTTGAGGGCGTTGTCGACCTCCTGCCGCTCGACCTTCGAGACGATGTCGAAACTGGAGTCGGCCATGTGCTGTGGCTCCTTGAAGTCGGCTGTCATTGCCCCGGAGGGCGCGGCCGGACATGCCCGGCCCGCTCCGCAAAGCCTAGCCACCGCGCCCACCCTCAGCGCTGATCAATCCGGTGGCGAAGCACCCCCGCACATCAGGTATTGTTTACGTCGTTGCCAGGGAGCGCCGCCGCAAGGCGGAAAAAACGGCAACGACTCTTGGCGGTGTGCCCGAGTGGCCAAAGGGAGCAGACTGTAAATCTGCCGGCTCAGCCTACCCAGGTTCGAACCCTGGCGCCGCCACGCGATGTGAGACCCCCGTTACTGCGGAAGCGCAGTGACGGGGGTCTTCTCGCATGCTCCGGTGATCGGAACGAACGCGGGGGTTCCGCGTCCGGATCCGGTCAGGGCGTGAGGGACACGCGCCAGGACCAGGTGGTACGGCGCGGGCGGGTCGGGAGGGCCAGGCGGCCGGCCGACCAGAGGAGGACCTCAGGGGCCGGGCCGGACGGGGAGTCCGGGAAGAGCCGGGCCAGGACCAGCGCCGAGAGGCCGGCCGGCGGGAGCCAGGGGAGGTCGAGGCCCTGGGCGATGTCGTACGTGTGGAGCAGGATCTCCGCCACGCCCATCGCCGTGAAGCCGCCCGGATCGCAGGGGCCCCAGTGCCAGGCCCGCGCGGACTCCGGCGCCGCGTCCACGGCCGTGCCCAGCAGCCGGGCCGCCGCCGAGACCACCTGGAGGACCGCCTCGGGCGGGGCAGCCTCCCGTACGCGCAGGTCCAGCGGCAGATAGCCGTCCGAGGGCAGCGCGGCCACCTGGGCGGCGTACCCCAGCAGGTCGTGGGCGACGTGCGCCGCCGTCGTCCAGCAGGTCCAGTCGAGCGAACCGGCCTTCGCCTCCCAGTCCCGTCCGATGTGCGGCGTCAGGGCCGACACCATTTCGGCTGCCGCCCGTTCGACGTCGGAGCCGGTCATCGGCCGCATCGTCCTGATCTCCTGTTCGTTCTCCGGTCGTGAACTTCATTTCTGACACGCGCGGGAAGGTCGGCGGGGGCGTGCTCCTCGCCCTCCTCGGGGCCGGGATCCCGGCCCTGGTCGGGGCCGCACTGCACAGCCATGTGGGTGAGCCCTACCAGGAAACCAGGCTCTACTTCGGCACCGAACGCCCGGACGGCCGCGCCCCGGTCGCGGAACAGGAGTTCATGCGCTTCCTGGAGCGCGAGATCACCCCCGCGTTCCCCGAGGGCCTCACCCTCCAGGACGGGCAAGGCCAGTGGCGGCGGGAGGGCAAGGTCATCCGCGAGACCTCGTACGAGGTGGTGCTCCTCTACCCGGAGAAGGAGGCCGACGAACGCAGCGCACGCATCGAGCGGATCCGGCAGGCCTACGAGGACCAGTACCAGCAGGACTCCGTCGGGCGTTCCGACGACAAGGTGACCGCAGAGTTCTGAGGGCGCCTCAGTTGCCCGCGACGTCCTTGACGGCCACCGCGACCGGGGTCGAGCCCTCGACCAGCTCCAGCGTCAGCCCGGCCGTCGCCGGGGTCTCGATCAGCTCCGCCAGCACGGCCGCCACGTCGTCGCGCGTCACCGAGCCGCCGCCCGTCCGCACCTCCAGCCGCACCTGCCCCGTCCCCGGGTCGTCGGTCAGCGACCCGGGCCGCAGGACCGTCCACTCCAGGCCCAGCCGGGTCCGTACGTGGTCGTCCGCCTCGCCCTTCGCCCGCAGGTAGACGTCGAAGACGTCGTCGCCCTCGTGGTACGCGTCCGCGCCCATCGAAGAGACCATCAGGAAGCGCCGCACCCCCGCCCGTTCGGCCGCGTCCGAGAACAGCACCGCCGCGCCCCGGTCGACGGTGTCCTTGCGCTCGACACCGCTGCCGGGCCCCGCGCCGGCCGCGAACACCGCCACGTCCGCGCCCTGCAGAATGCCCGCCACGTGCTCGACCGAAGCCGACTCCAGGTCGCAGAGCACCGGTTCGGTGCCCGCCTCCCGCAGGTCGTCGCCCTGCGCCGGGTCGCGGATGATGCCCGCGACCTCGTACCCGCGCGCGGAGAGCAGTTGCTCCAGCCGCAGCGCGATCTGACCGTGTCCACCCGCGATGACGATGCGCATGCCCCGACCGTACGACGAGCCGGGCGCCGCCGCCCGCGAAGGTGTCCACCGATGGGCCTGCGAACGTTCAGGGACCGGGCTCCGCACGGCCCTGGCGGGGCAGGTCCAGCGCCACCGCGACCGCCGAGTCGCAGTACTCCCGTACGGCACTCGTCCGGGCTACCACCCGGCCGCGGTGGATCACGATCCGGCTGTAGGCCAGGGACAGCACGCCCGAGATCCGGTCCCCCCGTACGGCGAGCAGCTCCGCCGGGAACCCGGCCTCCACCCGGACCTCCGGCAGGCCCATGGCCTCCCGGGCCTCGCCGCTGACCGACGCGTAGGCCTCGGCCGCCCGCAGCCCGCCCTGGGAGGCCAGCAGGAACGCGGCCTCCAGCGGGTCGCCGCGGCCGACCGGGTTCCCGGCGTCCCGCAGCGCCCCGCTGCCGGCCGCGACCCGGACCCCGGCGGCGCGCAGCAGCCGTACGGGCGCGGTGCGCAGGCCGCGCCGTTCCAGGGCCGCGCAGTCGCCCTGCGGCAGGCAGGTCACCCGTACGCCGGCCGCGGCCAGCTGGTCGGCGGCCCGGTGCGCCACGTCCAGCGGGAGCCGCGAGAGCCCGCCGCAGGGGCCGATCGTCACCCCCGGGCGCAACCCGCCGGCCATCGCCGCGAGCCGGGCCAGGCGGCCGGGATCGTCACCGTCCGTGTGCAGGTCCACCGGGCAGCCGTGCTCGGCGGCGAGTTCCAGGACGGCCTCGAGGAAGCCCGTCGGGTCGGGGTCCAGGTCCGGGCAGCCGCCGATGACGGAGGCGCCCATCTTCACGGCGTCCCGCAGCATGGCGAACCCGTCGGCCCCGGCCATCCCGGTGAGGAGGCGGGGCACGGCGACGGCGGTCAGGTCGGTGAGCCCGCGCAGCGAGCGGCGGGCCTGGAGCACGGCCTCCATGGGGCCGAGGCCGTGCACGTCGCCGATGCGGACGTGGGAGCGCACGGCCGTGGCGCCGTGCCCGAGCTGGAGCAGGGCGGCCTCGGTGGCCCGGCGCTGCACCTCGTCGGGTGTGTACGAGACGGGCCCCTCGCCGTCGGCGGTCAGGGCGGTGTCCCCGTGTGCGTGCGGCTCGGCGGGGGCGGGGAGCAGGAGGTAGCCGCCGAGGTCCACCCGGGAGAGGGCGGGAGCGGGGAGGCTGCCCGCGGTGCCGACGGCCTGGATCCGGCCGCCGCCGAGCCGGACGTCGACCGCACGGCCGTCCGTGAGGCGGCCCCCGGTGAGCAGGAGGGTGGTGGACTCGGCGGCGGCCGCGTTCGCGTTGCCCGTCGGGCGCTGCGGCCCGTGACCCCCGCCTTCGCCGCGGCCCTTGCGCGGGGAGGAGGACGGCTGCTGCGGCTGGCTGTCGGACATCGCGCTCCTGCGGTGGCTCGGGCGGTTCCTGGGCCGGGTGGCCGCGGCCTGCGGCCCAAGATCACGCAGCGTGCTCAGAGCCTAGGGCGAAGGGCTCCCCGCTTCACGGAAGAGCGCAATAGTCGTACCGGTGTGGTGCCCCGTGCCGTGGCGCCCGCCTGCGCGCCCCTGTCGGCAGCGGGGGCGCGCCGATTCGGGTGCTCCACGTGCCTGCCGGGGGCAGCGGGTTTGTGAGCCCGGCCACAATCTGCCCCGAAAAGGGCTCCGGAGCCGCTTGGGGGCTGATCGGGAAAGGCGTGGCCGCCCCCTCGGAGGCCAGTCCCCGCAAAGGATTTGGGCGATGGGCAGGCAACCGTGTAATGTCTTCATCGCTCGCCCCAATAGCTCAGTCGGTAGAGCGTCTCCATGGTAAGGAGAAGGTCTGCGGTTCGATTCCGCATTGGGGCTCTGGTGAGAGAGGTTCCCCACCCTCGGGTGGGGAGCTGATCACATCAAAGCGGCGTAGCTCAGTCGGTAGAGCAAGCGGCTCATAATCGCTGTGTCACCGGTTCAAGTCCGGTCGCCGCTACCCACAGTAGCCGATTGCGGGGTCGGTCTCCCGATCGGCTACTCTTTTATGCGTTCATCCGTCCCATAGTCCGTCAAGGAGCACTCACGTGGCTGCCACCGACGTCCGCCCGAAGATCACGCTGGCCTGCGTGGAGTGCAAGGAGCGGAACTACATCACCAAGAAGAACCGGCGTAACAACCCGGACCGTCTTGAGATGAAGAAGCACTGCCCGCGCTGCAACTCGCACACCGCGCACCGCGAGACCCGCTGACCCCAGCGAAGTCTCGAATACAGGCACCGTCATGAGGTCGTCCCCTTCATCGGGGGGCGGCCTCGTGTCGTTTCCGTGACCGCCGGTTCGTGATCGTTTTTCGTGACCGTCTTTTTCAACAGGAGGTAGGGAGCCATGGCGCTCGACCAGTCCTTCGTGGGGCGTAGCTACCCGCCCACCGATCCGTACGAGGTCGGCCGGGAGAAGATCCGCGAATTCGCGGTTGCGGTGGGTGACGAGAATCCCGTCTACACCGACCCCGAAGCGGCCAAGGCGTTCGGCCACCTCGATGTGATCGCTCCGCCGACTTTTGTGTTTGCGATCACGTTCGCGGCCGCCGGCCAGGTCGTGGAGGACCCGCAGCTGGGTCTGGACTACAGCCGCGTCGTACACGGCGACCAGAAGTTCGCGTACTCGCGCCCCGTGCGTGCAGGGGACCGGCTCTCGGTGACCTCCACGATCGAGGCCGTGAAGTCGATGGCGGGCAACGACATCATCGACATCCGTGGCGAGGTCCACGACGAGACCGGCGAGCACGTGGTGACGGCGTGGACGAAGCTCGTCTCCCGCGCCCCCCAGGAGGCCTGAGATGACTGCGCAGATCAAGTACGCCGACATCGAGGTCGGCACCGAGCTGCCGGCGGCGTCCTTCCCCGTGACGCGGGCCACGCTCGTGAAGTACGCGGGTGCTTCGGGCGACTTCAATCCGATCCACTGGAACGAGAAGTTCGCCAAGGAGGTCGGACTGCCGGACGTGATCGCGCACGGCATGTTCACGATGGCCGAGGCGATCCGCGTGGTCACCGACTGGGTCGGTGACCCGGGAGCGGTCGTGGAGTACGGCGTGCGGTTCACGAAGCCGGTGGTGGTCCCGAACGACGACGCGGGTGCGGTGATCGAGGTCACGGCCAAGGTTGCGGCGAAGCTGGAGGACAACCGCGTGCGGGTCGACCTGACGGCGATGAGCGCCGGCCAGAAGGTCCTCGGCATGTCCAGGGCCCTGGTCGCCCTGGCCTGACCCATCCTCGGCGCGCCCACGTGCCGGCCGGGCCCCGCTCCCGGAGCGGGGCCCGACTTAAGGGCTTGCCAAGTTAGTGATTGAGCACTAACTTCGAATGCATGGCAAGGATGAGTGCGGACGAGCGGCGCGAGAGCGTCATCCGGGCGGCGGTGCACGAGTTCGCCCGGGGCGGCTACTACGGGACCTCCACGGAGGCGATCGCCAAGCGCGTCGGCGTCTCGCAGCCGTACCTGTTCCGGCTCTTCCCCAACAAGCCGGCCATCTTCCTCGCCGCCGCCGAGCGCTGCCTGCGCGAGAGCCGTGAGGTGTTCGCAGCCGCCGCCGAAGGACTCGAGGGCGAGGAGGCCGCGCACGCCATGGCCGACGCGTACGTCCGGCTCATCACCGAGGACCCGGACAAGCTCCAGATGCAGCTCCAGATGTACGTCACCGTCGCCGCTGCCGAGGCTGCCGGCGACCACCAGCTCGGTGAGCTCGTCCGCAAGGGCTGGATGGACCTCTGGGACACCGTCCGCGTGCCCCTCGGTGGCGATGTGAAGGAGACCACGACCTTCATGGCCTACGGAATGCTGATCAACACCCTGGCCGCCATGGGTTTCCCGCCCGGTCACCGGGTCTGGGAGGGCTTCTACCCCTCCGGCAGCCTCAAGGGCCCGGAGGGGCCGGGGGAGTGAGCCCCCGGCCGGTCCGGTCCGCACGCCCTGTGCGGCGGATTTTCATGGGCGCGAAAGTTAGTCAGCAATAACTAACAGTTCAGTTCTGACCCGCAGGGGGACATCGTGAACGGCACGCAAGGCATCCAAGACACCCGAGGAACCCGCGGCACCCAAGGCACCGCCCTCCGCGGACCCGCCGTCTGGGCCCTCGTCCTCACCTCCGTGGCCGGCTTCATGGCCGCCCTCGACAACCTCGTCGTCACCACCGCACTCCCCGCCATCCGCAAGGACCTCGGCGGAGCGCTGGAGGACCTGGAGTGGACGGTGAACGCGTACACGCTCACCTTCGCCGTCCTCCTCATGTTCGGCGCGGCCCTCGGCGACCGCTTCGGCCGGCGCCGGCTCTTCATGTCCGGCCTCGCGATATTCACCGGCGCCTCCGCCGTCGCGGCCCTCTCGCCCGGCATCAACGAGCTCATCGCCGCCCGCGCCGTCCAGGGCGTCGGCGCCGCGATCATGATGCCGCTCACGCTCACCCTGCTCACCGCCGCCGTCCCGCCCGCCCGCCGCGGCATGGCCCTCGGCATCTTCGGCGCCGTCGGTGGCCTCGCCGTCGCCAGCGGCCCGCTCATCGGCGGCACCCTCACCGAGCACATATCCTGGCAGTGGATCTTCTGGCTGAACATCCCGATCGGCCTGGCCCTGATCCCGCTCGCCCGCCTCAAGCTGACCGAATCCACCGCCCCCAACGCCCGTCTGGACGTGCCGGGCACCCTCCTCATCAGCGGCGGCCTCTTCGGCATCGTCTACGGCCTCGTCAACGCCAACGCCGACGGCTGGACCAGCACCCCGGTGCTCACCGGCCTGATCGCCGGCACCGTGCTCGCCGGCGGATTCGTCGTCCACGGCTTCCGCCACGCGAACCCGATGCTGCCGATGCGCCTCTTCCTGGGCCGCGGCTTCCTCGGGATCAACGCGGCCAGCCTGCTGATGTACCTGGGCATGTTCGGCTCGATCTTCCTGCTCAGCCAGTTCCTCCAGGGCGTCGCCGGCTACACGCCCACCCAGGCCGGGCTGCGCATGCTCCCCTGGACCGCCATGCCGATGATCGCCGCCCCGGTCGCGGGCATCCTCTCCGACCGGATCGGCGGCCGCCCCGTCGTCGCCACCGGGCTCGCCCTGCAAGCCCTCGGCCTCGGCTGGTTCGCGACGATCCTGAGCACCGACGTCTCGTACGCCGCCCAGCTCCCGGCACTGATCCTCAGCGGCATAGGCATGGGCCTGTTCTTCGCCCCCGCCTCCAACATCCTGATGTCCACGGTGTCCCCCGCCGACCAGGGCAAGGCCTCCGGCGCCAACAACGCCCTGCGCGAGGTCGGCGGCGCCCTCGGTGTCGCCGTCCTGGCCTCGGTCTTCTCCGCGCAGGGCGGCTACGAATCCCCCCAGGCCTTCACCGACGGGACCGTGCCCGCGCTGTGGATCGGCGCCGCCGCGGTGGCAGCGGCAGCCGCCTTCGCCCTCCTGGTGCCGGGCAAGGGAGCCCGCAAGGCCGCCGCCCCCGTCATCCCCGCCCCTGCCCCCGTCCTCGCCGACCAGGCCCCCGCCGCGCGCTGACCGGCACCGGACCGCAACAGAAAAGGAGCGCACGTCGTGCCCGACATCCCCTGGTCCACGCCCACCCCGCCCGCTCCCGAAGCCGAGGTCTACGTCATGGCCTCCCGCTTCGAGACCGAGACCCTCGCCGGCGCCTTCCGGTTCTTCCTCAAGTCGCCCGGCATCATCCGCCAGATCCGCTCCGCCCCCGGCGCCCACGGCGTCGCCCTGCGGGCCCGGATCTTCAGCCGGACCTTCCTGACCCTCTCCGCCTGGGAGGACCGCGACGCGCTCTACCGCTTCGCCCGCAGCGAGCCGCACCGCTCCAGCTCCCGCGCCGCCGCCGCGTTCATGAGGGAGTCGGCCTTCACCTTCTGGACCGCTCCGGCCGCCGCGCTCCCGATCACCTGGGCCGAGGCCGAGCGCCGGCTGGCCGAAGACGGCGGACGGGAAACCCGCTCGTGACGTACGGTCCGTGGCCCCGCAGGGATGCGAGGGGTACGGACCGTACTCTTGTCCACGTGCAGGAACTCCACGACGCCCCCCTCGCCCCCCTGACCACCTTCCGCCTCGGTGGCCCCGCCACCCGTCTGGTCACCGCGACCACCGACGCCGAGGTGGTCGACGCCGTCCGCACCGCGGACGAGAGCGGCACCCCGCTCCTCGTCATCGGCGGCGGCAGCAACCTGGTCATCGGCGACCGCGGCTTCGAGGGCACCGCCCTGCGCATCGCGACCACCGGCTTCCACCTGGACGGGACGCGGCTGGAGCTCGCCGCCGGCGAGAACTGGAGCGACGCCGTCGCCCGTACCGTCGAGGCGGGCCTGGCAGGCATCGAGTGCCTCGCCGGAATCCCCGGCTCCGCCGGCGCCACCCCGATCCAGAACGTCGGGGCGTACGGCCAGGAGGTCTGCGACACCATCACCGAGGTCGTCGCCTACGACCGCACCACCCGCGAGACGGTCACCCTCACCGCCGCCGAATGTGCCTTCCGCTACCGCAACAGCACCTTCAAGGACCAGCCCGACCGCTACGTCGTCCTCCGCGTCCGCTTCGCCCTGGAGGACGCGGGCGGCCTGTCCGCACCGATCAAGTACCCCGAGACCGCCCGCGCCCTCGGCGTCGGGGCCGGCAACCGCGTCCCGGCCGCGCAGGCCCGCGAGACCGTGTTGCGCCTGCGCGCCGGCAAGGGCATGGTCCTCGACCCCGCCGACCACGACACCTGGTCCGCCGGCTCGTTCTTCCACAACCCGATCCTGAGCGACGAGGCGTACGCCGCCTTCCTCGCCCGCGTCCAGGACCGGCTCGGTGCCGGGACCACCCCGCCCGCGTACCCCGCCGGCGACGGCCGTACGAAGACCAGCGCGGCCTGGCTGATCGACAAGGCCGGTTTCACCAAGGGCTACGGCACCGGCCCCGCCCGGATCTCCACCAAGCACACGCTCGCGCTGACCAACCGCGGCGAGGCCACCACCGAGGACCTCCTCGCCCTGGCCCGCGAGGTCGTCGCGGGCGTCCACGCGGCCTTCGGCGTCACCCTGGTCAACGAGCCGGTGACGGTCGGCGTCAGCATCTGAGGAGTCCCGGCCGCCATGCTCTGTCCACGGCACGGGGCCGGTACGGACCCCACCCGCCTGGTGGGACGCACGATCAGCAGGATCGTCGCGTCCTGGCACGTCTACGAGGGCGAGCGCTCCGAGGCACCGCTCGACGTCTGGCTGATCGACAGCGAGGGCGAGTCCACCAGGATCAGCACCGGGTCCGACGGGTGCCTCATCGTCGAATCCGCGCCGCCCCACGAGCCGTACGACATGGGGGAGTGGGGCCGGATCGAAGTCGGCGAGGACCTCGGCGACCACCCCTTCCTGCGGCACCTCGGGGACGAGGTGGCCACCGTGGCCGAGTTCGCGGCGCCGGAGACCGGGCGCACGCAGCTGGAGATCGGTTTCCCCGACGGCGACCGGGTACGGGCCGACTGCTGGGAGGGCGACCTTCGGCTCACGCGGTGAGGCTCAGGTGGCCAGCCAGTGGCCGATCCCGGCCAGCAGCTTGTCCTGCACGTCCTCCGGCGCCGCCGAACCGCGCACCGACTGCCGGGCCAGCTCGGCGAGCTCCGCGTCCGTGAAGGCGTGGTGGCGGCGGGCGATCTCGTACTGCGCCGCCAGCCGGGATCCGAACAGCAGAGGGTCGTCCGCGCCCAGCGCCATCGGCACCCCGGCCTCGAAGAGGGTGCGCAACGGGACGTCCTCGGGCCGCTCGTAGACCCCGAGGGCGACGTTCGACGCCGGGCAGACCTCGCAGGTGATCTGCCGGTCGGCGAGCCGCTTGAGCAGCCGGGGGTCCTCGGCGGCCCGTACGCCGTGGCCGATGCGGGAGGCGTGCAGATCGTCCAGGCAGTCCCGGACCGAGGCGGGTCCGGTGAGCTCGCCGCCGTGCGGGGCCGCGAGCAGGCCGCCCTCGCGGGCGATGGCGAAGGCCCGGTCGAAGTCGCGGGCCATGCCGCGGCGCTCGTCGTTGGAGAGCCCGAATCCGACGATGCCGCGGTCCGCGTACCGGACGGCGAGGCGGGCCAGCGTACGGGCGTCGAGGGGGTGCTTCATGCGGTTGGCGGCGATGAGGACCCGCATGCCGAGCCCGGTCTCGCGGGATGCCGTGTCGACGGCGTCCAGGATGATCTCGACGGCCGGGATCATGCCGCCGAGCAGGGGGGCGTAGGAGGTCGGATCCACCTGGATCTCCAGCCAGCCGCTGCCGTCCCGTACGTCCTCCTCGGCGGCCTCGCGGACGAGGCGCCGGATGTCCTCGGGCTCGCGCAGGCAGGAGCGGGCGGCGTCGTAGAGGCGCTGGAAGCGGAACCAGCCGCGCTCGTCGGTGGCGCGCAGTTTGGGCGGCTCGCCGGCGGTGAGGGCCTCGGGGAGGCGGACGCCGTACTTGTCGGCGAGCTCCAGGAGGGTCGACGGGCGCATCGACCCCGTGAAGTGCAGGTGGAGGTGGGCTTTCGGCAGAAGCGTGAGATCGCGTACGTGCTCCATCTGGTGATCCTGCCGTACCGATGCGCTCGGCGGGAGGGGGTTTTACCGATCGGGGGCTTGCGCGAACGTCTGCGCGAGGCGGGAGGCGGTGGCGGGGCCGATGCGCGGGGCCTGCCCGGGCGCCGCCCCGGACCCGCGCCGCAAACGCCGGCGGGGCCGAAAACAGGCGGAAATGCCGGAGCGGCGGCTCCCCGTGGGGGAACCGCCGCTCGGACCGGGCTGCGTACCGCCGGAGGCCTAGGCCTAGGCCTAGGCCTTTGCCTCGGAGAGGAGCTTCTGGACGCGGGAGATGCCCTCCACCAGGTCCTCGTCGCCCAGGGCGTACGACAGGCGCAGGTAGCCCGGGGTGCCGAAGGCCTCGCCCGGGACGACCGCGACCTCGACCTCGTCCAGGATCAGGGCCGCCAGCTCGACGGAGGTCTGCGGGCGCTTGCCGCGGATCTCCTTGCCGAGGAGGTCCTTGACCGAGGGGTACACGTAGAACGCGCCCTCGGGTGTCGGGCAGACGACACCGTCGATCTCGTTCAGCATCCGCACGATCGTCTGGCGGCGGCGGTCGAAGGCGGTGCGCATCTCGTGGACCGCGTCCAGGTTGCCGGAGACGGCGGCCAGCGCCGCGACCTGGGCCACGTTGGAGACGTTGGAGGTGGCGTGGGACTGCAGGTTGGTCGCGGCCTTGACCACGTCCTTCGGGCCGATGATCCAGCCCACGCGCCAGCCGGTCATCGCGTACGTCTTCGCGACGCCGTTGACGACGATGCACTTGTCGGCCAGCTCGGGCACGATCGCCGGGAGCGAGACGAACTTCGCGTCGCCGTAGACCAGGTGCTCGTAGATCTCGTCGGTCAGGACCCACAGGCCCTTCTCCGCGGCCCAGCGGCCGATGGCCTCCGCGTCGGCCTCGGAGTACACGGCGCCGGTCGGGTTCGACGGGGAGACGAACAGGACGACCTTGGTGCGCGCGGTGCGGGCGGCCTCGAGCTGCTCGACGGAGACGCGGTAGCCCGTGGTCTCGTCGGCGACGACCTCGACCGGGACACCGCCGGCGAGGCGGATCGACTCGGGGTAGGTGGTCCAGTACGGAGCAGGGACGATGACCTCGTCGCCCGGGTCCAGGATGGCGGCGAACGCCTCGTAGATCGCCTGCTTGCCGCCGTTGGTCACCAGGACCTGCGACGCGTCGACCTCGTAGCCGGAGTCGCGCAGCGTCTTCGCGGCGATCGCGGCCTTCAGCTCGGGCAGGCCCCCGGCCGGCGTGTAGCGGTGGTACTTCGGGTTGCGGCAGGCCTCGACCGCCGCCTCGACGATGTAGTCCGGGGTCGGGAAGTCGGGCTCGCCCGCACCGAAGCCGATGACCGGGCGCCCGGCGGCCTTGAGGGCCTTGGCCTTGGCGTCCACGGCGAGGGTGGCGGACTCGGAAATGGCGCCGATACGGGCGGACACCCGGCGCTCGGAGGAAGGCGTTGCAGAGGTCATGCGGCCAATCGTCCCAGACGCCCCAGAGGCGCCGCACACCGTTCCGGTCATCGGACGGAGCAGCCGGAAATGTGCTCTGTTCGACGTCAGGGCCCGGACCACGTACACTCACCTGTCGTTGGACCCCGCCGGTCACTCCAGAACGCGAGCACTCCGTGCACCCGTCTGGATGCGGTAGGTTGGGGGACGCAAAGGGTCGTAGCTCAATTGGTAGAGCACTGGTCTCCAAAACCAGCGGTTGGGGGTTCGAGTCCCTCCGGCCCTGCTCCACACTCCTTCTCGGACGTGTGCGCAGGTACGTACTTCGATGCAACGCCGTGCGGCGCAACCGGGCGCGGCTACGGCCACGACCCGGATTCAGGTGAGAGACGTGACGGACGCCCTGGGCTCCATCGACATGCCTGACGCCGAGGACGACACCCGCGAGAAGAAGGCCCGGAAGGGCGGCAAGCGCGGGAAGAAGGGTCCTCTGGGCCGGCTTGCACTGTTCTACCGCCAGATCGTCGCGGAGCTCCGCAAGGTCGTCTGGCCGACGCGCAATCAGCTCACGACGTACACCACCGTGGTGATTGTCTTCGTCGTCATCATGATCGGTCTGGTGACCGTGATTGACTATGGGTTCCAGGAAGCCATCAAGTTCGTCTTCGGCTGATCCCCGCGGAGGGCGGCGCCTTGATGGGTGCCGCCCGTTTTCGCATGTTCGACCACCTTTTGTATCCAGGAAGAAGCAGCCACCGTGTCTGACCCGAACCTGAACGCGAGCCACGACTCCGTCGAGTCCGTCGAGGACGCGCTCGACATCGTCGAGGCGGCAGACGCTGTGGACCCGGACGAGGTCGAGCTCGCCGACGCCGAGGCCGGTGTCGCCGCCGAAGAGGCCGCGCTGCACATCGAGGACGAGGTCGACGCCGAGTCCGAGGACGACGCCGAGGTCGAAGAAGCTGCCGACGAGGTCGAAGAGGCCGCCGAGGCGACCGAGGCCGCGGACGAGGCCGAGGCCGAGCCCGCCGAGCCCGTCGATCCCATCCAGGCCCTGCGCGAGGAACTGCGCCTCCTGCCCGGCGAGTGGTACGTGATCCACACCTACGCGGGCTACGAGAAGCGCGTGAAGGCCAACCTGGAGCAGCGCGCCGTCTCGCTGAACGTCGAGGAGTTCATCTACCAGGCCGAGGTGCCCGAGGAAGAGATCGTCCAGATCAAGAACGGCGAGCGCAAGAACGTCCGGCAGAACAAGCTGCCCGGCTACGTTCTCGTCCGCATGGATCTGACGAACGAGTCCTGGGGCGTCGTCCGCAACACGCCCGGTGTCACCGGCTTCGTCGGCAACGCGTACGACCCGTACCCGCTGACCCTGGACGAGATCGTCAAGATGCTCGCCCCGGAGGCGCAGGAGAAGGCCGCCAAGGCCGCCGCGGAAGAGGCCGGCCTGCCCGCGCCCGCCGTCAAGCGCACCATCGAGGTCCTGGACTTCGAGGTCGGCGACTCGGTCACCGTCACCGACGGCCCGTTCGCGACGCTGCAGGCGACCATCAACGAGATCAACCCCGACTCGAAGAAGGTCAAGGGCCTCGTCGAGATCTTCGGCCGCGAGACTCCGGTCGAGCTCAGCTTCGACCAGATCCAGAAGAACTAGCTGATCTTCTGAAGCAAGCTTCCGGACAGGTCAGATCGCCCCGCAAAGGGCGGTCTGACCTGCTCGGTTTTTAGCCCCGCTCCGATACCCGTTATCGTGGTGCGGTATGCCTCCATCCGGATGACCGGATCGGCGGCGAAAAACTCTCACTAGGACCCGGAGAGAGCAATGCCTCCCAAGAAGAAGAAGGTCACGGGGCTTATCAAGCTCCAGATCAAGGCCGGTGCGGCCAACCCGGCTCCGCCGGTCGGCCCCGCGCTCGGTCAGCACGGCGTCAACATCATGGAGTTCTGCAAGGCCTACAACGCCGCGACCGAGTCGCAGCGTGGCATGGTCGTGCCGGTGGAGATCACGGTCTACGAGGACCGCACCTTCACCTTCATCACCAAGACTCCGCCGGCCGCGCGCCTGATCCTCAAGGCCGCGGGCATCGAGAAGGGCTCCGGCGAGCCCCACAAGACCAAGGTCGCCAAGCTCACCGGCGCCCAGGTCCGCGAGATCGCCGAGCTGAAGATGCCCGACCTCAACGCCAACGACGTCGACGCCGCGATGAAGATCATCGCCGGCACCGCGCGTTCGATGGGCGTCACGGTCGAAGGCTGATCCAG
The DNA here is from genome assembly GCF_000717655.1 of Streptomyces katrae. Lineage (GTDB taxonomy): Bacteria > Actinomycetota > Actinomycetes > Streptomycetales > Streptomycetaceae > Streptomyces > Streptomyces katrae_B. The sequence continues at coordinate 92,679 of NZ_JNZY01000017.1, forward strand.
CCACCCCAGCACCACCAGTGGTAGGACCAAGCGCTGGTCCGCACCACGACTCCATGCCTGAAGCCGAAATACAGGAGCAGAAGTGAAGCGCAGCAAGACTCTCCGCGCTGCGGACGCCAAGGTCGACCGGGAGAAGCTGTACGCCCCGCTCGAGGCCGTCCGTCTCGCCAAGGAGACCTCCACGACCAAGTTCGACGCCACCGTCGAGGTCGCCTTCCGCCTGGGTGTCGACCCGCGCAAGGCCGACCAGATGGTCCGTGGCACCGTGAACCTCCCGCACGGCACCGGTAAGACCGCCCGGGTCCTGGTCTTCGCGACCGGTGACCGTGCTGCGGCCGCGGAAGCCGCCGGCGCCGACATCGTCGGCGACGACGAGCTGATCAACGAGATCGCCAAGGGCAACCGCCTGAACGAGTTCGACGCGGTTGTCGCCACCCCGGACCTCATGGGCAAGGTCGGCCGCCTCGGCCGCGTGCTCGGTCCGCGTGGCCTGATGCCGAACCCGAAGACCGGCACCGTCACCATGGACGTCGCCAAGGCTGTCACCGAGATCAAGGGTGGCAAGATCGAGTTCCGTGTCGACAAGCACTCGAACCTGCACTTCATCATCGGCAAGGTCTCCTTCACCGATGAGCAGCTGGTCGAGAACTACGGCGCGGCCCTGGACGAGATCCTTCGTCTGAAGCCGTCCGCCGCCAAGGGCCGCTACGTCAAGAAGGCCGCCCTGAGCACCACGATGGGCCCCGGCATCCAGCTGGACTCGAACCGCACCCGGAACCTCCTCGTCGAGGAAGACCCGGCCGCTGTCTGAGCCCCACGCTGAGCCTCCGGCTCACCTGAGTGGCTGAAACGGGCCCCTCGCCCCCTCACAGGGCGGCGAGGGGCCCGTTTTCTTGCTTGCCGGGGGCCTCGGGGCGGCCTCGGGAGGCCCCGGTCGCTGACCGATTTGCCTGACCGGTGCCGGGTCACGTAGTCTTCACCAGAAGCCAAAGACCGCTGGTCGTTGCCGTGCCCGCAAGGGTTCGGTGGCCGAAGGATCCGCTGACTGCGGACGACCCGCGTAGGTGACTGTGGAAGGTTCCCGGGATTCATTCCGGTTGAGCCACGCCCTGGCGCCTGCGCCGGGGCGTTTCTTATTTCAGCCCCTTCTGAGCGGTCCTCATCACCCGGAAGGAGGCGAACGCACCATGCCGACGCCCAACAAGGCTGCATCGGTAGCCGAGCTCAAGGACGCGTTCCAGAGCTCGAACGCCGCCGTGCTGACCGAGTACCGGGGTCTCACCGTCGCGCAGCTCAAGACGCTGCGTCGCTCCCTCGGTGAGAACGCCCAGTACGCCGTGGTGAAGAACACGCTGACCAAGATTGCGGCCAACCAGGCCGGGATCACCGCGCTGGACGAGCACTTCGCTGGTCCGACCGCGGTCGCCTTCATCACCGGTGACCCGGTGGAGTCGGCGAAGAGCCTGCGTGACTTCGCCAAGGACAACCCGAACCTCATCATCAAGGCGGGTGTCCTTGATGGTAAGGCGCTCACCGCCGATGAGATCAAGAAGCTTGCGGACCTCGAGTCCCGCGAGGTTCTGCTCAGCAAGCTGGCCGGCGCGTTCAAGGGCAAGCAGTCTCAGGCTGCCTCGCTCTTCCAGGCGCTGCCGTCGAAGTTCGTCCGCACCGCGGAAGCGCTTCGCGTCAAGCTCGCCGAGCAGGGCGGTGCCGAGTAATTCGGCTCGCGCACTGATCCACGCCGCCTAGTGCGTGGGTCGTAGCGGGCCGTTACGCCCGCCTCTATATACATCCGGCACCTGCCGAATTAGTGGAAGGATCGCCCATCATGGCGAAGCTCTCTCAGGACGACCTCCTCGCCCAGTTCGAGGAGATGACCCTCATCGAGCTCTCCGAGTTCGTGAAGGCCTTCGAGGAGAAGTTCGACGTCACCGCCGCCGCGGCCGTCGCCGTTGCCGGTCCGGCCGGCCCGGGTGCCGCTGCCGAGCCCGAGGAGGAGAAGGACGAGTTCGACGTCATCCTCACCGGTGCGGGCGACAAGAAGATCCAGGTCATCAAGGTCGTGCGTGAGCTGACCTCCCTGGGTCTGAAGGAGGCCAAGGACCTCGTCGACGGCACCCCGAAGCCGGTTCTCGAGAAGGTCAACAAGGAGGCCGCCGAGAAGGCTGCCGAGTCCCTCAAGGCTGCCGGTGCGGCTGTCGAGGTCAAGTAACACCTCTGGGGCCTCCTGAGGCCCCAACCAAGGGCGATCACCCGTAAGGGTGGTCGCCCTTTGGCGTATCCGCAGTGCCTGACTTGCCCTGGTCTCGTTGGGGAGTAGGGTGATCATCGTTGCCCCGCGGCCGGGTCCGGAGATGATCCGCACGGAGCAGGGGGCCTTGACGAACGGCACGCGGCGCGCAATTCTCAGACCCGTTGCGGGATCGGTCCGCCCGATCCGGGATCCGGGACACGGATCCGGGATCCGAGGCATGGATCGGCTACGAAGAGGGCAGTACTGATACGCGCTCTGTAGGTACGAGCCGCAATGTTGGACGCAGGGTTGCAGGGTTGCAGGGTTGGTTTAAACGACATGGGGAAGGCCTGTTGCCGGTTTCCGGAAACCTGGTCTGGACATCAGTGAGCCAAGTGGCTACACTGACCCTTTGCGCTGCCTGTTAGCTGCCCCCTGCCCGTCGCCAGGGGCATGCCCACGCTCGAGCACACTTGATTGATACGCCCTGACCAGGCCTTACCGGCCGGATCAGGCGGGCCGTCTTCTGTGTCAGCTGGGACCGGTACGCGCGTAGTGAGTCCGAGCCCTCGGAAGGACCCCCTCTTGGCCGCCTCGCGCAACGCCTCGACCAATACGAACACCGGTGCCAGCACCGCCCCGCTGCGCATCTCCTTTGCAAAGATCAAGGAGCCCCTCGAGGTTCCGAACCTCCTGGCGCTGCAAACCGAGAGCTTTGACTGGCTGCTCGGCAATGCAGCCTGGAAGTCTCGCGTCGAGTCGGCGCTCGAGAGTGGACAGGACGTCCCCACCAAGTCCGGTCTGGAAGAGATCTTCGAGGAGATCTCGCCGATCGAGGACTTCTCCGGTTCGATGTCGCTGACGTTCCGCGACCACCGGTTCGAGCCGGCGAAGAACTCCGTCGACGAGTGCAAGGAGCGCGACTTCACGTACGCGGCGCCGCTCTTCGTCACGGCCGAGTTCACGAACAACGAGACCGGTGAGATCAAGTCTCAGACGGTCTTCATGGGCGACTTCCCGCTCATGACCAACAAGGGCACCTTCGTCATCAACGGCACCGAGCGTGTCGTGGTGTCGCAGCTCGTCCGTTCCCCCGGTGTCTACTTCGACTCCTCCATCGACAAGACGTCCGACAAGGACATCTTCTCCGCCAAGATCATCCCGTCCCGGGGTGCCTGGCTGGAGATGGAGATCGACAAGCGCGACATGGTCGGTGTCCGCATCGACCGCAAGCGCAAGCAGTCCGTCACCGTCCTCCTCAAGGCTCTCGGCTGGACCACCGAGCAGATCCTCGAGGAGTTCGGCGAGTACGAGTCCATGCGCGCCACCCTGGAGAAGGACCACACCCAGGGCCAGGACGACGCGCTGCTCGACATCTACCGCAAGCTGCGTCCGGGCGAACCGCCGACCCGTGAGGCCGCTCAGACGCTGCTCGAGAACCTCTACTTCAACCCGAAGCGCTACGACCTCGCCAAGGTCGGCCGCTACAAGGTGAACAAGAAGCTCGGCGCCGACGAGCCGCTCGACGCCGGTGTGCTGACCACCGACGACGTCATCGCGACGATCAAGTACCTGGTCAAGCTGCACGCGGGCGAGACCGAGACGGTCGGCGAGTCGGGCCGGGAGATCGTCGTCGAGACCGACGACATCGACCACTTCGGCAACCGTCGTATCCGCAACGTGGGCGAGCTCATCCAGAACCAGGTCCGCACGGGTCTGGCTCGTATGGAGCGCGTCGTCCGCGAGCGCATGACGACCCAGGACGTCGAGGCGATCACGCCGCAGACCCTGATCAACATCCGGCCGGTCGTCGCCTCCATCAAGGAGTTCTTCGGCACCAGCCAGCTGTCGCAGTTCATGGACCAGAACAACCCGCTGTCGGGCCTGACGCACAAGCGTCGTCTCAACGCCCTCGGCCCGGGTGGTCTGTCCCGTGAGCGGGCCGGCTTCGAGGTCCGTGACGTGCACCCGTCGCACTACGGCCGCATGTGCCCGATCGAGACGCCCGAAGGCCCGAACATCGGTCTGATCGGCTCGCTGGCCTCCTACGGCCGGATCAACCCGTTCGGCTTCATCGAGACCCCGTACCGCAAGGTCATCGACGGCGTCGTCACCGACGAGGTCGACTACCTCACGGCCGACGAGGAAGACCGCTTCGTCATCGCCCAGGCGAACGCCGCCCTGAACGATGAGATGCGCTTCACCGAGAACCGCGTGCTGGTCCGCCGTCGTGGTGGCGAGATCGACTACATCGCCGGCGGCGACGTCGACTACATGGACGTCTCGCCGCGCCAGATGGTGTCCGTCGCGACCGCGATGATCCCCTTCCTCGAGCACGACGACGCCAACCGTGCCCTCATGGGCGCGAACATGATGCGCCAGGCCGTTCCGCTCATCAAGGCGGAGGCGCCGCTCGTCGGCACCGGCATGGAGTACCGCTGTGCGGTCGACGCCGGTGACTCGATCAAGGCGGAGAAGGACGGTGTCGTCCAGGAGGTCTCGGCCGACTACATCACCGTCGCCAACGACGACGGCACGTACACCACGTACCGCGTCGCCAAGTTCTCCCGCTCGAACCAGGGCACCTCGGTCAACCAGAAGGTCATCGTCAACGAGGGCGACCGGATCGTCGAGGCCCAGGTCCTCGCCGACGGCCCGGCCACCGAAGAGGGCGAAATGGCCCTCGGCAAGAACCTGCTCGTCGCGTTCATGCCGTGGGAAGGCCACAACTACGAGGACGCGATCATCCTGTCGCAGCGCCTCGTGCAGGACGACGTCCTCTCCTCGATCCACATCGAGGAGCACGAGGTCGACGCCCGTGACACCAAGCTGGGCCCCGAGGAGATCACCCGGGACATCCCGAACGTCTCCGAGGAGGTCCTCGCCGACCTCGACGAGCGCGGCATCATCCGCATCGGTGCGGACGTCGTCGCCGGCGACATCCTGGTCGGCAAGGTCACGCCCAAGGGTGAGACCGAGCTGACCCCGGAGGAGCGCCTGCTCCGCGCGATCTTCGGTGAGAAGGCCCGCGAGGTGCGTGACACCTCGCTCAAGGTCCCTCACGGTGAGATCGGCAAGGTCATCGGTGTCCGCGTCTTCGACCGCGAGGAGGGCGACGAGCTTCCCCCGGGCGTGAACCAGCTGGTCCGCGTCTACGTCGCCCAGAAGCGCAAGATCACCGACGGTGACAAGCTCGCCGGCCGCCACGGCAACAAGGGTGTCATCTCCAAGATCCTTCCGATCGAGGACATGCCCTTCCTCGAGGACGGCACGCCGGTCGACATCATCCTGAACCCGCTGGGTGTCCCGTCCCGAATGAACCCGGGACAGGTCCTGGAGATCCACCTCGGCTGGCTCGCCAGCCGCGGCTGGGACGTCTCCGGGCTCGGCGAGGAGTGGGCCGAGCGTCTGAAGGTCATCGGGGCCGACCGCGTCGAGCCCGGTACCAACGTCGCCACCCCCGTGTTCGACGGCGCCCGCGAGGACGAGCTCGCCGGCCTGTTCGAGCACACCATCCCGAACCGCGACGGTGACCGCCTGGTCCTCCCGTCCGGCAAGGCGCGCCTGTTCGACGGCCGCTCCGGTGAGCCGTTCCCGGACCCGATCTCGATCGGGTACATGTACATCCTCAAGCTCCACCACCTGGTCGACGACAAGCTCCACGCTCGGTCGACCGGTCCGTACTCGATGATCACGCAGCAGCCGCTGGGTGGTAAGGCGCAGTTCGGTGGCCAGCGCTTCGGTGAGATGGAGGTGTGGGCGCTCGAGGCTTATGGCGCCGCTTACGCCCTCCAGGAGCTGCTGACCATCAAGTCCGACGACGTCACCGGCCGCGTGAAGGTCTACGAGGCCATCGTCAAGGGCGAGAACATCCCCGAGCCGGGCATTCCCGAGTCCTTCAAGGTGCTCATCAAGGAAATGCAGTCGCTCTGCCTCAACGTGGAGGTGCTGTCCTCGGACGGCATGTCCATCGAGATGCGCGACACCGACGAGGACGTCTTCCGCGCGGCGGAGGAGCTCGGTATCGACCTGTCCCGGCGCGAGCCGAGCAGCGTCGAAGAGGTCTGACGGGCCTGACGGGGGGCTCGCTCAAGAGCCCCCCGTCATCCCCGGGACCGTTCAGACCATGATTGAGACTCGACCCCGAAAGAGGGATTGACGCACAGTGCTCGACGTCAACTTCTTCGACGAGCTGCGGATCGGCCTTGCCACCGCGGACGACATCCGAACCTGGTCGCACGGCGAGGTCAAGAAGCCGGAGACCATCAACTACCGCACCCTCAAGCCCGAGAAGGACGGACTCTTCTGCGAGAAGATCTTCGGTCCTACCCGGGACTGGGAGTGCTACTGCGGCAAGTACAAGCGTGTCCGCTTCAAGGGCATCATCTGTGAACGCTGTGGCGTCGAAGTCACGCGCGCCAAGGTGCGTCGTGAGCGGATGGGCCACATCGAGCTTGCCGCTCCCGTCACCCACATCTGGTACTTCAAGGGCGTCCCGTCGCGCCTTGGCTACCTGCTGGACCTCGCGCCGAAGGACCTCGAGAAGGTCATCTACTTCGCCGCGTACATGATCACGTTCGTCGACGACGAGCGCCGCACCCGCGACCTCCCGTCGCTGGAGGCGCACGTCTCCGTCGAGCGCCAGCAGATCGAGAACCGCCGTGACGCGGACCTCGAAGGCCGTGCCAAGAAGCTCGAGACCGACCTGGCCGAGCTCGAGGCCGAGGGCGCGAAGGCCGACGTACGCCGCAAGGTGCGCGAAGGTGCCGAGCGCGAGATGAAGCAGCTCCGTGACCGCGCCCAGCGCGAGATCGACCGCCTCGACGAGGTGTGGGCCCGCTTCAAGAACCTCAAGGTCCAGGACCTCGAGGGCGACGAGCTGCTCTACCGCGAGCTGCGTGACCGCTTCGGCACGTACTTCGACGGTTGCATGGGCGCCGCCGCGCTGCAGAAGCGCCTGGAGTCCTTCGACCTCGAGGAGGAGGCCGAGCGCCTCCGCGAGATCATCCGTACCGGCAAGGGCCAGAAGAAGACCCGTGCGCTCAAGCGCCTCAAGGTCGTCTCCGCGTTCCTGCAGACCAGCAACAAGCCCAAGGGCATGGTTCTGGACTGCGTGCCGGTGATCCCGCCGGACCTGCGTCCGATGGTGCAGCTGGACGGTGGCCGCTTCGCGACCTCCGACCTGAACGACCTGTACCGCCGCGTGATCAACCGCAACAACCGTCTGAAGCGCCTTCTCGACCTCGGTGCCCCCGAGATCATCGTGAACAACGAGAAGCGCATGCTCCAGGAGGCCGTCGACGCGCTGTTCGACAACGGCCGTCGTGGTCGCCCGGTCACGGGCCCCGGCAACCGTCCGCTGAAGTCCCTGAGCGACATGCTCAAGGGCAAGCAGGGTCGATTCCGTCAGAACCTTCTCGGCAAGCGTGTGGACTACTCCGCGCGTTCCGTGATCGTCGTCGGTCCGCAGCTGAAGCTGCACCAGTGTGGTCTGCCCAAGGCCATGGCGCTGGAGCTCTTCAAGCCGTTCGTGATGAAGCGCCTGGTCGACCTGAACCACGCGCAGAACATCAAGTCGGCGAAGCGCATGGTCGAGCGCGGCCGCACGGTCGTGTACGACGTGCTCGAAGAGGTCATCGCCGAGCACCCGGTTCTCCTGAACCGTGCGCCCACGCTGCACCGCCTCGGCATCCAGGCCTTCGAGCCCCAGCTGGTCGAAGGCAAGGCCATCCAGATCCACCCGCTCGTCTGCACCGCGTTCAACGCGGACTTCGACGGTGACCAGATGGCCGTGCACCTGCCGCTCTCCGCGGAGGCGCAGGCCGAGGCCCGCATCCTGATGCTGTCCTCGAACAACATCCTGAAGCCGGCCGACGGCCGTCCGGTCACGATGCCGACCCAGGACATGGTCCTCGGTCTGTTCTTCCTGACCACCGACGGTGAGCTCCGTGACACCAAGGGCGAGGGCCGCGCGTTCGGCTCGACGGCCGAGGCGATCATGGCGTTCGACGCCGGCGAGCTCGCGCTGCAGTCGTCCGTCGATATCCGCTTCCCGGTGGGCACCATCCCGCCGCGTGGCTGGGTGCCGCCGGTCGCCGAAGAGGGCGAGCAGGAGTTCCAGCCGGGCGACAGCTTCCGTCTGCGCACCTCCCTGGGCCGCGCGCTCTTCAACGAGCTGCTGCCCGAGGACTACCCGTTCGTCGACTACTCGGTGGGCAAGAAGCAGCTCTCCGAGATCGTCAACGACCTGGCGGAGCGCTACCCCAAGGTCATCGTGGCGGCGACGCTCGACAACCTGAAGGCGGCCGGCTTCCACTGGGCGACCCGTTCGGGCGTCACCGTGGCCATCTCCGACGTCGTCGTGCCCGAGGCCAAGAAGGCCATCGTCGCGGGCTACGAGGCGATGGACGAGAAGGTCCAGAAGCAGTACGAGCGCGGTCTGATCACCAAGGACGAGCGCACGCAGGAGCTCATCGCGATCTGGACCAAGGCGACCAACGAGGTTGCCGAGGCGATGAACGCGAACTTCCCCAAGACGAACCCCATCTTCATGATGGTTGACTCGGGTGCCCGAGGAAACATGATGCAGATGCGACAGATCGCCGGTATGCGTGGTCTGGTGTCGAACGCGAAGAACGAGACCATCCCGCGTCCGATCAAGGCGTCCTTCCGCGAGGGCCTCACCGTTCTGGAGTACTTCATCTCCACGCACGGTGCCCGTAAGGGTCTGGCGGACACCGCCCTGCGTACCGCCGACTCGGGTTACCTGACCCGTCGTCTGGTGGACGTCTCGCAGGACGTGATCATCCGCGAGGAGGACTGCGGCACCGAGCGCGGTCTGAAGCTGAAGATCGCCGTTCGCGGCGAGGACGGCGTGCTGCGCAAGGCCGACGATGTCGAGACCTCGATCTACGCCCGCATGCTGGCCGAGGACGTCGTCATCGACGGCAAGGTCATCGCGCCGGCCAACGTCGACCTCGGTGACGTGCTCATCGACGCCCTGGTCGCCAACGGCGTCGAGGAGGTCAAGACCCGCTCGGTCCTGACCTGTGAGTCCGCGGTCGGCACCTGTGCCTTCTGCTACGGACGCTCGCTCGCCACCGGCAAGCTGGTCGACATCGGTGAGGCGGTCGGCATCATCGCCGCCCAGTCCATCGGTGAGCCCGGTACCCAGCTGACGATGCGTACCTTCCACACCGGTGGTGTGGCCGGTGACGACATCACGCAGGGTCTGCCGCGTGTCGTCGAGCTCTTCGAGGCCCGTACCCCGAAGGGTGTCGCCCCGATCTCCGAGGCCGCCGGCCGCGTGCGGATCGAGGAGACCGAGAAGACGAAGAAGATCGTCATCACGCCGGACGACGGCAGCGACGAGACGGCCTTCCCGATCTCGAAGCGCGCCAAGGTCATCGTGCACGAGGGTGACCACGTCGAGGTGGGCCAGAAGCTCACCGCGGGTGCCACCAACCCGCACGACGTGCTGCGCATCCTCGGCCAGCGTGCGGTCCAGGTCCACCTGGTCGGCGAAGTCCAGAAGGTCTACAACTCGCAGGGCGTGTCGATCCACGACAAGCACATCGAGATCATCATCCGGCAGATGCTCCGCCGCGTGACGATCATCGAGTCCGGCGATGCGGAGCTCCTGCCGGGCGAGCTCGTCGAGCGCTCGCGCTTCGAGACCGAGAACCGTCGTGTGGTCACCGAGGGCGGTCACCCCGCCTCCGGCCGTCCGCAGCTGATGGGTATCACCAAGGCCTCGCTGGCGACGGAATCCTGGCTGTCGGCCGCCTCCTTCCAGGAGACGACCCGAGTCCTGACGGATGCGGCGATCAACGCCAAGTCCGACAGCCTCATCGGCCTCAAGGAGAACGTCATCATCGGTAAGCTCATCCCGGCCGGTACGGGCCTCGCCCGCTACCGCAACATCCGGGTCGAGCCCACCGAGGAGGCGAAGGCCGCGATGTACTCGGCCGTCGGCTACGACGACATCGACTACTCGCCCTTCGGCACCGGCTCCGGCCAGGCTGTCCCGCTGGAGGACTACGACTACGGCCCGTACAACGGCTAACAGCTCGTAAGACGAAGCCCCCCGCTGCTCCGAGAGGAGCGGCGGGGGGCTTCGTCGTGTCCGGGGAGCCCGGGGGTCTGCCCGGGTCCCCGGGATGCCGTCAGGCGCGGCGCCGGCGGCGGAGGGCGGTGACCGTGGCCGACGTGAGGGCCAGGAGGGCCAGGGCGGCGGCAGCCAGGCCCGGGGTGAGGCCCTTCGGGGTGAAGGTGCAGGAGACCTTGTCCGTGCCTGCGGGGATGTCCATGGAGACCAGGCCGTGGAAGCTCTTCACGGGGGCCGTGCACTGCCAGCCCGGGACGTCGGTCATCGCGAAGACCGCCGTGCCCGTGGCGCCCTCGGGGAGGGTGGCCTCGATGGTGTGGCCGCCCGCCGTGACCTTCGTGGCGCCGGTGGACGCGAGGGAGCCGATCGCGGTGTCCAGGGCGGGGCGGTCGAGGCAGCCGAGGGGGTGCTCGCCCGCCGTCGCGTCCTGCGTGCGGGTGTTCACAGCCACTGCGACCTTGCCGTCCGCGGGGACCTCGCCCAGCTTGATCACCCCGGTCATCCGGTCCTCCAGGGGGCGGGACGCGCCGGCGAAGCCGAGGGTGCCGTAGAGCTCCGGGGAGAACCAGTACGCCTCGGAGCCCGGGGTGCACCGGGCCGTGTAGGTCTGTTCGGTGGCCGTGCCGCCGCGGGTGACCTGGGGGACCTGGTACACCGTGGCGCCCAGGACGTCCTCCTGGCGGGCGTAGACGCTGTCGGCCGGGTTGGGGGAGGTGTGGGCGGTGCTGCGGACCGTCACCAGGGGAGGGGCCGGGAAGCGGTCGGCCGTCCAACTGTTCGGCGCCGTGCCCGGGCGGACCCGGGCGCCGATCGCGAAGATCGCGTCGAGCACGGGGTTGTCGGCGCCGAAGAAGGTCCGGCCGTCGTTCTTGAAGCCGTACCCGAGGGGCTCCAGGGCCCGGTACGCGGCCGCCGGCAGGTAGCTGCTGTAGTACTGCGGGCCCTCGGCCCGCAGGGCGAGGGCGTCGTTGTACGAAGTCTGCGGCGCGCCCGAATCCGTCCGGTATGCGGGCCAGCCGTCCACCTGTCGGACGGCGTCGAAGTGTGCGCCGATCGAGTGGTTCGAGGTGGCGACCGGCTTCGCCCAGCGCTCGCGGGCCCGGCGGGCGTCCGCGCCCGCGGCCGCCACCGTGGACTCCGCGAAGACCACGCCGACCATGAGGACGGCGGCCACGGGGATCAGTACCCGGTGCTTCGTACCCAGGGAGAGGAGGACCAGGGCCAGGAGCGAGACGCCTCCGCCGACCAGCACCGCGTGCCAGGTCCAGCCGCCGAAGTCGTCGGTGTGGCGGAGGACGAAGGTGGCCGCGACCAGCAGGGCGGCCGTCAGCGCCAGGTGGAGCGGGCGCGGGCGGTGGGCCAGCGCCAGCCAGGCCAGGATCACGACCATGCCGCTGAAGACGAAGGCCTCGCGGTACGGATTGCCGTTCGGCACCGCCAGCCCGTGCCACAGGTACTGGGTCGGCGGGAACTGGAAGGAGGCGGCGACGAGCAGCGTCGCCGCGGCCCACACCAGGCGGGTCTTCTTCGCGATGGCGGCGTTGAAGAGGAACGATCCGGCGAGGATCAGGCCCAGCGAGGCCACGTACAGCCGCGGCCGGCCGCCCCACAGGTGCGTGGCCGGCAGCATCCCGGCGAGGAAGACCTCGATCCGCACCGGCTCGAAGGCCCCGGCCCGGGTGGGCTGCGCGGCTCCGCTGGACAGGAACGACGGCAGCAGCAGCGGGAGGGTGAGCAGGATCCCCGTCGCGGCGGCGCTCGAGGCCCGCCACAGGGCGCGCAGCCGCTGCCGGCCGGTCATGTCCCGGGTGACCAGGCGGATGCCCAGCAGGACGCAGGCGGCCATCGTCGCCATCATCGCGGTGTAGAAGTTGCCGAACCAGGCGAGCGCGACGAACAGCGCCACCCCCGGCCAGCGGCGCTCCTCCAGGCACCACTCGACGGCGATGCCGAGGAGGGGGAGGGCGACCAGACCCCACAGCCACATGGGGATGTACGAGGCGTCGCTGAGGGCCCAGCCGCACAGCCCGTAGCAGGCGCCGAGGACCCCGCGCTGCCACCACGGGCCGGGGTGCAGCTTGCCGAGGTAGACCGTCATGACGGCGGCGGCCGCGCCCATCGTGATCGGGGTGACCGCGAAGACGGCCAGGTCGACGTGGGCGCGCGGGACCAGGACGGCCAGCCAGGAGAACGGGTTGCCGAGGTACGTGTAGTAGTCGGACAGGAACTGCTGGCCGAAGCCGCCGCGCCAGGTGAAGAGCACGTCACCGGCGGCCTTCCCGTGGACCAGGTCCCACAGCGCCCGGTGGAAGGGCACGTACTGGTTGGCCTGGTCGTTGAGGGCCCGGCCCGTGTTGCCGAACGGGAACGTGCCCCGGGCCACCCAGGCCGCGCAGAACGCGGCCGAGGTGACGAGGAACGCCAGCAGGGGCCCGTACAGACGGGCGGGTCGCGGGGACCGGCGGCGGGGCGACGGGTGGACCGGGCTGTCGGCGGCCGTCGGCTCCGTGGTGACCGTCCGCAATGTCCCGCTCCCTGGTGGTTGGTCGTGCCGTTTGGGGTGAATCGCTGAATTCGCTGCACCGCTGAATGCCGAGGCAGTTTAGTTCGCGGGGAAGGCCGCGCCGTCCGGCACCCCTTAGCACGCCTTTACCGCATGCGCGAGTCGGAGCGGCCATACGAGGGCCTCGCCCAAGCGGCACATGACCGGCGCAGATGTCCCGCTCGTCGCGCGCGGGCCTTTGTTTTGACCGGATGGGATGCGGTAGGTACGCTCAGACCTTGTGCCTGGGGTGTGCCTGGGCTCCTGTGCGTGTCCATCAACCGCATGAGAGCCGGATCAGCCACCGCGATCCATGCGTTTCCGTGCTTGCGCGGAGCTGCGCCGGATCCGACACACCCGACCGCGTGGGTCGGCAAAGTTCCAGGTTAGCTTCACTACACGGCACACAGAAACCGGAGAAGTAGTGCCTACGATCCAGCAGCTGGTCCGTAAGGGCCGGCAGGACAAGGTCGAGAAGACGAAGACGCCCGCGCTTGAGGCTTCGCCCCAGCGCCGCGGCGTCTGCACGCGTGTGTTCACGACCACCCCGAAGAAGCCGAACTCGGCGCTCCGTAAGGTCGCGCGTGTGCGTCTGACCTCCGGCATCGAGGTCACCGCTTACATTCCGGGTGAGGGACACAACCTGCAGGAGCACTCGATCGTGCTCGTGCGTGGTGGCCGTGTGAAGGACCTGCCGGGTGTTCGTTACAAGATCATCCGCGGTGCGCTTGACACCCAGGCTGTCAAGAACCGCAAGCAGGCCCGCAGCCGCTACGGCGCCAAGAAGGAGAAGTAAGAATGCCTCGTAAGGGCCCCGCCCCGAAGCGCCCGGTCATCATCGACCCGGTCTACGCATCTCCTCTGGTGACCTCGCTCATCAACAAGATCCTCCTGAACGGCAAGCGCTCCACCGCCGAGCGCATCGTCTACGGCGCCATGGAAGGCCTCCGCGAGAAGACCGGCAACGACCCGGTCATCACGCTGAAGCGCGCGCTGGAGAACGTCAAGCCGTCCCTCGAGGTCAAGTCCCGCCGTGTCGGTGGCGCGACCTACCAGGTTCCGGTCGAGGTCAAGCCGGGTCGCCAGTCGACCCTGGCTCTCCGCTGGCTCGTGGGTTACTCCCGCGCCCGCCGTGAGAAGACCATGACCGAGCGCCTGATGAACGAGCTTCTCGACGCCTCGAACGGCCTCGGTGCGGCCGTCAAGAAGCGCGAGGACACGCACAAGATGGCCGAGTCCAACAAGGCCTTCGCGCACTACCGCTGGTAGTCCCAACCCACATCGAGACCGAGAGAAGACTGAGCCGATATGGCTACCACTTCGCTTGACCTGGCCAAGGTGCGCAACATCGGCATCATGGCTCACATCGACGCGGGCAAGACGACCACCACCGAGCGCATCCTGTTCTACACCGGTGTGTCTTACAAGATCGGTGAAGTCCACGACGGCGCTGCCACGATGGACTGGATGGAGCAGGAGCAGGAGCGCGGCATCACGATCACGTCCGCCGCGACGACCTGCCACTGGCCGCTCGAGGACGTCGACCACACCATCAACATCATCGACACCCCGGGTCACGTTGACTTCACCGTCGAGGTGGAGCGTTCGCTCCGCGTCCTCGACGGTGCCGTCACCGTGTTCGACGGTGTCGCCGGTGTGGAGCCGCAGTCCGAGACCGTTTGGCGTCAGGCGGACCGCTACGGCGTGCCGCGCATCTGCTTCGTCAACAAGCTCGACCGCACCGGCGCCGAGTTCCACCGCTGCGTCGACATGATCAAGGACCGCCTCGGTGCGGTTCCGATCGTCATGCAGCTCCCCATCGGTGCCGAGGCCGACTTCCAGGGTGTCGTCGACCTCGTCACGATGAAGGCGTTCGTCTGGTCCGCCGAGGCGACCAAGGGCGAGATGTACGACATCGTCGACATCCCGGCCACGCACACCGAGGCTGCTGAAGAGTGGCGCGGCAAGCTGGTCGAGACCGTCGCCGAGAACGACGACGAGATCATGGAGCTCTTCCTGAACGGCGACGAGCCGTCCGTGGAGCAGCTGCACGCCGCCGTCCGTCGCATCATCCTCGGCTCCGGCAAGGGCAAGGGCGAGCCCACGATCACTGCGGTGTTCTGTGGCACGGCGTTCAAGAACAAGGGCGTTCAGCCCCTGCTCGACGCCGTCGTCCGCTACCTGCCGTCGCCCCTGGACATCGAGGCCATCGAGGGCCACGACGTCAAGGACGCCGAGGTCGTCGTGAAGCGCAAGCCGTCCGACGAGGAGCCCCTCGCGGCGCTGGCGTTCAAGATCATGAGCGACCCGCACCTCGGTAAGCTCACCTTCGTCCGGGTTTACTCGGGCCGCCTGGAGGCCGGCACCTCGGTGCTGAACTCCGTCAAGGGCAAGAAGGAGCGCATCGGCAAGATCTACCGCATGCACGCGAACAAGCGTGAGGAGATCGACGCGGTGGGCGCCGGCGACATCGTCGCCGTCATGGGCCTGAAGCAGACCACCACCGGTGAGACGCTGTGCGACGACAAGAGCCCCGTGATCCTGGAGTCCATGGACTTCCCGGCTCCGGTCATCCAGGTCGCCATCGAGCCCAAGTCCAAGGGTGACCAGGAGAAGCTGGGTGTCGCCATCCAGCGTCTCGCGGAGGAGGACCCCTCCTTCCACGTTCACTCGGACGAGGAGACGGGCCAGACCATCCTCGGCGGTATGGGCGAGCTGCACCTCGAGGTGCTGGTCGACCGTATGAAGCGCGAGTTCAAGGTCGAGGCCAACGTCGGCAAGCCGCAGGTCGCGTACCGCGAGACGATCCGCAAGGCCGTCGAGCGTCACGACTACACCCACAAGAAGCAGACCGGTGGTACCGGTCAGTTCGCCAAGGTGCAGATCGCGATCGAGCCGATCACGGACGCCGATGGTCCGGCGTACGAGTTCGTGAACAAGGTCACCGGTGGCCGCGTGCCGAAGGAGTACATCCCTTCGGTCGACGCCGGTGCGCAGGAGGCCATGCAGTTCGGCATCCTGGCCGGCTACGAGATGACGGGCGTCCGCGTCACGCTTCTCGACGGTGGCTACCACGAGGTCGACTCCTCCGAGCTCGCGTTCAAGATCGCCGGTTCGCAGGCCTTCAAGGAGGCCGCGCGCAAGGCTTCTCCCGTGCTCCTCGAGCCGATGATGGCCGTAGAGGTCACCACGCCCGAGGACTACATGGGTGACGTCATCGGCGACATCAACTCCCGCCGTGGCCAGATCCAGGCCATGGAGGAGCGTCACGGCGCTCGCGTCGTGAAGGGCCTCGTGCCGCTTTCGGAGATGTTCGGCTACGTCGGCGACCTCCGCAGCAAGACCTCGGGTCGCGCCAGCTACTCGATGCAGTTCGACTCCTACGCCGAGGTTCCCCGGAACGTCGCCGAGGAGATCATCGCGAAGGCCAAGGGCGAGTAACTCTTCCGAGTACACGCTTTAGGCTTGTCACCGGCAGCCTCTGGGGCAACAGGAGCCACTCCCGTTGCCCCGGGGACCGGCCGGCTTTCCAGCAAAGATCACCTGGCGCCGAACTGTAAGGCGTACAGAACCACTCTCCAGGAGGACCCCCGTGGCGAAGGCGAAGTTCGAGCGGACTAAGCCGCACGTCAACATCGGCACCATCGGTCACATTGACCACGGTAAGACGACCCTCACGGCCGCCATTACCAAGGTGCTGCACGACGCGTACCCGGACCTGAACGAGGCCTCGGCCTTCGACCAGATCGACAAGGCTCCTGAGGAGCGCCAGCGCGGTATCACCATCTCCATCGCGCACGTCGAGTACCAGACCGAGGCGCGTCACTACGCCCACGTCGACTGCCCGGGTCACGCGGACTACATCAAGAACATGATCACCGGTGCCGCGCAGATGGACGGCGCGATCCTCGTGGTCGCCGCCACCGACGGCCCGATGCCGCAGACCAAGGAGCACGTGCTCCTGGCCCGCCAGGTCGGCGTCCCCTACATCGTCGTCGCCCTGAACAAGGCCGACATGGTGGACGACGAGGAGATCCTGGAGCTCGTCGAGCTCGAGGTCCGTGAGCTGCTCTCCGAGTACGAGTTCCCGGGCGACGACCTGCCGGTCGTCCGCGTCTCCGCGCTGAAGGCCCTCGAGGGCGACAAGGAGTGGGGCGAGAAGCTCCTCGGCCTCATGGCCGCCGTCGACGAGGCCATCCCGACCCCGCCGCGTGACACCGAGAAGCCGTTCCTCATGCCCGTCGAGGACGTCTTCACGATCACCGGTCGCGGTACGGTCGTCACCGGCCGTATCGAGCGTGGTGTCCTGAAGGTCAACGAGACCGTCGACATCATCGGTATCAAGGAAGAGAAGACCACCACCACGGTCACCGGTATCGAGATGTTCCGCAAGCTGCTCGACGAGGGCCAGGCCGGTGAGAACGTCGGTCTGCTCCTCCGTGGCATCAAGCGCGAGGACGTCGAGCGCGGCCAGGTCATCATCAAGCCCGGTTCGGTCACGCCGCACACCGAGTTCGAGGCCCAGGCCTACATCCTGTCGAAGGACGAGGGTGGCCGTCACACCCCGTTCTTCAACAACTACCGCCCGCAGTTCTACTTCCGTACCACGGACGTGACCGGCGTCGTGACCCTCCCGCAGGGCACCGAGATGGTCATGCCGGGCGACAACACCGAGATGTCGGTCGCGCTGATCCAGCCGGTCGCCATGGAGGAGGGCCTGAAGTTCGCCATCCGTGAGGGTGGTCGTACGGTCGGCGCCGGCCAGGTCACCAAGATCACGAAGTAATTCGTGTTCTGACCTGGTAGCTCGCGCGAGCGGGCACCATGTTTGACAGAAGGGCCCCTTCCCTTCCGCCTCGGCGGCGGGGGAGGGGCCCTTCGTCGTACGGGCGGGCAGGACGTGCGGGACACGAGAGAGGGCCGCACCCCCGATCACGGGGTGCGGCCCTCTCTCGTGTGCTGCGGGGGAGCGGTCAGCCGGTCACGCGCAGGGACTCGGTGAACTCGTTGCAGACGGCGTAGTCGGGCAGCAGGCCGGACTCGATGGCCTCGGCCAGCGTCGGCGCGGCCTCGTCACGGGCGGACAGCAGCGGGACGTCCGCCGGCCAGTCGATGCCCAGATCCGCATCGAGCGGGTGAACCGAGTGCTCGCCGGTCGGGTTGTACGTCTCCGAGCAGAGGTACGAAAGCGTGGCGTCGTCGCTCAGCGCGCAGAACCCGTGGCCCAGGCCCTCCGGGATGTAGACCGCGCGGCGGTCCACGTCGTCGAGGCGGACACCCTCCCAGCGGCCGAAGGTCGGGGAGCCGACCCGCAGGTCCACGATGACGTCGAGCACGGCACCCCGTACGCAGGTCACGTACTTGGCCTGGCCGCGCGGTACGTCGGCGAAGTGGATGCCGCGGACCACGCCGCGCGAGGACACCGACAGGTTCGCCTGCGCCAGGTTCAGCGGGTGGCCGACGACCTCGGACAGCTTGTCGAAGCGGTACCACTCGGTGAACAGGCCGCGCGGGTCGCCGTGCAGCTGCGGGGTGATCTCGTAGGCACCCTCTATCGAGAGCTGGCGGAACTTCACCGGGAGGACTCCTCGTCGAGCAGGCTGATCAGGTAGTCGCCGTAACCGCTCTTGAGCAGCGGCTGGGCCAGCTCGCGCAGCTGCGCGGAGTCGATGAGGCCGGCCCGCCAGGCCGCCTCCTCGATGCAGCCGATCTTGAAGCCCTGGCGCTCCTCGATCACGCGGACGAACTCCGAGGCCTGGACCATGGAGACGAACGTCCCCGTGTCGAGCCAGGCGGTGCCGCGGTCGAGGATGGTGACATTCAGCTCACCGGCCTGGAGGTAGGCGTCGTTGACCGCGGTGATCTCCAGTTCGCCGCGCGCGCTGGGCTTCAGGGTGCGGGCGATCTCGACGACGCGGTTGTCGTAGAAGTACAGACCGGGCACCGCATAGCGGGACTTGGGCTTGACCGGCTTCTCCTCGATGGAGATGGCCTGGCCGTTCTCGTCGAACTCGACCACGCCGTACGCCGTCGGGTCCGCCACCGGATACGCGAAGACCCGGCCGCCCTTGGAGTCGGTGTGCTCCGCCAGGCGGGTGCCGAGACCGCTGCCGTGGAAGATGTTGTCGCCGAGGATCAGGGCGACGGACTCGTCGCCGATGAAGTCGGCCCCGAGCACGAAGGCCTGGGCGATGCCCTCGGGGCGCTCCTGGACGGCGTACTCCAGCCGGATGCCGAACTGGGAGCCGTCGCCGAGCAGTCGCTCGAACTGGGCCCGGTCCTCCGGCGTGGTGATGACGAGAATCTCACTGATTCCGGCCATGACCAGGGTGGAGAGCGGGTAGTAGATCATCGGCTTGTCGAAGACGGGGAGCAGCTGCTTCGAGACTGCCCGGGTCAGCGGCCAGAGTCGGGATCCGGTGCCACCGGCCAAGAGAATTCCACGCATGCGGCAACCCTATGCGAGAGCGTGCGGGGCGGCGCGGTCCGGGCCCGGACGGTGGTGTACGAGCGGCTAGACTCTTCGTATTATGCGCATCCTCGTGACCGGCGGCGCCGGCTTCATCGGTTCAGAATTCGTCCGCCAGCAGCTCGGTGCAGACGCATCGGCCCGGATCACGGTCTTCGACAAACTGACCTACTCCGGTGTCGAAGCCAATCTCGCCCCGGTCGCCGACCATGCCGGTTACCGCTTCGTCAAGGGCGACATCTGCGACGCCGAGGCCGTCGACCAGGTCATGCCCGGTCACGACGTCGTGGTGCACTTCGCCGCCGAGTCCCACGTGGACCGCTCGATCGCCGGCGCGGGCCCGTTCGTGATGACCAACGTCGTGGGCACGCAGGTCCTGCTGGACGCCGCCCGCAAGCACGGCGTCGGCCGCTTCGTCCACATCTCCACCGACGAGGTGTACGGCTCGATCACCGAGGGCTCCTGGACCGAGGAGTGGCCGCTGGTCCCGAACTCCCCGTACTCCGCCTCCAAGGCCTCGTCCGACCTGCTGGCCCTGGCCTACGCCCGCACGCACGGCATGGACGTCGTCGTCACGCGCTGCTCCAACAACTACGGGCACTACCAGTTCCCGGAGAAGGTCATCCCGCTGTTCGTCTCGAACCTGATGGACGGCAAGAAGGTCCCGCTGTACGGCAACGGCGGCAACGTCCGCGACTGGCTGCACGTCTCCGACCACTGCCGCGGCATCGACCTGGCCATGCGCAAGGGCCGCGCCGGCGAGGTCTACAACATCGGCGGCGGTACCGAGCTCACCAACAAGGAGCTCACCAGCGTGCTGCTCGAGGCGGCCGGCCTCGGCTGGGACATGGTCGAGCAGGTCGAGGACCGCAAGGGCCACGACCTCCGCTACTCCATCGACATCAGCAAGATCGGCGCGGAGCTGGGCTACGCCCCGCAGGTCACCTTCGAGGACGGGATCGCCGCCACGATCGAGTGGTACCGCGAGAACCGCGCCTGGTGGGAGCCGCTGAAGGCGAAGGCGGCCCTGCAGAAGTGAGGACCAACTCGCTGGCCGGGCGCTGGCTCGTCACCGGCGCCGCCGGGATGCTCGGCCAAGACGTCCTGACCGTCCTGAAGGCCTCCGGGATCGAGGCTGTGGGCCTTGGCCGCGCAGACCTCGACATCACCGACCCGGCCGCCGTCCGGGCCGCGGTCGAGGGCATCACCGTGGTGGTCAACTGCGCCGCCTGGACCGACGTGGACGGCGCCGAGACCGCCGAGGAAGCCGCCACCGCCGTCAACGGCACCGGCGTACGCGTCCTCGCCGAGGCCTGCGCCGCCGCCCATGTGCGCCTGCTGCACGTCTCCACCGACTACGTGCTGCCCGGCGACGCCTCGGAGCCGTACCGCGAGGACACCGCCACCGGGCCCGTGAACGCGTACGGCCGCTCCAAGCTGGCCGGCGAGCAGGCCGTGGCCGAACTGCTGCCGCAGGACGGCTACGTGGTCCGCACCGCCTGGCTCTACGGCGAGCACGGGCCGAACTTCGTCGCCACCATGCTGAAGCTGGCCGCCCAGCGGGACACCCTCGACGTGGTCGACGACCAGCACGGCCAGCCCACCTGGTCCCACGCGCTGGCCCGCCAGCTGGTCGAGCTCGGCCTGGCCGCGCTCAAGGGCCATGCCATGGGCGGGATCTACCACGGCACCGCGAGCGGCCGGACCACCTGGATGGGGCTCGCCCGCGAGACCTACCGGCTGAGCGGGCTCGACCCGGAGCGGATCCGGCCGACCACCTCCGCCGCGTTCGTCCGCCCGGCCGTCCGCCCCGCGTTCAGCGTGCTCGCGCACGACCGCTGGGCCGACGCGGGCCTGGCCCCGCTCGCCGACTGGCGCGAGCAGCTCGCCGAGGCGCTCGCCGCCCCCGCGTTCACGGCACTGGCCGGCGCGGCCAGGAACGGCAGTGCGAACGGCAGTACGGGATGAAGTCCCTGCTGAGCAGGCTCACCGCGGCGCTGCCGCCGGGCACCGTCGCGGTGGCCGGCGGCACCGTCGTGCTCGGTGCCGCCTCGTACGTCCACCTGGGCGTGGCCGGGTACAGCCTGTCCACGGAGGCCGTGGCGAACGTCTCGGTGCTGTGGACGATCGTCATGGCGCTCGGGCTCGGCATCTTCTTCCCGATCGAGCAGGAGCTCACCCGGATCGTCGCCGCCCGCGTGGTGCTCGGCCAGGGCGCGGCCCCCGTCCTGCGCCGGGCCACGCTGCTGACCTCGGGGATCCTCGGCACGACCCTGCTCCTCCTCGCCCTGGGCGCGGGCCCGATCGCGGACCTGCTCTTCCACGGTGACCGCGGCCTGGTGGCGGCCCTCGGCGGTGCCTTCACCGGCATGGCCGTCTGCTACCTGACCCGCGGTGTCCTGGCCGGCCTCGGCCGGTTCGGCGCGTACGGCACCCAGTTGGCCGTCGACGGCGGGCTGCGCATCGCCCTCGCCTTCGGCTGCGCGGTGTCCGGGCTGCACTCCGCGCTCGCCTTCAGCCTGGTCCTGGCCGTCGCGCCCGTCGTCGCGACGCTGATCACCCTGCCCGCGCTGCTGCGCGCGGTGGAGCCCGGCGAGGAGATCGCCTGGCGGGAACTGACCGGCGGACTCGGCCTGTTGATCTGCTCGACCCTGCTGTCCCAGGTCGTCGTCAACGCGGCGGTGATGAGCACCAAGCTGCTCGCCCCCACCGACAGCGTGCTGATCGCGGCGCTCCTCAACGCGCTGGTCCTGGCCCGGGTGCCGCTGTTCGTCTTCGGCTCGCTCCAGGCCTCGCTGCTGGGCGGGCTCACCGCCGCCTACACGGCCGGCGACCGGGCGGCGTTCTCTGCGATGCTGCGCCGGATCGGCGTGGTCGTCGGGGCGTTGGGGCTGCTCGGCGGCGTGCCCGCGACCGTCCTCGGCCCCTGGCTGATCGAGGTCCTCTTCCACGCCCAGCCCGCGCTGGGATGCCTCGACTTCTTCCTTTTGTCCGCCGGCACCGTGGCGTACATGTTCGCGATGGTGCTCGGACAGGCGTTGATGGTATTCAAGCGGCACAACCTGCAACTGCTCTGCTGGGCCATCGGCACCGTCGTCCTGATCGGGATCACTTTCGCTCCGGGTGACGTTGCCCTGCGCGTCACCCTGGCCTACGCTCTCGGGTCCCTCGCCACCGTGCTCGGTATGCTGGCCGTGCTGAGGCTGAGGTTCCCCGGAGCTGCTCCGGGCGTGACCGCAGGGCCCGGGCACAAGGTCGCCGCAAGCCCGCTGGGCGCCGGAGCGGTCGGGGAGTGACCATGCCGGCTTCCGACGTCCCATCGATCACCGAGCACGCGCACGTGCCACATTCCGCTGGAGCTACCGTGTCCCAATACGACGATGTCTGGCTGGTCATACCGGCCTATAACGAGGGCCAGGTGATCGCCGATGTGGTCGAGGGAGCGCGTGCGACCTTCCCGAACATAGTCGTCGTCGACGACGGCAGCTCCGACAACTCGGCCGAGCACATCGCGACGACCGGCGCCCACCTGGTGCGCCACCCGGTCAACCTCGGCCAGGGCGCTGCCCTGCAGACGGGCCTCAAGTACGCCCTCGCCCAGCCCGGTGCCCGCTACTTCGCGACCTTCGACGCGGACGGGCAGCACCAGACGCACGACGTCGAGAAGATGGTCCGGGTGCTGCGCGACGACGAGGCGGACGTGGTCCTCGGCTCGCGCTTCATCGAGCAGAACGGCCAGGTGCCGTGGATCAAGCGCGTCGTGCTGCGCACGGCCGCGTCGGTCAGCCCGACCGCCCGCAAGCTGAAGCTCACCGACTCGCACAACGGCCTGCGCGTGCTCAGCCGCAAGGCCGCCGAGCAGCTGAACATCACCATGAACGGCATGGCGCACGCTTCGGAGATCGTCGGTTTCCTGGCCGGTTCCGGCCTGCGCGTCACCGAGGTCCCCGTCGACATCCTCTACACCGAGTACTCGCGCGCCAAGGGCCAGTCCCTGATCAACGGCGTCAACATCATCTTTGACATCACGATGCGGGAGCGAAGCCGCTGATGAAGTACTTCTGGATCCAGCTGCTGCTCATCGCGGGCTCGGTGTCGATGGCCCTGATGTTCATACGGACGTGGGGCCAGGCGAAGAACCGCGCCTGGAAGCGCATCGCGTTCTCGCTGTTCGTCGTCGTCAACGTGTACGCCGTGCTCCGCCCCACGGACGTCACCTGGGTGGCGCACCAGCTCGGCGTCGGCCGCGGCACCGACCTCGTGCTGTACGTGATGGTGCTGGCGATGGGCTTCCTGACCCTCAACACCTTCCTGCGCTTCCGCTCGTTGGAGAAGAAGCTCACCGACCTGGCCCGGACGGTGGCCCTGAGCGAGGGCGCACGGCACAACGACGCGCGCCTCGGCTCGACCGCCGCCCACGTCACCGCCGTCGTGACCGAGGCCGGCGCCGAGCCGGAGCCCGAGATCGAGTCCGAGCCCGAGCCCGCCGACTCCGACACCGTGAAGGCCTGACGTCCCGTGGTGACCTTCGACTTCATGCTCCCCTACTACGGGGACGTGCAGCTGATGCAGGACGCCGTCCGCAGCGTCCTGGCCCAGACCGACCCGGACTTCCGCCTCGTCGTCATCGACGACGGCAAGGAGCCGGACGTGCCGGGCTGGTTCGGGGCTCTCGGCGACGAGCGGGTGCACTACACCCGCAACGAGCAGAACCTCGGCATCACGAAGAACTTCCAGAAGTGCGTACGGCTCTCCGAGGCCGACTACGTCGTCATCATGGGCTGCGACGACCTGCTGCACCCGCACTACCTGGAGACCGTCCGCGGCCTCATAGCGGCCAACCCGGGCATCGGCATGGTCCAGCCGGGCGTCGAGGTGATCGACGGCGACGGGCAGCTGACGTCCGGGCTGGCCGACCAGACCAAACGGCGGCTGTACGCCCCGCAGGTCAAGGGCCGGCGCCTGATGGGCGGCGAGGAGCTCGCCACCAGCGTGCTGCGCGGGAACTGGCTGTACTTCCCGTCGATCAGCTGGCGCGGCGAGGCCCTGCGCGGGGTCAACTTCCGCGACGAGTACTCGGTGATCCAGGACCTGGCCCTGGTGGTCGACCTCCTCGAGCTCGGCGAGCAGATGCTGATCGACGAGACCACCACGGTCTTCCAGTACCGCCGCCACGCGGTCAGCGAGTCGTCCGTGCAGGCGTTCTCCGGCACCCGCTTCACCGAGGCCGAGCGGTACTTCTCCGCCGTCGCGGCCCGTATGGACGCCCGCGGCTGGCCCAAGGCCGCACGCGCGGCCCGCTTCCACAGCGGCTCCCGGTTCCACGCCATCACCATGCTCCCCGGCGCCCTGCTCCGCGGACACCGCGAGGGCGTCCGTACGCTCGCGAAGCACGCCTTCACCGCCGGTCAGCGCGCCGACTGACATCCGCGACGAAATTGGACTGAGATGACACACCTGGCCCCCGAGGTCGTCGGAACATCCGGCCCGGCGCAGGGCCGGACCGGGACCGCGGCCCCCGGGCCGGTCCCGTCCAGCTCGACGGCCCGCCGCCCGTGGACCTCGCGGCGCCGGGTGCTCGCCCTCGCCGAGGCTGTCGTCAGCCTCACGGCGGCCCTCGGCTACATGCTGCTGAGCCGGCACATCAGCGTGAACCCGATCGTCCGCCTCGGCCAGGTCAGCGGGCTCGCCACGCTCCAGCAGTACGCCGCGGTCATCGGCCTGCCGCTGCTCGCGCTGCTCCTGTACACCGCCCACCGGGGCGCGGCCCAGCGCCATCACCTGGTCAAGCGCCTGGTCTGCGCCGTCCTGGCGGGCCTGGCCACCGGCGTGATCGCCGGCGGTGTCGTCGCCGCCCTGCGCGGCACGCCCCACCCGCTCGGCGGCCAGGAGGGCGACCCGGGCGTCCTCATCGACATGGCCAACTCGTTCCTGCACCACGAGGGGATGTCGGGCATCTACCCGCCCGCCTTCCCGGCCCTCATGGCCCTCTGGGCGAAGATCCGCTACAACGGCCGCGGCGAGACCGGCTTCGCCCTGCACGACCTGCAGATCTTCTTCACCGCCGTGGCCGGACCGATGGCCTACCTGGCCTGGCGGATACTGCTGAAGTCCTTCTGGGCGCTGCTGATCGCGGTTCCGGCCGCGGTGCTCTTCCTCGACCCGATCCGCCCGTACAGCCACATCGTCATGATCGTGCTGCTGCCGCTGCTCGGCTACTGGCTGCGCGAGATGGGCCGGGCCGGCCGGCTCACCACGCGGCACCTGCTGCTGCGCGGCACCACCCTCGGCCTAATCTTCGGCGCGCTGTTCCTCTGGTACTCCGGCTGGTACATCTGGGCCGCGCCCGGCGCGGTCGTCGCCGCGGTGTTCTTCTTCCCGTGGCGCCAGGGTGCCGGGGCGGCCAAGAAGGCGGGGCTGTACCTCGCCGTCACGCTGCTGTCGGCAGGCGTCGTCGGCGCCCCGCTGCTCTACCAGATGGTCCGGCTGGGCGCGGAGAACCCCGACCGCTACGGCTTCCTCGCCGTCTACGCAGACCCCACGTACGTCCTCGGCTGGGTCTCGGACCGGTCCGCGGCCCTGACGTACCAGACCTGGCCCGTGGCGGGCGAGATGGCCGGCCAGAGCGGGTTCGCCCTGCTGCTGCTGTTCGGGGTGGGCCTCGGCCTCGGCCTCGGCCTGCGCAACGTCATGGTCCGCACCGCGGCGGCGGTCCTGGCGGGCGCCTGGCTCGCCCGCTTCTGGTTCGCCGGGCACATGGCCCACGACAAGGCCATCCAGCTCTACCCGCGCACCACGTGGATCATCATGTACTGCCTGATGATCCTGGCCGTGCTCGGCATGATGGCCGTGGTCAACCGGGGCTCCGGGTGGATCGAGCGCACGCTGCGCCCGAGTGGTTCCGGATCCGGGGACGGGCGGGCACGGGTCATCCCGCCGCGGGTGGTCCGCCAGCTCGCCGCCGGCATGGTGTGCGTGGTCGCCCTGTTCGCGACGATGGGCGCGTCCTGGTCGGTCAACCGCTACATGCCCTCGTCCGACGTCGACTCGACGGGCATCGACGCGTACCGCGCACACGTCATCAAGAAGCGGGACGGCAGCTGCCCGCAGTTCTCTCCCCGCGAGAACTGCTGGGACATCGAGAAGAACGACTGGAAGCCCGGCCCCATCCAGGACTTCATCTGGTGCGCCGGCATCGTGGCCGACGACTGGCCCAGCGTCTGCGGGATGGAGGCGCCCAAGCGCGTCCGGTCGAGGGCGGACATCGAACGGGACGCCGAGGCCGAGAAGCAGGCCAGGAAGGAAGCCGCCGAGGCCGAGAAGAAGGCACCGAAGAAGTAGCGGCCACGCGGTCCGGTCTCCCGGGGTGCTCCCCCGGGAGACCCCACCTGTACCAGCTGTCACAGGCGACCAGTAGCATCCGCCCCGTCAGTGGTGTCGTATGGCGCAATCGCCACAGGGGTGGGAACCAACTTGAGATTGACACGCGTGCGCGGTACCGCGCTGGCGGCCGCGATCGGTGCCGCCGCCGTACTGGGCATCCAGGGATGGGCCGGGGGAGCCGAACTGGGCTCGGACGGCAACGGACCGGCGAAGGCGTACAGCGCGGGCGCCAAGGAGACCGGCCCGGTCGAGGGCGAGGTGCACAAGCTCCCGCTCAAGCCCAAGGGCAGCGGTGAAGCCGTGCTCTCGCAGCAGGGCACCGAGCCCTTCGGCCTGCTGGGCGTTTCCTGGACGGACCCCAAGGCCGAGGTGAAGGGGACCATCGAGGCCCGCGCCCGTGACGCGAAGACCGGCAAGTGGTCGCACTGGATCGCCCTCGACCCGGTGAAGGCCGGGATGGACGGCGTACGCCCCGGCGCGCACGGCTCGACGGAGCCCGTCTGGGTCGGCGCGTCCGACGGTGCCGAGGTGCGGATCAGCGGCGGCGGTGCGCTGCCCGCGGGCCTGGAGCTGAACCTGGTGGACCCGGGCGGCGCCAACAGCCCGGCGAAGAAGAGCGGCGGGCAGAAGAAGAACGGCGCCCACCAGAGCGGCTCCCTGAACGCCGGCCCGGCCGCGTTCGCCGCGCCGGCGGCCGTGGCGGCGGACCCGCCCACCACTCCGCCGTCGGTCCCCGGTCCCGTCTCCACGGCACCGGCGCCGAACGTGGTCTCCCGCGTCGCGTGGGGCGCCGACGAGACGATGAACAACGAGGGCCCGATCTACCTGCCCGGCGGGAAGGTCAAGGCGGTCTTCGTCCACCACACCGCCGACAGCCAGGCGTACGACTGCTCGCAGTCCGCGGCGATCGTCCGCGGCATCCACACCTACCACGTGAAGACCAACGGGTGGCGGGACCTCGGTTACAACTTCCTCGTCGACAAGTGCGGCACGATCTTCGAGGGCCGGCAGGGCGGTACCGACCAGCCCGTCCTCGGTGCGCACACGTACGGCTGGAACAACGAGTCGGCGGGCATCGCCGTCCTCGGCGACTACAACGCCGAGGGCGCCTCCGCCGCCGCCCAGGACGCCATCTCCAGGATCGCGGCCTACAAGCTCGGCCAGTACGACGGCGACATGAACGGCACGACGACGCTGACCGCGGGTGCCACGCAGACCAACTTCTTCGGCACCGCCTTCGAGGTCGGCAAGCCGTACACGTTCAAGTCGCTCTCGGGCCACCGGGACGGCTTCAACACCGAATGCCCGGGCAACCAGCTCTACGGGCAGCTCGGCGCGCTCCGCACCTCCGGCCCCGCGGCGCAGCTGAAGGTGGCCACCGTCAACGGTGTGCCGGTCCAGCCGGGTGTCGACGCGAAGTCCGACGGCGTCCTGTCCGTCGGCTGGTCGACCAGCACGGCGAGCGACCGCATCGGTTCGTTCGAGGTCCTGGTCGACGGGGCCTCGGCGGCGACCGCCTCCGGCACGGCCCGGACGGCGATCACGACGGTGACCGACGGCACGCACCAGGTCCAGGTCAAGGCGACCGCGCTCAACGGCAAGACCTCCACCACCCTCCCCGTGACGGTCGTGGCCGAGGTGAAGCCCGCGAAGTTCACCGCGGTCACCCCGAAGCGTCTGATGGACACGCGGGCGGGTCTGGGCGTGCCGCAGGCGAAGGTCGGGGCGGGTGGCGTGGTGACCCTGCCGGTGGCCGGTACGAACGGGATTCCCGCGGCCGGTGTGACCGCCGTGGTCCTGAACGTGACGGCGACGAACCCGACGGAGCCGAGCTTCGTGTCGGTGTACCCGAGCGGTACGACGCGCTCGAGTGCCTCGGACGCACACCAACATCGGTCCGAAGCGCCTGATGGACACCCGCGCGGGTCTGGGCGTGCCGCAGGCCAAGGTCGGTGCGGGCGGTGTCGTGACCCTGCCGGTGGCCGGTACCAACGGCATCCCGGCGACGGGTGTGACCGCCGTGGTCCTGAACGTGACGGCGACGAACCCGACGGAGCCGAGCTTCGTGTCGGTGTACCCGAGCGGTACGACGCGCTCGAGTGCCTCGGTTTCGGCGGGGCCCCCAGGACCTGGTCCTGGGGGCCCCGGACATTTCAGGGGCGGGGCATGGGAACGAACAGCGACGACGACAGGCCGGCGGTCTCCGACGAGGAGTGGGCCCGGTTCATGGAGGAGGCCCGGGCGGGCACGGGCCAGGCCCCCCGGGAACCGTCCGCCCGGGCGCGCATGGTCACCGCGCGGCTGCGGGACCAGCCCGCCGAGCCGCCCGGCTGGCGCACGGGTCCGGCCTGGCAGGAGATGCAGGGCCGGGGGAGGGGCAAGCGGCGGCTGAAGGCCGCGGGGGCGATCGTCTTCATCGCCGCCCTCGCGCTGATCGCCGTCCGCCCGGAGCTGGTCATCGACCGCGTCACCGGCAAGGCCGCCCAGAACGACGAGGCGCGCGAGCCGCTGCCCGCCGAGACCGCCCGGCCCAGCGCCCCGCCCTCCGCCCTCCACCCGGACCGGCCGACCGTCAAGGAGCCCTTCAAGGGGTCCCCGGCCCTGCAGTGGGCCGACGGGGCGGCCGGGATCGAGGTCCCGGTGGCCGAGGCCGCCGGCGGGATGAGCAAGGACCAGGTCGCAGACGCGCTGGAGAAGGCCAAGCAGTTCCTGGTCGCGGCCAACCTGGATCCGGCGACCCTGCGCGGGGAGCGGCCCGCGGCGGCGCTGGCGCTGCTCGACCCGAAGCTGAAGGAGGAGCTGGACCGCGTCGACGACTCGCTGACGGCTCCGACGAAGGAGAACGACCCGCTGCACCTGTTCAGCCGGGTCAAGGCGGCCGAGCTGAAGCCCGCGGGCGACGTGGTCAAGGTCCGCGGCCGGATGTGGGTGGAGCCCGGCAAGGAAGCCGGCCAGGCCCAGGTGCTGGCCGACTACACCTTCGTCTATCCGTTCGTGAAGGCGAAGCCGGGGGCCGAGCAGGTGGAGCGCACCATCGTGCGGCGCGAGATCACCTTCTCCGTCGCCGACCCGCGCAAGTGGCAGGCCACCGCCGGCAAGCTCTGGCTGGACAAGTTCGACGTCGACCTCGCCAACAGCGCCTGCGGCGTGTACGACGGATTCCTGCACCCCGTCTTCGACGAGGACACGCCGACCGGGCCCACGCCCTCCGGGACCCCCGTGGACCCGTACGACCGCAGCAAGAGCCTGGAGGCCGCCGGGCCGGAGGGCTGCGGCACGCTCTCGCGGTCCTGAAGCGAGCTGCGACCGGTCGTGGCAAGGGCCTCGGAAAGGTTTCCGAGGCGTGTGGGGTTGCCGGGGCGGACCCCAAGGGGCGCCCGGGCAATCCCACCGCGGGGCGCGGTTTGACCGATCACCGTGGAGGGGTATTCTCTTCGGCCCGATTGGCGCAGTACGTGTCTTGTATGGCAGACTACTCAAGTTGCTCGGCTGAGTGCCGATGCTGCGCGCCTCCCGCCGGGAGGACCGGAAGCGAGTCCCACAGTACTCGTCGCCTTTATCTGCCTTTCGGGGCAGCAATGGGGCGGACGTACGGGAATCTTCTGGGAAGCGTCAGCACGGTGCCTGCCAGGCGCTCGGTGGGTGTTTCTCCCCCGAACCGCGGTCCTGGGACCGCACCCCCTTGGACGAGGGAATTTCCGTATGGGAATTTTCTGTGGAGGGAGTGCGACACGCCCGACCGCGTGGGTCGGCGAGAAGCGGTGGAGAGATCCACAGCCGACCGAGAGCCAGAGCGTTTCCACAACAGACAGGACTACGGAGTAGCCATGGCGGGACAGAAGATCCGCATCCGGCTCAAGGCCTACGACCACGAGGTCATCGACTCCTCGGCGAAGAAGATCGTCGAGACGGTGACCCGCACTGGTGCGTCGGTCGCAGGCCCGGTGCCGCTGCCCACTGAGAAGAACGTGTACTGCGTCATCAAGTCGCCGCACAAGTACAAGGACTCGCGCGAGCACTTCGAGATGCGCACGCACAAGCGCCTGATCGACATCCTCGACCCGACGCCCAAGACCGTTGACTCGCTGATGCGCCTGGACCTTCCGGCCGGCGTTGACATCGAGATCAAGCTCTGAGAGGCGTCGAGAAGATGGCAAAGCAGATCAAGGGCGTCCTGGGCGAGAAGCTCGGCATGACCCAGGTCTGGGACGAGAACAACCGTGTCGTCCCGGTGACCGTCGTCAAGGCCGGGCCCTGCGTCGTTACCCAGGTCCGTACGAACGACATCGACGGCTACGAGTCGGTCCAGATCGCCTTCGGCGAGATCGACCCGCGCAAGGTGAACAAGCCCCTCAAGGGCCACTTCGCCAAGGCCGACGTGACCCCGCGCCGCCACCTGGTGGAGCTCCGCACCTCCGACGCCAGCGAGTACACGCTCGGCCAGGAGATCACCGCCCAGGTGTTCGAGTCCGGCGTCAAGGTTGACGTCACGGGCAACAGCAAGGGCAAGGGCTTCGCCGGTGTCATGAAGCGGCACAACTTCCGGGGCCTCGGCGCCGGTCACGGTGTGCAGCGCAAGCACCGCTCCCCCGGTTCGATCGGTGGCTGTGCCACCCCTGGGCGTGTCTTCAAGGGCATGCGCATGGCTGGTCGTATGGGCAACGAGCGCGTCACCACCCAGAACCTGACCATCCACGCGGTAGACGCGGAGAAGGGTCTGCTCCTCATCAAGGGCGCAGTCCCCGGTCCGAACGGCGGCCTCGTCCTGGTCCGTACCGCGGCCAAGGGGGCTTGAGGTTAATGAGCACCATTGACATCCTTTCGCCGGCAGGCGACAAGGCCGGTACCGTCGAGCTCCCCGCGGAGATCTTCGACGCGAAGACCAGCGTTCCGCTGATCCACCAGGTCGTCGTCGCACAGCTGGCTGCTGCCCGTCAGGGCACGCACAAGACGAAGACCCGTGGCGAAGTCCGTGGTGGTGGCCGCAAGCCGTACCGCCAGAAGGGCACCGGCCGCGCCCGTCAGGGTTCGACCCGCGCTCCGCAGTTCGCCGGCGGTGGCGTCGTCCACGGCCCGCAGCCGCGTGACTACTCGCAGCGGACCCCCAAGAAGATGAAGGTCGCCGCCCTCCGCGGTGCCCTCTCGGACCGTGCGCGTCACTCCCGCATCCACGTCGTCACCGGCGTGGTCGAGGGTGCCGTCTCCACGAAGGCCGCCAAGACGCTGTTCGGCAAGATCTCGGAGCGCAAGAACCTGCTCCTGGTCGTCGAGCGTGCCGACGAGGCCGCGTGGCTGTCCGCCCGCAACCTGCCCCAGGTTCACATCCTGGAGCCGGGCCAGCTGAACACGTACGACGTGATCGTCTCTGACGACGTGGTCTTCACCCAGGCCGCGCTCGAGTCCTTCGTGTCTGGCCCCAAGGCCGATGAGACCGAAGGGAGCGACGCCTGATGTCTGAGGCGACCGTTACCAGCAAGACCTTCACTGACCCGCGCGACCTGCTGATCAAGCCGGTTGTCTCGGAGAAGAGCTACGCGCTGCTGGACGAGAACAAGTACACGTTCATCGTCGCGCCCGGCGCCAACAAGACCCAGATCAAGCAGGCCGTCGAGGCGGTCTTCTCGGTCAAGGTCACCGGGGTCAACACGATCAACCGTCAGGGTAAGCGCAAGCGCACCAAGACCGGTTTCGGCAAGCGCGCTGACACCAAGCGCGCCATCGTGACCCTCGCTGAGGGCGACCGTATCGACATCTTCGGCGGCCAGGCCTCCTAACGGAGGTCTAGTCGTCCGGAATCGGACGAGGACTGAGAAATGGGTATCCGCAAGTACAAGCCGACGACCCCGGGCCGTCGTGGCTCCAGCGTCGCCGACTTTGTCGAGATCACGCGGTCCACGCCGGAGAAGTCGCTGGTTCGCCCGCTGCACAGCAAGGGCGGCCGTAACAACACCGGTCGGATCACCGTTCGCCACCAGGGTGGTGGACACAAGCGCGCCTACCGCGTGATCGACTTCCGTCGTCACGACAAGGACGGCGTGCCGGCCAAGGTCGCGCACATCGAGTACGACCCCAACCGCACTGCGCGCATCGCGCTCCTGCACTACGCGGACGGCGAGAAGCGCTACATCATCGCTCCTCGCGGTCTGAGCCAGGGCGACCGGATTGAGAACGGCCCCACGGCCGACATCAAGCCGGGCAACAACCTGGCCCTCCGCAACATCCCGGTCGGTACCACGATCCACGCGATCGAGCTCCGTCCCGGTGGTGGCGCCAAGTTCGCCCGTTCCGCGGGTGCCTCCGTGCAGCTGCTGGCGAAGGAGGGCACGATGGCCCACCTTCGTATGCCGTCCGGTGAGATCCGCCTGGTCGACGCGCGCTGCCGCGCGACGGTCGGCGAGGTCGGCAACGCCGAGCAGTCGAACATCAACTGGGGCAAGGCCGGCCGCATGCGCTGGAAGGGCGTTCGCCCGTCCGTCCGCGGTGTCGCGATGAACCCGGTTGACCACCCGCACGGTGGTGGTGAGGGCAAGACCAGTGGTGGTCGCCACCCGGTCTCCCCGTGGGGTCAGAAGGAGGGTCGTACTCGCTCGCCGAAGAAGGCTTCGAGCAAGTACATCGTCCGCCGCCGCAAGACGAACAAGAAGCGCTAGGAGCGGGTTTAGATGCCGCGCAGTCTCAAGAAGGGACCCTTCGTCGACGGACACCTCGTGAAGAAGGTGGACGCTCAGAACGAAGCTGGTACCAAGAACGTCATCAAGACCTGGTCCCGTCGCTCGATGATCATCCCGGCCATGCTGGGTCACACCATCGCGGTGCACAACGGCAAGACCCACGTCCCGGTGTTCGTCACCGAGTCGATGGTCGGCCACAAGCTCGGCGAGTTCTCGCCGACTCGCACCTTCCGCGGCCACGTCAAGGACGACCGGAAGTCGAAGCGCCGCTAAAGGCGGGGTGGTAACGACTATGACTTACACCGAAGGGACAACCATGGAAGCCAGGGCCCAGGCGCGGTACATCCGCGTCACGCCCATGAAGGCCCGCCGCGTGGTGGACCTTATCCGTGGCATGGATGCCACGGAGGCTCAGGCGGTCCTGCGTTTCGCCCCGCAGGCCGCGAGCGTGCCGGTCGGCAAGGTGCTGGACAGCGCCATTGCCAACGCCGCACACAACTACAACCACCCGGACGCCTCCACGCTGGTCATCAGCGAGGCGTACGTGGACGAGGGCCCGACCCTGAAGCGGTTCCGTCCGCGTGCCCAGGGCCGTGCCTACCGGATCCGCAAGCGGACCAGCCACATCACCGTGGTCGTCAGCAGCAAGGAAGGTTCCCGGTAATGGGCCAGAAGGTAAACCCGCACGGGTTCCGGCTCGGCATCACCACCGACTTCAAGTCGCGTTGGTACGCCGACAAGCTGTACAAGGACTACGTCAAGGAAGACGTCGCCATCCGTCGGATGATGACGTCCGGCATGGAGCGCGCCGGCATCTCGAAGGTTGAGATCGAGCGCACCCGTGACCGCGTGCGTGTGGACATCCACACCGCTCGTCCGGGCATCGTCATCGGCCGCCGTGGCGCCGAGGCCGACCGCATCCGCGGTGACCTCGAGAAGCTCACGGGCAAGCAGGTCCAGCTGAACATCCTCGAGGTCAAGAACCCCGAGCTCGACGCTCAGCTGGTTGCCCAGGCCGTTGCCGAGCAGCTCTCCTCCCGCGTCTCCTTCCGTCGTGCCATGCGCAAGAGCATGCAGGGCACGATGAAGGCCGGCGCCAAGGGCATCAAGATCCAGTGTGGCGGCCGTCTCGGCGGCGCCGAGATGTCCCGCTCCGAGTTCTACCGCGAGGGTCGTGTGCCGCTGCACACGCTGCGCGCGAACGTGGACTACGGCTTCTTCGAGGCCAAGACCACCTTCGGCCGTATCGGTGTGAAGGTCTGGATCTACAAGGGCGACGTCAAGAACATCGCCGAGGTTCGCGCCGAGAACGCTGCGGCCCGTGCGGGTAACCGCCCGGCCCGTGGTGCAGGCGCTGGCGACCGTCCCGCCGGCCGTGGTGGCCGTGGTGGCGAGCGCGGCGGCCGTGGTGGCCGCAAGCCGCAGCAGGCTGCTGGTGCCGAGGCCCCCAAGGCCGACGCTCCCGCCGCCGCTCCGGCCGAGAGCACCGGAACGGAGGCCTGACCGACATGCTGATCCCTCGTAGGGTCAAGCACCGCAAGCAGCACCACCCGAAGCGCCGCGGTATGGCCAAGGGCGGTACTGAGGTCTCGTTCGGCGAGTACGGCATCCAGGCGCTCACCCCCGCCTACGTGACGAACCGCCAGATCGAGGCGGCTCGTATCGCGATGACCCGCCACATCAAGCGTGGCGGCAAGGTCTGGATCAACATCTACCCGGACCGTCCGCTGACGAAGAAGCCGGCCGAGACCCGCATGGGTTCCGGTAAGGGTTCTCCCGAGTGGTGGATCGCGAACGTGCACCCGGGCCGGGTCATGTTCGAGCTGTCCTACCCGAACGAGAAGATTGCTCGTGAGGCGCTCACCCGCGCTGCTCACAAGCTTCCGATGAAGTGCCGGATTGTTCGGCGCGAGGCAGGTGAGTCGTGATGGCGACGGGAACCAAGGCGTCCGAGCTGCGTGAGCTCGGCAACGAGGAGCTCGTTGGCAAGCTGCGCGAGGCCAAGGAGGAGCTGTTCAAGCTCCGCTTCCAGGCGGCCACGGGTCAGCTGGAGAACAACGGCCGGCTCAAGTCCGTCCGTAAGGACATCGCTCGCATCTACACCCTGATGCACGAGCGTGAGCTCGGTATCGAGACGGTGGAGAGCGCCTGATGAGCGAGAAGAACGTGACTGAGACGAACGAGCGCGGTTTCCGCAAGACCCGTGAGGGTCTCGTCGTCAGCGACAAGATGGACAAGACCGTCGTCGTCGCCGTCGAGGACCGCGTGAAGCACGCGCTGTACGGCAAGGTCATCCGCCGTACGAACAAGCTCAAGGCTCACGACGAGCAGAACGCTGCCGGCGTCGGCGACCGCGTCCTCATCATGGAGACGCGTCCGCTGTCGGCGAGCAAGCGCTGGCGCATCGTCGAGATCCTCGAGAAGGCCAAGTAATCACCTGAGGGGTTTCCCTCAGGTCAGTTCCGCCAGGCTCGGTGGGGGTTCCGCTGTTCGTTCAGCGGACCCCCGCCGGGAACCGGCAGACAAATCAGGAGATAGACGTGATCCAGCAGGAGTCGCGACTGCGTGTCGCCGACAACACTGGTGCCAAGGAGATCCTTTGCATCCGTGTTCTCGGTGGTTCCGGTCGCCGCTACGCGGGCATCGGTGACGTCATCGTCGCCACCGTCAAGGACGCGATCCCCGGTGGCAACGTGAAGAAGGGTGACGTCGTCAAGGCGGTCATCGTTCGCACCGTCAAGGAGCGCCGCCGCCAGGACGGCTCGTACATCCGCTTCGACGAGAACGCCGCTGTCATTCTCAAGAACGACGGCGACCCTCGCGGCACCCGTATCTTCGGCCCCGTGGGCCGTGAGCTGCGCGAGAAGAAGTTCATGAAGATCATCTCGCTCGCGCCGGAGGTGCTGTAAGCATGAAGATCAAGAAGGGCGACCTGGTCCAGGTCATCACCGGTAAGGACAAGGGCAAGCAGGGCAAGGTCATTCAGGCCATGCCCACTGAGAACCGTGTCCTCGTCGAGGGTGTCAACCGGGTCAAGAAGCACACCAAGGCCGGTCAGACCGCTGGTGGTTCGCAGGCCGGTGGCATTGTGATCACCGAGGCTCCGATCCACGTCAGCAACGTTCAGCTGGTTGTGGAGAAGGACGGCCAGAAGGTCGTTACCCGCGTCGGTTTCCGCTTCGACGACGAGGGCAACAAGATCCGCGTTGCCAAGCGGACGGGTGAGGACATCTGATGGCTACCACTCCGCGTCTCAAGACGAAGTACCGCGAGGACATCGCGGGCAAGCTGCGTGAGGAGTTCTCGTACGAGAACGTCATGCAGATCCCCGGTCTCGTGAAGATCGTGGTCAACATGGGTGTGGGCGACGCCGCCCGCGACTCCAAGCTGATCGACGGCGCCATCCGCGACCTGACGACGATCACCGGTCAGAAGCCGGCCGTCACGAAGGCCCGCAAGTCCATCGCGCAGTTCAAGCTGCGTGAGGGTCAGCCGATCGGCTGCCACGTCACCCTCCGTGGTGACCGCATGTGGGAGTTCCTGGACCGTACGCTGTCGCTCGCGCTGCCGCGTATCCGTGACTTCCGTGGTCTGTCGCCGAAGCAGTTCGACGGCCGTGGCAACTACACCTTCGGTCTCACGGAGCAGGTCATGTTCCACGAGATCGACCAGGACAAGATCGACCGTACCCGGGGTATGGACATCACCGTGGTCACCACGGCGACCAACGACGACGAGGGCCGTGCCCTCCTTCGTCACCTCGGCTTCCCCTTCAAGGAGGCGTAAGCGAGATGGCGAAGAAGGCTCTCATCGCGAAGGCTGCCCGCAAGCCCAAGTTCGGTGTGCGTGCGTACACCCGCTGCCAGCGCTGCGGTCGCCCCCACTCCGTGTACCGCAAGTTCGGCCTGTGCCGCGTCTGCCTTCGTGAGATGGCTCACCGTGGCGAGCTGCCGGGCGTGACCAAGAGCTCCTGGTAATTCCCTTCCGTCCGCAAGGACTTGGGAAGTTCCAGAGACTCTCGGTAAGCATCTGGTCGGTGGGTGCCCTGCTCCGCATGCCGTAGGCTTGTGGGGTTGGGCGTCCGCCGTCCATAACGACTTACTACGCCGTAGGTCCCCGCACCGCACCCGTCCCGCCACTGAGTGGGGAGAGGGATGGCGCATACAGGAAACCCCGGCGAGAGAGGCCGAAGGCCACTTCATGACCATGACTGACCCGATCGCAGACATGCTCACGCGTCTGCGTAACGCTAACTCGGCGTACCACGACACCGTCGTGATGCCGCACAGCAAGATCAAGTCGCACATCGCAGAGATCCTCAAGCAGGAGGGTTTCATCACCGGCTGGAAGGTCGAGGACGCCGAGGTCGGCAAGAACCTCGTCCTCGAGCTGAAGTTCGGGCCGAACCGTGAGCGCTCCATCGCGGGCATCAAGCGGATCTCGAAGCCCGGTCTGCGCGTGTACGCGAAGTCCACCAACCTGCCGAAGGTGCTCGGCGGCCTGGGCGTGGCGATCATCTCCACGTCCCACGGTCTCCTCACCGGCCAGCAGGCAGGCAAGAAGGGCGTAGGTGGGGAAGTCCTCGCCTACGTCTGGTAGTCGGGAACGGAGGAAAAGCAATGTCGCGAATCGGCAAGCTCCCCATCCAGGTTCCCGCCGGTGTGGACGTCACCATCGATGGCCGCACGGTCGCGGTGAAGGGCCCCAAGGGTCTCCTCTCGCACACCGTCGCCGCGCCGATCGAGATCGTCAAGGGTGAGGACGGCGTTCTGAACGTCACCCGCCCCAACGACGAGCGTCAGAACAAGGCCCTGCACGGCCTGTCCCGCACGCTGGTGGCGAACATGATCACCGGCGTGACCACGGGATACGTCAAGGCTCTCGAGATCAGCGGTGTCGGTTACCGCGTCGCCGCGAAGGGCTCCGCTCTGGAGTTCCAGCTTGGTTACAGCCACCCGATCCTGATCGAGGCGCCCGAGGGCATCTCCTTCAAGGTCGAGTCGCCCACCAAGTTCACGGTCGAGGGCATCGACAAGCAGAAGGTCGGCGAGGTCGCCGCCAACATCCGCAAGCTGCGGAAGCCCGACCCGTACAAGGCCAAGGGTGTCAAGTACGCCGGCGAAGTCATCCGCC
This sequence comes from Streptomyces katrae, assembly GCF_000717655.1. Taxonomy (GTDB): domain Bacteria; phylum Actinomycetota; class Actinomycetes; order Streptomycetales; family Streptomycetaceae; genus Streptomyces; species Streptomyces katrae_B. The sequence goes on from NZ_JNZY01000017.1 coordinate 131,217, forward strand.
GCAAGGTCGGAAAGGCTGGTAAGTAGCCATGGCATACGGTGTGAAGATCGCCAAGGGCGACGCGTACAAGCGCGCTGCCAAGGCTCGCCGCCACATCCGCATCCGCAAGAACGTCTCGGGTACGGCGGAGCGTCCGCGCCTCGTCGTGACGCGTTCCAACCGCAACATCGTTGCTCAGGTCATCGACGACCTCCAGGGTCACACCCTGGCGTCCGCGTCGACCCTGGACGCTTCGATCCGCGGTGGCGAAGGCGACAAGAGCGCCCAGGCCCAGGCTGTCGGCGCGCTCGTCGCCGAGCGTGCCAAGGCCGCGGGTGTCGAGACCGTCGTGTTCGACCGCGGTGGCAACCGATACGCCGGGCGCATTGCCGCTCTGGCTGACGCCGCCCGCGAAGCCGGGCTGAAGTTCTAAGCCCCGGTTCCGGGACTCACGGACGTAACAGAGAGAGGTAATCCAATGGCTGGACCCCAGCGCCGCGGAAGCGGTGCCGGTGGCGGCGAGCGGCGGGACCGGAAGGGTCGCGACGGTGGCCCTGCCGCCGAGAAGACCGCTTACGTTGAGCGCGTTGTCGCGATCAACCGCGTCGCCAAGGTTGTCAAGGGTGGTCGCCGCTTCAGCTTCACCGCGCTGGTCGTGGTGGGCGACGGTGACGGCACTGTAGGTGTCGGTTACGGCAAGGCCAAGGAAGTTCCCGCGGCCATCGCCAAGGGTGTCGAGGAAGCCAAGAAGAACTTCTTCAAGGTTCCGCGCATCCAGGGCACCATCCCTCACCCGATCACGGGCGAGCGTGCCGCGGGCGTCGTGCTGCTGAAGCCGGCTTCCCCCGGTACCGGTGTTATCGCCGGTGGCCCGGTGCGCGCCGTTCTGGAGTGCGCCGGCGTTCACGACATCCTGTCGAAGTCGCTCGGCTCGTCGAACGCGATCAACATCGTGCACGCGACCGTGGCAGCGCTCAAGGGCCTGCAGCGTCCCGAGGAGATCGCGGCTCGCCGTGGTCTGCCCCTCGAGGACGTCGCCCCCGCGGCTCTGCTCCGTGCGCGTGCCGGGGCGGGTGCTGCGTAATGGCCCGCCTCAAGATCACGCAGACGAAGTCGTACATCGGCAGCAAGCAGAACCACCGCGACACGCTGCGTTCGCTCGGGCTCAAGCGCCTGAACGACGTGGTCGTCAAGGAGGACCGCCCCGAGTTCCGCGGAATGGTTCACACCGTCCGCCACCTCGTGACGGTTGAGGAGGTTGACTAACATGGCTGAGAACAGCCCGCTGAAGGCCCACAACCTCCGTCCCGCCCCCGGCGCCAAGACCGCGAAGACCCGTGTCGGTCGTGGTGAGGCGTCGAAGGGTAAGACGGCCGGTCGTGGTACGAAGGGCCAGAAGGCCCGTTACCAGATCCCGCAGCGCTTCGAGGGTGGGCAGATGCCCCTCCACATGCGCCTGCCGAAGCTCAAGGGCTTCAAGAACCCGTTCCGCACCGAGTTCCAGGTGGTCAACCTGGACAAGCTCGGCGCTCTCTACCCCGAGGGTGGAGAGGTCACGGTGGCCGACCTGGTCGCCAAGGGCGCGGTTCGCAAGAACAGCCTCGTCAAGGTCCTGGGCCAGGGCGAGATCTCCGTGGCGCTGACGGTTTCGGTTGACGCCGTCTCCGCCTCCGCCAAGGAGAAGATTGCCGCTGCCGGCGGCACCGTCACCGAGCTCGTCTAAGACGAACTCTTGTGACAAATAGCTAGAAACCCGACCGGGGATGCCTCACATATGGGGCATCCCCGGTTGGTCGTTCCACGGGGGGCGCAGTCGCCGGTAAGGTGGCCTGCACCTTTGCTTGTACGTATTCACCGATCCCTCAGACCGTCACCTCTGACGCAGTAGCGCGGGGGTCGCAGGAGGCACCGTGCTCACCGCGTTCGCCCGGGCGTTCAAGACGCCCGACCTGCGCAAGAAGCTGCTCTTCACGCTCGGCATCATCGTGCTGTTCCGGCTCGGGTCCCACATCCCGGTACCCGGCGTGAGCTACAAGAACGTTCAGATCTGTGTCGACCAGGCCGGAAGCAGCAACAGCCTCTTCGGTCTCGTCAACATGTTCAGCGGCGGTGCGCTGCTGCAGATCACGATCTTCGCGCTCGGCATCATGCCGTACATCACGGCGAGCATCATCCTGCAGCTGCTGACCGTGGTCATCCCGAAGCTGGAGAACCTCAAAAAAGAGGGTCAGTCCGGCACCGCGAAGATCACTCAGTACACGCGCTATCTGACGGTCGCACTCGCGATCCTGCAGGGCACCGGCCTCGTAGCCACTGCCCGCACTGGTGCCCTGTTCCAGGGCTGCCAGGTCGCCAGCCAGATCGTCCCGAACCGGTCGATCTTCACCACGATCGTCATGGTGGTCACCATGACCGCCGGTACCTGCGTCGTCATGTGGCTCGGTGAGCTCGTCACCGACCGCGGCATCGGCAACGGCATGTCGATCCTCATGTTCATCTCGATCGCCGCCGGCTTCATCGGCGCCCTCTGGCAGATCAAGCTCCAGGGCAAGATCGCCGACGGCTGGGTCGAGTTCGGTGTCGTCATCCTCGTCGGCCTCGCGATGGTCGCCCTGGTGGTCTTCGTCGAGCAGGCGCAGCGACGGATTCCGGTCCAGTACGCGAAGCGCATGATCGGCCGCCGTGCGTACGGGGGCACCTCCACGTACATCCCGCTCAAGGTGAACCAGGCCGGTGTCATCCCGGTCATCTTCGCCTCGTCGCTGCTGTACATCCCGGCGCTGATCGTTCAGTTCAGCGGGTCGACCGCCGGCTGGGCCACCTGGATCCAGAAGCACTTCGTCAAGGGCGACCACCCGTACTACATCGCCGCCTACTTCCTCCTGATCGTCTTCTTCGCGTTCTTCTACGTGGCGATTTCGTTCAACCCCGAGGAAGTTGCAGACAACATGAAGAAGTATGGTGGGTTCATCCCGGGTATCCGTGCCGGTCGACCCACCGCCGAGTACCTGAGCTACGTGCTCAACCGGATCACCTGGCCGGGGTCGCTGTACCTGGGTCTCATCGCTCTTGTGCCGACGATGGCGTTGGCCGGCTTCGGAGCGAACCAGAACTTCCCGTTCGGCGGGACGAGCATCCTCATCATCGTGGGTGTGGGTCTGGAAACCGTGAAGCAGATCGAGAGCCAGCTCCAGCAGCGCAATTACGAAGGGTTCCTCCGCTGATGCGAATCGTCCTCGTCGGACCGCCCGGTGCGGGCAAGGGAACGCAGGCTGCGTTCCTTGCGAAGAACCTGTCGATCCCGCACATCTCCACGGGCGACCTCTTCCGCGCCAACATCAGCCAGAACACCGAGCTGGGCCAGCGCGCGAAGGCGTTCATGGACGCCGGTGACCTCGTCCCCGACGAGATCACCATCGGCATGGCCAAGGACCGGATGGAGCAGCCGGACGCCGTGAACGGCTTCCTGCTGGACGGCTTCCCGCGCAACGTCTCGCAGGCCGAGGCGCTGGACGAGATGCTGCAGACGGCGAGCATGAAGCTCGACGCCGTCCTCGACCTCGAGGTCGAGGAGGACGAGGTGGTCAAGCGCATCGCCGGCCGCCGGATCTGCCGCAACGACTCTGCGCACGTCTTCCACGTCGTGTACGCCGCACCGAAGACCGAGGGCGTCTGCGACGCCTGCGGTGGCGAGCTCTACCAGCGTGACGACGACTCCGAGGCCACGGTCCGCAACCGGCTCGAGGTCTACCACACGCAGACCGAGCCGATCATCGACTACTACAAGGCCCAGGGCCTGCTGGTGACCATCCCGGCCCTCGGTGAGGTCGCGGACGTCACGCAGCGCGCGATGGACGCGCTCAAGAAGTAGTACCCCTGCAGTGAGCAGTACGGCCGCGGTGTCCCCAGGACCCCGCGGCCTTACTGTTGAGACGACCTGAACAACGTAGATCCGAAGTCCGAAGGTGGAAGGCACTACCCATGGTCCAGATCAAGACCCCCGAGCAGATCGCGAAGATGCGCGAGGCAGGGCTGGTCGTCGCCGCGATCCACGCGGCGACCCGTGAGGCGGCCGTGCCGGGCGCCACGACGCGGGATCTGGACATGGTGGCCCGCAAGGTCATCGCGGATGCCGGGGCCAAGTCGAACTTCCTCGGCTACGGCGGCTTCCCCGCGACGATCTGCACCTCGGTGAACGAGGTCGTCGTCCACGGCATCCCGGACGACAAGACGGTCCTGAAGGACGGCGACATCATCTCGATCGACGCCGGCGCGATCGTCGACGGCTGGCACGGCGACGCCGCGTACACGGCCTTCGTGGGCACCGGTCATGCTCCGGAGCTCGTCGAGCTCTCCCGGGTGACCGAGGAGTCCATGTGGGCCGGCATCGCCGCGATGAAGCTCGGCAACCGCCTCGTGGACATCTCGAAGGCGATCGAGGGCTACATCCGCCGCCAGCCGCGTCCCGCGACCGGCAAGTACGGGATCATCGAGGACTACGGCGGCCACGGCATCGGGTCCGAGATGCACATGGACCCGCACCTGCTGAACTACGTCTCGCGCAAGCGGGGCAAGGGCATCAAGCTGGTCCCGGGCGTCTGCCTGGCGATCGAGCCGATGGTTTCCCTGGGCACCCCCCAGACGGAGGTCCTGGCGGACGACTGGACGGTCATCACGACGGACGGCACCTGGTCCTCGCACTGGGAGCACTCCATCGCCCTGACGGAGGCCGGCCCCATCGTCCTGACCAGCCCGGACTGCGGCAAGGCGAAGCTTGCGGAGTACGGCGTGACGACGGCGCCGGACCCGCTCGGTTAATGATCTAGTCTGTGGGGCAAACTTTCCGGATTCGTCTTTCTCGGTGCCCTGACGTAGACTGACTCGTCGGCTCCTTTGCACCCGCATGTCCGCATGTGAGGCAGGGAGCTGATCAAGGTAGCCGATTCGAAGGGCGAAGCGTGGCCAAGAAGCAAGGTGCCATCGAGATCGAGGGCACCGTGATCGAGTCCCTCCCGAACGCGATGTTCAAGGTGGAACTGCAGAACGGTCACAAGGTCCTCGCGCACATCAGCGGCAAGATGCGTATGCACTACATCCGCATCCTCCCGGATGACCGGGTCGTTGTGGAGCTGTCTCCGTACGACCTGACGCGTGGCCGGATCGTCTACCGATACAAGTAGATCTTGTCCTCACTCCTGCCTGGGCGCACGTCCCGGTGCGGGTGGTGGCACTGACCCGGAGAACCTCACCAACATGAAGGTCAAGCCGAGCGTCAAGAAGATCTGCGACAAGTGCAAGGTGATCCGCCGTCACGGTCGGGTCATGGTCATCTGCGACAACCTGCGCCACAAGCAGCGCCAGGGCTGACGCACGCCGACCGACCTGCACTACGCAGTTCTTCGCGCGACGTAAGAAAACGTACATACGCAGAACCCGCCCAGCCCTGAGAAGGGCCGGCGGCACCTCCGGCGGGGGCCGGGGACCCGGACGTACCACCACCCATCAGGGGCGGTCGGCGGTCGGGAGTGGTTCTGCGGAAGACCCCCGAACACACAGGAGCCATTGAATGGCACGCGTTTCCGGTGTTGACATCCCGCGCGAAAAGCGTGTGGAGATCGCACTCACCTACGTCTTCGGTATCGGGCGCACCCGGTCCAAGGAGATCCTCGCCTCCACCGGCGTGAACCCGAACACCCGCGTTCGTGACCTGGCCGAAGAGGACCTCGTCAAGATCCGCGAGTACGTGGACGCCAACCTCCGTACCGAGGGTGACCTCCGCCGCGAGATCCAGGGCGACATCCGCCGCAAGATCGAGATCCAGTGCTACCAGGGCATCCGCCACCGTCGTGGCCTGCCGGTGCACGGTCAGCGCACCAGCACGAACGCGCGTACCCGCAAGGGCCCGCGTCGCGCGATCGCCGGTAAGAAGAAGCCGGGCAAGAAGTAGTCCTGTTCAGCGGTCTTGCGCTGTAGGACCGACCACCTCCCGTAGGAGATTTAGATGCCCCCCAAGGGTCGTCAGGGCGCTGCCAAGAAGGTGCGCCGCAAGGAAAAGAAGAACGTCGCTCACGGGCACGCCCACATCAAGAGCACGTTCAACAACACGATCGTCTCGATCACGGACCCCTCGGGCAACGTGATCTCCTGGGCCTCCGCCGGCCACGTCGGCTTCAAGGGCTCGCGCAAGTCCACCCCCTTCGCCGCGCAGATGGCCGCCGAGTCGGCCGCCCGCCGCGCGCAGGAGCACGGCATGCGCAAGGTCGACGTCTTCGTCAAGGGTCCCGGCTCCGGCCGTGAGACCGCGATCCGCTCCCTCCAGGCCACCGGCCTCGAGGTCGGCTCGATCCAGGACGTCACCCCCACCCCGCACAACGGCTGCCGCCCGCCGAAGCGCCGCCGCGTCTGACGCAGCGGACGCACCCGTGCGTCTTTGAGTGTCCGGGCGGTACGACCCCTTCGGGGGCCGTGCCGCCCGTACCCTTGCAGTACCCAGCAGTACATGTCGGGCGTCAAATAGTGGGCGTCCACGACTGAAGGAACACAGACATGCTTATCGCTCAGCGTCCTTCGCTGACCGAAGAGGTCGTCGACGAGTACCGCTCGCGGTTCGTGATCGAGCCGCTCGAGCCGGGCTTCGGCTACACCCTCGGCAACTCTCTGCGCCGCACGCTCCTGTCCTCGATCCCGGGTGCCGCAGTCACCAGCATCCGCGTGGACGGCGTCCTGCACGAGTTCACCACCGTGCCCGGTGTCAAGGAAGACGTCACCGACATCATCCTCAACATCAAGCAGCTGGTCGTCTCCTCGGAGCACGACGAGCCGGTCGTGATGTACCTGCGCAAGCAGGGTCCCGGCCTGGTCACCGCTGCCGACATCGCGCCCCCGGCCGGTGTCGAGGTGCACAACCCGGACCTGGTCCTCGCCACGCTCAACGGCAAGGGCAAGCTGGAGATGGAGCTGACCGTCGAGCGCGGTCGCGGCTACGTCTCCGCCGTCCAGAACAAGCAGCTGGGCCAGGAGATCGGCCGTATCCCGGTCGACTCCATCTACAGCCCGGTCCTCAAGGTCACCTACAAGGTCGAGGCGACCCGAGTCGAGCAGCGCACCGACTTCGACAAGCTCATCGTCGACGTCGAGACCAAGCAGGCCATGCGCCCGCGCGACGCCATGGCGTCCGCCGGCAAGACCCTGGTCGAGCTGTTCGGTCTGGCCCGCGAGCTCAACATCGACGCCGAGGGCATCGACATGGGCCCGTCCCCGACGGACGCTGCCCTGGCCGCCGACCTGGCGCTGCCGATCGAGGAGCTCGAGCTCACCGTTCGGTCGTACAACTGCCTCAAGCGCGAGGGCATCCACTCCGTGGGTGAGCTCGTCGCCCGCTCCGAGGCCGACCTGCTCGACATCCGCAACTTCGGTGCGAAGTCGATCGACGAGGTCAAGGCGAAGCTGGCCGGCATGGGCCTGGCCCTCAAGGACAGCCCGCCCGGATTCGACCCGACCGCCGCTGCCGACGCCTTCGGCGCCGACGACGACGCGGACGCCGGTTTCGTCGAGACCGAGCAGTACTAAGAAAAGACTTTCCCGGGGCAGCCGCCCCGGGGGAACTGACACCGGTACCTGACACGGCCGGTGCAGATATGAAGGAGTAACACCATGCCGCGTCCCGCAAAGGGTGCCCGTCTGGGCGGCTCCGCCGCGCACGAGAAGCACCTTCTCGCGAACCTCGCGAAGGCGCTCTTCGAGCACGGCCGCATCACCACCACCGAGGCCAAGGCCCGCCGCCTGCGTCCCTACGCCGAGCGTCTGGTCACCAAGGCCAAGAAGGGCGACATCCACAACCGTCGCCTGGTGCTGCAGACGATCACGGACAAGAGCATCGTGCACACGCTGTTCACCGAGATCGCCCCGCGCTACGAGAACCGCCCCGGTGGTTACACGCGCATCACCAAGATCGGCAACCGTCGTGGCGACAACGCCCCGATGGCCGTGATCGAGCTGGTCGAGGCCCTTACGGTCGCCCAGCAGGCCACTGGTGAGGCCGAGGCCGCCACCAAGCGCGCCGCGAAGGACGCCGAGGCCGTGGCCGAGGCTCCCGCCGCCGAGGAGACCAAGGAGGCCTGATCCCGCTTCGGGATCGAGCTTGCTTGATCGGCTCTGAACGGGCCCGCCCCTTCCCGGGGCGGGCCCGTTCTGCGTTTCCGAGCTATTTCCGAGCTTCTGAGAGGATCTGTCACGTGAGTGACGAGGTGGAGCCCGGGCACGTCCGGGTGCGGCTGGACCTGTCGTACGACGGCAAGGACTTCTCCGGCTGGGCGAAGCAGCGGGTGCTGCGGACCGTGCAGGGCGAGCTGGAGTCGGCCCTGCAGACCGTGATGCGGCTGCCGGACCCGGTCGAGCTGACCGTGGCCGGGCGCACCGACGCCGGCGTGCACGCGCGCGGGCAGGTAGCCCAGTTCGACCTGGCCGAGGAGGTGTGGGCCGAGCACCACGACAAGCTGCTGCGCCGCCTCGCGGGCCGGCTGCCGCACGACGTACGGGTGTGGAAGGCCGCCGAGGCCCCCGCGGGCTTCAACGCCCGGTTCTCCGCCATCTGGCGCCGCTACGCCTACCGCGTCGGCGACCACCAGGGCGGCGTCGACCCGCTGCGCCGCGGGCACGTGCTGTGGCACCAGTGGCCACTGGACGTGGACGCCATGAACGAGGCCGCCGCCCCGCTGCTCGGCGAGCACGACTTCGCCGCGTACTGCAAGAAGCGCGAGGGCGCCACGACCATCCGTACCCTCCAGCAGCTCAGCTGGGAGCGCGCCGAGGACGGGATCGTCACGGCGACCGTCCGCGCCGATGCCTTCTGCCACAACATGGTCCGCTCGCTGGTCGGCGCACTGCTGCACGTCGGGGACGGGCACCGGCCGACCGACTGGCCCGGGAAGGTCCTGCGGGCCGCCGTACGGGACTCCTCGGTGCACGTAGTGAAGCCACACGGGCTCACCCTGGAGGAGGTCGGCTACCCGGCGGACGAGCTGCTGGCCGCCCGCAGCAAGGAGGCACGCAACATGCGGACCCTCCCGGGTGCCGGCTGCTGCTGATCCGCCGGTGACCGCCGCACAATCCGTTTGGGCGGATCGGCGCCGGGCCTGGACAATGCCCGGCATGGGACATCTCGAAGCCAGCCACCTGGAGTACTACCTTCCCGACGGGCGGGTCCTGCTCCCCGACGTCTCCTTCCGCGTGGGGGAGGGGTCGGTCGTCGCCCTCGTCGGGGCGAACGGGGCCGGCAAGACCACCCTGCTGAAGCTGATCTCGGGTGACCTCCAGCCGCACGGCGGCGGGGTCACCGTCAGCGGCGGCCTCGGCGTGATGTCGCAGTTCGTGGGGTCCGTACGGGACGAGACGACCGTACGGGACCTGCTGGTCTCGGTGGCCCAGCCCCGGATCCGGGCGGCCGCGAAGGCCGTCGACCACGCCGAGCACCTGATCATGACGGTGGACGACGAAGCCGCGCAGATGGCGTACGCGCAGGCGCTCAGCGACTGGGCCGACGTACAGGGCTACGAGGCGGAGACCCTGTGGGACGTCTGCACCATGGCCGCGCTGGCCGTCCCGTACGACGCCGCGCAGTTCCGCGAGGTGCGCACGCTGTCGGGCGGTGAGCAGAAGCGGCTGGTCCTCGAGGCCCTGCTGCGCGGGCCGGACGAGGTGCTGCTGCTCGACGAGCCGGACAACTACCTGGACGTCCCGGGCAAGCGGTGGCTGGAGGAGCAGCTCAAGGCCACCCGCAAGACGGTGCTCTTCGTGTCGCACGACCGGGAGCTGCTGTCCACGGCCGCCGAGAAGATCATCAGCCTGGAGCCGAGCCCGATGGGCACGGACGTGTGGGTGCACGGCTCGGGATTCGGCACGTACCACGAGGCCCGCAAGGAGCGCTTCGCGCGCTTCGAGGAGCTCAAGCGGCGCTGGGACGAGGAGCACGCCCGCCTGAAGGCGCTGGTCCTGCGGCTGCGCAACCAGGCGGCGAGCAGCCCCGACATGGCCTCGCGCTACCGGGCGATGCAGACGCGCTTCCAGAAGTTCGAGGAGGCGGGCCCGCCGCCGGAGCCCCCGCGCGAGCAGGACATCAGGATGCGCCTGAAGGGCGGCCGGACCGGCGTGCGCGCGCTGACCGTGGAGAACCTCGAGCTCACGGGCCTGATGAAGCCGTTCTCGCTGGAGGTCTTCTACGGGGAGCGGGTCGCGGTGCTCGGCTCGAACGGCTCCGGGAAGTCGCACTTCCTGCGGCTGCTGGCGGGCGAGGACGTCAAGCACACGGGCGACTTCAAGCTGGGTGCCCGGGTGGTCGCCGGACACTTCGCGCAGACCCACGCCCACCCCGAGCTGTTCGGCCGCACCCTGGTCGACATCCTGTGGACGGAGGCCGCGAAGCCGCTCGGCGCCGCGATGGGCGTCCTGCGCCGGTACGAGCTCGAGCGCCAGGGCGAGCAGCCGTTCGAGAAGCTGTCGGGCGGCCAGCAGGCGCGTTTCCAGATCCTGCTCCTGGAACTGGCGGGCACCACCGCGCTGCTGCTGGACGAGCCGACGGACAACCTGGACCTGGAGTCCGCGGAGGCGCTGCAGGACGGCTTGGAGTCGTATGAGGGCACTGTGTTGTGCGTCACGCACGACCGCTGGTTCGCGCGCACATTTGACCGTTTCCTGGTCTTCGGCTCGGACGGTGTTGTACGAGAGACTCAGGAACCCGTATGGGACGAACGTAGGGTCGAGCGGAAGCGCTAGGGGGAGACCGCTCCCTCGGTCGGAGTGAGGGGGAGGCGTTGTGGGCCTGCGGCCTGGCATCTGGCTCATGAAGCGGGAGAACCACGGCTCCGGCGACCGGCTGCTCGACTGGCTGCTGCGGCCCGCGTCGCGGCCCTGGCAGCTCGTCTCCCTGGCGGTGGTCCTGGGAGTCTGCGTCTCCACGAGCCTGCGGGAGAACTGGGGCTCCGACAACGCCTTCGTGGTCAAGGCGGCGCAGACGCTGCTGGCCGGCGGGTCGCCGTACGAGGACAAGCGGTTCCTGTACCTGCCCAGCGCGGTCCTGATGGCCGTTCCCGAAGCGCTGCTGCCGACGACGGTGCTGCGCTGGAGCCTGCCGGTCGCGATGTCCGGGCTGCTGGGCATCGGGTGGCTGGCCGCGCTGCGGATGTTCTCGGTGCCGCTGCGCTCGCGCTTCGCGGTCGTCGGGTTCCCGGTGCTGGCCCTGGGCTACAAGCCGTACGTGAACCTCGTCCTGATCGGCAACTGGACGGCGATCTCGGCGGCCGCGCTGCCGGTGGCGCTGCTGCTCGCGCACCGACGGCGCTGGGGGACGGCCGGCCTGGTGGTCGGGCTGGCGATCGCCTGCAAGCCGATGCTGGTGCCGGTCGGGCTGCTGTTCGTGATGGCCCGGCGGTGGCGGGGGCTGGCGGCGGCCGTGCTGGTGCCGCTGGGGCTCTCGCTGGCGGGCGCGCTGCTGATGCCGAGCCCGTCGCTGTTCTTCACCAAGACCCTGCCGTTCCTGTTCCGGGGACAGGACGCGTACGCGCTGCCGTGGGACGCCTCGCCCATCGCCGTGCTGCCCCGGCTGGGGGTGCCGGAGCCGGTGGCGGTGCTGGTGGCCTTCGCGGGGGCCGGGGCGGGGCTGTGGGCCGCCTGGACGCGGTGGCGGCGCACGGGGGAGGAGACCGACGGGGGAGAGCTGCGGCTCGTGGAGACGGCCTGCATGGTGATGCTCGCCGCATTCCTGGTCTCACGGCCGTCCTTCGACCACTACCTGCTGGTGGTGCTGCCGCTGCTGCTGGCCTCGGCGGTGCGGCCCGGCTCGATGCCCCGCTCACCCTGGTTCTGGCTGGCCCTGACGCCCCAGGTGGCGCTGGTGCCGTGGCCCTCGGAGCTGGCCCACAAACGGCGCGCCTTCAAGGACTGCGCCGCCCTGTGCGGGCTCGCGATCCTGGCGGTGCGTCGTGCACTGCGCTCCGGTCGGGTTACCCTGGAGCCCGTAACAACTGCGGGGTCCCCACCCAGGACCGAACCGGAGTGCGCCGCGACGCCAGCAGAATCGGCATCGCGGACCGCGTTTTGACCCGTACGGGTCTGCTTGGGTATCCTGCTGGTTTGTTATGCGTATTGGCTTGCTCATTCTCACGTGAAAGGGCCTTACGCCGGTCCACCGGACCGATGACCAGCAGTTCACACCGGTTGCGTCCCCGATGTGAACGAGGGCTGTCGTGATCGTCCGTGGTGACCCTGTCAGGACCTTCCCGTGGGGCTTGCGCCCTTGGGATACCACCACTGAAGAAGCGAAGGCATACGCGTGCGTACGTTCAGCCCCAAGCCCGGCGACATCTCGCGCCAGTGGCTCGTCATCGACGCCCAGGACGTTGTCCTCGGCCGTCTGGCGACCCAGGCCGCTGCCCTTCTGCGGGGCAAGCACAAGCCGACCTATGCGCCTCACATGGACATGGGCGACTTCGTCGTCATCATCAACGCCGACAAGGTGCACCTGTCCGGCAACAAGGCCTCCCAGAAGATGGCGTACCGCCACTCCGGTTTCCCGGGCGGTCTGCGTTCCGTGCGCTACGACGACCTCCTGGCGAACAACCCGGAGAAGGCCGTCGAGAAGGCCGTCAAGGGCATGCTCCCCAAGAACACCCTGGGCCGTCAGATGCTCTCGAAGCTGAAGGTCTACTCGGGCGACCAGCACCCCCACGCTGCCCAGCAGCCGGTGCCGTTCGAGATCACCCAGGTCGCGCAGTAGTTCCGGCCACCCCCTAAGACGTAGAAAATTCTGAGGAGCATCGTGGCCGAGACCACCGCCGAGACCCCCGTCGAAGAGTTCGAGGGCGTCGAGGAGTACACCACCGAGTCTGAGGTCGTCGTCGAGGGCGACTACACCTCCGAGTCCCTTGCCGGCCGCTTCGGCGACCCGCAGCCGGCCGCCGGCCTGGGCCGTCGCAAGAACGCCATCGCCCGCGTCCGGATCGTTCCGGGCACCGGCAAGTGGAAGATCAACGGTCGCACCCTTGAGGACTACTTCCCCAACAAGGTGCACCAGCAGGAAGTCAACGAGCCCTTCAAGCTCCTCGAGCTTGACGGCCGCTACGACGTCATCGCCCGCATCGCCGGTGGCGGCGTCTCCGGTCAGGCCGGCGCCCTGCGCCTCGGCGTGGCCCGCGCCCTGAACGAGGCCGACGTCGACAACAACCGCCCGGCGCTGAAGAAGGCCGGCTTCCTCTCCCGCGACGACCGTGCGGTCGAGCGCAAGAAGGCCGGTCTCAAGAAGGCCCGTAAGGCCCCGCAGTACAGCAAGCGTTAATCTGCGCCTGCTGTTCAGCAACAACCGCCCCGGCAGCACTCTCCGTGCTGCCGGGGCGGTTCGTTTACCGCCACAAGCGGCAAATACATGTCACAAGCGGTCACAAACGAAGCGTGAACTCGGGAGGACAACAGTGGGACAACTCTTCGGGACGGACGGTGTACGCGGCGTCGCCAACGCGGATCTGACGGCTGAGCTCGCGCTCGGTCTCTCCGTGGCAGCTGCCCACGTACTCGCCGAGGCGGGCACCTTCGCGGGCCACCGGGCGACCGCGGTCGTCGGCCGCGACCCCCGCGCATCCGGCGAATTCCTGGAGGCCGCGGTCGTCGCGGGCCTCGCGAGCGCGGGCGTGGACGTCCTGCGCGTCGGTGTGCTGCCCACCCCGGCGGTGGCGTATCTCACCGGTGCGCTGGGTGCCGACCTCGGCGTGATGCTCTCCGCCAGCCACAATGCGATGCCCGACAACGGCATCAAGTTCTTCGCCCGCGGCGGCCACAAGCTCGCCGACGAGCTCGAGGACCGCATCGAGGCCGTCTACGACGAGCACCGCACCGGCGCTCCCTGGGACCGGCCCACCGGCTCCGGCGTCGGCCGGGTCTCCGACTACGACGAGGGCTTCGACAAGTACGTCGCGCACCTCATCGCGGTCCTCCCCAACCGCCTGGACGGGCTCAAGATCGTCTTGGACGAGGCGCACGGCGCCGCCGCCCGCGTCTCGCCCGAGGCCTTCACCCGGGCGGGTGCCGAGGTCGTCACCATCGGCGCTGCGCCGGACGGCCTCAACATCAACGACGGCTGCGGCTCCACCCACCTGGGGCTCCTCAAGCAGGCCGTGGTCGAGCACGGCGCCGACTTCGGCATCGCGCACGACGGCGACGCGGACCGCTGCCTCGCGGTCGACGGCTCCGGCGCGGAGATCGACGGCGACCAGATCCTCGCGGTGCTGGCCCTGGCCATGCGCGAGGCCGGCCAGCTGCGCGGGAACACCGTCGTCGGCACCGTGATGTCCAACCTCGGCTTCAAGCTGGCCATGGAGGGCGAGGGCATCCAGGTCGTGCAGACCGGCGTCGGCGACCGGTACGTGCTCGAGTCCATGAAGGAGCACGGCTACGCGCTCGGCGGCGAGCAGTCCGGCCACGTGATCATCCTCGACCACGCCACGACCGGCGACGGCACGCTCACCGGCCTGATGCTGGCGGCGCGCGTCGCGGCCACCGGCCGGTCGCTGGCCGACCTGGCGGGCGTCATGCAGCGGCTCCCGCAGGTGCTGATCAACGTCCCCGACGTGGACAGGTCCCGGGTCGGGACCTCCGCCGAGCTGGCCGCGGCCGTCGCCGACGCCGAGCGGGAGCTGGGCACCACCGGCCGGGTGCTGCTCCGTCCGTCCGGTACCGAACCGCTCGTCCGGGTGATGGTCGAGGCCGCCGACATCGAGCAGGCCCGCGCGGTCGCCGGTCGGCTCGCGGACGTGGTGAAGTCGGCGCTCGGCTAGATCCGGTCCCGCGGCTCGTACGCCGGCCCCGCCCTCCCGTGGATCGCGGAGGGCGGGGCCGGCGGCGTCACCGGGCCGCTCAGGTCTTGGGCCGGCGGACCCAGCGGCCGCGCTGGGTCCGCCAGAGCGCTTTCTGCCCGTACAGGGTCAGGACGCCCGCCAGCATGATCCCACCCAGGTTCAGCAGCAGCTGCTCCGCCGAACCCCACATCTGGGAGACGTCGCCGTAGCTGAGGGCCACGGCGGCGTTCGCACCGGCCGGGACGGTGGTCACGGAGATCGCGACGCCCACCAGCGCCCCGGACTTGGCGGAGGTCAGGGACAGGACCCCCGCCACACCCGCGAGCAGCGACACCACGAAGGAGAACGGGTCCGGCTGCCAGATGAAGCCGGTGTTCGGGCGGGGCCGCTCCAGCATCCCCTCCTGGAACTGCCCGATCGCGTCCATCCCCAGGCTGAAGACGGTGGTGGCGGCGATCGCGACCGCGAAACCGATCAGCAGAGCGCCGAGGGACCGCAGTGCGAGCCGCGGTTCGCGCTGCACCACGCCGGTGCAGACTCCGGCGAGCGGACCGAACTCCGGACCGACCGCCATGGCTCCCACGATCAGGATGGCGTTGTCGAGGACGACACCGCATGCCGCGATCATCGTCGCCAGGATCATGAACGCGGCGTACGTGATGGTGAGCGTGGACTCCTCGTGGGTGGCCTCCGTCAGCTGCTCCCACAGCACCGCGTCCGCGGCCTCGCCCGGGGCCTCCTCCTCGGCCGCGTCGGCCCGCCGGGACAGCGACAGGTCGATGTTCTCGACGGCGATCGAGCCGTCCTGCTCGATGCCCAGCTCCCGGAGCTCGTTCAGCAGCTCGTCCCCCGCCTCGCGGGCGACGTCGCACAGCACGACGTCGCCCCGGGGTTCGCGGGCGGCGCCCGGGAGTACGACCAGATGGGTGGTGCCGACCGTCGATTCGATGGCCGAGACCACGGCCTCGGTCCGGTCGGCCGGGGTGATCAACCGAAGGTGCAGCATGCCCGCACCCTAATGGCTGACGCGGTCAGAGCTTGCGGAGGCTGAGCTTCTGCACCTTGTGGTCCGGGCCCTTGCGTACGACGAGGGTCGCGCGGCCGCGGGTGGGGGCCACGTTCTCCAGGAGGTTGGGCTTGTTGATGGTGCGCCACATGGTCTGCGCGTACTCCATGGCCTCCTCCTCGGAGACCTGGGTGTACTTGCGGAAGTAGGAGAAAGGATTCTGGAAGGCGGTCTCGCGCAGCTTCCGGAATCGGTTGAGGTACCAGCGCTCGATGTCCTCGGGGCGGGCGTCCACGTACACGCTGAAGTCGAAGTAGTCGGCGAGGCCGACGCGCGTGCGGCCGTCCTTGCCGGGCAGGGCCGGCTGGAGGACGTTGAGCCCCTCGACGATCAGGATGTCCGGGCGCCGTACGACGAGCTGCTCGCCCGGGACGATGTCGTAGATCAGGTGCGAGTAGACGGGGGCCGTGACCTCGTCCTTGCCCGCCTTGATGTCCGCGACGAAGCGGGTGAGCGCACGGCGGTCGTACGACTCCGGGAAGCCCTTGCGGGAGGTGAGCCCGCGGCGCTGCAGCTCCTTCATCGGGTACAGGAAGCCGTCGGTGGTGACCAGCTCGACGCGGGGGTGCTCGGGCCAGCGGGCGAGCAGGGCCTGGAGCAGACGGGCCACCGTGGACTTGCCGACGGCGACGGAGCCGGCGACCCCTATGACGAACGGCGTGCCCTGCTGCGCGCCGTGGCCGTTGCCGGCGTCGCCGAGGAAGGTGTTGAGGGTGCCGCGGAGGTTGCTCGTGGCGCCGACGTAGAGGTTGAGGAGACGGGAGAGCGGGAGGTAGACGTCCCGGACCTCGTCGAGGTCGATGACGTCGCCGAGACCGCGCAGGCGCTCGACCTCGTCGGCGGTGAGCGGGAGCGGGGTGCGCTCGCGCAGTGCGCTCCACTCGTCGCGGGTGAGGTCGACGTACGGAGAGACCTCGGCCCGGCGGTGGGGTCGCTCGGGCCGGTCGGGGCGCTCCATCGCGCTGTCCGGCGTGCTTCGTGGCGGCGAAGTGATCACAGGGCCATTGTCATGGCTCGGGGCCGGTTGTGGGTGGTGTGGTCGGTCACGTGCCGGGGGCCCGGGGCCGAAGCAGCGGTGTCTGCGGGGTGTCGTGCAGTGGTTCCCGTGCAGGTCGCGAGCCGGCTGCGAGCCGGGCACGCGCGGGGCTCATGGCCGACGGCCGGAGCCGGGGTTGGATCTCACCCCGGTCACGATTGGCCGTGTCCGGCGGAAAATGGACCGGCCATGATCGGAACGCCCCGTAGATTTGCTGATCATCGCGGCTCTTCTTCTGCTGCAGCCGCTGCTGTCGTTGTCGTGTGTTCTGGGGGAGATCCTTCGTGCGTAGCACCCTTGTCCGCCGTACCGTCCTGACCGCTTCCGCGGTGTCCCTGGCCCTGCTGGCCACCGCCTGCGGTTCCGACAAGGCGGACGACAAGAAGACGGACGCCAAGCCGTCCGCCGCCTCGTCCGCGGCAGCCCCGGCCGCGAAGGGCAAGACGGACGCCGAGCTGGCCACCGTGATCGTGGCCCAGGCAGATCTGCCCGACCACCAGTTCAAGGCGGCCACGCCGGCCGAGGCCGCGGCGGGGGCCTCGGCCACCAGTGACAAGCCCCAGTGCGTGCCGCTGGTGAAGGCGCAGGCCATGGGGGCGGTCGGCACGTCCACCGGCACCGCGCGGACCAAGGTCGTCGCGAAGCCGAAGGAGCAGGCGGCGAGCCAGAGCCCCGAGGACAAGCTGAAGGGCCTGATGGACGCCCTCGGCTCGACCGCCACCGCCGTCACCCTCGCCTCGTACGACGGCAAGGGCGCGGAGGAGGCCTTCGCGAGCCTGAAGACCGCGGGCACCGCGTGCGCCGGCGGCTACACCGCGAGCGGTGAGGGCCAGGCCGGCAAGGTCACCAAGGTCGGCGCCGGCGCCCCCGTCACCGCGGGCGACGAGGCGCTCGCCTACACGGTGGAGGGCGACGCGGAGGGCGAGAAGTTCACGACGCAGCTCGTCGTCGTGCGCAAGGGCAACACGCTCGCGACCTTCTCGGCCCTGAGCCTGAGCGGTGCCGCCGAACAGCCGAAGGCCGTCGTCGACGCGCAGACGAAGAAGCTCGGCTGACGGCTCGGCCGGCCCCGGGCCCGCAGGGCCTTCGAACAACGTCAATCCCGCTCCGGCGCATTCGCCGGGGCGGGTTTTTCGTCTTGTTCAGGTACGGGGCAGGCAGCCGAGTTCCGCGTACGCTGCGCCGTATGTGCGGAATTGTGGGTTACGTGGGAGCGCAGTCGGCGCTCGATGTGGTCATCGCCGGACTCAAGCGGCTCGAATACCGCGGCTACGACTCGGCGGGCGTCGCCGTGCTCGCCGACGGGGGGCTCGTCGCCGCCAAGAAGGCCGGGAAGCTGGTCAATCTGGAGAAGGAGCTGGTCGGGCACCCGCTGCCGGCCGGTACCACGGGAATCGGGCACACCCGCTGGGCCACCCACGGCGGCCCCACCGACGTCAACGCCCACCCGCACCTGGACAACGCGGGCCGGGTGGCCGTCGTGCACAACGGCATCATCGAGAACTTCGCCGCGCTGCGGGCCGAACTGGCCGAGCGCGGGCACCGGCTGGAGTCCGAGACGGACACCGAGGTCGTCGCGCACCTGCTGGCGGAGAGGTTCGAGGCCGGCGGGGACCTCGCGGAGGCCATGCGACAGGTGTGCCGACGCCTCGAGGGCGCCTTCACGCTGGTCGCGGTACACGCCGACGTGCCGGACGTGGTGGTCGGGGCGCGCCGGAACTCCCCTCTGGTGGTGGGCGTTGGGGAGGGTGAGAACTTCCTCGCCTCGGACGTGGCCGCGTTCATCGCCCACACCCGGTCCGCGATCGAGCTGGGGCAGGACCAGGTCGTCGAGCTCCGCCGCGACGGGGTCACGGTGACCGACTTCGCCGGTGCGCCCGCGTCCGTGCGGGCGTACCACGTCGACTGGGACGCCTCGGCGGCCGAGAAGGGGGGTTATGACTACTTCATGCTCAAGGAGATCGCCGAGCAGCCGAAGGCCGTCGCCGACACCCTCCTGGGCAGGATCGACGCGAGCGGCTCGCTGACCCTGGACGAGGTGCGCATCCCCGTCTCGGTGCTCAGGGAGGTCGACAAGGTGGTGATCGTGGCGTGCGGTACGGCGTACCACGCGGGCATGATCGCGAAGCTGGCCATCGAGCACTGGACCCGCATCCCGTGCGAGACGGAGCTGGCGAGCGAGTTCCGCTACCGCGACCCGATCCTGGACCAGCGGACGCTGGTGGTCGCGATCTCGCAGAGCGGCGAGACCATGGACACCCTGATGGCGCTGCGGCACGCGCGCGAGCAGGGGGCCAGGGTGCTGGCCGTCTGCAATACGAACGGGTCGACGATCCCGCGCGAATCGGATGCGGTGCTGTACACGCACGCCGGTCCCGAGGTGGCCGTCGCCTCGACCAAGGCGTTCCTGACGCAGCTGGTGGCCTGCTATCTGGTCGCGCTGTACCTCGGGCAGGTGCGGGGTACGAAGTGGGGCGACGAGATCGAGGCGGTGATCCGCGAGCTGTCCGACATCGCCGCGGCCGTGGACACCGTACTGGAGACCATGGAGCCGGTACGCCGGCTGGCGCGGTCGCTGGCGGACAAGGACACCGTGCTGTTCCTCGGTCGGCACGTCGGGTACCCGGTGGCTCTGGAGGGCGCGCTCAAGCTCAAGGAGCTGGCGTACATGCACGCCGAGGGCTTCGCGGCGGGCGAGCTCAAGCACGGCCCGATCGCGCTGATCGAGGAGGACCTGCCGGTGGTGGTGGTCGTGCCGTCGCCGCGCGGGCGTTCCGTGCTGCACGACAAGATCGTGTCGAACATCCAGGAGATCCGGGCGCGCGGGGCGCGGACCATCGTGATCGCCGAGGAGGGCGACGAGGCGGTCGTCCCGTACGCCGACCACCTGATCCGGATCCCGGCGACGCCGACGCTGCTGCAGCCGCTGGTCGCGACGGTGCCGCTGCAGGTCTTCGCGTGCGAGCTGGCGACGGCGCGGGGCAACGAGGTGGACCAGCCGCGTAACCTCGCGAAGTCGGTGACGGTGGAGTGAGCGGAGCGAACGGAGCCGGTCGCCGACAATCAGGCGCAGTGGTGACGGTGGAGTGAGCGAAGCGAGTTGGCGTTGTGATTATCGGTGTGGGGATCGACGTTGCCGAGATCGACCGGTTCGGTGAGGCGCTGGCGCGCACCCCGAACATGGCTGCACGGCTGTTTGTCGACTCCGAGTTGACGCTGCCGAGCGGTGAGCGGCGCGGGATCGCCTCGCTCGCCGCCCGGTTCGCGGCCAAGGAGGCCCTCGCCAAGGCGCTCGGCGCGCCCGGCGGAATGCTGTGGACCGACGCCGAGGTGTACGTGGAGGAGACCGGACAGCCGCGGCTGCGGGTGTCGGGGACGGTCGAGGCCAGGGCGCTGGCGCTGGGCGTCAAGTCCTGGCACATCTCCCTGAGTCACGACGCCGGCGTCGCCTCCGCGGTGGTGATCGCCGAGGGATAGGGCCGACTCCGCCGGGTTTCGGGCAGGCTGGTGCCATGCGTACTGCTTACAGCGTGGAGACCGTACGGGCCGCCGAGCGGGAGCTGATGGCCCGGCTGCCGGAGGGCGCCCTGATGCAGCGGGCGGCGGCCGGGCTGGCCGCCGTGTGTGCCGGCCTCCTGCGCCGGGTGTACGGGGCGCGTGTCGTGCTGCTCGTCGGGCCCGGGGACAACGGCGGCGACGCCCTGTACGCGGGCGCCCGGCTGGCCCGGCGCGGCGCCGGGGTGACGGCGGTGCCGATGGATCCGGAACGGGTGCACACGGGCGGGCTGCGGGCGCTGCTGGCCGCCGGGGGCCGGCTCGCGGCGGGCGTTCCCCGCCGGGCGGACCTCGTACTGGACGGGCTCGTCGGCATCGGCGGGCGCGGCGGGCTGCGGCCGGCCGCGGCGGCGCTGGTGGAGCAGATCCCGGCCGGTGCGGTCGTGGTCGCGGTGGACCTGCCGAGCGGGGTCGACGCCGACACCGGGGAGGTGGCCGGACCGGCCGTCCGGGCCGATGTCACGGTGACCTTCGGGGCGTACAAGCCGGGGCTGCTGATCGACCCGGGGGCTTCGCGCACGGGGGCGCTGCGCCTGGTGGACATCGGGCTGTCGCTGCCGGAGCCGGACGCGGAGGCGTTGCAGCACGCCGATGTCGCGGGGCTGCTGCCGGTGCCGACGGCGTCGAGCGACAAGTACCGCAGGGGCGTGGTCGGCATCGTCGCCGGGTCGGTGCAGTACCCGGGCGCGGCGGTGCTCGCCGTGGCGGGGGCGCTGCGGGGCGGCGCGGGCGCGGTGCGGTACGTCGGGCCGGCGGCGGACGCGGTGCTGGCGCGGTACCCCGAGACGCTGATCGGGCGGGGCCGGGTGCAGGCGTGGGTGGTCGGGCCGGGGCTGGGGGAGGGCCGGGCGGCGGAGGTCGCGGAGGCCCTGGCGGACCCGGTCCCGGTGCTGGTGGACGCGGACGGGCTGCGCGGGCTGGACCCGGCGGTGCTGCGGGCCCGGCCGGCCGGGACGCTGCTGACGCCGCACGCGGGGGAGGCGGCGGCGCTGCTGGGGGTGTCCCGGGACGCGGTGGAGTCGGCCCGGCTGTCGTCCGTACGCTCACTGGCGGAGCGGTACGGGGCGACGGTCCTGCTGAAGGGCTCGACGACGCTGGTGTCCCGAGGCGGCGGGCCGGTGCGGGTCAACCCGACGGGAACCGCGTGGCTCGCGACGGCCGGCAGCGGGGACGTCCTGTCGGGCCTGTCCGGCTCGCTGCTGGCCTCGGGCCTGACGGCGCTCGACGCCGCCTCGGTCGCGGCGTACCTCCACGGTCTGGCGGGGCGCCGGGCAGCCTCCGGAGCCCCGCTCCTCGCCCAGCAGATCGCGGGATCCCTTCCGGAGGCCTGGCGCAGCATCCAGAACCCGTGACCGGCCCCGGCGGGGTCGGCATTCGGCCGCCCGGTGCCCCCGGAGTGGCCCCAACGGGGGTGAAAAATCCCGGTATGCGGGAAGGGGACGGCGGTCGACCAAGCCACGGCCGGGCTCTGAGAGACTGGGGGCGATGAACGAGACACCGACGCGCGTGTACGCCGAGATCGATCTTGACGCCGTACGGGCGAACGTACGCGCACTGCGCGAGCGGGCGCCCGGGGCCGAGTTGATGGCCGTCGTCAAGGCGGACGCCTATGGCCACGGCGCGATCCCCTGCGCCCGCGCGGCCCAGGAGGCCGGTGCCACCTGGCTCGGAACCGCCACCCCCGAGGAGGCGCTCGCGCTGCGTGCCGCCGGGATCGAGGGGCCGGTCATGTGCTGGCTGTGGACTCCCGGCGGGCCCTGGCAGGCGGCCGTCGAAGCCGACCTGGACATCTCCGTCAGCGGCATGTGGGCCCTCGACGAGGCGCGCAAGGCCGCGCACGCCGCCGGCCGCCGGGCGAGGATCCAGCTCAAGGCCGACACCGGCCTCGGCCGCAACGGCTGCCAGCCCGCCGACTGGGCCGAGCTCGTCGGTGCGGCCGTCGCCGCCGAGGCCGAGGGCACCGTCAAGATCACCGGCATCTGGTCCCACTTCGCGTGCGCCGACGAACCCGGCCACCCCTCCATCGCGCTCCAGCTGACGGCGTTCCGCGACATGCTGGCCTACGCCGAGAAGGAGGGCGCCCGGCCCGAGGTCCGGCACATCGCCAACTCGCCCGCGACGCTGACCCTGCCCGAGAGCCACTACGACCTCGTGCGCTGCGGCCTCGCCGTCTACGGGGTGTCCCCGGCCCCCGAGCTCGGCACCTCCCAGGAGCTGGGCCTGCGGCCCGCCATGACCCTGAAGGCCTCCGTGGCGCTGGTCAAGGCCGTGCCCCCGGGCCACGGGGTGAGCTACGGGCACCACCACGTCACCGAGGCCGAGACGAACCTCGCCCTCATCCCGGCCGGATACGCCGACGGCATCCCCCGGCACGCCTCCGGCCGCGGGCCGGTCCTCGTCGGAGGGAAGGTGCGCCGCGTCGCCGGGCGCGTCGCGATGGACCAGTTCGTCGTCGACCTGGGCAGTGACCTCGTACGGGCCGGGGACGAGGCCGTCATCTTCGGCAGCGGCGAGCACGGCGAGCCCACCGCCGAGGACTGGGCTCGGGCAGCAGACACCATCGCCTATGAGATCGTCACCCGTATCGGGGTGCGCGTTCCTCGGGTCTACCGCAACGGCTGAGCTGAGTGAGGACGGCGTGAGCGTGAGGAAGGCGTGAGCGAGAACTGGCGCAAAGCCGGCTGGGCCGGCGCCGCGATCGGCGTGATAGCCGCAGGTGCGGCGGCCGGCGTCGCGGTCGAACGGATCACGGTCGGCCGCGGCATGCGCCGCAAGGCGCGCCTCGCGCTCGACGCCACCGGGGACTACGGCTCCCTGCGCGGGACCGCCGGGGCCTGCTACGCGGAAGACGGCACCGAGCTCTACTACGAGGTCGACGAGCCGTCCGACGAGGGCCCGAAGAAGCGGCCCCGGCTGCGCCGCAAGGAACCGCCCGCCCCGACCGTCGTGTTCTGCCACGGCTACTGCCTCGGCCAGGACTCCTGGCACTTCCAGCGCGCCGCCCTGCGCGGACTGGTCCGCGCCGTGTACTGGGACCAGCGCAGCCACGGCCGCAGTGCGCGCGGGTTCTCCCAGGCCGACGGCGAGCGCGTGACCATCGACCAGCTCGGCCGCGACCTGAAGGCCGTCATCGAGGCCGCCGCGCCCGAGGGCCCGCTGATCCTCGTGGGCCACTCGATGGGCGGCATGACGATCATGGCGCTGGCCGAGCAGTTCCCCGAGCTCGTCCGCGACCGGGTGATCGGCGTCGCCCTCGTCGGCACCTCGAGCGGGCACCTCGACCAGGTGACGTACGGGCTGCCCTCGGTCGGCATGGGGGCCGTGCGCCGCATCCTGCCGCCCGTGCTCCGGGTGCTCGGCTCGCAGGTGGAGCTGGTGGAGAAGGGCCGCCGGGCCACCGCCGACCTCTTCGCGGGCATGATCAAGATGTACTCGTTCGGCTCCCCCCGCGAGGTGGACCCGGCCGTCGCGCGCTTCGCCGAGCGGCTCATCGAGGCCACCCCGATCGACGTGGTCGCCGAGTTCTACCCGGCCTTCCAGATCCACGACAAGAGCGCCGCCCTCCAGCGGTTCGCCGACATCCCCGTCACCGTCATCGCCGGCGACCGCGACATGGTCACCCCGGCCGCGCACAGCCAGGCCATCAAGGACGCGCTGCCGGCCGCGGAGCTCGTGGTCCTGGAGTCCGCCGGGCACCTGATGATGCTGGAGTACCCCGAGACGGTGACCGGGTTGCTCACCGACCTGCTGGCGCGCACGGGTGCGGTGTCCGCAGCGACTAACGTTGGCGGACATGGAAGAAGTACCGCTGGAAGCGCCGGCGCCCCGCAGTCAGACACCGCAGCGTCAGGCACCGCAGCAGGCAGCTGAGGCGGCCGACGCCGAGGCGCGCATCACCGTCGACTCGCCCGAGGCCATGCAGGACCTGGGCCGCACCCTCGCCGGCCTGCTCCGCCCCGGCGACCTCGTCCTGCTGACCGGGGAGCTCGGCGCGGGCAAGACCACGCTGACCCGCGGCCTGGGCGAGGGGCTGGGCGTACGGGGCGCCGTGACCTCGCCGACCTTCGTGATCGCCCGGGTGCACCCCTCGCTGCGCGGCGGGCCGCCGCTGGTGCACGTGGACGCGTACCGGCTCGGCGGCGGGCTGGACGAGATGGAGGACCTGGACCTCGACGTCTCGCTGCCCGAGTCCGTGGTCGTCGTGGAGTGGGGCGACGGCAAGGTCGAGGACCTCTCCGAGGACCGGCTGCACGTGGTGATCGCGCGGGCGGTGGGCCACGAGGAGGTCCTGGACGACGTACGGGAGGTCTCGGTGCGCGGGATCGGGCCGCGCTGGTCCGGGCCGGGCGCGCTGGCGGCGCTGGCCCCGGCGCGCTAAGGCCGAGGGGCACCGCGAGAGGCAGTCGAGGAGTACCGCAGGGGGCGGCCGAAGGGCGCCGCGGGAAAACGTACCGACAACTCGTCGGCAAGATATTGCGCCGATGGAGTCGCGCGTGGTGACATGGTACGGAGGGCTGGTTAGGCCTACCTAAGTACGGCCGGCCCGGGCCAGGAGGCAGCCATGTCCGCAGCAGGAGTGCAGGGCGACCCCCGCTCGTCCGTCGTGTCCATGGGGGCGCTGCTCGCCGCGGGCGCGGCCGCCACGGCGGTCTCGACGCCGCCCGCGCGGGAGCACGCCCCGGACGCCCCCGAAACCGGGGCCGACGTACGCGAACGGGCCGCCCCGGAGTCCGAGGCGGCCTGAGGGGCCCGCAGATGCGCGGTGGCCCGCACGTCCGGTAGCCCGTGCGGGTGAATCCGTGGCGGGCTCCCCGGTCAGGGGGGCAGGGCGTCAGGGGACGACGACGACCTTCGAGTTGATCGTCGCGAAGGCCCACATCGCATCGCCGTCGGCGCGCGTCATGCGGATGCCGCCGGTCTTCTTGTTGGGGTCGGGCTCCGGCGTCTGGCCGTCCACCCGGGAGCTGAACCCGACCACGACCCCGTCCGCCGTGGCGAACCGTACGACGTGCTCGATCGGCACCCCGTCCGAGCCGGTGACCGCGCCCGAGCGCGAGTTCACCAGGTACGTGCCCGGCTTCGGGTGCACCGTACTCGGCTTGACCGGGAACGACTTCGGCTCCTGCCCGCTCTCGCCGACCAGCCACACCCGCTTCTGGCCCACCGAGTACACGACGCGCGAGCCCGTGCCCGATTCGGCCGGCACGGCCGCCGGCTTCGCCTGGTCGGCCGCCTGGGCGGACGGGACGGGGGAGGGCGCCGCGGCCGGCGGGCCGGCCGCCTGCGCGGGGTGCGCGGGCGCGGTCGCAGAGGCCTGGTAACCGAGGAAGCCGACGGCGGCGAGCGCCGCCACGGTGAGCCCGGCCACGATTCCCGAGCTGCTGCGTGCCACCTTGCTCCACCTCTCCCGTGCTTCCCCTGTGCCGGGCGCCGGCCGGGCACGTCGTGCCCCGGCTCGGACCTCGGCCGATACCTGGGTCGAAGGTAGCAGCCGGGGTGCGCCGTGACCGGCCGCGAGGGCCCGGGGCCCCGGAGTCGTAGGCTGTTCGCGTGCTCTTGCTCGCTGTAGATACCGCCACGCCCGCCGTCACCGTCGCCCTGCACGACGGCGAGTCCGTCCTCGCCGAGTCGAACCAGGTCGACGCCCGCCGCCACGGGGAGCTCCTGCTGCCCTCCGTCGACAAGGTCCTCGCCGAGGCCGGGCTGAAGCTCGACGCCCTCACGGGCATCGTCGTCGGCGTCGGACCCGGCCCCTACACCGGGCTGCGCGTCGGCCTCGTCACCGCCTCCACCTTCGCCACCGTGCTCGGCATCCCCGTGCACGGCCTGTGCACCCTCGACGGCCTCGCGTACGCCGCGGGCGCCGCCGGGATCGAGGGCCCCTTCACCGTCGCCACCGACGCGCGGCGCAAAGAGGTCTACTGGGCCCGGTACGAGGACCCGCGCACGCGCGTCGGCGAGCCGGCCGTGGACCGCCCGGGCGACATCGCCGAGCAGGTCGCAGGCCTGCCCGCGGTGGGCCAGGGCGCGCTGCTCTACCCGGACGTCTTCACCGACGCGCGGGCCCCCGAGCACCAGAGCGCCGCCGCCCTCGCCTCCCTGGCGGTGGAACGGCTCGCGGCCGGGGCGGAGTTCCTGCCTCCGACGCCGCTGTACCTGCGCCGGCCCGATGCGCAGGTGCCCAAGAACTACAAGGTGGTCACCCCGCAGTGACGGCAGTGACCGCAGTACTGCGTGAGATGCGCTGGTGGGACATCGAGCCCGTGCTGGAACTGGAGCACGAGCTGTTCCCCGAGGACGCCTGGTCCGCGGGCATGTTCTGGTCCGAGCTCGCCCACGCCCGCGGCCCGCACGCCACCCGCCGCTACGTGGTGGCGGAAGAGCCCGGGTCCGGCCGTCTCGTCGGCTACGCCGGGCTGGCCGCCGCCGGCGACCTGGCCGACGTACAGACCATCGCGGCAGCACGCGACCAGTGGGGGACCGGGCTCGGCGCCCGGCTCCTCACCGACCTGCTGCGCGCCGCCACCGCGTTCGAGTGCGCCGAGGTGCTGCTGGAGGTACGGGTGGACAACACCCGGGCCCAGAAGCTCTACGAGCGCTTCGGCTTCGAGCCGATCGGCTTCCGGCGGGGCTACTACCAGCCCGGCAACGTGGACGCGCTCGTGATGCGCCTGACCGACCCCGCACAAGCAACGACTGAGAACACTGAGAACACTGAGAGCAGTGAGAGCAATGGCTGACGAACCGCTCGTCCTCGGCATCGAGACCTCCTGCGACGAGACCGGCGTCGGCGTCGTCCGCGGCACCACCCTGCTGGCGGACGCGATCGCGTCCAGCGTCGACGAACACGCGCGCTTCGGCGGCGTCGTGCCCGAGGTGGCCTCCCGGGCGCACCTGGAGGCGATGGTCCCCACCATCGACCGCGCCCTGAAGGAGGCCGGGGTCAGCGCCCGCGACCTCGACGGCATCGCCGTCACCGCGGGTCCCGGCCTCGCCGGGGCGCTGCTGGTGGGCGTCTCGGCGGCCAAGGCGTACGCGTACGCGCTCGGCAAGCCGCTGTACGGGGTGAACCACCTGGCCTCGCACATCTGCGTCGACCAGCTGGAGCACGGGCCGCTGCCGGAGCCGACCATGGCGCTGCTGGTGTCCGGCGGGCACTCCTCGCTGCTGCTGGCCCCGGACATCACCTCCGACGTACGGCCGCTGGGCGCGACCATCGACGACGCGGCGGGCGAGGCCTTCGACAAGATCGCGCGCGTGCTGCAGCTGGGCTTCCCCGGCGGGCCGGTCATCGACCGCCTCGCGCGCGAGGGCGACCCCAAGGCGATCAACTTCCCGCGCGGGCTGACGGGGCCGCGCGACGCGGCGTACGACTTCTCCTTCTCCGGGCTCAAGACGGCGGTCGCCCGCTGGATCGAGGCCAAGCGGAACGCGGGCGAGGAGGTGCCGGTGCGCGATGTGGCGGCGTCCTTCCAGGAAGCCGTGGTGGACGTGCTGACGCGCAAGGCGATCCGTGCGTGCAAGGACGAGGGCGTCGACCACCTGATGATCGGCGGCGGTGTGGCGGCCAATTCCCGGCTGCGGTCGCTGGCGCAGGAGCGGTGTGACGACGCGGGGATCATCCTGCGCGTGCCGCGGCCCAAGCTGTGCACGGACAACGGCGCGATGGTGGCGGCGCTGGGCGCGGAGATGGTCAAGCGGAACCGGCCGGCCTCGGACTGGGACCTGTCGGCGGACTCCTCGCTGCCGGTGACGGACCCGCACGTCCCGGGGACGGCGCACGACCACGACCACGACCACGTGCACGAGTTGAGCAAGGACAACCTGTACTGATGGGCACCGTCGCGCTGATGTGGGAGGCCCGGGCCGCCGCCGGGCGGGGCAACGAGCTGCTGGAATGGGCCCGTTCGCAGGTGCTCGCGCGCGAGCCGGTGCGCCGCGAGCTGCTGCGGGCCCCGCAGGACCGGGTGCTGGTCGTCACCTGGTGGGAGGCGGCCGAGGGCGTGGCGGCGGAACTGCCCGAACTCCCCGAGCCCGCCGCCGATCTGATCACCCGTCCGGTACACCGCTGGCGGTTCGAGTCGGTGGAGACCACCGGCAGTTGACGCGTCGGAGGTGTCCGGCCCTTCTCGAGCCGCTCCGGACCGGAGTTGTGGCCGGATGCCGATATCGTCATGCGCATGCCTCGTCGTGACCTGCCGCCTCCGCCGCCTCCCGCCCACCTGCGCGCCTGGCTGGACGAGGGCACCGTACGGGCCGACCGGGCGCGGTTCCTGCAGGACCTGCGCCGGCGCAGCCTGGGCATCGGGCGGTTGCTGCTGCTCTGGACCGTCGCCGCGGTCTTCGCGCTCGGCTGGTCCTTCGTCGGCATGGCCCTGATGTCCTTCGAGGTGCCCGGCGACCCGTTCGCGTACGTATTCGGCCTCATCTTCGCCCTCCTCGGCGCGGGCGTGCTGATCCCGGCGGGGTTCTGGTTCGCCCGCGGCGCCAAGCGCGACCGCCGGGTGCGCCAACTGCTGTGCGCATGGGCGGAGTCGGACCGGGATCCGGCCGCCGATGTCCGGCTCCGCGCCCCCGGGCTGAGCCTGACCTGGCTGCTGGCCTCCTTCGCGCTGGCCGCGTTCGGGCTGTACGTGACCTTCGGGTCCGCGGCGTCGGCCCGCCCGGGCGAGGCGACGTACGGCGAGGTCACGTACTTCATCGGCCTCGGCATGATCCTGTGGATCACGGGCCTGCTGGGCCTCGGCAAGGCGGGCGCGCACTACCGGTGGGCGGTGCGCGCCTTCCGCGGCGGCGCTACTGCGGTGCGCTGACCGGCGAGCCGATCAGCATCGAGGGGGCGCCCGCGACCCGGGTCAGGAAGACCGTCGCGGAGTGCGGCCCCTGCGGCTTGACCTTCTTGCGCAGCTCCTCGGGCTCGATGGCCGAACCGCGCTTCTTCACGGTCAGGATGCCCACCTCGCGCTCGCGCAGCAGTGCCTTGAGCTTCTTGAGGCCGAAGGGCAGCACGTCGGTGATCTCGTACGCGGCGGCGTACGGCGTCGCGCGCAGCTCGTCGGCGGTGACGTACGCAATGGTCGGGTCGATGAGCCGGCCGCCCAGCTGCTCGGCGACCTCGGCGACGAGGTGGGCGCGGATCACGGCGCCGTCGGGCTCGTACAGGTAGCGGCCGACGGGCCCGGCCTCGGGATCGGGCAGGGGATCGGCGGTGTGCAGGGTGCGCGGGCCGGGCAGCAGGGTGGCGCGGACGGTGCCGGGCACGGTCCCGAACCACAGCACGGCCTCCTTGACGTCGCCCTGGTCCGAGATCCACTCGGCCTCGGCCTCCTGCGGCACGGCCTCGTGCGGGATTCCGGGGGCGATCTTGATGGCGGCGTACTCGGCCGTGCGGGCGGCCTCGACGGCCCATGACAGCGGCGGCGAGTAGCTCTCCGGGTCGAAGATCCGGCCGCGGCCGCCGCGCCGGGCCGGGTCGAGGAAGACGGCGTCGCACCCGGAGGTGTCCACGTCGGTCACGTCCGCCTCGCGGACCTCGATGAGCTCCGCCAGCCCCAGGGCCTCGGCGTTGGCGCGGGCGACGGCGACGGTCAGCGGGTCGCGGTCCACGGCCAGTACGCGGATGCCGAGCCGGGCCAGGGCGAGGGCGTCGCCGCCGATGCCGCAGCACAGGTCGGCGACGCTGCGCACGCCGAGTTCCGCGAGCCGCCCGGCGCGGTACGAGGCCACCGAGGCGCGGGTGGCCATCTCGCCGCCGCCGGGCGTGAAGTACATCCGGAACGCGTCCTCGGCGCCGAACTTCGCCACCGCTCGCTGCCGCAGCCGGGCCTGCCCGAGCGCGGCGGAGACCAGTGCGGCGGGGTGCTCGCGGCGCAGCCGGGTGGCGACGGCGAGTTCCTGGGACGGGTCGTAGTCGCGCAGCGAGTCGAGGAGGGCGCGGCCCTCGGCGGTGAGGAGCGCGGCGAAGTCTTCGGGGGTCACCGGTTCATTGTCGGTCAGTGTGGGCCACTCGATGGAAGGTCGTCTTCCGTTCGCGGTGTCGGCGGGGCGGCGTGCGGGTCGGATGCCAGGATGCGCTGCTATGCAGCTAGTCAGACAAAAGGAACATAAGACGCTCCATGGTCACCGGTCCGCGGTCGGTCCGCGCGGCCGAGTCGGGGTGGCACTGGCCGCACTGCTGGTCGCCGCCCTCGGAACCGGCTGCGGCTCCTCCGCGGACTCGCAGACGCCGGCCAAGACCAAGGCCGGCAAAGCCGGCAAGGGCGCCGAGGCGGCGGGTGCGGCGGGCGCGGCCGCGGGCTCGGCCGAGCAGCTGAAGGCCGCCCAGCAGGCCCGGATCGCCGCGGCGAAGAAGTGGAAACTGGCCAAGCCGCCGCTGGCCGCGCCGGCCGCACCGCAGACGAAGCCGGAGATCAGCACCCGCGAGGGCTTCGAGGTCGAGGGCCAGGAAGGCCTCCCGCCGGTCTTCACCACCGTCCCCACGGAGGACAAGGTCGTCTTCCTGACGATCGACGACGGCGCGGAGAAGGACCCCGAGTTCCTGAAGATGATGCAGGAGCTGAAGATCCCGTACACGGCGTTCCTCAGCGACTACCTCGTCCGCGACAACTACCCCTACTTCAAGGAGATGCAGGCCGCCGGCGTCACCCTGAACAACCACACGCTCAACCACCGGTACATGCCGGCCCTCTCGTACGAGGAGCAGCACGAGGAGATCTGCGGCCAGCAGGACACGATCCAGAAGCAGTTCGGCAAACGGCCGACGCTCTTCCGGCCGCCGTACGGCAACTACAACGAGGACACGCTGCGCGCGGCGAAGTCCTGCGGCATCAAGGCGGTCCCGCTGTGGAACGCCGAGGCCTTCCCGAACCGCATGGACTGGCGGGAGTGGGACCGCGACCTCCACCCCGGCGACATCATCCTGACTCATTTCCGAGGGCGGGAGGACTGGAAGGGGTCGATGCCTGACATGATCCGTCATGTCATGAAGACCGTCACGGACAAAGGGTACGCCGTGGCTCGCCTGGAGGACTACTTGTGAGGTACGCGCGCCGGTTGACAGCCGGAACGCTGGCGGCCGGCGCGCTCGCGCTGTCCCTGACGGGGTGCGGGAACAGCGTGGACCCGATCGAAAGACTGGGCCGCAAGACGGCGGAGGCGCAGCAGTCGCCGACGGCGACTCCGTCGCGGTCGGCGGCCACTGCCGCGCCCGGGGACGAGGCGTACAGGAAGTGGGGCTTGAAGTCCCCCCTGGAGTTCGCCCCGAAGCCCGCCCAGAAGCCCGCCCTCCCGTCGGCCACCCCGGGCAAGGCCCAGGTGGTGGACCGAATACCCGTCCCGCCGACGGACAAAGTCGTCTTCCTGACCTTCGACGACGGCGCGGAGAAGGACCCCGAGTTCCTGAAGATGGCGGCCGACCTCAAGCTGCCGATCAGCATGTTCCTGACGGACAACATAGCGTCGTCGGACTACGGGCACTTCGAGAAGCTCCGCGACAACGGTTCCGGCAGCACGATCAACAACCACACGCTGACGCACCCGAACCTCCGGACCCTGCCCTTCGCGGCGCAGAAGAAGGAGATCTGCGGCCAGCAGGAGCGTCTGGAGAAGCGCTTCGGCACCAAGCCGGTCCGCTTCCGCCCGCCGTACGGCAACTACAACGACGACACCCTCAAGGCCGCCGCCGAATGCGGCATCTCGCAGGTTGTCCTGTGGCGCGCGTCGATGCAGATCAACAACTTCCAGTACGCCGAGGGCTCCGCCCTCAAACCGGGCGACATCATCCTGGCCCACTTCCGCGGCCCGTCGGAACTCAAGGGCTCGACGGAAATCCAGATGACGACCCGCATGCTCCAGCGCATCCAGGAACAGGGCTACCGCATCGGCCGCCTGGAGGACTACCTCTGACCCGGCCCGCCGGACAACGGATTCCCGGCCGCGGGCTCGACGCGCTGCAACCCCACCACCTCGATCGGCCGGCGGCGTTGCACGGACGGCCGTCGGACGCCGAGCCGGGCGGAGCGCCTAGCGATTTGCTGCGTCCACGGCCTGACCGGCACCGCAGCGTCATCTCATCGCTGTCTGGTGCAGGTTGACCCCACCCAGACCCGGAAAGGGTGCCTGTGGGCCCTCCATGCTCCGTACCCCGGTCCCGGCCGCTCACCCCCGAGCGGCAGCCCCGGCCGCCACCACCGGCGTGATCGTCGTTTCCGCCGGGCCCTGGGCGTCCGCCTCGCGTTGGCGTTGCGTGCTGTCACTGATGCGGAGGAGCAGCGCGATCATGATCCAGTTGGCCAGGAGGGACGAGCCGCCCTTCGCCAGGAACGGCAGCGCCTTGCCGGTCAGCGGGATCAGGCCCGTCACGCCGCCCGCCACCACGAACACCTGCAGCGCCAGCGCCGCCGACAGGCCCACCGCCAGCAGCTTCCCGAACGGGTCGCGGGCACCCAGCGCCATCCGCAGCCCCCGCTGGACCAGCAGGGCGTACAGGATCAGCACAGCCATGACCCCGGCCAGCCCGAGCTCCTCGCCCACCGTGGTCAGGATGAAGTCGCTGCGCCCCGCGAAGCCGATCAGCTCCGGGTGGCCCTGCCCCAGCCCCGTGCCCGAAATGCCGCCCGTGCCGAAGCTGAACAGCGCCTGCGCGGACTGGTCCGAGACGACCCCTGGCGGCCGCTCCTTCCAGTAGTACGACAGCGGCTCCAGCCAGGCGGCCACGCGCCCCTTGACGTGCGGTTCCGTCGAGCCCACGACGAAGGCCCCCACCCCCGCCATGAGCAGGCCCGTCACGATCCAGCTGGTGCGCTCGGTGGCGACGTACAGCATCACCACGAACACACCGAAGAAGATCAGCGACGTACCCAGGTCGCGCTCGAAGACCAGCACCAGCAGCGACACGATCCACACCGTGATGATCGGCCCGAGCTGCCGCATCGGCGGCAGCCGCATGCCCAGGAACTTCCGGCCCGTCAGGGCCAGCGAGTCCCGGTGGATGACGAGATAGCCCGCGAAGAAGACCGAGATCATGATCTTCACGAACTCGCCCGGCTGGAGCGAGAACCCGAACAGGATGATCCAGCGTTTCGCCCCGTACGTGTCCGCGCCGAAGAACGCCGGCGCGATCAGCAGCACCAGCGCGACGGCCATCGTGATGTAGATGAACCGCTGCAGCAGCCGGTGGTCGCGCAGCAGCGCCACCACCGCCAGGCACGCGGCCACGCCGATGACCGTCCACTGCAGCTGTCCGGGCGCGTTCGCGTCACCGCCGTACCGCGCGATGTACGACTGGTCGAGCCGGTGCAGCAGCACCAGCCCGAGCCCCGACAGCAGCATCGCGAGCGGGAAGATCAGCGGATCCGCGTACGCCGCGAACCGGCGCACGCCCAGGTGCCCCACCAGCGCCAGCAGCGTCATGCTGATCGTGAAACCGGTGAGGTTGGCTGGCAGCTCGCCGTTCATCGCCAGGCCGGCGCTCGCATGCCCGAAGACGGTGAGGGCAACGACGAAGACAAGAAGCAGCGCCTCGGTACGGCGGCGTGCGCCCGCCGTCGTGAGGGGTCTCAGTCCGCGCACGGGATGCCGCCACCGTCGATGGCGGGGCCGCCGCTGCCGCTGCCGCTGCCGCTGGCGCTCGAGGTCGGCGCCCGGGCGGCGGCAGCCGGTCCCGGGGGCGCCCCTGGTGCGTCGCTCGGGCTCGGAGCGGCCGCAGAGGCGGAAGCCTCCGGTCCGATCTGCTCGGCAATGAGGCGCTTTATCTTCATATCGTCTACGACGTTTATGTCCTCGCCATGGTTCCTTCCGAACCGCTCGACGGGCAGTGTCGTGGAGGCCGCCTTCCCGCTTTCCCCATCACCCGGCCGGGCACTCGTGGTTGTCGCCGCCGCTGAAGCACTGCCCGTACGTGCCGTTGTACGGCGACGAGGGCGCGGGCGGATCCGCCCGTGGCTCGGCGCGGCCCTGGTAGGCCAGGGCGGCGGCGCCCACGAGCACGGCCGCACACGCCAGTGCCTGGACGCATCCGGTGACGGGCGCGCTGCGGCGGAAGGCGCGGCCCGAGACGACCCCGATGGTCAAGGCGGCCAGGACGAGTCCGCCCAGCAGCAGGGTCAGGACCGTACGGGCGTCGCCGCCGGTGCCCTCGGCGTCCCAGGCGGCCATCATCGCCACGTAGAGGCCGGCGGCGAGGACGATGGCCTCCAGTACGGTCAGCAGCAGGGCCGTGGCGATGTCCGCGCCCCAGTCGGATCCGGTGCGCCTGCCGGGTGTGGGTGTCGTCATGGCCGCAGTGTCGCCCGGGGGCACCGCCCGCACCTGAGTACGGGTACTCATAGCCGGGTCCTGCACCTCGCGGCGCGCCGCGGCCCGGCCGGATGGTGACGCCGCGCGGAGGCTGAATTGGCACTCCGCTTGACCGAGTGCTAATCGCCGGAATAGTCTCGCACCTGGCACTCGCCACCGGTGAGTGCCAACACAGCGACGGGCAGGTCCGGCACCCGCGACGACGGATCCACCTGGTCGCCACCTCAGACAGTTAGCCCCGTGAGATCTCCGAAGGGGGAGGTCGGATCGTGACGACCACCAGCTCCAAGGTTGCCATCAAGCCGCTCGAGGACCGCATCGTGGTCCAGCCGCTCGACGCCGAGCAGACCACGGCTTCCGGCCTGGTCATCCCGGACACCGCGAAGGAGAAGCCCCAGGAGGGCGTCGTCCTCGCCGTGGGCCCGGGTCGCTTCGAGGACGGCCAGCGTCTCCCGCTGGACGTCAGCGTCGGCGACATCGTGCTGTACAGCAAGTACGGCGGCACCGAAGTGAAGTACAGCGGCGAGGAGTACCTCGTCCTCTCGGCTCGCGACGTGCTCGCGATCATCGAGAAGTAATTCACCGAAGCGCCAAGCATTGCTTTGAGCTGCGCCCCTGGTCACCCCGCTGATTGCCGGGCGGCAAGGGGCGCAGTTCGTTAAACCCGAGTTTTCGAGAGGGCTGAACCGCTCCCATGGCGAAGATCCTGAAGTTCGACGAGGACGCCCGTCGCGCCCTCGAGCGCGGCGTCAACAAGCTTGCCGACACGGTCAAGGTGACGATCGGCCCCAAGGGCCGCAACGTCGTCATCGACAAGAAGTTCGGCGCCCCCACCATCACCAACGACGGTGTCACCATCGCCCGCGAGGTCGAGCTGGACGACCCGTACGAGAACCTGGGCGCCCAGCTCGTGAAGGAGGTGGCGACCAAGACCAACGACATCGCGGGTGACGGCACCACCACCGCCACCGTGCTGGCCCAGGCGCTGGTCCGCGAGGGTCTGCGCAACGTCGCCGCCGGCGCCTCCCCGGCCGCCCTCAAGAAGGGCATCGACGCCGCGGTCAAGGCCGTGTCCGAGGAGCTCCTCGCGACCGCCCGCCCGATCGAGGACAAGTCCGACATCGCCGCCGTGGCCGCGCTCTCCGCGCAGGACCAGCAGGTCGGCGAGCTCATCGCCGAGGCGATGGACAAGGTCGGCAAGGACGGTGTCATCACCGTCGAGGAGTCCAACGCCTTCGGCCTGGAGCTGGAGTTCACCGAGGGCATGGCCTTCGACAAGGGCTACCTCTCGCCGTACATGGTCACCGACCAGGAGCGTATGGAGGCCGTCCTCGACGACCCGTACATCCTGATCAACCAGGGCAAGATCTCCTCCATCCAGGACCTCCTGCCCCTGCTCGAGAAGGTCATCCAGGCCGGCGGCTCCCGCCCGCTGCTGATCATCGCCGAGGACGTCGAGGGCGAGGCGCTCTCCACCCTCGTCGTCAACAAGATCCGCGGCACCTTCAACGCGGTCGCCGTCAAGGCCCCGGGCTTCGGTGACCGCCGCAAGGCGATGCTCCAGGACATGGCCACCCTCACCGGTGCCACCGTCATCGCCGAGGAGGTCGGCCTCAAGCTCGACCAGGCCGGTCTGGACGTCCTCGGTTCCGCGCGCCGCGTGACCATCTCCAAGGACGACACCACGATCGTCGACGGGGCCGGCAGCTCCGACGAGGTCCTCGGCCGCGTCAACCAGATCAAGGCCGAGATCGAGTCCACGGACTCGGACTGGGACCGCGAGAAGCTGCAGGAGCGCCTGGCGAAGCTCGCCGGCGGCGTCTGCGTCATCAAGGTCGGCGCCGCCACCGAGGTGGAGCTCAAGGAGAAGAAGCACCGCCTCGAGGACGCCATCTCGGCGACCCGCGCCGCGGTCGAGGAGGGCATCGTCTCCGGCGGTGGCTCCGCGCTCGTCCACGCCGTGAAGGTGCTGGAGGACAACCTGGGTCTGTCCGGCGACGAGGGCACGGGTGTCGCGGTCGTCCGCCGCGCCGCCGTCGAGCCGCTGCGCTGGATCGCCGAGAACGCCGGCCTCGAGGGCTACGTCATCACCGCGAAGGTCGCCGAGCTCGACAAGGGCCAGGGCTTCAACGCCGCCACCGGCGAGTACGGCGACCTGGTCAAGGCCGGCGTCATCGACCCGGTCAAGGTCACCCGCTCCGCGCTGGAGAACGCCGCTTCCATCGCCTCCCTGCTGCTCACGACCGAGACCCTGGTCGTCGAGAAGCCGGCCGATGAAGAGGCCGACGCCGGTCACGGCCACGGTCACGGCCACAGCCACTGACCTGCCGAGTAGCTGAACGGGCCCCGGTCGCCGCCGCCAACGCGGCGGTGACCGGGGCCCTTTCCGTGACCGGGACTACTGCATCGCGCCCAGTTCCTTCATCAGGCGCATGGCGTCGTAGTGCCACCAGCCCTCCTTGATCATCCCGTTCTCGCACCGGAAGACCGTCGTGCCGGTCATCGTGCAGGTCTTGCCGGTCGGGGCGATCCCCATGAACTCGCCCTTGTGCTCGCCGGTCCAGGTCCACAGGGTGGTGACGTAGTCCTCCTGGGCCATCTGGGCGTCCAGCGTGAAGGTGAAGTCGAAGGCGCTGCGCCACATCTGCACGTCCTCGCGCATGCCTTCGGGGCCCCTCTTGTCCATCGGGTTGCCGATGTCGTGGTCGCGGTAGTCCGACGCGAAGATCTCGTCGGCGGCGGACATGTCGCCCTTCATCGCGAGATCGTCGAACATGCGGTTCGCGAGCAGCGTGTTGAGGTGTTCGTCGCGGATGACGTCCAGGTTGGTGAAGCGGGGCATCCCGTCGCAGAGCGCCACCATCTCCTGGAACATCTTGTCCGTCTCCGGGAGGTGAGAGTTCTTCATGGCATCTTCGTACGACGGGAATTCGACGACGTCGACGAAGTGCGTGTCGGATTCCCGGTCCCGGCCCACCACGGAGTGGGACACGGTGCGCTTGCCCTGCGTCTTCGCCAGGTACCGGTCGAAGACCTCGTTGACCGCCTCGGGCCTGCTGGTCTCGTAATCGACTATTTGTACGAATGTCATGGCGCCTCCCGGGCTGGATGGGATAGGTCCAGTTTAGGGAGAATTCACCCGGTCGGCCGGTTTTTGAGACCGGCCTACCCGTAAGTCACTTGGCGGTCACCCGCTCTACTGGGGGCCGTACTTGCGGCCCGTACGCGAGGACACCCCGCCCAGCAGCCCGCGCGGCGTCAGCTTCACCACGCCCATCAGCGCCTTGTACCGCGGATCCGGGATCGAGACCGTCTTGCCGCGCCCCAGGTCGTCCAGGGCCGCGGCCACGAGCTTGTCCGCGTCCAGCCACATCCAGTTGGGGATGTTGTCCGTGCCCATGCCGGCGCGCTCGTGGAACTCCGTCCGTACGAAGCCGGGGCACAGCGCCATCAGCCGTACGCCGGATCCCGCCAGGTCCTTCGCCGCGCCCTGCGTGAACTGCACGACCCAGGCCTTGCTCGCCCCGTACGTGCCGCGCGGCACGAAGGCCGCCACCGAGGCCACGTTGACGACGCCGCCGCGGCCGCGCGAGCGCATCGATGCGGTGGCCGCCGAGGTCAGCCGCAGGACGGCCTCGACGTGCACCTTCAGCATCGTCAGCTCGTCGGCCATGGAGACCTCGAGGTAGCGGCCCTTGTTGCCGAAGCCCGCGTTGTTGACCAGCAGGTCCACCGGGTGCGTCCGGTCGCCGAGGCGCTGCTCGACGGCCGCGATGCCCTCGTCGGTGGACAGGTCGGCGGTCAGTACCTCGGCCTCGATGCCGTGCCGGTCGTGCAGCTCGGTGGCCTGCTCGCCGAGCCGCTTCGTGTCGCGGGCCACCAGTACGAGGTTGTGGCCCTGGGCGGCGAGCCGCCGGGCGAATGCGGCGCCGATGCCCGCCGTGGATCCCGTAATCAACGCAGTCGTCATAGGCGCAACCTAGCCGCCCTGGGCGACAGCTCAAGGGGAGCCCGCCGGGCGGTACCCCTTCGTGACGCTTCCCGCCGCCCGTCGTCGCTTCCCGCTGCGGAACCGCTACTTCCGGCTACATCCGCCCTGCTCCGGGGCCACTTGCCGGTCGCTCGCCGGGCTACTTCTCCTACTGGTCCCCGTACTTCTCCATGTACGCGCGGACCGTCTCGTGCGCCTGCGGCTCCATCGCCCCGCCCGCCGCGAGCGTGCGCGGGAGCAGCGACCGGTCCGTGG
Source organism: Streptomyces katrae (assembly GCF_000717655.1). Taxonomy (GTDB): domain Bacteria; phylum Actinomycetota; class Actinomycetes; order Streptomycetales; family Streptomycetaceae; genus Streptomyces; species Streptomyces katrae_B. Next base: position 170,234 of record NZ_JNZY01000017.1, read on the forward strand.
TGAAGGCCCGGAACCAGAGCTCCACCGTCACGTCGTGGTCCGGGCGGTGGACGACCTCGATGCCGTCGCCGGGCGAGACCGGGCCCTCCTGGACCACGCGCAGGTACGCACCCGGCCGCGCGGCCTGCGTGTACCGCCTGACCCAGGCCCTCTCCCCGAGGGCGCCCTGGAAGGTCCGGCACGGGATGCGGGCCGAGGCCACCTCGAGGACGAGGTCCGCGCCGATCCGCCAGCGCTCCCCGAGCAGCGCACCCGTCACGTCGACGCCCGAGGTGGTGAGGTTCTCGCCGAAGAGCCCGGCGGGCAGTTCGCGGTCCAGCTCGGCCTCCCACCAGTCCAGGTCCTCGCGCGCGTAGGCGTAGACGGCCTGGTGGTCCCCGCCGTGGTGGCGCAGGTCGCAGACGGCGTCGCCCTCGAGGCCGCTGCCGCCGGTGCCCTTGGGCCCGGGGGCGGAGACCCGGACCGGTCCGGGGGTGGGGCGCTTGCCGATGCCGGTCAATCCCCCCGGCGCGTCGGTGTGGTCGACGGCCGTTGCGCGGCCGAGGTTCACGGAGAGGACGTGCAGGGGCGCGAGGGGGGCTATGGGGACCATGGAGGACACGCTAACCCAGAGTCCTCAAAGGAGCACGGGAGTATTCGCGCTCTGATCAAAGCTGGGCTTATGCTCGGAGGATGATCGAGGCACGTCATCTCCGGGTGCTGCGCGCCGTGGCCGGCACCGGGTCCTTCTCCGCCGCCGCCCGCGAGCTCGGGTGCACCCAGCCCGCCGTCTCCCAGCAGATGAAGGCGCTGGAGCAGTCGGCCGGCACCCCGCTGCTCGTCCGGGCCGGCCGCGAGATGCGGCTGACCCAGGCCGGCACGGCCCTGGTGCGGCACGCCGCCGGCATCCTCGCCGGGCTGACCGCCGCCGAGGAGGAGGTCGCGGCGATCGCCGGGCTGCGCGCGGGCCGGGTCCGGCTGGTGTCCTTCCCCAGCGGGAGCTCCACGCTGGTGCCGACCGCGCTGGCCGCGATGCGCGCCGAGCACCCCGGTACCCGGATCTCGCTGGTCGAGGCGGAGCCGCCGCGGTCGGTGGAGATGCTGCGCGAGGGCGACTGCGACCTGGCGCTGGCCTTCCGGTACGGCGGGGCCGCCGGATCGGCGGCCGAGTGGGAGGACCTCGTGGTGCGGCCGCTGCTGACGGACCGGCTCGTCGGGCTGGTCCCGGACGGGCACCGGCTGGCCGGGGCCGAGCGGGTGGGCATGGCGGAACTCGCCGACGAGCCCTGGATCGCGGGCTGTCCGCGCTGCCGCCGCCATCTCGTCGAGGTGTGCGAGGGGGTGGGCTTCACCCCGCGCATCGACTTCGCGACCGACGACTACCCGGCCGTGGTCGGCCTGGTCGGCGCGGGGCTGGGCGTCGCGGTGCTGCCGGAGCTCGCGGTGGAGTCCGTGCGGGCCAAGGGCGTGAGCACGGTTGCCGTGGAACCTGCCGTGGAGCGGGAGGTCGTGGCGCTGACGCTGCCCGACCTGGCGCGGGTGCCGGCCGTGGCGGCGACCCTGGCCGAGCTGGAGCGGGCCGCCACGCGCTGACCAATGACCGTACGGCGGTACGGCGATACGGCCGAACGCGTGGCGTTCCCGTTCGCGTGCCGGTCGAAGAAACGTTCCTTCGTATGTTTCGGCGAACCCCGCGGATCAGTGCGGGGGGACGGGGCCGATCGTGCTCGAGGCGGGGATCAGGCGATGGCGCGCGCGCCCCATCAGCTCTTCGCGCTCGTCTTCGGTGAGCCCGCCCCACACCCCGTAGGGCTCGCGGACGGCCAGTGCGTGCGCGGCGCATTCCGAGCGCACCGGGCATCTCATGCAGACCTCTTTAGCCGAGGCCTCGCGCGCACTCCTCGCCGCGCCCCGCTCGCCTTCCGGGTGGAAGAAGAGGGAGCTGTCGACCCCTCGGCAGGCGGCCAGCAGCTGCCAGTCCCAGAGATCGGCGTTCGGTCCGGGGAGGCGGGAGAAATCTGCCATGGGTAGTCCTCTTGGTGCCGGTACTGAGACGGATACGGTCCAAGTCTCCACACCTACTGTCGGAGTAGATGTAAATATGACTCATTGGGAATCTAGCCTCAGACATGTGCCAAACGGAAGAAAAGCCGCCAAATAGGGCATAGCTCCAGATGGAGGACGCGCGGGGAGTGGCATCCGCGCCGTGATCGCCTCCTCACGTAGAGTGCCGAAGGTGTCCGTCCGACCCGTAACTCTTTCGAGTGACCATCGTTGAGAGTGCGAAGGCGGTTGAACCAAGAAGTTCCCGGACAGGTGTCCGAGGGCATCGACCGCACAGGTGACGATACGTACCAGCCTGGAGGCTCAAGGTGACGCGCATCAGCAGCTGCGGAGGGCGGTCATGACTTCCGTCCTCGTCTGCGACGACTCCCCGCTTGCCCGAGAGGCGCTCCGTCGCGCGGTTGCGACCGTGCCCGGCGTCGAGCGTGTGACGACGGCTGCCAACGGCGAGGAAGTCCTCCGCCGCTGGGGTGCCGACCGCTCCGACCTGATTCTGATGGATGTACGGATGCCCGGGCTCGGCGGTGTGGAGACGGTGCGCCGGCTGCTCTCGGCCGATCCGGGCGCCCGCATCATCATGCTGACGGTCGCCGAGGACCTGGACGGCGTGGCCCTCGCGGTCGCCGCCGGCGCCCGGGGCTATCTGCACAAGGACGCCTCGCGCGCCGAACTGCGGGCCACGGTCACCCAGGCACTCGCCGACCCGACCTGGCGACTGGCCCCGCGCCGGCTGCGCTCGGCCGAGATGGGCGCCGCGCCCACGCTCACCGCGCGCGAGATCCAGGTCCTGGAGGGCATGAGTCACGGCCGGTCCAACGCTGAGATCGGGCGCGAGCTCTTCCTCTCCGAGGACACGGTCAAGACGCACGCCCGCAGGCTGTTCAAGAAGCTGGGCGCCTCGGACCGGGCGCACGCCGTGGCGCTCGGGTTCCGCTGGGGCCTGGTCCGCTGACCGCGAGCCCGCAGGCCGGACGCTGAGAGCGGTCCCGTCCGCCACCGGCGGGCGGGGCGGCACGCGGCGCGCCGCCGACCGGGCCCGACCGCGCCCGGTCCCGTCCCGTCCGGTCCGTCCGTCCCGTGTCCCGTACGGCCGTCCCGGCTGTTTCCGTCCCGCCCGACCCGGTGCGTGCCAGGGGATCGGCGGGGCACAATCCGGGGGACGTGTCGCTTCGCGCGCGATGCCGCATGCTTGAGGTGTGGCGCATTTTCTGGGATGGGGCCTCGGGGAGTACTCGGTCGAGCGGGAGGGGAGGGTGCAGTGATGGGTTCAGGCGCACCCGCTCATAACGCTTCGACGCACAACACGGGCCGTGGCGGCGCGAATGCTCCGACGCCAAGGCACCATGGATTGATGCGCGACGACGAGGCTCCGGGGTCACCCGCGGCCACAGGCTCCACCGGCGCCGCCAAGGGCGGCAGCGCCGGGGCTGTCAGCGCGCTCGTACGCCGTGCGGTGGACGGTGACGAACAGGCGACGCACGACCTGCTCGCCTTCGTGCACCCGCTGGCCATCCGCTACTGCCGCACCCGGCTCTCGCGCCTCCCGGGCGACGCCCGCCACTTCGTGGAGGACCTGGCGCAGGAGGTGTGCGTCGCCGTCCTGATGGCGCTGCCGCGGTACCGGGACACGGGCCGCCCCTTCGAGGCCTTCGTGTTCGCTATCGCCGCGCACAAGGTCGCCGACCTGCAGCGGGCCGCCATGCGGCACCCGGGCAGCACCGCCGTGCCCTCCGACGAGATGCCCGAGCGGCCGGACGACTCGCTGGGCCCGGAGGAGCGGGCGCTGCTGAGCAGCGACGCCGCCTGGGCCAAGAAGCTGCTGGCCAACCTTCCGGAGAACCAGCGCGAGCTCCTCGTGCTGCGGGTGGCGGTCGGGCTGACGGCCGAGGAGACCGGGCAGATGCTCGGGATGTCCCCCGGTGCGGTGCGGGTGGCCCAGCACCGTGCGCTCAGCCGACTGCGCGCGCTCGCCGAGCAATAGCCGGGGCGCCCGCCGCAAATTCGCCGGCGATCAATAGTAGGAAGCCACGAAACTTGGGCTGGACCCGGCTCGTGGAATGAGACGCGTCGCGATCCCGTTAGCATGGAGACCCGCGCTGAGCAAGACCATTTGGGAAGGTGTCATGACTGCCGACGGAGTACCCGACAAATTCGCCGCGCTCGGACTGACCTACGACGACGTGCTGCTGCTGCCGGGTGCGTCGGACATGGCTCCGGACGAGATCGACACCTCCTCCCTCATCTCCCGGAACGTGCGCGTCAACGTTCCGCTGCTCTCCGCCGCCATGGACAAGGTCACCGAGGCCCGCATGGCCATCGCGATGGCCCGCCAGGGCGGCGTCGGCGTACTGCACCGCAACCTGTCGATCGCCGACCAGGCGAACCAGGTGGACCTGGTCAAGCGCTCCGAGTCCGGCATGGTCACCGACCCGATCACGGTGCACCCCGACGCGACGCTGCGCGAGGCCGACGAGCTCTGCGCGAAGTTCCGCATCTCCGGCGTCCCGGTCACCGACCCGGCGGGCAAGCTGCTCGGCATCGTCACCAACCGCGACATGGCCTTCGAGTCGGACCGCAGCCGCCAGGTGCGCGAGGTCATGACCCCGATGCCGCTGGTCACGGGCAAGGTCGGCATTTCCGGTGTCGACGCCATGGAGCTGCTGCGCCGCCACAAGATCGAGAAGCTTCCGCTGGTCGACGACGCGGGCACCCTCAAGGGCCTCATCACGGTCAAGGACTTCGTCAAGGCCGAGAAGTACCCGAACGCCGCCAAGGACAAGGACGGCCGCCTCCTGGTCGGCGCCGCGGTCGGCGTCGCCGGCGATGCGTACGACCGTGCTCAGGCCCTGATCGAGGCGGGCGCCGACTTCATCGTCGTCGACACGGCCCACGGCCACTCCCGCCTGGTCGGCGACATGGTCGCCAAGATCAAGTCGAACTCCTCCGTCGACGTCATCGGCGGCAACGTCGCCACCCGCGACGGCGCCCAGGCACTGATCGACGCCGGCTGCGACGGCATCAAGGTCGGCGTGGGCCCCGGCTCCATCTGCACCACCCGCGTCGTCGCCGGCATCGGCGTCCCGCAGGTCACCGCCATCTACGAGGCCTCGCTCGCCGCGAAGGCGGCCGGCGTCCCGGTCATCGGCGACGGCGGCCTGCAGTACTCCGGCGACATCGCCAAGGCGCTCGTCGCGGGCGCCGACACGGTGATGCTCGGCTCGCTGCTCGCGGGCTGCGAGGAGTCCCCGGGCGAACTGCTCTTCATCAACGGCAAGCAGTTCAAGTCGTACCGCGGCATGGGCTCGCTCGGCGCGATGCAGTCCCGCGGCGACCAGCGCTCCTTCTCCAAGGACCGCTACTTCCAGGAGGGCGTGGGCGGCGACGACAAGCTCATCCCCGAGGGCATCGAGGGCCAGGTTCCGTACCGCGGCCCGCTCTCCGCGGTCGTGCACCAGCTCGTCGGCGGCCTGCGCCAGTCGATGTTCTACGTCGGCGGCCGTACGGTGCCGGAGCTGCAGGACCGCGGCCGCTTCGTCCGCATCACCTCGGCGGGCCTCAAGGAGAGCCACCCGCACGACATCCAGATGACGGTCGAGGCACCGAACTACTCCCGCAAGGGCTGAACCGACGGCGCATGAGGGGGCGGGTCCATCCGGGCCCGCCCCCTTCGCCGTGCCCGAGCGCGCGTCCGTACAGCGGTCACCGGAACGCGGGGCGCCGGGGTTCGGGGATACTGGACGGGCAGACCCAGAGGAAAGGCCACCACACGTGACTGAGATCGAGATCGGGCGCGGCAAGCGCGGCCGCAGGGCGTATGCGTTCGACGACATCGCCATCGTCCCGAGCCGGCGTACGCGGGACCCGAAGGAGGTCTCGATCGCCTGGCAGATCGACGCCTACCGCTTCGAGCTCCCGTTCCTGGCCGCCCCCATGGACTCGGTCGTCTCCCCGCAGACCGCCATCCGCATCGGCGAGCTCGGCGGCCTCGGCGTGCTGAACCTCGAAGGCCTGTGGACCCGGTACGAGGACCCGCAGCCGCTGCTCGACGAGATCGCGGAGCTGGACGAGGAGTCCGCCACCCGTCGTCTCCAGGAGATCTACTCCGCCCCGATCCAGGCGGACCTGATCCGGCAGCGCATCAAGGAGGTCCGCGACTCCGGTGTCGTCACCGCCGCCGCGCTCTCCCCGCAGCGCACCGCCGAGTTCTCCAAGGCCGTCGTCGACGCGGGCGTGGACATCTTCGTGATCCGCGGCACCACCGTGTCGGCCGAGCACGTCTCGGGCGCCGCCGAGCCGCTGAACCTGAAGCAGTTCATCTACGAGCTGGACGTCCCGGTCATCGTGGGCGGCTGCGCCACCTACACGGCGGCCCTGCACCTGATGCGCACCGGCGCGGCCGGTGTCCTCGTCGGCTTCGGCGGCGGCGCCGCGCACACCACCCGCAACGTGCTCGGCATCCAGGTCCCGATGGCGACCGCCGTCGCGGACGTGGCCGCGGCCCGCCGCGACTACATGGACGAGTCCGGCGGCCGCTACGTGCACGTCATCGCCGACGGCGGCGTGGGCTGGTCCGGCGACATCCCCAAGGCCGTCGCCTGCGGCGCCGACGCGGTGATGATGGGCTCCCCGCTGGCCCGTGCCACGGACGCGCCCGGCAAGGGCAACCACTGGGGCATGGAGGCCGTCCACGAGGACGTGCCGCGCGGCAAGAAGGTCGACCTCGGCACGGTCGGCACCACCGAGGAGATCCTCACCGGCCCGTCGCACAGCCCGGACGGCTCGATGAACATCTTCGGCGCGCTGCGCCGCTCGATGGCCACCACCGGCTACAGCGAGCTCAAGGAGTTCCAGCGGGTCGAGGTCACGGTCGCGGACTCGCAGCACCGTCGCTGACCCGTACGCACCAAGGGCCGGCTCCCCGGAGGGGGAGCCGGCCCTTCGGCGTTCGGGCCGTCAGTTCTTGCCCTTGATCCGGCGGTCCAGGCAGATGCCCCAGGGGATCAGGAGGGCACCTGCCAAGACCAGCCACTTGAGCAGTTCCCGCGCGGCGTCCTGGGGTATCCGGTCGTGATCGTCCCCCAGGACGAGGCCCGCCATGAGCGCCGACCCGCCGATGAGCAGCCCGGGCACACCGAGCACCCACAGCAGCGCGGTGAACCAGGCGGAGCGCCGGGCGGGGGCGGCCGCCGGTCCGGGCCCGGCCGGCTGCGGGATCCGCGACGGGTGGCGGGGCGGCATCGCGACCACCACCGAGGGCGGCACGGCCGCGTCGATCACCGCCAGTACGGCAGGGGTGATCCGGTGGTAGAGGGTCGGTTCGAGGGTGACGGTGAAGCCGTCGTGGCCGACCAGGTGGCGGGCGCCGTCCGGGTAGGCCTGCATCAGGGAGCATTCGGCGAAGCGGACGGTGACCCGCTGGCCCGGCGAGACCCGGCTGACGCCGTCCTCGGCCAGGCACAGGAAGACGCCCGGGTCCGCCACCGCCGGGTGGCGCCGGCCGCCGACGAGCTCCGGGGAGTCGGTGGGAGCGGCTGCCAGACCGGCCCGGTCCACGCCCCGGCCGGGCACCTGCACCAGGGCGTCGTCCCACACGGCGCGGGCGACGCGGCGCAGGTCGGTGACGGTGACCGCCTCGATCTCGGCCTTCGCCTCGGCGACGGTGAGGTTGCGGTGGCCCAGCAGCAGGTTCACGGCATGCCCGGGGAGCATGCAGCCGGCGAGCTCCGGCGTGTCGAACTGCGCCAGCGCGGATGCTCGTACGGAGTCCAGGTCGGCCTGTTCGACACGGCCCGCCCGGAGCTTCGCGAAGACGTCGACGAAGGCGCCGACCAGGGCGTCCTGCTTCTGCGGGAGGGCGTCGGCGTACGCGGTGACGGTCGCGGAGTCGGCGTCGCGCGGGGAGTAGTCGCCGTTTGCGGTGGAGGAGTAGCCGCCCTTCTGGCGCAGCTCGCGGAACAGCTCCTTGCCCAGGACCTCGGCGAACAGGCCCGCTTCGGTGGAACGGGGTACGACGGCGGTCAGGACGACGCCGCGCTCGTCGCCCCGGAAGTAGGCGGGGGTGGCGGGCAGCGCGGAGGTGGCCGCCGGGGCCGGGTGCCACTCGCCGCTCGGGAGCGTGAGGTCGAGGCCGTCGGGGACGGTGTCGCCGGTGATCCACAGGACGGCGTTCTCGGTGGTGAAGCGGGTCTGCGCCCACGCGCGGACGTCGTCCGCGGTCAGGCGGTACAGGCCCGTCTCGGCGTAGCCGGTCAGTCCGTACGAGCGGGAGCCGTAGCGCCACAGGGTGGCGGCGTGGGCCGGGCCGTGGCCCTTGCCGGCGGCCTCGGTGCGCAGGATCTCCTTCTCGGTCTCCAGCCGGTCCATCGGGAGGTCACGCAGCGCCGCGCACACGCCGTTGAGGTACTCGACCACGTCGGCGGGGGTGCCGGTGACGTGGAAGTGGGTGTACGCGGCGGCGGTGGCGCCGTTGTGGTGCAGGCCGCCGAGGCCGTGCCGGTGCAGGGCGAGGTGCTCGACCAGATGGGTGACGCCGCTGGTGGCGAGGGTCTCGTCGGCGCGTCCGACGCGGAAGAGGAGCCCGGCGGCGAGGAGTCCCGAGCGGGGGGCGAGGACGGTGCGGATGCCGTCCACGGTGGTGGTGGTGATGCCGTCGGCGTCGGTTGTGGCCTTGGTGCCGGCGTCGGTCGCGGGTGCGGTGGCGTTCGTGTCCATGGTGTCCCCCTCAGCCCTTCGCCAGGGCGGTCTTGCGGTGGCGGGCGAACTCGGCCTCGTGGTCGGAGCCGCCGATGCAGCCCCACGGGAACTCGCTCGCGCGGTCGCCGAGGGCCCGGAAGTGCGCAGCCGCCCCGGCGTGCCGGCCGGCCGCGCAGTGTGCGGCGGCGAAGGCGCTGTGCGCGCCGACGAGCTGGTGGGCCTCGGCGCGGGCCGCGGGGTGCAGGACCGAGTGCGCGGCGGCGACGAGGAGGGCCTGCCGGGTGTCCACGCCGCGCAGATACGTTTCGGCGGCCCGGTCGCCCGCCCGCTCCCGCAGCTCCAGGTACTGCTCCATCTGCGCGATGGCGACCAGGGCGCCGTTCGGGCTCCCGGGCGGCGCTGCCCTCGCGCACTCCGCGGCGAAGCCGTGCGCGGACTCCCGCGTTCCGCCCCACTTGGGGCAGATCTGCCGGAGCAGCTGCTGCCGGCCGGGGTAGTGGTGCGGGTGGTGCTCGACGAGCCGTTCGTAGCCGCGCCGGGTCTCCCCCAGGCCGAGCTCGAGGCCGCGCGAGGTGATGACGCGCAGGTACCAGGCGAGCGCGTACTGCGGGTGCTCGGCGCAGACGTCGATGAGGAGCACCTCCGCGCGCCGCAGGTGGGCGTGGAACTCGCCGAACTGCTGCCGCGTCACGTGCTGGGCGCGGTACCCGGAACCGATGGTCCAGCCGGCCTGGATCAGCCGGTCGGCGAGCAGGGAGCGGGCCAGCGGGCCCCGCGGGTCGCGGTCCACGGCCTGCCGCAGGAACCCGTCGTGGTCGGGGATCCCGGCGACGACCCGGCAGGCGAGGGCGCGGTCGTCCTCGTCGGAGTGTGCCTCGAAGGCGGCGGCCACGGCGTCCCCGTCGTGCCGCAGGACGGCGTCGCGCAGGGCGCCGAGAGCGGGGATGCGGTCGCCGGGCGCGAACACGGGCCGGCCGGGCGGGGGGTGAGCAGACACGCGCGGATCATAGGGCCGCAGCAGCGGCCGCCAACAGGGATTTCTGCCGAACGTGCCTGCTCGGAGACGCCCTTGGAGCGATCAGTCGCTGATCTTCCTGGCCGTGCCGAAGGCGACGAAGCCGCCGATGACGAGGAAGACGTAGTCCATCGCCTCCGCGCCCTCCTGCCAGATGTCGTTGAGACCGCCGACGCCCGCGTGGCTCAGCACGTCGCCGAGGCCGACGTTGCCGTAGTCCGCCAGCGCCAGCGCGATGTAGAACAACTGTCCGAGGTAGACGGCGCCGAGCGAGAGGATCGCGCCGACCACGGGGAGCACGGGGTTCTTGCCGCCGAGCTTTCCGGCGGCGAAGCCGACCAGGATGCCCACGCCGACCGCCGCGTAGCCGACCTGGCGGTCGATCGCGTTCATGATCCCGCCGTACGCGGCGGCCGCGGCCAGGGCGGCGACCAGGGCCGCGGCGATGCCGAGGCCGATGTTGCCGGTCCGCGCGGGCTCGGCCGGGTACGGGACGGCCGGGGTCGCGGAGTCGGGCGCGGGCGGCTGGACGTGCTGGCTCATGGAGAAATCCCCCCCAGGGATTCGGGCATACGCGTGGGCGTGCGCAGGGAACGCAGGGTGCCGAAGGCGTATGTGCGAGATAAGTCGCCGCAGGCTAGCAGCCCGCTCCGACATCCGGAGAAGGGATTTGCGGCGTGGTCAGAGTCGGTGTGCCGCACCCGCCGGGCTGGCGCCGCGGGTGTCCAGCAGCAACTGCGCCTTCACCGCCAGACCTTGGAGGTCGTACGTGCGGTGGTGCTGGAGCAGGATCGTCAGATCGGCGTTCGCGGCGGCCTCGTACAACGATTCGGCCCGGGGGACGGGCTGGTCCCTGACGCGCCATCCGGCGATGTACGGGTCGTGATAGCTGATCAGTGCGCCGAGGTCGAGCAGGCGGCTGGCGATCTCGCAGGCCGGCGAGCCCTCCTGGTCGCCCAGATCCGGCTTGTAGGTGACGCCGAGCAGCAGGACCCGGGCCCCGCGGGCCGATTTCCCGTGCTCGTTCAGCAGGGTGGCGGAACGCTGGATGACGTACTGGGGCATGCGGCTGTTGATCTCCTGCGCCAGCCCGACCATGCGCAAGGGGTGGCCCGGGGTGCGGGTGGTGTGGGGGAGGTAGTTGGGGTCGAGGGGAACGCTGTGGCCGCCGACTCCCGGGCCGGGCCGGAAGGCCTGGAATCCGTACGGCTTGGTCTCGGCGCAGCGGATGACGTCCCACAGGTCGACGCCGAGGTCGTGGCAGAGCACCGCCATCTCGTTCATGAGGGCGATGTTGACGTGCCGGTAGTTGGTCTCCAGCAGCTGCACGGTCTCGGCCTCGCGCAGGCCGCGCGCGCGGACCACCTTCTCGGTGAGCCGGGCGTAGAAGGCGTGTGCGGACTCGGTGCAGGCGGGGGTGAGGCCGCCGATCACCTTGGGGGTGTTGGCGACGCCGTGGGTGCGGTTGCCCGGGTCGAGGCGGCTGGGGGAGTAGGCCAGGTGGAAGTCCCGGCCGGCGCGCAGTCCGGAGCCGGCCTCGAGGATCGGGCGCAGGTACTCCTCGGTGACGCCCGGGTGGGCGGCGGATTCGAGGATGACGGTGGTGTGCGGGCGCAGCCGGGCGGCGAGCGTGCGGCCCGCCTCGCCGACGGCGGAGAGGTCGAGCGCGCGGTCGGCGCCGAGCTGGGTGGGGGCGCAGATGACGGCGGTGCGGACCCGGCCGAGTTCGGCGGGGTTGGTGGTGACCCGGAAGCCGGCGGCCGACATGCGGCGGACCTCGGCGGCGGTGAGGGTGGAGTCCGTGGCCGGACCGCTGTCGTAGCCGACCGTCTCGATTCCGGCGGCGACGGCCGCCTGGGCCAGCGGGAGGCCGAGGTGGCCGAGTCCGATGACGGCGAGATCTGCGGGCATGGGGTGCCGTCCCTTCCCTGGCATGCATGAGGGGGCTGGGTGCGCAAGTCCTGTGGACCGTGCGGGTCCAGGTGTGGAGCTGGCGCGATGTCAGACTAGGCGTATATATGACCGATGTGTCGTATTACGGGGTGATGGTCGCCGTTGTGTTGTCCACAGGCGGTGGCTGATGTGGGTGCGGCGGGTCAGAATCGAGGGCGGGGGATGTGAGCGGGATCACCCGCACCGCGCGGGGAACACCCGCACCGAACGGGAGGCAGCCGTGAGGACAGCGACACTGGGGCCGGTCCAGCGCGAAGAGGCGCTCGCCCGGATGGCCGAGCGGGAACTGGACGTGCTGGTGGTGGGCGCGGGCGTGGTGGGCGCCGGCACCGCCCTCGATGCCGCGACCAGAGGCCTCTCGACGGGGCTGGTGGAGGCCCGGGACTGGGCGTCCGGCACGTCCAGCCGGTCGAGCAAGCTGATCCACGGCGGCCTGCGGTACCTGGAGATGCTGGACTTCGCGCTCGTACGGGAGGCCCTGAAGGAGCGCGGCCTGCTGCTGGGGCGGCTCGCCCCGCACCTGGTCAAGCCCGTGCCGTTCCTGTACCCGCTGCAGCACAAGGGCTGGGAGCGGTTCTACGCCGGATCGGGCGTCGCACTGTACGACGCGATGTCGGTGTCCAGCGGGCACGGGCGGGGGCTGCCGGTACACCGGCACCTGTCGCGCAAGCGCGCGCTGCGGGTCGCTCCGGCGCTGCGCAAGGACGCGCTGGTGGGGGCGCTGCAGTACTACGACGCCCAGATGGACGATGCGCGGTTCGTGACCACGCTGGTCCGGACGGCCGCGGCGTACGGGGCGCAGTGCGCCAACCGGGCGAGGGTGGTCGGCTTCCTGCGCGAGGGGGAGCGGGTCGTCGGGGCGCGCGTGCAGGACGTGGAGGGCGGCGGCCAGTACGAGATCCGCGCGCGGCAGATCGTGAACGCGACCGGGGTGTGGACGGACGACACGCAGGCGCTGATCGGGGAGCGGGGGCAGTTCCACGTCCGCGCGTCGAAGGGCATCCACCTGGTCGTCCCGAAGGACCGGATCCACTCCTCGACGGGCCTGATCCTGAGGACGGAGAAATCCGTGCTGTTCGTGATCCCGTGGGGGCGGAGCTGGATCGTGGGGACCACGGACACGGACTGGGACCTCGACAAGGCACATCCGGCGGCGTCCAGCGCGGACATCGACTACCTGCTGGAGCACGTGAACGCGGTGCTGGCGGTGCCGCTCACGCGGGACGACGTGCAGGGGGTGTACGCGGGCCTGCGGCCGCTGCTGGCCGGGGAGTCGGACGCGACGAGCAAGCTCTCGCGCGAGCACACGGTGGCGCATCCCGTGCCGGGGCTGGTGGTGGTCGCGGGCGGCAAGTACACGACGTACCGGGTCATGGCGAAGGACGCGGTGGACGAGGCGGTGCACGGGCTGGACCAGCGGGTCGCGGAGTGCGTGACGGAAGACGTGCCGCTGGTGGGGGCGGAGGGGTACCGGGCGCTGTGGAACGGGCGGGCCGGGATCGCGGCCCGGACGGGCCTTCATGCGGTGCGGGTGGAGCACCTGTTGAACCGGTACGGCTCGATGACGGACGAACTGCTGGACCTGATCGCGGCGGACCCCGGGCTGGCGAAGCCGCTGGGCGGGGCGGACGACTACCTGCGGGCGGAGGTGGTGTACGCGGCTTCGCACGAGGGTGCGCGGCATCTGGACGACGTGCTGACGCGGCGGACGCGGATCTCGATCGAGACGTTCGACCGGGGGACGCGGTCGGCGCGGGAGTGCGCGGAGCTGATGGCTCCGGTCCTGGGGTGGGACGAGCAGCAGATCGCGAAGGAAGTGGAACACTACGACAAGCGGGTGCAGGCGGAACGGGAATCGCAGCGTCAGCCGGACGACCAGACGGCGGACGCGGCGCGGTTGGGGGCTCCCGACATCGTTCCGTTGTAAGTCCGGGATCCGGAGGGGGGAACCGCGGACCCGGGGCGCCCGTCCGTTGCGGAGTGAGGAACAATGAGGGTTCTGCCGGGGCGGGTTACCGCGCGGGTTCTCCCGGGGCGGGCCGCCGGGGACCCCGGAGGCTGCCGGAGCAGCCGGAGCAGGCGGCACGATCGCAGAGGGGACGCATGTCGAAGCCGGAGCACACCGAGTCGCCCGCCGAGTCGCCTGCGGCGAAGCAGGACCGGGCGAAGCCTGTGTCGGCGGAGCCGGAGTCGCCTGCGGCGAAGCAGGACGGCCACCCGAACCCTGCCACGCCGCCCACGGCGAAGCCGCCCGTGCTGCCTGCGGCAAAGCCGGACGCGGACGAGCCTGCGGCCTCGCCTGCGCCGAAGCCGGCGGCCGCGGTTGCGGGGTCCGAGGACCCCGAGCCTGCCGGGGCGAAGGCGGACCTGAGCAAGCCTGCGTCTGCCACCGGGGCGGCGAAGGCTGCGGGTGGTTCCGCCGAAGGCGGGAAGCCGGCACCGGGCCGGGCCGGTAGTGGTGCGCCTGAGGGCGCGAAGCCGGTCGGCTCGCCGACGGCCAAACCTGTCGCGGCGTCGGCCGAGCCGGTGAAGCCGGAGGCCAAGGAGCCTGCTGCGGCGAAGGCTGCGGCGGCGTCTGCCCGGGGCGAGGACAAGAAGCCTGTTGCGGCGGGGAATTCCGTCGTCGAGAAGGCCGATGCCGTGGCCGCTGCCGTCAAGGCGGCTGCTGCCAAGGCTGCCGAGGGCGGGCAGGACGAGGGGCGGCTGCTCGCGCGGCGCTACCGGCTGCGCGAAGTGCTCGGCAAGGGCGGCATGGGCACGGTCTGGCGCGCCGAGGACGAGACCCTCGGCCGGACCGTCGCCGTCAAGGAACTCCGCTTCAGCAGCGGCGTCGACGAGGACGAGAAGCGCCGCCTCATCACCCGCACCCTGCGCGAAGCCAAGGCCATCGCCCGGATCCGCAGCGGCGGCGCCGTCACCGTCTTCGACGTCGTCGACGAGGACGCCCGCCCGTGGATCGTCATGGAGCTCATCGAGGGCCCCTCGCTCGCCGAGTTCATCCGCGAACAGGGCCCGCTGACCCCCCACCGCGCCGCCGAGGTCGGCCTCGCCGTCCTCGACGTGCTCCGCGCCGCGCACGGCCAGGGCATCCTGCACCGGGACGTGAAGCCGTCCAACGTGCTCATCGCCCGCACCGGCCGCGTCGTCCTCACGGACTTCGGCATCGCCCAGGTCGAGGGCGACCCCTCCGTCACCTCCACCGGCATGCTCGTCGGCGCCCCCTCGTACATCTCCCCCGAGCGCGCCCGCGGCCAGAAGCCCGGCCCGCCCGCCGACATGTGGTCCCTCGGCGGACTGCTCTACGCGGCCGTCGAGGGCGTGCCCCCGTACGACAAGGGGTCCGCGCTCGCCACCCTCACCGCCGTCATGACCGAGCCGGTGGATCCGCCCAAGAACGCGGGTCCGCTGACCGAGGTCATCTACGGCCTGCTGGCCAAGGACCCGGCCCGCCGCCTCGACGACGAGCGCGCCCGGGCGATGCTCACCGCCGTCATCAACGCGCCGGAGCCGGCGCCCGCCCCGGTCCTCGCTCCGGCCGTCGAGGAGACCCGGCAGATCTCGCTGGCGGACGCCAAGGAGGCCGCGGCCAAGGTCACCGCCGAAAAGGCTGCCGAAAAGGCCGCCGAGAAGGCGGAGAAGAAGGAGCGCGAGCGGCTCGAGCGCGAGCAGCGCGAGCGGGCCCGCGCTGCGCTGAAGGCGACCCGCAAGGCCGCGGCGGCCGCAGCGGCGGCGACGGCGGCCTCGGCGGCCGAGCCCCCGGCGGCGGGCAAGCGCTCGCCGGTCGCGGCGCCGCTCACCGACGTCATGTCCCGCCGCACCATCGCCCTGGCGATAGCGGGTGTGGTCGTCGCCCTCGCCGTCATCGGATCCCTGATCGCGTACGCGTTCAGCGGTGACGACCCGTCCGACAAGAAGGAGGAGGGCAAGGGCGCTCCGGGGACGTCTGCTTCCGGGACGCCGAACCCCAGCGGATCCGCCAAGACCGGCGAGACCAACGCCACCGCGGGCAAGGGCGGCACCGGCACCACCACCGGCACCGGCGGCACCCAGCCCAGCCAGGGGCAGTCCCCGGGCGGGCAGCAGGGCCAGGGCCAGGGGCAGAGCCAGGGCCAGGGGCAGAGCCAGGGGCAGGGCACCTCGCCGGGCGGTCCCGGAGGCGGACTGCCCGACGGCTACGCCAAGGTGACGGACCCTGGGTTCCACTTCTCCATGGCGATGCCGTCGGGCTTCAAGGTGACGGCCATAGCCGGCGAGAACTCCGGAGCGATATACAGCCGCGACGGCGGCTTCCCGCGCATCCAGGTCGACTACACCGCCAGCCCCGGCAACGACGCCCGCGCCGCGTGGGCGGAAGCGGTCGCCGGAACGGCGAGCTCCAGCACGAACTACCGGACGATCCGGATCGACGCGACGGAGTACAACGGCTACCCGACCGTCGCCGACTGGGAGTTCGAGCGGGAGCAGAAGGGCATCAAGGTCCGCGTGCTCAACCGCGGCTTCAAGGTGGACGCGAAGCACGGCTACGCCATCATGATCAGCTGCGCGGCGGACCAGTGGGACGGGCCGGAGTGCACGACGATGCGCAACACGGCGTTCGCGACCTTCCAGCCGCTCGGCTGAGCAGCCGCTCGCCACGAGTCGCCACGAGCCTTTCCAGGCCCGGGACGCGGGCGCCCTGCGCGACGTATCGTGGCTGCGGGGCCATGGGACACGTGCGCCCCCAGCACTCGGGGGAGGCGGAGTGGAGGACTACGCGGGCCGGATCCTGGCCGACCGCTACCGTCTGCCGCTGCCGCCGTCGGACGAGTACGAGCTGGTCGAGACCCGCGCCTTCGACACGCGCAGCGGGCAGGAAGTCCTGGTACGGCAGGTGCCGTTGCCGGAGCTCGTCGATGCCGAGCTGCTGGACGGGGATGCGGCGGCCGCCGACGGGGCGCGGGCCCCGATGGCGGCGGGACGCCGGTCGGCGGGGGATCTGCCGGCCGTGCGGAGGGCCATCGCCGCCGCGCAGGCGGCCGCGTCCGTGCCGGACCATCCGCGGCTGGACCAGGTCTTCGACGTGTTCGCCGAGGGCGGGTCGCTCTGGATAGTGAGCGAGCTGGTCCCGGCACGTCCGCTGGCTGCGCTGATCGCCGACGAACCGCTGAGCCCGTACCGGGCGGCGGAGGTCGCCGCGGACGTGCTGACCGCGCTGCGGGTGCTGCACGCGCACGGCTGGACCCACCGGAACATCACGGTCCGGACCGTGTTGATATGCGAGGACGGGAGGGTCGTGCTGACGGGGCTGGCGGCGGGGGCCGCCGAGGACGCCCTGTGCGGCTACGACCCGGTCCCGCCGAACCCCGGCGCGTCCGAAGGCTGGGCCCCGCCCGACGCGACGCCGCCCCCGGCCCGCGGCTGGGGCACGCCGCTCCGCGATGGCCCCGGTACGGGCCGGAACTCCGCCGCCCAGGGCCCCGGTGCAGCGCCCCCGGCGCCAGCGGACTCGGGTACGGCCGCCTTAGCCGCCGATCCCGTCCGGGACACGGCACCGAACCCCGGCGCTGAGCAGGACCGGGGGACGCCGCCCGGTGCGGGGCTTGCCGTACGGGGCACCCGGGGCGGGGACCCGGACGAGTCGGCGGGCGGCGAGCGGGATGCCGGTCCGGGCGCGGGCGGTTACGCGCCCCTCGTGGCGCCCGGGTACGACACCGGACCGCGGTACTCCGACCACATCACCCCCGGCGCGACGGGGGAGCGGCCCGACCTCAAGGCCGCCGCCCGGGCCGGGGCCATCGCCGCGTACCGGGCTGGCGCACAGGCGGCCGCCGCGCGGGTCACCGAGCAGCGCAAGGGCGGATCCGAACCCGCGCCGGAGCCGAGGCCGCAGGGGTCGAACCTCCCGCAGGGGTACGCGTACCCGTACGGCGGCCCGGAGACCGGTACGAGCGCGCCGTGGCACGGAGCCACCCCGCGCCGGCAGGCCGCCCTTCCCCCCGCCGAGCAGCCGGAGCCGCAGCCCGAGCCCGAGTCACAGCCCGAGCCGGCGCCGGCCCGTCCCGCGCTGCCCGCACAACTCGCCCTGCCCCAGGGCTATCACCAGGCCGACCCCCGGCCCCCGACCTCGCCGCAGGGCGCCGAGGGCCCGAACATGGCCTCGTACCTGCCCCCGGGCGAGTCCGGCCCCGTTCGGCCGACCGGGGCCGAGGGCGCCGATACGGGCGCTCACCTCCCCGGCCGGCCGGGGAGGCCGGCGCATCAGCCCGGCCAGGCCCCGCAGCAGGCGACAGTAGGCCCGCATACCGCACCGTACGTGCTCCCCGGAGAGCCGGATGCCCGGCTTCTGCCCGGCCGGCCGACCGGTGGCCGGTCCCTGCCCGGCCGGCCCAGTCCGCCCGGCCACGGCGGGGGTTGGGGCGGCGGGGGCATCCGGAGCGGGCTGGATGCCGAGCGGGCGCGGCAGACGCGGATGGCCGTCGTCGGGGCCGTCACCGAGCGGTGGGCCCCCGAGCAGGCCGGGCCCGTCACGGGGCCCTGGCAGCTGGCCGCCCCCGTCGGGCCCGCCACCGACCTCTGGGCGCTCGGTGCGCTGCTGTACCGCGCCGTCCAGGGCCACGCCCCGTACCCCGAGGACAGCGTCACCGAGCTCGTCGAGATGGTCTGCGCCGAGCCCCCGGCCTTCGCCGAGGAGTGCGGCCCGCTGCGCCCGGTCGTGGAGTCGCTGCTGCGCCAGGACCCCACCGAGCGCCCCGACTTCGAGGAGCTCCGCGGCTGGTTGCGCTCGCTCGTACGGTCCGCCCCCGAGCCGGACGGCGGCCTCGGCGCGTTCCCGATGCCGGAGCCGGATCCCGCGCGGCTGCCCGTCGTGCGCCGGCGGGGGGACCTCCACGGCCGCCACCGCAACCCCGCCCCCTCCCGCAAGCCGCGCTCCCTCGGGCGGATCCTGCTCGTCGGCGTCCTCGCCCTGCTCGCCGGGGCCGTGGCCTACGCCATGCTCTTCCTGCCCAAGGAGGCGGACCGGGGGGATGCCGACGACAAGTCACCGGTGGCGCAGCAGTCCCCGTCGCCCTCCGCCTCCACGCCCGCCCCGTCCTCGCCCAAGCAGAGCCAGACGCCCCAGACCCCCCAGACCGGGGCCCCCGCCCCCGCCCCGCCCGGGTACACCACCCAGCAGGACCCGGAGCACTTCGAGATCGCCGTCCCCAACGGCTGGGAGCGGCGCGGCATGAACGAGGCCGGGCAGGTCCGCTACACCGACGGGGAGTACGTCCTGACGGTCGTCCCCGGGCGGGACAAGGTCGACGGCAATCCGGACCCGGCGACGTACCAGAAGGACAAGGAGCCGGAGCTGGCTCCGTACCGGTCCTCCACCTGGGCCAGCGGCGGCGACGTGAAGACCACGAAGGTCGGCAACCAGCTCCGCGTCACCGGCCGGTACACGTGGATCGACGGCAACGGCCGCAGCGTCGTCGCCCGGAACTTCGTCGTGGCGCTGGGCGGCAGCTACCACGTCGTCGTGGTCACCGGTCCGCAGGACGGCGAGGGCAAGGTCACCGAGGTCTTCGAGAAGGCCACGGGGAGTTACAAATCGGGCGGTTGAGGCGGACTGACGGTGGCTCAGTACGGCGATTGCGTCACAGTGCTGCCGGAACCGCGCCTTCACGGTTCCGGCAGCCCCGAGGGCTCCGTAATCTGGCCCGAAGTGCACAGAGTGGCGGGGTTTCGTGGAACAGCAGACAGGTGCGGGCGCGGTGCTCGCTGGCCGGTACCGGCTCGTGGAGCCCATCGGCAGCGGCGGCATGGGCAAGGTGTGGCGCGCGCATGACGAGCTGCTGCACAGGACCGTCGCCGTCAAGGAACTGACGGCGGGTCTGTACGTCGCCCAGGCCGACCGGGAGGTCCTGCACGCCCGGACGCAGAAGGAGGCCCGGGCCGCGGCCCGGATCCAGCACCCGGCCGTCGTCGTCGTCCACGACGTGCTGGAGCACGACGACCGGCCGTGGATCGTCATGGAGTACATCGACGGCCCCTCCCTCGCGGAAGCGGCCAAGGCGGCCGGCCGGATCGAGCCCACCGAGGCGGCCCGGATCGGGCTGCACGTACTGGGTGCGCTGCGCGCCGCGCACGCGGTCGGCGTCCTGCACCGGGACGTGAAGCCGGGCAACGTGCTGCTCGCCAAGGACGGGCGGGTCCTGCTCACGGACTTCGGGATCGCCGCGATCGAGGGCGACTCCTCCATCACGCGGACCGGCGAGATCGTCGGCTCGATCGACTACCTGGCCCCGGAGCGGGTCACCGGTGGCACCCCCGGTACGGCCTCCGACCTGTGGTCGCTGGGCGCGACCCTGTACACGGCCGTCGAGGCCCGTTCGCCCTTCCGCCGCACCTCGCCCATCTCCAGCCTGCAGGCCGTGGTCAACGACGAGCCGCCGGCGCTGCGGCAGGCGGGGGCCCTGGGGCCGGTCATCACGGCCCTGCTGCGCAAGGATCCGGACGGGCGGCCCTCGGCCCAGGAGACCGAGCGGATGCTGATCGAGGCGATGGAGGGCCGCGAGCCGAAGGCGGCGCATGCGTACGTGCCCACCCGCGCGGTGACCCAGGACGAACTGGCCCCGGCGCAGGAGCCGTCCGACGGGCCGGCCGCGCCTGCGCAGCGAGCGCAGACGGCCGCGCGGACGACCTCGCACACCACCCCGCTGCCGGAGCCCGCCGAGACCGCTCCGGTACCCGCTCCCGCGGCCCCGGCGAACGGCTGGCTCAAGCGGGCCGCGGGCATCGCCCTGGTGGCGGCGCTGCTCGGCGGCGGCGGGGTGTTCGGGGTGCTCAAGTACGCGGGCGACCAGGGGAAGGGTGACGCGGACAAGAACGTCAGCGCCCCTGACGTGGCCGCCGCGCCGGCGGGCTGGACCAAGGTGACCGACCCCATCGGCGGCTTCACCCTGTTCGTCCCTGAGGGCTGGAAGCGCGTGGCGAACGGCGACCAGATCGACTACACCCCGGACGACGGGAAGCACTTCATCCGGATCGCCGCCGACCCCACCCCGGACTACCGGGACCCGTTGGCGCACGTGCTCGACCTGGAGCAGCAGGTGCAGAAGCGGACGGACTACAAGAAGGTGCGGCTGAACCAGAACACCTTCCAGGACAGCACCCGGGCCGCGCTCTGGGACTTCAGCTGGACGGAGAAGCAGACCCACCCCGGTCCCCGCAGGGCCAAGGAGCAGATGTACATCGCCCCGGACGGCACGGAGTACGCCATCTACATGTCGAGCCCGGTCTCCGACTGGGCCACGACCGAGCAGCAGTTCGACATCGTGCTCAGCGGCTGGGAGCCGCCGGCCAAGCGGTCCTGATTCTTTCCCGCCCGATTCCGGCATCCTGCCAGCAATCGCTGGCGGAAATGACAAAATCCGGTTACCGACGGGTACCCAAAGCCTCGCAGGCGGAATACGCTCACCGCCATGACGGACTCGCAGGCCCCGGCCCCCCTCCGCAGCGCACCGCAGCCCACCAACCCGGTCGCCCCCGCCCCGGCCGGTGCCCGTACCGCCGCCGACGTGGTGACCCCCGACCTGGTCACCCGGCTCACCCGCGGAGTGCTCGGCTCCGGCCGGACCGCCAACCACACCCCCTTCACCGGGGCCAAGCTGGCGGACCTGCCCGAGGCCACCCCCGAGGACGTGGCCGAGGCCTTCGACCGGGCCCGCGCCGCCCAGGGCGCCTGGGCCGCGGTCCCCGTGCGCAAGCGGGCCGGCGTACTGCTCCGCTTCCACGACCTGGTCCTGGCCCGCCAGGCCGAGGTGCTCGACCTCATCCAGCTGGAGACCGGCAAGGCCCGCCTGCACGCCCACGAGGAGGTGCAGGCCGTCGCCGTCGCCGCCCGGCACTACGGCCGCAAGGCCCCCGCGTACCTGCGCCCCAAGGGCCACACGGGTGCCATGCCCACCCTCACCAAGGTCACCGAGCTGCGCCAGCCGCGCGGGGTCGTCGGCCAGATCGCCCCCTGGAACTACCCCCTCGAGCTGTCCGTCGGTGACGCGCTGCCCGCGTTCGTCTCCGGCAACGCCGTCGTCATGAAGCCCGACACCGAGACCGCGCTCACCGCCCTGTGGGCCCGTGACCTGCTGATCGAGGCCGGACTGCCCGCCGAGGTCTTCCAGATCGTGCTCGGCGACGGGCCCGTCGTCGGCCCCGCGGTGGTCCGGCACGCCGACTACGTCTCCTTCACCGGCTCCACGCGGACCGGCCGCGAGGTCGCCCAGGGCGCGGCGGCCCGCCTCGTCGGGGTCTCGCTCGAGCTCGGCGGGAAGAACGCCATGCTCGTGCTGCACGACGCCGACGTCGAGAAGGCCGCCGCGGGCGCCGTCCGCGCCTGCTTCTCCTCCGCCGGCCAGCTCTGCATCTCCATCGAGCGGCTGTACGTCCACGCCTCGATCGCCGACGCGTTCGTCGAGCGCTTCGCCGCCCGTACGAAGGCCATGCGGCTCGGCGCCTCCCTCGCGTACGGCGCGGACATGGGCTCACTGGTCGGCGAGCGCCAGCTGGAGACCGTCCAGCGGCACGTCGACGAGGCCGTCGCCAAGGGCGCCACCCTCGTCGCGGGCGGCACCGCCCGCCCCGACATCGGCCCGCTCTTCTACGAGCCCACCATCCTCGACGGCGTCGAGGCGCCGATGGCGGTCTGCGGCGAGGAAACGTTCGGCCCGGTGGTCTCGATCTACCGCTTCACCGACGAGGACGAGGCCGTCGCACAGGCCAACTCCACCGCGTACGGGCTCAACTCCAGCGTCTGGACCAAGGACGCCCGCCGCGGCCACGCCGTCGCCGCCCGCCTGCGCACCGGCACGGTCAACATCAACGAGGGCTACGCCCCCGCCTACGGCAGCGCCCAGGCGCCCATGGGCGGCATGAAGGACTCCGGCCTCGGCCGCCGCCACGGCTCCGAGGGCATCCTCAAGTACACCGAGGCCCAGACCGTCGCCCACCAGCGGCTGCTCCCGATGGCGCCCTCGCTGGGCATGGACGACGAGAGGTACGCGGCGTTCATGACCCGCAGCCTCAAGGTCATGAAGGCTCTCCGTCTGCGCTAGTGCTGTGACCGGCAAGGTTCACCGGGTCGCGACGCCCGGCACGGCACCTCGCCGCGTTGTCGGACCGCGCAAGTACGTCCAGTACGAGCCGCG